>NZ_CP139300.1:0-1200000 GCF_034093315.1 Prochlorococcus sp. MIT 1314 | reverse complement strand
ATAACATTATCAACTAAGACCTCTACATCATTTGAAAATATCGTTCCAATATCACCAACTTGGCCGCCAGATTCTCCATAAAAAGTTGTCTGATCAAGAACAATTAAAACTTTCTGACCTTCACTTGCTTGCTTAACTAATGTTGAATCCAAAAATATGCCCTTTATTTCAGCTTCCGAAAGAAGTGAATCATAACCATTAAAAACAGTTTTGTTAAAAAGATCTATTTCTCGCTCTAATGATCCCTCTAATGTCAAATCAATATTACTTGAAGCAGCTTTAGCTCTTTCTTTTTGTGCATTCATTTCTTCTTCAAAACCCTTTACATCTACACTGATACTATTTTCCTCAGCAATTTCTACAGTAAGTTCTAGAGGAAATCCATAAGTATCATAAAGTTCAAAAGCTTTAAAACCAGAAATTAATTTCTGACCCGAAGAAATTAATTCATCTAGCAATTTCTCGCCCCTTTCAAGGGTTTCCCTAAACCGTACTTCTTCTATTTTTATCTCATTCAAAATTAAATCATTATTATTTTTTAAATCAGGATAATTTTTTTTCATTAAATTTATCCCCACAGTAGCAATATGCGGTAAAAATTCATTTGTTATGCCTAATAATCTCCCATGTCTGACCATTCTTCTAATAAGCCTTCTTAAGATATAACCCCTGCCGAGATTACTTGCTGCTACTCCATCAGAAATTAAATGAACAACAGCTCTTGTATGATCTCCAATAATTTTTAAAGAAATTTTGTTTTTATCATTTGAAGAAAAATAATCAATATTTGCAATCTCACAAGTTTTTTGAATGATAGGAAAAATTAAATCTGTCTCATAATTATTTTGCTTTTTTTGCAATATTTGAGCCATCCTTTCAAGGCCCATTCCTGTATCAATATTTTTAAATTTTAAATCTGTCAATTTTCCATTAGGATCGCGATTATATTGCATAAAAACAAGATTATAAAATTCAATAAAACGATCTCCATCTTCTAAATCAATATTCTGCAGACCTTTTTCAGGATAAAAATCATAATAAAGTTCTGAACAAGGTCCACATGGACCTGTCTTTCCAGAAGACCAAAAATTATCTTTCTCACCTAGTTTCACTATCCTATCTGGATGAATACCAATTTCATCTCTCCAAATTTTTTCAGACTCTCCATCTTCATGAAAGACACTCACAATTATATTTTCAGCAGAAAGTTGATAAATATTAGTAACTAATTCCCAAGCCCATTGAATAGCCTCGCGTTTAAAATAATCTCCAAAAGAGAAATTCCCAAGCATTTCAAAGAAAGTGTGGTGTCTAGCAGTAACTCCAACGTTTTCTATATCGTTTGTTCTGATGCACTTTTGACTAGATGTAGCCCTTTTTGACGGTCTTTCTTTTAAACCTAAAAAAACTGGTTTAAAAGGTAGCATCCCAGCAATTGTGAGCATAACCGTAGGATCATCTGGAATTAAAGATGCGCTTGGAATGATTTTATGTAATTTTTCACTATAAAATTTTAAAAAAGCATTTCTTATCTCATCTCCAGTAACTATTTTTTTAATTAGTTGAGATGTCATTTATCCAGAATAAAAAGAATAAAAATTAAAGAAAAGCGTAATTTCGGTTATTTGGCAAAAATAATCACGCGGATTTATATTCTACATAACTAAAGTTATTGTATAACGCGATTTGTCCTATGCTAGCCTCTGCCCAGACAAGTAATTCTAAATTGGCACAAATAAATAACAAGTTGACAGTTCAATCTCAAAACTTCGCTGATGATTCATGTGCCATAAGATCTTTGGACTGGGATCGTAGTAGATTTGATATTGAATTTGGATTAAGAAATGGAACTACTTACAATAGTTTTATAATTAGAGGAGAAAAACTAGCAATTATTGATACTAGTCACGCAAAGTTCGAAGAATTATGGTTTAAGGAATTACTGAAAAATGTAAATCCACAAGAAGTGAATTATCTAATTACAAGCCATACAGAACCTGATCATTCTGGCTTAATAGGTAATCTTTTAGAATTAAACCAAAACATCACAGTAGTAGGATCAAAATTAGCCCTTAAATTTATTGAAGACCAAATACATATTCCTTTTAAGCGTCTAGAGGTTAAGAGTGGAGAGTTTTTAAATCTCGGAACTAATCCTAATAGCGGTTTAGAACATAATATTGAATTTATAAGCGCACCAAATTTACATTGGCCAGATACAATTTTTTCATATGACCACAGCACTCATGTCCTCTACACATGCGATGCATTTGGACTCCATTATTGTTCTGATGAATTTTATGACACCGATCAAAAAGAAATATATGATGATTTCCGTTTTTATTACGATTGCCTAATGGGTCCAAACGCTAGAAGCGTTTTGCAAGCAATTAAAAGAATAGATAAGCTGCCTGAATTAAAAACAATAGCCGTAGGACATGGCCCTTTGCTTCATAATCAAGTCAATTTTTGGAAAGGAAAATATCTAGAATGGAGTAGTAATAAAAGTAAGGGAAACGAATTTGTAGCAGTATGCTATATAAGCGATTATGGGTACTGTGATCGACTAAGCCAAGCTATTTCCCATGGCATAAGTAAAGCAGATGCTCAAGTCCAATTAATTGATTTAAGATCTTCTGATCCGCAGGAATTAACAGGTTTAATTTCTGAATCAAAAGCGGTAGTTATTCCCACATGGCCAGTTGATGCGGACAATGAATTAAAAGAATCTCTTGGCACTTTGTTTGCAGCTTTAAAGCCTAAACAATTTACGGCTATTTATGATGCATTCGGAGGAAATGATGAGCCAATAGATTCTTTAGCAAGCAAGTTAAGAGAACTAAGCCAGAAAGAAGCCTTTTCGCCTTTAAGAGTTAAAAATATTCCAGATCCAATTATTTATCAACAATTCGAAGAGGCTGGAACTGACTTGGGTCAATTAATCAACAAAAAGAAAAATATTGCATCAATGAAGAGCCTTGATTCAAATTTAGATAAAGCGTTAGGTAGGTTAAGTGGAGGATTATATGTAGTTACAGCTAGTCAAGGAGAAGGGTCGACATTTAGACAAAGTGCAATGGTCGCAAGTTGGGTTAGTCAAGCAAGTTTTTCTCCACCAGGTATTACAGTAGCAGTAGCAAAAGATAGAGCTATTGAATCGTATATGCAAGTTGGAAAAGGTTTTGTTGTGAACATTTTGCGAGAAGATAACTATCAAAAAATGTTTAGACATTTTTTAAAGAGATTTGCTCCTGGAGCAGATAGATTTGCTGAGGTAGATGTAAATAGCAACATTGCAAAAGGAGGACCAGTTATATCAGATTCACTTGCTTTTTTAGATTGTAAAGTATGTTCCAGACTCGAGACTCCAGATCATTGGATAATTTACGGAATTGTAGAAAATGGTAATGTCTCTGACTTATCATGCAAAACAGCAGTGCATCATAGAAAAGTTGCTAATCACTATTAGAAATAAATTTTCAAAATGGCAGGAATTAATACAAGTTTACTTTCAAAAAATCAAAACTTTTCAAAATTTGAAATTACTGAAAATTTTACTTGTATCAGATTTCTTGATCAAAATAAAGAAAGATTTGAACTTGAGTTCAACCTCGAAAAAGGAACCTCTTTTAATACTTTTTTAATTAGAAATAATACAGAACTTATTATTATTCACCCACCTGAAAAACAACATTTAAATTCATTTAATGAGATAATATCTGAGTTATTTAATCAATTTCAATTAAATAAAATTAACGTCATTTCTGGACATATCAATCCTCAAATCATAGAAACTATTAAAAAAATTAGTACACAATTTGAAAACTTAACGATTACTTGTTCAAATCCTGGCTTTAAACTGATTTCCGAACTTTGGAATCAAAGAAATCCGAACTTGGAAAACTTTATTGAAATTCAATTACCCGAAATAAACATAATCAAAAAGGAAATGCATTTAGAGTTGAATAATATTTCACTAGAGTTAATTCCTATTCCAACAGCACGTTGGCCTGGAGGTCTAATAATTTATGAACGTAATCAAGAAATACTTCTAAGTGAAAAAATTTTTTCTGCTCATATTGCATCTGAATATTGGTCTGAGACAAATCGAGTTAGTACAGAAATTGATAGGAAACACTTTTATGATTGCCTTATGGCACCAATGTCTAGTCAAGTGGCATCAATAACTGAAAAAATTACAGATTACGATATTAAAATTATTGCACCATTACATGGTCCGGCTATTGAATATAGCTTAAAAAGCTTTTTAAATGACTACATTAGATGGGGTGAAAATCTCTCAACAAATAATCTTAAAATTGCTTTGATTTATGCAAGTGCATATGGAAATACAGCCTCAATAGGTGATGCATTGGCTAAAGGAATAAATAGAACTTCAGTAGAAGTGGAAAGTATTAATTGTGAATTAACATCTAATGATGTACTTATAAAATCTATCAAAAATGCAGATGGATATTTAATCGGATCCCCCACACTAGGAGGTCACGCTCCAACTCCAATAGTTAGTGCACTAGGAACATTATTATCAGAAGGTAATAGAGAAAAACCAGTGGGAATTTTTGGTAGTTTTGGCTGGAGCGGCGAAGCAATAGATTTACTTGAAACGAAATTAAAAGACGGTGGTTTTAAGTTTAGTTTTGACCCTATAAGAATTAAATTCAGTCCAAATAAACCAAAGATTAAAGAGCTTGAAGAAATAGGAACTCACTTTGGAAGAAAAATCATAAAAAAAGCAAAGAAAAAATCCAGAAAATCAGATACTGGAATGATTACAAGTAAAACAGATCCAAAATTGCAGGCTCTTGGAAGAGTAATTGGCTCGCTATGTGTTCTAACCGCCTCTAAAGGCAAAGATGAGAATAATCTCAAAGGAGCTATGCTTGCATCTTGGGTTAGTCAAGCAAGTTTTTCTCCACCTGGATTAAGTATCGCAGTAGCAAAAGATAGATCGGTAGAGTCTCTTCTGCAAATAGGGGATTCATTTGCATTAAATATTCTAAGTGAAAAAGATTTTAAA
The DNA here is from genome assembly GCF_034093315.1 of Prochlorococcus sp. MIT 1314. Lineage (GTDB taxonomy): Bacteria > Cyanobacteriota > Cyanobacteriia > PCC-6307 > Cyanobiaceae > Prochlorococcus_A > Prochlorococcus_A marinus_Y. Next base: position 1,194,962 of record NZ_CP139300.1, on the reverse strand, counting down.
GAACCTTTGAAAAGATTTACAAAACCTTTTGCACCAGGAGAAGATAGATTTGAAGGTTTAGATATTGAATTGACTCCTAATGAACAAATAATCATTCCTGAATCTTTAGCATGGTTAGACGCTTCTGTAAAAGAGAGAATGGAATGTGGGGATCATTGGGTAATATACGCTGAAGTATTACACGGTAATATACTAAAATCCGATAGTCTGACAGCGGTTCATCACCGTAAAACTGGTGCTAACTATTAAATTTATTTATCTAATTTATGACTAAATCAAAAGATCTTATAATCATTACTGCTAGTTGCGGGAAAAATCTAGAACTTTCTGAAAAATTCCTCGAAAAAAGTAATGAACTTAAAATAAGTTCTGAGATATTAGATCTTACGACTCTTGATATTCCATTATTTAATCCAAGAATTCACAGCAAAGAAAATGTCCCAGTTGAAATAGAAGAATTAAAAAAAAAGCTTTTCGCAATAGAAAAGTGGGTAATTTGTGCTCCAGAATATAATGGATCTATACCTCCTATTCTCTCAAACTTCATAGCTTGGTTATCTATTTCAGGAGATGACTTTAGGAATTTATTTAATGGTCAACCAATAGCAATTGCAACATTCTCTGGTGGGATAGGGTTAGAGTTACTCACTTCATTACGCATTCAATTAGTGCATTTAGGAAGTCAGGTATTAGGGAGACAACTTTTGTCCTCATATAGTAAACCGATAGATACCAAAACCATTGAAGATATTATTCAAAGACTTTTTCAAATGAAAAAAATAAAAACATAAAATTTATAATTAAAAAATTATTATCAATTATTTTTATTCCAAACTTTTAAAATTTCTTTCGCCATAGGGAGTGCATGAACTGACCCACCACCTGGTGTATTTTGGGCAAAAGCAACCACTAGTAATTCACTTTTCTCTGATGGAGTAAAGCATACAAACCAAGCATGGTCTAAACCAGTCTTCCAATCTTCAGCGGTTCCAGTTTTACCAGAGACTGGGGGCAAATTAGTGACTCCAATATTAATCTGTACACCTGTTCCAGATTCAACAACTTTTCGTAAACCACTTTTTAATAACTGGATGTGCTTAGGATCAATATCAAGCCTGATTCTAGATTTATCAGAAAAAGATTCTCTATATTTTTTAGTTAAATGAGGAGTTACTAAATAACCTCCATTAGCAATAACAGCATACGCTCTTGCTATTTGTATTGGGGTTACTTGAACAACCATTTGTCCAATAGACATACTAGCAATATCTTCCGGCAACCAAGGAGTTCTTCCCGGCTCTCCCCAGCCTCTACCTTCCTTTGCCCACTGACTACTGGCAACCAAGCCTATATTTTCTTGTTCAGAAATTTCAATTCCAGATAGAGAATTAAAACCAAGCTTTTTAGAGACTTCATGAATTTCATCAACTCCAACACCATATCCGACTTGGTAAAAAAATGTATTACTTGAAACTCTTAAAGCATCTTCATAACCTATCACCCCAAAGCCTAAATCATTATGCTCCCTAAAACATTGACTCCCATAAGTGATACATGGTTTCGTATCTAACATAGTATCACTGGGAAATTTCCCACTTTCTAAGCCAGCTAAAGCGGTTACAATTTTCCAAACACTTCCTGGATCATAAGCATTTAATGCTCTATTAAAAAGAGGTTTTTCAGGAGAATTAAATATCTTATTGTATTCTTTTTCCGGCTTAAAATCCTTCGAAAAAAAATTCAAATCAAAAGTAGGTCTACTAGCCATCGCTCTTATTGCACCATCTCTTGGATCCATAACTATTATTGCTCCAGCTTTTTTGTCTTTGAGAACTTCCTCAGCAACTAATTGTAAATTCATGTCAATTGTCAATTCAATATCATTACCCTGTATTGATGGTTTTACACCTAATGATCTTTGAAACTTACCTAAAGAATTGACTTCAACCATTTCGCCACCCCATTCACCTCTTATCAAATCTTCGTAAACATATTCAATTCCAGTTCTCCCTATTAAATCATTTAATTTATACCCCTTTTTAGATAAAAATTTATATTCTGATTCAGTGATTGGCTGAGTATAACCAATTACATGCGCAGCAACAGATTGATAAGGATAATTTCTAATTAATTTCGTCGCTACTTCAAAACTAAATAAATTATCTTCATTTTCCTTAAATTTTATTAATTGATCTCCATTTAAATCATCAAGAATAGTTACTGAAAGTTTTTGATTCCTGAGACCAGTCAAATATTTTCTTTGAATTAAATTACTATCAAGATTTAACAACTCGGAAATAATTAATTTATGTGTTTCCCAATTGCTTTTATTAACAGATTGAGGCTTTATTATTAACGAGTATTGAACCCTACTATCTGCTAAAACATAACCATTTTTATCCAGTATTCTTCCGCGTATTGGCTGCGAAGCAATAAGTCTGATCCTATTCTCGTCTGACATTTTTTTATAAGATTCATAATTTAAAAGTTGTAAAAAAATTAACCTAAATAAAATCAATAAAAATGAAATAGAAGAAAAAATAAGTAAGACTAGAGGTTGTCTCTTTAAGGAAAAAAGTTTTTTATTAGGACCTGTTTTTATCAAAAATATAAAATTTATTTAAATATTTTTTTTTCTAGTAAAGCAATGGTTGATTTTATCTCTTTAAGTCTAGTAATTAAATCTTTATAATCACTATCTTCATTGTTCAGATTAACCTCATCATTTTCAATATTATTTGAATTCAAATTTTCACTCATGAAACTAATACTTTATTTAAGCAAATACCCAATTAATATAATCTTAAATAAGAAATTTATTTTTTCAAAATTATATTAACTTTGATACTTAAAAAATATCAAAAACAAATTAATTTAATTGATCTATATTTTGTTCAAAATAAGGATTACAACTATTCTTGGATATCCCTAAAGACCATCCAATAAATGAAGAAATAAATATCGTAACTATTAACGGCAAAATGGCTTGTTGAGTATTTACAAGACTAAACCATTCTCTCCAGCTACGAAAAAATCTTTCTCTTTGAAATTTTCTTTTTTCTTTTTCTAATAATCTCGCTTTTTTGGCAAAAGATTTTGTTACCCACTTTTCGAAAGGAATCTTTTTTATAATCGCCATTTTTCTCTCTACTTCTAATAATTGTCCGGAACTAAGATAAGGATGAAATGTACTTATCAATTCAAGAGTTTTTAAAAACATCTCAACAGTTGCATCTTTTATGAGCTTTTGCTCATGACATAAATCAGACCACTCTATTTCTGGATAAAAACGGTTCCTGTTTGGTGAAATTTGATCATCTGACATTTGACCAGGTTCTCTAAGCCATCTATTAGTATTTTCGTCAAATCTCCGCCAATATAAAAAAGGATTAATAAAAATTGTTTTACCAGATACTTTAACTACATCTTGTTGAAGATGATTAGTTATCTTTCTTTCAGAATTTTTTGACTTTATCAAAATTTTAAATTAATAATCTAATTAAAGATTATCTTTAATTCACTATTTTTCCAGAAATATAAAAAAATTATCCCATGAATATTAAGTTATTGATAACTGCCAACGCTTCTTTAAATAATTACAGTATTCGCAATCTAAGGAAGGTTTTGGAAAAACATCCGAACGTAATAAATTAACCGTATCAATTATCTTGTTTTCTACCCATGAAGTAGAGCAATCTAACTTAATTAGATGTACGTCAAAATTTAATTGGTTATTAAATAACTCTTCATTTTTCTTTCCATTGAAATATAAAAGATAAGCTTCTTTAGCTACTTGAAAACCGTTTTTTTTAAATAGCCACTGATACATTTCTAATTGTCTCTTATAAGCTTTTGCATATTCGTATTTATTAAAAGTCTCAGACCAATCAAAATTATTTCTAGATGTGGCTTTTACATCAACGATAATAAGATCACCATTTTTTTTCTGCCAAATATCATCCACAGCTCCACCAAAATCATAGTTATGTTCAATTGACTTATATCTTATTCCTTGAAAATTACTTCTCCAGCGTTCTAAATCTTTGTGTTGAAAAGGGACAGCATCAACACTATATTCAATAAATAAAGGATGTGGCTTCTGAATTTTTCTGTAATAATCAAATTCATTTTTACACAAATTATCTACAGCGATATTTAGAGTGAATGGTAATGATGGTGGTTTTATCTTATATTTTTTGTCAAGTACACAACATCTTGGACAACTAAGATATTTCTCAACAGTAGATCTACTTAATTTAATAATCTCGTTCATTAGGATAAATATCTCATTTAAAAATATTTCTTACATAAAAAAGTAATAAATTTATTAGAAAATTTTTTAACTTACTCCCACTCAATGGTTCCAGGAGGTTTGCTTGTTATATCATAAACAACTCTATTAACTGAATCTACTTCGTTTACGATTCTATTTGCAATCCTCTCCAGAATCTTAAAAGAAATTTTTGACCAATCCGCTGTCATACCATCCTCACTTGATACGCAACGTAAAACTATTGGCCATGCATAAGTCCTTTTATCTCCCATCACTCCCACAGTTTTAACAGGTAGCAATACTGCAAAAGCTTGCCAAATATCATTATAAAGACCTGCTTTTTTAATTTCATCTCTTACTATCCAGTCTGCATCTCTTAAACAATCAAGTTTTTCATTATTTACCTCTCCCAAAATTCTTATAGCTAATCCAGGGCCTGGAAATGGATGCCTTTTTATAATTTCATCTGGCAAACCTAAAGCAGCGCCCACTTTTCGGACTTCATCCTTAAAAAGTTTTCTTAATGGCTCAACTAATTTAAATTGTAAATCTTTTGGCAATCCGCCCACGTTATGATGACTCTTTATTTTTACAGCTATTCTTTCACCAGTTTTAGGATCAATATTAGTGCCAGCACTTTCAATAACATCAGGATAAAGAGTACCTTGGGCTAAATACTGAAAAGGTCCCAATCGATTGCTTTCTTCCTCAAATACTCTAATAAATTCTTCACCTATAATTTTTCTTTTTTGTTCTGGATCAGTAATGCCTCTTAATTTGGCAATAAACCTTTCCCTTGCATTAATGTATTCAACTTTTATGTGAAATTTCTTATCGAAAAAATTCATTAAAAATTCTGGTTCACCTTTTCTCATGAAACCTTGGTCTATAAACATGCATGTAAGCTGATTTCCTATAGCTTTATTGAGAAGAAAAGCAAGAGTTGAGGAATCAACTCCTCCTGATAAGGCAAGCAAAACTTTTTTATTGCCAACTTGCTCTCTTATCCTGGGAATAGTTTCCTCTATATAAGTTTCGGTTGTCCAATCAGCCGCACAACAAGAAATTTTATAAACAAAGTTTTTAATTACCCTCATCCCAAACTCTGAATGAATAACTTCAGGATGAAATTGTACGCCAAATAATTTCTTTACATCATTTGAAATTGCTGCATGGAGCGTGTTCTCGGTATGTGCAATTTTGTTAAATCCATCAGGTAAACAATTAATAGAATCGCCATGACTCATCCACATAATAGATTTATCTTCTACATCAGAAAGGAGGTCAGATTCTTGGTCTAAATTTATTGGTGCTCTACCATATTCAGCTCTTTTAGTTGCTGAAATAACAGATCCTCCGAGTTCTTTGACCATTAATTGCATTCCATAGCATATGCCAAGAATAGGAATTCCTAAATTAAAAATTTTTTCATCACACTTAGGTGAATTTTGTTCATAAACAGAATTTGGGCCTCCACTCAAAATAATCCCTTTAGGGTTAATATTTTTAATTTCCTCAATTGAAATGTAATTACTTACTACAAGAGAAAAAACATTAGTTTCTCTAATTCTTCTTGCAATCAATTCAGAATATTGAGATCCGAAATCTAAAATTAATATTGAAGGATCTCGTTCTTTTTTTAAAGATGTTTGACTCATGTATAAAAGTTAGCTCAATTTATTTACAAAAGCATAATGAATAACAAATTAATCGCATTGAAAATGAGAAATATAATTATTACCGTAAATTCCAGCCCACCTTATTTTCCTTTTTCTATCAAAAATGATTGATGCGATTTCCATATCAGTTTTTACATACCTATTTACATAAGCAAAAGAACGCTTTTCAATGGTATTTGATAAATTATTGAATAATTTATCAGCTAAATATTTATTAAATCTTTCAAGAATTAGTAGTGCATCCTCAATATTATTTAATTTAGATAATTCAACTATTATTTCGGATGGTACCTTTTCTTGAACAGCTAAGAAAACAAGAATCTCGATTCTTGCATCAGCCAAATGATTATGTGTATGAAAAATACCGCCTGCTAATTTAATTAGTTTTCCATGATAACCAAAAAGAATTACAGTTTTAACTTTTTTTATTGCAGCATCAACTAATAATGGTCCTATCCAATTTCCAATTTTGATAATTGGCAAATTAACATTATAAGTTTTTGCCAAATTTAACCCATTTTCACCAATAACAAAAACAACTTTCCCTTTAAAATCATTTTGAATTAACTTTGCCAACTTAATTTTAGCCTCTTCTAATTGATCAGGCGAAGCACTCGAATAAGTCTCAGCAGAAGTACCAATAATAGATAATCCATCAACAATACCAAATGACTTATTACTAGTTCTTTCAGCTAAAAACACCCCATTTGGGAAAATAATTTCTAAATTCAAATTAAAGCCTTCAGGAATTCTATCTAATAAATTTTCATATAAAACTTCTTTTGCAAAATCAGAAATGCATATCTCTGATGTATCCTTTTTTATACCTACACCAGAACCTGCAATAATATTTATTGGAATTGTTTGAAGAGGATTATTAAAAGAAATTTTTTCTAAAGAAGCTATTGTCCATATTTCTAAGTTTTGTGTAATATCAAGATCTAAGCCAGACTTTGCATAAGAAATTCCTAATGCATGCGAGTTGTCTTTAAGTAAACCGACAGAATGAATCTCTATTTTTATTTCTTTTCTTTCATTAGGAATTTTTATTAGTTCATATTTCTCAAATGGTAATCCTACTAGTTTTTTTAATGCTGACCTAGCAGCTCCAGCAACCCACAAAGGTAAAGAAAATCCTTTTTTCAAATCAAGTAATTGAAAAGTATATAATGAGAACTAATCTAAGAATGACCTATTTAACACAAAGTGGCCATACAACAAAAATTATCATTGATGATTCCTGGACCCACACCAGTTCCAGAAAAAGTTTTACAAGCATTAAGTAAGCATCCAATAGGCCATCGCAGTCAAGAATTCCAAGATCTCGTAGAAAGTACTACTAAAAATTTACAGTGGCTTCATCAAACTCAAAATGATGTTCTAACAATTACTGGTAGTGGGACTGCCGCAATGGAGGCTGGAATAATAAATACCTTAAGTAAAGGAGATAAAGTTATTTGTGGAGAAAATGGAAAATTTGGAGAAAGATGGGTAAAAGTTGCTAAAGAATTTGGTCTAGAAGTAATAAAAATTGATTCCGAATGGGGCACTCCACTTGATCCAGAAGAATTCAAAAAGGTTTTAGAGGAAGATAAACAAAAAGAAATAAAGGCGGTTATCTTAACTCATTCTGAAACCTCAACAGGTGTCATTAATGATCTAGAAACTATAAGTTCATATATTCGCGAACACAAAACAGCTTTATCAATTATTGACTGCGTCACAAGTCTTGGAGCTTGCAATGTACCTGTAGATGAATGGCATTTAGATATCGTAGCTTCTGGATCACAAAAAGGATACATGATACCCCCCGGTCTTAGTTTTATAGCAATGAGCAAAAAAGCATGGGAAGCTTCAGAAAAATCTAATTTACCAAAATTTTATTTAAATTTAAAATCCTATAAAAAAAGTCTTTTAAGCAACAGTAATCCATATACTCCAGCAGTTAATTTGGTTTTTGCTTTAGATGAAGCGTTAAAAATGATGCGAGAAGAAGGCTTAGACAACATTTTTCACAGGCATAATAAACATAAATTAGCTATTAGCAATGCTATAAAGGCTTTAAATCTAAAATTATTTGCAGATGAACAATATTTAAGCCCTTCGATTACTGCAATCAAAACCGAAGAAATGGATGCTGAAGAATTTAGAAAGACAATAAAAAATAGGTTTGATATCCTACTTGCTGGTGGTCAAGATCACTTAAAGGGGAAAATCTTTAGAATCGGCCACTTAGGGTATGTAAATGATAGAGACATCATTACAATAATTTCTGCTATGAGTAAAGCACTTCTTGATCTAGAAAAAATAACTGCTAAAGAAGCTGGCGAAGCATTAGTAGTGGCATCTCAATATCTTGATGCAGATTGAGTTAAGTGCCTGGCTCTTCAATATTTCCGCCTAATTCAACAATTTTTTTTCTTAGAATTGATGATTTTTTTTCATCTCCCTTAGTTTGAGCTATCGCTAGAGCAAACTCTAATTTTTCAAGTTGATGACCACCCTCAAAAAAAGATAATTTTTTCTTTATGCGGCTTCTATTAGATTTATATGAAATTTGAGAAGACATAAAATTCATGCTTTACATAACATTATGCCAACAAAATGGGACATATACGAGAAAAAAACAAAAATATAATTTGACTATAAACTCAAGCAAAAAGAATTTTTTCTAATATTATGTCCAAACATCTCTCAAAATTATGCCTAACATAAATCTAATCTATTACCTAATTGCAGGTGGAATCTTTGGAGCATTAGCTCTAAAAACAGGTATACCTGCGGCTCCTCTTGCAGGCGCTTTAATAGGTGCAAGCATAATTAGCATCACTGGCAAAGTCGATGTAGCAGAGTGGCCAATAGGCACAAGAACAATATTAGAAATTGGAATTGGAACCGTTATTGGTACATCGTTAACTAAAGACTCATTAGTTGATCTTCAAAGCTTATGGAGGCCTGCGATTTTAATAACTTTTACTTTAGTTTTAACAGGATTAGCAATTGGATTGTGGACAAGCAGATTACTTAATATAGATGTGATAACAACCATTCTAGGTGCCGCACCAGGAGGTATTAGCGGTATGAGTCTTGTAGGGTCTGAATATGGGGTAGGAGCTGCAGTCGCGACTCTCCATGCAGTAAGGTTGATTACTGTGTTACTAATTCTTCCATTAGTTGTCAAATGCTTGAACTTATTTGGAGTTATAAAATCTTAAATATCTATAGACATATTTCCAATAAAAGATATTTTGATATGGGAGGCAAAAATTAAATGCAAAGATTTAAAAAAAAATTAATTTTTTTCACCCTAGGAATAATAGTCCCTTTATCGCTTCAAACATCCAAAGTTAATGCAGGATCATTTGGAGCAGAAATTTTCTGTACCATGCGAGATGGAGGAAATGATCATGAAAGTAGCTGGGATGCAGCTTATACATATATAAAAAAACAAAAAGGAGGGTTTTTTAAAGTCTCACCTAAACAAGCCGCAGCACAAATTACTGAATCAGTTATAAGAGATAGAGAAACCTTCAGCTATTGTGTTGAATACCTAGATAAACTGCACCCCAATAGACAACAAATAAGAGATTTAGAAAAGGAAAAAGAAAGAAAAGAAAAAGAAGCTGAAGAAAAAGAAAAGAAAAGAAAAAGGTTAGAAAAAGAACTAGAAGAAACTAATGAAAATTTTTCAGAAGAGACAATTGAAAGATATAGCTATTAATAAAGTAGTTGGAGTTTTTTAATTATATTTTTAAAAATTTTATTTTGTATCTATAAGCACTAAATTACATTTTTACTTGCGATTTCAGACTAAAAAAAATAAATAAATATTGACTTTTTATATATTCAAGACATTATTTATTTAAAGTAATAATCTGAATGCACATTAATGATGCGGTATTTTTAGAGGATTTATGTCCTAAGTTCAGATTTAGACAATGGCGAAAGTCAATTCATAGATTTACAGGAAAAAGTTGTATATATTGCGGAAAACCATCTGAATCAATTGACCATGTTTTACCACGTAGCCAAGGGGGCTTGAGTACAACAGAAAATTGTGTCCCTGCGTGCCTTTCTTGTAATGGGGATAAATCAGATGAAAATGCTTTGTATTGGTATAGAAGACAAAAATTTTATGATCCTAGAAGAGCAATGGCTATAAGAGCCTGGTTAGAAGGAGATTTAAGATTAGCTATAAGATTATTGCAATGGGCTAATCCTAATTTTAAGGTAAGTAATAAGAATTACGAAACAGATGAACCAAATTATAACGCAGCTTGACTACCAAACATTACATATTTTTCTAGAATTATAGCTCTCGCATATATTTTCCAATTCTCTTGGCGATTCTGGGAATATTAAAAATGTAGACAATGAAATAATTACAACAAATAATTTTTGATAGAATTTAATATTGACTAAAGCTATTTCTTTTTCTCTCAGAAGATTAGAACTTTTGCTGGTGTACAAAGTTTTTGATTTTAAATCAGGTTTAATAGCTGTCTTCATCATTTAATAATACATATGTACTACATTAATGCCATATGAAGAATATCGCAAGTTTACTAGGAAATAAAACTAAATTTTTAATCTTAGGATGCGGGTTTAGCGGTAGTTTTTTTGCAGATACCATAAGAAAATTTGGTTGTACTGCCTTAACAAGTTCTAGATCTGAGAACAACGATCCAAATAGTTTTGTTTTTAATAGTGCAACCAACGTTATTCCTGATGAAAAAATTTTTGATGGAGTCACGCATATTCTTAGTTGCATACCTCCCGACCAAAATGGTAAAGATCCAGTATTGGGAAGTCTGCAAAGTAAACTACAAAGTTTATCCCTTGAATGGGTTGGATATTTATCTACTACAGGAGTGTATGGAAATACTGCAGGTGATTGGGTTTCTGAGATAGACCAACCTAATCCTTCTCAAAAAAGAAGTCTTAATAGATTAAATTGCGAAAAAGAATGGATTGAATCTGGTTTACCCGTACAAATTTTTAGATTACCCGGTATTTATGGTCCTGGAAGATCCACTTTTGAAGCAATCAGAAATCAAAAAATTCGTATTATATCTAAAAAAGATCAAGTATTTTCAAGAATTCATGTTGCTGATATTACAAATGCGATTATTTATATATTACAAAATAAAGATTCCTTAAAATTTCACCAAATAATTAATATTGCAGATGATGAACCCTGTTCTCAAATTGAAGTTATTCAATTTTGTTACGATCTGCTTGGTTTAAAAATGCCAAAGCCAATATTATTTAAAGAAGCAAAAAAGCAATTATCACCAATAGCTCAATCTTTTTGGATGGAAAATAGAAGAGTTTCTAATAAACTATTATGCGAAACAATTGGATATAAGCTAATTTATAAAAACTATAAATTAGGCTTAAAAAACTGCTTTTTCAATAGTTAAAAAAATTATAAACTTTTAATGAATATTAAAAATACTCATAATAGATTTAAAATTGTATTGAGCGTCGGAGATGAATCTGGTGTAGGTCCTGAAATAATTTTAAAAGCACTTTGTTCTAATGAGATACCAGAAAATATTGACTTTATATTAGTTGGTTCAAAAAAAAATCTACAAAATACATATACACATTTAAGGACTCTAGGATTGGGAAATCTAGCAAATCCTAATAATTTACAAATTTATGATCTGGAAATTTCTCAATCTGATAATGAATCTAAATCAAGTTATGGTAATTCAAGCTTCTATTACTTAAAAAAAGCAATTGAAATTGTAAAACAATATCCTAAGTCAGCACTTGTAACTGGCCCAATTTGCAAGAAATCATGGTCACTAGCAGGGCATTACTTCTCCGGGCAGACTGAAGTTTTAGCTAAATCGTGTGGAGTAAAAAATGTTGGAATGTTATTCACAGCTAAATCACCAATTACAGGTTGGAGATTCAATACCTTACTTGCTACGACGCACATAGCGCTTTGTGAGGTACCAAAGAGGCTTAATACAAAATTAATCCACTCTAAATTAGATCTTTTCAAAGAATTTTGTATGGCATATAATGAAAAACCTATTTTAAAAGTTGCAGGATTAAACCCTCATGCTGGCGAAGAAGGTATTTTGGGTAATGAAGAACAAGATTGGCTTATTGATGCATTGATTACTTGGAATGAGAAGAATAAAGATATTAAATTATTAGGCCCTATATCACCAGATAGTTGCTGGAATTCTTCCGCAAAAGCTTGGAGAAACAAAGATTCTGACAAACATGATGGGATTCTTGCTATGTATCATGATCAAGGTTTAATTCCAATGAAGGTAATAGCTCTTAATTACTCGGTAAATACAACAATAGGTTTACCTTTTATCAGAACATCTCCAGATCATGGAACGGGATTTGATATTGCTGGCAAAGGAATAGCTCAATCTCAAAGCATGCTTGAGGCTATAAAGGCTGCCATAGAAATGACTAAAAAATTCAAGACTGCTTAACACGCATTAAAACTTGACCAAACTCAACTGGTGTTCCATTTTCAACGAGAATCTCTATTATTTCAGCGTTAAATTCGGATTCAATTTCATTCATTAACTTCATGGCCTCTAAAATACAAATAGTTTGACCGACCTTAACATTGCTTCCTACCTCAACAAATGGCTCCTCTCCGGGGGCTGCGGCCCTATAAAAGGTACCAACCATAGGTGAAGTAATTTCAGTAAGGTCTGCACTCCCAGGAGGGGCCACCTGTGGCGTCTCAGGTTCATTAATTATTGAGACATTTTCATTTACGGCTTTTTGATTAGCATTTATTTGCCTTTCAAATAAATTATTAGAAACTAAATTATTAGTAAATTGGTTCTGATCAAATAAATTCCGTTTGATTTCGAGTTTAAAGTCTTCTCCCTCTAGAGAGAATTCTTGAATATCGCTTGTTGAGATTTTTTCAATTAAGCGATTTAAGTCTTCGTGATCTAATTTCATAGTCATTAATTTTCACGTCCAAGATAACTATCATTACGAGTATCAACTTTAATCATTTCCCCCTCAGAAATAAATAAAGGAACCATAACTTGAGCACCTGTTTCTAGAATAGCTGGTTTTGTGCCCCCACTAGCAGTATCTCCTTTAACACCGGGATCAGTTTGTGTAACTTTTAAAGTAATAGATATAGGAAGTTCCACTTCTAAAACTTTACCATTATGGAAAATCACATTAACCTCCATTCCTTCTTTCAAATACTTTGCGCCTTTACCGATTTGTTCAACGGAAAGTCTTGTTTCTTCAAAACTTGTCATATCCATAAAAACATAATCTCCAGACTCCACATAAGTATGTTGCAGGTTAGACTTCTCAAGGATAGCCTGCTGTACTGATTCTCCGGCTCGAAAAGTTTTTTCAACAACGTTGCCGCTTTGAACTGATTTTAATTTTGTTCGCACGAAAGCAGAACCCTTACCAGGCTTGACATGTAGAAATTCTACAACACGCCAAACCTGTCCATCCAATTCAATGGTGGTACCTGTGCGAAAATCGTTACTGGAAATCATTCCTGTATTACATCCCCAAGGATCATAAACCTGCAAGAGTGCTATGCAAAAATTCTTATCAAATCAGAACAAACTTTTCTTAACTCTTTCAATCATAATTTTACAGTTTTTTCTGTTTAAACCAATTCAAGTTTTAGCTGATTTACCTACTGGCAATGCGGTGAAAGACCCTAACGTAATCCTCAGAAACGCTCTCCCCATAAAGCAAGTTGAGCTACAAGAAATTCAACACAAATTGGAGGAAACAAGTGACCTTGTAAGGGGAGGAAGATGGCCCGCTCTTACGAAAACTGTTACAAAATGTCAATCTTTACTAAAAAAATACCAAAATCGAATTATTCAACAAATACCAAATAACAAACAAAAAATTGCTGAAAAAACATTTTTAGAGCTCAAAGAAAATTTTGATAGCCTTCAAGAACATACTCAATCGAAAGATAAGTACTCATTTGTAGCTACCCGAAAAGAGGCTTTAGATAAAATAGGTGGATTAGAAGAATATTTTCTGCCAAATCAATTTCCTTACTCTATTCCAGAAGAATTTAATGATCTACCCAGACTACTTGGCAGAGCAACAGTAAATATAAAGACTTCTAAAGGAGACATGAAAGCTATTATAGATGGATATAACGCTCCCCTTACAGCAGGAGCATTTATAGATTTATCTTCAAAAAAATTCTATAAAGATTTACCGATTAACAGAGCAGAAGAATTTTTTGTTCTTCAAACAGGTGATCCAATTGGCGAAGAAATTGGTTATGTAGATCCTGACACAAATAAAGAACGTCACGTTCCTCTCGAAATAAGAATTCCTGATGAAAAAGATACTTTTTATAATCAAACTTTTGAAGATTTAGGTCTTTATACAGAAACACCAACATTACCTTTCGCAACCCTTGGAACTCTGGGGTGGTCGCACTCAAATACTGCAGTTGATGATGGCTCATCACAATTTTTCTTCTTTTTATACGAAGCTGAACTCAATCCAGCAGGTCGCAATTTAATTGATGGAAGGAATGCAGCCTTTGGCTATGTTGTAGATGGTTTTGATGTATTAGAAGAACTAAACAAAGATGACATAATTGAGTCCATTGATGTTTTAGAAGGGATTGAAAACCTCAAATTAAATGCGTAAAGAATTATTAGAAGATTTAGGCGAAAAAGAATTAATAAATAGGCTTGGGAAATTTATGCCTAAAAATCAAGTTTTAGATGATTGTGCTTTAATCAGCACTAAAAATAATAACTTGCTTGTAAATAATGATTCACTAGTAGAAAATGTTCATTTCAATGACATTACTATTAGCGCTCGAGACCTTGGATGGAAAGCTGTTGTCAGTAACATATCTGACTTATTATCCAGTGGTAGCAAGAAAAATATAGGTATTACAATAAGTCTTATTCTACCTGCTAAAACTGAGTGGGTTTGGGTTGAAGAGTTGTATAAAGGAATAAATAAAGCTTTAAAAAAATATGGTGGGATAATTCTTGGAGGAGATTGCTCAATAGGGAATGAAAGAATTATCTCAATTACAGCCATAGGTATGCAAGGTGAACTTGAATTAAGAAGAACCGCATGTAAAGCAGGTGAGATTATCTTAACTACCGGAATTCATGGTCTTAGCAGACTAGGATTCATGATAAAAAGTAAAATTAATTTTGATAATGATATTTGTCTAAATGAGAGATTAATAAACAGGTCAATTGAACATTTTTGTAGACCAAAAGTTAACACAAATTTTCTAAAAAATCTGCTTAAAAGTCGCTCCAATAAAAAATTAACAACAATAGGATGTACCGATAGTAGTGATGGTCTTTTTCAAGCTATACAAGATCTAACAATTGCCAGCAACTGTAAAGCAATTATTGATTACGAGAAAATACCAAAAGATAAAGATTGGCCTCAAGGAGATAAATGGGATGAATATTATTTTTTTGGAGGTGAAGATTATGAATTAATTTTCTCATTGCCGGAAGAATGGGCAAAGAAGATGACAAAACTAGATAAAAATATTAACGAGATTGGATTTTTTACAAAAGGTGAACCTTCAATAGAATTTAAAGATCATAAGAAAAATAAATTATTGAAAAATACACCTTTTAAACACTTTTGATTATTCCCAATTTTTAGCAACAATCTCTGCTAAATCTACAACCCTCTGGCTATAACCCCACTCATTGTCATACCATGCAAGAACTTTTACAAGATTATCACCAATACACATAGTAAGATCACTATCTACAATTGATGATTCATTAGTACCTGCATAATCACTTGAAACTAATGGTTCATCACCATACTTAATAATTCCCTTCATTGAATTTAAAGAAGCTTCTTTAAGAACATTATTGACATCCTCACTTGTGACAGCTTTCGAAGATTCAAAAACCAAATCAACTGCCGAAACATTAGGCGTAGGCACTCTCATTGCAATACCAGTTAGTTTCCCTTTCATTTCTGGGTAAACCAAAGCGACTGCTTTTGCAGCACCTGTTGAAGTAGGAACAATATTTGTTGCTGCTGCTCTAGCTCTCCTTAAGTCTCTATGACTATTATCTAAAATCCTTTGATCACCAGTATAACTATGAATTGTAGTCATCAAACCTTTATTAATACCAAAAGTTTGATCTAAAACTTTAACTACCGGAGCTAAACAGTTAGTAGTACAACTTGCATTACTCAAAATATCATAATCTTTATGTTTATAAGTATCAGCATTAACTCCAACTACATAGGTACCAACACCAGCACCTTTACCAGGGGCAGTAAGAATAACTTTCTTAGCTCCTACTTCTAAATGTTTACTTGCAGCAACATCTGTATTAAAAACACCAGTTGACTCGATGACCAAATCAACTCCCCAATCTTTCCATGGAAGATTCATTATATTTCTATCAGAAAAACACTTTATTGTTTTGTTATTTATTACAAAAGTGTCATCAGTATATTGAATATCAACTCCATCGAGCTGACCTAATACTGAATCATATTTAAGTAAGTGGGCGTTGGTTTTAGGATCGGAAGTCACGTTAATTCCAACAACCTCAATATTGGTGTAAGCACCTCTACTAAGCCAACAACGCATAAAGTTTCGACCAATTCTGCCAAATCCATTAATAGCAACACGCAAAGTCATAACTGAAAATTTCTAAATGATTAACCTAAGTTGCTGATCATACTGAATTTTTTGCAATAACGTAAGTATTTTTTGATTTATTAAGCAAATAAGTATTTTTTGTATTAATTCAGTACAAAAAATTATCTTTTTTTTAAGAAAAAATAGCAAATTTTTTCCAAGAAGCTATTTTGATTTAAGGAAAATATGAAAATTGAATAAAGAATTTATACTAAAAGATCATTTCCACTTTATAGGGATTGGAGGCATTGGAATGTCAGCTCTTGCAATGGCTTTACTCAAGAAAGGCTATTCCGTATCAGGGTCTGATTTAGTTAAAAACAACGAAACTAAAAAATTAGAGGATTTAGGAGCAGTTATTTTTAGTTCTCAACTTCAACAAAATATTGAATTTATCAATTCGAAATTTAAGACCAAATTGATTAATTTTGTTGTAAGCTCAGCAATCAAGCCAGAAAATGCAGAACTATCATACTGCAGGGAAAAAAATTTAACCTTAAAACATCGTTCAGAGATCCTTGCAATTTTAATGCAGTCTTACACTTCATTAGCCGTAGCAGGGAGCCATGGAAAAACATCAACAAGTACATTTCTTTCGACACTTCTTGATTTATGTACGCATAATTCTTCTTCAATAACTGGCGGCATAATCCCTATTTACAACTCTAATTGCCATCTAGAAAATACAAAATTCTTAGTAGCGGAAATTGATGAATCTGATGGGACAATAAGCAAATATAAATCTGATCTTGGAATAATTAATAATATTGATTTTGATCATTGCGATCATTTTTCTGATTTAAATGAAGTTTTATCTTCTTTTAAAAATTTCGCTTCAAATTCTAAAAAATTATTACTTAATTTTGATTGTGAAATAACAAGAAATAATTTTTATTCTAAAAATATGTGGTCAAACACTAATCCACGGAACGTATCTTATGCCATAATCCCGACTGTGATTAATAAAAGTCATACGATTGGGGAATATTATGAAAATGGAGCTTTTATTAGTAGTTTAAATATCCCAATTCCTGGATTACACAATTTATCGAATATCACTGCATCAATAGCAGCTTCAAGAATGATGGGTATAGATTTTATAGAAATTAAAAAAAATATTAAATTTCTAAAACTACCCAAAAAAAGATTTGAATTCAGAGGCCAAATAGATGAAAGAAATTTATATGATGATTATGCACATCACCCAAACGAAATAAAAGCAACTATTAAATTAGGAAGATTATTTATTAAAGAAAATATTAATAATGAAGCTCAACAAAGTAGATTGATAGCCATATTCCAACCTCACAGATATTCTAGAGTTAAGCATTTTGCTAAAGAATTTGCTGAAGAATTATCAAAAGCAGATGTTATTTATGTTACTAATATTTATGGAGCAGGAGAAAAAAACGAAGATAAAATTAATTCAAAAATTATCACTGACCTTATTTATAAACAAAATAAAAATGTTAGTTACATAAATAATTATCATCAAATTGCAAAGAATTTTTACAAATTAACTCAAAAAGGTGATTTAATTTTAAATATGGGAGCCGGTGATTGTCATAATTTTTGGTCAAATTTAATTACAAAAAACTTTGATTAATTTATGAATAAAAAAATTCTTTCTGAGAACTTCAATCTAAGTCGATATACAACTATAAAAGTTGGTGGGATCGCCGAATATTTTGCCGAACCAAAAAGTATTTACGAATTGTCTAATTTAATAAAGTGGTCAAATTTAAACAATCATAGATGCCAAATAATTGGCGCTGGTTCAAATCTTTTAATAAATAATATTTTCATAAAAGGTTTAGTTATATGTACAAAAAAAATGCAGTCTTTAAGAATAGATCCATATTCAGGAGTTGTTAATGCAGAAGCAGGAGTAATGCTCCCAACATTATCTAATTCTCTCGCTAAAAATAAATTACAAGGGGGAGAATGGGCTGTCGGAATCCCAGGAACTTTGGGAGGAGCACTTTATATGAATGCTGGTACAGGGAATTTATCACTAGAAAAAAATCTTATTTCTGTGAAAGTTATTAATAATAAAACTCTTGAAAAACTTGAAATTAAAAAAAAAGATATCAATTTTGATTATAGATTTAGCTCTTTTCAAGGTAATAATCTGGCAATTCTCAGTGCAAAACTACATTTTAAACCAAATGGAAATCTCAAAAAATTACTCGAAACAACAAGAAATAACCTTAAATTAAAAACAGAAACACAGCCATATAATTTGCCAAGTTTTGGTAGTGTTTTTAAAAATCCTAAAGATAATTATGCAGCAAAATTAATAGATGATATGGGTTTAAAGGGATTGAAAATTGGCGGTGCAGAAATTTCTAAAATGCACGCAAACTTTATAATTAATAATTCTTCAGCAAGTTCAAAAGATATTTTTGAATTAATAACTTTAATTCAACAAAAAGTACTACAAAACAAAGGAATTTATCTGCAACCGGAAGTAAGAATGATTGGTTTTGACTATCCTAATTAAAGAAACTTTTTTACAAAATGGCTGGTTTTGGACTTCCTAACTTTGGACAACTTACAGAAGCTTTTAAAAAAGCTAAACAAATTCAGCAAGATGCCCAAAAATTACAAGATGAACTTGAAAATATGGAGATTGAAGGTAAAAGTGATGATGAAATGGTAAAAGTATGGATAAGTGGCAACCAACTTCCTTTAAAGGTTGAAGTCCAAGAAAATATTTTCAACTCAGATAAAGAAAAAATAGAGCAAAACATATTACAAGCCATTCAAAAAGCTCATGAATTATCTACTACAACCATGAAAGAAAGAATGAATGATTTGACTGGCGGATTAAATCTCAATCTTCCTGGTTTTGAGAATAGTGATTCTTAGAAGACTCCATCATTTCTTTATAAAAAGAATATCTTTCAAAAGATTTGTTTAAATTACACCCCTCATCATTCAAATGTAAGCAGTTACGAAATTTGCACTTAATTCCTTCATCAATTACTTGTTTATATATTTCCAAATAAAGATTTGGTAACGTTCTAATATCAACTTCTAGAGCTTGCATATTAAAGCCAGGGGTATCAACAATGTAACTTTTATTTGAAAGAGCAAATAATTCAACATTTCTAGTAGTGTTTTTCCCTCTCTTAATTTTCTTTGAAACTGGGGCAGTATTATTTTGAATGTCCGGAATTATCATATTAAGCAAAGTAGTTTTACCAACACCTGATGGACCCATAAATATCGAACACTTTTTTTGCTTTAACTCAGCTAAAAAATTTTTAAAGTAATCAGATTTCTGTAAATTTAAAGTAATTGCTTGGTAACCCCATTTCCCAAATTTATCAAGTAAAAAAGATTTTTTTTTATCTGTAATTAAATCACACTTTGTTAAAACTAAAGATACTTCAACTCCAATAGATTCTGCTGATATCAAAAACCTATTAACTTGAGATAAATTTAATTCTGGCTCTTCGACAGAACAAATAACGTATATGTTAGAAATATTTGCAACTGATGGTCTAGCTAATAAATTTTTTCTTTTTTTTAGACTTGTTATTATTGCGCGTTTGCTTTTTAAATCAATATTGTCAATTACTACTTTGTCTCCAACATAAATTAGTTGATCTTTGAAATTTATAGACTTCCTAACCTTACATAAAAATCTCTCACTATTTCCAAAGTTTTCTTTATTTTCTAAGTCAACTAAAAAAAAATCATTAAATTTTTTCGTAACTAAACCTAAATGTTTACTATTAGTTTTCATTCAATATTTTTATTTTTATAAATTTTTCATTTTCTTTGATTTGTTTAAACAAACATCCCATCTCTTTTAAATTGTTTAATACCATTTCTTCTGGTTCACCCTTATCTAGTTCAACTATAAGTTTTTCATTTTTGGATAACTTTTCTAAAGCCAATTTAATTTTGACGACATTTAAAGGACATGGAACCGATTTAAGATCCAAATACTTTAATGAAGTCATTAGGATTCTTTACCAAATAATTTACTAAAAAGTCCAGTACTGGAATTAATATTTTTATCTGAATATTGAGAAGCCAAACCCTCTAAAAGCTTGCGTTCTTCGTCAGTTATTCGAGTTGGCAATTTTACCTTTACTAGAACTTCATGATTCCCTCTAGCAACTGGATTACCAAGTCTAGGTACACCTTTATTCTCAAGTGAAAGAGTTGTATTAGGTTGAGTACCAATTGGAATTTTTAAATTAACTTTTCCATCAACTGTAATAATTTCAACAGTGTCTCCTAAAATAGCCTGTAAATAACTCACCGTTATTTCTGAGTAAATAGTCACACCATCTCTTTTTAATTTTGAATCCTTCTTGACCTTGATAAAAACATAAAGATCTCCAGGCGGGCCTCCTTTCAAACCAACATTTCCTTCTCCAGAAACTCTTAATTTAGTACCAGTATCAACTCCTGCAGGGATATTAATTCGTAATTTTTTTCTGACTTGCTTTACTCCATTACCTCCGCAACTTGCACATGGATCTGAGATTATTTGACCAGTTGCATTACATGAAGGACATTCAGCTACTTGTGTGAAATTACCAAATGGAGTTCTGGTGGCTCTTCTAACTTGTCCACTTCCTCCACAAGTTGGGCAAGTTTTTGGTCCTGTTCCTGGTTTGGCACCTGTTCCCCTACAGACTTCACATGTCTCAAGATGAGGAATTGTAATTTCTTTTTGTTGACCAAATATTGCATCTTTAAAATCAACATTAAGATCATATCTTAAATCATCTCCTTGTTGAGGACCTCTTCTTTGAGTTCTTCCGCCCTGTGGAGTTTGTCCGCCAAAGCCATTAAAAAAGGTTTCAAATAAATCTGCAAATCCTCCCATATCACCCATATCAGGCATTCCAGCTGCACCTCCAAGGCCAGCCTCTCCAAACTGATCATATCTAGCTCTAGTTTCAGGATCGGCTAATGCTTCATAAGCCTTGCCAATTTCTTTAAATTTATCTTCAGCACCAGGTTCTTTATTAACATCAGGGTGATATTGTCTTGCTAATTTTCTGTAAGCCCTTTTTAAGGTGTCCGCATCAGCATCTCTTGAAACTCCAAGTATTTGGTAAAAATCAGCCATTAGATAATGCTCAATTAAAGATTTGGAATTTATTCATCTTCAGAAGTATTTTCCTCTGAATCAATATCCCTTTCAACTGTATCCTTTTCTACTTCCTCTTGTGAATTTTGTTTGCCAGGCCCCATAGAAACTTTAACCAACGCATGTCTCAAGACCTTACCTTCTAATTGATATCCTCGCTGCAGTTCCTCTACAATGCAATCTTCTTTAAACTCTTCACTAGGCTCTCTTAATACAGCTTCATGTAAATTTGGATCAAATTGCTGACCAACAACTCTCATAGGCGCAACCCCCTGTTGTTTTAAGACTTCTACTAATTGTTTGTATAATCCTTGATAACTTCTATGAAGAGCTTGAGCTTCTTCACTTTCAGGTTTCAGTTGCTGTCTTGCTCTCTCAAAATTATCAACAATAGGTAGTATTGCAGTTAAAGACTTAGAAACAAGTTGAATTTTTAAATCATCCTGATCTCTAGACTGTCTTTTTCTAAAATTATCAAAATCTGCCGAAATTCTTACATATTGATTTTTTAATGTTTCATGCTCTTTTTCTAACTGTTCTAACCTTGCATCATTATTCGAAATAGTATTTTTTAATTCTTCAGTATTTATCACTTCTTTTTCTTGAAAAGATGATTCGTCGTTTTCAATAATTTGATCTTCTGAAGATGAAGTATCTTCAGGTGCATTTTCCTGACTAGATACATCATTTTCTTTGTTATCAACATTGTCTGATTGATTCTCAATCATTTTTCTAAAAATTTAATAAAACTATTCTCCATTAAAGTGATGCACAAAACAAGTTGCGGAAGGCCGCACAAATTTTTACTCTGGAACAAAATTTAATGCTAGGCCATTATTACAATACCGTTTGCCGGTGGGTTGTGGTCCATCATTAAAGACATGTCCTTGATGACCTCCGCACCTAGAACAATGATATTCAGTTCTTGGAACAATTAACTTGAAATCAACCTTTGTTTCAACTGAGCCTGCAATTGAATCCCAAAAACTTGGCCATCCAGTGCCACTATCATACTTTTTATCTGAAAGAAAAAGTGGCAAATCACATCCTGCGCAGTGAAAAACCCCTTTTCTTTTCTCATTATTTAATTCGCTAGTAAAAGCTCTTTCAGTTCCTTCCTCCCTCAAAATATAATAGGATTCTGGACTTAGCCTAGATTTCCATTCATCTTTTGATAAATTCCACGCCTCTTTAGAAGCAAGCGAAGAAGCTAATACTTGCATAGGCTTAAAGATTATTTTTAAAATTGACATAGTAGGAATTAAAATAAAAGTTCTTCTTGATAGAAATTGATTCATATATTTAAATCACATAAAAGATAATGAGTTCTGATCATACTAATTCTATTAAAAATATTCATAAATTAAGTATTGCTCCAATGATGGATTGTACTGATAAACATTTCAGAATGATAATGAGAAAAATAAGTACTGAAGCTCTTTTGTATACAGAAATGATTGTGGCCCAAAGCTTAGTTTATTCGAATAAAAAAGAAAACTTTTTAGATTTTAATAATGAAGAACACCCGATATCGATTCAATTTGGTGGAGATAATCCTGAAATTCTTAAAGAAGCTGCCCAAATGGCACAAGATTGGGGTTATGACGAAATAAACTTTAATGTTGGCTGTCCAAGTCCAAGAGTATGTTCTGGAAATTTTGGCGCTTCACTTATGAAAGACCATGCAAAAGTAGCAAAATGCATAGAAACCCTAAAAAATAACTGCAGCTTACCGGTGACTATTAAACACAGAATCGGTGTAGACGAAGATGATAGTTTTATAAATTTAAATAATTTCGTAAGAAATATTGCTAATGCTGGTGCAGACAGATTTACAGTTCATGCAAGAAAAGCCATTACAAAAGGTCTAAATCCAAAACAAAACAGAACTATTCCCCCGCTTAAGTACGATGTAGTTAAAAAATTAAAAAAATTAAATCCAGAATTATTAATAGAAATCAATGGGGGGTTCACAAATATCGATCAATCATTAAAAGCCCTTAATGATTTTGATGGTGTAATGATTGGAAGAGCAGTCTACAAACATCCTTTAAGATGGTCTGAAATTGATCAAAAAGTTTATGGAAGAAATACAAAACCAAAATTTGCTTCAGATATTATCTTCTCTTTAATTCCATACATAGAAAAGCATTTAACTAATGGAGGAAAATCTTGGGATATTTGTAAACATCTTATAAATTTAGTCGAAGGTAAACCAAAAGCAAAAATTTGGAGAAACCAAATTTCAATTAAATCTATAAAAAAGGAATTAGATATTGAATATCTTTTTAAATTAACTTCTAGGCTTAAAGAGATGGGTTACTAATCATCTTCATTTGAAATATTACCCTCATTGGAAACCCCCCTTTTTCTCCTAATTCTGCCACTTTCGTAGTCAGAGTTTTCAGAAGAATTTCCATAACTTCTATCTTCCCATCCTTCTGCTCCAGAGGATTTATTAGTGTAAGACGAATTAGGTTCAGAATTACCGCCACCATTATTACCACCGCCATAGCCACCACCGCCATAGCCACCGCCATAGCCACCACCGCCATAGCCGCCACCATAGCCACCACCGCCATAGCCTCCACCATTATTACCACCGCCATAGCCGCCACCGCCACTATAGCCGCCACCATTATTACCACCGCCATAGCCGCCTCTTCCTCCTCTACGAGATCCACCAGATCCTCTTGGCTCCGCCTTATTAATTCTTAATGGCCTACCCATAAGCTCTGTGCCTTGCAAGCCATCAATAGCTGTTAACTCTATTGCTTCATCAGCCATCTCAACAAAGGCGAATCCTCTTTTTCTTCCAGTATCTCTTTCAAGAGGAAGAGAACAATTTAAGACCTCACCAAAAGGGGCAAACAACTGTAAAACATCTTCACGCTCTGCGCGGAAAGGCAAATTGCCAACAAAAATACTCACTTTAAACTCAAAAAAAAAAATTTACCTTATTAAAAAAACCACAATAAGCAGTTTTATAATATTAACTTCTATTCTACTTCAATTTATACCATTGTTGTAGAAAAATACTTGAGATTCAGAGTGACAATTTTTTTTGCCAAATATTTACCTCCTTTTCAACTTGGGCAAAACCTGTTCCACCCTCACTTTTTCTTGACTTAACGACATTATGAGGTTGAAGCTCAACAAAAACATCATCATGAAATTCGGGATGAAAATTTTTAAATTCCTCAATTTTAAGGTTTTTAAATAACATTTTTCTTTCTGAGCAATACTTAACAATTTCACCGACAACATTATAAGCAGTCCTAAAGGGAACCTTTTTACCAACCAAATAATCTGCCAAGTCGGTAGCATTAGAAAAATCATTTTCTACGGAATCAGATAAATTCTTAATATTAAATTCTATGCCCTCATCAATTAATATAGTCATTGCTTTGATGCAAGAAGATAAGGTTTTTGCTGTATCAAATATTGGCTCTTTATCCTCCTGAAAATCCTTATTATATGCAAGGGGTACCCCTTTGACCATGGTTAACAATGCTTGAAGGTGGCCATATACTCTTCCCGTTTTTCCTCTTATCAATTCTGGAACATCTGGATTTTTTTTCTGAGGCATTAAACTGCTGCCCGTAGCACATTTATCTGTTAATTTTGCAAAAGAAAATTCATCAGTTACCCATAAAATTATTTCCTCAGAGATTTTACTCAAATGAGACATTGCTAAAGCAGATGAAGAAACAAACTCTATACAAAAATCCCTATCGCTAACTGCATCAATACTATTCCTATAAATACCGTCAAAACCCAATTCCGCAGCTGTAAAGTTCCTATCTATTTTTATTTTTGTACCAGCTAATGCTGCAGCTCCTAATGGAGAAATATTGACTCTTGATCTTACTTGTTTAAATCTTTCGCGATCTCTTTGGAACATTTCTAAATAAGCCAATAAATGATGAGCTAAAGATAATGGTTGCGCTCTTTGCATATGGGTATATCCAGGAATTAAGGTATAGATATTAGATTTCGCAAGATTAAAAAAGGATTTTTGCAAATCAGTTATTAAAACATCAAGATTATCGATCTCTTTTCTTAGCCACAATCTTATATCTGTTCCGACTTGATCGTTTCTACTTCTACCTGTATGTAATTTTTTGCCAGTTTCACCGATTAAACTAATTAGTTTTTCTTCAATACAATAGTGAATATCTTCGGAAGGCAGACTAGGAATAAATTTACCCTCCAAAAACTCAACTTTTATTGCCTCTAAACCATTAATAATCTGAAAAGTTTCAGAAGAGGATAAAACTTCTGTTTTACCAAGCATTTTTGCATGAGCAATCGAACAATCTAAATCTTCCAAAATAAGCTTTCTATCAAAATCTATTGACGCATTAAACTTTTCAATAAAAGGGTTAAGTGAATTATCAAATCTTTTACTCCAAACTTTTGCCATATCAATTAGTAACTTTAGATATATCTAATAAAGCATTTTTTTATATAGGTGACAAAAAATATCTATTTCAATTGCAAAATTACCATTGATGCATCATCTTCTAAATGTCTATTTTGTCCAGTAAAGTCATCCAACTTTTTAAATATTTTATTTAAAATTTCTTGAGATGAATAGGACTGCTTACATAATTTTGTAAAAATTTTAATTAACCTTTGCTCATCAAATCTTTCTCCAAGGGAATTAGAAGTATCGATTACTCCATCGGTATAATAAAGGACTACATCATTCTCATTTAGCTTGATTTCACCACAATGATATTCAGCGTCTTTTTGTAGTCCAAGTACTAATCCTTCAGCATCTAATTTTATGATTGTCTGATCTGAACTTTTCCAAAGCAAAGGAGGATTATGTGCCGCATTAGCAAATCTCAATTTTCTGGCTCTAGGGTCATAATCTGAATAGAATAATGTGACAAATCTATGTGATTGATCTAAATCATTTATTGCTAGTTGATTCAAATCGTGCAAAATCCTATCAGGTGGTAAGCCAGTAAGAACCTCCGCACGCAGCATTCCTCGTAGCATAGTCATTAATAGACCTGCGGGAATCCCTTTGCCCATAACATCCCCTATTACCAAAGCCCATCTAGCTTTTTCTTTTCTTTTTTCTGAGATATTTGTCTTTAAGCACATAAAATCATAGTAATCTCCACCTAATTGAAGAGCTGGCCTACAATGTGCAGCAAGGTCTACACCGTGAATAATTGGACAATAATCTGGAAGTAATTGAGATTGTATTTCAGCTCCGGTAGAAATTTCTCTATCTACCTTCTCATGCTTTTTATTTGTTTTTATTAAGCAGTAATTTTCTAATCCAACAGCGAGACAATTTTGAATAAAATTAAAATTATAATCATTAGTGATGGATTCACCAAATATATCTTTGCTAAAAATGTAGATAAATCCTCTACATTTACTTCTAGATAATATTTTTTTTGTTTCGATTTTATAATCTTTAAAATTATTTTTTAAAGCATTTTCAAAAGTTTGAATTTGTTTTAATTGAAAATTTTTAGAAAAATTAAATTGATTTAGACAAATATTAATTTGTTCTTGAACTTTAAAAAATTCATTATTAGCAGAAATTTTTATGTTTTGATGCCATATTTGTCCCTCATAATCTAAAGGGATAATTAATATTATTTTATCATTAAAAATATGTTTAAAAATTAAGCATACATAATCAAGTAATTTATTTATATTGGAAAAAGACGTCAAATAATATGCTAATGAAGATGCAATTTCAGCAAACATATATTTGTTTTTTGAAGATAAAGTAAAATCATTATCTAAAAATTGTTGAATAAATTTGTTTGAAAATAATTTTTCTTTTTGATTATTTTTCACAACAAATTTTATAGATAAATATGTTCTAACATTAAATTTAAATTTTTAAAAAAAATTAATTAAATATTTATTTATCTGCAAGCATAGCCTCCACAAATTCATAACTATTAAAAGGTCTCAAATCTTTTATGCCTTCTCCAGCTCCAATAAATCTTATAGGCAAATTTACTTCCTCAGAGACAGCTAAAGAGACACCTCCTCTTGAAGTACCATCTAATTTAGTAATGATTGCTCCACTTAAATTGGCTGATTTGGCAAAACTTTTTGCTTGCTTTAATCCATTTTGACCTTGACTTGCATCTAAAACTAGTAATGATTCAATAATTGCATCTGGAACCTTTTTATCGATAATTTTTTTTATTTTTGCTAATTCATCCATCAAATTATTTTTTGTTTGCAATCTACCTGCTGTATCAACAAGTAATAAGTCAACATTTCTTTTTATAGCAGAATTAATAGCATCAAAAACTACAGCAGCTGGATCAGCATTTTTTGATTGATTAGATATAACATCAACATTACTCCTCTCTCCCCATACTTTTAGTTGTTCTACTGCCGCAGCTCTAAAAGTATCAGCAGCAGCTATTAAGGTTTTATAATTACTCCTTGATGACAAATATGCTAACTTTCCTAATGTAGTGGTTTTACCAACGCCATTTACTCCTACTAATAACCAGACATTTAACTTACCCTTTTGAGGCACCAAAAGATCAATACCTGAATTTTTTATTGGTTTATCGATAATTAATTTTAATTCCTTCTTTAAGAATTTTATTCCTGCTTCTCCACCAACAACTTCTTCGTTTAATTTTTTTCTGAGAGAACTTATAACTTTATCAGTTGAATCAATTCCGACATCAGCTCTTATTAATAGGGTCTCTAAATCGTCGAGAGATTCTGGGGTAAGAGGATCATCTCCCAATTTATCCAATAATTCAGTAACAAATCCTTTTCGTGTTTCTTCTAATCCTCTTCTTAATTTAGTTAACCAATCAATTTCATCTATTGATATTTGATTTATTTTTTTTCCTTGAGCTGCTAATACCATTGCAGACCAAGTAAAGTTTTCGTCAAATTCTCCTAATTCAGTTTGATCATCAATTTTAGACTGTCTAGGAAGATTTTCTGTATTGACACTATTTACAAAACCTTGTTTTTGGTCTTCTTGCTTCTGTAATTCTTGTTTTTGGTCTTCTTGCTTCTGTAATTCTTGTTTTTGGTCTTCTTGCTTCTGTAATTCTTGTTTTTGGTCTTCTTGCTTCTGTAATTCTTGTTTTTGGTCTTCTTGCCTTTTCTTGAGAAGTGCATAAGCTTGTTCAGCCCACTCTCGAGAATTATCAGAATCAGTATTTGTCATTTATATTAATAGTTAGGATTTATTAAATTTTAAAATACTTTTTCTTTATATCAAATAATCATTTCAATCTTACGGTTTGTAACCTCCTTAAAACTCCATTAATAAATTTTCTTCCTTGCGTATCACTATATTTATTAGCTAAATTCACTGCCTGATCACAAGCAACTGCAATAGGTGTATTCATAAAATTAATATCCACATAAGCTAAACGCAAAATATCTCGATCAATTCTTGGTAATCTTTTTAATCTCCAACCATCCATCGCTTGATTAATATCAGAATCAATAATTGTAAGGTTATTAATAATAAAACTAATCCTCTGATTCACATCATCTCTAATATCAATTTGTCCACTAGAAACTATTAATTTTGGAAAGTCTAAAGTTACTGAGAGTGTATTCATTACGCTTTCAATTTTTTTTAAAGATTTTTTTAACTCTTCTCTAACATTTGAGAAAGAAGAATCAACACCTTCTTGCAATTCACTATCTAATATTTTTTGTGATGCATTTTCTAGATCTAATTCGCAATTGTCTAATTCATCTCTGCAATGGTTTATTAGAGAATCCAAAGCAGATTCATAAATCTCATCTATCTGAACTTTATTTAATTTAAAATCACCTTTATCTTTTATCAGTCCTAAAGAAATTAAAGATAATTCTCTAGAAAGGAATCTATTATTATGCATCAATTAAGAAGAAGTATTAGTGGAGGAACGTAATTGAGAAAATAATTTTGAGAATGTTGGATTTGTATTATTATTTTTTTCATCTGGATTAACTATCCCAGCCGAAATTATTGTTCTAAAAGCATCTTCAACAGAAATGTTCAAATCCTTAACAGAGGACTCAGGAACCAAGGTATACCAACCAGTAGTTGGGTTTGGTGCTGTTGGTATAAAAACACTTAATAACTTTTGTTCCAAATCTGGCTGTAAAGAAGGACCAACATTTCCAGTTACAAAGCCTACGCTATATAGACCCTCACGTGGGTATTCAACTAATACTACTCTTCTAAATCGATTCGATTTATTACTTAAAAAAGTTTCTAGCAATTGTTTAAGAGTTTTATAAACCGCTCCAGCTACAGGTATTTTTGATAACGTACCTTCTCCAAACTCTAGTAACCATCTTCCCACAAAATTTCTAGCCATCAAACCTATAAGCAAAATAGCTAATAAAGGAACAGTTAAACCCAAAGTAAGATTAATTAAATCTTGCAATAAAGGATTTAAAGTAATAAAAGGATTTAATTGCTTAGGAACAGAAGTAACTAATGTTAAAACAAATTTACTAACTAATGATGAGAGCCAAATTGTAGTTGCTAAAGGTATTACAACCAATAACCCAGCTATAAGATCATTTTTCAGATCCTGTTGGAGCCTAGAGCCTAGGTTCGAATCTTGATTTTGATTAGATTCAACCAAAATAACGTTTCTAACTGTATTAACTTTACTAATAATTTAACTGTTTTTAGTTAGTTAGGATATATTTTTTTTTAATAAATTTAAATTATTTATTAGTTTCTTCTTCAAAAATAAATTTTCAAAGAAATGCTATAAATAATAAAGCAATGATAGATACCATTCAAAAAAAAGAAGAAATAAGTAAAAAATTAAAAGAAAGAGCAATTTTTGAAGGTTTTACATTAGCCGGAATTGCTTCAATACCAGGCAGTTCGCGAATAAAATTAAGAACAGATGCTTTAGAAAGATGGTTATCAAATAACTACCATGCTGAAATGAAATGGATGGAAGCAGAAAGAAGAAAAAACATAGGCTCACTTCTTGAAGATGCAAAAAGTGTTCTAAGCGTAGGATTTGCTTACATTAATTCACACAGTAATAATAATCTCCTCAAAGTTGGAAAATTTAGTCAAGGAGAAGACTATCATAAAGTAATTTACAAAAAATTAAAAAAAATTGGTGAGTGGATCAACCTAGAAATTCCAGACTGCAAATGGAAAATATGTGTTGATACTTCTCCACTTCTTGAAAAAGCATGGGCTGAAGAATCAGGTCTTGGTTGGATAGGTAAAAATAGTAATTTAATAAACAAAAAAAATGGTTCTTGGTTTACTTTAGGTTTTATGATCCTTACAAAAGATTTAATAGCAGATAAACCTCATAAAGCACTTTGCGGAAAATGTGATCTTTGTATTGAAAATTGTCCCACAAAAGCAATAATTGAACCCTTTGTAATACAATCAAACCTATGCATTGCCTATCACACAATAGAAAGTAGAGAAAAAACTATCCCAAAAAAAATAGAAGAAAATTTAAATGGATGGGTTGCAGGATGTGATATTTGTCAAGATGTATGCCCTTGGAATAAGTCGGTGCCATACAACAATACTTTTGAAACAACTCCTAAAGAATGGATTAAAAATCTTAATATTGATTCGTTAAATTGGGATAATAGAACTTGGGAAGAAAATCTTAAAGGAACTACATTAAAAAGAATTAAACCATGGATGTGGAAAAGAAACATAAAGGCAAATTTAAAAAATAAAAATATGAAAATATGAAAAAAGTTTTAATAAAGATACTTTGCGTTTCTTTGATAAGTTATTCCTTTTTTAAAATAGACAAAGTTAAATCAATTGTTCCATATTACTATTTTCCGACAATAAAAAATTTACAAAAAGAAAGCTTATCTATTGGCAAAAGTGCATATCAACTTCTTTTTTTTGGACAATATAAAGACAGTCTTAACTTAGCAAAATTAGCTGTAAAGATAAATGCAAAAGATGAAAAAATATGGTTAATTTTATCTGAAGCACAGGTAGCTAATAAGCTATACAAAGACGCATTAAATTCTCTAAATAAAGCACAAAAAATTAATTCAAATATTAGCGAAATTTACTTTGCTAAAAGTAATATTTACTTACAAATTTCACAACAAATAAATGCAAAAAATGCACTAGAAAAAGGATTAAGTATTGAACCAAATAACCATAAAGCTATTTTTCAATTAGGGAATATTTTTTTAATGGAAAAAAATTACTTAGAAGCTATCAAGTTGTTTGATAAATCTGTAAAAATAAAACCTGATTTCTGGCAAGCAATCAATAATCAAGGTTTAGCTTATTTTGAGAAAAACAACATAGATCTAGCAAAAATTTTTTTTGAAAAGGCAATAGCAATTGAAGACAATGCTGAACCATTATTAGGACTTGCCTCATGTTTAAAAATTAACAATATTCAATTGGCGATTAAACTAGCAAAAAAAGCTTTAGATAAAGATCCTAAATATGTTAATTATGATTTTAGAAAAGAACAATTATGGGGAGATAAATTGCAAACCTCAACTGAAATCCTTTTACAAAATGAACAACTTAAAAAAGACGTAATACTTGCAAAATCTAAAATAAATGCATCTTCTTAATTTGCAATACTGGTAAAAATTTGTTTACCTATTAGTCTTAATTTAGTTAATCAATACGTATTCAATTTTGCACTCTAATGGATAAGAAAAAATTCACTTCTATCTCACTCCAAGAAGAAATGAAACGTTCTTATCTGGAGTATGCAATGAGTGTAATAGTTGGACGTGCTCTTCCTGATGCAAGAGATGGCCTTAAACCTGTACAGAGAAGAATACTATTTGCTATGTACGAATTAGGTTTAACACCAGATAGACCATTTAGAAAGTGTGCGAGAGTTGTCGGAGATGTACTTGGAAAGTACCATCCTCATGGAGATCAAGCAGTATATGATGCCTTAGTAAGGCTCGTACAGAATTTTTCAACTAAATATCCAACTTTAGACGGCCATGGAAATTTTGGATCAGTGGATAATGATCCACCAGCAGCAATGAGATACACTGAGACCAGATTGGCTCCGATAGCCCACGAAGGATTTCTTGAAGAAATTGGATCAGCAACAGTAAATTTCTCTAATAACTTTGACGGATCACAAAAAGAACCAGATGTGCTCCCAGCCCAACTTCCATTTTTATTATTAAACGGATCATCCGGTATTGCGGTTGGAATGGCCACAAACATTCCCCCTCACAATATAGGAGAAATAGTAGATGGTTTAATTGCTTTAGTAGAAAATAAAGATGTAAGTGATAAAAAACTTTCTAACATTATTAAAGGTCCTGATTTCCCTACAGGTGGAGAATTAATTTGTAATCAATCTATAGAGGAACTTTATAAAACAGGAAAAGGATCAATATCGATAAGAGGAGTTATCAATAAAGAAGAAATAAATTTAGGCAAAGGTAAACATAAAAAAAATGCATTAATCATTACAGAACTTCCTTATCAAATTAGTAAAGCAGGTTGGATTGAAAAACTAGCGGAACTTATTAATTCACACAAAATAAATGGAATATCTGATATTAGGGATGAGAGCGATAGAGATGGAATGAGAATTGTAATAGAGTTAAAAAAAGATTCTAACGCTGAAATTGTAATTTCTAATTTATACAAAAAAACAACTCTACAAACAAACTTTGGTGCAATATTTTTAGCTTTAATTAAAGGAAAGCCTGTCCAACTAAACTTAAAGCAATATCTCAACTATTTTCTTGAATTTCGAGAAGAAACAATTAGAAAAAGAACTAATTATTTTCTAAAAAATACTCTTGAAAAACTAGAAATATTAGAAGGTTTATCTAAAGCTACAAAAGACATAAAAAAAATAATTGATATTATTGAAGACTCAGAAAATTCTGCGGAAGCTAAATCAAAACTAATTGATAACTTTTTCTTAACTGAAAAACAAGCAAATTCTGTTTTAGATATGCCATTAAAAAAATTAACAAATCTAGAAAGAAATCAAATAGAAGACGATATCAAAAAATTACTAGAAAAAAAGAATTATTATCAAACATTATTGAATAAAAGAAAATTATTACTTGAATTACTGATAGAAGAATTATTAAAATTAAAGAAAAAATATAATGTCAAAAGAAAAACAAAATTACTTAAAAATATTAATCAGAATGAAGAATTGGAAACACTTAATAATCAGATATTAGAAGAGTATATAAATAAAAAAACTAAATTATACATAGACAATAGACTATATTTAAGGAAAATGAATTTACTTAATTACAAGAAATCATTTGAAGATGGAAATAAAATTATAGAAAATAAAAACATACAAAAATTTATTTGTAATATTGATAAAAATATAAAAATAATTGGTATTACTTACTCTGGAAAAGTTTTTAAAATTGATTGGGAGTCAAATATAAATAATGACTATAAATTAGATAATAAAATCCTTGGAAATATAAATTCTAATGAAATAATAAATTTTCATTTAATTAAAAAAGGGATTAAAAATTATATATGTATCTTAAATTCAGATGGAAGATTTAAAAAAGTTTTATTTGATGAGGATATGATTAAAAGTAATCGATCTTTCGCAATTACAAAATTAAAAAATAATATAAAGACAATTGATTCATTTATTTCTAATGAAGAAAAAAATTTAATGATATTAACCTCAATAGGAAGAATTTTTAAATTTAATTTATCAAATCAATTTTTAACGCCAACTACTAAACAATCTCAAGGATTAATGCTTGCAAAACTTTTGCCAACTGAAAAAATTGTTTCTTGTTGTCCATTCCAAAATGGAGAAAATATTTATTTAGTTTCTATGCAAGGAACAATCTTTTGTATAAATAGTAA
Organism: Prochlorococcus sp. MIT 1314; assembly: GCF_034093315.1. Classification (GTDB taxonomy): domain Bacteria; phylum Cyanobacteriota; class Cyanobacteriia; order PCC-6307; family Cyanobiaceae; genus Prochlorococcus_A; species Prochlorococcus_A marinus_Y. Next base: position 1,160,396 of record NZ_CP139300.1, on the reverse strand, counting down.
TGAGATTTATTACGCAAATGAATACAGTTTGGGATATTTAAATGAAAAAATCCAACTTAAAAACGATTACTTCCTCAAAATATTACCAAGTAACCATTACCTGGATATTGAAACTAATAAAAATAAATCGGCTAGATTAGATTTTAATAAACTCAATTTCAAATCTAATAGAACAAATTTTTTAATTGACTTTTTAAGATTAGACAAAGACGAACATCTTGAAAATTGTTTTAGACTTGAACACTTTATCGACTAAGATTTATATTCATTTTCTACCCAATTTAAGTACTCTTGATTTACTGTTCCTGTTACATAAGAACCAGTAAAGCAACTCATCTCCAAATCTTCAATAGCTGAGTCACTTAATATAGATTTTCGTAAATTTTCAACACTTTGATAAACGAGGTTATCAATTTCAAGTTGACTAGCAATTTCACTTATTGTTCTATCATGGGCTATTAATTCAACTCTGTTAGGCATATTAATTCCATAAACATGGGGAAAGCGAACAGGGGGTGCCGCTGATGTAAAAAAAACTTTATTTGCTCCTGCATCTTTAGCCATCTGAACAATTTCTTTTGATGTAGTACCTCTTACTATTGAGTCATCTACAATTAATACATTTTTATTTTTAAACTCTGCACTCATTGCATTTAATTTTTGTCTCACAGATTTCTTACGTTTCTGCTGGCCAGGCATTATGAATGTTCTACCAACATATCTATTTTTAAAAAAACCTTCTCTATATTCTATCCCTAACTGTCTTGCAACTTGCATAGCCGCAGGTCGAGAAGAATCAGGAATAGGCATTACAACATCAACATCTCCAGAATTAATTGTTTCTTTTATTGTTTCAGACAAATAATCTCCCATTTTTAAACGAGCTTTATAAACGGAAATTCCATTCATGATTGAATCTGGCCTCGCTAAATAAACATATTCAAAAGCACAGGGACATAACTTTGGGTTTTCAGAACATTGCTTAGAAAAAAGCTCACCATTAAGATTTATAAAAATAGCTTCTCCAGGATCTACATCTCTAACTACTTGATAATCGTTATTCTCAAGAACTAGAGATTCGCTAGCAACCATCCACTCTTCTTTATTTGTAGTTAATGAAAACCTCTTTCCTATAACTAAAGGTCTAATACCAAAGGGATCTCTGAAAGCTAACAAACCATGTCCTGAAATTAATGCAATAGAAGCATATGATCCCTGAATTCTTTTATGTAAAGATTTAACAGCATCAAAAATAATATCAGGTTCTAATTCTTGATTATGAATTTGTTCTTGCAATTCTGTTGCAAATACATTTAATAGCATTTCAGTATCACTTGAAGAATTTGTATGCCGTTTATCAATATTAAATAATTGTTTTTCTAAATCTCTAGTATTTGTCAAGTTGCCATTATGTATCAAAACAATTCCATAAGGAGCGTTAACATAAAAAGGCTGTGCTTCCTCTACACTTTCAGCTGACCCCTTTGTTGCATACCTAACATGACCTAAACCAATTTTGCCAATTAAATTCCTCATATCTCTAGTTCTATAAGCAGTATTAACCTGACCTTTAGCCTTATGTATATGGAAAATAGTATTTTCCATTGTAGCTATACCTGTTGAGTCTTGACCTCTATGCTGTAGAAGCAAAAGACTATCGTAAATTTGTTGATTTACATCATCTGAAGACACGATTCCAACTATTCCGCACATAACTTAATTTCTTAAAAATTTTGATAGTTGAAAAAATTTTTTCATATTTTAAAAGTTACCTGAAATACTATTATTAAATTTTTCGGTTAATTCCTCAACCCTAATATTGCAGATATTTTTATCTTGAATTTTTATCTTAAGCTTTTCACCAGAAACATATCCTATTTTTTTTAAATATACGCTTGAGTGAGAATTTATTTGAATTTTGTTTAAGTAATTAAGCCATTCTTGTTCTTTAATTTTGTCTATTGAAAAAATAATTCTAGAACCTCCTTCTGCAAACAATAAATTATCATCTCTATTAATATCTTTCTTCAATTCTATAGTTGCACCTTTTGAGGACAAAACACAACACTCTGCTAAAGCTATAGCTAAACCACCATCGCTAATATCGTGAGAAGAAACTACAAAACTTTTTAAAATCGCATTTCTTAAAAAACTCTGGCAAAACTTTTCATCCTGCAAATCGATTTTTGGAGGACGCCCTGTAATTTTTCCATGAAAATATTCCAAATATGAACTAGCTGCAATTGTCGTTTCTGACTTATAAGATCCAATTAACCATATTTGGTCATTAATATTTTTCCATTTACTGCTTATAGCTTTTTCAATATTATCTATCTTCCCAACCATTCCAATCACTGGAGTAGGATAAATAGGAGTAACTTTATTATCATTATTTTTCGATTCATTATATAAAGATACATTGCCTCCTGTAACAGGAGTTTCTAAGGCTTTACAGGCTTCAGAAATTCCATTACATGAAGATGAAAGTTGCCAATATCCTATTTCATTCTCTGGAGAAGAAAAGTTCAAGTTATTTGTAATTGCTAATGGTTCAGCCCCAACACAACTAACATTTCTTGCTGATTCTGCTACTGCAGCAATAGATCCTCTAAATGGATCAAGATAAACCCATCTACTATTACAGTCAACTGAAGCAGCAACACCAGAAAAAACTTTATTTTTTTGTTTTTGATTTTGTTCTCGTAATCTTATTACAGCTGCATCTGATTCTCCAGGTTTAAAAACTGTATTTGATTGCACTTGAGAATCATATTGTTTATAGATCCATCTTTTAGAAGCTATAGAGGGATTAGACAAAAGTTTTAGAATGATTTGAGAATAAGAAAAACTCTTATTTTCCATAAGTGAAAATATTTTATCCTCATCAATTACTGGTAAATTCTTTTCTTTCCATTCCCATTTACGTAACAAATATTCAGGTGGATTATTACTTACATTGCGAACATTAACAGGAGTATCGTCAGATAAAGCAGAAGTCGGAATTTGAGCAACAATTTTATTTTTATGAGAAATAATAATCTCTTTATTCTCTATTACTTCCCCAATCACTTTGGCATATAACCCCCATTTTTTAAATTTATCAATAAGCTTATTAATCTTTTCTTCCTTAACTACAAACAACATTCTTTCTTGAGATTCAGATAATAAATATTGGTATGCAGACATATCATCTTCTCTAGAAGGAACCAAATCCAAATCAATATATATCCCTAAATTTCCGTTTGCAGCCATTTCTGCGCTACTGCAAGTTAATCCTGCTGCACCCATATCTTGAGCTGCAATTACATCTCCTGTCTGAAAAGCATCTAAACAAGCTTCTATAAGACTTTTTTCAATAAATGGATCGCCTACTTGCACTGCAGGTCTATCATCTAAGGAGTTAGAAGTTAATTCTGAACTTGCAAAACTAGCCCCGCCAACGCCATCTTTACCTGTAGTATTACCAACATATAGTACAGGTGATCCTACATTTTTAGCTCCAGAGCAAACGATTTCATTAGTCTCTAAAAGCCCTAAAGCCATAACATTGACTAAAGGATTACCAGCATAACTATCATCGAAATCAATTTCACCCCCAACAGTTGGAACCCCGACACAATTACCATAATGTGCAATACCAGATACAACTCCCCTAAGCAAATCAACATTTGATGATTTATCAAGATTTCCAAACCTCAATGAATTTAATACTGCAATTGGCCTTGCTCCCATTGTAAAAATATCTCTTAAAATTCCTCCTACCCCTGTTGCCGCTCCTTGAAAAGGTTCAATAGCAGAAGGATGATTATGACTTTCTATTTTAAAAACAAGTTTTTGACTATTCCCAACATCAATGACACCAGCGTTTTCTCCAGGGCCAACCAAAACATTTTTTCCTTTAGTAGGAAACTTGGATAACAAAGGTTTTGAATTTCTATAACAACAATGTTCAGACCACATAACACCAAACATTCCTAATTCTGTCCTATTTGGTTTTCTCTTTAATCTTTTACAAATTTCTTCGTAATCATTAATTGTTAAATTTTCAACTTTTAATGCTTCATTAAGATCATATAGATCATTATTTTCTGGATTTATCATTCTTTAGATCCAAGGGTCATCTTCTTTATTATCACTAAAAGATCTTGATTTTCTTTCATCATTATAAAAACTTTTTTGTTTAAATTCTAAATTTTGGTTTATATCTTCATCTTCTTCTAGCCAATCCTCCAGTCTATTAGAAGCTATATTTTTCATATCATCAAATCTATCAATAATTTTTTTTCCTTTTTGCAAAAATTCATTTTTAATACTTGATTTTAGTAAAGATAAATCGTCTAAAGAATTGCTTTCACAAAAGACTAAGCCAGGTTGTTGATCATTAATATTTTCAATATTTAATTTCCATCTACTAGAACCTGGAATCTTAGGATTAGATCGAGAAACTAAATAATACTTAATTTTACCTGTTTTCATTTCAAATAAAAAATCTGCAACAACTCCTATTTTTGAGCCATTTTTATTGATCAGATTAGCTTCTATTAAAGTTGGAAATCTATTTAAAGTTGCTAAATCAGAAATAGCGGGATCACCTTTGACATAAATTTCATTATCTATTATTTGACTAATTTGATTTAATCTCCAGACATTTCGTTTTAAATCAAAATTTGAAGGCCGTGAGTACCATCCTAAAATCCGATGAACTGGAGGATGCATCCAAACATTTTCACCATTTCCGTAATTAAGGGCCATATTACCCTTAACAGTGTAATTTAGTAATTCACTTAATAAAATTTCTTTAGGTAACTTCAAATCAAGAACGAACCTGAACAGGCATGACTAAATAAGTAAAAGAATTTAAATTATCTTCTGGCACAAAAACAGCGGGAGTAGTTGCAAGATTACACTTTAAAAGGACATTTTCAGAAGCAATAACTTTTAAACCTTCTAAAAGATATCTAACGTTAAATGCAATATCAAAATTTTCACCAGAGTAAGAAACAGGTACTGATTCATTTGCGTTTCCAATATCTTGGGCATCTGCACTTATTGAAGCTAAATCTGTATTATCCAATTTAATTTTAACAACACTACTCTGTTGATCAGCCAAAACAGCAATTCTTTCTAATGCATCAATTAATTTTTTAGTATTAAAATTAAAAATCTTAGAAAAAGTATCAGGAATTAATTGTGAGTAATTAGGATAGGTACCCTCAAGAGTTCTTGTTGTAATTATTTGATTAGAAGAAATAAACACTACCTGACCTTTATCATAGAAAAGCTTAATTGAATTTTCTGAGCTTCTTAAAGATACAAGTTTTTCAATTTCTCTTAATGATCTAGTTGGAATAGTTACAGATAAATCACTTTCATTTAAAGGTAAGTTCTCTTTATTTTCCAAATTTTCTTTTTTACCAATTAATGCAACAGCTAGTCTATGTCCATCAGTAGAAGCAGACTCTAAATAATTTTTTTTAAATATAAAATTGACCCCTGTAAGTAACTGTTTTGAATCATCATTACTACTAGCAAAAATTGTAGATTTTAACGCTTTTAAAAAAGAACTAGGATCAATATTTAAAGAAGTACCACTTTCAACAAATGGCAAATTGGGATAATCATCAGATGGTATGCCTTTAAGATTAAAAGAACCTCTATCACTTTTGATTAAAATATTATCTGAACTTTGATCTACTTCCAAAGAAACTGGGGTCTCATTAGGTAATTTATTTACTATTTCAGATAACAGTTTTGAAGGTATTGTAATAGCACCACTATTTTTAACAGTTCCATCAAAAGAAGTTTGAATTCCTAGATTAAGATCAAATCCTGTCAAACTTATTTTATTTGTTCCTTGGTCAGCTGTTAAAAGTATATTTGCAAGAATTGGATGAGTTGGTCTTGAAGAAACTGCTTTGCTTACTAGTTGAATAGCATTATTTAACTCATTTTGATTACAAATAATTTCCATCGGAATTTGGAACTTTTTACAAACACAATATACTTTTTTCGTAAATTAAATTCAATAAGTTTTTTTATTTCATTTCTTTATTCTAAATTTAAATAATTTAAAAAAAAATAGTAGTAGTAGTAGTTGATGTGGAAATTGTGGAATTTTTAATTTAAAAACCTTTTTTTAATAGTTTATAAACATTTATATAAGTGGAAAAAAAAATTGATTTGTTAAATAAATTCAAAATTTCTAAATTAAGACAAAACTTTTCAACAAATTAAATTGCTTTTTATATGTTTTTCAACAAAGAAGTTTTGTTTTTAATTGATTTCCACAGACACTAATTTTTTTGGATTTTAATATCCTAAGATTTTGGTTATATTTTTTAACGAAGGTTCAATATTTTTTCTGAAAACAGCATCATTATTGTTAATAGCGCAATCAGGGTCTTTCAATCCATTTCCAGTAAGAACACAAACAATAGTCGATTCTTTTTGAATTCTATTTTTATTTTTAATCAGTCCTGCAACTGATGCTGCACTTGCTGGTTCACAAAAAACCCCCTCTTTTGCCAGAATTTTATAAGCATTGATTATTTCTTCATCTGTAACTGACTGAAAGTCTCCTGTACTTTCTTTTTTTACTATTTTTGCTTTTTCTCTATTTACAGGATTACCAATTCTTATTGCCGTTGCAATTGTTTCTGGATTTTTTACTATTATATTTTGAACTAATGGAGCAGACCCTTCCGATTGAAACCCCATCATAATTGGTAATTTTAAATTTCTTTTTATTTTTGAATATTCTTTAAACCCCATCCAATAAGCAGTTATATTTCCTGCATTTCCCATTGGAATACAAAGCCAATCAGGAGCAATTCCTAAGTCATCGACAATTTCAAAAGCTGCTGTCTTTTGTCCTTGGATTCTATATGGATTGACAGAATTAACAAGTTCTATTGGATGTTCTGAGGATAAGTCTCTAACAATTTCAAGAGCCTTATCAAAGTTTCCATTAATGGATATTATCTCAGCTCCATACATTAAAGCTTGAGCAAGCTTTCCTTGTGCAACAAACCCTTCTGGTATTAAAACATAAGGTTTTAATCCTCCTCTAGAAGCATATGCAGCAGCAGCAGCAGAAGTGTTTCCAGTACTTGCACAAATTACCGCTTCACGGCCTTCTTCTTTTGCTTTACTAATTGCCATAGTCATACCACGATCTTTAAAAGATCCTGTCGGATTTAGGCCGTCATATTTTAAAAAAACCTTTGTCCCATTTCCAATTAAATTGCTAATTGAGTTACTAAGAATTAGTGGAGTATTTCCTTCATTGAGGGAAATAATAGGTGTTTTCTTCGTTACAGGAAGATATTGTTTGTAAGCTTCGATTAGGCCAGGCCATCTTTTTTTTCTGTAATTAATACCTAGTTTATTTTTGATTTTATTTAATAACGCCATAGCTGATTAATTTGTTTTAATTTTTTCAAGAGGGGAATTTGTAAAAAAGTCTAATAATTCTGAAATTGATTCTACTTTATTCATAACTTTGCTCAAAGCGTTGACATTTAAAATAACAGTCTTTGTTGGATATCCTTCAAAAAAATTTATTAGATTTATTTTTCCATTTCCTATTTTAATTCCTTGAATTACACTTGCTCTAAGGGCTAACATACCTGTTCTTTCATCATCTGCTCTGGGAGGATGGATAATAGATGAAAGTCTTGTTAAAAAAACATTTCCAATTTCAGAGTATACTAATTTGCTTGCAATAGTAATAGGGACTTCAAAATCTTTGTTTAAAACTGATCTAATTTCTTTATCAGTAGACCTAGTTGCTTTTAAAATTCTTTTTAATTTTCTTGTTGAATTACCTTTTTCAGCAAAAGTCTTTAATGAATTTACTTTAACTGTTCTAGAAAAAATGCTGTATACAATTTTAATTTCTTCAGCAGCATTGGCTTTTGAAACATTAAAAACTAATTGAGAAGTTATTAAAATAAATAATAATTTATTTATTAAAAATTTACTAAAATCCATTTTAGATATTTGTACCAGCGGCAATTTTTACAAGTCTAACCACTCCTTTTTCGGTTACTTTTTGTGCAATTTTAATGCCCATTTCTTTTGTATAAGGCTCATTTATAAGTCGAGGAACTCTTTTTATAAAAATATCAATAGAGTATCCGGGTACTTTTTGTAAAATCTCTAAAAAGTTTCTTAATGGCTCTACATAAATTATAAGGTCACTTAAATTATTATCCTCACTAGTCGTATTTAATTTAATTGAGTTTGGAAGGTAGTTATTCAAATTTTTCAATATTTTTAGACTAAGTAAATCTATTTGATTTGTTAAACTTTCGATTATTTCATTTCTAAGAAATCCTCCTTTTGTAGAAAACAGGAGATTTATTACTTCATCTAAAAGTTTTTCTAAATCAAGGTTTGTCTGCTTTGCAGCGTTAGAAAGAAGATCTTCTAAACGATCCCATTTAAATTTTTTATTATCGAAAAGCATTTCTTTCAAACTTTCTCTTAATTGTGGGTCTGGATCTTCCATTAATCTTCTAGCAAAATATGGATACGCTGCACCTAATATTTTAAAGTTTGGGTCTACGCTTAAAGCAATTCCTTCTAGTGTTAGTAATGACCTAATTATAAGTGCGTAATATGGAGGTAATTTGAAAGGGAATTTATACATAACACCGGACATATCGTCTGTGACGCTTTTAAAATCCATTTTTGAAACCCCTTGTTCAACGGCATTAATAAAAACATCTTGAAACGCTGGAACTATGGGTTCTAGATTGATCTCTTCTGATAAGAATCCTAATTTTACGAAATCCTGAGATAATTTATCGAAGTTTTTGTTTACTAAATGTACAACTGCTTGTATTAGTCCAGATCTAGAGTCTCTGGATACTTCACTCATCATTCCAAAATCTAGATAACATAACCTGCCATCTTTTAAAGCTAATAAATTCCCTGGATGTGGGTCAGCATGGAAAAAACCATGTTCTAAAAGTTGTTCTAAACTGCACTGCACTCCAATATCAATCATCTTATCAGGATCGATTCCTAATTTTTTTACATCTTCTAAATTGGTTAATTTTGTACCCTCGATCCATTCCATTGTCAAAACTCTTCTCGATGTTATTTCTTTGTAAATTTTTGGTACAGCAATCATTTTGTTATGTTTATGCATATTTCTAAATTTCTCTGCATTTGCAGCTTCGTTTAAATAATCCATCTCTTCAAAAACTCTCTTGCCTAATTCATCAATCAACGCAACGAGATCACTTCTTATTAATCCGATATTGTTTTTTAGCCAATAAGCAATATTTCTAACTATGTAAAGATCTAAAGTTATTTGTTCTCTTAAACCTGGCCGTTGTACTTTAACTGCGACGACCTCTGCATTTTTTAATTTGGCTTTATGCACTTGCCCTAAAGAAGCTGCGGAAATTGGCTCTTTATCAATTTCTAAAAAAATTTCATCTATTTTGGATCCTAAATCTTCTTCTATTAATTCCATAGCTTTATCGCCATCAAACCCCGGTAGTTGATCTTGCAATTCAGATAATTCTTCTAGAAGAATCCCTGGAATTATATCTGGTCTTGTTGATAAAGCTTGCCCTGCTTTAACAAATGCAGGCCCAAGTTCAACTAATAAATTTGTTAATTCTTTTGCTCTAAATTTAGCTTGCGATTCATTTTTTAATCTTCCAGTTAATTTATCCCACCCAACAGAAAAAATATAGGCAAAAATAGGCATGAGTGTTTGCCAAAGTCTTTTAAAAAGTCTTTTAGGATTTTTTTTGTAAATTTTAGAAATTGTATCTGGATCATAATTTAAGAGTCCAGATACTTCAATGAAATCAGTAAAATCTTCTTTCATAACTTTATATATTTAAAACCTTTATTTTTTTAAAAAAGAAGTTAATTTTTTTATAGGGAAGATTTATCATGTTAATACAATTAAAAATAGAAAACATTGCCTTAATAGAAATTATAGAAATTAATTTCGAAAAAGGTTTGAATATCATAACTGGGGATTCAGGTTCAGGAAAATCACTAATCTTAGATTCCCTAAATGCTTTATTTGGTGGAACTAATATACCTCTAAAGCATTTAATACGTCCAGGAAAAGATTATTGTGTGATCGAGGCAATATTTTCTTCTTCTTCTCAAATTAATAATTGGTTAATTAGTAATGGTTTTGAAATGAGATGTTCAGAACTGAAAATCAAAAGAAAATCTTATAGAAAAAATAATAAAATTTTATCTAAATATAGCCTTAATAATTTATCAATTAATAAACAAACATTAGAAAAACTTGGACGTTTTTTAATAGATTTTGCAGGTCAATTTGATACTTTTATATTTGATTCTCTAGAAAAGAGAAGATTAATTATTGATGACTTATGTTCCCAAGAATTTAGGGATACTAGTGCAAAGATTAAAAATATTTGGGGAGAAAATCAAGTTTTAAAAGGATTAATGAATGAAAAAATAGAATATTCTAAGAAGCAAGAAGAAAACAACTTTGTAATTCAACAAATGTTAAAGAGTTTAGAAGAAGCTAATTTAAATTCCAGTGAGGAAATTTTAGAATTAGAATTACAGGAAAATAAACTCGTAAATAATCTTGAAATTAATAATTCAATTCAATCATCATTAGAAAACTTGAATAATTTTAGTCATGATGAACCATCAGTAGCTTTTTTGATAAATCAATCAATAAAAGTTTTAAATAAAACAGCAGATTTTGATATAAAGATTCAAAAATTTAGAGAGAAGTTATTAAATATCCAAGCTGATGTTGAAGATTTAATATTCGCTCTAAACTCATATTTGCAAGATATAGAAAATTATGAATCTAATCTTCCAGAAATACAAAAAAGATTGTTTTTTTTAAAAAACTTGGAGAGAACTTTTTCATTGGATCTACCTCAATTAATTGAAAAGCGAGATCAATTAAAAACATATTTTCAAAACAAGGATCAAGATAAAGAGATTTGTAGAATTAAAGGTCAAATTAAAAGTTTACAAAGTAATTTAAATTCTTTATTTGATATCCAGTCTACTGAAAGAAAAAAAATTGCTAAACATTTACAATGTTCAGTAATGTCGACTTTAAGCAATCTAGGCTTAGAAAATGCAAATTTTTCAATTCAATTTTCCGAATGTAAGCCTTCCGGGGATGGTGTTGATAATATAAATTTTTTGTTTTCTGCTAATCCTGATCAGAAGCTTGCGCCTTTATCAAGTGTTATTTCTGGGGGAGAAATGTCAAGATTCTTATTAGCTATAAAATCTAATATTTCTAATAAACCAAATACTTTCTTTTTAGATGAAATTGATAGTGGTTTAAGTGGTAAATCTTTATTTTCTTTGGTTCAACTAATAAAAGAAATTTCTAAAGATCAACAGGTTTTATGTATTACACATCAGCCTTTTTTAGCCGCTGGAGGATTAGCACATTTTAAAGTGAATAAAAAGGTAATTAATGGAATAACTTATACATCAATTGCAAAATTAACTACAAAAAAACAAAGAAAAAACGAATTAGTAGAACTAATTGGGGGATGTTTTGGCGAAGCAAATGATTACGCTTCTAGACTTCTCGAAAGGGTAGCTGCATAAAATAAAAAAAATTCAACTATAATATCTTTTTTAAATCATAAATAGATTTAAACATGGTTAAAAAAATCAATAATACTTTTGAAGAAGATAATTCAATCAATATTAGAGGGGCGCGTCAGCATAATTTAAAGAATATTGACCTTTCCTTACCTAGGAATAAATTTATAGTTTTTACGGGTGTTAGTGGAAGTGGAAAAAGTTCTTTAGCTTTCGACACGATTTTTGCCGAAGGTCAAAGAAGATATGTTGAGAGCTTGTCAGCATACGCAAGACAATTTTTGGGACAAGTAGACAAACCAGATGTTGATAATATTGAGGGTTTATCGCCTGCTATTTCAATTGATCAAAAATCTACAAGTCATAATCCTCGATCAACAGTTGGAACAGTAACAGAGATACAAGACTATTTAAGGCTATTGTTTGGCCGTGCTGGTGAGCCGCATTGTCATCACTGTGGTATTCCAATTGCTCCTCAAACAATAGATGAAATGGTTGACCAAATTCTTTTATTGCCAGAAGGTACAAGGTACCAGTTATTGGCTCCTGTTGTAAGGGGTAAAAAAGGAACACACACAAAATTAATAAGTGGATTGGCCTCAGAGGGATTTGCTAGGGTAAGAATTAACGGTGAGGTAAGAGAACTTGCTGATAGTATTGAATTAGATAAAAATCAAACTCATAATATTGAGGTAGTAGTTGATAGATTAATCGCGAGAGATGGAATACAAGAAAGATTGAATGATTCTTTGCAAACTTGTCTCAAAAGAGGCGATGGTTTAGCAATAGTAGAAGTGGTTCCAAAAAAAGGTGAAAAATTACCTCCAAACTTAGATAGAGAAAAATTGTACTCAGAAAATTATGCTTGTCCGGTACATGGTTCTATTGTAGAAGAACTTTCTCCAAGATTATTTTCTTTTAATAGCCCATATGGGGCCTGTCCAGATTGTCATGGAATTGGTTATTTAAAAAAATTTACTGCGGATAGAGTTGTGCCAGATAAAACATTACCTGTTTATGCCGCAATAGCGCCTTGGAGTGAAAAAGATAATACTTATTATTTTTCTCTACTATATTCTGTAGGACAAGCGTATGGTTTTGAATTAAAAACTCCTTGGAAAGATTTAAGTGATTTGCAAAAAAAAGTTTTACTTTTAGGATCAGATAAACCAATACTCATCCAAGCTGATAGTCGCTTTAAAACCTCTAGTGGTTTTGAAAGACCTTTTGAGGGGATTTTACCAATCTTGGAAAGGCAATTGAAGGAAGCTAATGGAGAATCAGTTAAACAAAAATTAGAAAAATATTTAGAATTGGTTCCTTGTAAGACATGTTCTGGAAAAAGATTAAGACCTGAAGCTTTAGCAGTTAAACTTGGTCCATACAATATAACTGATTTAACCTCTATAAGTGTTTCTGAAACTTTAACTCAAATCGAACGAATCATGGGATTAAGTCAGGTTAAGAAGGAAAATATTTCTTTATCCGAAAAACAAAAGCAGATAGGTGAATTGGTTTTAAAAGAGATTCGTTTACGTTTGAAGTTTTTAATTAATGTAGGTTTAGATTATTTGACTTTAGATAGACCAGCTATGACTTTGTCTGGTGGAGAGGCTCAACGTATTAGATTAGCTACACAAATAGGTGCAGGCCTTACTGGTGTTTTATATGTATTAGATGAGCCTAGTATTGGTTTACATCAGAGAGATAATGACAGATTATTAGAAACATTAAAAAGCTTGAGAGACTTAGGAAATACTTTGGTGGTTGTTGAACATGATGAAGATACTATGAAATCCGCGGATTATTTAGTAGATATTGGTCCAGGTGCAGGTGTTTATGGTGGTGAAATTATTGCTAAAGGATCATATCAAGATGTCTTGAAATCAGAGAGGTCATTAACTGGAGCTTATCTTAGTGGTAGGAAGTCGATTCCTACTCCAAAAGAGCGTAGATCATCTGTTAAAAAAAGTTTAATTTTAAATAATTGCTCTAAAAATAACTTAAAAAATATATCTGTTGAGTTTCCTTTAGGAAGATTAGTTTCTGTAACTGGTGTAAGTGGCAGTGGTAAAAGCACCTTGATAAATGAATTACTTCACCCTGCATTGTGTCATTCACTAGGATTAAAAGTCCCTTTTCCTCAAGGTGTAAAAGAGTTAAAGGGTATAAAGGCAATAGATAAAGTTATTGTTATAGATCAATCTCCAATAGGAAGAACACCAAGATCAAATCCTGCTACCTATACTGGTGCTTTTGATCCTATTAGGCAGATATTTACTGCCACAGTAGAAGCAAAAGCAAGGGGTTATCAAGCAGGTCAATTTAGTTTCAATGTGAAAGGAGGAAGATGCGAAGCGTGTAAAGGCCAGGGAGTCAATGTTATCGAAATGAATTTTTTACCTGATGTGTATGTTCAATGTGAAGTTTGCAAAGGAGCTCGTTTTAATAGGGAAACTCTTCAAGTTAAATACAAAGGTTTTAATATATCTGATGTTTTAGAGATGACTGTTGAACAAGCTGCAGAAACTTTTTCTGCCATACCTCAAGCCGCTGATAGATTAAGTACATTGGTAGACGTCGGTTTGGGATATGTAAAATTAGGTCAACCAGCTCCTACATTATCTGGTGGTGAGGCTCAAAGAGTGAAGTTAGCTACAGAATTATCTAAACGAGCTACTGGAAAAACTTTATATTTGATTGATGAACCAACTACTGGTTTAAGTTTTTATGATGTTCATAAATTGATGGATGTGATACAACGTTTGGTAGATAAAGGTAATTCAGTAATTGTTATCGAACATAATTTAGATGTTATTAGATGTTCGGATTGGATCATTGATTTAGGACCTGATGGAGGGGATAAAGGTGGTGAAATTATTGCAGAAGGTATTCCTGAGGATGTAGCTAAACATCCTTCTAGCCATACAGCAAAATATCTTAAAAAGGTCCTCAAATAAGAAAATCTTTGTTGTATTTCTTCTTATTATAAAAAAAGTGTGAAAGACGATAATTCACTTTTAAAATTGTATAACCTTAGTCTTAGACGGCTTTTTTAGATAATTATGCAGTGACAGACTATTTAAATCATAATAGTTTCTTAATATTTACATTATAAATTCAGATTATTTGTATTAAAAGCGATAGATCTGAGGATTTGCTGAATGAGGTTTAAATTTTTACATTTACATTTACATGGTTTGATACGCTCTCAAAATCTTGAATTAGGTAGAGATGCAGATACTGGAGGGCAAACAAAATATGTTTTAGAGTTAGTAAAAAGTTTGGCAAATACTTCTGATGTTGATCAAGTAGATTTAGTGACTCGTTTGATTAATGACCCGAAAGTAGATAATGACTATGCAAAAGAAGAAGAATTTGTTGAACCTGGAGTTAGAATTTTAAGATTTAAATTTGGACCTAATCAATATTTAAGAAAGGAATTGCTTTGGTCTTACTTAGATGAATTGACTGAAAACCTTATTTCTTACTATAGAAAAAATAATAAGCCCCATTTTATCCATGCGCATTATGCAGATGCTGGATATGTAGGCGTTAAACTAAGTAAAACCTTAAATGTTCCTCTCATTTTTACTGGGCATTCTTTAGGAAGAGAAAAACAAAGAAAATTGCTTGATACTGGTTTAAAAACTAATCAAATAGAAAAGTTTTATTCAATAAGTAAAAGAATTGAGGCTGAAGAAAAAGCGTTAAAATCTGCAGATATCGTTGTAACAAGTACTAAACAAGAGTCCGTTTATCAATATTCCCAATATTTTTCTTTTTCACCTCACAAAGCCAGAGTGATACCGCCTGGCGTTGATCATAATGAGTTTCACCATATTCATTCCACAACAGAGACAGCTGAAATTGATAATATGATGAATCCTTTTTTAAAGGATTTAACAAAACCTCCATTATTGACTATTGCTAGAGCCGTACGAAGAAAAAACATTCCTTCTTTGATTGAGGCATATGGAAGATCTGAGAAATTAAAAAGAAAAACTAACTTAATTTTGATCTTAGGTTGTAGAGATAGTACTTCAAAACTTGATTCCCAACAAAAAGATGTTTTCCATAATATTTTTGAAATGATAGATAAATATAATTTATATGGAAAGGTGGCTTATCCAAAAAAGCATCTTTCAAGTCAGATACCTGCTTTATATAGATGGGCTGCTAGTAGAGGGGGTATTTTTGTAAACCCTGCTTTAACAGAACCTTTTGGTTTAACCCTGCTTGAAGCTTCATCATGTGGATTGCCAATAATATCAACAGATGATGGAGGACCTAAAGAAATTCGCTCAAAATGTGACAATGGACTGCTAGTAGATGTTACTGATATTAATAAGTTGAAAGTTACTCTTGAAAAAGGAATTGCTAATAATGCTCAATGGAAATTATGGAGCAGAAATGGAATTGAAGGTGTTAACAGGCACTTTAGTTGGAATACTCATGTCTGTAATTATTTATCAATACTTAAAGAAGAGTTTTTACGATCTAACAATGATTCTTCATCAGGAATTAGACAGAGTTGTTTAAATGGAAGTTCTTCACTTATAAAACCCCATTGATCAAACACTTTAGGATCAGTATGAATTATTAGTTGATTCTGATCTGTTTTTTTTAGTTTAAACCCTTTTTTTGATAGTTTTTTCATCAAATTAGCAGTCTCTTCAAATCTTGATGCCATTGCATCAAGACTAGAGCAGTCGCTCGTTAATCCATTATCTTTCCATGTAAAAAAACTCATAACGAATTCCTTATAGATTAATTTTTAAAACTATACCTAAAATCACTAGTAATATGTTAATTTTCCAAAAATTTTCAACTATTTTTTGTTCTTTCACTCCTAGGAGTTCAAAATGATGGTGTATTGGTGCCATTAAAAATATGCGTTTCCCATTGTGAAATAATTTTTTTGTAATTTTAAAAAACCCTACTTGAATCATTACTGATAAAGATTCAATAATGAAGATGCCTGAGAAAATAGATAAGGTAAAAACGCTATTGGTCAATAACGCTATAGAACCCAGAATTGCTCCAATAGTTAAAGATCCTGTATCACCCATAAATATTTTTGCAGGATAACTATTATATTTGAGAAATCCTAAACATATGCCAGACATTGAATAGCATAAGATGCTAAAAACAATAAGTTCTTTCTGTTGTTTCATTAATATTTCTGTTCCCAATCCATAAAAGACAATTCCACTACATCCAGCTGCTAATCCATCTAGCCCATCAGTCAAATTTACTGAATTACTTAGGCCAACTAATACTAAAAAAGAAATAGGAAATATGAAAATATTCATATTTATTCCCCACGAGTCAGACACTGTAATAAATGGACTTATTAAATCTTTTTCGTAGGCTAAAAATAAAAAAATTATTGAGATGATACTTTGTAGGATAAATTTTTCTTTTGATTTCAATCCAGTATTTTCTTTGTTTTTAATGCTCAAATAATCATCTAAAAAACCTGTAATGAAGAAACCAAAAACAGTAAGTAATAAAAGAAATAATTTTGGTGAATCAGAATTTATATTTATGATTAAAAGCAAAATTAAAAAAGGGACTACTATAAAAATTCCGCCCATTGTAGGGGTATTACTTTTTTTGAAGTGATTTACAGGTCCGTTAGTTCTAATGTTTTGAAATAAACTCCAATTTTGGATTATTTTTAAACCATTCTTTGTTATAAGTAAGGAAATAAAAAAAAATAATGTATAGACTCCTACAAAAATAAAACTATTAAACAAATAAGAGGTAACTATTAAAGCTAGAGTATTAAGTATAAATAATGATTTAAAGTTAAACGCGTTAATCTTCCCAATCATCTTCTAAAGAAGGATCATCTTCAGTTTTATAATCTTCTTTTTCTCCCATAAGAGCTGATAGTTCTTCTTCTTCTATTGTGCTAATCTCTTGAGAATCTCCCTCTTTTTCAGCAATAAGCCTTCCTGTATCTTCAAGCCAAGATAATAGATCTGGCTCATCTCTTAATGGCAAAACTGGAGCTGGATCATCTCTGTGATAACAAGTTAAAGCTGGATTAACTTCAGAAATATCGTCTAACCTAATTTTTAGTTTATTTGAGTCCATTAAACGTTGTGCTTTACATATAAGATAATACATAATGATGCACTAGAAAAACTTTGTTTGATAAAGGAAATTTAAAATTCTTTTTTATTTGGTCAATTTCATTGTTATTGTCTGGATTATTTAAACTTATTGGATACTTAAATCCCAATGTTTTATTAATTAATAACTTTCTTCTGTTATTACTAGTTTTTGGTCCAGCGCTTTTAGTTACAATAATATTAGTTTTTAATAAGTTTTCAAATTCTTAATTACGTCAAAGTTTAAATTTTATGGAGCAAATTTAAATGCAGCAGGTAAAAAAAGTTGTACTAGCTTATTCTGGTGGCGTTGATACTAGCGTATGTATTCCATATTTAAAGAATGAATATGGAATTTCAGAAGTGGTTACTTTTGTAGCAGATCTTGGACAAGGGGAGGATTTAGAACTCATAAGGCAAAAAGCTTTAAATTCTGGTGCATCTAAATCAATTGTTGGAAATTTAGTTAATAGTTTTGTTGAGAAATATGCTTTTCCAGCCATTAGAGCAAACGCATTATATCTAGATAAATATCCTTTATCTACTGCTCTTGCAAGGCCTTTAATTGCTGAAAATCTTGTGAATATTGCTAGAGAGATTAATGCTGATGCTGTAGCTCATGGATGTACTGGTAAAGGGAATGATCAAGTTCGATTTGATTTAGCAATAAATGCTTTAGGTCCTGATTTGAAAATAATTACTCCCGCTAGGGAGTGGAATATGAGTAGGGAAGAGGCAATAGTATATGGAGAAAAATTTGGCATTCCTGCACCAGTATCAAAAAAGTCACCATATTCGATAGACGTTAACTTACTTGGTAGGAGTATTGAAGCGGGCATATTAGAAGACCCAATGCAAGAAGCACCTGAAGATATATTTACAATGACATCATCAATTGATAATTCACCTGATTCTCCTCAAGATATAGAAATTGTTTTTAAAAATGGATTTCCAGTTGGAATTAATGATGAATTTTTAACTCCAGTAGAGATTATTCAAAAAGCTAATGATCTTTCAGGTGCGCATGGTTTTGGAAGAATAGATATGATTGAAGATCGAGTAGTAGGAATTAAAAGTAGAGAGATTTACGAAACGCCAGGTCTTTTGCTTTTAATAAAAGCTCATAAAGAATTAGAGAGCATTACATTAAACCCAGATGTTGTGGATTTTAAAGGAATAGTAGAAAAAAAATGGGGTCAACTAGTCTATCAAGGTTTTTGGTTTGGACCTCTTAAAGATAGTTTAGAGGCATTTATTTCGTCGACTCAAACTTCAGTTAATGGAAGAGTAAAGATTAGACTTCATAAGGGGAATGCAATAGTAATTGGGAGAACTTCGGAAAATAATTCACTTTATAGGGAAGATTTGGCAACTTATACCAAAGACGATGTTTTTAATCATTCTTTAGCAGAGGGTTTTATTTATATGTGGGGTATGTCAAATAAAATATGGGCTGAGTTAAATTCAAAAACAAAAAATTAATATTTAAGTTTCTGCATCTTTTTTGGTTTCAGTATCATCTTTTTCTGAAGTTGAAGTATCTGTGCTTACTACTGGTTGTTTTTCTTTAGATTCAACTTTAGTTTCTGGATTTTCTTTATCTTCTGTTTGAGTTGAACTCTTAGTAGAGGGTCTTGGAGTTGGCAAAGGTCCTTCTTGTTTAACGGTCATATATCTTATAACATCTTCACTAAGTCTCATTGCTTTTTCAATTTTGAAAATATGTTGTCCATCTCCTTGATGACTTAGTTGGACGTAAATACCTTCTCTATGTTTTGTTATTGGATAGGCTAATCTTCTTTTACCCCTCATTTGACTATCGAGGATAGTGCCGCCAAATTCTTCTAAAAGCTTATTGTATTTATCAATGTGATTAGTTACTTCATCTTCCGCAATATCTGGACGGAGGATGTACATGGTTTCGTAATAAGATTGTTGATCGTTCATAGTATCAGACAAGGTCTTTGGCTCATAAATTGATGTAATGAGCGTCTGTTCATCTTTAACGATACATCATGATGTGCAGTTCCTTTAAAATTAGCATCATTTATTTTAAAGATAATTTTTGAGTGCGTCATTCATAATATGAAAAGGTACTTCTAATCCATTTGTCCAAAATGATAATGATTTCAATCCCTGAGCAATAAGCATTTGCAAACCATCGATAGTCATGCATCCTTTGTTGGCGCTAAATTTCAATAGATGAGTTGGAGCAGGATTGTAGATTAAATCATAAACAATTGTTTTTGAGTTAAGAGATCTCCAAAAAGACTCCCCATATGGCAATACATTCATTTCATGTTTAGTTGTTTTCATTCCTACTGGTGTTGTATTTACAATTAAATCTGCATCTTCAATTAAATTTTGAGCGTGATTATCATTATTTGATAAACCCTGAAGTTCTATTTGATTTTCAAAATTTTTTATTAATTCATTTAGTGATGATTTGTTCCGTGATACTACGGAAATTTTTGAAAGATTTAAATTTATTAATCCTTGAATAACAGATCTTGCTGCGCCACCGGAGCCAAGAACAATCGATTGCTTTTTTGTTAAGTTTAATGTTTTTAACGGATAAATAAATCCTTCTACATCAGTATTAGTTGCGCTCCATTCTTTTTCAGAATTTAATTTTAGAGTATTAATTGCTTTCAGTTTGCTTGCAATAGGGGAAATTTCACTACAGAGGTTAAATACTTTTTCTTTATGGGGAATTGTTATATTTAAACCTTTGCAATTAATTTTTTTCAAAGAATTCAGAACTAATTCTAGATCTTCATCTTTACAAGGTATAGCAATATAAATTAAATCTAGGCCTAAATATTGAAGGGCAGCATTTTGCATAATCGGTGATAAGGAATGGCTTACTGGATTGCCGATTAATGCAATAAAAGATGTCTTACTTGAAATCATTTTTAGAATTTTTTCTTTAAAAATAACGATCTGTTCGGGAACCACACCCCGTCTTTAAGTAACAATAATGACCCTGATGACCGATTATGGAGAATATAAAATATGAAAATTTATCCATGGGGAAGGTTGTAGGAATCGATTTAGGAACAACTAATAGTTGTGTCGCTGTAATGGAAGGTGGTAAACCTACTGTAATAGCAAATGCTGAGGGTTTCAGAACTACTCCATCAGTTGTTGCATATACAAAAAATCAAGATCAGCTCGTTGGACAGATTGCGAAAAGACAAGCTGTTATGAACCCTGAAAACACTTTTTATTCTGCAAAGCGTTTTGTTGGTAGAAGAGTTGATGAGGTAAATGAAGAATCTAAAGAAGTTAGTTATTCTGTTGAAAAATCTGGTTCTAGTGTCAAATTAAAGTGTCCTATTTTGGATAAGCAGTTTTCCCCTGAAGAGGTAAGTTCTCAAGTTTTAAGAAAGTTAGCGGATGATGCAGGTAAATATCTTGGTGAAAAAGTGACACAAGCTGTAATTACTGTTCCAGCTTATTTTAATGACTCTCAGCGACAGGCAACAAAAGATGCAGGGAAGATTGCAGGTTTAGAAGTTCTTAGAATCGTCAATGAGCCAACCGCTGCAGCTTTAGCATATGGTTTGGATAAAGAAAATGAAAAAATTCTTGTATTTGATCTTGGTGGAGGAACATTTGACGTCTCAGTTATTGAAGCTGGTGATGGGGTAACTGAAGTTTTATCTACATCGGGAGATACACATTTAGGTGGTGACGATTTTGATAGGTGTATCGTAGATCATTTAGCAAGTACTTTTAAAACAAATGAGGGAATTGACCTTAGACAAGATAAGCAGGCTTTACAACGACTTACTGAAGCAGCAGAAAAAGCAAAAATTGAGCTTTCAAATGCTACGCAAAGTGAAATAAATTTGCCGTTTATCACAGCGACACCTGAAGGTCCAAAACATTTGGATTTGAATCTAACTCGAGCAAAATTTGAGGAATTAGCCGCTTCTTTAATTGATAGGTGTAAAACCCCAGTTGAGAGAGCTATAAGTGATGCAAAAATTTCTACTAGTGAAATTGATGAGGTTGTAATGGTTGGAGGATCATCCAGGATACCTGCAATTTTAGATTTAGTAAAAAAAATAATAGGTAAGGAACCAAATCAAACTGTTAATCCTGATGAAGTAGTTGCTGTAGGAGCAGCTATTCAAGGAGGAGTTTTAGCAGGTGAAGTTAAAGATATATTGTTGCTTGATGTTACTCCGCTTTCTTTAGGTGTTGAAACTTTAGGTGGGGTTATGACAAAAATGATAAATAGAAATACTACAGTTCCTACGAAGAAATCTGAGACATATTCAACTGCTGTTGACGGCCAAACAAATGTAGAAATACATGTACTACAGGGTGAAAGAGAAATGGCATCTGATAACAAAAGTTTAGGAACTTTTAGATTAGATGGTATTCCATCAGCACCAAGGGGTGTTCCTCAAATTGAAGTGACATTCGATATCGATGCTAACGGTATTCTTAGTGTTACGGCTAAAGATAAAGGGAGTGGTAAAGAGCAAAGTATTTCTATCACTGGGGCCTCTACTTTATCTGATAACGAGGTTGAAAAAATGGTTAAAGATGCAGAATCTAATGCATCAGCAGATAAAGAAAAAAGAGAAAAAATTGATTTAAAGAACCAAGCTGAAACACTCGTGTATCAGACAGAAAAGCAACTTGGTGAGCTGGGAGATAAAATTGATGCAGAAGCAAAGTCTAAGGTTGAAGAAAAAAGCAATGCTCTAAAAGAGGCAACCTCAAAAGAGGACTATGAATCAATGAAAAAACTCCTTGAAGAGCTTCAACAAGAACTATATGCAGTCGGTTCATCTGTTTATCAGCAGCCAGGTAATCAGCCTCCAACACCTGGTTCAGCGAGCGGTCCTGATCAGACTGAATCAAGTGATAAAGGTGGAGATGATGTAATTGATGCAGACTTTACCGAATCAAAAGATTAGGAAAAGAAATTTTTAATTTCATTAGAAACCCATTTAGAACAAGCTGGCGCAAGTAAAATACCATTTTTATAAAAACCTGTACATATAATCAGTCCATCTCCCAAATTTTTCATTATTGGAGATGGTTCACCATCTGGTCTTGACCTTATTCCAGACCATTGTTTTATAATTTTTCCTTTGATAAGCCAAGTTGGTTTTTTTTCAACAAAATTTGTGAGTTTCCCGAATATATTTTCTTCTGGTTTAGTACTGTATTCGTCAGTTGAACCAATAATAATTTTATTTTTTGATATGGGAATTATATTTTTGCCATTAATATTGAACTGTTTTGGAAGTGATAATAAATCAACTTCTGCATCATTGACACTAACTTCTATAGCTTGTCCCAATACGGGTTTTAATTTGATGTTGTGAGATAGGTTATCTATCAAATCAATTGTATTGAGAGAATTACATAAAATAATTACGTCAGACTTGATCTCTTTTTTTGTTTTAGATGTAGCAATCCAATGCTTGTTTGATTTTCTAATTTTTATTATTTTGTCTTTTAAGAAATTTACTTTTTTATTTTTTAGATAGGTATCTAATGTCTTCAGTAAATTTTGAGCATTTATTCTTCCATCTTTGTTTGAGACAATCCCTTTTATATTTCTTGTTTGAAAAGCTTTATTTATATTTTCAATAATAATTGAGTCTTTTTCTAAAATTTTTAAGTTTTGATCGTTAGTTTCATTAACAAATTTCTCTAATTTTTTAAACGTTTCTTCATTTGTAGTTAGTTGAATTAATGGCTTTTCAATATTTAATGCTTTATTAAATTCTTGCAGGTGTTTTAACCATTTTGGCCATAATTCTATGCTTTGTTGCCTTAGATACCAACTTCTACCTTTCCTTTTTTGATACATATTTCCCATTAGTAATCCTAATGCTGCATTGCTACTATTTTTATCTTGAGTTGGATCTATCATAGTTATCTGAAAACCCAATTCTGATAATTCTAAAGCGTTAAATTTTCCTATAATTCCTGATCCAATGACAAGTATGTGTGCTTTTTGAAAATTTTCTTTTAAGCCTTTCATTGATATATTAGAAATACTTGATTATTTGACTAAATAGTTAAAGATTTTTTGGAACATCCTTCAATTATATTAAAAATTGTTTGCCCCGATCGTCCTGGCCTTGTAAGTTTACTTACAAGTTGGATTTCAAATTACGGCGGTAACATAAAACATTCTGATCATCATACAGATCAAGACGCAGGTTTATTTCTTAGTCGAATTGAATGGAATAGTAAAAATGCATCTTTTAATAGAGACGAAATTTATAAAGAATTTGAAAAAATTTCAGATGAAGTAAATGGAAAATTTAACGTAAATTATTCTGATGAAATTCCAAATGTTGCTATTTTCGTGAGCAAACAAAATCATTGTTTGATTGATTTACTTTGGCGAGTAAGAAATGGTGAACTCAAAATGAAAGTGCCATTAATAATTTCAAATCATTCTGATCTTGAAAATATTGCAAATGACTTTAATGCAAAATTTGTACATATTGATACCTTTAATATTGATAAATCTATTGTTGAAGATCAATTTTTAAGTTTACTAAAAGAATATGCAATTGATCTTGTTGTATTAGCCAAATATATGCAAATTTTAAGTGACTCTTTTTTAAAAAAGTTTTCTTCAATAATCAATATTCATCATTCTTTCTTACCTGCATTTAAGGGCGGGCAACCATATCATCGAGCATGGAAGAGAGGTGTTAAATTAATCGGTGCTACAGCTCACTATGTTACTGAAGATCTTGATGAAGGTCCGATAATAGAGCAATGCACAGTTAATGTAAGTCATAGGGATGAAGTTGATGACTTGATTAGAAAAGGAAGAGATATTGAAAGAATAGCTCTAGCAAGAGCGGTTAGATTACACCTAAATCATCAAGTATTTGTTTATAACAAAAAAACTGCTGTTTTTGATTGAAAATAATTTTTTAGTCTTCTAATTCTATTTGTATTTGTCTTTCATAAATTGATTCTTCATTAAATGCTCTTGCTATCAAGAAGCTTGCAATGCAGCTTATTAAGACAGGCTTCATTATTAATAAATTTTTTGTTAAGGCAAAAGCTAAAAACATAGCTGTTATTGGTGTTCGCGAACATCCTGCTACGAAAGCTCCCATTCCCGCAAAAATGTATGTACTTGGTGCATGTCCTGTTGCAATTTCTACCCAGTTCCCCATTATTAGTCCTATTGCCCCTCCTAAAGTAAGCATTGGATAGAACAATCCTCCAGGAGCTCCAGATGCTGCAGCTAAACCTGTCGTGATAAATAATACTAAAACTGCTAAAAAAGCAATTCCAATACTTGTATTTTGCTCAGCTATTATTTTCTGCAATTCATCTAAATTATGAAATGTACTGGGTAAAAAAGAATAGATACTTCCTAAAATAAGCCCACAGATACTCATTTTTAAAACAAATTTATTTTTATACCACTTTTTTCCAAGATTTTGCATTAACAAAACATATCGGCTGTATAATTCTGCAAAAATCCCAATAATTATTCCTAGTAAAACGAGGTAAATAAAATCTATAGGTAAGAAAAAAACTGATGGGTCATATTCTTTTTGAATCAAAAATCCAAGGTTAAAATCAAAGCCTCCTGCTTTAGGATCTAAACCCAAGGCTTGAATAATATCAGCGGATGAATCTGCAATGAAAGTTGTAATTACTACTAATAGTAAAATTACTGGTCTAGCAGAGTTTAATAGCTCTTCTATTGCATAAACAAACCCTCCTAATGGAGCGCTAAATACTGCAGCTATTCCAGCACCACCACCTGCTGCTACTATTACTCTTCTGAAAGCTGTAGGAGCTTTGAGCCATTTGGCCATTTGCCAAGCAACTGATCCTCCCATTTGAACCGATGGACCCTCTGGACCTAAGGGGAATCCACTACCAATAGCGATAATTCCTGATATTAGCTTTACTAATCCTACTTTTAAATTCATTGGCACTTTTTTATGCCTTAAGAAACCCATGATTTGACTAACCCCTGAACCTTTTGCTGCAGGTGCAATATTTTTGATCAAATATCCCGCAATGGCTCCTCCTAAAGCTCCAAAAATTGGTAATACTGCTATAGACGGCAATTGGTCTAAAAGTGCTAATCTCCAATTGTTAATAAAATAGATTCCAGTTTTAAAAAATATGCTTGTAATTGAAGCTCCTAAACCTGTTAATAAGAGCGAAAATACAACTACGAGAGATCTTTGTTTTAATAATTTTTTGATGCTGCGAGAAGAATTATTACTGGTTTTTTGAATATTTTCTTTTATAAGATTTGGCATAATTCATGATTACTTTGACAAGCTGAAATCGCGTATTTCATCAAATTGAAGATAACGATAAAGTTCATCTGAATATGGATTAATTTTATTTTTAGTAATATCCTGATATTCTTCTTCTTTAGGTATTTTTCCAAGTAGTGCGCAAACTGCTGCTAATTCAGCACTCCCTAAAAATACTTGCGCGTTCTTGCCAAGTCTATTGTCAAAATTCCTTGTACTAGTAGAAAATACTACAGATCCTTCATCTACTCTGGCTTGATTTCCCATACATAAAGAACAGCCAGGCAACTCTAATCTTGCACCACAATCTTCAAATATTTTATAGTAGCCTTCAGATTTTAGAGTTTCTTCATCCATTTTTGTTGGTGGACAAATCCATAATTTAGATTTTAAATGTTGTACACCTTCAAGAACTTTCGCAGCTGCTCTGTAATGGCCAATATTTGTCATGCAAGAACCTATAAAAACCTCGTCAATCTTTGTATTTGCAACATCAGTGATTTCTTTTACATTATCTGGATCATTAGGGCATGCAACTATAGGTTGTGTGACTTTTGCTAAATCAATTTCAAGGATTTCTTCATACTGAGCGTTTGTATCTGGTTGAACTAATAATGGTTTTTGTAGCCAATTTTTCATATCATTTATTCTTCTAGAAATTGATTTTGAGTCTTCATAATTGCATTCAATCATTTTTTCTAGCAGGCATATATTACTTCTTACGTATTCTTGAACAGTTTCTTGGGATAAAAGTATTGTGCTACCAGCACACGAACGTTCTGCAGTAGCATCAGTCAGTTCAAAAGCTTGTTCAAGCTTTAGGTTTGGTAATCCCTCAATTTCCATAATTTTTCCGTTAAATATATTTTTCTTATTTGCTTTCTCAACAGTTAAGAGCCCTTTTTTAATTGCGAAGAGAGGAATTGCATTTACTAAATCTCTAAGAGTGATTCCTGGTAATAATTCTCCTTTAAATCTAACCAGCACAGATTCTGGCATATTTAATGGCATTGATCCTATTGCAGCGGCAAAGGCAACTATGCCCGAGCCTCCAGGAAATGAAATACCAAGAGGAAATCTTGTATGACTATCTCCACCTGTGCCTACAGTATCAGGGAGAAGCATTCTGTTAAGCCAGCTATGAATTATGCCGTCCCCAGGTTTAAGAGCTACTCCACCTCTTTGTGATATAAAATCAGGTAATTCTCTATGGGTAACTAGATCTACTGGTTTAGGATACGCAGCTGTATGACAAAAACTTTGCATAACTAAATCTGCAGTGAATCCTAAACAAGCTAATTCTTTGAGTTCATCTCTTGTCATTGGCCCAGTGGTATCTTGACTACCAACTGTGGTCATAATTGGTTCACATGTCGTTCCTGGCCTAACTCCATCTAAACCGCAAGCTTTGCCTACTATTTTTTGAGCTTGAGTAAAGCCGGCATTACTTTCGGTTGGATTTTGTGGTCGGATAAATAGTTCACTCGGTTGAAAATCTAATTTGTTTCTAATTTTGTCCGTAAGAGATCTTCCAATCATAAGATTAATTCTTCCGCCAGCTTGAATTTCATCAGTAAGAGTTGACGGAGACAAGTCGAATTTGCTTATTAATTCTTCATCATTTGAATTTTTTTTAATTTTTTTAATAATACCTTCATAAGGATATATTTTAATAACATCTCCTGTTTTCATATTAGATACATCAGCTTCTATAGGTAAAGCTCCTGAATCTTGTGCTGTATTAAAGAAAATAGGTGCTATTTTGCTAGCAATTATTATTCCACCTGTTTTTTTGTTTGGAACAAAAGCGATATCTTCGCCTATATGCCAAATTAGTGAATTAATAGCAGATTTTCTAGAACTCCCTGTTCCAACAACATCTCCAACATAAGCTATTGGTAAATTTTGTTTTTTTAAATTATCAAGAATCTTTAGTCCATCTGGTTTTTTAAATTCCAACATAGCCAATGCGTGCATCGGAATATCAGGGCGTGTTGTTGCATGTACAGCTGGAGATAAGTCGTCTGTATTCGTCTCCCCGTCAACTTTAAATACTAAACAAGTAATCTCTCTCTCTAGAACTTTTTTATTTTTGAACCATTCTGCATTTGCCCAACTATTTACAACCTCTTTTGCATAAATATTATTTTGAGATAATTCATAAATTTCATTAGCTGAGTCGTAAACGAGAATAATATTTTTTAAAACTTTTGCCGCTTTTTTAGCAAGTAAACTATCTTTGCCTTTAAGTATGTCAACTAAAGAATTGACATTATATCCGCCTATCATTGTCCCTAGTATTTCTATTGCTTTTTCGGGATTAATTGATTTGCAATATTTCTCGGAATTAACAATAGCTGTAAGCCAGCTTGCTTTTACATAAGCAGCCTCATCAACTCCTGGTGGTACTCTATTTATTAGTAAATCAAGTAAATAAGATGAATCGTAAGTACTATCTTGTTCCAATAATGTTGTAATACAATTTGTTTGCTCAGCATTTAGAGGTAAAGGAGGTATACCTTTGGCAGCTCTTTCAGCTACGTGATCTGCATAATCTTTTAGCAATGTTTCCAAATTCTTCATTAGTAAAGTTTAATGCCTAATCTATTGTTATTTTTAATATTGAAAAGGAGAGTATTCATAAATGCTTTTTTAAATATTCAAACTTCTTAATTAATCAATGACGACATCATCAAATAATTCAGCTTTAGAAAAGACATCTGATTTACATGTTGTTGAAACACGCCCATTAATACCTCCAAGCAGATTACATAATGATATACCTTTAGATCAAGCCTCTGCTAATACAGTATCTAAAACAAGAAGATCGATACAAAATATTTTGCATAATAATAATCAGAAGCTTTTAGTCATTGTTGGTCCATGTTCAATTCATGATCTAGAGGCGGCAAAGGAATATTCAAAATATATTCAAAACTTTCGAGAAATTTATAAAGATAAATTAGAAATAATTATGAGAGTATATTTCGAGAAGCCAAGAACAACTATTGGTTGGAAGGGATTGATAAATGATCCTCATCTAGATGATTCTTATGATATTAATACTGGTTTAAGAAGTGCAAGAAGTTTGCTTTCATATCTAGCAACTCGAGGCATACCTTCTGCTACAGAATTACTAGATCCAATTGTTCCTCAATATATTGCCGATTTAATAAGTTGGACAGCCATAGGTGCGCGGACTACTGAAAGTCAAACTCATCGGGAAATGGCATCAGGATTATCAATGCCTATAGGCTTTAAAAATGGAACGGATGGTTCTTTTACCACTGCAATAAATGCAATGCAGTCAGCTTCAAAATCGCATCATTTCTTAGGTGTAAATGAAAATGGAATGGCTTCTATTGTAAACACTACAGGAAATCCAGATGGACATATAGTCTTAAGGGGCGGTTCAAAAGGTCCAAATTTTGAGAGTGATCACGTTAAAAGAATTTCAGATGAATTGAGGCAAAGTAATCTTCCCCATAAAGTGATGATTGATTGTAGTCATGGAAATTCCAATAAAGACTTCCGAAAACAGTCGGAAGTGCTAAAAAATATAGCTTCTCAAATAACTAATGGCGAAAAAAATATTTTAGGAGTTATGCTTGAAAGTCATTTAAAGGAAGGGAATCAAAAGCTTTTAAAAAAAGAGGATCTCCAGTTTGGCAGAAGCATTACAGATGCATGCATAGATATAGAAACAACAAAAGAATTGCTCGCAATTTTATACAATTCAGTTAGTTAGTTATAAAAAAATTAAAAAATAATGCTGAAGCAATTGGAACAATGAAATTATCTATTCCTAAAACACTAAATTGTTCGAGCAAAGTCGCAAAAAAAGCTATTGTAAAATAATTTAAATTTAAACTATTTTGTTGGGAGTATCCTATTGAGCAAACTACTATTAAGCTTGTAACAAACATTGCCATAGTGCCAAATAAAGATTTTTTTTGTTTAAAAAAAATCCAACTCTTTGAATTAAAGCTTTTTCCTATTAACCCAGCCAATCCATCACCAAATGTCATTATAAAAAATCCAGTAATTAATGCATATGGATCTTTATCCCAGAAAAGATAAATCAAAATAAATAAACTAAGGCAATAAAATAATGTTCCAAAACTCTTTCTCTCAATGTCTTCAATTGTTGGAAATACTTTATAGGTGTAATTGATGAAAACCATTAACGTAACAATTCCTGTAAAAATAAGAGCTGAATTTTGATCAATTTTTAAAAATTGTGCAATTGGAATTAATGGTCCTATTCCAATATGTATTATTTTTCTGACGATTTCTCTGCTATTTTCATTATATTTTTTAAAAAGTATTGATATTAAAAAAATTGAAAATAAATATAATAAAATTACAGTAAATTTTATCAATTTGATTAAGCTGCTTTTTGATGAGTTGTCATTACTCTAAGTTTTAATATTGCTTTAGCTTCTAGTTGCCTTACTCTTTCTCGTGAAACATTAATTTGTCTTCCTATTTCTGCGAGTGTTAATGGTTCTTCACCATCTAGCCCAAATCTGAGCTTCATGATTTTTTGTTCTCTTTCATTTAACTGAGAAAGCCAAGTCCCTAAATGCTCTTTTTGAATAGTTCTATCCATACCCTCCATAGGCTCTTCACAGTTTGGATCAGGTATGAGTTCACCTAGAGTACTTCTGTCTTCTTCGCCTCTTGCATGAGCATCTAGGGATGCGCAAGGAGCACTTTGCGAAATTAAATCTTCTAAATCTTTTTGATCAATTCCCATTTCAGTTGCCATTTCCAATCTGGTAGGCTGTCTACCAAATTTATGTGACAATTCTCTAGAGACTCTTCTCATTTTGGATAGTTTTTCACTTATGTGAATAGGCAAACGAATTGTCCTTGCACTGTTATCAATAGCTCTTGTCATGCCTTGTCTAATCCACCAGTAAGCATAAGTTGAGAATTTATATCCCATAGCAGGATCAAATTTATCTACAGCTCTTTCAAGTCCAATGGCGCCTTCCTGGACAAGGTCCAATAATTCAAGCCCTTGGTTTTGGTATTTTTTTGCAACGGAGACAACTAGTCTTAGATTAGCTGCCATCATTCTATCTCTGGCTCTTTTGCCAATTTTAATTTGATAAAGATTTCGTTGCGTTCTATCAGTTTCAGGAATTTGTAGCAACTTTTTCATGTTCTGAACATGATGTGCTAACTCTATTTCTTCTGCTGGAGTCAAAAGAGGAACTCTACCAATGCTACTTAAGTAATAGCCAATAGAATCTGAAGCAAGTCTTCCAGATTTTTTTTGGCTTTGTTTTGCAGTTAGACTGGATTTCGATTTGCGAGACTTGCCCGCAGTGTTTGGTAATCTTGGCTCATCAAAATTATTATCTGAAGAGCTCTTTGCAGATTCCAGAGGGATCCCCATCACCCTGGCCTCCTAAATAATGGATTTTTTAAAAAACTAGCACTGAAATTGAAATAAAAACTACTTTTACGTTGAAACTTTAAAGACAAAAAAATCTTTTTTTGTCTCAATTTCTTTAAACCTATTGATATCAAAGGCTTTTATAAAAATTAAAAAAAATTTAAAATATTAAGTATTTTTTTAAATGTTATAAAAATCAATATTGTTTTTAATGTTCTATGAGATCAATTTGTGAACGATTATTCGCCGAATCTAATGCATGTTTTGTATAAGAACCATCTTCTTTCATTATCCAAGAAAAGTAATCATCTTTAATATATGTTTGCAAAAGAGTTTTGAGTTGAGACTTTAATTCAGAATCTTCTATTGGAGTAATAGCCTCTATCCTTCTATCAAGGTTTCTTCTCATCCAATCTGCACTCCCAATAAAAACTTCATTATCATCGTTATTACAAAACCAAAAAATTCTTGAATGTTCTAGAAAATGCCCAATAATGCTTTTTACTTTAATATTTTCGCTTAAATTTTTTCTTTGGGGGTATAAGCAACAAATACCTCTTACGATAAGACTAATTTGTACACCTGAGTCAGAAGCTAAATAAAGAAGGTTAATTATTTCTGGGTCCACTAGAGAATTCATTTTTGCAATTATTTCAGCTTTTTTACCTTCCTCTGCATTTTTAATTTCTCTCTTTATGAGAAATATAAACTTCTCTCTCATCGATGAGGGAGAAACTAATAATTTTTGATAACTTTTTTGTTTAGAAAAACCTGATAAGTAATTAAATAACTCAAGTAAATCTGATGCAATTTCAGGATCTGTCGAAAGTAATCCTAAATCTGTATAAAACCTTGAAGTATTAGAGTTATAATTTCCAGTTCCAATATGAAAATAATTTCTTAATCTTCCTTTTTCTTTTCTAACTATTAAAGCTATTTTTGTATGTGTTTTAAATCCTATGATTCCATAGACAACATGAATTCCAGCTTGTTCAAGTTGTTTTGCCCATTGAATATTATTGTCTTCATCAAATCTTGCTTTTAGTTCAACAAGTGTCATTACTTCTTTCCCGTTTTCTGCAGCTCTCATTAAGGCTGCGATGATAGGAGAATCTTTGGAAACTCGATATAAAGTAATTTTTATAGCCATTACAAGTGGATCATCAGCTGCTCTGTTTATAAATTCTTCCACTGAAGTTTTAAATAAGTCGTAGGGATGATGAAGCAGAATATTTTTTTTCCTAAGTATCTTAAAAATAGAATTGCGACTTTTATTTGAAGACAAATCTAAATTCTTTAATTGTGGGTGAGTTTTCCCAATTAGCAGATTTTCTTTTAAATCATCTCTATTAATTTTTGTCAGCTGATTTAAATCGTCCAGGCCCAATAAACTTTTGCAAAAGTATATATATTCTTCATGTATTGAGATACTTCCAATAAGTAATTTTAAAATATTTTCTGGCATATTCGATTCAACTTCTAATCTAACGACCTCTCCACCTAATCTTCTTTTTTGCAAACTTTGTTCAACTGCTAAAAGAAGATCATCAGCTTCAAGTTCTTTTAATTCTAAATCTGCATCTCTTGTCACTCTAAAAAAAGAGTAATTTATACATTCCATTCCGTTGAATAAAGTATTTATATTATTTCCAATTAAATCTTCAACACTTATGAAAACGTGAGAACTTTCATCACTATCTTGAATAATTTCATTTGGAATTTGTATAAATCGATTTATATTTTTTGTTGGTATTTTCACTCTGACAAACTGTTTTTTAGAATCTTGCCCATCCTTTATTAAAGCGGCTAAGTTTAGACTTAAATTACTTATAAATGGGAATGGATGTGCTGGATCAACAACTAATGGAGTTAATAAAGGGAAAATAGATGAAGTAAAGAAGTTATTACACCAATTTCTTTGATTTTCATTTAGATTCTCATATTTTTTTAAAATTACACCTCGTTTTTTTAATTCATCATTTAATTCATTATTTAGATAGTTTTCTTGAAGAGTAGTTAATTTTTTTACTTCTTTGTTGATTTTTGTTAATTGCTCTTGAGGGGTGAGTCCATCAATACTTTTTTTAGTAATTCCTGCTTCAACTTGAGCCTTTAATGAAGCTACCCTTACCATAAAAAATTCATCAAGATTATTGCTAAAAATTGAACAAAATTTTACTTTATCTAGGATTTTGTACTCCTTTTCCATACCAGTTAGGAGTACTCTTTTATTGAATTCAATCCAACTTAATTCTCTATTAATAAAAACATCAGCCTGGTTTTTCATTAAAATACTTTTGATTTTTGATTGTTAAAAGAATTATTATTTTTACCCTCTGCAATAAGGTATATCATGAAAATTAAGATAACGGAACCAGCTATAAAAGGTGATTTAGGACCAAAACTATCATAAACCCTCCCAGCCATTGCAATTCCTAGAACCCCTCCAAGACTCTGTAGCCCCTGAAGGTTACTTAGGATTGATCCTTGTTTATCAACGTCTAATTTCTTGGAAATTAGTGCTCTTAAGGTAGGTGTAATTAACCCTGCCCCAACTGCTAAAAATGAAACAGCTGAATAAATATTTATTGTTGCATTTTCTTCTGGAGCAGTTATTAAAAGTGAACATGCTACAAGAATGAAGCCTGATCCGATAAGTGTTAATCTCATTTCGCCAAATTGCTTTACGAGAGGCCCAATAAGTCCTCCTTGAACGATGATTGCAATTATTCCTACTACAACAAGAGTTCCACTTGATGCTTTGGTCGTCCAGTTTAAAGATTCTTGAAGGAAAAATATTAGGATATTGGTCAATCCAGTAAAAGCAATAAAGTAAATAAAAAAAGCTAATGATAATTTTTTAATCTTCTCTTCTTTGAAAACTGTAAAAAGTTCTTTTAAGCGGTTTTTAAAAATAGTTTTTGATTTATTTGAGTCACTATTAGGTTTTGTTTCTGGTAAGTAAAAAAATACAAGGAGGAAATTTATTATTGGAATTATTGAGGCTATCAAAACTGGAATAATAAAATTATTATTTGTATTTTTTGCAAAAATTACAACAAAAATATTACCTAAGAAAAAACTTAAACCAAAAGCTACACCAATAAGACCAAATGTTTTTGCTCGTTTTTCAGGGCTTGAAATATCTGCAAGAATAGTTGTTGCAGTAGCGGCAGTTCCCCCACTTAAACCGTCAATTAGTCTCGCTAAAAATAATAAAAATAACGGGATAGAGGCTATTGAATTTGACCAATTAAAAAGAACTGTAAAAGATAATATTGATATTCCTATTACTGAACCAGTAATACAAAAAAGAGTGACAGGTCTTCTTCCATATCTATCACTCATAAGACCTATAAAAGGAGAAGCTGTAAATTGAGCTAATTGGTAAGTGCATGATAATAAGCCGTATGTACTCGCTTTAGAGTCAAAAAGTAAAACAAAAGAGGGTAAAATGGGTAAAAGTATGCTTTCACTTAAGCGATCATTTAGAAGAGTGATAAAAGCACTAAGGAGAGTAAATTTTTTATTTGGTTTCAATAAACTTTCTTTCACAATATTTACCTTCATTGCGATTAACTTCTACTACCATACTTGTTAATGGAGATTAATGTGTCTGGCATTGTTTATTTAGTTGGAGCAGGTCCTGGTGACCCTGAGCTTTTAACTCTAAAAGCTTTACGTTTAATAAAAACTTGTGATGTATTAGTCCATGATGCTTTAATCCCAGATGAAATTATAAAAGAGGCAGGAAAAAATAAAGAAATTTTTCATGTTGGCAAAAGGGCTGGGAAGTGTTCTGTACCTCAAGTTGAAACTAATACTCTTATTTTAAAATTGGCTAAAGAAGGTAAAAATGTTGTAAGGCTTAAAGGGGGAGATCCATTTGTCTTTTCTAGGGGTGGTGAAGAAGTATCGTTTTTAGAAAAAAATGGAGTTTCGGTTGAAATCGTTCCTGGCATTACTTCTGGGATAGCTGCCCCTACATATTTTGGTATTCCACTAACCCATAGAGATGCTGCGAGTTCCGTAACTTTCGTTACTGGACATGAGCGTGTAGATAAGGAAAAAAAGACAGTTAATTGGAGAGATTTAGCTAAATCATCAGATAGCTTAGTAATTTTTATGGGTATAAAAAATATTGAATTTATTGTGGAAGAATTAATTCTAGGTGGTTTAGATAAGAATACAAAATGCGCTGTTATTCAAGAAGCTACTTTAAAAAATCAAAAATGTTTGATAGAGAAATTAGATAATCTTCCAGATAAAATCAAAGATAAAGAATTTTTAGCTCCATCAATTATCATTATTGGAAAAATTGTTGAATTGAAGGTTAATAACAATATAACTAAAGTATCTGATGCCTATTTACCAGATATTAATAAAGTTCAATTATATAATAAATCCCAGAAGTAAATTGGATCGAATTTAGGGTTAAGCTTTAAATCATTAACTTGATTAATTTGTCTGCAAGATAAGCTATTAATTGCGACTATTATGTCATCATTTTGAAATTCTGGAGGAATTAATTCTTCTTTTACAATTTTTAATTTTAAGGCTTTAGAAACCATAATCCCCTCTAAACAGCCGCTCTCTTTTCTAGGAGTTATCCATTGATTATTTCTTTTAATTAGAAGATTAAATGTACTTCCACAACAAAGTTCACCTGACGTATTCAAAAGGATAGAATCATCAAATGATTTCCCATTAGCTTCTGTCAAAACTTGTATTGCCTGATTATATGAAAATGTTTTGCATTTACTTATAAGACTGAATTCATTTATTTTTTCCGTTTGACTAATGCAAACGCTTATCGGATTAAAATTTGGTTTGATTCTATAGAACTCAAGCCATAAATTATCCAAATCTTTTGTCTCTGAAGTGCTATCAATTGTTAGTGCTCGACCTTCATTAGTTCCTCGACTATAGTTTATTCTTACTGAAGCAAATTGATCATTTTTAAGCGATAACTTGCTTATTCCATCGTGAATAAGTTGTCTCAAAGTTAATTTATTTATTTTGAGATTAATATTTAAAATCTTGCTACTTTTTTCTAACCTTTTCAGATGTTCATCAAAAAGAATAGGTTTGTTTTCTTTGATCAAAATGGTTTCAAATATACCATCAGCAAATTTTAATCCTCTATTATTAGCAGCAATAAATATTCTATCAATATCCAACCATTGATCCTTGTGCCAGGCTAATGTTTCAATCATTTTAGTGAATCAATTAATGGTAAAAGTTTCCACTTTAGTTCATTAGTTTCCTCTTCAGGGTTTGAGTCAATAACTATTCCGCAACCAGCATATATATTGATTTTTTTGTCTTTAATTAAAAATGATCTTATTAGTATATTGCTGTCAAACTCTCCATTCCAGTCAAGCTTCAAAAATGAGCCACAGTATGGTCCGCGTTCACATTCTTCTAGTTCAAAAAGTCTCTGGCATGATCTTAATTTAGGTGCTCCAGTTATAGAGCCCCCAGGCCAACAAGCTTTTAGTAAATCAATCCAGTTCTTGTCTTTTTTTAATTTGCCTCTGATTACTGAAGTTAGATGATGAACTTTTAAGAAACTTTCAAGTTTTAATATTTCTGGGACCATAATACTTCCTGTTTCGCAAACTTTACTTAAATCATTTCTTATTAGGTCAACAATCATAATATTTTCGGCTCTATCTTTTTCGTTCGTTATTAAATCGATAGCATTAAGTGCGTCTTGATTTAAATCCTTATCTCTGGATCTAGTTCCTTTGATAGGTCTTGATTCTACAAAATTTTTATTATCTATTTTTATAAATCTTTCTGGCGATGTAGATAATACAGCCTCTTTATAATGATCATTATTTATTATTATTCCTCCAAAGGGAGCTTTTAATTTCCTTCTTATTTTCAAATAAATATCTAGAGGATTATAGTTTTTGGAAGATTCAATTTCGCATTTAGTTGTTAGGTTTGCTTGAAATATATCCCCTAGGGAAATTAATTTTTTCAATTTTAGAATATTTTTCTGAAATTTTTCAGCCATTTCGTCCAAATTTATTTTTGAAAAATCAAAATTCAAATTTGTTTTAATAATATTTTCTTCTTCAATATTTTTTATATTGTTGATTATGTTTTTATAATTCATCAGTTCAGATGAGTTTGTGCCTTCGATAATTATTTCTTTTTTTATTAGATTACATTTAATGATTGGATCATATGATGCAATCCATAAAGTTGCCATATTAGATTTTCGCCATGGGTTTTTGGGCTCTATGTAAACTCCAGCTTCATAACTTAACCATCCGATCCAAAATCCTTTTTTAATATTTTTTAAATTGTTAAATGGATTATTAGTTTTGTCTAAGTTATTGATATCTCTTGATTGGATTATTTTTTTAGGTTTAATTCCTATTATTGACCATTCCCCATTTTCTTTGCCATCACTGTCTAGCCAAGCTAATCCTTTATCTCCGAATTTTTTTGTTAGATGATGTGTAATCAGTGCTGGATCCATCCATTTTTCTAGAATTATTTTTTTTATTTTCATTTTTTATTATTGTTATTAAGCCATTTTTCATAAGCAGCATTTCTAATTCTGCAGCTATCACACTTACCGCATGGTTTTGAATTACCCGAATAACAACTCCATGTTTTATCTAGAGGGACATGATTATCAAAAGCTAATTTAATAATTTCCTCTTTATTTAAATTTAATAGTGGTGTCCAAAGTTTTATTGGATTATTTTCTCTTCCTCTTTTATTGGCTAAATCTGCTAATTCTTGAAATTTTTTTATGTAGTCAGGTCTGCAATCTGGATAACCAGAATAATCTAGTGCATTAACTCCTAATCCTATAAAATCAGCATCTATTGCTTCGGCATAACTTAGTGCAACGGAAATAAATATAGTATTTCTCCCAGGAACATAAGTATTAGGAATTTTATTAGTTTGTACTCCTTGTATCGGAATATTTTTTTGAGTATCAGTTAATGACGAGCCTCCCCATAAAGATAAGTCAAGCTTAATGATTTTAAATTCTTCGATATCAAAGTGTTTTGCAATTATCGATGCAGAATTTAATTCTTTTTTATGACGTTGACCGTAGTCAAATGAAAGGCCAAAAATTTTAGCTTCTGATTTTTTTGCGATACTAGTAACTGTAGAAGAATCTAAACCTCCAGATAATAAAACTACGATCGATTTATTTTTAAGAGTCATATGATTTCAATTAATTTTTAAGTATTTGTGAGTTTGAAGGCTCAATTTCCAATCTGGGTTATTTTTTACGAAATCGATAGCAAGAGAAAAACCATTCGCATTGTTCCATGCTGGCTGTAAATAAAAAATTTTATCTTCTTTTTTTAAGCCATCTTCGCTTTTAGAGAGTTGATATTGTTTTAAAGTTTCTTTTTTTATTTGCATAGCAAATTCAATATCTTCTATTTCATTTATGATTATTTTGATTTCATTACAGTTTTTTAAAAAATAATTTTTTGGAGGTGAGTGTCTTTTAGGAGATAAAGTAATCCAGTCATAGCTTCCTGATATCGTATTAACTCCACTTGTCTCAATATGAATCTTCATTGGATTTTGTTCTTCTCCCATCGTCAATTTTTTAATGGCTTTGCAAAAATTATCCAAGTTATGTTGTAAAGGTTCTCCACCTGTAATAACGCAAAAAGATGCTCCTTTTTCTCTGGCAATTTTTATGCGATCTATTATTTTTTCAATTGATATAGAAGGGTGTTTTTTCTCGTCCCATGAATTCTTGGTGTCGCACCACGAACATCCAACTTTACATCCGGCTAATCTTACAAAAAAAGCACTTTTTCCAGCGTGATATCCTTCACCTTGTAATGAATGAAATTGTTCGACTAAGGGTAAAAAATTTGTCATTTTCATTCAAAAAAATAAAGAATATTAATTTGATTGAGTTAACTTATCTTGAGACGCTTTTATTAAACCTTTAAATAAAGGATGAGGTTTACCAGGTCGTGATAAAAACTCAGGATGATATTGACATGCTAAGAAGTATGGATGATTTTCTAACTCAATTAACTCAACCAATCTGCCATCTGGTGATGTGCCACTAATTTTGTATCCAGAATCTAAAAAACTTTGTTTGTAGTAATTATTAAATTCGTATCTATGTCGATGTCTCTCATAAATAACATCCTCATCATATAAGTTTTTCCCAGTTGTATTTTTTGTCAATCTACATGGATAAACTCCAAGTCTCATTGTCCCACCTAAATCAACTACATCTTCCTGTTCTGGTAATAAATGTATCACTGGATTGGGAGTGTTTGGGTCTAGTTCTGAACTAGATGCATCTGGAAGATTAGCTACATTCCTGGCCCACTCTATAACTGCACATTGCATACCAAGGCACAAACCTAAAAATGGAATTTTATTTTCTCTTGCAAATTTTATAGCCGAAATTTTTCCATTTACTCCTCTATTGCCAAATCCCCCGGGTACGACAATTGCATCAACTTCATTTAAGTAAGTTGCTGCTGAATTTTTTTCTATCATTTCAGCACTTACCCAATGTAAATCTAATAAAGCCTTTTGTTCAATGCATGCGTGTCTTAAAGCTTCAACAACGGATAAATATGCATCTCCAAGTTCAATATATTTACCTACTAAAGCAACTTTGATAGGGGCTCCAGGATTTCTTAGGTTGTGTATAAGTTGCTCCCAATTTTTCAAATCACATTTTTTATCTTCAAGGTCTAAATACTTCAGAGTTTCTTTGCATAAACCTTCTTTTTTTAAAGAAAGAGGTACAGAATAAATACTGTCTGCGTCTAAAGCTTCAATTACAGATTTGATACTGACACCGCAAAAACCACTAAGCTTCTTTTTAAGAGCTTCATTGATAGATTTATCACTTCGGCATACAAGTAAATCTGGCTGAATTCCAATTGATCTTAATTCTTTCACTGAATGTTGTGTTGGTTTAGTTTTTATTTCCCCAGAGGTTTTGATGTAAGGAAGTAATGTTACGTGTATGTATGCAACATCGTTACTATTGACATCATTTTTGAATTCTCTTATTGCCTCTAAAAAAGGTAGAGATTCAATATCACCAACTGTTCCACCAATTTCAGTAATAATAATATCTGCATTACTGTTGGCGGCTACTCTATGAATTCTTTCTCTTATTTCTCCCGTTATGTGAGGTATTACTTGTACAGTGCCACCGTCATAACTACCTCTTCTTTCTTTATTGATAACTGCTTGATAGATAGATCCCGTAGTCACACTATTTAACCTAGTCATTGCAGTATCAGTAAATCTTTCATAGTGACCTAAATCTAGATCGGTTTCAGCCCCATCTTCAGTTACAAATACTTCTCCATGTTGGAAAGGGCTCATTGTTCCTGGATCGACATTTAGATATGGATCTAGTTTTAATATTGAAACACTATATCCTCTAGACTTTAATAATCTTCCTAAGCTTGCAGCTACAATTCCTTTACCAATGCTAGAAACTACTCCTCCGGTGACAAATACAAATTTTGACATTAAATATTTTTAATTAAGCACAGCCTCCTTATATTTTATTTAAACAAAAAACTTTTAGAACATCCATATATATTCTTATTCATCAATTGTTATTTCAATATCTAATTCTTTTAATTGTGATTCAGAGACATTTGAAGGTGCATTTGTGAGAAGACATTTTGCCTGTTGATTTTTTGGAAAAGCAATGGCTTCTCTGATTGAATCTGCACCAATGATCAGCATGGTAATACGATCCAATCCAAACGCTATTCCACCATGAGGAGGAGCACCCATTTCTAGTGCTTCTATTAAAAATCCAAATTTTTCATCAATCTCTTTATCACTAAGTCCTACCGTTTTCAGAACCTCTCTTTGTAAGTTCGCTTCATGAATACGTAAAGAGCCCCCTCCTAACTCCAATCCATTAAGAACTAAGTCATAAGCATTTGCTGTAGAGCTCTCAATTTCTTTTTTCAAGTTTTCAGAATCTTTAGATTTTATATTTTTTGGAGAGCAAAAAGGATGATGTAAAGCTTCATATCTATTTTCCTCTTCATTTCTCTCAAACATCGGGAAGTCAGTTACCCATAAGAAATTCCATTTACTTTGATCAATGAGATTTAAGTCTTTTGCGATATATTGTCTAACCCTATCTAATGACTGATTAACAATTTGTTTATCTCCAGCTCCTAAGAGGATTAAGTCTCCATCTTTTGCTTCTGTGATTTTTAAAATATCAGCTATATGCTCTTCACTTAAATTATTTTTAATTGCCCCAATAGTCTCAAGCTCATTTCCTTTGACCCTTATAAAGGCCAAACCACCAGCTCCAGCATCTTGAGCTACTTGGAAGATGTCACCTCCTGGTTTAATTCTTACGTTGCTAATACTTGAATTCCCTCCTTTGACTGTTATGGATTTTATATAACCTCCAGACTTAATTGCCTTGGTGAAAATATTAAATCCAATATCACCTAATACTCCTCCTAAATCTTTTAATAACATTTGATATCTAGTATCTGGTCTATCAGTGCCGTAATTATCCATTGCTTCTTGCCATGACATTCTTGGAAAAGCATTATTAAAATTAATATTTAACACTTCTTTCCATATTTTTTTTATGAGACTTTCATTAAAAGAAATTATTTCTTCTTCACTAATAAAGCTCATCTCAATATCTAATTGAGTAAACTCTGGCTGTCTATCTGCCCTTAAGTCTTCATCACGGAAACATTTTGCGATTTGATAATACTTGTCCAGGCCTCCAACCATTAAAAGTTGTTTAAATAGTTGTGGGGATTGAGGTAAAGCAAAAAATTCTCCATTTGAAAGACGTGCAGGAACAAGAAAATCGCGAGCTCCTTCTGGAGTTGACTTTGTAAGTAATGGGGTCTCTACTTCTGTAAATCCAAAATTATCCAAAAATTCTCTAGCAACCTTAATAATCTTATGTCTTGTTTTTAAATTTTCTAGTAATTTTCCCCTTCTTAAATCAAGGTATCTATATTTTAATCTGAGTTCCTCTTTTGTATTTTCATAATCATGTATAGACACTGGAAAAGGTAAGTTTTTTTTAATTTGGTTAAGAATTTGCAAATCTTTAACCTTAAGCTCTAACTCTCCAGTACTTAAATTTGCATTTATTGAATCTTTAGGCCTTTCATTAATAATTCCGCTAACCATTATTACTGTCTCATTTCTTAGAGTTTCTGCCTGTTTAAATAGATCTGCACCATCATCGGGGTTAATTGTTATTTGTAGGAATCCACTATGGTCTCTTAAATCAATAAAAATTACACCACCATGATCTCTTCTTCTATCTACCCATCCGCATAAATTAACTAATTTACCAATATCTGTATTATTGAGTTCTTCGCAAATTTTGTTTCTCATCTAAGTATGATTTATTTATCAATAACTTATAATAATTCTTTAAGGGTAAATTTAGTTAATAATTTTTTTTATAAAACGCTCTTTTTGTTATAACCCCGTTGAATTTTTTGCCTCTTATTAATATTTGAACTTCATTATTTATTAAGGCATGCGAAGTATTGATGTATGCAAAAGCTATAGCTTGTTGTTTAGTTGGAGACCAACTGCCGCTTGTGATACTCCCAATATTTTCTTCACCTTTAAGAACTGCGCAACCTTTTCTTCCTATTGCTTTACCCTCTATAGAGAGACCAACTAACTTTTTTTGAATACCTAATCTTGACTGCTCTTCAAGAAAGCTTCTTCCAAAGAATTCGTGATTATTTTCTAGATGTACTAGCCAGCCTAACCCTGCTTCATATGGAGAAGTTTCTTCATTTATGTCTTGACCATAAAGATGCATGCCTGCTTCAAGTCTAAGAGTATCTCTAGCTCCTAAACCACAAGGTGCAACATTTTTGGAAATTGAGAAATCCCATAAATTAATTGCTGCTTTTTTAGATAAAAGTATTTCTAGACCATTTTCCCCTGTATATCCTGTCTTTGAAAAGAAAATTTTTTCTTTAGGTGAAATATGTTCAAAAATTTTATATTCGCATCCAAAGTTAGGGATATGTGAGATCGAAGATTCACTCCATTCTTCAAATAAATCGAATGAGTTTTTTCCCTGTAGTGCTAAAAGTACTTTGTCTTTTTTAAAGTTTGTTATCGAAATTTCATATTTATTTAAATTATTTTTTATCCATTGAAAATCTTCCTTAAATCTACTTGCATTAACTATTAACAATAATTCTGATATGTCATTTTCTTTTATACCAAGGTCATAAATTATTAAGTCATCTATTATTCCTCCTTTATCATTAAGCATTACTGTATAAAGCCCCTGACCTTCAGAAAAGGAGTATAAATTAGTAGGAAAAAGTTTTTGAATATAATCCTTTGGATTGATTCCCTTAACAGATATCACACCCATGTGAGAAATATCAAATAATCCTGCTGAAGATCTAACTGATTCATGCTCTTTAATTAATCCCGAAAATGATATGGGCATTTCCCAACCTGCAAAATCCACTAATTTTGCATTGGATTCAACATATTTTGAATAAAGAGGACTTTTTAGCAAATCCATGAAATATTTAGTTTTTATTTAGTATTTTTACACTGTAGTTTAGAAATTTTTTATTGCATATTTTCTAATGACAAAATTAAGCTTCTAAGTACTTTGGCTGCAACTATGCTACTTACTCCGCTTTTATCAATTTCTGGAGATAATTCCACAATATCTGAAGCCACAATTCTAAAGTCTTTTAAAGTTTTCAGTATTTCTTCAAAATCATTCCAAAAAAATCCTCCCGGTTCTGGAGTGCCCGTCCCTGCTAATAAACTGGGATCAAACCAATCTAAATCTATTGTTAAATAGATTGGAGACTTAGCGTATTGTAGAAGAGCTTGTTTTAACTCATGTGCATTTCCGCCTGGACAAAAGTTAACTAATTGGTTGTTGTTATGCATAATTTCAAATTCTTCCTTAGTCCCACTTCTAATTCCTACTTGCAAAATTTTCTTTTCAGGTAGCACTTCTAAGCATCTTTTCATAGTACAAGCATGACTATGTTCATTTCCTATATATGATTCTCTTAAATCTGCATGAGCATCAAGTTGAACCAATATCAAATCTGGATATTTTTTTACTAATGCTTCAATAGCGCCTCTTGTAATAGAGTGTTCGCCTCCAAGCATAATAGGACTAAGGCGTTTACTAATTAAATAATTTGTTGCTGATTTAACCGATTCGATAACGGACTTTGAGTCATTTTTATCAATTAGTATTGATCCAAAATCAACATAGATAATATCCTCTAAGTCTTTTTTTATTTTTGGACAATATGTTTCTAAACAAGAACTTACTTGTCTTATTGCTTCTGGACCAAATCTTGCTCCTGGTTTAAACGAACATGTCCCGTCATAATTAACTCCAAATATACCAATTGAGCAATTCTCAGGATTTCTTTTTGCTCCCATATAAATTGCATTTTCGTTATCAAATAAATTTTTTGTCATCTTATGAATCTAGTTCTTTTACAATTTTATTTGGCATCATTTTGAATGCTGCATTTTGAAAATTTAAATTCCA
Source organism: Prochlorococcus sp. MIT 1314 (assembly GCF_034093315.1). Classification (GTDB taxonomy): domain Bacteria; phylum Cyanobacteriota; class Cyanobacteriia; order PCC-6307; family Cyanobiaceae; genus Prochlorococcus_A; species Prochlorococcus_A marinus_Y. The sequence continues at coordinate 1,115,426 of NZ_CP139300.1, read as the reverse complement.
AATTTCACATCCTTTTTCTATTATTAGGGCTTGCTGATAATTTTGCTTTGATAAATTTAGATCTTCTGAAGAAGCGAATGTCCAACTCCAAATCCCGCTTGGATATATAGGCACAAAAGAATACATAGTTTCAGAAACTTTAAATATATTTTTTAGGTTTTTCAAAATATTTATGTGAATATTTTTGAAGGATTCAGGAGATTCGCTTTGCGTTGCTAATATCCCCTTTGGTGTAAGAATTCTTTTACATTCTTCATAAAAAGAATCTGAAAATAATAAATTTGAAAATTCTGAGGGATCTGAACAATCTATAAATATAACGTCATAAAAATCATCTCTTGTTTTTTTTACCCATTTAACACCATCATCTACGTGTATTTCTAATCTTTTGTCATTCCATGCTTCGCCTCCAATTTCTTTTAGAAATTTTTTAGATATTTTGATTACCTCCTCATCAATTTCTACTAGATCAATTTTTGATATTTGAGTATATTTAACACATTCTTTTAAAGTACCACCGTCACCACCGCCAATAATTAGTACATTAGATTTTTCGTCAATGCTACTTAATGCAGGATGCACAAGACACTCATGATAATATTTCTCGTCTTTTAATGATGTCATCCAGCAACCATCTAACATTAAAGCTTTACCATAATATTTATTTTCAATAACAATAATTTCTTGATATTTTGATTTTTTTTTAATTAGAATTTTCCCATTTAGGCCGAATCTTGAGCCTTGATGATATTCATCTATCCATGTTGTAATATTTGTCATTTGCTTTTAGTAATCTTTCCCGCCAGTTTTTCCTTGGCTATTTGCCAAAGCCGTTGAAAGTCTTTGGGAGTTTGTTTTTTAATATTATCTCCTGCATGCTCTTCGACGATTGAAAATCTGTCTAAAAATTTTATATTAGTTTTTTGAAGAGCTGACTCAGGATTTATTTTTAAAAAGTTTGCGAGATTAAGAAGGGTAAAGTAAATATCCCCAAATTCATTTTTTATATCTGAATCATTTTTGCATTTAATTGCCTCTTTTAATTCATTTATCTCTTCTTCTAACTTTTTAAAAATCTCATCAGTACTTTCCCACTTGAAACCATGATCTTTAACAACATTTGTTATTTTATCTGTACCAAGCGTTGGAGGTAAATTTTTAATTTTCAAATTTAAATTTCTACTAATTGAAGATTTCATATGAGGTGCTTCTTTTTCTAAATTTTTTATATTTCCCCAAATCTGTTGTGATTTTTTTAATGATACTTTTTCTTTTTTGTTAAAAATATATGGATGTCTATTAATAATTTTTTTATTTAGATTTTTTACAACATCATTTAGTGCAAATGCTTTTTCTTCGTAACCGATTTCAGCATGAAGCATCACTTGTAATAAAAGATCTCCTAACTCTTCACATATTTTATCTGCATTTTTTTCATATATCGCATCTATAAATTCATTACTTTCTTCATACAAAAATGGGATCAACGATATATGAGATTGTATTTTCTGCCATGGGCAGCCCCAAGTTTTATCTTTTAATGCTTTGATATTAGATATTAAGATTCTAAAACTATTTATAGTCTCTAAATCGGAATTGTTTTCCAATTTATATCTATTGTTTGAGGACATAGGATATATTTTATTAATTAAATTTTGCCTCAATCATGAAATATTTAAATACTTAGTATAAATTTTTCAACTTCATCTATTAGAATGATTTATTATAAGGGCGATTAGCTCAGCGGTAGAGCGCCTGCCTTACAAGCAGGATGTCCCTGGTTCGAACCCTGGATCGCCCATTTATTATTTTTCTAGTCACTGAGATCGTCAAACTTTCAGTCAGTCAAAGCACTGCTTAAGAAATATCTAGGCAATCTTCTTTTGGAGGTTCTCTTTGAGAAATGTCGATTGATTTGGTATAGGATAAAAATTGTTCCGAAAGATGGATACATATTAAATTAAGGCCAGGTACATGTAATAGATCCCCTATTTGAAGAACTGAAGGACTAACTTTATACGCGGATGTAAAAAAGTTTAATTTACTGAAAGATTTAAAATTAGATTATTACGGTGATTTTAGCGTCGGTGGATTTCTTATTACAACACCAAAAAATTCAAAACGTTGTTCCTGTGGTTCTTGCTTCAAACTTTTGTAGAATGGATGTGTCTTTTTTGCAAACTAATATTATTTTCATTAATTGGCTGCTCTCAAGATAAAATAAACAAAAAGTTTATTGAAATAAAATTTGCACATGACAGAGATGAATGATCAATTATCTTTAGAGAATTATTCACCTTTTGAAGTAGAGAAAAAGTGGCAAGAAAAATGGGAAAGTCTAAAGGCGTTTAGTCCTAACCCTGAGGATGATGGGGAGCCTTTTTGTGTTGTTATTCCGCCACCAAATGTAACTGGATCTTTGCATATGGGGCATGCATTTAATACGGCTTTGATAGATGTTGTAGTACGTTTTCAAAGACTTTTAGGTAAGAATGTTTTGTGTTTACCAGGAACTGATCATGCTTCAATAGCTGTTCAAACTATTCTCGAAAAACAATTAAAAAGTGAAGGCAAAACAAGTGAGGATATTGGAAGAGATGAATTTCTTAAAAGAGCATGGAACTGGAAAGAACAAAGTGGTGGAAGAATAGTTTCTCAATTAAAAAGGATAGGATATTCAGTTGACTGGACTAGAGAAAGATTTACTCTTGATCAAAAATTAAATGAAGCAGTTATTGAGGCTTTTAATATTCTCTATAAAAAGAATTTAATTTATAGAGGCGAATATTTGGTTAATTGGTGCCCTGAATCTCAATCTGCCGTAAGTGATCTTGAAGTTGAAATGCAAGAAGTAAATGGTCATTTATGGCATTTTAAATACCCTTTAATTTCTGAAAGTGGTGAACAGTTAGATAAGTACTTAGAAGTTGCAACAACAAGACCAGAAACTCTTTTGGGTGATACCGCTGTGGCAGTTAATCCTGATGATGATAGATATAAAGAATTTATTGGTGTCAAAGTAAAAGTCCCTTTCGTTGATAGAGAAATACCTATTATCGCTGATTCACATGTTGATAAAGATTTTGGTACGGGTTGTGTGAAGGTTACTCCAGCCCATGATCCAAATGATTTTGCAATAGGAAAAAGGCATAATTTAAAACAGATTAATGTAATGAACAAAGATGGAACTTTAAATATTAATGCAGGTATTTTTCAAAATTTAGATAGATATGAGGCTAGAAAGAGAATTATCAAGGAATTGGATAACTTAGGCCTTTTGACAAAGATAGAGGATTATAAACATACTGTTCCTTTTTCTGATAGAGGTAAGGTTCCAATTGAACCTTTATTGTCAACACAATGGTTTTTGAAAATGGATGATATATCACAAGGATGTCTTAATAAAATTGATTCAAAAAAACCATCGTTTATTCCACCACGCTGGGAGAAAGTTTATAAGGATTGGTTAGAGAATATTAATGATTGGTGTATCAGTAGGCAATTGTGGTGGGGGCACCAAATACCAGCATGGTATGTTTTAGATGACTCTCAAGACTCAATAGAACAAAATACTCCATATATCGTTGCAAGAAATGAAGAAGATGCCTTAATCGAAGCTAATAAAAAATTTGGATCAAATATTAAATTGGTTCGTGATAAAGATGTTTTGGATACATGGTTTTCAAGTGGTTTATGGCCTTTCTCAACTCTTGGTTGGCCAAATACAAATGATTCTGATTTTAAAAAATGGTATCCAAATAATGTTCTTGTTACTGGTTTCGATATTATTTTCTTCTGGGTGGCCAGAATGACAATGATGGGTAATACTTTTACGAATAATATTCCTTTTAAGGATGTTTATATTCATGGTCTCGTTCGAGATGAAAACAATAAAAAAATGAGTAAAAGTTCAGGTAATGGTATTGATCCAATACTATTAATTGATAAATATGGTTCTGATGCTCTACGATTTGCTTTAATTCGAGAAGTTGCAGGCGCTGGTCAAGATATCCGGCTTGATTTTGATAGGAAAAAATATACATCTTCAACTGTTGAAGCTTCAAGAAATTTTGCGAATAAATTATGGAATGCAACTAAATTTGTGTTAATTAATAAAACTTCTAACCATAATTATTCGCTTAATGAGAGTGATGAAAATTCTTTAGAGTTATGTGATAAGTGGATTTTATCGAAATTGAATCAGGTAAATATAACAGTCGCTGCTTTGTTGAAAGAATATAAATTGGGAGAATCTGCGAAACTTCTATATGAATTTGCATGGAATGATTTTTGTGACTGGTATGTAGAATTTGCTAAACAAAGGTTTAATAATAAAGAGACTAAAAATAGACAAATATCAGAAAAAGTTTTAATAAAAGTGCTCAATGATATTTTGGTAATGATTCATCCTTTTATGCCGCACATTACTGAGGAACTTTGGCATGTACTGCAACTAAAACCAGATAATGCATTATTATCTCTTCAAAAATGGCCAATTCACGAAAATAAATTTGTTGATAATAAGCTTGATAATTCCTTTCAGCAACTCTTTGAAATTATTAGGCTGATTAGAAATTTGAGAGCTGAATTAGGTCTTAAGCCATCAGAAAAGGGGCCTGTATATTTAATTTCAGACAATGATGAATTGATTGATTTTTTAGAAACTTTAGTTGACGATATTCAAACCTTAACTAAATCTTCTGAAGTATTTATTTTTAAAACTAATGCTGTTGATAAAAATGAGTTTGCTAAATCTTTTTCTGGGATAATTAGTGATTTAGAGGTTTACTTACCTTTTCAAGATTTTGTAAATATAGATGCATTAAAGGAAAGGTTAAGCAAGGATTTAAAAAAGGTTACTATTGAATTAGAAAATTTAAATAAGAGATTATCTAATAAAAATTTCGTTGATAAGGCTCCAAAAGATATTGTTGAAGAATGCAGATTTAAATTAAATGAGGGTTCGGTGCAAAAGGAGAGAATTACTAAGAAACTCGAACTATTGAATTGAGAATGAATATATTCCTAGAAAATATTTATAATTTGTCTTTTTTTTTTAATACTGGAATTGGCATCTTATCGTTTGTTTGTATTTATATTTTAATTGTTTTATTAATACTTCCAGCTTCTTGGTTATCTTTATTATCAGGTTTTTTATATGGCTCATATTTAGGATCAATTATCGTTTTCATTTCCGCTTCCATTGGGGCATCAGTTGCTTTTTTTGTATCAAAAACTTTTTTTGCAAAAAAGCTAAAAAATCTTTTTAGCCGTTATCCAAAATTAAGTGTTATGGAAAAAGTAGTAGAAAAAGGCGGACTTAAATTAATTTTTTTAGCGAGATTATCGCCGATATTTCCCTTCAGTATTCTTAATTATTTTTATGGTTTGAATAATGTTAAATTTAAAGATTTCACTCTTGGTCTTCTTGGAATAATTCCAGGAACTTTTCTTTATTGCTCAATAGGTAGTTTGGCAAAAAGTATCCAGGAGTTAAAAAATGTGCAATCACCAAATAATTTATATATTACTATCATTGGAATTATTTCAACTTTTTTAGTTGTATACTTCTCAGCTAAATACTCCAGAGAATATTTTGAGAAATCCTAAGAATTTACTCTTTAATATTCCAATCTCTAATAGATGCAAATAAGATAAACCACAAAAGTCTAAATTTACCTAGTAAAGTTTTGTTGGCTTGTAATTCGATATATTTTGCCTGTCCACAAGGTGTTTTTATGAAGTTGAAAACTGTTTTCTTAGTCATAAGTCTCTGAAAAAGTCCTGATAATTATTCTTACATCTTATAGCTAAGATCTTTAGTTTTTTTACTTAAAAACCACATTTTTCATTGACTACTTTGTTGAATATTTTTTTTAAAATTTAAACTTTTTCTCCAGCTTTAAATCCTCTAAAGCATTTGAATCTAGGAAACCTAAGACTAAAAGCCACCGCATCCTTGGATTTAGTTTTAGCATCAGCTCTGATTTCTACAAGTTGACCAATAAGTTGATTCCGTTTTGACCAATATTCTTCACGCTGGATATCACTAAATCCGCTTCCACAACTAAGACTGTATTCATGTCCATCATCTTCCCCTTCTACTAGGACAGCACCTAGTCTACCTTTATTTCGACCTGTGCCTTCCTCAACCGATACAACCTTTAAAGTGACCTCAATGAAAGGTTTTGCTTTTAACCAACTGTGTGTTCTTTTACATTCATAAATAGCATCAGGATCTTTAATCATTACTCCTTCATATCCACCTTCCACGGCAGATTTATTCAGCTCTACAAATCTTTTCTGTCCCTCAATGGTGTCAAGATCTACATTTTCCCATTCAAGTGTTTTTATATGCCTTAGAAGCATGGAATGTTTTGCTACCCATTCTTTTACTAATAAACTTCTTGCTGTTTGAGTAGTGTTCCATCTACCTTTTTGGAAGTTTTCAAGGGGACATAAGTCAAATAGGTGTAGAACTGCGTCTTTTGTTTGTTTGCCATCTTTTCTATGAACCTGTTTCATTAAATCCTGAAAGTTAGCGCTCATTACTTCACCATCTAGGACTAAGTCATGAGGTGCAGGATCTTCTTTTAAGACGTTTTCTATTTCTGAGATAATATGACCAAAATTATGGAATTGTTTCCCATTACGAGAAAACATTTCTACTTTATTTTGTCTAATAATAGTTAAGACACGCACACCATCTAATTTGATTTCGATTTGCTTTTTCCCTATCATTTTCTTTTCATGATTTGCACTGTCATGAGCTAAAGGACAAGAAAAAATAGGAATCGCATATTTGGGAAATTTCTTTGCTATCTTGTTGATTGTTTTTTCAGATACACCACATCTAAGATCTTTAATTAATACTCTTCTATAAAATCCATTCCACTCTTGTTTTGTGGCAGATTCCATAGCCGCAATAATTGCATCGCGAGCAGCGTGACCAGTAAGTTCTCTTTGAATAAGCTTATTTGCTAATTTCCTAAAATCTTTCCATAAAAAATTTTGACTTTTTTCACCCTTTTTTTCAGGAACAATTTTTACACCAAAAGTTACCAATGGATCAAGCGCCATCCGGATTCCCTCAAAAAAATCATCTAGACCTTCCTCCATTGCTTCTGAGATGATTTTTTCTTTATCTAATCTACTTGGGTGTAATTCTAATTGATGTATTATTTCTTCTTTAAACAATTCTTTTTGCCTCACAAGAAATTATTAATTCACTTTTGCTATTCTGTCTATTTTCCAATCATTGTCAGTTTTTGCGAAAGTAAAATCTAATGGGAGCTCATCTTGTTTATCTTCTGACTTTAAATTCAAAGTTATTATGATTTGATCTTCTTGGACTCTAGGTCTTCCTGATTTTAAATTTCTGTATTTATTGAGATTTAAACTAGCTAAAAATTTAAGAAAGTCTTGGCGCTTCACATGAGTTTTATAAGTTTTTGTAGTTAAACCATACGCTGCATCAATTCTGCCAGCGGCTATTTGATCAAAAAACTTTCTTACTAGTGGATTAATTCCTCTGGCGCTTATAACTAATTTGACTGCATTAAAAGTCCAAAAAGAAACTAGTACAGCTCCGCCAACTAATAATGCTTTAATTCCGATATCTTTAACTAGTGTTGCATCCATGTTGAATTAGGTTTTTTATTACTTTAAGAAAAGAAATCGTTTTTGATGGCTTTTTTTGTCAAAATAATACTAATTTTAATCCATAATGCCTGTAATTCCTCTTTTACCTTTATTTCATAAATTTAATAGCCAATATTTTGAAAATTCTCTAGCGGTTAATAATCAACCTTTAGTAAAAGTTAGATGGAGTGATAATAGATTAAAAACTACTGCTGGTTTTTATAGAAGAAAACGAATTAATGGTCTTGTAGATTCTGAAATTATCTTATCGAAACCTATTTTGAGTAAATTATCTACTAGTGAAATAAAGAGTACTTTATGTCATGAAATGATTCATGCATGGGTAGATAGAATATTAAAAAAAAATGAGATACATGGTCCAAATTTTTTAGAAAAGATGAATGAAATTAATGTGAAAGAGAAGAATTTTCAAATTTCTGTTAGGCACTCATTTCCTATTGAAAGGAGAGAATTAAAATACATAGGAACTTGCCAAAATTGTGGTGAGAAATTTTTCTACAGGAAAAGGATAAAGAATATTGCCTGTAAAAAATGTTGTTTAAATTTCTTTAATGGATCTTGGAATAAAAATTGTTTAATTTTGTTTGATTAAAAATATAAGATGTGTTTTTGTTTCTATATTTGGAATTATTTATTTTTTTAATGTAATTTATATTTTAAAAAGCATAATAATTTATGGATTCAAGGAGAATTAGAAATCTTAGAAATAGTTTTGATAAAAATATTGTTGATAAACAGGTTGATAAAATTTTCGAAACTGGAAGACAATTTGTTGATGGAGTATCTGGTGCTAGGCCAGGAAAAAGAAGGAACTCAGATTTTCAAGGAATAACAAGTAAGAGTGTTAAAAAAGTAGGAAGATGGGTATCTGAAAAAGTGGATTTATTTTTTGATGAAGATAATGATGATTGGAATGATGATTGGAATGATGAGAATTTTTACGATGATAAAAGCGATTTTAAGACATTTTCCAGAGCATCAAATTCTTATGAATCTACTAAACAGAACTCAAAAAGACCTTTAGAAGCAATATCTTTAAGGCAACCAAAAGATTTACAGATAACTGAGCAAAAAAAATTACCTTATGTCAAAGAGAGTAATGACGAAGATTGGCCAGATGAAATGGATTTCAAAGTTGAGAGATGGCAAAGATCTTCAGAAAAAGAGAAGAATATTTCGAGAGATCAATTAAACCAACAAGTTCAATCAAAACCAAGAAATATTCCCAGATCAAGAAGAAGAAGAGTATAGTTTCGTAAATTCTTTAATTCCTGAATAGCCTAATAAACTTTCTAAATGTGGATTGAATACTTCTCTAATAATTGTTAGAGGCTTTTTGTCTCGAAAAAATCTATAATTTCTTGACCAGAATGGACCTTTAAAACAAAATTGATCCTCTAACCAATTTGAATTAACAAGTGAAATTCGGTCAACTTCTCTAAACAACTCTGATCTGTCTTGTGTCAAATTCTTCCAAATTGGTTCTTCTTTGGCTTTTAAATTTTCATTCACTTGTTCTGCATTCCACCAACTCTCAGCCCATGCTAGGTTTTTATTCTTGTTTTTAATCCATACTTGTCTTCTAATTAAAGGTCCATTTAACTGATTTAATTCTCTAGGACCTTCTTCAATGAATAGAGGATCTAATCGCATTGAAATTAACTTAATTTTCGTCTCTTGATTAGTTAAAAGTTGTAAATGTCTAGTTGGACTTCCATCCCCAAGCAGCATTAATTTCCAAGGACCAGATATTTTTGGTAATGAATTTTTCACTAAAAAAGTAGAAGCTTTTTCTTCCCATAAAATTTTTGGTGAGTTAAAAAGTTTATTATTCAGTGCTCAGACGGAATGCTTTTAAGATGATAACTTTTTTTCGACAAAAATATTTGCCTTTTCTTTTTTTATTTCTCTTATTTTTAGCCAAACTAGTAATGCAGTTAAATCAGCTTTGCTTACTCCAGGAATTTTTGAAGCATCACCAAAATTTTTTGGCTTTATCTTATTCAAATTTTCTCTAGCTTCTAAAGATAAAGTATCTATCTTTTCATAATTTATTTCTTGTGGCAGAGATTTACAGCTTTGACGATTAATTTGTTCAATATTGTTTTTTTGTCTTTTGAGATAACCTTCGTATTTAATATCTATTTCAACTCCTTCCTGTATCGATGTTGTTAGATCTCTCTTGGCTAAATCATATCTAATTAAATCTGAATAATGAAAATTTGGTCTTTTTAGGAGTTCTTTCAAAGTTATTGATCCTTTAATTTTTGATCCTGTATCAAATTCTATTTTTTTTGCTATTTCATCGGTATTTTTTAAACGGGTTCTTTCTAATCTCAATTTCTCTTCTTCAAGGAATTTCATTTTTTCTTGATAGGCTAACCATCTTTTCTCCTCAATTAGCCCTATTTGATAACCTAATGAGGTTAATCTTCTATCTGCATTATCTCCTCTTAGGGTTAACCTGTATTCACTCCTACTAGTAAGAACTCTGTAAGGTTCTTTGAGATCTTTGGTAATTAAATCATTAATCATTGTTCCTATATAACTGCTTTCCCTAGTAAAGATTATTGGATCTTTTTTATTTAGTTTTCTTGTTGCATTGATTCCTGCAACTAACCCTTGTGCAGCTGCTTCTTCATAACCAGTAGTTCCATTAATTTGTCCAGCGCTAAATAAATTTTCAATTTCTTTAGTTTCGAGTGATGTTTGAAGCTGTGTTGCAGGTATATATTCATACTCAACAGCATATGCTGGTCGCAACATTTTACATTTACTTAATCCAGGTAAGGTTCTTAAAAGTTCTAATTGTATATTTTCGGGCAAACCTGTAGAAAATCCCTGAACATATATTTCAGGGGTATTAATTCCTTCTGGCTCTAAGAAAATTTGATGCGATTCTTTATCAGCAAATTTAACGATTTTATCTTCAATAGATGGACAATATCTTGGCCCTTTACTATCAATAAAACCACCGTAAATGGGGGTTAAATGTAAATTATTTCGAATTAATTGATGTGTTTTAGAAGTTGTTCTTGTTATGTGACAACTAACTTGAGGCATATTATTTTTGATATCTGGGTCAAACGAAAAATATTTATCAGCTGCAGTACTAGGTTGAATATCTAATTCATCAAAAATTATACTTTTTTTGTCAACTCTTGCTGGAGTTCCTGTTTTTAAACGTTCTGTTTTTATACCAATTTTGTGCAGGTTCTGAGTAAGACCTTGTGCTGCTTGTTCGCCAGATCTGCCAGCTGACATTGATTTATTTCCTATCCATATTTTTCCTTCTAAAAAAGTACCAGCTGTAATGATAACCGATCTCGCCGAATAATAACTACCAAAAAAAGTTTTTACACCCTTTATCTTTTTTTGCATGATGTTTTTTGAGTTCAATCCAATTGTTTTAGTTTTTTCAATATCTAGTTCAGTAATCATTGCTTCTTTCAAAGATAAATTATTTGTATTTTGTAGTATTTCGATCATTCTTTTTGAATATTCCCTTTTATCTGTTTGAGCTCTTAATGCCCATACAGCTGGTCCTCTACTTGCATTTAATATTCTCTTTTGTATTGCTGTCTCATCAGCTAGTTGCCCAATAATTCCTCCCAATGCATCAACTTCATGTACTAACTGACTTTTTGCTGGTCCTCCCACTGCAGGGTTACAAGGTTGCCAGGCAATCCGATCTAAATTTATTGTAAATAAGGCGGTAGAAAACCCTAATTTTGCTGTTGTTATGGCTGCTTCGCATCCTGCATGTCCACCCCCAATAACGATGATGTCAAATGATTCATTTGTTGATTGATGATCTTGCATTTCAGGATCGATTTAATTAGCTAAATTCCTAAATCTTGTAAATTGAGGTTCAAATAATAATTTAACAGTTCCTACGGGTCCATTTCTATGTTTAGTGACAATGATCTCTGTTATCCCTCTATCTTCAGTCTCTGGATTATAGTATTCATCTCTATAAATCATTAATACTAAGTCGGCGTCTTGTTCAATAGAACCTGATTCTCTTAGATCGCTTAACATTGGTCTTTTATTTGTTCTAGACTCAACTCCTCTACTAAGTTGAGACAAAGCAACTACTGGTACTTTTAATTCTCTGGCCATGCTTTTTAAACCTCTTGTTATTCTTGAAAGCTCTTGCACCCTATTATCAGGGGTCGTTCCTTCCATCAATTGGAGGTAATCAATCACAATTAATCCAAGTTCTTTTTTTTGTTCAGCTATTAATCTTCTGCACAGAGATCTCATCTCTAAAACACTTAAGTTAGGTTTGTCATCTATAAATATTGGTAATTCCCCCAATGAATTGATACCTTCTCCAAGTAATGGCCATTCATCTTGTTGTAATCTTCCTGTTCTTAGCCTGCCGCTTTCGATTCCAACTTCCATCGAAAGTAATCTATATGTCAACTGTTCTTTACTCATTTCAAGGCTAAATACGCAAACAGGTAAATCTTGAGATTGAGCAACATTCTTAGCTAGATTAAGAACTATTGAAGTTTTTCCCATTGAAGGTCTTCCAGCAACGATTATTAAATCACTTCTTTGAAACCCTTGAGTCATCGCATCAAGGTCGTAAAAATTTACGGGAATTCCAGCTACTGAAGTACCTAATGATCTCGACTCTATTTCATTGAAAGTACTTGTAAGAATTTCAGCTGCTTGAGTCAGACCTTTTGAAGGTTTTTCTTGACTAATTTCAAATATTTTTTGCTCCGCCTTATCTAAAACTTCATTAGTATCTTGAGTCTGGTCAAAACCTAGTTGAACCACCTCATTTCCGGATCTGATTAGTTGCCTTCTCATGAATTTGTCGTTAATTAAATTGGCAACTTGTTCTATGGAAGCTGTAGAGGATACATTTTCTACTAGCTCTACTAGTTTGTTGTTTCCTCCAATTTTTTCTAGTGATCTGTTATCTGCTAACCATGCACTCATTGATGTTAAATCAGTTGGTTTCCCCTGCGTATGCAACATTAATGCTGTTCTATAAATCTCTTGATGCGCATTTATATAAAAAGCCTCAGGTTTAATTAAGTCCGCAATCCTCCCAATCGCCTCTGGATCAAGGAGTATGCCACCAAGAACAGCTTCCTCAGCTTGAATATTCTGAGGAGGCACTAATCCAGCATTTTCACTATTAAAATCTTTTTTAAAGTTTTTATTTTTCCCATTATTTGGAAAAGGTACGGAAACCATATCTTTAATTGCTTAGATATATACTCTGGCTACTTTTCAAAATAATGCAACTAATTGATTAACTTGTTACTTCAATATTTACTTCTGCATTTACTTCTTGATGTAATTTTATTTTTGCAGTAAAGGAACCTAAATTATGAATATCAGGAACTGTGATATTTCTCCTATCAACTACTTTTTTGGTTGCTGCTTCTATTGCTTCTGCAACATCCCCATTGGTCACCGTTCCAAAAAGCACACCATCTTCTCCAACCTGTTTTTTAATAGTGAATCTACCTATTGTTGATAATGCAGTTTGGAAATCTAAAGCTTCTTGCTTTAATTTATCAGCAGCAATTTTTTCTTTTTCTTTTTTCCTTTCAATTTGTTTAAGAACAGCTGGTGTTACATTCATTGCCTTGCCATAAGGTAGTAGAAAATTTCTTGCATATCCTGGTGCTACTTCAACTAAATCGCCTTCTTTACCTAATGAGGCGATTGATTCAGTTAATGCGACTTGTACTCTTTTAGCCATGAAAATATTGAACAATATAATTAATAATAAGACCTAGAGGGTAACTTTACTTTTTTTGCAAGACCTAATTTCGCAAGAATCTTAATATGTTCCCATGTTATGTCTATTTGACCTCTAAATAATCCTTGTTTTGCTGAATTAGGAAATGCATGATGATTATTATGCCAACCCTCTCCAAATGTTAATGCAGCAACCCATGCATTGTTTTTGGATGAATCACCACTTTCAAATGGCGCCTTACCCCAACAATGTGTTGCGGAGTTCACCAGCCAAGTTACGTGATAAACCACCACAAGTCTCAATGGAATGCCCCAAAGGACTAGGGACCAACCTCCAACTCCTAATTTTTGACCTATTGCGTACAAGGACAGTCCTATAGGAATTTGTAAAAATAAAAAATATTTATTTAGAAATCTATAGTATGGATCTTTAATTAAATCTGCACTTAGTTTTGGAACAGTTTTGAGTGCTTCAACATCTTTGAACATCCAACCCATATGACTCCACCAAAAACCCTTTTTACTATTGTGATGATCTACTTCTGTATCTGAAAAAGAGTGGTGATGCCTATGTAAACCTACCCAATCTATTGGTCCATGCTGGCAACTTATGGCTCCGCAGGTAGCAAAAAATCTTTCTAGCCATCTTGGAACCACGAACGATCTGTGTGATAACAATCGGTGATATCCAAGTGTGACTCCAAGACAAGCAGTAACCCAGTAAAAAAATAATAATGATACGACTGCAGGGAGACTCCAAAACCGTGGTTGTATAGCGACAAAAGAAAGAATATGAATCGCTGCCATGAAAACGATTGTTCCCCAAGTTTTATGTAGCCTTGGAGGATATTTTTTTGAATGCTTGGAAGGTTCCAGTAATTTTTCTGAAAGTTCTATAACTTTTTCAGCTGGAACAGGTTTTTTTAATTTTGCTGTTTCTTGGAAAATTACTGAATTCATGATATTAGAATACTATTTTCAAAAATACCGATATGTAATATTATCATACTATACTATTGATAAGATTAATTATTAGTGAGTCTCGGATATCGCGATAAATTATCTAGAGGTCGTAGGGCTATGGCTCATTTGATACACCTCTGGCATGAGAGAAATGGATGGTCACACAGAGTTTTGCCATTACTTTCTGAAGTTCTTGATTTAGGTAAAGTTCATAATTCTCAAATTTCTAATCTTAGGAATGGGAAGTTGTCTTCGCCAGGTCCTGAAGTTTTTCTTGCTTTAGCTCAAGTAAATACGATTCTTGATCAAGGTATAGAAAAAATCAGGGATCGTTTTGAAAGTGATTACCCAGAGTTATGGAAATCTTTGGAAGAGTCTGCATTACCACTGAAAAATGATTCTGGTAATCCATTGTCGGCCGGGGAGTTATTCGAGATATTCTCAGGATTAAAATCTCTCCCTTCATCTTTTGACTGGTATATAGAAGATGAAGAAGCTTCTGCTTTAAGTGATGCTCTTTCAGTACATTTTTGTCAGAATAAGGCTTGGAGGTCATGTAAAACTCAGGTAATGGAAGCCTATGCTGTCAATAAATCTGCCCGTAGAGAACGTTTTGCTGAGGTAATAGCAGGAATTAGAGATTATACGGCAGAAGAATTAGATGGAGAACTACTTGATTTATATGAGGCTTCAAAAAAACTTTCTTATTTTCAGGGTAGAGGACCTAATGCTTTCCTCGCAGAATTAAGAAATTTAGCTTCTGAAAAATAACATGAGTTTTCATAAGAAATGACACTAAACAATAACTTAAAACTGGCTGAAAACGCTGTTCTTTCTGTCGAAGAGAGTTTAAGTAAAGTTTTCCAAGAAAGGTCCAATCAGGTTTTCCAGAAATTAGAAAATATTTTGACAATTTTTAAGGAAGAAAAAGTTTCTACTAGTCATTTCAATCAATCTTCTGGTAGTGGTCATGATGATATATCTAGAGAAAAAATTGATGCGGTTTTTGCAAGATTGTTTCTTGCTGAAAAGGCAGCTGTGAGGATGCAATTTGTAAGTGGAACGCATGCAATAAGTTCTGTCTTATTTGGAATTCTTAGACCTGGAGATGTAATGTTATCTCTTACAGGACAACCGTATGATACGTTAGAAGAAGTCATAGGAATAAGAGGAGGAGGAAAAGGCTCACTTAAAAATTTTGAGATTGAATATAAGCAAATAAATATCTGCGATAATTTTGATTCTTTTGAAGAAAAAATTATTCATTCTTTTAAAGAAAATGCATGCAAATTAGTATTCATACAAAAAAGTTGCGGATATAGTTGGAGAAAATCTCTTACGAATTATCAGATAGAGAAAATTTGTAGTCTCATTCATTCTCTTGATCCTAACTGTATATGTTTTGTTGATAACTGTTATGGGGAGCTTGTTGAAGATAGTGAACCAATTTCTAAAGGGGCAAACATAATTGCTGGATCATTGATTAAAAATTTGGGAGGAACAATCGTTCCTACCGGTGGGTATGTTGCAGGAGATGCAGAGTTGGTTGAGATGGCATGTTCTAGATTAACCTCACCAGGTATTGGTTCATCTGCAGGAATAAATTTTGGACTAGGAAGATTAATTTTGCAGGGTTTGTTTTTAGCACCACAAATTGTTCACGAATCACTAAAAGGTGCTGATATGGTTGCAGCGGTCTTTAAAAATTTGGGATTTAAGGTTTTACCAGAGCCAGCAACTTATAGATCTGATCTTATTCAGTCAGTAAGATTGAATAATCCTGATTTGGTACAAAAAGTTTGTCAATCTTTTCAAAATTCTTCACCAGTGGATTCTTTTCTGAATGTTGTTCCATCATCAATGGATGGATATGATTCAAAATTATTAATGGCAGGAGGTACATTTATTGAAGGTAGTACAAGTGAATTTTCTGCTGATGCTCCTCTAAGAGATCCTTACAATATTTTTGTTCAAGGTGGTTCTCACATAGCTCACATCAAAATTGCATTAATTCGATTATTATCTGAATTATTAGAGGAAAAATTAATTTCAAAGGATTCTCTACTTCCTTTATTTACTTAATCATGTCTTACCAGTTTCCAGACAACCTCAACTATGCTGATACTCATGAATATGTCTTGGAAGAAAATGGATTATTAAAAATTGGAGTTAGTGAATTTGCCATAGATCAATTAGGAGATATTGTTTTTGTTGAATTAGCTGATCAAGGGGCCACCTTAAAGAAAGGTGAGACTTTTGGAACAATAGAATCAGTTAAGGCCGTTGAGGAAGTCTATCTGCCTTTTTCAGGGGAAATAGTATCTGTAAATGAAAGTGTTATTGATAACCCTGAGCTTTTACAGAATGATCCGATTGGAAACGGTTGGTTAGTCATTTTGAAACCAGAATCAAAAGCATCAATTGCTGATTTAATGACTTCTGAGGAATATCAATCAAAGGTTGTACCAAAATAAGGCAAACTTTTTAAAAAGAGCTATTTTAAAGAAAAATATTTTAATATGACATCCGAATTTGGGTCCGATTTGTTTATAGATAGGCATCTTGGGTTAGGAGATAATGATGAAAGAGTTATGCTGAACAAGCTTGGTTTTAATAATATTGATCAATTTATAAACTCAGTTATTCCTGAAGATATTCAGCTTAAAGATAAATCTTCAGAAATATTGCCCAAAGGTTGTTCAGAAACAGAGGCTTTAAATGAATTAGAAGAGATTGCAAAGAAAAATACTAAAATGAGATCACTAATAGGCCTTGGTTATTATGACAATCATATGCCTAAAGTCATCCAAAGACATGTTCTTGAAAATCCAAGGTGGTACACGTCTTATACTCCATATCAAGCAGAAATTGCACAAGGAAGATTAGAAGCTCTATTTAATTTTCAGACTATTGTTTGTGAACTAACGGGATTTCCTGTCGCCAATGCATCTTTATTAGATGAAGGTACTGCTGCTGCAGAAGCTATGGCAATGAGTTTTGCCGCAAGAAAAAATAAATCTTCAAAAGTGTACTTAGTGGAATCAAATGTTTTTGATCATACTTTTAATGTTTTACAAACCAGAGCAAAACCTTTGGGTATATCCTTAAAACGCTTCACTCAAAGCAACCTTCCTAATCATGATGATGTTTTTGGAATTTTGTTGCAATTACCAGGTAAAAATGGGCAATTATTTGATCCCACATTCTTAATATCCCAAGCTCATAAATCAGAAATTATTGTAACGGCATGTATTGACCCACTGGCACAAGTTTTAATTAAACCAATTTCTGAATTTGGCGTTGATGTAGCAGTGGGTAGTATGCAAAGATTTGGTGTTCCAATGGGTTTTGGTGGACCCCATGCAGCATATTTTGCCTGTAGCGAACAATATAAAAGGCTGATACCTGGAAGAATTGTTGGGCAAACTCTCTCGAAAAATGGCGAAAAGTCTTTAAGATTAGCATTGCAAACAAGAGAGCAACATATTAGAAGGGAAAAGGCCACTAGTAATATTTGTACTGCTCAATCTTTGTTAGCTATAATTTCATCTTTTTATGCGATTTATCATGGACCTTCTGGATTAACGCAAATTGCTAAGAGATTAGTGGAGTTGAGACTAAATTTAGAATCATGTTTAGCTGATTTAGGTTTTGATATTCCTGATGGGATTAGATTTGATAGTGTTGATGTTTATTCTAAGCACTCGCAGAGGATCCATAATGAAGCTTTAAAAAATGGGTATAATTTAAGAATTTTGCCTTTGGGATCAACTATAGAAAATTCAACTGGCTTTGGGATTTCTTTAGATGAGCTGAGTAATGAAAAAGAAATCAAAGATATTTTGACTTTCATAGCAAATCTTATAGAAAAAAAAGAAGATTTAGAGCATATAAAATTTGATAAAAGATTTCATCTTGAAAGTTTAGCTTTGAGATCCAATGAATGGATGCAGCAAGATATATTCAAAAATTACCAAAGTGAAACGGAATTAATGAGATATATATTCCGACTTGCTGAAAAAGATTTTTCTCTGGTAGATGGAATGATGCCATTAGGAAGTTGTACTATGAAGTTAAATTCTGCAGCAGAGTTAAATCCAGTCTCTTGGTCTAATTTATCTTCTATTCATCCCTTTTCTCCACTAGATCAAACTAAGGGCTATTCAAAAATAATATCTGACCTAGAAAAATGGATAAGTGATATTGTTGGTTTAAAATCAGTTTCTTTTCAACCAAATGCAGGTTCTCAGGGAGAGTTTGCAGGATTATTAGCAATAAATTCTTATTTTGAAGCACAAGGTGAACTTTCAAGAAAAAAATGTTTAATTCCTAAAAGTGCCCATGGAACAAATCCTGCTAGTGCAGTTATGGCAGGTTTTGATGTTTTAACCGTTGAATGTGATGACGAAGGAAATATTGATTTTCAAGATTTGTCGATCAAGGTCAAAAAATTTGATCACCAAATAGGAGCCCTTATGTTGACTTACCCGTCTACTCATGGAGTTTTTGAATTGCAAATCAGAAAGATATGTGACTTAATTCACTCTGTTGGAGGATTTGTCTATTTAGACGGAGCAAATCTGAATGCTCAGGTTGGATTATGTAAACCCGGGAATTATGGAATTGATGTTTGTCATTTGAATTTACATAAAACATTCTGCATTCCACATGGAGGTGGTGGCCCAGGAGTAGGCCCAGTTGCTGCATCAGAAACTTTAAGCCCATTTCTTCCTACTCATTCTTTAATGGATAATGATTTATCTGATAGTTCTAATTACGTATCTTCTGCCAAGCATGGGAGTGCAAGTATTCTTCCAATAAGTTGGATGTACATAAAGATGTCTGGTCTTAGTGGTTTAAGGAAAGCAACTGCGCATGCAATTTTATCTGCAAATTATATTGCTCATTCTTTAAAGCATAAATTCGAGATTCTTTATAAAGGAAGAAATAATTTTGTCGCACATGAATGTATTTTAGATTTTAGAGATTTAAAATCTAAAACTGGTTTGAGTGTAAATGATTTAGCTAAAAGATTAATAGATTATAGTTTTCATGCCCCAACTATAAGTTGGCCTGTTCCAGAGACCATAATGATAGAGCCTACTGAAAGTGAAAGTTTGGCTGAATTGGATAGATTTTGTGAGGCTATGCTCTTGATCGGAGAAGAAATTAGCGAAATAGAAAAAAATATTGAATTAAAGAATAATAATGTAATTAGTAACGCTCCCCATACTCTGAAAGAGTTAATTACTGACAATTGGCATTATCCTTATTCAAAAGAAAAAGCTTCTTTCCCTTATAAAACTCCAACTTCTATTAAGTTTTGGTCTTCAGTTTCTAGGATCAATAATGCATATGGCGATCGCAATTTAATTTGTTCTTGCAATGTAAATCAAGGAGAGAATTTCGAAGAAAAAAAATGTGCTTAAAGGCCTAGCTTTCTTGTATTTACTTAGTTATTATAAGTTTGAATAAAAATTTAATATTTTCTTATAGAATTTTTTTAAATTTTTTTATTAAAATATTCGAGCATCAAATTTTTTGGGGTATTTGAAGCTATGACAAAAGATTTTAAATCTGGTAATGTTAAGCACCTGCCAGTTAAGAACGTCGACTTACCAAATTTTGTCAATAATTTTTCAGGAGATAACTCAAACATTTGTTCCATTGAGGGAACTAATGTCATAAGAGTACCTTTTGGTAAAAAATTCTCAAAGAAAAAAAGGCCTGAAAAGAATCAAAATATCGCTACTCTAATACTTCCCTTAACTTCGTATAGTAGTCCTACGCCTCCACACGTAGCATAATTAATACTAAGTTTAATCTATTTCTTTGAGAGTATTTTCATAATAATTTTGCAGTTGTAACGTTGCTTGATTCCAATCCCATTTTTCTGCTTCGTTTCGTGCCTCTTTTCTCATAACTTCTCTTTTATCTTCATTCTCTAGAATTTTTTTTGTCGCTTCAATCAAACTCTGTTCTCCATTATCTTTTTCATCAGGATCATATAAACAACCATTAATCCCATCGCTAATAATATCTGGAATCCCCCCCTTGTTGGCTCCGATAACTGGACATCCTGCTGCCATTGCTTCTAGTAAAACCAATCCAAGTGTTTCTGTACTAGATGGAAATAAAAATATATCTCCAGAGGCATAGGCGCTAGCAAGTTCATCGCCAGATAAATATCCTATGAAATTAGTCTTAGTATTTTCGAAAATTTTTTCAAGCTGGTTTCTGTATGGTCCATCACCCACAAGTGCTAGGCAAGCATTAGGGATACTTTCTAAGACTGGTTTAATTCTTTCAATTTGCTTTTCTGCTGATAATCTTCCTACATAAATCAATAAGTAATCAGCGTCTTTATATTTACCAAATAATTTTTCTCTCATTCTCTCACTTCTCAAATCTGGTCGGAAACTGTAAGTATCTACTCCTCTTTGCCATAGAGCAGTCCTTTGAATACCTTTATCTTTTAACTCATTGACCATAGCAGTTGAAGTACATAAGTTTAACAAGGCTTGATTATGAGCTGCTTTAAGTAATTCCCACAAAAGTGGCTCTAACATTCCCATACCGTAATGTTCCAGATATTTTGGAAGATGAGTATGGTAGCTAGCAATTAAAGGAATATTATTAGTTTTCGCCAACCATATACCACCTAATCCAAGTACAGCTGGATTAACAACATGTATCAAATCTGGGTTAAATTTTTCTAACTTATCTGAAACTGCAGGACCTGGTAAGCCAAGCTTCAACTCTGGGTATAAGGGTAATGGCATCGCAGCAACTCCAACTACAGTTGCTCCCATATATGATTCTGGACACCCCTCTGGGCAGAAAATTATAACTTCATTACCATTTTTTATTAAAAATTCAATCGTTTTAGTCAGTCTTGTGACTATGCCGTCAACTTTAGGTAAAAAAGTTTCAGTAAACAATGCAATTTTCACTTTCTTAGGTACCTATTTCAGAAATTTTACTTAGTCTTTATAGCCTCAGCTTGTTTTTTAGTCCAGGATGAAACACAAGGGATGCGCTTAAGATCACATCTATTGGAGTATTTTTTAGCAACTTCAACAACTTCTTCTAATAAGCCATTATCAAGAGTCGTTGGGTTTAAACCTAATTCTATGAAGCATTTATTATCAACAATTAGATCATTTTCTACCGCTTCATTCCTTGGATTTGGTAAATAATTGATATCAGCTCCTGTTAGAGAAGCAACTTTTTTAGCTAATTCTCCAACTTGATGACTCTCAGTCATTTGATTGAAGATTTTGACTCTTTCTCCAGATTTTGGAGGATTTTCAAGAGCAAGTTGTACGCATTTTACAGAGTCTTTTATATGTATAAATGCTCTTGTTTGCCCTCCTGTCCCATGAACACTTAATGGATATCCAATTGCAGCTTGCATTAGAAATCTGTTTAAAACAGTTCCATAATCTCCGTCATAGTCAAATCGGTTTGTCAATCTAGGATCTTTTAAGGTTGCTTCTGTATTTGTTCCCCAAACAATGCCTTGATGTAGATCAGTGATCCTTACAAGATCATTTTTGTTGTAGTAAAGAAATAATAATTGATCTAAAGTTTTAGTCATATGGTAGACACTACCTGGACTTGCAGGGTGTAATATTTCTTCTTCAAAGCGACTTCCATCTGGTTGTGGAACTTCAACTTTTAGATAACCTTCTGGAATTGTTGCGCCTCTATGTGATCCATATCCGTAGACTCCCATTGTTCCTAAATGAACAACATGAATATCTAGATTACTCTCTACTATTGCAGCAAGAAGGTTGTGGGTGCCATTAACATTATTATCAACTGTATATCTTTTGGTAAAACTAGATTTCATCGAGTAAGGTGCTGCTCTTTGTTCTGCAAAATGAATCACGGAATCTGGTTTTTCATCAATGAGCAAATTGAGTAATTTTTGATATTGCTTAGAGATATCCATATTAAGAAATCTCATAGGCTTACCTCCAATCTCTTTCCATGCAGAAAGCCGTTCTGTTATCGAAGCAATTGGAGTTAAAGATTCTACCTCTAGATCAATATCAATTTTTCTACGACTTAAATTGTCGACAATAATTACATCATGATTTTGCTCTGCTAAATTCACCGCACAAGGCCAACCGCAAAAACCATCTCCACCAAGAACAATAACTTTCACTCAGATCTCCAGAATTAATAGATTCATAATATATTTATTAAATTACTACAGCGTGCTTCCAATTTGCGAAAAAACATTGTAAATAGTTTCAAATCTTCTTTCTTAATACGATACATAAAATCTAGTAAAAAATTTTTACTATTTTTTTAAACTTTGCTCAATTTAGAGAATTATATAGATATATTTACTTCCGGTGAACTTGCTACTGCAAAGTCTTGTTTTTTAATTCTTCCCGCTAGAAAAGCTTGCCTCCCTGCCTTTACTCCATAATTTATAGCTTGAGCCATTAGAGGCGGATTTTCAGCTTGTGCTATTGCACTATTGATTAATACACCATCAGCTCCAAGTTCCATGGCTTGAGAAGCTTCACTTGGTACCCCAATTCCCGCGTCAATTATCACTGGCACTCTGGCATTTTCAATAATTATTGTTATGTTTGATAAATTTAATAAACCCTGTCCTGAGCCAATAGGCGAGCCTAATGGCATTACAGTTGAACAACCTAGTTCCTCTAGTCTTTTTGCAAGAATAGGATCTGCATTGATATAGGGAAGTACAGCAAAACCTTTTTTTATTAAAACTTCAGCTGCTTTTAGTGTTTCTATTGGATCTGGCAGTAAATACTTTTTGTCAGGAATAACTTCCAACTTGACAAAATTATTTTCTTCTTGACCAGATAATTTTGCAAGTTCTCTTCCCAAAATTGCTATTCTGACTGCCTCATCGGCATTTACACAACCCGCTGTATTAGGAAGCATCCAGTATTTTTCCCAATTAATCTTTTCGAGTAAATTTTCTCCTGTTTGATTATTTTTAATTCTTCTTACAGCGACGGTTATAATTTCTGTTTCGGAGTTTGATAAGCTTTGTACCATATCTTGTGTAGATTTGTACTTGCCAGTACCTACCATTAATCTACTGGAAAATTGTTTTCCTCCAATTAGTAAAGATGAATAATTTTCCATATTTAGAATCCCTTATTTTTTATCCCTTCATAAGGTTTGTAATTATTTCTTTTTTCTAACTCCTTACTTTTTTTAATTGCTGTTTTGTTTTTTGGATCTATCACTAAAACCTTTTGATAAGTAGCATATGCTAAGTCGTATTCCAATAAACGCTGTTGTGCTGATGCGAGATTATTTAGAGCTATCGGATATTCAGGGAGTGATTTTATTGCATAATTATAATATTTAATGGCTTTTTTAAATTCATTTTGAGCAGCATAAGAAAATCCCAAAGCGTTATTTATTATGGCTTTGGCTTCATCAGGTTCATTTTCATAATTTTCAATTGCTTTTAAAAAAGTCTTAGTTGCTTCAGCATATAATCTTTTTTTTATCTGAACAGACCCAAATTCATATAATTCTGTAGCTTTAGATAGAGAATCTAAACCTTTCTGTTCAAATTTTACTAAATTAAATTCTTCACTTCTTGTTTTTAGAAATTGTCTGAATACAAAAATAGAAATTATTATTAGTACTGTAAAAAGAATTATTAAATACGATTGAAAGGAAGATATTTCCATTATTTATAATTACTTTTTTAAATTATATTCTTTTTTTTAATGGCTAACGGAAGAAACTATTTTTTCAAAACATTTTGGATCATTTAAGGCTAATTGAGCAAGCATTTTTCTGTTAATTATAATTTCTGAATTTTTCATGCCATTTATTAACTTGCTGTAGTTAGTACCATTTATTCTGGCTGAAGCATTAATTCTAGAAATCCAAAGTCTTCTAAAATCTCTTTTTCTTCTTCTTCGATCTCTGTAAGCATTACAAAGGGCTTTCATTACCCTTTGATTTGCTGTTCTGAAAAGATTTTTGTTTCCTCCTCTAAAACCTTTTGCAAGATTTAAGATTTTGTTTCTTCTTTTTCTGGCTATATTGCCTCTTTTAACACGTGCCATGAATTATTAAGGAAAATGGGTTAATAAGTTATGCGTATGGAATCATCAATCTTACATTATCAGCATCTCTTTCATCAACTACGGCTTTCGTTGAAAGATGTCTTTTTACTTTTGAGCTTTTATGATCAAGTAAATGATTATGGAAAGCTCGTCTTCTCATAAATTTACCCGTTGCAGTAGCTTTAAATCTTTTGGCAGCTGATTTACGAGTTTTTAGTTTAGACATTTAAGTCAAATGTGTTTAATTTAAATAATCTAAACCTTTATACGCATTGGTGCAAATTAAAGTTTTTAATTGATAAGGAAAGTTGCTGCTTATGAAACTTAAATCTAACTTTCTAAATTTATTTTTAGGCTTTATTTCTCTTATACTAATTGACACTAAATTTACTTTTAATTTAGTCGCGGAAGAATTGCTAAAGATTGAACTCAATACAGAAATTAAAAAAGGAAAATTTTTAATTGGTTTAAAGCAATATCTTGGTGGGGAAAATGATAATTTTTCTAAGAGAAAGAATATTAATTTTATAACTGATAAAGGCTTTTTAAACTTGATTTCATCTAATGGTATTAAACACAAATCAAAACAGATTAAAATTACTTGGAGGAATATACCTCTCAAAAATCCAAAAACAATTGAAAGAATTGTTTTTGGGCCTTTTGCGAGTTATGAATCAGCAAAGAAACAAGCAGATAAACTAAAAGATAAAGGATTTAAGACTACCGTTGCTTACCCTAAATATTGGGAAGTATGGATTCCATTTGAAGATGATCTACCAGAATTTGAATTAAAAAATAAGATTTTCAGAAAAATAAAAAATATACAAATTACTCCTTTTCTAAGTAGTGAGAATATTTTTAAGAAACTCGAAGGACCAATACATATTTATGCTGACGAGGAAATAAAAATAAATGATGTTACTTTTGGCAAGAATTTTTATTTAAGACAAGATTCATATGGAAGTTGGACGTTAATACAGAAAATTAAGTTTGATGATTATTTGGAAGGTGTTTTGCCATACGAAATTGGACCGAGTTCTCATATTGAAGCACTCAAGGCACAAGCAGTTATTGCCCGAACTTGGGGAATTTTTAATTCTGATAGATTTAATATGGATAAATATCATTTATGTATAAGCACTCAATGCCAAGTTTATAAGCCTCCTAAAATAAAAAATATAAAGGTACAAAAAGCTATAGAAGCAACTTCAAATTTAATTCTTAAATATGAAAATCAACCCATAAATGCTTTTTATCATGGTTCTAATGGTGGTATATCTGCCACAGCTGGTGAGTCTTGGCAAATGCAAAATTACCCTTACTTTAATACGACGATAGACGGTTCTAAGGCATTAAATCAAATTTTTAAACCTCCAATTACAAGTGAATCTGAATTAAATAATTTTTTAGACTTTGATAAAGAACAGTTTTATGGAAGCAATCACTCTCTTTTTCGTTGGAATAAGGAAATTTCTAGTCTTGAAATTAAAGAAAAGTTAATTAAAAACAAACTTATAAACATTAATGAAAATGTGTTGGATTTAAATGCTATTGAACGTGGTTCAAGTGGCAGAGTGACAAAATTAGAAATTCAGACGAACAAAGTTAATAAATCTATTATTCTAGTTAAAGATGATATTCGACGGGTATTGAGTTTTTTACCTAGTAATTTATTCACTATTAATAAATTAAGTGATGATTTATGGCTTTTGAAGGGAGGAGGCTTCGGCCATGGTGTAGGTTTATCACAGTCAGGAGCAATTGAAATGGCTGATTTAGGATTCTCTTATGAACAAATATTGAATCATTACTATCGAGATGCAAAACTTGAAAAATTTGAGATATTGTCTCAATGAGAATTAAATAATTAGCAATTTACTTTTATGAGCACGAGTTTTTATAAAAATCGAAGATTGAAGTCGTTTTTATTTCTTAATGCTTGTTTCTTGGTAGCAATCATTCCTCATTTTTACAATATCAGAGGGTTTTTTTACTTTATATTGACTCTTTCATTTTTGATTGCTTTTTATGGATTAATAGTTATTTCTAGAAATTTCAAAAGGAACAACTTTTTAAATACTTTTAGCAGTAGAGTCAGTAATAAAGATTTACCTTTTCTTGATATTTTAGTTGCAGCTAGAGATGAAGAGAATGTTATAGCAAGATTAGTTGAAAGGTTATTTAATTTAGATTATCCAACAAATAAATTAAATATTTATATTATTGATGATGGGAGTTCGGATAAGACGCCTTTAATTTTAGATCGATTATCCAGGCAATTTGAAAAGTTAAAAGTTATCAGTCGTTCTCCAAACGCAGGCGGCGGGAAGTCAGGAGCTTTAAATTATGCCTTGAAGTTTACTCATGGTGAATGGCTCTTAGTCTTGGATGCTGATGCTCAACTCAAAAAAGATTCTTTGATAAGGTTATTTAGTTTTGTAGAAGAGGGAGATTGGTCTGCGGTTCAATTAAGAAAATCAGTAACAAATGTGAGTAAGAATTTTTTAACTTCATGCCAGTCAATGGAGATGGCTATGGACGCTATCTTTCAATATGGAAGGTTATCAGTTGCTGGAGTTTCTGAATTAAGGGGAAATGGGCAATTAATTAAAAAAGATACATTATTGGCATGTGGTTCCTTTAATGAAGAGACAGTTACGGATGATCTAGATTTAAGTTTAAGATTATTATTATCACAATCTAGAATTGGAATCTTATGGGATCCTCCAGTAATGGAAGAAGCAGTTGAGAACTTAAATGCTTTATTAGCTCAAAGGCAAAGATGGGCAGAGGGTGGCTTGCAAAGATTCTTTGATTATGGAGATCAATTACTTACTAAAAAAATTGATTATTTTCAGAAATTTGATTTAACTTACTTCTTCATCTTGCAATATGCACTGCCAATTATTTCTATTTTTGATTTAGTTTTCAGTATCGCTTTATTAGATTCACCAATTTACTTCCCTATTTCATTGACAGCTTTTATGTTATCTGGAATAGCTTTTTGGTATGGCTCATATTGCAAAAGTGAAGTGCCTGTATTGGATAAAGGAAATTTTTTGATGATATTTTTATCCGTTTTTTATTTATCACATTGGTTTCTAGTAATTCCTTGGGTAACAATAAAAATGTCTATTTTTCCAAAAAAGATTCTTTGGCGAAAAACTCTTCATACTGGAGTTTAATTTATTCATCAATGTCTATAATTTCGCCATTAAAAAAATCTGCTAAGTTTTTTGAACTAT
Source organism: Prochlorococcus sp. MIT 1314 (assembly GCF_034093315.1). Lineage (GTDB taxonomy): Bacteria > Cyanobacteriota > Cyanobacteriia > PCC-6307 > Cyanobiaceae > Prochlorococcus_A > Prochlorococcus_A marinus_Y. The sequence goes on along the minus strand of NZ_CP139300.1, from coordinate 1,087,744 downwards.
CATCATAAGTTTCCTCTTTTGATATTTTTGTTGAAAAATTAGTTTTTGGTTCTATTGTTTTTATTTCTTTCAGATTTTTTACTTCATTTTTGTTTGACGGAGAGTTCGTTGGATTACTTTTAGTTAATTGTTTGGTAGAAAAATTAAGTATTATTTGCTCTCCAAATATCTTTTTTACCGTATCTTCAATTATAACTTTTCTGCTTTTTATCATATTTTCCCAGTTTGGAGATAATGCAATTGTGATTTTCTCAGAATTAAAACTTTCAAGTTCGGCTTGTTGTTTAAGTAACATTCTTGTTGATGGTAACTCTAATTTAGAAAGAATTAATTCCCATTTATCTTTTAAATTATTTGGCCTAGAATCATTTTGGTAATTATCAGAAATATTCTCCATACTTTCTTTTGCAGGAACGTTAAAAATTTCTAATTTCTCCTCTTTTTTTACGATCAATTCCTCGCCATTTATATGCTCTTTGATGCTTTTTTTGCGAATTTCATCAGACATATTTTCTTTATTAATTATTGCCTTGTTTTTTATACTTTCATGCTTCTCTATAGTTGTATTATTTTTATTTTCTTGCTTATTTTTAAAACTATTTATCTCTTGGGAATCTAGAAGGCCAGTTAAATGTATTTCCAACCAAAGTCTTGGATTATCACTTGTTTTAATTTGATATTCAATATTTCTTAGATTATTATGCCAATTAATTATTGTTGATTTATTTATTGTTTTTGAGAGTTTATCCAATTCATTTTGAAATTCATCAGAGGTATAATAAAGATCTGAGTATTTATTATTTCTATTGTAAAGTAGTAAATCTCTTGTTATATTCAATAATCCAATAATTATTTGATGGGGTTCGTTGCCAGTATCATATAATTTGTTGCAGGTAATTATTAATAACTCTGGATTTCTATTAATTAATGATTTAATCAGATTTGTTAATTCAATTTCTGGTACTTCTCCTAGCAAGTTTTGAATATTTTTAATTGTTATACCCTCTGGAAGAAGATTAAGTTGTTCAAGAAGACTTTGTGCATCTCTCATTCCTCCATTAGATCTTTTCGCAATCATGTTTAATGCTTGAACTTCATATTGAATGGATTCTTTTTCTGCTATTTCTGATAAGTGTTTAAAAATATCACTAGGGCTTATTCTTCTAAAATCAAAGTTTTGACATCTACTTTTTATTGTATTTAATACTCTCTCAGGATTTGTAGTAGCAAGGATAAATACAACTCTTGAGGGCGGTTCTTCAATAGTTTTAAGTAAAGCATTTGAAGCCGCTGTAGAAAGCATATGACATTCATCAATTACGTATACTTTCCATCTCGCTTGCGTAGGGGCGAATCTCGCTCTTTCTATGATTTCTCTTATATTTTCAACTCCAGTATTTGATGCTGCATCAATCTCAATAATATCCAGAGCATTACCATCTGAAATTTGTCTACATAAGATACATTTATTACATGGATTTATTGTTGGGTTTTCGAATGCATGGCAGTTTAAAGATTTCGCAAATATTCTCGCACTTGATGTTTTTCCAGTTCCTCTTGGTCCATTAAAAAGATATGCAGGAGCAATTTTGTTTGTTAATAGTGCTTGTTTTAGAGTAATAGATATAAAATTTTGCCCAACTAGTTCGTCAAGGTTGCTAGGTCTATATTTTTGATGAAAAGGCTTATGAATATTAGACATTTATTCTTCATTAATTAGAACAATTAGGGTTCAAACTGCAACAATTAAACTCTAATGTTTACGCGGATTCTTTAATGATTCTTTTAGATCCTGAAGGTAGTTTAACAATTTTGGATGTGAATAAATTATCTACCATTTTTTTTGTAATTGTGAATTCTTTTACATTTTCTTCAGAAGGTAAAGTATACATTATGTCCAGCATTAATTCCTCAATTATGGATCTTAATGCTCTTGCACCTGTTTTTCTCTTATATGCTTCATTCGCTATTGCTTCAACTGAATCAGGTTCAAATGTTAATTCAACATTATCCATACTTAGTAACGTTTTGAATTGCTTTACTAATGCATCTCTTGGTTGAGTCAGAATTGATTCTAAAGTTTCTTTAGTCAGACGATCTAATACAGCACAAACCGGAATTCTTCCAATAAATTCTGGAATTAGTCCATATTTAACTAAATCATCTAACTCTAAATTTTTCAGAGTATCTCTTTGGTCTACTATTTTTTTTGTATCAACTTTGTTTTGATCTGAATTTGTGGTAAATCCTATGGAGTGTTTACCCATACGTTTTTGAACTATATCCTCTAAACCTATAAAAGCTCCGCCGCAAATAAATAAAATTTGACTCGTATCAATTTGGATGCAGTCATGATAAGGATGTTTTCTGCCCCCTTGAGGTGGAACATTAGCAATTGTCCCTTCAAGCATTTTTAATAATGCTTGCTGTACGCCTTCACCTGAGACATCTCTAGTAATTGAGGGATTCTCGCTTTTTCTAGCAATTTTATCTATTTCATCTATATAAATAATTCCTTTTTGAGCTAGCTCTACATTCATTTCTGATTTTTGCAGAAGTCTTAAAAGGATATTTTCAACATCTTCTCCAACATATCCAGCTTCTGTCAAAGTCGTTGCATCAGCTACTGCAAAAGGAACATCGAGAAACTCAGCTAAAGTTTGTGCCAATAATGTTTTTCCGCTTCCAGTTGGGCCGATGAGTAAAATATTTGATTTTTGTAATTTCGTTGCTTGTGAATCTTTTGAATTGTTATTCTTATTTTCTTCTGTAACTTTCCAAGCTAATCTTTTGTAGTGGTTATATACGGCTACTGATAATATTTTCTTTGCAGATTCTTGTCCAACAACTTGATTATCAAGAAAACTTTTAATTTCTAATGGTTTAGGAATTGAGGTTAATTCTAAAGGAATAGATTTTTTGGGATTATCAGTTGGTAATTTCTTTTTTACTTGCGGGGAGTTGTTTGTGTTTGCTTGATTATCAAGTAGTTCTTCATCGAGAATTTCATTACAAAGATCTATACACTCATCGCAGATATAAACCCCAGGACCAGCGATTAGCTTTCTTACTTGGTCTTGTGATTTACCGCAAAATGAACATTTAAGATGGGCGTCGAATTTAGCCATCGATTATAAAGTCTAAAGTAAAGGTTTAAAATATTTCCTATTCACTAGGATTGCTTATAAACATCGATTCGTCATCATATTCTTAAAAAATAAGTGCCGCTTGTCATTTTTTGATAACTTTATCGATTAATCCATACTCGACTGCTTCTGAGGGAGACAAGAAGTAGTCTCTTTCTGTATCTTCATTAATCTTTTCTAAAGGTTGACCAGTATGTTCTGCTAAAAGCGAATTTAATGTCTTCTTGAGAAAAAGTATTTCTTTAGCTTGAATCTCAATTTCTACTGCTTGACCTTGTGCACCTCCAAGGGGCTGATGAATCATTATCCTAGAATTAGGTAAAGCTAATCGTTTCCCCTTAGCCCCCCCAGAAAGTAGAAATGCCCCCATACTTGCAGCTACTCCAAAGCATATTGTCACTACATCAGGAGATATTTGTTGCATAGTATCGTATATAGCCATTCCTGCAGTTACTGAACCTCCAGGAGAGTTAATATATATTTGGATGTCTTTTTCAGGATCTTCAGCTTCAAGAAATAATAATTGTGCAACAAGAGAGTCGGATACTTGATCATTAATTCCAGTACCTAAAAAAATTATTCTTTCCCTCAATAGTCTTGAATATATATCAAAGGCTCTTTCTCCTCTCCCAGATTGTTCTATAACCGTAGGAACAGCTGCACTAATTTTATTAATGCTTGCATAAGAACTTATTGAGCTTTGAATTAAATGTTTTTTTTCTGAATTCACAAAATAGTTTTCGTCTTATAGTTAATTTAAGAGTTTTTTGACTAATTAGTAAGAAATTTCATAAATTATTTTTTTTCTTTTTTATTTTGAGTTTTTGTCGTTTTTGTGGTTTTCGAGGTTTTGGAGGTTTTGGTAGATTTTGTGGCTTTTGTAGTTTTGGAGGTTTTGGAGGTTTTGGAGGTTTTGGTAGATTTTGTGGCTTTTGTAGTTTTTTCTTTAACTTCGGAATTTTCTTCAAGCCAAATTATTAATTTTTCTTTGAGTAGATCGTTACTTACTACTTCTGTTAATTTTTTAATATCTATTTGTTTTGAAGATTGAGAGATTGCATCTTCATAATCTTTCATTTTTAAATCAATTTCTTCTTTTTCAACTGTTATGTTTTCTTTTTCAGCTAATGCTTTAAGAGCTAAATTTCTTTGGACATTTTTTTCAGCCTGAGGCCTTGTTGACTCTGCTAATGACTTAACCAATTCTGGAGTGAAAGTTGATTTAACATCAAGACCTTGTTGGGCAAATCTTTGAGCGGTTTGTTCAATATTATTCCTAACTTCTATATCAATCATAGATTTTGGAATTTCAGCAACCAATTCGTTTGTTAAGGCATCTAGTAAAGCTTCAATTTTGATATCTTTTTGAGTTTTTTCAAAATTATCTTTAAGTTGCTTTTCAATATCTTTCTTTAACTCTGTTAATGATTCTTTGTTCCCAGACTGTTTTGCAAAATCGTCATTAAGTTCAGGTAATTCTTTTTCCTTAAGATCCTTAAGATTTACTTCAAAGATTGCCTCTTTACCTCTGGAATCCTCATGCGAATAATCTTCAGGAAATTTAAGGTTAAGTGTCTTAGTATCACCAATTTTCATCTTTACAATTCCCTCAACGAATCCGGGAATCATCTTGTTCTTTTCTAACTCAAGATCCATTGATTCACTTGTCCCACCATCAATCTCCTTACCAGAATCTTTGTACTTTCCTTTAAAACTAACTACAGCAATATCCCCTAATTTCGCTGCTCTATTGGTTACTGGGATAATATTAGCAAACTGACTTCTAGATTTTTCTAGCGCTTCATCTATTGACTTAGGATCAAACTTTGTTTTTGAGATTTCAACACTTAGTCCTTTGGATTTTTTTAGTTTTAATTCTGGGGCAACATCAGTTTGAAGAGTAACCTTAAGTGATTTTTCAGGACTAAACTTTGCAAGTAAAGATTCAAATCCATCTACCAATTCTGGCTCACTTAGTGGCTCTATAGATTTTATTTTTAACGCTTCTTGCCATGATTTATCAATAATTTTTTCCAGAGCAGAGGCATGTAATTGTGTGATGCCAATTCTTTGGATTAAGACTTGTTTAGGAATCTTACCAAGTCTAAATCCTGGAATTTTAGCCGAACGACTGATTGAACTGATTGTTTCATTTACACACGTTTTGCATGTCTCAGATGGTATTTCTAATTCGAATGAAATTCTACTTTGAGGCAGAGGAGTTGTTTTGACTATTAGTGCATCTTTAGCCATGTTTTTCTAAGTTATTACTATGAGCCGAATCTTAATTATTTCACATTATGTGATTTCCTTGAAAGTTAATTTTTTGATAAAGTAAAAAAAATAGTCAATCTATTTATAAAAATCATTTTTAAGTGTGAGACAATCTCCGTATTTGCCTAATAGGCCATTAAAAGTTGCTGTTTTAGGTTCTTCAGGTGCCGTGGGATCTGAATTGCTAAGAATTCTTGAACAACGTGATTTCCCAATATCAGAATTGGTCTTGCTTTCATCAGAGCGGTCAGAAGGAAAAAAAATTATTTGGAAAGATGAAGAATTAGTTACAAAAAAAACAACTAAGGAAGAATTTAAGAATCTTGATTTAGTTTTGGCTTCAGCTGGCGGAAGTATTTCAAAAAAATGGTTGTCTACCATTATTGATCAAAATGCTTTACTGATAGATAATTCAAGTGCTTTCAGATTAGATAAGAACGTTCCTCTTATAGTCCCTGAAGTTAATGCTAGTGACGTACTTAATCATGATGGGGTAATAGCGAATCCAAACTGTACTACCATTTTGTTGACATTAGTTTTAGCTCCATTAAACAAACTTTCTCCTATTCAAAGAGTTATTGTCTCAACATATCAATCTGTCAGTGGTGCAGGCCAACTGGCGATGGAGGAACTAAAACTTTTAACTGAACAATATCTTCAAGGAAATCCTCAAAAAAGTGAAGTTTTGCCATACTCCCTTGCGTTTAATTTGTTTTTACATAATTCCCCTATGCTTTCAAATAATTACTGCGAAGAAGAGATGAAAATGGTTAATGAGACAAGGAAAATATTAAATATTGCTGATTTAAAGCTCTCTGCTACATGTGTTCGAGTCCCAGTACTGAGAGCACATTCTGAATCGATCAATATTGAATTTGCCGATGTAGTTGAGCCTAAAGATGCTCTTGAAGAATTAAAAAAATCTCCTGGAATTGAAGTTATTGAGGATTACAAAAATAATAGATTTCCTATGCCAAATGATGTTATGGGAAGGGATAATGTTGCTGTTGGCAGGCTAAGAACTGATATAAGTCAGCCTCATGGATTAGAATTATGGTTATGTGGAGATCAAATAAGAAAAGGAGCAGCTCTGAATGCTGTTCAAATAGCTGAGTTATTAATTCCCAAAAAATGATTACAGACAAAACTGAGTGTAATAATCCACTATTTGGAAGAATATTGACTGCAATGGTTACTCCATTCACTGAGAATGGCGATGTTGATTATGAACTAGCTATAAAACTTTCAAATTATCTTTTTGAGAACGGTTCTGATGGAATTGTGTTGTGCGGTACTACTGGAGAATCTCCGACTCTTTCATGGGCGGAACAGCATGATTTATTTATTGCGGTAAAAGGATCTTTGGATGCAAGCTGTAAAGTGATAGTTGGCACTGGAAGCAATTGTACAAGCGAAGCTGTGGAAGCTACAAAAAAAGCTTATGACTCTGGTGCCGACGGTGCTTTGGTCGTTGTGCCTTATTACAATAAGCCGCCTCAAGAAGGTCTTTATAAACATTTCAGTTCTATTGCTAAATCTGCAAAGGATTTGCCTCTTATGCTCTACAACATTCCTGGCAGGACTGGATGCAATTTATTACCTGATACTGTGAAGAAACTTATGGATTTCTCAAATATTCTCAGTATTAAAGCTGCAAGCGGTAGAATAGAAGAAGTAACAGAACTAAGAGCTATTTGTGGCTCCAAACTCTCTGTATATAGTGGCGACGATTCATTGTTGCTTCCAATGTTATCTGTAGGTGCTGTAGGAGTAGTAAGTGTTGCAAGTCATTTAGTTGGATTGCAACTGAAAGAGATGATTCATTCTTTTCAAAGTGGAGACGTTTCCAATGCTCTTGCTATTCATGAAAAACTTCAGCCTCTTTTCAAAGCACTCTTTATGACTACTAATCCAATCCCAATTAAGGCTGCTTTGGAGCTATCGGGATGGGATGTAGGTAATCCTAGAAGTCCTTTGTCACCTTTAACCAATGACATGAAAAAGCAACTATCTTTTATCCTGAATTCCCTATAATAGGGATTATATTTAACTTGATAATTAAATTTAAATAAACCTTATTTGATTACAAGCAGGCCTTTATAAATTTCAAAATTATGCAATCAAGTACAAATTCAACTTTAAATAGATCTACTCATGATTCATCTAGATCTAAAAGTAATACGCCAGCTCTACGAGTAATACCTCTTGGAGGACTACATGAAATAGGAAAAAACACTTGCGTTTTTGAATATGGTGATGAATTAATGCTTGTTGATGCTGGCCTAGCTTTCCCATCTGATGGCATGCATGGCGTAAACGTTGTTATGCCTGATACAACTTTTTTAAAAGAAAATCAAAGAAGAATAAAAGGAATGATTGTCACTCACGGGCATGAAGATCACATTGGAGGTATTTCTCATCATCTAAAGCATTTTAATATTCCCATTATTTATGGTCCAAGACTGGCAATGTCAATGCTTAGAGGAAAAATGGAGGAAGCAGGGGTATCTGATAGAACAACTATACAGACAGTAAATCCAAGAGATGTTGTAAAAGTAGGACAACATTTTTCTGTTGAATTTATTCGAAATACCCATTCTATTTGCGATAGCTTTTCTTTAGCAGTTACAACACCTGTTGGCACAATTATTTTCACGGGAGATTTTAAGTTTGATCATATGCCAGTAGATGGAGAGCAATTTGATATAGAAAGAATGGTGCATTACGGAGAGAAGGGTGTTTTATGCATGTTCAGTGATTCTACTAATGCCGAAGTTCCAGGTTTTTGTCCTTCTGAGAAGACTATCTATCCCTCTTTAGAAAAACATATTGCAGAGGCAAAAGAACGAGTTATCCTTACCACTTTTGCTAGTTCTGTTCATAGAGTGACAATGATCTTAGAATTGGCCATGAAACATGGAAGAAAGGTCGGTTTGTTAGGTAGATCGATGATAAATGTTATTGCTAAGGCAAGAGATATTGGTTATATGAAATGCCCAGATGATTTGTTTGTTCCTATCAAACAAATTAGAGATTTGCCAGATAGGGAGACATTATTATTAATGACGGGTAGTCAAGGAGAACCCCTAGCAGCGTTAAGCAGAATCTCTCGTGGTGAACATCAGCATGTTCGTCTTAAGACTACTGATACTGTAATATTTTCAGCTAGCCCAATTCCTGGTAATACTATTTCTGTTGTTAATACAATAGATAGATTAATGAAACTTGGAGCAAAGGTTGTTTATGGAAAGGGTGAGAATATTCATGTTTCTGGTCATGGTTTTCAAGAAGATCAAAAGTTAATGTTGGCACTCACAAAACCTAAGTTTTTTGTTCCTGTTCATGGAGAACATAGAATGCTTGTTTGTCATGGGAAGAGTGCACAAACTATGGGGGTTCCAAAGGACAATATCTTAATTATTGAAAATGGAGATGTAGTTGAGTTAACACCTAATTCTATTCAAAAGGGTGATCCTGTAAAAGCTGGTGTTGAACTGCTTGATAACTCTCGAAATGGGATAGTAGACGCTAGAGTTTTAAAAGAGAGGCAGCAATTAGCCGGAGATGGTGTAGTAACTGTTTTAGCTCCTATTAGTACAGATGGAAAGATGGTCGCGCCTCCCAGAGTAAATTTAAGAGGAGTTGTCACTACTGCAGAACCAAGAAAAATGTCTATGTGGACAGAACGAGAAATAAGCTGGGTTTTAGAAAATAGATGGAAACAATTATCCAGACAAACTGGTCCGAATACTTTTGAGGTTGATTGGATTGGTGTACAAAGAGAAATTGAAAATGGTTTATCCAGAAGAATGAGAAGAGAATTACAAGTTGAGCCACTTATTTTGTGTTTAGTTCAACCTGCCCCAAGTGGAACTCGTGCTTATATTCCAAAGATTACCGAAGAGCAAAGTTTCTCTAATAAAAATAGAAATAAACATAATTTCCAAAAGAAATCAAACAATAATCATCCTAATAGTTCAAATAAACAGCAAAATACTCAAGAAAGTCCAAAAGTTTCACAGAACTCATCAGCTGATACTGCTAAGGAAGATTCATTTGAAGGTAGAACAAGAAGAAGAAGATCTGCTGTCACATCTTAACTTTTTTCAAAATTGATATAGTTTTTATTCCAAACAATTTTTAAAAACTCTTGCAAGCTAACTTGACCTTTATTTTTTGCGTAAATTGAATTTGCTAATTTGGCCAGATTTTTAGAACTATATTGCTTTGCAGATATATCTTTTAAAAATCTATTTAAGATTGTGCACCGAGCTTCTATACACATACTATTTAAGAGATTTCTATTAATTCCTTTTAGGTCTCTACAATATATGTATGCTAGTTCACTAAGATCATTACGTTCATTATTGTAATTGCTCATTTTTTGGGAAAAATTATTTATCCTTGAAGAACAACCTGGATAGATATCCTCTAAGGTAGGAATAATTTTTTTTCGGACTACATTTCTTTTTAATTTTAGATCTGAATTTGTTGGATCTTCCCATACAGGAATGTTCATAGCATCGCAGAATTGTTTTGTGTCTTTTCTACTGAAAATTAATATTGGTCTAATTAGAAAAATTTGATTTTCTAGTAATCTTTTGCTCTCAATATTGCTGAGACCTGCAAAATTGCTTCCTCTGGCTAAATTGAGTATAAATGTTTCTGAATTATCACTACTTGTGTGGCCAGTTAATAAATAAATATTTTTTTGTCGCTGGTTGTTATTTAAAAAAGTTTTGGCTCTTTCACATAATTTTTTATATCTCCATTCTCGCGCTTTTTCTTCTGAAAAATTTTTTTCTTTATTTGCTTTATCAAAATAAAATGAAATTTTTTTCCCTTCGCAATAACTTTTTAATTCAAGAGCATATATTGAGGATTTTTCATGCCACTGATGATCTCCATGCCAAACACTAATTGACCAATTGTGAAGTTTTTTTAGGTCATTAATTAGGGTTAATAAGGCCATTGAATCTTGTCCACCGGAAACACTGATTACAATGTTCGATCCTTTCGGAAGTAATGTTTTTTTGCTAAGAATCTCTTTATGCAGTAGATGATGCCATGATGACCAATTTTTCTGAGTAAAATTTTTATCAGACATTTTGTGTTGCTCAGATAATATTTTTTAAAAAATGCACTGTTTTACTAAAACAATGTCACAATCAGGTAATAAATTCATTAAGTAAATGAGTCTGATTAATCTTTTGCCACAAACTATTAAAGAAGAGTTGAGAAGTAAATCTTTACTCAAAGTTATTTCAGGATTGAATAATTTTGATGTTCAATCTGTGAAAACAATTGTTGAGGCTGCTTCATTAGGAGGTGCAGATCTTGTCGATATTGCTTGTAAACCTGAGCTCGTTGATCTGGTACTTAAGAATTCCTCATTACCCGTATGTGTGAGTTCAGTAGTGCCGAAATGTTTTATAGATTCTGTAAAAGCAGGAGCCTCATTAATAGAGATAGGAAATTACGATACTTTTTATGAAAAAGGCATTAATTTTTCAGATGAAAAAGTCTTAAACATAACTCGAGAAACAAGGGATCTATTACCTAATGTTCCCTTATCAGTAACTGTTCCTCATACTATTCATATTGATAAACAAGTTGATCTTGCAATAAAGCTAGTACAGGAAGGTGTTGATATTATTCAAACAGAAGGTGGCACAAGTTCTTGTCCTTATTCATCTGGAATCCAAGGCCTTTTTGAAAAGTCAGTACCGACTCTTGCAGCTACCTATGCTATTCATCAAGAATTTAAGAAACAATCTGTAACGATACCAATTATGAGTGCTTCTGGATTAAGCCAAGTAACTTGTCCACTAGCAATATCTTGCGGAGCCTCAGCAGTTGGCGTTGGATCTGCAGTTAATAAATTAGATGATTTAATATCAATGATTGCGGTTGTTAGGGGCTTAAAAGAATCTTTGAAAAATTCAATAATTAGCGAAAAAATTTCTTAGGATATCCTAAGAAATTTAGCTACTAGCTTGATGAACAACTATAAGCTTCAAGCTCCTTATGAACCAAATGGAGATCAACCTGAGGCTATAAAAAAATTAGTTAGAGGAGTTAATAGCGGGAAAGAGTTTCAGACTCTTTTAGGTGCTACTGGTACTGGTAAAACATTTACTATTGCTAATGTAATTCAACAAACTGGAAGGCCAGCTCTTGTATTGGCTCATAACAAAACATTAGCTGCACAACTATGTAATGAATTAAGGGAGTTCTTTCCAAAAAATGCTGTTGAGTACTTCATTTCTTACTACGATTATTATCAACCTGAAGCTTATGTCCCTGTAAGCGATACGTACATAGCTAAAACAGCTTCAATTAATGAAGAAATAGATATGCTGAGACATTCTGCAACACGCTCATTATTTGAGAGAAAAGATGTAATTGTTGTTGCATCCATAAGTTGTATATATGGTCTTGGTATCCCAAGTGAATATTTAAAAGCTGCAGTTAAATTTGAAGTTGGAAAATCTATAAATCTACGTTCTTCTTTAAGGTCGCTTGTAGAAAATCAATATACTAGAAATGATATTGAAATTACTAGAGGTAGATTTAGGATTAAAGGCGATGTTTTAGAAATTGGTCCTGCTTATGAAGATAGATTGATAAGAATTGAATTATTTGGTGATGAAGTCGAAGCTATTAGATATGTTGACCCTACTACTGGAGAGATACTGGAAAGTTTAGAACAAGTTAGCGTTTATCCTGCAAAGCATTTTGTTACTCCAAAAGAAAGACTTGAGAGTGCAATAAGTGCAATTAGAAGTGAATTGAAAACTCAACTCGACAAATTCACATGCGAAGGAAAATTATTAGAGGCTCAACGGCTAGAACAACGCACAAAATATGATTTAGAAATGCTAAAAGAGGTCGGTTATTGTAATGGGGTTGAGAATTATGCTCGTCATTTATCAGGAAGGGAGGAAGGTTCACCTCCAGAATGTCTAATAGATTATTTCCCAAAAGATTGGTTGTTGGTAGTAGATGAGAGTCATGTGACATGTCCGCAACTACATGCAATGTACAACGGTGATCAATCTAGAAAAAAAGTTTTAATTGATCATGGTTTTAGATTGCCAAGTGCCGCAGATAATAGACCTTTAAAATGTGAGGAGTTTTGGGAAAAATCAAAGCAGACATTATTCATAAGTGCAACTCCTGGGCAATGGGAATTAGATCAATGTGATGGTGAATTTGTTGAGCAAGTTATAAGACCAACTGGGGTATTAGACCCCGTAATTGACGTAAGACCTAGTGAGGGCCAAGTAGAAGATCTATTATCTGAAATAAGAATTAGAGCTGAAAAGAATCAAAGAGTTCTAGTTACTACCCTTACTAAGAGAATGGCTGAAGATTTAACTGATTTTTTATCTGAAAATAAAGTAAGAGTTAGATATTTGCATTCTGAAATTCACTCAATTGAAAGAATTGAAATTATTCAAGACCTCAGAATGGGTGAATATGATGTTTTAGTAGGAGTTAATTTATTAAGAGAGGGCTTAGATCTCCCTGAGGTGTCATTAGTTGCCATTTTAGATGCTGATAAAGAAGGTTTTTTGAGGGCAGAAAGATCATTGATTCAAACAATTGGAAGAGCTGCCAGACATGTTGATGGTGTTGCCTTGCTTTATGCAGATAACTTCACAGATTCAATGAAAAGAGCAATATCTGAAACTGAAAGAAGACGAACTATTCAAAAAAAATATAATCAGGTTAATGGTATTACTCCAAAACCTGCAGGTAAAAAAATAGAAAATTCAATATTATCTTTTCTAGAACTTTCTAGAAAATTAGATGCTGGCGGTTTATCTAAAGATTTAATAAATATAGTTAATAACAATACAGATGCAATTCTTAATGCTAGCGACAATCAATGTTTGCTAGAAGAATTACCTGACTTAATAGAGAAGTTAGAAATTAAAATGAAAGATGCTGCAAAAGAGTTGAATTTTGAAGAAGCAGCAAATTTGAGGGATAGAATCAAAAAATTAAGACAAAAAATGGCAAGAAATAGCTAAAAGAACTTATTTATCCAATTGGAAATGATTGTGAATAGCATTAACTGCTTTGTCACAATCTTTTTCTAAGACAATACATGAAGTTCTAATTTCACTAGTGGCAATCATTTCAATATTGATATTTTGGTCAGCCAGTGCTCTAAATATTTTTCCAGCTGTTCCGACCTTAAATGCCATTCCTGCTCCTACAGTGCTTACTTTGGCTATTGCAGGGCCATCTTCAATGTATGAACCAGGTAATTTCTTTGTTAAGGCCTCAAAAACTAAGTTAGCTTTGCTCCTATCTTGCTTATTCATAGTAAGACTAATATCCTTAGTTTTTGAAGAGGAAATTCTTTCAGATTGCACGATAGTATCGAAAAGTAAATTATTTTCAGCTAATGCTAGGCATATTGATGCTGCCACACCTGGACGATCAGGCAGTTTTCGAAAACTGACTTGAACTTGGTTTTTATCTAATGCAATTCCTCTTACTTCAGGTTGATCTTGTTTTTCGTAAATTGGATTAACTAATATTTGTGTATCGGATAACTTAAATTTCTCGGCAACAAATCTAATAGCTTTTGTAAGATTATTAATTTCAATTACGCAGCTTACTTTAATTTCACTAGTAGCTATTAACCTTACATTTATATTTGCTTGAGATAAAGTATCAAATAAATCAGCTGAAACACTTGGCCTACCCATAATGCCTGCTCCTTGAATACTCAATTTAGTCATGTTTGTTTTTAGATTGTATTCGCCTCCTAATTGACTAGTTATCAGTTCACATTGTTCTGCAGTTTTTTTAACTTCTAATTCACTTACAGTAAATGTAATATCGTTATTATTTCCATCGTGTGTTGCTTGTATTATTAAATCTACGTTAATACTTGCTTCTGATAGCTTTTCAAATATTTGTGCTGCAATCCCAGGCCTATCAGGAATATTTGAGAGACTGAATATTGCTTGGTTTTCTAATACTTCAAGACTATTTACTGTTTTTGTTAATTCTAAGCTTCCTCTTTTTAGGGGGAGAGGTTGGATTTGGCTTTCTAGGAGAGTTCCACTTGATTCGCTTTGGCTTGATTTGACGCATAATTTAATTCCATAATTGCGGGCAATTTCTACAGCTCTTGGATGAAGAACTGAAGCACCGACGCTTGCAAGTTCAAGCATTTCTTCACAACTAATTTCATCTAATAGTTTTGCATTGGCAACAATTCTCGGATCAGTAGTAAGAACTCCTGGTACGTCTGTATAAATTTCGCAAGTTTCAGCTCCTAAAGCTGTTGATAAAGCTACTGCGGAGGTATCTGAACCACCTCTACCTAAGGTAGTAATTTCCATTGATCCAGTATGGCTTAATGTTGTTCCTTGAAATCCAGCAACTACAACTACAAAACCCTGATCTATATAATTTTGGATTCTTTCTGTTTTAATATCCAGAATTCTTGCTTTCCCATGTATTGATTCAGTAATAATTCCTACTTGGCTACCGGTCATGGAAATTGCAGGTATTCCATATTCATTTAATGCCATTGAGAGAAGTGCTATGGTTACTTGCTCTCCAGTTGAGAGAAGCATATCCAATTCCCTGCGATTGGGATTTTTGCTTATTAATTCCGCTAAACTATTTAAATTATCTGTAGTATGGCCCATTGCAGAGACGACTACGACAATTTCATTTCCTGATTCTTTGCTTTGACAAATGCTAGTTGCAATATTTTTAATTTTTTTAATATCACCGACAGAAGTTCCGCCAAATTTTTTTACTAGTAAAGCCATATTTAAATCATAATGTAAATTCTTAAACTTATAATTTGGTTAACTTAAATTAATTAAATTTTCCGTAAAAACGTTTATAGGATTATTACCTTTTTTTAGTAGTGATTCAATGTTTAATAAATTACTCATTAAATTAATCAAATATTCTTGCGATATATTTTTTACTTTTTTTCTAATAAAAAAAATCCTTTTTGGATTAGAAATGCCTGCAAGATTAGAAATCTTTTCTGCATTAAAGTTCCCAGAATTAATTGCTAATTTTATGATTGTATGAATTCTTATTTGACTAATTAAACCTGCATTTAGTTTTAAAGCAGGATCTCCTTTTTGTAGGGAATAATTTATTTCAATTAGACTTTCATTAATATTTTTTTGTAAGAGAAGATCAATGATTTTGAAAATATTGGATTGATGATCACTAAATATTTTTTTTACATCATTACTTTTAAGAAAAAGTTGTGAATTCGAATCACTTGATACTGCAGAGAGGTATGTTTTAGCTTTGGCTAATTCATTTATTAGTTTAAAGCTGTCATTACCAACTGAATCAATAATTAATTCAGCTGCATTTTTATCAATTTTGATATTCATTTCATTTGCGGCATCTTCTAAAAATCTTTTTTGGCCCTCATAGTCCCAGATTTCTGGTAAAGAAAATGATTTTTCTTTGGCTAAATTATTTTTGATAAGTTTTTGTAGAAATTTAGTACTCTTTAGTCTTGAATCTGGTTTTTTTGTATTTTGCAAAATGAAATAAGTATTTTGAGGTATATTGTCATGAATTTTTTCAAATTTAGTTCTTAGATCTTCATTTTTGGCAGTAAAAATGGGATTATTTTTCAATGTAACTATTCTGTATCCATCTCCAAAAGGAGGTGTAAGAACTTCATCAAAAGCTTTATTGACTTGCTCATCATCATCTCCATTTAAATTAGTTACGTTTATTTCTTTCCATTCTTTGGATACTTCCGCATCAATTAATTTTTGAATAAATGTATTTTGAGCATTTAGATCATTACCCCATAATATTTGTATTGGCATAATAGCTCAATAAAAACCATATTTTAACTATGATTACTTCTAACACAAATTAAATTTAATGGTAATAGATCATCCAATTTTTTTGGAAAGCATCAGATTCATAAGATCTCGTTTAGTAGCCAATGATTTAAATTATTTGGAAAAAAAAGTACTAGAGAGATTAGTTCATACTTCAGGAGATTTTACAGTTCAAAATCTTGTAAATTTTAGTGAAGGTGCTTGTGAAAAGGGTCTTCAGGCACTTAAAAATGGTGCTCCTATCTTAACTGATACCGATATGGCAGCAGCAGCAATAAAATCCATGGCAGAAAATACAACTAGGAATAAAGTATTCACCGCTAGAATGTGGTTTGGAAAAAATAATCATACAAACTTAACTAAAACTGCATATGGCTTAAGTGAAGGTTGGAAGGAGTTATCCGCTATAAATTCTGGAAGCAAATCTCCTATTGTAGTTATTGGCAGTTCGCCTACAGCGTTAACTTATTTAATTGATATTTTAGAAAATGCAAAAGATTTACCTAGTTTAATTATCGGAATGCCTGTTGGATTTATTGGAGTAGAGAATAGCAAAAACAAACTGATTTCCACCGATCTTCCTAGAATTGTTTTGAATTCAACTAGAGGAGGTGCTGCAATGGCAGCCGCTGCGGTTAACGCCTTATTGAGGGAAACAATTTAAAAAGTATTTATTTGAGAAAAATATCAAAAATCTACTTAATATCATAATTTAATTTGTTGTTTTCTTCTAAAGAATTTAAAACTGATTTTGCTTTTTCTAAAACTTCTTTTGGAACTCCTGCTAATTTAGCTGCTTCTATGCCATAGCTTTTGTTTGAACCCCCTTTAACAATCCTGTGGCTAAAGATTAGCTGATCGTTATTTTGTTCTACTAAAACTTGAAAATTTTGTATATTCTTATTTGAATTTTTTAAATAATTCAGCTCATGATAGTGCGTAGCAAAAATAGTATTACATTGAATTTTTTTTGCAAGATATTCACTTACTGACCAAGCTATTGAAAGTCCATCAAAAGTAGATGTCCCTCTGCCTATCTCATCAAGTAAAACTAGTGAGCTAGAAGTTGCCTGGTTTAGAATTGATGCAGTTTCAGACATTTCTACCATAAATGTTGATTGTCCAGATGATTGATCATCAACTGCCCCAATTCTTGTGAAAATCCTATCTGCAATCTTGATTTCAGCATTATTAGCAGGAATAAAGCTACCAATTTGTGCGAGAATTTGTATTAAACCAAGTTGCCTTATAAAGCAACTTTTTCCGCTTGCATTGGGACCCGTTAATATAATTAATTTTTGATTATCCTCAAAAGAGATATCGTTTGCTACAAACTTTTTATCACTTAATAATTGCTCCACAATTGGATTTCTTCCTGCGATAATTTTTGTACTATTTTTTGTCATTGAATCATTTATTGGTATTAATGAAGGTTTTATAAAATTGTTTTCTACTGCAGTAATTGATAAACCAAGTAGTGCATCAAGAGATGCTATGGCTTTTGCGATTGATCTTATTTGTTTTGTTTTTTCAGCAACTATATTTCTTAATTCGCAGAAAATTTCATATTCTTTTGATGAAGCTCTACTTTTTATTTGGAAAATCTTATTTTCTTTATTTTTAATTTCTGAAGTGATATACCTTTCTTCATTAGTAAGAGTTTGCCTTTTGATCCAATGCTGTGGAGCTAAATTAACTTTTGACTTATTTATAGAAATGTAATAACCAAAATTTTTATGAAATTGAATTTTTAGGTTTGAAATTTTGCTAATTTTCCTTTCCTTTAATTCCTCTTTATTTAGCCACTCAGAGTAATCATCCATTAAATTGCGTAAACCATCTAATATATTGTCAACACCATCGTGGATCATGCCTCCCTCACTAATATTTAGAGGAGGATTTTCTACTAGTTTAAAACTTATAGTATCAGCTAATTCTAGGAGTCCTTCATCAATATTTTTTAATTGATCAGTCCAATCTGGGAGATCATATTTAAATAATTCAATTATGGATTGTAGTCTAGGCAATTTTTTTAAACCTTCAGCTATTGCAATTAAGTCTCTGGGACTTGCATGACCTGCACAAGCTCTACCTGCAAGTCTTTCTAAATCCCCCATTGCTCTTAGTAAATTTTGGGTATCTGTACGTAATTTTTTAGATTCAAGAAAGTTTGTAATTATATTTTGTCTTTTATAAATTTCATTAACGTTTAATAGTGGTGAATCTATCCACCTTCTTAAACACCTTGCACCCATGCAGGTATACGTCCTATCAATACTCCATAGTAGCGAACCTACATAATTGTTTTCTCGTTGTGTATTTTTGATTTCTAAGTTTTTTTGAGTTTGATAATCAATAATTAATTTGTTGTGACCATATTGGATTTGTGGAAAGTCTAATGAGATTTTTAAAGAAGAATCTTTATCTAAATTTGAAGGATTAATTTTTTCTAAATAATTTAATAAACCTCCAAGTGATCTAGTTGCATTGTTTAAATTTTTAAGTCCTATTCCCTCTAGGTTTGCAATTTGGAAATAATTTTTTATTAGATAATTTGCTTCATTAATTCCAAAATTAGTCTCTTGAGAAACAGTATATGTAATTTGAGTATTTCCTTTGATTAATAAATCTCTTACTGCATTGCTTCCTACAATGATTTCTGAAGAATCTAATTTAATAATTTCATCAAATAGTTTTGACAGAGATTGGCCTTCTAAAGTTATTAATTCTCCTGTGCTTACATCAGCTTTTGATATACCCCATTCATAAGATTCATCTGAGTTTTCTTCTGATAAGTAAATAGCAGTAATCCAATTATTTTTCTTTGCTATCAACATCCCCTCTTCAATTACAGTTCCAGGAGTTATTATTCTTGTTATTCCTCTTTTAATTGGAGTCCCATAATTTCCAGAACTTTTTTCTAATTGATCGCATATAACCACAGAATAATTTTTTTTAATTAAATCAGCACAGTATCTCTCCATTGCATGATGGGGAACCCCTGCCATAGGGATCTTACCAATCTCTTTGCCAGCATCTTTACTTGTAAGCGTAATTTCTAAAAGGTTAGATATTAATACAGCGTCCTCAAAAAAACATTCAAAAAAATCTCCTAATCTATAAAGTAATAACCTATCTTTATTTTCTTCTTTTAGAGTTACATAATGCTTCATTACAGGAGTTAATTTCAGTTTTGAAACTGTTTTATAGCTATAAGATTCTTCATTGATGCAAACATTTTTGTTATTTGAAATTAAATCAGTCTTGAATTTATTTATTAAATTAGTTGAATTTTTTCTTTGTCTGGGTCTTTTTTGCGATTCTTTTTTTAAATCTTCCAAAGATAAATCTTCTGGAATTTTTGTCATTTCTTTTTGTTCATTATCATCATTACTAATCGCAAATAAATTTTTTTGAATTATCGTATCTTCTTGCATACTTTTTTAATTCCTAAATAGATATTAGGTAGAAATTTTTTTTTTGCATTTTACAAGTCACTACGAGTATGTAAACTTTTTCCATAAAAAGCAATTTCATGAGAATATAATAGCCATACATGTAAATTCCAAAATTATGCAGGCTGTAAACTTTTTCTTTATAAATGCTCTTTTGTTTTCATCTTTAATAGCTGTTGTTGGTGTGCCTTATTTGTATGCTACTCAAACTGACCCTTCTGATCGTCGTAATCCAGAAATAAAAAAAGTTGAAATTATAGGTGGAGTTTGGTTTCATTTGGTTCTAATTAATGGTGTTATTGCAGGTTTAGTTTGAATTAAGTACCCCTTCATGAGAATCTAGTAATATATATAAAAATTTAAATGGCTATTTATGAAGGCTCTTTTACTGATACTACTTCATTAAAAATTGGTATAGTAATAGCTAGGTTTAATGATTTAATTACAACAAAACTTTTATCTGGATGTCTAGATTGTTTAAAAAGACACGGTGTTGACATCTCAGAATCAAGTAATAATCTTGATATAGTTTGGGTTCCTGGTTCTTTAGAACTTCCAATTGCCGCAAAATCAATAATTAAAAAATCGAAATATGACGTTTTAATTACGCTAGGGGCAGTTATTAAAGGAGATACTTCCCACTATGATGTCGTGGTTTCTGAGGCAAGTAAAGGTATTACTAAGGTTTCTTATGAAAATAATATCCCAATTATATTTGGTGTTTTGACTACTGATACTATTCAGCAGGCATTAGAAAGATCTGGAATAAAAAATAATCTTGGTTGGAATTACGCTTTGCAGGCAATTGAAATGGGTTCTTTAATCAAAAGTTTAAATTAGTTTCAAAAAAGATTAATTATTTGTATTTTTGATTCCTTTTTTAGGATAAGATAAAAGAATTATGCGGATGTAGCTCAGTGGTAGAGCATCTCCTTGCCAAGGAGAATGTCGAGAGTTCGAATCTCTTCATCCGCTTTTTATGTTGTATTGCTTAAGGTATCTAAAGCAATATCCAACTTTCTAATGAAAAGAGTAATTTCTATAGATAATTTAAGAGAATTATTTACTAAACCTTATGGTGCAGATGCACCAACAAAACAAAAATGGGCTGAATTTTATAATGAGAATGTTATTTTTGTAGATCCAACCCAGAAAACAGAGGGTTTAGAGTCTTATGTCAAAGCTCAAGAAAAGTTAGTTAAAAGATGTGAAGATGTTTTTTTAGAAACTCATGCAATATCAATAAGTGGAAATTGTGGATTTGTTGAATGGACAATGGGTTTAAAAATAATGGGTAAAGAATTTATTTATCCAGGCACAACTCGTTTATTATTTGCTGAAAATGGATTAATTAACGAGCACAGAGATTATTTTGATTTTTGTGGACCAACTTTTGGACCAGTGCCTATTTTAGGTCCTTTTATAAGATGGCTTTACAGAATATTTGTATCTTGATTTTTTGATAAATTAAATTTGCTATATTTAGCTTCTTTTAATACGACAAGTGCTTTATATTTCACGAATTAATAAATTTTGAGACGAAACTTCTTCAAAATTAAATTGAGAATAGAATAACTGTTTATTCGTAGTCATTAAATATAATTTTTTTGTATTTTTAATTTCCTTCGAAGATAAAAGATTCTTTACAATTAATGTGCCAAAACCTTTGCCCTGGTGATTTTGATCTATCACTATATCCCAAAGAACTCCTCGATAAATCCCATCTGTCAAAGCTCTACCAAAACCAACTATTTCGTTACCAACCCAAAGACTTATTATAACGTCACTTTTAGCAAGACATTTTTTAAGATCATTAATTGTTCTATTTTTTGCCCAGAAGGCGTTTCTCTCTAGTAATCTTTGTAACTTATTTAGTCCATTGGTCGGCTTTAGATTAGGACCTAATCCAAAAACCCTTAATCCTATAGCTCCTTTAGAATGTTTTATTAGAGATATCTCTTTCATTTTAAAAATTTTGTAAAAAATTTAAGATAATTAGGTTATTTTTTGATTTCAATTTAAATACCCTAGTCGATCATTTCTATAAAATAAAGAGATATAATTTTTCTTCATTCTGTTGTAACGCACTAATTTATAATGTTTGTAATAGGATAAATTTTTTAAGGACTGTTACTTATGCTAAAACTTTTGTTGGGCGACCCGAATACACGAAAGTTAAAGCGCTATCAACCAGTAGTGGAAGAAATAAATTTTTTAGAAGAAGAAATTTCTAAATTAAAAGATGATGAGTTGAGAAGAGAAACTAATAATCTTAAATCAAAGATTTCATCAGAATTAGATATTAAAAAACAAAAAGAACTCTTAGAAGAATTTCTTCCTAAAGCCTTTGCAATTGTTAGAGAAGCAAGTAAACGTGTTCTTGGTATGAGACATTTTGATGTTCAGTTAATAGGTGGGATGGTTTTAAATGAGTGTCAAATTGCTGAGATGAAGACTGGAGAAGGCAAAACTCTTGTCGCAACATTACCTTGTTTTTTAAATGCTTTAACTGGGAAAGGGGTTCATGTTGTTACTGTAAATGATTATTTAGCCAGAAGAGATGCTGAGTGGATGGGACAAGTTCATCGTTTTTTAGGCTTGTCCGTTGGTTTGATTCAGCAAGATATGAGCCCAGTTGATAGAAAGAAAAATTACGATTGTGATATAACTTATGCCACTAATTCCGAATTAGGATTTGATTATTTAAGAGATAATATGTCTACTGATATTAATGAGGTAGTTCAAAGAAAATTCAATTACTGCGTTATTGATGAGGTTGACTCAATATTAATTGATGAAGCTAGAACACCTCTAATCATTTCTGGTCAAGTTGAAAGACCCCAAGAAAAATATCAAAAAGCTTCAGAATTGGCTATGGCATTAGTCAAAGCAAAAGAATTAAGTAAAGATGGGATTGATCCTGAAGGGGATTATGAGGTTGATGAAAAGCAGAGAAGTTGCATATTAACCGATCAGGGTTTCGCTAAATGTGAAGAGTATTTGGCAGTTAGTGATTTATACAATCCCAAAGATCCTTGGGCGCACTATATAACTAATGCTTTAAAAGCCAAAGAATTATTTATTAGAGATGTAAATTATATTATTAAAAATGATGAGGCTGTGATAGTGGATGAATTTACAGGTAGGGTAATGCCTGGAAGGCGTTGGAGTGACGGACAGCACCAAGCAATTGAAGCAAAAGAGAATCTTAAAATTCAGCCTGAAACTCAAACATTAGCATCCATTACTTATCAGAATTTTTTTCTCTTATATCCTGGCCTAGCAGGTATGACAGGAACTGCAAAAACTGAGGAGGTTGAATTTGAAAAAACTTATAAATTAGAAACAACAGTTATACCGACAAATCAAATAAGAAAGAGAAAAGATTGGTCTGATCAGGTATTTAAGACAGAGATAGGTAAATGGAAAGCAGTTGCTAAAGAAACTGCTCAAATTTATAGAGATGGTAGACCTGTTCTAGTTGGTACAACTAGTGTTGAAAAAAGTGAGTTATTAAGTTCACTTTTATCTGAAGAAAAAATCCCACATAATTTGTTAAATGCTAAGCCAGAGAATGTTGAACGTGAGGCGGAAATTATTGCTCAGGCTGGTAGAGCGGGTGCTGTTACTATTGCAACTAATATGGCAGGGAGAGGAACGGATATAATTCTAGGCGGCAACAGTGACTATATGGCAAGACTCAAATTAAAAGAGATTCTAGTTCCTTTGTTGGTAAAGCCTGATAGTGAGCATAAGCCACCAATTCCCAAACAAAGAAGTTCAAAAGCTAAGGGTGGTTTTTCTTCAAAGGTAGACTCAAAGTTGAAAAAGAATATTCCAGAATGTCCAAACAGTCTTTTCCCTTGCAAACTAGATGAGGAAATTGAAAAGAAACTTTCCCTTTTATCTAAGAAACTGATTGAAAATTGGGGTGATAGAAAACTTTCTGTCTTGGAATTAGATGACAGGATAGCTACAGCTGCAGAAAAAGCACCAACAGAGGACAACTTGATAAAGCTTTTGAGAGAATCTTTATCAGATGTGAAAGAGGAATATGAAAAAGTTTTGATTCATGAAGAGAAAAAAGTAAGGGAAGCTGGCGGTTTACATGTCATTGGTACTGAAAGACATGAATCAAGAAGAGTGGATAATCAACTTAGAGGTCGAGCCGGAAGACAAGGTGATCTTGGAAGTACTAGGTTCTTTTTGTCATTAGAAGATAATCTGTTAAGAATTTTTGGAGGCGATAGAGTAGCAAATCTCATGAATGCATTTAGGGTTGATGAAGATATGCCTATTGAGTCAGGAATGCTTACTAGGTCTTTAGAAAGTGCTCAAAAGAAAGTAGAGACCTATTATTATGATATTAGAAAACAAGTTTTTGAATATGACGAGGTTATGAATAACCAAAGAAAAGCAGTATATAGTGAAAGGCTAAGAGTCTTGCAAGGAAATGCTTTAAAGAGTCAAGTAATAGGATACGGAGAAAGAACCATGAGTGAAATTGTAGAGGCTTATATTAATCCTGATCTTCCTCCTGAAGAATGGAATATTGATCAATTAATTTCTAAAGTCAAAGAATTTATATATTTATTAGATGACCTTAAAGCTGATGATGTTAATTTATTATCAATAGAAGAATTAAAAAATTATCTTCAAGAGCAGTTGCGAATTGCTTATGATTTAAAGGAATCGCAAATAGAAAAGATTCGTCCAGGATTAATGAGAGAAGCTGAAAGATTTTTTATTTTGCAGCAAATTGATAATTTATGGCGAGAACATCTTCAATCTATGGATTCCTTAAGGGAATCAGTTGGATTGAGAGGTTATGGCCAAAAAGATCCTTTAATCGAATATAAAAATGAAGGATATGATATGTTTCTCGAAATGATGACTAATATGAGACGAAATGTTATATATTCGATGTTTATGTTTCAACCTAAAACCGACAGTGATGACAAAAATTAAATCAAGTTTCAATCATCTCCAAGAAATTCAATAATTTCTTTATCTTTAAGATTTTGTGCATCACCGAGTTTGGAAATATCAATAGATTCTGAGTTAGCTAGACATTGTAAGGTTTTTTGTAATTTAAGAATTTCATTTTCAAGCAGGTCTATTCTATCCATTAAATTTTTTATAACATTTGCTTCTGCATCTGGTAAGGCTGAGTGAGCTAATGGATTCACTTTGACACCACTTTGATGAACTACTCTACCAGGAACTCCAACCACAGTACTGTTCCCCTCTACATTGCGAACAACTACTGAACCAGCACCAATACGGGTATTTGATCCTACTGTGATTGATCCCAGAACTTTTGCCCCTGCTCCAACTACGACATTTTCCATTAAGGTTGGGTGTCTTTTCCCGTGACTTTTACCAGTACCTCCTAATGTAACTCCTTGATACAGCAGGCAATTATTTCCTATCTCAGCTGTTTCACCAATTACAACACCCATTCCATGATCTATGAAAACACGTTTGCCAATCTTAGCTCCAGGATGGATTTCAATGCCTGTTGCTAACCTATTGATATGACTTAAAAAGCGCGGAATTAAAGGAATTTTTAATTGCCATAGTTTATGAGTTAACCTATGAATAACTATCGATTGAAAGCCCGGGTAGCAAAGAAAAATCTCTAATATTCCTCTAGCGGCAGGATCTCTCTCTTTGATAATTGCTATATCTGATTTAAAAGTTCTTAGCATTTTGGTCTAATTAATTACTCCAATTTCTTTTTTTAGTTGATTTATTGTTTCGATACTCAAATAATTTTTAGCACATATTATTTGAGGTACCCTCATAAGCTGAGAACGATTTTTTAATAATGTATTTTCTACGACTGACAAACTTGGTCCATCACACACTATTTGGTTTGAAGACTTTAAAAGTGATAATAATCTACTGTTATTATCTGAGATTGCAGTCATAAGAATTAATTCACTTCCTCGCATGCTGTGTATGATAACTTCCGCTGCCCTCAATAAACCAGGACTAATGCTGACAATGCCTACACAACTTCCAGCATTTAATTCCTTGAGAATTTTTAATTCCTTTTGAAAATCACTCAAGTCAACTGCAATAGCTCTAACTCCATATTGTTTGGCAACTTTTTCTAAAGGCTGTAAAAAATATCTGCTTGTGACAATCGTCCCATTATTGGAACTACTCAAAACTTTTTCTAATTCTTCCATAGGAATAACTTCTACTGGTACATCAATCTTTGGAGAGAGGTCTTCTGCTATTAGCATAGAGGCTCCTATATCCTCCCTAGGAGTACTGACTATTATTCTTGCTCCGCATTGAATACGCCAATCAATTTCATTAGTTAGTACTTCTCTTGTTTCTTGTAAGGTACAGCCAAGATTTATGAAATTATCAATGGCATTTTTTGCTTCTTGATCTGGAGGTTTACTTATTTTGTCTTTTGAGTAAATTGATTTTTTAAAGTTTCTTTTTGTAAGATTATCTCTTACATAGATACCTGATCCAGCTATTGCTTCAACAACTCCATCAATTTCAAGTTGTCTGTAAACTTTGCTAATAGTATTACGATGTAGTCCAGTCTGCATTGCAAGTTGTCTAGTGCTTGGCAGCCTGTGCCCGGGAGGATAATGTCTTGCTGCTATTGCAAAGCAAATTTGATTATATAGCTGTGTCGATGCTGGGATATCACTTTCTTGTTGAATATGGAATCTCACTTTAAAAAAATCCTAAATAATAAATTTTTATTTATAGTGACACTTTAACATTCGGCATAGTTTTCGATAACAATTGATCACTCTTCATTTTTTTTAATAAGGGGAGTTTTTCTAGGGCTTAAAAACATTATCATGTTTCTTCCTTCTCTTTTGGGCTTTTGTTGAACTTCTGATTGCTCCTCTAAATCGTTAGCCATTTTTAAAAGAAGTGTTTCGGCTAAATTTGAGTGTTGAATTTCTCTTCCCCTAAAAAATACAGTACATTTTACTTTATCTCCAGATTTTAAAAATCTAGTTGCTTGACCTATTCTTACGTCATAGTCATGCTTGTCAATTTTATACCTCATTTTTACTTCTTTAACTTCTGTTTGATGAGATTTTTTTCTAGCTTCTTTTGCTTTCTTTTCTTGTTCAAATTTATATTTTCCATAGTCCATGATTCTACAAACAGGAGGATTTGCTTTTTCGCTTACCAAAACTAAATCTAGTCCTCTTTGGGAGGCTATTTCTAATGCCTTAGATCTATCTATGACACCTAATTGTTTTCCATCTGAATCAACAACTCTCAATTGAGTGTATTTTATTCTTTCATTTATATTTGGGAGCTCTCTAACAGGAGCACGGCGATCAAAGCGTGGACGTGGGGGCATTCAGTTTAGTTAATGAATTGAATTGATGATGAACAAAATTTATGAATTTATAAAGTTAGCCTAAAAAAGACTCTATTTTAATTATTGCATCTTTTAGCAGGTTTTTGTTATTAAGCCAAATAGGATTATTTTTATTACGAAACCAAGTTTTTTGTCTTTTGGCAAATTGGATGGTTTTTGTAGTAGTTAAGTTTATCGCCTCATCTATTGTTAAATGGTTTCTTAAGACATCTTTAGCTTCATGGTATCCAATGGTTTTTAATATTGGTAAATTAGATCCATATTGACAAATAAGTTGTTTCGTCTCTTCTACAATTCCAGATAAAAACATATTTTTTGTTCTTTGTAGAATTCTTTCTTTTAAGTTATCTCTATCTAATCCAAGCTCTAGTATTCTCCAGTCAGGCGGTTTTTGGACTTTTTGAATTGATAAAGGTTTACCTGTAACGTAAAAGACTTCTAAAGCTCTAATTGTTCTGATTTGATCAGCAAAATTTATTTTTTTTGTTGATATTGGATCACAATTTTTTAAAAGTTCCCAACATTCTCTTTGACCAAGTTCTTCTAATTGTTTTCTCAAATTATTTTGTGGAGGGACATCTGGTACAAAAAAACCTTTTGTTATTGCATTCATATATAAGCCACTTCCTCCAACAAGAAAAGGTAAATGATTATGTTTAATTTCTCTTTTGATTGATTTTTGAGCTATTTCTTGAAATTGTTTTACATTAATTCGATTAATTGGCTCTTCAAGATCTAGTAAAAAATGTTTTATTTTTTTTTGTTGATTCTCAGAGGGTTTGGCAGTTCCAATATCCATATGTTTGTAAATTTGCCTTGAATCGATATTATGTATATTAGTCTTGAAATATTCTGCAATTTCAATAGCTAATTCTGTTTTGCCACTTGCTGTGGCTCCAATTAAAACTATTACATGAGGTTGATATGAAGACATATAAATTTCTGAAGAAAAATCTATTAGTTATATAATTAAAGTGATTAAATTTTTCATAGACTTCGAGCCTTTCTCTTATTGCGGTGGTAAGTTTAATGAAAGACCTTTTAAAAATACCATTTTAAAAGCTTAATGTTTTTTTTTATATTAAATGAGTGAGGACAAAAGATCTAATAAAATCTCAAATGATTATGGTGCGGAACAAATTCAGGTTTTAGAAGGGTTAGAGCCTGTTCGTAAACGCCCTGGGATGTATATAGGTTCTACAGGACCAAGAGGTTTGCATCATTTAGTTTATGAGGTGGTTGATAACTCGGTTGACGAAGCACTTGCAGGACATTGTGATCATATAGAAATAGTGCTTCGAGAAGACGGATCAGCTTTAATCTCTGATAATGGACGTGGAATCCCAACTGATATTCACCCAAGGACAGGGAAAAGTGCCTTAGAAACTGTACTTACTGTTCTTCACGCAGGAGGTAAATTCGGAAGCGGCGGTTATAAAGTTTCAGGCGGCTTACATGGAGTAGGAATATCTGTAGTTAATGCTTTAAGCGAATGGGTTAATGTAACTGTTTTTAGGGATAGCTGTGAGTTTAATCAAAGATTTGAAAAAGGTGTATCAAAGGGTGAATTGCAAACTAAAAAGCAGTCTGAAAAACCTTTTAAAACAGGAACCACTATTTGTTTTAAACCTGATAAAACAATTTTTTCAGGAGGAATTGAATTTGAATATGCTCTTCTTTCATCTAGGTTAAGAGAACTAGCTTATCTTAATGGGGGAGTAAAAATTGTTTTTAGAGATGAGAGAAATGTCTTATCAGATGGTTCTTTCAAAGAAGAAATTTACTTATATCAAGGGGGTATTAAAGAATATGTTCAATATATGAATGCAGAAAAGGATTCTATTCATCCTGAGATAATTTATGTTGACTCACAAAAAGAAAATGTTTACGTAGAAGCAGCTTTGCAATGGTGTTCAGATGTATATTCAGATAATATTTTAGGATTTGCAAATAATATTAGAACTATTGATGGAGGGACTCATATTGAGGGATTAAAGACAGTTTTGACAAGAACATTCAATAATCTTGCAAAAAAAAGAGGCAAAAGAAAAGATATTGAAAAAAATTTAGCTGGCGAAAATATTAGAGAGGGATTGACTGTAGTTTTATCTGTTAAAGTTCCAGATCCCGAATTTGAAGGACAAACAAAAACAAAATTAGGGAATACTGAAGTTAGAGGAATTGTTGATTCTTTAATTGGGGAGGCTCTTACAAAATATATGGAATTCAATCCTAATATTTTAGACTTGATTCTTGAAAAAGCAATTCAATCATTTAATGCAGCAGAGGCTGCAAGAAGGGCTAGAGAATTAGTTAGAAGAAAAAGTGTTCTTGAAAGCTCTACTTTGCCTGGTAAATTAGCAGATTGTAGTTCTAGAGATCCCTCAGAATCAGAAATTTATATTGTGGAGGGAGATTCTGCTGGAGGGTCCGCTAAACAAGGAAGAGATAGAAATTTTCAGGCTATTTTGCCTTTAAGGGGTAAAATTCTTAATATTGAAAAAACTGATGATACTAAAATATATAAAAATACAGAAATTCAGTCATTAATAACAGCTCTAGGATTAGGAATAAAAGGAGAGGAATTCGATGTGAGTTCCTTGAGATATCACAGGGTTGTAATTATGACGGATGCTGATGTCGATGGTGCTCATATAAGAACTTTATTATTGACATTTTTTTATAGATATCAAAGAGAACTGGTTGAGAAAGGTTTTATATACATCGCTTGTCCTCCCCTCTATAAACTTGAAAGAGGTAAGAATCATAAATATTGTTATAACGAGAATCAATTAAAGGATACAATTGCAGGTTTTGGAGAAAATGCAAATTATAATATTCAAAGATTTAAGGGATTAGGTGAGATGATGCCAAAACAATTATGGGATACCACTATGAACCCTCAAACTAGGATGATGAAAAGGGTTGAAATTGAAGATGCACTTGAAGCTGACAGAATATTTAATATATTAATGGGAGATAAAGTTGCACCAAGAAGAGAATTTATTGAAACTCATAGTAGCAATTTAGATATGGCAACTTTAGATATATGATTAGCAATATTCTCAAGAATTTTTGCTTAATTACTTTTGCACTAATTGCTCCAATCACATTACCCGCTGGGGGAATTCAAAAAAATTTAAATGAAAATAAGTTTCCTGAAAATACAAAGGAAATTATATTGAATTCCAATACTTCTCTTTATTCTTGTCCTGAAATTCATGCTAAACAATTATTAATTCTTGATATAGGTACAACATTATCAGTGTTACGGAATTGGAAAGTCAGCGAAAGTGAAATTTGGTTAAGGGTTGAATTAGCTTCTAATAAATTTATAGATGATCCTAATCAGATTAAGAAAGGGTGGATAAAAATATAAATTTTTGGATTTTACTTCATTAAGTGGCATTTTATTTGGAAGTACTTTTGGATTAATACTGAGAATATTCATACAAAATAATTTCAAGAAAAACATAGGTTTTGATATTCAAAATACTTCAATAGTAAATTTTATAGCATCATTTTTTTTAGGAATTTTAGTAGCATTGAATTTCATGAATAACGACAAATTATTGTTATTTTATACTGGTTTTTTAGGATGTTTTAGTACATTTTCTTCCTTTATATATCAACTATTTCTCCTATTTAAGAAGAGGAAATTTCTAAGATTATTTTTTCACTATATCGAAGTAATAATCGTTTCTTTTCTTTGTTTTTATTTAGGGTACTTTCTTGTTCAATTTGTTTAAAGTGAAAATAAAAAGTTGTATTTATATTCTTTTAGCTTGTTATATAGCTACTTTTTTAAGATTATTGATAGATAATAACTTCATTATTTCAATATTTGGATCATTTTGCGTTGGTTTTATTACCAGTCAAAGATTAAGTTATTCAAGAGAAAAAATCTTATTAAGTGGTTTTTTTTCTTGCTTTACATCCTTTAGCGGATTTATATATTTTTTGTACAAAATTTTCAATCAACGAAATTGGATAGAATTTATAGTTTTTTTAAATTTAATCATTATTGGAAATCTAATCACAATGTATTTAGGCTCTTGGATAAGTAGAAAAATTACTTAGATTTCATATAATGGTGTTGTTACTTCGACAAGGAATTATATTGTATGAATGAAAATAATCTTGAAACGGTTACATCCTTATCTTCAGATTTAAGTACTCGAGAAAATATTACTATTCAACTTGAAGAATTGCTCGTGGCAGGAAATTATGATGAGGCAAAGCTACTTTTAGAACCTTCCCAACCTGTTGATATTGCAGATGCTATTGGAAGCCTTCCATTAATATTGCAGGCATTAGCATTTAGATTGTTAAAGAAAAATGAGGCAATTGAGGTTTATGAATATTTAGATCCAATAGTTCAGCAAACTTTATTAGACAGACTTCGTTCAGGAGAAGTTTTAGAAATAGTTGAGAAAATGTCTCCTGACGATAGGGTTCAACTATTTGATGAATTACCTGCAAAAGTTGTACGAAAATTTTTGTCTGCTCTTAGTCCTGGAGAAAGAAAAGTAACAGCTGAATTACTGGGATATGAGCCTGAAACAGCTGGAAGATTAATGACAACTGAATTCATAGACCTTAAAGAGATGCAAACAGCAGCTGAGGCTCTTTCATTAGTCAGAAAAAGAGCTCCATTTACAGAAACAATTTATAGTTTATATGTTACGGACAAAGAAAGGCATTTAACGGGCATTCTTTCTTTGAGAGACCTTGTCACTGCCGATCCTTCTAAGCCAATTGGAGATGTTATGACAAGAGATGTAGTTAATATTTCTACAAATACGAATCAAGAAGAGGTCGCAAGAGCAATACAAAGGTATGATTTTTTAGCACTTCCAGTTGTTGATAAAGAAAAGAGACTTGTTGGGATAGTAACTGTCGATGATTTAATTGATGTCATAGAGCAAGAAGCAACAAGAGATATTTATGCTGCGGGGGCAGTTCAACCTGGAGATGAAGATGATTATTTCCAAAGTAGTTTGTTTACGATAGCTCGTAGAAGAATTTTGTGGTTGTTAATTTTGGTTTTGGCAAATGGTTTGACGACAAAAGTTATAGCCATGAATGATCAAATATTAAAAGAAATAGTTTTATTGGCTGCATTTATTCCGCTGCTTACAGGTACTGGAGGAAATGTTGGCGCTCAAAGTTCAACGGTTATTATTAGAGGTTTAAGTACTCAAAAATTGAAGTCTCTTGGTGCAATTAAGTCAGTAATTAAGGAGGCAATAACAGGAGCTCTTCTAGGAATTTTGATGATGCTGGTAGTTTTCCCCTTCGCTTGGTGGCAAGGAGAAGGTCCTTTAATAGCTTCTGCAGTAGGAATAAGTTTAATATCCATAACAACCTTAGCTGCTACAACAGGTGCTATTTTACCTTTGTTGTTTGACAGAATGAGATTGGATCCAGCCTTAATGTCCTCTCCTTTCATAACAACTGTCACTGATATTGCAGGTGTATTTATTTATTTAAGCACTGCAAAATGGTTATTACACTCTTCATTAGTCTAAATTCACTAGGTATTTATTCTCATTTTTGTAAAAATGTGGATTTATTTGTTTAACTTTACATTTCTTAATGGTATTGTTTACAAAACAACATTCAACTTTCATGCCTTCAGAAACATTAAGTGAGAATAAATTAGTGACAATATCAAGTTTAAAAGCTAGTAACGATGTTGACCTTGTTAGATCTTATTTGAGGGATATTGGTAGAGTTCCCCTATTATCTCATGAGCAAGAAATTACTCTTGGGAGGCAAGTCCAAGAATATATGCAAGTCGAAAGAGCAGAATTGGAATTGATTGAATTAACAGGAGATAAGCCAAGTATTGAGGAATTATCAAACAAATTAAATTTAGCTACTCCCATAATAAGAAAAAGATTGAGAGCTGGACAAAGGGCTAAAGAAAGAATGGTTGCAGCTAATTTAAGGTTGGTAGTAAGTGTTGCGAAAAAATATACTAAAAGAAATATGGAATTATTAGATTTAATCCAAGAGGGAACAATAGGACTGGTAAGAGGTGTAGAAAAATTTGATCCAGCCAGAGGCTACAAGTTTTCAACATACGCATACTGGTGGATTAGACAAGGTATTACTAGAGCAATAGCTGAAAAAAGTCGGGCAATAAGGCTACCAATTCACATAACTGAAATGCTTAATAAGTTGAAAAAAGGGCAAAGAGAGTTGAGTCAAGAAATGTCTAGAACTCCAACAGTAAGTGAACTTGCGAAATATGTAGAGCTTCCTGAAGATGATGTTAAAGATTTGATGTGCAAAGCTGGGCAGCCAGTTAGTCTTGAAACAAAAGTTGGTGATGGCGAAGACACTGTTTTATTAGATTTATTAGCAGGCGGTGAGGACTTACCAGACGAACAAATAGAAATGGATTGTATGAGAGGAGATCTTCATTCTCTTTTGCATCAATTACCAGATCTGCAATGTAGGGTTTTAAGAATGAGATATGGGATGGACGGTGATGAGCCCATGTCTCTGACAGGTATAGGGAGGGTACTAGGGATTAGTAGAGATCGAGTAAGAAACCTAGAGCGAGATGGATTAAGAGGACTGAGAAGACTTAGTGATAATGTAGAAGCTTATTTTGTTTCTTGAAGAAATTCACATATTAACTTATTTGTTTCTTCAGGTTCCTCATCATGAGGGCAATGACCTGCACCATTTATAATATCTAATCTTTTAATATTCCTAAATTTTTTCTTCCACTCTTTTGCCTCATTTAAAGATTCCCAAGGATCTTTTTCTCCCCAAATTAATTGGATTGGGGTACCAACTTTATCGAAAAGGTCTGTAGCAAGATAGTCATCAAATAAGTTAATAAAGCCTCGAAATGCCTCTTTAGAGTTTGTTCTTTGAGAGGGTTTATAAAGTATTTCAATTAATTCTTCATCAATATTTTTTCCTGAGGGGTAAGCTTGTTCAAGTATTTTCTTTATAACTTTTGGATTAGCAGCTCTTGTAAAAAGTGTATTACTAATTATTCTTTGCCTAACTAATGTTTTTAATACTGGCCTGAGTAAATTCATCAAAATATCACTTTTTTTCAAGCGTTTATCATCCATAGTTCTTTGCGCACAATCAATTAAAATTACACCTTTACAATCATTTTTAAGAATTTCAGCAGCTTTCAATGCAATAACACCACCAATTGAGTTCCCTACTAGGTAAACAGGAGATTTTATTACTTCCGAACAAAATGTTGATATTTGGTTACTCCATAAATCAAATGAATATTTAATTGAATTTTCTTTACAAGGTTCGTAATTTAATAGAGCACTAGGCTGACTGCTTTCTCCGAATCCTAGTAAGTCAATTGCATAACAATTAAAACTTTTGCCAAGAAAATCTTGATTATGTCTCCAATGTTTTTTTGATGCCCCAAATCCATGTATTAACAAAATATTTATATTATTTTCGCAAGTAGATTTTTTTGATAAGGACCATGAAATTTCCCAGTTTCTCCAGTTCCAATTTTCAGATTTATTAAAAGACACTACAAAAAAGCTATTAATTAAACTTTAATTCAAAAAAAAATTATTTGTTTTTGATTAATTATTCTTAGGTAAGGAAAAGGGTTTTATTTTTATGAAAAAGACTAGTGTCGTATGTATTGGAGAGGCTTTAATAGATAGGATCAGGAATAAGTCAAATCAAGGATTTACAGATTTTTTGGGAGGTGCACCGGCTAATGTTGCTTGTGCATTAAGAAAATTAAAAATTGATTCAATATTTATTGGACGTTTAGGAAGTGATGATTTTGGGAAAAAATTTATTACTAAATTTAACGAACTGGAGGTTGTTTTAGATTTCTTGCAATTAGATAATGATTTATCTACTCGCGTGGTCAATGTAGATAGAGATCAATTTGGAGATCGTTTTTTTTCAGGATTTGAACCAAGCTCTAATTCGCGCTTCGCTGACGAAGCTCTTAGTAAGAAATTAATGGAAAAAGAACTGCCAAATTTGGAGAAAATTTTCATAGAAACCAAATATTTGGTTACTGGCACAAATGTATTATCATCTCCAGCATCTGCAGAGACTATTTTTTTTCTTCTAGAACTGGCCAATAAATTTGAAGTCAAAATAATTATTGATTTGAATTGGAGAGAAGTCTTTTGGGATTATTCACGGTTTTCATCAGAAATTAGTAAAAAAGAGAGAATTAATTTAATTAAAAAATTTTTAAATCATTCGCATGTTTTAAAACTTGCTAAGGAAGAAGGGACTTTGTTTTTTGAGCATGAAAATCCTTTATTGATATCTCAACAAATGTCAAAAAAGCCAGATGTAATAATAACTGATGGTAAGAATCCTGTTGAATGGTATATAAATGGATTGCAAGGAACCACTTTAATTCCTGATTCACAAAAAATTATCGATACAACTGGTGCAGGTGATGCTTTTGTCGCTGGCTTAATTTCAAAATTAATTTCTACTGGCTATCCTTTAAATAAATTAGAAATAGAAGATTGTCTCAAATTCGCAAGTGTTTGTGGATTATTAACTTGTCTTGGGGAAGGTGCAATCGACCAACAGCCAGATTATGAAAAGGTTAATAAATTTTTAGGATCCCTTATCTCGTAGTGCCTTCCACAATTTTTTGCATAACTTATTTTTATTTTCCAGAAATTTTCAATAAGTGGTTCTATTAATTCTGGCCATTCAATAACTAGAATAGCTTTGCTTTGTAATGCCTCTTGTTCTTCAGAAAAAAAAACTTCTTTTGCTGAAGAAATATTTTCTAACCTGTATAAATCAAGATGAATTAGCGGAATTTTTCCAGAATTGTAGTGATGCGATAGAGCAAATGTCGGGCTTGTAATGTCCTCTAAGATAGATAACCCTTTGGCAATGCCTTGCACAAAAGAGGTTTTACCTGCCCCTATTGGACCTTGTAACAAAACAATTGATTCTGGATTTAATTTTTGCGAGAGTTTTTCTCCTAAATTTAAAGTCTCTGTTAAATTCTCAACAAACACAAAATTACGCAAAAATCATTTATAGTTTAATGGA
The DNA here is from genome assembly GCF_034093315.1 of Prochlorococcus sp. MIT 1314. Classification (GTDB taxonomy): domain Bacteria; phylum Cyanobacteriota; class Cyanobacteriia; order PCC-6307; family Cyanobiaceae; genus Prochlorococcus_A; species Prochlorococcus_A marinus_Y. The sequence continues at coordinate 1,051,578 of NZ_CP139300.1, read as the reverse complement.
AAAAGAATTTATTAGATATGGTTATCTCCAATTCAGTTAAAACTTCTATCCCTAAATACGTAATTGCTGATATTTCGTTATCAGATTTTGGACGTAAAGAAATTAAAATCGCCGAAACAGAAATGCCAGGATTAATGGCACTTAGAGATAAATATCAATCTGAAAAGCCACTCAAAGGTGCAAAAATAGCTGGAAGTCTTCATATGACAATTCAAACAGCAGTATTAATAGAAACTCTTGTTGAGCTTGGTGCAGAAGTGAAATGGGCTTCATGCAATATTTTTTCTACCCAGGATCATGCAGCTGCAGCTATTGCAGACCAAGCAATCTCTGTATATGCCAAAAAAGGTGAGACTCTTGATGAATACTGGCAGTATACGCACTACATACTTGATTGGGGTTCGGATTCTCCAAATATGATTCTTGATGATGGAGGAGATGCCACTGGTTTGTTGATACTTGGTAGTAAGGCAGAAAAAGATTTGTCTGTTCTAGATAATCCTACTAATGAAGAAGAAATTGCTTTATTCAACTCTATTAAGACTAAATTGCAAATTGACAGTAGTTTCTACTCCAGAATTAAGAGTAATATTATTGGTGTTACTGAGGAAACTACCACTGGTGTGGCAAGACTTTATCAATTACAAAAGCAAAATGCTTTACCTTTTCCTGCTATTAACGTTAATGATTCAGTAACTAAAAGCAAATTTGATAATTTATATGGATGCCGAGAATCTCTAGTTGATAGCATTAAGCGTGCGACTGATGTGATGATTGCCGGTAAGGTTGCCTTAGTAATGGGCTTTGGCGATGTAGGTAAAGGGTCAGCACAGTCATTGAGAGGACTTGGAGCTATTGTAAAAGTTGCCGAAGTTGATCCTATTTGTGCTCTTCAAGCAGCTATGGAAGGTTATAGCGTTGTCACCTTAAATGACGTTGTTGAAGACATAGATATATTTGTTACGGCTACTGGTAACTATCAAGTAATAACACACGAAAATCTAGTAAAGATGAAGGATGAGGCTATTGTTTGTAATATTGGACATTTTGATAATGAAATTGATGTAGCTTCATTAAAGAATTATCCTTGGGAAAATATTAAGCCCCAGGTTGATCACATAACTTTACCGAGTGGAAACAAAATTATTCTTTTAGCGGAAGGTAGATTAGTCAACTTGGGTTGTGCCACAGGTCATCCAAGTTTTGTTATGAGTAATTCTTTTACTAATCAGGTCCTAGCTCAAATTGAACTTTTCAATAAGTCAGAACAATATGCTAAAGAGGTTTATGTTTTACCTAAGCATTTAGATGAAATGGTGGCTAGGTTACATTTGGATAAAATAGGTGCAAAATTAACAAAATTAACCAAAGAACAGGCTGATTATATTAATGTTTCTGTTGATGGACCTTATAAACCAGAACTTTATAGATATTAAGTTTGAGTTTAATTTTTCTAAATTTTCTTACTTCAATTCCTGACTATATTAGTTTGGCTGTTGAAAAGAATTCAATAATTGCATACCTTACTATATGTTTGGCTATGTTTTTAGAAAATATAATACCTCCAATCCCTTCGGAAATAATAATGCCATTGGGGGGATTTTTTGTTTTCCAACAAAAATTAAATTTTTATGTTTTAGTTTTTTGGGGTTTATTTGGAACGATTTTAGGATCTTTGCCTTGGTATTACTTAGGAAGGTTTTTAAATGAAAAAAAAATTTCAAACTTTCTTGATAAAAAAGGAAAATATTTAGGTATTTCTTCGAAAGATTTAGCTAAAAGTAAAAGGTGGTTTGACAAATACGGTGTTTCTTTAGTTTTTTGGGGTAGATTAGTCCCAGGTATAAGAACTTTAATTTCTGTTCCTGCCGGCATAGAGCTTATGCCTTTAAGAAAATTTTTGATTTGGACTACATCAGGTAGCTTAATATGGGTCGCACTTCTCACCTACGCAGGTTATTTATTTGGTGAAAATTATCCAATCATTGAAACTTATTTAGATCAAATAAAATATGTTGTGAAGCCAATTTTAATTTTAATTTTTTTGTATTTTTTAATAAAGCTACTTATTAGATTTATTAAAAGAAATAGAGCCTAAAAAGGGATTTCGCTGGAATTGCTGTTGTTTGAATATTGGTTATTTTCAGAATCTTTTCGCGAGCTTAGCAAGTTTAATCTATCAACTCTAACAACTGGTTTATATCTATCTTCCCCAGTATTTTTATCTTTCCAACTATCAATTTTAAAGCTTCCTGTAATTCCAATTAAAGATCCTTTCTTAACGTAATCTGCTGCTATTTGAGCTTGTTTGCCCCATATTTCTAAATTAAACCAGTCTGGCTCTTCATCTCTACTTCTTCTGTTCACTGCAAGAGTGAAATTCGCTACAATACTCCCGGATTCAAAATATCGGACATCTGGTTCTCTACCCGCTCTCCCAACAAGGTTAATTGTGTTAATTTCCATAATTTTTTTTTTTAATACTACTCATATTTTCAGTTTCTGCTCAAAGTTTTGCGTGCTATTCATAACTAAATGAAAGAATTGTTAGAGCTTAATAAAAAATAGATATATTATTTAAAAAAAAAGAATTCTTATTGTGATTTTTAACAGATTTAAATTTTCTAGAGACATTGGCATAGATTTGGGAACAGCCAATACTCTTATACATGTATCAGGTAAGGGGGTTGTTTTACAAGAGCCTTCAGTGGTTGCAATGGATTTAGAAGAAGGAGTCCCCTTGGCTGTTGGTAAAGAAGCAAAGTTGATGCTTGGAAGAACACCTGGCAATATAAGAGCTGTAAGACCACTAAGAGATGGGGTTATCGCAGATTTTGATGCGGCAGAGCAAATGATAAAAACATTTATACAAAAATGTAACGAAGGCAAGGGTATAGTAGCCCCAAGAATAGTTATTGGTATTCCAAGTGGAGTGACCAGTGTTGAGCGAAGAGCAGTAAGAGAAGCCGGATTGGCTGGAGCTAGAGAAGTTCATTTAATCGATGAACCTGTTGCAGCAGCAATAGGAGCTTCATTACCAGTTACTGAGCCAATTGGAACTATGATTGTTGATATTGGTGGTGGTACTACTGAGGTTGCAGTATTAAGTTTGGGAGGAACTGTTTTAAGTGAATCTGTTCGAATAGCTGGCGACGAAATAAACGAATCAATTGCCCTATATCTTAAAAAAGTCCACAATTTAGTTGTTGGAGAGAGAACTGCAGAAGATATTAAGATCAAAATTGGATCTGCATTTCCAGATGATGATTTTGATAAAACTACTTTAGAAGTGAGAGGTTTGCATCTTTTATCTGGTTTGCCGAGGTCAGTAACTTTGACATCAGGAGAAATTAGAGAAGCCATGGCTGATACACTTAGCAAAATAGTTGAAGCTGTAAAAAGAACTTTAGAGCGCACCCCCCCTGAACTTGCTGCAGATATTGTTGATAGGGGAATTATGCTTGCAGGAGGTGGAGCATTAGTAAGAGGTATTAATGATTTATTGAGCGATGAAACAGGTATTTTTACTCACATAGCAGAAAACCCACTGCTATGTGTAGTTAATGGTTGTGGGGAGGTTTTGGATGATTTTAAAAAACTTAAAAGAGTTGTTGATACTCCAGACTTTATAAGGAACGCTATAAGAGATTAATATTATGTTAGATATCCGACGAATTTCTAATAGTCGTTGGTGGCATAAAAAGAATTATTGGATATTGTTTATAAGTTTTTTAGTTTTAGTTTTTTTAAGAATATCTAAGGGCTCTATTTACAAAGATTTTTATTATTTTATTTCAAAGCCTTTTTGGCCAGGTCAATTTCAAAGGGAAGTTATTCTTAAAAGTATAGACCAAGAATCTCTAATAAAATTAAATCTTCTCAAAAAGGATAATATAAGATTGCGAGAAATTTTATCTCTTCAGGCTTCGTTTAGTAATGATAATATTTCAGCTGCAGTTATATCGAGAAAAATAGGCAGTTGGTGGAGACAAATAATACTTAACAAAGGTTCAAGAGATGGAGTGAAAATTGGTAGTACTGTTGTTGGCCCAGGTGGATTATTAGGAAGAGTAAATAGTACTTCATTATTTACTTCGTCTGTAACTTTATTAACTTCACCAGAAAGTAAGGTAGCTGTATGGGTGGATCGAATTCAAATGAATGGATTATTGGTCGGTATAGGAGATAATTATCCAAGCTTAATACTTTATTCAAAAGATGCAGATATAAAAATTGGAGATTTTGTGTCATCTTCTCCTGCCAGTACTTTATTACCTCCAAATATCCCTATTGGAATTGTCCAATCTGTAGACGAGCCATTTAAATCTAAACAAACGGCAAAAATATTACTTTTGGCAAAACCTCAAGTAATAGATTGGGTACAAATTTTAAAAGTAAAAATTTAATGAATAAATTTTCCACAAAAAAATTATCCATAATTTGCTTTATTTTTATCCCAATTATTTTTTTATGGCACCCAAATTGGCTGGGATTTTTGGGAATCCAGCCATATTGGCCTTTATTTTGGTTGTTGCCATGGTCAATGATTAATGGATCAATCAATGGATTAATATTTGGTTTGTTTTTAGGTCTTGTTTTAGATTCTGTAACTCTGGATAGTAGTTTTACTCAAATACCAGGTTTAATTTTATGTGGAATTTGGTTTGGGAGAATAAAAATTCAAAGTGATAGTTTGGTTGGACATTTGAGGTATGGTTTAATTTGTTCTTTTGGAAGTTTTTTATGTGGGATGTTATATTTTCTGCAGATTTTGGTTGCAAATTTCTCAGATAGTACTTTTTTACTTTTTATCCCGAGTGTGCAAAACATATTAGCTGATGTTTTTCTTACAGGTTTTTTTGCTCCTTTAATTTGTTCCCAACTTTTGAGACTTTTAAAATCTTCTGGAGAGAAAGGCGCAATAATTAATTTGGCAAAGAAGTAAAAATTGTTCGAAAAACTCATATTTTTAAATTCTTTAAAATTCTGGAAAACTATGGAATATCTCTTTGAGGCTTCTTAATGTTATATTTTTAATTGTTAGAATACAAATTCAATGCAATATATATTTGCTTTGAAATATCTGGAAATCTTTTTTAACTATGTCAAAAGCAAGAATTTTAGTTGTTGATGATGAACCCGCAGTTTTGAAGGTATTAGTTACAAGACTTCAACTAGCAGGATATCAGGTTTATTCAGCCACTAATGGTGAAGAAGCTCTTGAATCTTTTCATAGAGATTCACCAGATTTGATAGTTCTTGATGTAATGCTCCCAAAAATGGACGGATTTGCAGTTTGTCGAAGAATTAGGGCTGAATCAGTTGTACCAATAATATTTTTAACTGCATTAGAGGCGATTTCAGAGAGAGTTGCAGGTTTGGATTTAGGGGCTGATGATTACTTATCTAAACCATTTAGCCCAAAAGAGTTAGAAGCTAGGATAGTGACTATTTTGAGAAGAATGGGACCTACTGTATCGGTTACAGAAGCGAAAGAAGTTCCATCTGGTAAGGGAGTTATGAAATTTGGAAGTTTAGTTGTTGACACTAATAGAAGACAAGTTTCTAGAGCCGGTGAAAGAATTAGCCTGACTTATACTGAATTTAGCCTTCTAGAATTATTATTTGACGAGCCTGGTAAAGTGGTTCCAAGAGCGGAAATTTTAGAACAGTTATGGGGTTATCCTCCTAGGAGAGCTGCAGATTTAAGAGTTGTAGATGTATACGTAGCAAGATTAAGAGGGAAATTAGAACCTGATCCAAGAAATCCAGAACTAATTTTAACTGTTCGAGGTATCGGTTATGCTTCTCAGAGAGTTGGTGAAACGGCAACATCTTTGGCAAGTTGAGCCTTAGTCTGATAATTTAATTAAATAAAACAAATATATAAAATAAATTTTGTCTGAAATCAGAGAAGCACGCTTACAGAAAGCTAATACATTAGTCAGTAAAGGATTTGCTTCTTACGCAGAAAATTTTTTAGTTTCACATACTACACAATTTCTTATCCAAAAATTTGATTATCTAGAAAATGGTCAAGAGGAAGAATTCAATGTTTCTATTGCTGGGAGAGTGATGGCAAAAAGGGTAATGGGTAAGATTGCCTTTTTTACAATAAGCGATCAAGAAGGTCAGATTCAGCTTTATTTAGATAAAAGGATTATTGATTTAAATTTAGAAAAGCAAAAATTGCTATCTTTTGAAGATCTTAAGGAAATAGTCGATATTGGTGACTGGATAGGGGTATGCGGAACTATTAAAAAAACTAATAAAGGTGAACTTTCAATTAAAGTAGAAAAATGGGAAATGTTATCCAAATCATTACAGCCTTTACCAGATAAATGGCATGGATTGACTGATATTGAAAAAAGATATAGACAACGTTATCTAGATTTAATAGTTAATCCTCACTCTAAAAATGTATTTAAAACCCGAGCAAAATGTATAAGTTTTATAAGGCAATGGCTTGATAAAAGAAACTTTTTAGAGATTGAGACTCCAATTCTTCAGTCTGAAGCCGGTGGAGCTGAAGCAAGACCATTTATTACTCATCACAATACATTAGATATTCCACTTTATCTAAGAATAGCTACAGAATTACATCTAAAAAGAATGGTTGTTGGAGGATTTGAGAAAGTTTATGAATTAGGAAGAATCTTCCGTAATGAAGGTATAAGTACAAAGCATAATCCAGAATTTACTTCAGTTGAAATTTATCAAGCGTTTTCTAATTATGTCGATATGATGGATCTAACAGAAGAACTGATTAAAGATATCGTTACCGATTTATGTGGCTCTTTAGTTATAAATTATCAAAATAAAGAAATTGATTTTTCTAAACCTTGGTCAAGGATATCCATGAAAGATATAGTCAAGAAATACACAGGGATTGATTTTGATTCTTTCAGTGGAGACTTTCAAGCCGCAAAACAAGCTGTTAAAGGTATAAATGTTCAATTGCCTATAAAAGTAAATACTATGGGAAGACTTTTAAATGAGGTCTTCGAGCAAAAAGTAGAGTCACATCTTATACAGCCCACTTTTGTTATTGATTATCCTGTTGAAATTTCTCCTCTAGCTAGGCCTCATCTTGATAATAAAGAAATGGTTCAGAGATTTGAATTATTCATTAGTGGTCGAGAGCTTGCAAATGCTTTTAGTGAGTTGATTGATCCAGTAGATCAAAGAGAAAGAATGGAATTACAGCAATCTCTTAGAGATGAAGGAGATTTTGAGGCTCATTGTATAGATGAGGATTTTTTAAATGCTTTAGAGATTGGCATGCCTCCTACTGGAGGATTAGGCATAGGTATTGATAGACTTATTATGTTAATTACTAATAGTCCATCAATTAGAGATGTAATCCCTTTCCCATTATTAAAACCAGAAATAACTTCGAATAAAAATGAAAAATTACCCTTAAATGAAGTAAAATAAATAAATTAATCCAATACGAAATTTTTTAAATGAGTGGTGAACGTGTTGGTTTCCGTTTCAAACACGCGGATTCAGTAGTGAAAAGAAATCCTCAAGGCCGATCAAGAAGAGGATGGGTTATGGAGCCAGTAGAGCAAACTACAAGCAGAGGTACAAAAATGCCTGCTTACAAAATTCGCTGGAGAGATAGTGAGAGGCCTGAAACTGTTTTACAGCATATGCTAATTGCAGATCCAGATCCTTCTCCTCCTCCAAGTACAGTAAGTTTAGATTCATAGTTTTAATCAGTTTGCAAAATTTTTTATCTTTTTAGTGCAGAGTTGATTTCTTTTTTCATACTTTTTTGTTTTTCATTTTGTCGTTTGTCATGTAATTTTTTCCCTTTACCCACTCCAATAGTTAGCTTAATCCAAGAGCCTTTTAAATAAAGAGATAATGGAATTATAGTCATTCCTTTTTTTTCAGTATTCGATTTCAGTTTAATTATTTCTTTTTTATGTAGAAGCAACTTTCTATTTCTTAATGGATCATGATTAAAGAAAGACCCTACATTTTTGTGTGGTGAAATGTGAACATTTAATAATAAAATCTCACCATCTCTAAATGAACAGTATCCATCTCTTAAATTTGCTTTTCCGTTTCTAATAGATTTTACTTCTGTCCCTAAAAGTTCAATTCCAGCTTCGATTGTTTCAGATATTGCATATTGGAATTTTGCATATCTATTCTCAGCTAGACGTTTAAAATTAATTTCTTTTTTATTATTTTTTTGAACTTTGTTTGAATTTTTTGCCATTTTAGTTGTAAAAAATCTTTCTACTCAGAACAATTGCAATTAACCTTTCATTATGGCAATAATTTCCTCCAATATAGGCGATAATGACTTTTCTCTTCGTAAAAAAGAGCTGAGGCTAGTTGATTCAAAAATCATTCCAGAAGAAAAAAGAAATAACAACCTGAACTTAGCTCGGCCTAATACTTTGCAAGAATTTATTGGCCAAGAACAACTTAAGTCTTCTTTAAGAATAGCTATAGATGCATCAATTTATAGAAAAGAACCTTTGGAGCATATTCTTTTATATGGACAGCCTGGCTTAGGTAAGACTACCCTGGCTTTTTTAATAGCTCATGAAATGAATACAAAATGTAGGATAGCTACTGCACCCGCAATTGAAAGACCTAGAGATATTGTAGGGTTACTACTTGGATTAAAAGAAGGTGAAGTTTTATTTATCGATGAGATACATCGCTTAAATAGGTTAACTGAAGAGTTGTTATATTCTGCAATGGAGGATTTTAGATTAGATTTAACGATGGGAGCTAATAGAGGAGCACGTTGTAGAACAATTAATCTTCCAAGGTTTACTTTAATTGGTGCGACAACAAAATTAGCTTCAATTAGTCCACCTCTAAGAGATAGATTTGGGATATCTCAGAAAATTGAATTTTATACATATGATGAATTAAAACAAATAATTGTTAATTTCTCCCTATTAATAAACCTTAATTTAGATGATCAAGCATCTTATGATTTAGCAAAGATATCTAGAGGGACTCCAAGAATTGCTTTGAGATTATTAAGACGAGTTAGAGATTATGCTCAAGTTGTTCAAAAAACTAATGTTATCTCTGTTAATTTAATAAAAAAAGCTTTAAATTCTTACCAAATAGATGAAACTGGATTGGATTCTCTAGATAGACAATATTTATCTTTTTTAAACCAAAACAATAATATTCCCACTGGCCTTGATTCAATCGCAGCGGGTTTGGGTGATGATTCTTCAATGTTAGAATTTGTAGTTGAGCCATATTTAATCCAAATTGGTTTCCTAACTAGAACTCCTCGAGGAAGATTGCTTACTGCTTTAGGTAAAAAGTACATTGATGCAAAAAATGATAACTTTTAAAAAAGTTAAGGTTTGGTTTTTATTAATTTTTGTTTTTGTCAATATTTTTTATATTGCACCATGCTATTCATCTTCTTTGAGAGAGGATTTGTTTAAAAATGCATTAGATTTAAGTTCAGTCGGAAAATTTAATTTCGCTTTACAAGAATGGAATCGATATCTAGATTCTTATCCTGATGATGCTGCAGGTTTCAGCAATAGAGGAAATGTAAGACTTGTCTTAGGAGATGTCGAAGGATCAATAGATGACCAAAATAAGGCAATAAGTTTAAATCCCAGTGAAATAGATCCTTACATTAACAGAGGTATAGCAGAGGAAGCATTAGGTCTATGGGCGCAAGCTAAAAAAGATTATATGTTTGTTATTTCGCAAGATAGTAAAAATTTCTCTGCATTATATAATTTGGCTAATGTTGAAGGCTCTATATCACATTGGGAAAAAGCAAGAGATTTATTTTCAAAAGCTGCTTTATATAATCCTGGATTTGCGATGGCAAGGTCAAGTATGGCGCTAGTAGATTTTCAGTTGGGGAATATTGATAAATCTGAAGAAGAATTAAAAAAATTAATTAGACGTTATCCAACTTTTGTAGATGCTAGGGCGGCTTTAACAGCTTTGAGTTGGTCCAAGGGTGAATCTGGTAAAGCAGAGAGTAATTGGATAGCAGTAACTGAATTAGATCCTAGGTATAGTGATGAGGAATGGTTAAAACAAGTAAGAAGATGGCCTCCAAAACCAACTAAAGATTTAATGAACTTTATCGATTTAAAATAAGTAATGAATAAAGATCACTTTTCAAAAAAAATTGATTCCTTTAATGATGAATTAATTAATTTAAGAAGACATATACATGCACATCCTGAATTAAGTGGACTTGAAAATCAAACAGCGATTTTAATAAGTGGTTATTTAAAAAATATTGGTTGGAATGTAAGAGAATCCATAGGTAGGACTGGAGTTATAGCTGATTTTGGTCCCTTAGACAAAGGTATTATAGGCTTAAGAGTGGATATGGATGCTTTACCAATATTTGAGGAAACTAAATTAAGTTTTGCGTCAAAAGTAGATGGTGTTATGCATGCGTGTGGTCACGATTTACATATAACGATTGGATTGGGTGTAGCAAAAATTGTTAAGGACTTAAAACTTAAATTTGGGACTAGGATAATTTTTCAGCCTGCTGAAGAAATTGCGAGTGGAGCAAGATGGATGATTAAGGATGGTGCAACTAATGGTTTAACCCATATTTTGGGGGTTCATGTCTACCCTGATTTACCTGTAGGGACTATTGGGATTAAAGAGGGAAGTTTAACTGCAGCGGCCGGAGAACTTAAGGTAGAGATTAAAGGAAAATCAGGCCATGGTGCTCGACCTCATGAAGGAGTTGATGCTATTTGGGTGGCTTCTAAAGTTATCTCGGGAATTCAAGAATCAATAACACGGAAGTTAGATCCTTTAGATCCTGTAGTAATAACTTTTGGTAAAATAAGTGGTGGAAATGCATTCAATATCCTTGCAGAAAAGGTTAATTTAATTGGTACGGTTAGATGCACTAATCTTCAGTTATTTAAGAATATTGGTACTTGGCTCAATGAAAATATCTCTTCTTTAGCTAATAGTTGCGGAGCGGATGCAAAAGTAATATTTAGAGAAATTACTCCACCAGTTAACAATAATTCTGAAGTTAATAGAGTACTCAGAGATTCGGGAATTAAGGTTTTGGGTCAAGGAAATGTTATCGAATTACAAAAATCCTCATTAGGTGCTGAAGATTTCGCTGAATTCTTGAATGATATCCCTGGGGCTATGTTTAGGCTTGGTGTTTCCAATTCCAATGGATGCGCTCCACTACATAGTTCCAAATTTGATCCAGATGAAAGAGCTATTGCGGTTGGAATCAAAGTGATAACAGAATCCATAGTAGAATTAAACAATGAAAATTAATAAATGAAAATTAATCAAACTTTTATTTTATCTTTTGTGGCTCCTTTGATGATCCTTATATCTGCTTTAGGATTTATATTGAGGGGAAATTCTAAGAAGATTTTTTATTTACCTATTGGCTTAATGGGGATTTCAATTATTTTGGAGAAAGATTTAAGACGAAGATTGGATAGGAAAAACATTTTTAAAAAGATAAAGTCTTTTCAAAAAGTTAAATAAGATATTTTATTTATTTTTACGTAATATGTGATGACTATTTTTTAGAAAAGAGCTATTAATAAGATTAATACTAGGGGTGCTAAGAAATTTAACTTAGCTGAGATCATACCCTTTGAACCTGAATCATTAATCCTGATGCAGGGAAGTGGAAATTTGATCAAACTTTAGTAATAACACTTTAAAAATTTATAAATCATGAGAAGTTCTTGGATTAAGCCTCGCCTTGGAAAAGATAATGTAACTCAGATGAATTTTGCGAGGAACGGATATATTACTGAAGAAATGAATTTTGTTGCTAAAAAGGAGAATCTACCTGCGTCTTTAATAATGGAAGAAGTCGCTAGAGGAAGATTAATCATTCCAGCTAATATTAATCATTTGAATCTTGAGCCAATGTCTATAGGTATTGCTTCTAGATGTAAAGTTAATGCAAACATTGGAGCTTCCCCTAATGCAAGTGATATCAATGAAGAAGTAGAGAAGCTAAGGCTAGCTGTTAAATACGGGGCTGATACGGTTATGGATCTTTCTACAGGAGGAGTGAATTTAGATGAAGTGCGGGAGGCAATTATTCACGAATCTCCTGTTCCCATAGGAACAGTTCCTGTTTATCAAGCTTTAGAAAGTGTGCATGGGTCAATAGATAGACTAACTGAAGATGATTTTCTTCATATTATTGAAAAACATTGCCAGCAGGGCGTAGATTATCAAACTATTCATGCTGGATTACTAATAGAGCATTTGCCAAAAGTCAAAGGAAGAATTACTGGAATTGTAAGTAGAGGAGGAGGTATTTTAGCTCAGTGGATGTTACATCATTTTAAGCAAAACCCTCTTTATACAAGGTTTGATGATATTTGCGAGATTTTTAAGAAATATGATTGTACTTTCTCTCTAGGAGATTCCCTCAGGCCTGGATGTTTGCATGATGCTTCTGATGATGCACAGTTAGCAGAATTGAAGACTTTAGGCGAGTTAACTCGAAGAGCATGGGGACATAATGTTCAAGTAATGGTTGAGGGCCCTGGCCATGTACCTATGGACCAAATTGAGTTTAATGTGAGAAAGCAAATGGAAGAATGTTCAGAAGCTCCCTTTTATGTACTTGGTCCATTAGTAACAGATATATCTCCTGGTTATGACCATATATCAAGTGCTATTGGAGCGGCGATGGCTGGTTGGTATGGGACTTCTATGTTATGTTATGTAACCCCAAAAGAACATTTAGGTCTCCCAAATGCAGAAGATGTACGCGAAGGATTAATTGCTTATAAGATAGCTGCTCATGCTGCAGATATAGCGAGGCATAGAGCTGGAGCTCGTGATAGAGATGATGAACTTAGTCATGCAAGGTATAACTTTGATTGGAATAAACAATTTGAACTCTCATTAGATCCAGAAAGAGCAAAGCAATACCATGATGAAACATTACCTGAAGAAATATTTAAAAAGGCTGAGTTTTGTTCAATGTGTGGACCTAAACATTGTCCAATGAATTCAAAAATTTCAGATGAATCTCTTGATCAACTAAAAGATAAACTTGAAGGATGTAATACTTCAGTTTAGTTATCAAGTAATATTTATAGAATTTCTTTTGTCTTATTAACGACGTTTTCAACTGTAAATCCAAAATTTTTCATACACTCGCCGCCAGGTGCTGATGCGCCAAATCTGTCCATAGTAATACAAATCCCATTAAAACCTGTATATTTATGCCAACCAAATGAATGGGCAGCTTCTACTACAACACGCTTAGTAACACTACTAGGTAAAACACTTTCTTTGTAAGATTCTTCTTGTTCTTCGAAAAGTTCTACGCATGGCATAGAGACAACTCGAGTTTTTTTACCTAATTTTGAAATTTCCTTACTTGCTTCAATGCAAAGATTTAGTTCGCTTCCAGTACCAATAAATATTAGATCTGGTGTGCCATCGCAATCAGAAACTATATATCCTCCTAAAGCAACTTTATCGATCGAAGTATTTTCTTGGTTTGGCATACCTTGTCTACTTAAACAAAGGGCAGAAGGTCTTTTTCGATTTTGAATAGCAAGTTTATAGGCCCCACTCGTCTCATTCCCATCACCTGGTCTGAAAACTAGCATGTTAGGCATAGCACGAAGAGAAGGTATGGTTTCAATAGGTTGATGTGTTGGACCATCTTCACCTACACCAATTGAATCGTGGGTTAAAACATAGATAACCCCTAATTCACTAAGTGCTGAAAGTCGCATTGAACCTCTCATATAATCGGCGAAAACAAGGAAGGTGCCCCCATAAGGTATTAGACCACTATTGTGATAGGCAATACCATTAAGTACAGCTGCCATAGCATGTTCACGTACACCAAAATGTAAATATCTTTTTTCAGGGCTATAAGCTTGGAATGATCCAGTTTCTCCTTTAATATCTGTGTAGTTAGAGTGAGTTAAATCTGCTGATCCACCAATTAATTCAGGTAGGTTAGGACCTAGGGCACCTAAACATATTTGTGAATGTTTTCTGGTTGCTAAACCTTTATCATTAGGGGTATAAGAAGGGAGATCTTTATCCCAATTCTCAGGTAATTGGCCGTTTAACATTCTCTTTAACTCAGCCCCTTCAGACGGATATTTTGCTTGATAATCTCCAAATTTCGATTCCCATTTCTTCTCTAGATCTTCACCTTTTGTTATTGCTTTTCTAAAATGTTCATATACTTCATTTGGTATTTCAAATGGAGGATATTCCCAATTTAAAAACTCTCTAGTTAATGCAGCTTCTTCTTCTCCAACCGCTGCCCCATGAATACCAGCGGTATCTGATTTATTAGGTGATCCATAACCTATTGTGGTAGAAATTTTTATTATTGAAGGTTTGTCTGTAACTAATTTTGCTTTTTCGATAGCTTCAGTTATTCCTTTAACATCATGATTCCCATCTGCAACATGTTGTACATGCCATCCATAAGCTTCGTATCTTTTTAAAACATCTTCAGTGAAAGAAACATCGGTGCGTCCATCAATTGTAATTTGATTATCGTCATAGAGTGCAATTAATTTACCAAGCTTAAGATGACCAGCTAATGAGCAAGCCTCTGATGCGATACCTTCTTGATTACAGCCATCACCCATTATCACGTAAGTATAGTGATCTACAATATTGCAATCTGGCTTGTTGAATTTAGCGGCTAAGTGAGTTTCAGCGATTGCTAAACCAACAGCATTAGAAATGCCTGCACCTAGCGGCCCAGCTGTAACTTCAACCCCTTCAGTTTCGAATGTTTCTGGATGCCCAGGAGTTTTTGATCCCCATTGTCTAAATTCTTTAATATCTTCTATCGAAACTGATTTGTATCCTGTCAGATGAAGCAAAGAATACAACAACATACAGCCATGACCAGCTGACAATACAAAACGATCTCTATTAAACCATTGTGGATTATTTGGGTTGTGATTAAGTATGTTTTGCCATAGTGCATAACCCATAGGTGCACATCCCATTGGTAACCCAGGATGTCCACTATTCGATTTATTTACTGCATCTACAGCAAGCATCCTTATACTATTTACACAGAGAGATTCTAATGAAACAGATGCAGCGACCATTGTTTTAAAATAAAATAAGTTGGAAATAAAGAATTGGTTGTCATTAGTTCATTTTGCTAAAAGCAAGGCAAACATTATGACCACCAAAGCCGAAGGAATTAGAAAGAGCGGCCCCTACTTGAGCTTCTCTTGCATTATTTGGTACATAATCAAGATCACAATCAGGATCTGGATTGACGTAGTTAATTGTAGGAGGGATAAAATTATGTGTCAAAGAAAGTATACAAGCTACTGCTTCTATACCTCCTGAACCTCCTAGGAGATGACCAGTCATCGACTTAGTAGAGCTTACAGGAATAAGGTAAGATCTGTCTCTAAATATCGATTTAATTGCAGAAGTTTCATTTTTGTCATTAGCTGATGTACTCGTTCCATGAGCATTTATGTAATCGACTTTGTCTAGGCTTAGAGAACTTTCTTCAATTGCTAGTCTGATGGCTTCTGCTCCTCCAATCCCTCCTGGAGAGGGCGCAGTAATATGATGCGCATCACATGTTGTTCCATATCCAATAATTTCTGCATAAATTCTTGCATCTCTTTTTTTTGCATTTTCTAAAGTTTCTAAAACAAGAATTCCAGATCCCTCTCCAATAACAAATCCGTCTCTTTCTGCATCAAAAGGTCTACTCGCTGTTTCGGGACTTTCATTTCTGAAAGAAAGAGCTTTGGCACTAGCAAAACCAGCCACTCCTAGAGGTGTAATACTTGCTTCTGCCCCTCCACAGATCATTGCATCTGCTTTCCCAAGTTGAAGTAATCTAAATGAATCCCCAATTGCATTCGAACCGGCAGCGCAAGCAGTAGAAACAGAGGAACTTGGTCCTTTCGCACCTAAAGCAATGGCAGCTAGTCCAGTTGCCATGTTTGGAATCATCATTGGGACTGTAAATGGACTTACTCTTTTTGGTCCTCTTTGACTCAGTATTTGAGCTTGAGTTTCCATAGTGAGTAAGCCTCCAACACCAGAGCCAATTATTACTCCAATTCTTGATGCATTAGCTTCAGTAATTTCAAGTCCAGAATCATTAAAGGCTTGCTTTGCAGCAATAACTCCAAACTGGGAAAAACGATCCCACCTTTTGGATTCTTTTGCTTCAATATAATTTTCAGATTGAAGATTTTTCACTTCTGCTGCAAATTTGCAAGGATGTTGTGCGGGATCAAAGAGAGTAATCCCTGAGACCCCACTAATCCCTTTTTGAAGACTGAGTAAATATTCATCAATGTTGTTACCAATTGGAGTTACTGCTCCGATTCCAGTAATAACTACTCGATGGAAATTTGGCATCCTTGATTAACCTTTTTTTTCTTCAATGAATTTCACTGCATCGCCAACTGTTGCGATTCCTTCAGCTGCTTCATCAGGAATTTCGATATCAAATGCTTCCTCTAAAGCCATAACTAATTCAACGGTATCTAGAGAATCTGCACCTAAATCATTTTGGAAGTTTGAATCTGATTTTACTTCTCCTGCTTCAACGCTTAATTGCTCTGAAACAATTGAACAGACCTTTTCGAGGATTTCTTGTGACATAGTTTATGTAATTTACTAAGTATCTATAAGATTTTATGCCCTAGAGTTAACAAGAGTGAAGCATATCTTAATTTTTTTAATTTCTTTGTAAGACAATAGTATTATATAACGAGGTTCAAAAGACAATTTTTAAATGTCACACGCAGTTAAAATTTACGACACTTGCATTGGATGCACTCAATGTGTCAGGGCTTGCCCACTAGATGTTTTAGAGATGGTTCCTTGGGATGGCTGTAAAGCTGGCCAAATTGCCTCATCACCTAGAACTGAAGATTGTGTAGGCTGTAAAAGATGTGAAACGGCATGTCCAACAGATTTTTTAAGTATTCGCGTTTATTTAGGAGATGAAACTTCTAGGAGTATGGGTTTAGCATATTAACTTTATAGTGCAGTTTTAAGACAGTCCATGTTTTAATAAATACTCATTTTTTTTCAATATAATTGAAAAAAAATTACCGTATGTGTGGAATAGTCGCTGTAACTGGTTATAAAAAAGCTTTACCATTATTAATGAATGGTTTAGAAAAACTAGAATATAGAGGCTATGACTCTGCGGGTATTGCAGTTATTAATTCCGAAACAAATTCTATTACTTGTAACAAAGCAGAGGGAAAACTTAAGAATTTAATAAGTAATCTTCATGATACTAATATTCATGGAACTGTAGGTATAGGTCATACTCGTTGGGCAACTCATGGAAAACCTGAAGTTAAAAATGCCCATCCTCACATCGATAGTACAGGATCTATAGCAGTTGTTCAAAATGGTATTATTGAAAATTTCCAAGAATTAAAAAATAAATTAGAGAAAGAGGGTATTATTTTTAATTCGGATACAGATACTGAGGTTATTCCTCATCTAATTGAAAGGGAATTAAATACGTTAAGTAAACTTAATCTTGAAAATAATGGTTCAACATTATTGGTAGCTGTGAGAAATGTAATAAGTGATTTAGAAGGATCTTATGCATTTGCAGTCTTATGGGCTGGTGCCCCTACTTCTTTAGTAGTTGCAAGAAGAAGGGCCCCTTTGATTATTGGTTTGGGTGAAGGAGAATATATTTGTGCAAGTGATACACCAGCTATCGCAAATTTTACAAACATTATTCTGCCTATGGAGGATGAGGAAATAGCTTTATTAACCCCTCTTGGAATAGAAATATATGATTCAAACAACGAGAGACAATATCGAAATCCTGTTTCTTTAAAAGTCTCAGAGCAAATCATGGATAAGATGCATTTCAAACACTATATGTTAAAAGAGATATATGATCAGCCTCGAACTGCAAAAAATTGGTTGGAAAGTTATTTAATTAAAAACGTAGAAGATGGCCAATATCAAGTCAAATATCCCTTTGATACAAAGTTTTTTGAATCAATTGAGAGAATTGAAATTATAGCTTGTGGTACAAGTAAACATGCTGCAATGGTGGGAAGATTTTTATTAGAACAATTTTCAGGTATTCCTACCAATGTATTTTATGCAAGTGAGTTTCGATATTCACCACCACCATTGTTACCAAATACATTAACTATTGGTGTCACTCAATCTGGAGAAACTGCCGACACAATTGCAGCTATCGATATGGAAATTAAAAGAAGATCTTCAATTGAAGATAAAAAATTTAAACCAAATCTTATCGCAATTACAAATAGAAAAGAAAGCTCAATAGGAAGGCAGGTTTCAAATATAATTGATATTTGTGCAGGAATAGAAGTGGGAGTTGCAGCAACAAAAACTTTTTTTGCACAATTACTTTCTTTTTATGGATTAGCTATAAAATTTGCGCAAATTAAAGGTAGTCAAAGTTCAGATGCAATAGATAAGTTAATAAAAGAACTTATAAAACTGCCTCCATTAATAGAAGATCTCTTAGAGGCTCATAATAAATCTTCAGAAAAGTTAGCGCATGATTTTTTTAATATTAAAGATGTTATATTTTTAGGAAGAGGGATAAATTACCCTATTGCTCTTGAAGGGGCTTTAAAATTAAAAGAAATTAGTTATATTCATGCCGCTGGATATCCAGCTGGCGAAATGAAACATGGTCCAATAGCTTTATTAGATAAAAAAGTACCTGTCATCTCTATTGCCTCTCCTGGTGAAGTTTTTGATAAAGTTATCAGTAATGCTCAAGAAGCAAAGGCTAGAGACTCATATTTGATTGGTATTGCTCCTGAATGCAATGGAACGGAAATATTTGATTATTTAATGAAAATTCCTTCATACAATGAATGGGTTTCACCTTTACTTAATATAGTGCCTTTGCAATTATTGAGTTACCATATTGCAGCTCATAGAGGACTTGACGTCGATCAACCAAGAAATTTAGCTAAGAGTGTAACTGTGGAATGATTAGTATCTTATGTATTTTTTTTTAAATTTATAGCTCTAAAAGTCCCTTGGGGGGATTGATTATCAGAAAATTATTTTTTATATCTACTAATGGTACTATTTCATCAACAAATGGAATCAAAACTTTTTTATGATTGTTAAATAGTTCAATAACAAGTAAATTATTTTTCTCATTTTCTAAATTAATAACTTTCCCGATTACTTTATTTTCTATAGTTTTAACTTGTAAATTCACAAGTTCTAGCAAGTGAAATTCTTCTTTATTTAACTTAGGAAGTTGATCAGCTTTTACTAGAATTTTATATTTCTTAAGTTGCTCAGCATGATTTCTAGAACTTATTCCTTGAAATTTAATAATGAATGTTTTTTTACCAGGCTGTTTATAACCCGAAGTAAGTTCTATTTTTATAGGGGATTCTTTTTCTTTTTGTAACCATCTTTCACCGGGTATTAAAAATCTTTCTTCAAAATCACTTAGAGATTTAACTTTTACTTGTCCATTAATTCCATGACATGATGTTATTAAACCAACAACTAACCACTTATTATTTTTTATCATATATTGTAGTAAATAAAGTTTTTTATGGCATTATCAACAAAGCCTATACTCCCTGGTTCTTTAGTTGTTGTAAAAGATACAGATTCCATATATAGAGGATATAAAGGTTTTGTCCAGAGAGTTACAAAAAATAGGGCAGCTGTTCTTTTTGAAGGTGGTAATTGGGATAAACTCATCACTTTCAAATTAACTAATTTAGAAATAGTCTAAAAATCAGATCTTACCTATAGTTATAAATTTTTCTATCAAAACTCTAGCTGCATTTTTTTCGGCCTGTTTACGAGATTTACCAAATGCAGACGATTCTTTTAAGCTTTTGATAAATATGTCGCAAAAAAATCTTTTTGGATCTCCATTTTTTTTTGAGATTTCAATTGTTTTATATAGTGGTAAATCAAAACCTTCCCTTTGACACCACTCTTGCAATACTGACTTGGCGTTGTATTTGTATGGCGCTATTAACAATATTTCTGAATCTTTCTCCCAAATATCATCTAGCCATAGATTTACTTCCTGAATCGAATTAAAGCACTTATAAATAGCACCGATCAAGGCTTCGGTCGCTTCTCCTATAATTGTGTTTTTTGAGTTTTCATCACCAAGAGCTTTGGGCCCTTTAATTATTACTTTTTCTATGTCAATTTTTTTCCCTAATTTAGTTAACCAGTCATCACTTACAATTTGAGCTCTTAGCTCTGATCTTTCTCCTACACTCATTTGAGGATATTTTTTTTCAATAAAATTCGATGCAGCTAATCTTAGTACTGCATCTCCAAAGAATTCTAATTTTTCGTAATTTTTTATTGTGTCATATGAAGAATGGGTTAATGCTTGATTTAAATTCTGAATTGCTGAAATATTTTGTGTGCTAATAATGTCAGAAAATCTTTTTGATTTAATTTTTAAAGATTTTGAAAAAGTAATTATTTGATTGATTCTTTTAGCATCAATTATATTTGTCATTTTATTGAAATCGTCAAGACAATTAGAAAGCAGGTCATAAGCCGGGTTCTGTTCACCTTAAATAAGATGGGCAATCATCTATCTAGGGCTGGAATTACTTCGCAGTCTCAAGCGGCGCTTTTAAGTAGATCGTGTAATGGTCGTAAATCTACTAAACCTTGCTCCCAGCCGGGGTTTACCTAGCCAACACTTCTCAATGTTGCTGGTGCGCTCTTACCGCACCCTTGCACCCTTGCCATACATAAGTATTAGGCGGTATGTTTCTGTGGCACTATCCTCACGGTTACCCGCACTGGGAATTACCCAGCAAGCCTGACCACGTGGGAGCCCGGACTTTCCTCAAAAAAGTTTTATTTTGGAAACAAAACAAAACTTTTTTGCGATTGCCTCTCCTGCTTTCATCTAGCATAATGCTTATTACTCCAAAAATCATCTATTGGGGCTGTAGCTCAGCAGGATAGAGCAACGGTTTCCTAAACCGTAGGCCGTGGGTTCGACTCCCGCCAGTCCCGTTAAAGTAATAATCTATATGTAGTATATGTGCAAACTTGCTACTCTCTAGCTAGCGTATAGTTAGTAATAAATCTTTTATGGCTAAGTTGCATGATATGCGTTTAAAGCTATTAATTCAACAAGAACACGAACGTATTTCTAAATCCCAACCTAATGATTTAGATCTTTCAATAGTTCAAGCAAGGTGTTTATGCTGGCTTGCTTTATTGGCAGAAGCGCATGAAGACCAAGCAAATGATGCTGAAAAGAGAGGAGACGCTGAACAAGCAATGGGATGGTTTGCTGATTCTATGAGATTAAGAGACGTTATCAATTTAGTTACGAGTATTGAGATCCCGTTGCCAGATAGTCCAGATACACTTGATGAAAATGACGAATTACTTGATGGTCCTACAATGATGCCCAAATAGTGAGATGATATGAAAAGAGTTTTTTTTACTTTTGACTGAAGAACCATGTCAATGCTCAGATTGCCAGAGATTTTATAAAGAGCATGATCGTCTTATTAGAGAATTTCCTACTTTTAAGCAGCAACAAGAGTTGAATTGGGCATCACTTCAATCTTTTAGAACTCTTTGTAATAAGGTTACTAATCAATTGCAGAGAAAATTATCTGAAAGAGAATTCAGTGTTGATAAAAGTTCAGAAGAAAAAGAAATTTCTGATATAGAAATTACTGAAGCTTTAGATGAACTTGAAAGTGTTAATGCACATTTATATTCAATTGAAGCATTAATGGAAAGAATTTTTGATGCCAAAATTTCAAATAGTATTGAACTAGAATTTAAAGAAATTGCAAAGGAAATAGCACCAGATCCATTAAATGTGGATAGATTGATTTTGAATAGATTATTTCATCAAACTCCAGATTTTCCAGATAAGAAAAATATTAATTAGATAGTTCTTCCACATCACAAGTAATCTCTACTGGCATTGGAGAGACTTTCCAAATGGATTTGCAGTACTCTCTAATAGATCTATCTGATGAAAAATATCCTGATCTTGCGGTATTTAACAATGCCATTTTATTCCAGGATTTTTTATTATTCCAACATCTACTGACTTCATCCTGTTTATTTAAATAATCTGCGAAGTCAGCCATAACAAAGAATGGATCATGACAAGTCAAGCTATTTAAAAGAGGTTTAAATAATTCTTTATCCCCATTACTAAAGTTTCCAATCTCAATTAAACGTATTACTTCTTTTAGTTCTGGAGATTGATCAATAAAAGTTTTAGGCAAGTAATTATTATTTTTTAAATCCATAATTTCACTTTCAGTTTTTCCAAAAAGAAAGAAATTCTCTTTTTTAACAAGATCTCTTAATTCCACATTAGCTCCATCTAGAGTTCCAATAGTCAATGCTCCATTCATGGCAAATTTCATATTCCCAGTCCCAGATGCTTCTTTTCCAGCAGTTGAAATTTGTTCTGAAAGATCTGTTGCAGGATAAACTATTTCACCAAGCTTGACATTATAGTCAGGTAAAAAAACAACTCTTAATAGACCATCCATATCTGGATCTGAATTAACTACATCAGCAATACCATTAATGAATCTAATCATTAGTTTTGCCATAAAGTAACCCGGCGCGGCTTTACCTCCAAATATTATGGTTCTTGGGACTTCATAATTGTTCGTTCCATTTTTGATTCTTAGATATTGGGCAATGATTTGTAATGCGTTTAAATGTTGCCTTTTATATTGATGAATTCTTTTTACTTGAACATCAAATAAACTGGACGGATCAACAAGTATCCCTGTTTTTGAATGGATAAAACTTGCTAATTTTCGCTTCCCATTTAACTTAGTTTCTTCAAATTGTTGTAAAAAATTGTCGTCATCTTTTTTTGACTCTAACTTTTTGAGAAGTTCCATGTTGGTTATCCAATCAGCACCTACTTCTTTCTCTAGAAGGCTAGACAAAGAAGGATTTGAGAGAGCAACCCATCTTCTTGGAGTAACTCCATTAGTGACATTTGTAAATTTTTCAGGCCATAGTTTTGCAAATTCAGGTAGAAGCTGTCTTTTTATTAGATCTGAGTGAAGAGCGGCTACACCGTTTATATGATGAGCGCCAATTGTAGCCAAGTGCGCCATTCTTACAGATTTAGAGCCCTCTTCATCAATTATTGAGAGCTTTTGAAGGATTTTGTCATCACCGGGATAACGTAGTCTTAGTTGCTGTAGAAATCGCCAATTAATTTCATAAATAATTTCAAGATGCCTTGGAAGGAGATCATTAAATAATCCTAGATCCCATTTTTCTAAAGCCTCTGGAAGCAAAGTGTGGTTGGTATAAGCAACTGAGGAGGTTGTTATGCTCCAAGCCTGATCCCAACCTACATGATATTGATCAATAAGAAGTCGCATTAATTCTGCTACTGCAATAGCAGGATGAGTATCATTTAATTGGACTGTCCAATGTTGAGGAAATTCTGTTATTGATATAGATCTTTTTTCAAGGCTTCTTAACATATCTTGAAGAGAACAACTTACAAAAAAGTGTTGTTGTTTGAGTCTTAATCTTCTACCTTCATCAGTGCCATCGTTTGGATATAGAACTTTTGAAAGAGTTTCAGATGCAACTTTTTCTTCTACTGCGCCATAATAATCACCAATATTGAAGGCATAAAAGTCAAAACTTTCTGTTGCATCCGCTCTCCATAATCTTAGTCTGTCACATGTATTTACTCTGTATCCTAAGACGGGAACATCATGTGGTACTCCAATGGCATGTTCTGAAGGTATCCATCTTGATCTAAAATTTCCTTTATTATCTCTATAATTTTCGGTTCTTCCTCCAAAACCAACAAAACATGATTCATCAGGTTGTGGAAGTTCCCATGGCCATCCACCTTTGAGCCATTTATCAGTCACTTCAACTTGCCAACCATCTCTAATTAACTGATTAAATATGCCAAATTCATAGCGAATACCATAACCAACTGCGGGAACTTGAAGGGATGCTAATGATTCCATATAACATGCAGCAAGTCTGCCAAGTCCACCATTACCTAGTCCAGGCTCTTCTTCTACTTCAAGAATGGTTGACAATGATTCAATTCCAAATCTTTTTAAAGCATTTTCTGCTTCTTGAGTTATGCCTAGGTTGAGAAGGTTATTACTTAATTGAGGGCCTATTAAGAATTCTGCTGATAAGTAAGCTACAGTTTTTTGTGGTTTTTTTCTTATAACTTCCTGACTCGCTAAATATCTTGTCATTAGCCTATCTTTAACTGCGTAACTTAAAGCCATATAAAAGTCGTGAGGACTTGCAGAAGTAGCTAATTTTCCAAGTGTATAGAAAAGATGTGCTGTCATTCCTTGAAAAACAGCATCAGAATCCATTCCAGCTTTCTCAGGATCTAAGTAGCAGCCTGGTGTAGGCAAGCGCAGATCAAAGGGTTCGTTAGGATTCATTGTATTGGCCATATATCAGACAATAGCCATTTTTTTGAAAATTTCTTTGTTGTAACTTCAGATCCACACTTGTTGAGTATTTTTGCTTTTTTTTTACATATTTCTTAAAGTGGGCCCTCAATAAACTATCTTCCAATTAGGTAGTTTATTTTTTTTTGCATCTCATATGTATTCTTTGTTTGCGGAATTAAGTGCACATGATTTAGAAGTCGCTGAAACGTTGATAGGAGTTATAAGATTTCTTTTGATATTTTTAGCTGCAAGAGCATTAGCAGAAGTATTAGTAAGGCTAAGTTTACCAACGATTGTAGGTGAGCTTCTTGCAGGGGTTGTAATAGGAGCATCAGGATTCCATCTATTAATTCCACCCTCAGCCGGAACTGAACTAAATGAAGGACTTGTCAATGTTATTAGTTCATTAGCTTCAATTCCTCCAGAAGCAGTACCAGATGTTTATTTCGAAAGTTTTCCATCTCTTCAAGCAGTAGCAACACTTGGATTATACGCCCTTTTATTTTTAACAGGATTAGAAAGTGAGTTAGAGGAACTCGTAGCTGTCGGCGCTCAGGCTTTTACGGTTGCAATGGCTGGGGTCATTTTACCTTTTGCTTTTGGAACTCTTGGATTAATGCTTATTTTTCAAGTAGATCTAATTCCAGCAGTTTTTGCTGGAGCATCTATGACGGCAACAAGTATAGGAATAACTGCTAGTGTTTTCGGTGAATTAGGATATTTGAAAACTAGAGAAGGTCAGATTGTTATTGGTGCAGCGGTTCTAGACGATATTTTGGGTATTGTTATTCTCGCAGTTGTTGTAGCTCTTGCTGCAGGAGGTTCTTTAGAAATTGCTCCTATCGTTAAATTAGTTGCCGCAGCTGTAGTATTTGTTATTGCTGCTATTGCATTAAGTCGAACAGCTGCACCAGGTTTTGATTGGCTATTAGATAGATTAAAAGCTCCTGGCGCGGTAGTGGTTGCGTCCTTTGTGATACTTGTGTTGTGTTGCTTTGTTGCAACAGCCATTGGATTAGAAGCTGCTTTAGGGGCTTTTGCGGCTGGATTGATTCTTAGTAGTTCTAAGAATAATCATGCAATTCAACAATCCGTATTACCTTTAGTATCATTATTCGCAACGATTTTCTTTGTGTTAGTAGGAGCTGGAATGGATTTATCAGTTATTAATCCACTTGATCCAACGAGTAGATCAGCTTTAATAGTTGCAGGATTTTTATTAGTTGTTGCAATAATTGGAAAAATTGCAGCCGGATGGGTATTTTCAAGTGATAAACCTACAAATAGATTAGTAGTAGGTTTGGGTATGATGCCTAGAGGAGAAGTTGGTCTAATATTCCTTGGGCTTGGTACAAGTGCTGGTCTTCTCACACCGTCTCTTGAAGCAGCAATTTTATTAATGGTGATTGGTACGACATTTCTTGCTCCTGTTCTCTTAAGAATTGTTCTAAAAGATAAGACACCTGGTGGGGGGAATAAAATTTCAGATGATGTTGCAGCTGATCCTATGGGTCTTCTTTAGGAAATAATTTTATTAGAATTACCTAAAATATAAATTTGATGAATGAAAAAATCAGTACCAATAGATAGTGATGTTAATTATGACTGGAATTTTTTAAATTACCCAATACATACTGTTTCAGCTAAGCCTGAGAAAACCGCCAAAGAATGTGCAATTTTATTAATTCATGGTTTTGGAGCTTCTACGGATCATTGGAGATTTAATATCCCTTCTTTGAGCAATAAATATGAAGTTCATGCAATGGATTTACTTGGTTTTGGAAAAAGTCCTAAGCCTCAAGATGTTGAATACTCAGGATCTTTATGGAAAGATCAGGTTGTAGCTTACGTAAAAGAGAAAATAAAAAAACCTACAATTGTTGTTGGAAATTCATTAGGTGGTTATGCAGCATTAGCAGCTGGTTCAGAATTAAATGAACTTAATGCAGGAGTGATATTAATTAATGCTGCTGGATATTTTAGTGAAGAAAAAACTATTAAGAAAAACATGTTGCAAACTTCAATAGAAACAGTTGCGGGCATTTTTTTAAAAAATGTTGTTTTTCAACGTTTGATTTTTGAGAATATGAGAAATCCAAAAAATATTAAAAAAACTTTGAAACAGGTATATGTTGATAAAAAAAATGTTGATGATTTTTTAGTTGAATCAATAAGAAAGCCTTCGCTAGATTATGGAGCTTTTAATGTTTTCAGAAGTGTATTTAACCCCTCAGGTCCCCAAGGATTGCCGTTGGATAAGTTATTCGCAAAACTCGATTCACCATTATTACTGCTCTGGGGAGGCAAAGATCCTTGGATGAATACTCCAAAAAAAAGAAATCTATATAAAAAATTTACACCTAAGAATACAAAAGAAATCATTCTTGATGCGGGACATTGTCCTCATGATGAAATACCTGAATTAGTTAATCAGCATATTTTGGATTGGGTTGATTCTATTTAAGTAAAATTTTGCAAATTCAATTATCTAATAAAGACCAAGGAATTTTTGTTTTTCAATTAGATCAAAAAAACTATATTAAATTTTGTCCTAAAAGAGGAGGTGTTATTACAAATTGGGTTTCGAATGGTAAAGAGATACTTTATTTCGATGAAAAAAGATTTATGGATAAGACAAAAAGTATTAGGGGAGGCATTCCCATCTTGTTTCCAATTTGTGGAAATCTCAATACCTCTAGTTCACTATTTGGAAGTGATTATCTGCAATTAACACAACATGGTTTCGCTAGGGATTTGCAATGGCAATACTCCTTAAGTGAAAATAAAAAATCTTTATGTTTATTTTTAAATGAATCTAAACAAACCAAAAAATATTATCCTTACGATTTCGAACTAAGAATAGAAGTTACCTTAAAGATGAACTGTTTAGAATTTGAAATTACTATTCAAAATAAAACAGAAACTGCAATGCCTATGAATTTTGGATTGCATCCTTATTTTAATGTTTCAGATTTCAAAAATTTAGAGTTTATTGATAATCCACGTAATTGTCAGAATCAAGCAAAAAACATTATTAGTAATACTTTGGATGAGTTAAGTAATATTAATTTAGGCGTTGATCTACTTATGTATACCTCCGGTAGGAGCTCTTTTCGGGATAAAATTTTTAAAAGACAGGTAACTTTAAATCATCCATACCCTTTTGATTTAGGTGTTATTTGGAGTGATCCTCCAAGAAGAATGATATGTCTCGAACCTTGGACTAGTCCTCGAAATTCTTTTGTTGATGGATTCAGAAACATTATGATTCCTTCAAATGATAGTCAAAGGTTTAATGCCTCAATACAAATAAAATCTCTTAAGTAATTATGCAATACTTATGAAATTTGTTGTTATTGATGATGATCCAACAGGCTCTCAAACTGTTCATGATTGCTTATTGCTTCTTAAGTGGGACTGCGCAACTTTAGTCAAAGGTTTTGAATCTAAATCTAATTTATTTTTTATTTTGGCTAATACAAGGTCACTATCGGAAAGTGATGCGAAATTAACAATAGAGGAAATTTGCAAAAATCTTAAGACCGTTATAGCTTATCAAGCTTGTGAAGAAGAAATTATTATTATAAGTAGAGGAGACTCTACTCTCCGCGGACATAACTTTTTAGAACCAAGTGTACTAAATAGTTGCTTAGGTCCTTTTGATGCTACCTTTCATATTCCAGCTTTTATTGAGGGGAAAAGATTAACAATTAATGGATCACACTTTGTTGATAAAACTCCTATTAATCAAACAATTTTCGCAAGAGATAAAATATTTGGATATGAGACAAGTAATGTCAAGAATCTTTTATTTCAGAAGAGTAAATCGCAAATAAATATTGAAGATATTCGAAATCTTTTATTGTCAGATATCGAAATTCTAAATGATGAAGAGAATAACATTGTTTTTCAAACACTAAAGAACTTGCAGAATAATAAACATGTAATTGTAGATGTAGAAAATTATTCTCAACTAAAAAAATTTTCTTTAGTAATTAAAAAATTAACTAAACAAAAAAAATTCCTTTTTCGAACTGCAGCAAGTTTTATAAGTTCAATTTCTGAGAAAAAAAGCGTCCCTCAGGTTGAGACATTCTTCTCGAATTTAAGGATAAGAAATAGAGAAAAGAGTTTTCTTCCAGGACTGATAATTGTTGGATCTTATGTGGAACTTTCAACAATTCAATTAAAAAATTTATTAGAGAGCAGTAATTGCAATCCAATTGAATTAGATGTTTTTGAATTCTTTAAAATCACTTCATCAGAGAATAATCAGAAGCGAAGGAATTTGTTTAAAAATAAATTTTTGAAAGAAATTAGATTTTCTTTTCAGAAAGGAAAAACTCCTGTATTGTTTACTTCAAGAAAATTTATGTCTTTAAATTATTCTGAACAATTTAATTTTTATAATGCACTTGCTCTTTTTATGGCTGAATTAGTCGCAGATTTGAAGTATGAAATAGGATATTTAATTTCAAAAGGAGGAATTACAACAAATGTCATTCTTAGTAATGGACTTAATGCAGATTATGTTTATCTTGAGGGACAGATTTTAACAGGCATTTCAGTGGTGACTTATAACCTAAAAAATGACGAAAAACTTCCAATTGTTACACATCCTGGAAACATTGGCACTAAAGATTCACTGGTGAATATTTGGAAAGTTTTTGAAAATAAAAATAATTTTTAAAATTAGAAGTTTGAGATAATTTCTTCAGCAAAACTGCTGCAGGATAAGGGTTCTACTTTCGGTTCCATTAAACGTGCTAGATCATAGGTAACTTTTTTTTGCTCTATTGCCTTACTCAAACCATTAGTAATTAAGTTGGCTGCTTCATCCCAACCAAAATATTCAAGCATCATTACACCACTAAGAATTACTGATCCTGGATTGATCTTATTTAAGCCTGCATGTTTTGGCGCAGTACCGTGCGTGGCTTCGAAAATTGCTGCATTATCTCCAATATTTGCACCAGGAGCCATACCTAGGCCACCAACAATTGCTGCAGCTGCATCAGAAACATAGTCCCCATTGAGGTTTAGTGTCGCAAGAATTGAATATTCTTGAGGTCTAGTTTGAATTTGTTGAAATATACTGTCAGCTATCCGATCATCAACAAGAATAAGTTCTCTCCATTTCCCATCTCCATGAGAATTTGAGATTGACGCAATAACTTCTTTAATTTCTTCGCAAATAAATGCTTTTTTGTTATTTGTAAGCTTGTCAAAACCTGGTTCGACTTTTCGAGCATTATTTTCAATTGTAATTTCTGGATTTTTCTGAATATTGTCTAAAATCCAGCTTTCTCTTTCTGTAATGCAATCTTCTCTAAATTCATTGACTGCTAATTCATATCCCCAATCTCTAAAGGCACCTTCGGTATATTTCATAATATTCCCTTTATGTACAAGAGTCACATGCCTTTTATCTCCTGATAATCTTTTGGCATGTTCAATAGCCTTTCTAATATGCCTTTGGCTACCAAATTTACTAACTGGTTTTATTCCAATTCCTGATCCGTTTGGTATGGATCTATTTTTTAAATTTTTACTTTTTGGTATGACAATGTTATTTAAGTGATTAATTAATTCAAGACAATTACTATCTTCGGCTTCCCATTCAATTCCCATGTAGATATCTTCAGTATTTTCTCTATAAACAATAACGTCTAAATTTTGGGGATTTTTGTGAGGGCTTGGAGTTCCTGAATAATATCTGCATGGTCTAACACAGCTATATAAATCAAAGATTTGTCTTAATGCAACATTCAGAGATCTAATGCCTCCTCCGATGGGTGTCGTTAAAGGACCTTTGATGGCTACACCGAAGTGTCTGATTGCTTCAATAGTATCTTGAGGGAGATAGTTATATGTTCCATAAATTTCACAAGCTTCATCGCCTGCATAGACTTTAAACCAATGAATTTTTCTTTCATCCCCATAACTTTTTTTAATCGCTGAATCAAGAACAATTTGAGTAGCTGGCCAAATATCAACTCCAGTACCATCACCTCTGATAAAAGGGACAATGGGATTATTAGGAACATTAGGTTTGCCTTGATTAAAAGTTATTATCTCGCCTTCATTAGGTAAAGTTAATTTTTCAAATTTTGGCATAGCAATTCAATTAATAAAAGATAAATCATTGAAGTTCTTCGTATTGTAATTTGCGATGAGTTATTTTCTTTAAAAGCTAGAAATTTATTATTCAAATGTGAATTGAGAATACTTTATTGATCAGCATTTCAACATCTTTATTAAAAGAAAAAGTAGTTAATAAGCAAGTTAAAGAAAATTATGTCATTTTCAAAAAAAATACTCAGCTATTTATGAATGCGAGTTCAAATGTAAGTAATGTTGAAATAGCTAATAAAATTGCTTCTACTGCAGCTTTGTTTCGGAAATATTTTCCTGATGCCAGCGTAAACTTTAGTCCCTGGGACAATTCTAATAATGAATCCATGCAAGATACTATTGATTTTGCGTTTCATTTCCCTGGTTGGAGCCCTCTTATTGAATGTAGAGCAATACTCTTACAATTAAGAATTGAAAATGATAAAAATGACAGAGTCCCCAAATTGTTAGGAATAATAATGCGAGGGATGATTGTTCCCTCCGAGAGATGGAGAGTGGCTACCATCGGTGATTGGGAAATGACTGGCACTCATCTACCGCAAAAGGAACAAAAAGATAATCTTTTTTTGGTTTGTAAGGAACTTTATAAGTTATTCTCTACAACATCCGCTGGTAACAAAAATTAGCTGTTTTATGTATTTTCCTTGTAGATTAAATACACTTACAAAAATAATTCAAAATATATGGCAGTCGCTCTTGCAGGACAATTAAGAGAAGGGACAAAAAAATCCCACACTATGGCAGAAAATACTGGCTTTGTGGCTTGTTTTTTAAAAGGAGTTGTTGAAAAAAAATCTTATAGAAAATTAATTAGTGATTTATATTTTGTTTATGAAGCCATGGAAGAAGAAATTGAAAGATTGGTCCATGAGGATCATCCGGTAATAAAACCTATTGGTTTTAAATCATTATTCAGGAAAGAAACTCTTGAAAATGATCTTAAATTTTATTTTGGTGATAACTGGAAGAATGAAATTAATATTTCTCAATCAGCAAAAGAATACGTTGAAAGAATCCGTGAGGTCGCAAAAAATTCACCAGAGCTATTGGTTGGTCACCACTATACACGTTATATAGGAGATTTATCTGGGGGGCAAATTTTGAAAAGGATCGCCAAAAAAGCATTAAATTTGAAGGGAAATGATGGTTTAAATTTTTACGAGTTTGAATTAATTGCGGATGAAAAGAAATTCAAGGAAGAATATTCCCTTACTTTGAATCAACTTCCGATAAATCAAAATATTGCTGATCAAATTATTGATGAAGCTAATCAAGCTTTTACTTACAATATGAAAATGTTTAAGGAGCTTGAAGGTAACTTGATTGCTGTTTTAGGCAAGATTGTATTCAATTATATTACAAAAAAAGTTAGGAAAGGAAGCACCGAGACCTAGTAATTTATGTTTGATTCATTAGTTGATTTCCTTAAAGCCAATATTGATGAATTAAATGGTCATGAAGTGGAAATATCTAGCGAATTCAAAGAACATCACAATGAAGACTCAAAATATATTATTAAAAATTGGCTGTTTTCAACTCCTGAATATAGAAAGTGGCGAATAACTAGATTAGATGGTGGCAAAAAACTGCAAGTGTTTAATACCGTGGCATATCCAAATTTCGATAGTGAAGTGCCTATCTTAGGAGTTGATATTTTATGGTTTGGAACTTCTCAAAAGTTATTAGCAATACTTGATTATCAACCGTTAATTCAAGAAGGCAAGTATCTTGAAAAATATTGTTCAAGTTTAGGTAGTATTAAGAAAAAATATTCTGAATTTGATAATAATACAATGAAGAATATCTATGATTCAAAAAAGTATTTTTCCCCATGGGTAATTATATGTAGAGGAAATAAATTAAATCTTGATAGAGATTTAAATAATATATTTCATTTATTTGTAAATAATTATTTGAACATGTATAAATTGAATCCTGTTAATCAATTTTTAAATGCAGAAGAAATAAAGATTAATCAAATTAAATATGATAAGTACAGTTTCGAAAAAGACCCGGCAGATAAATTGTTTAAATCTTTTTTTGGAGAAAAATGGACAAAAAAATTTATTAATAAATTTCTCTTTACATTAAATAATGAGATTATTCGTTGAATGTTAATACAAGATACTATTTTTTATAGACCAGATTGGAGATGGCATAATTTTCTAAAATATTTAACTAATAATTTAAGTAAATATAACTGTTTAGAAAAAATAATACCCTCCGAATATGCTTATCAAGATTCAACTTATGGTTCAAAAAAATCAAAAAAAAATGTGAATCTTTCTACTTGGGGTGTAACGCATAAAAAAAGAATTAAATTCGCAAGAGCAGTTTGTATTAATAGTCCAAATTATTCTGTTTTAAATTTTTTAATTATTCCTAATACTATTTATAACGTCCCATTTTTTGGAGTAGATTTTGTTTCTCTACCTAATAGTCATTTACTAGTATTAGATTTCCAGCCTTCATTAAAAATACAAAATCAATACAATAATGAGTTATTAGAAAAACTTATAAAACTCAAAACTCGTTGTCATTCATCACTCCCATTAGCTGAAAAAATGTCTGCAGATGTAGCTAGATTCTTCTCTCCTGGAGTAATCTGGTCAAAATTACCAAAAGAAGAAAGGAGTGACTTTTTAATTGCTAATCAGCTTTATACCGCATTTAAGGAATATCTTAATTTGTATTTGGAAATTCTTTTTGAAAGCAATGAAGCCAATATTGAACTGCAAAAAGAATTAATAAATGGTCAGAATAATTATTTGAAATATAGAAGAGACAACGATCCAGCAAGGCCAATGTTGTCGAGTTTGTTTGGCAAGGAATTTACTGAGTCTTTAATTAAAGAAGTCTTATTTACTACTTAAACGTCTTATAATTTTTATAAAAATTTGAAATCATATGAAAAAAATTGCTGTTCTTTTTGTATGTTTGGGAAACATTTGTAGGTCTCCTGCCGCAGAAGCTATTTTTATAAATTTACTTCAAAAGAAAGGATTAACAAATGGCTTTATTGTAGATTCTGCTGGAACTGGGAGTTGGCATATAGGAAAAAAGGCTGACTCGAGAATGAGAATTGCTGCAGAAAGAAGAGATATAAATATTTTAAGTAGGGCTCGTCAAATTACTAGTAAAGATTTTGAGGAATTTAACTATATTCTTGCTATGGACGATTCAAATTTTCGAAATATACAAGATCTTAAGAATCGAACATGTTCAACTGATTTTGCATCAATAAAAAAAATACAAAATTTTAGATTAGTTTTCAATGAGCAAGAAGTTCCTGACCCATATTTTGGAGGTGATGAGGGATTTGATCATGTCCTTGATATTTTAGAAGACTCTGTCAGTGGCTTCTTGAAAAGTATTTCTTAAATTTATTGGCTCTGGATCTCTTTAGGAATCTTTTCATTGTAAAGATAAATAATTTTATCTACTATTGCATTTATTGAATATCCATCTGAAAGAATTTCTATTGCGTCATTCGCTTTTTTTAGAGGTGAGATTTCCCTATTAGAATCTTCAAAATCTCTTTTCTTGATAAGCTCCTTTAATGTTTTAAGGTCTATATCTTGGGAGTCTTTACTTTGTTTGTCAGACTTTCTTCTTTTTGCTCTTTCATCAATGCTTGCAGTTAAAAATATTTTAAGTTCTGCATCAGGGAAGACAGTAGTTCCTATATCTCTGCCCTCAGCTACAAGTCCGCCTGATTCTCCAATTTTTCTTTGTTCTTCTACTAAGAATTTTCTAACTTCTTTAAGTGAGGATATTTTAGAGACTATGGCACTTATTTCTTGCGACCGAATTTCTTCAGTAACGCAGTAGTTATTAATAAAAACATCCTGATGTGCATTTGCATTTGATTTGAAAATAATAGATATATCTTTAAGAATATTATTCAATTCTTGTTCTTTTTTATAATCAATATTTTCTTTTATTAAAAGCCAACTCAATGCCCTATACATTGCTCCAGTATCTAAATATAAAAGTTTAAGTTTCTTCGCTATTAACTTTGTAACAGTACTTTTACCTGACCCGGCAGGTCCATCAATTGCAATAATTGGGCTTCTTTTCATTAGAAAAACGTGATCAATTAATCTTGTCTCTCCACATCTTATCGCACCAGCCAGAATTGAAATATTATCCTCATCTTCTGTGTTTTTAAGGGTATAAGGGTGCAAATGTTCTAAATATTCAATTGAAATTTTTTCTGCTGAAAGCTTTTTAATTATTTCTTTTATATTAATTTTTTTTTCCTGTTTAAATTTCTTTTTCGCTAGTAATAAGTGATTTGAAAACAATCGAACTAATTCTCTTTCGTTTTTTGATAGATGTACATTACGAGAACTCAAAGGAATTCCATCAAAATCTCTCTGAGTAGGAATAGATTTAATAGCTATATTTAATTTCTTTGTTATGACAAGATTCTTTAATATTACTAGTTGTTGCCAATCTTTTTCGCCTAAATAAAGGTTTTTTGGCTTGACAAGATTCAATAATCTATAAATTACAGTACAAACGCCATCAAAATGTCCAATTCGATTCAATCCACATAATGCCGAAGATAACTCTATAGAAGCTTTAAGGAATTTAATATTCTTATTATTCGGTGGATATATATCTTCATTACTTGGGATGAAGATGGCATCTGCTCCATGTGAAAAGGCGATTTTAATATCGTTGTCAATTGTTTTAGGATAATTTTCTAAATCTGATTTGTTATCAAATTGAAGTGGATTAATAAAAATACTTACTAAATTAACGTTGGAATTGTCTTTTTTTGCTGTTGATATTAGTTTTGTATGCCCATTATGGAGATTACCCATTGTTGGAATGAAGTTAATATCACTATTTATATTTCTCCTCCAATTCTCTATTTCTTCATTTTTCCTTATGATTACTTTCTTCACTTTGTTTTAAAAAATAAATCTATTTGATAATTAATTACTGGACAAAAGCAATCTTAGGAGGAATATCTATATAAGGAAAGTCTATCATTTTTATTTCATGGATTATAAAACATCAGGTGTTGATGTAGAAGCTGGGCGAGAATTTGTTGGCGAAATTAAACAGGCAGTGGAAAAAACGCATACATCTAATGTGATTGAAGGTATTGGTGGGTTCGGAGGTTTATTTAGAGTTCCTATCGATACTTTTAAAAAACCAGTCCTGGTTTCAGGCACTGATGGTGTTGGAACAAAATTAGAATTAGCCCAAAATAAAAACTTCCACTTTGAGGTTGGAATTGATTTGGTTGCTATGTGCATGAATGATATTATTACTAGCGGTGCAAAACCTTTATTTTTTCTTGATTATATTGCTACTGGTAGGCTTGATAAAAAACAATTATTGCAGGTTGTTAAAGGCATTTCCTATGCTTGTGGACAAAATAAATGTTCATTACTAGGTGGAGAAACTGCTGAAATGCCTGGATTCTATTCAAAGAATAAGTATGATTTGGCAGGATTCTGTGTGGGAATAGTTGAGGAGGACAAACTTATTAATGGTAATAAAGTATCAGAAAATGATTTAATAATTGCGTTAGAAAGTAATGGAGTACATAGTAACGGCTTTAGTTTAGTAAGAAAAATAATTCAAAATAATAATCAAATTGAGAAAGAATATGAAAAAGTTTCAAACTTAAATTTTTATGATGAGTTATTGAAACCTACAACAATTTACAATAATGTTATTGACCAAATATTATCTGA
Source organism: Prochlorococcus sp. MIT 1314 (assembly GCF_034093315.1). GTDB lineage: Bacteria > Cyanobacteriota > Cyanobacteriia > PCC-6307 > Cyanobiaceae > Prochlorococcus_A > Prochlorococcus_A marinus_Y. The sequence goes on along the minus strand of NZ_CP139300.1, from coordinate 1,015,271 downwards.
AAAGATAGAAATTAAGGCAATGTCTCATATTACTGGTGGAGGAATTCCAGAGAATCTACCAAGATGCATTCCTTCTGATTTTATACCTTATATCGATACCAATTCTTGGGATATACCATTTTTATTTAGATTTCTAAAAAAAGAAGGGAAGATTCCTGAAAAAGACTTTTGGAATACTTTCAATCTTGGAGTCGGATTTTGTTTAATAATTGATAAACAATTTAAAAATTCAATATTAAATATTTGTAAAGATCATGATATCGATAGTTGGGAGATTGGAAAGATAGTGTACAAAAACGATTCAAAAATTAGTAAATTTTTGCCTGAAATTTTAACTTAATTTTTTGTTCATCTATTTTGATTGAAGTTTAAAAAATTTTTTTTATACACAAATGAAAAAGTTAGATGTAATATAATAAAATCACCGCCGAGTTATATCGGAAGTTTAAGTATTAAGATTTAACCTTTAATTCAATGCCTTTTGCAAATAATAAAAGAATTACACGTAGACGTAGTTCAGCGGGTCCTACACCTCCAAAAAGACCAATAGGTAATAATTCTGATTTTGGTGGTAGACAGTCTCAAGGTCCAAGACCTACTTTTTTGACACTTAGGGATCATGGGAAGGTTTTTGTGGCTGATTTACCTAATTTGTCCGATGGTCAATTAGCTCATATCAGCAAAGAAGCTAATGAAGTTTTAAATAGTTTGGAAAAAAGACTTAGCGATCTTGAAAATGAGCCTAATATTAGCAATCCTGAAAATGACACGCTGATAAAAGCATCTACCAAAAGAGATGTAACACTTAGGTTTATTAAATCCATAGAAGAAGAACAAGAACATAGAAAAAATAATCCTGCTTTGAGAGATGCCGCTTCTGAATCTTTACCGAGAACTTTTCTTGAGGTTGCTAGACATAGATTGCCAGGAGCAACTTTTGATTCACTACTTCGAGAAGCTCTTGAAGCATGTGCAGTTGATGAAAGCGTTGAAGAAAATCAAATTATTGATGAGCCTAAAGAAACTGTAAAAATTATGGATATCCCCTCTTCCAACACAAATGCTTCACTAGTTGTTAGTATCGACTCAAGTGATGACTCTAAGAATGGCTCTATTTGATTCAAAAAAAGAGTTAATAAGTTTAAAGGTTCAAAATAGTTCAAAAGTTAAGCTTTCTTCAAATAAAGATTTTATTTTATGTAATCATTGCAAAAGGACAGCATCAAATGGCATCAGATGTTTAGGAATGTGTGTGGCAGATAATGATTACTAAAATAGTTTAGATTTATATCGAAAATAATGAATAAAATATTATTTTCTACATATCAATAAATAATTGAAATTGTTTACCCTTTACTTAAAATTGAGGTTTTTCTAAAACTTTATAATTAAATGCTTAAACAAATTAAGGAAGGCGCCACCCAGATTCGAATTAGGGTATGAATACTTAGAATTGAAACTATAACTACTTTTTCAGCGATACAAATTAAAAACTTACCGCCCGCTTACCGCCCATAAGGGTTATTCTTAGTGCTTATTTTTGCTCTTAATTAACGTATTCGTAAGGAATTTCGGGCGGTAAATGATATTAACTGGTATCTCTAAAGTGTCCCCCTAATGAATAGGGGAGGAAACCTTGAATCAGGAATACAAAAGATTGAAGAAAATACAGTGCAGATGCAATTATCATGAAAAGAGTTTTGGAAGAGAACGCAATGAAGATAATTGCCAAAGTCAGGTATATAGATTTTTAAAAAAGATCTCACACAGTTGAAGTCTAAGTTGCTATGCGTTATAAAAGAATTGAGAACTTAAGTGATCATCTACAAAGCAATTTTCACAAATAAGAATGTCATTGTTAAATAAATTCTCGATTAACGAGATCTTACTCTCAACTAAAGAGGCATATCAAAAGGAACTCAATAATAAAGATGTAGTTTCACAAATAGGGAAGTCATTATTTAATAAATTCTCGATTAACGAGATCTTACTCTCAAGCAAAGAGGCATATCAAAAGGAACTCAATAACAAAGGTTTGGGTTCACAAATAGGAAAGTCATTATTTAATAAATTCTCGATTAACGAGATCTTACTCTCAAGCAAAGAGGCATATCAAAAGGAACTCAAGCAAGGTGTGGGTTCACAAATAGGAAAGTAATTGTTTAATAAATTCTCGATTGAAGATATCATACTTTCAAGCATATAGGCATATCAAAGGATCAAAAAACCTGATAATTTATTAGGTAACTTACTGCCCATTTTTAAACGTCTTGAGTATTAATAATCGCTACAATAAACTCTTGTGCTTGGAACGCTTTACAGCGAAATTATTTACTAATTTAAAAAAGGCGGCACCCAGATTCGAACTGGGGATAAAGGATTTGCAATCCTCTGCCTTACCACTTGGCCATGCCGCCGAAAAAGATTCAATTGAATCTTTTACTGATCTTAACAGTAAGGTGACTCATTCTCTATTATTTATATGCAATGGCCATGGAGAAGATGTAATTGCATTAGAAATAATCAAAAGATTATTAAAAAAAATAAAAAATAAAAATATTGAAGTTTTGCCTTTAGTAGGAAATGGAGATGTATTTAATTCCTTACAATCAAAGAATTTTCGTAAAATAGGATATTTAAAAGAGCTGCCTAGTGGAGGTTTTAGTAATCAAAGCCTGAAGGGATTTGTACTTGATTTGTTTTCAGGATTTTTAATTGATAATTTAAGAAATTTTTTAATTGTAAAACGAAAGTCAAAACATAACTGCAAAATTATTGCAGTGGGAGATTTTCTACCATTATTTTTTGCTTGGTGTTCAGAATGTGAATTCAGTTTTGTTGGGACTCCCAAAAGTGATCACACGTGGAGTAGTAGACCGGGTTGGGCTTTAAGCGATGTTTATCATAAGTTGAAGGGTTCGGAATGGGACCCATGGGAAATGTTTTTAATGACATCTCCAAGATGTAAAAATTTAATTATGAGAGATAAAATCACAGCTAATAATTTGAATAAAAAAAATATTCCTGCAAAATATTTGGGTAATCCAATGATGGACTTTGTATCTAAAAAAAATGAAAAGATATCAAATATTATTGCTTTCAAAAGGATAATTTTGTTAATTGGAAGTAGATACCCAGAAGCATTAAAGAATCTTGATAATTTTCTGGATTGTTTGCAAGATTTTAATTTACCTAAGGATTTGGTAATACTTTTGCCTTTGAGTATTAATGCTAATTTGATTAACATTCAAAGTTATTTAAACAAACATGGTTTTAAAAAACAGAGTAAAGTCAAATTTTTGATTCATGAAGATTCAGTATGGAAAAAGAGAGAACAATATATATTGATTGGAAAAGGCCAATTCGATTTATGGGCCTCCATGGCAGATGTTGGCTTGTCTAATGCAGGAACTGCTACAGAACAAATTGCTGGCCTAGGGATTCCATCTCTTTCTCTTCCAGGATCAGGGCCACAATTCACAAAATCATTTGCAAAAAGGCAATCTCGATTATTAGGAGGTAGTGTTTTAGTTTGCAAGAATAAAAAAATTCTTTTAAAACGTTTAAGGTTACTGTTGAGAAAAAAAGTTTATAGATTGGAGCAAGCGAAAATTGGAAAAAAAAGAATGGGCCAATCTGGCGCTAGCAAGAAAATTGTAGATTCTATAATCTTTCATTTGTTATCTTAGTAAATGGCACTTGCGTTTTAAATTTTTTTTATGTATCCAATAAATGATAGGCAATATCTGAAAATTTGTGCAGAGATTGCGAAGCTTATGAGTATAAGCTTATCTTCTGCTAAGAAGAAAGTAGAAATTCAAATTGCAAAAGAAGGCTCTAAAACTATTCAAGAAAAAATACAAGTTGCGCAAAATCTCTTAGAAAGTTGTGAAAAAAATGCAGAGGATAAATTAAGTTCATCAAGGATACTTGATAAGCTTATGGAAACTCTTGATGGTGAAGATAATTTTTTAACTGAAGATTGATTTTAATGTTCAAATATATTTGAAAATCTTAAAATGTCTAAGTCAGCATGCACAGATACTGTTTTGAAACACTTTTTCGCTAACTCATATCTATTTTCTCTCTGTAAGATAACTTTTAATTTATGCATGGCTTCAATTAAATATCTAACATCATTTGCTGCATAATCTAATTGATTGATCGTTAAATCTTCATTGCTACCCCAATCACTACTTTGTGCGCTTTTGTCTAATTCTATACCTAATAATTCATTTATTAAATCTTTTAAGCCATGTTTATTTGTATATGTTCTTGCCAACTTACTAGCAATTTTTGTACAAAAAATATTTTTTGTATTAATTCCAAGATTGCATTTTAGTGCTGCTAAATCAAATCTTGCATAGTGGAAGATTTTAGTAATTTTTTCATTTTCAAGCAGTGCTTTTAAATGAGGAGAAGAATTAGTATTAAGTTCGATTTTTATACAAGATGTTTTTTTAAATTCATTACATATTTGTACTAAACACAATCTATCTCTTCCATGAATCAAACCCATTGCTTCAGTATCAATAGCTAGGTAGGATGAATTTCTATAAAGTTTATATAAATCTTCGTTTAAATCATTATATAGAAAATCAATATTTATATTTTTACTACTCATATTCATAAGTATTTAGAGCCATATAAGATTTGCGATATTTCTTAGATATTCACTTAATTAAGTTTTTTTATCTAATAAATTTATTTTACAGAATAAATCTAAAAAATTATAATATGATGTAACTTTAATTTTTATTCTCGAGTAATTATAAAGAAATTCATTTAATGTCCTATTCCTTAAATTCAACATTACTACTGACAATTCTTCTCGCTATAGGATTATTTTTCTTTCTTAGAGCTTCAAGTAAAGATAGAACAACGATAGTTGAGATTTCATCTTCTCAAAAACCAGTTAAGGTTTTGAATGGTTTATATGAATGGCTGAATTTAAGGGGATGGAAGCAAACGGGAGGAGATTTTGAACAAAGAATTTTAATATTTAAGGGACAAGTTGTTTCTAGTAAATTTTTAGCAATTTTTTTAGGTTTTCTTGGCGGTTTTGGATCTTGCGCTTTGGGATTAGTAATTATTCAAATATATCCTGAATTAGGTTGGTGGCCTATCCTTTTAGGATTAGTTGGTGGACCTGTGTCTGGTATGGTTTATTTTAAAAAATCAGCAAGAGAGGAAAAATTTGAATTAAGATTGATTAATGAAAATGAAAATGATTCAACTTTAATGCGCTTAAGAGCGCATAGGGATGAATTAATCTCTTTAGAAAATGAACTTGGAGAAAAACTTCAATTAAAAAGTGACGGTTCTTTATTTAAAACTCCTATTTAAAATCAACTCATAAGGAGTTTGATAATGGTTTAATCAAAAATATTATTTTCCATACAGAATTTTTCTAAATCTTTATCATTTAACCAATCTTGGGGCTTTGTGAAAATTGACGTTAGAAATTCCTCTCGAGAACCCTTTTTAGCTTTATATCCATATTCCCATCTGGCTAAAGGTGGCAATGACATTAGTATGGATTCAGTTCTACCGTTTGTTTGTAATCCAAAAATCGTACCTCTATCCCAAACTAAATTGAATTCTACATATCTACCTCTTCTATATAACTGAAATTCTCTTTCCTTAGATGTATATGTTTGATTAACTCTTTTTTCAATAATGGGCAGATATGAAGGCAGGAATGCCTGTCCACAGTTTTCGGCTAATGAAAATAAATTATCCCAATTTAAATTAGGTTTGCCAATATTTTTTGAAGCTTTTGATGCCTCTCCATTGTGATTATTTCCTCTATAAATATTGCCTGAACCATCTTGATAATCATAAAAAATACCTCCTATGCCTCTAGATTCATTTCTGTGCTTCAAGAAGAAATATTCATCACACCATGGTTTGAAAACTTTATGTAAATCTTTATCAACTTTTTCACAAGCTTTTTTATGCTCTTTATGAAAATTTCTCACATCAGAAAGATAAGGATAAAAAGGAGTTAAGTCTGCACCTCCGCCAAACCACCAAACAGGACCAGCTTCAAAATACCGATAATTTAGATGAACTGTAGGAATATAAGGATTCTCAGGATGCAATACCATAGAGGTTCCTGTCGCAAACCATTCATGACCTTTTGCTTCTGGCCTCTGAGAGATGATTGATTGAGGTAATTCTTTTCCCTGTACTTCAGAGAAGTTTACTCCTGCTTGCTCAAAAATAGAACCGTTTTTCAATACTCTTGATCTCCCACCGCCTCCTTCGTCTCTTAGCCAAGATTCTTCGGTGAATTTTCCTTTGCCATCAACATTTTCAAGTCCGGAACAAATCTTGTCTTGTAGAGTTAATAAGAGATTTTTAGTGTCTTCTCTAGAGTTTTTAGGAGGTTCTTTGAACATATATTTAGTAAATATTGAAGAAAAAAGTTTTTTGGTTAATTATAAGTTTCCCTTTATAATTTCTCTTAAGGGGGGCTTATTTCTTATTATTTGATAGTTCGACATAGTTCTTAATCTTTTAAACTGTCGACTACCTTGTCAAAATATTTAAAAATTTAATGACCACAATAGAAGATGCGAATTTAGCTTTACAAAAGGTTCTAGATGCTGGATCAAAGAAAAATGTAATTGAATTAGCTTGGATCAAAAACGTACGAGTAACCACACCAAGAGTAATCGTAACACTATCATTGCCATCATTCGCAAATTCTCAGAGAGATAGAATTGTAAACGAGGTTCGAAAAATACTACTTGATTTTGAAGATATTAACGATGTTCAAATAGAGATAGATAATAATCTTTCCAAAACAGAATCCAACACTGTTAGTGATGGGCCTGCGTTGCAGCGGATTGACGGCATTCGACATATCATCGCTGTTAGCAGCGGCAAAGGTGGAGTTGGAAAAAGTACGATTGCAGTTAATCTTGCTTGTTCTTTAGCTAAATTAGGATTAAAAACTGGTTTACTGGATGCGGATATATATGGACCTAATACTCCCTCAATGATGGGTGTTGCTGAACAGAATCCTAAGGTTACAGAGGGTAGTGGTAATGATCAAAGATTAATACCAATAAATAAATATGGAATTTCATTAGTATCAATGGGTTTTCTTATAGAAGAAGGTCAGCCAGTTATATGGAGAGGACCAATGCTAAATAGCATTATCCGTCAATTTCTTTACCAAGTTGAATGGAATAATCTTGATTTTTTGGTTATTGACTTACCTCCAGGAACAGGAGATGCTCAAATTTCTCTTTCTCAATCCGTGCCTATTTCTGGAGCTATTGTCGTTACTACTCCACAACAAGTATCTTTGCAAGATGCAAGGCGGGGATTAGCAATGTTTAAACAACTTGGTGTACCCTTATTGGGAATTGTAGAAAATATGTCAGTATTTATTCCGCCAGATATGCCAAGTAAAAAATATGAAATTTTTGGTAAAGGTGGTGGTCAAACATTAGCTAAAGAAAATGATTTACCCTTATTAGCTCAAATTCCTATTGAAATTCCTCTTGTGGATGACAGCAATAAAGGAATACCAATTTCAATAAGCCAGCCAAATAAAGAAAGTTCTATTGAATTTGAGAATTTAGCTCAATTAATTAAAAATCAATTTGTTAATAAATAGTTGATGTTTAGGGGTATTTTTTTATTAAATAAGAGAGGATTTTTTCGAAAAAAAGATAAGTTTAGTAAACGATTTTTATTGTCTCCTCTACTTTTGATCCCCCTATTTTTAGTTATTATTTCAGGTTTTTTAATAAAAAGTATTCAGGGTGATTTTTTAGTATCTAATTATTTAAGTCACATCTTAACTGGTATTTTAGGTTATTTTTTGGCATTTTTTATTTCTCATATACCTTTAGAGAGACTTAGAAAGTATTTGATACCATTCTATTTGTGTACTTTAATATGCTTATTTCTAATTTATTTTTTGGGGATCTCAGTTTCTGGAGCTCAAAGATGGCTAAGCTTTGGAATTTTTTCCTTTCAACCTTCAGAAGTAGCTAAATTGAGTACTGTATTAACTCTTGCTTTAGTTCTCGACAAAAAAACAATTTCAACAATAAAAGATTTATTATTGCCCTTATTAGTAGTTATTATTCCTTGGTTATTAATTTTCTTTCAACCAGACTTAGGCACTTCTTTGGTTTTATTTGTTTTTACAGGTGTGATGCTGTATTGGTCGCAAATGCCAATAGAGTGGATTTTGATATTAGTTTTATTTATTGTTACTTCTATATTGTATTTAATTTTACCAACTGTTCTTATTTTCTGGATTCCATTTATAGGATATCTTGCTTATAGATCTTCGAAAAAGAAAATTATTTTTTCTGTTGTTGCTATATTTTTTCATTTATTGGGGGCAAAATTGACACCAATTTTGTGGCAAAATGGCCTTAAAGAATATCAAAAAGATCGATTAGTTTTATTTTTAGATCCTAATAGAGATCCATTAGGTGGTGGATATCATTTGTTACAGAGTAAAATTGCAATTGGTTCGGGAGGTTTTTTTGGGACTGGTTTGTTACAAGGTAAGTTGACTAATTTGCAATTTATACCCGAACAACATACTGATTTTATATTCAGTGCTCTAGGTGAAGAGTTGGGTTTTTTGGGATGCATAATAGTTTTATTTTTATTTTTTAGTTTGATTAAAAAACTTATTAACATTGCAAAAAATGCTAGAACTGATTTTGAATCTCTAATAGTTATTGGGATCGCTGCAACTTTTTTATTCCAAATAATTATTAACTTATTTATGACCATTGGCTTAGGACCAGTTACTGGCATACCTCTTCCTTTTATGAGTTATGGTAGAACATCTTTGGTTATTAATTTTATATCTCTTGGATTTGTCTTATCTATATTCAAACGTTCTAGATCTTTAAGAAGTTGATGAAATCACAAATTACTATAAAAGAAATTCAAGACCTTTTGATTAAAGGAGTTCACACTATACATGTTGATGATGTTACCTCTAGAAGAATGTGGTGGGCTGCTTTAGAAGTTATTCAAAAAGATTTTCTTTCTCAAAATTACAAACTTGGAGGCGTTTGGGTTGCTTCTCCTTTGCCAGCTCTTAATGATAAAAAAATTTTCAATCAACTTCATGGTTGGGTGTGGTCACCGTTGGGATTTCCATACTTTCAAAAAGATAATGCAGGTTTTTTGCCACCCAATAATTCAACTAAGATTAAAAAAGATCTTGATTTTGTCAGTAATTATAAAGTTTTGAATCTCAGTCAGAAGGATGGTTATGAACCTTTTTTAATGATAATTACTCCAAATTTTCAATGCATTTTATCAATTGCAGGAGAAAAAGATAAGAAAATCCTATTAATGAAATGTGACAAAGAAAGCTTAAAAATTTCAATTGAATTAATGCATGCGAAATTAAAACAAGAAAATTATGAAGAAGGAGATAGATTCCTTAATGCAATAAATAATTTAGGTAATCTTAATATTAATAATCAATTTGAGAAAATTTTTTGGCCAATATTATCGGCAAAATTGGCAAGCTTGGGATCAAACCATAATATATACAATTCTTTGGAAAACGATATAAAAAATATACAAATAACTGAAGCAAAATTGTTAAGTGCAATTTCTCATGAAGTAAGAACTCCTTTAGCCACTATAAGAACCCTAATAAGTTCTACTTTAAAAAAATATAATATGGATGAATCAATGAGAAATCGTTTAATTCAAATAGATAATGAATGTAATGAACAAATTGATAGGTTCGGTTTAATTTTTAATGCTGCAGAATTAGTAAGTAATGAAGTTTCTACGTTAAATAACTTGGTAAAAATTAATTTAGCTGAAATTTTTAAAAAACTTGCTCCACTATGGCATAAACAATTAAATCGACGTGGCATTTCTTTAAAGATCGATATCCCTAGTCAACTTCCGCAAATTTTGAGTGATTCTGAAAAATTAGAATTAATGTTAAGGGGATTAATTGATAAGAATACTAGAGGATTGAAAGAGGGTAGTACATTGATTTTAGAATTAAGACCAGCCGGCCAAAAACTCAAACTTCAACTAAAAGTACAAAAATTAGATAGTAATCAAAAAGAAATATTAAAAAAGGAAAATGGTTCTGATATAGGTCCTGTTTTAAATTGGAACCCTCAAACGGGTAGTTTACAATTAAGTCAAAATGCAACTCAAAAGTTATTGGCTAGCTTAGGAGGGCGTGTTACACAAAGGCGTGATACAGGTTTGACAGTATTTTTCCCGATTTCAGATTCAAAATGAAAGGACAAAAAACTTCTACATTTATTAAATAATGTAGAAACTTTCTTGCAAATTTTGAATTTTGTAAAATATGAATGCTAATTTCTTATTATAAATAACTCAAAATCTAGGATGACGGAAACTTTAGTTGGTCAATTTCCAAAGCATATAGGAAGTACTGGGGGTTTATTAAACTCAGCAGAAACAGAAGAAAAATATGCAATTGTATGGAATAGTTCAAAAGAACAAGCATTTGAATTACCCACTGGTGGTGCTGCTATTATGCACGAAGGTGATAATTTAATGTACTTTGCAAGAAAAGAACAATGTCTTGCACTAGGTACACAATTACGAGCTTTCAAACCAAGAATTGAGGACTTCAAAATCTACAGAATCTTCCCGGGTGGTGATATTGAATTCTTACATCCAAAAGATGGTGTTTTCCCTGAGAAAGTAAATGAGGGTAGAGAAAAAGTTGGCCATAACCCAAGGAGAATAGGTGAGAATCCTAATCCAGCTGGGTTGAAATTTACAACTAAGAATACTTTTGATTAAATTTCTCAAAGTTGATATAAAAGACGAATATAATTATAATTTGGGTTGACATTATTAGTATGATCAGCTCACAGAAAGATAGTTTTTTAAAGGCACACAAAGAAGGTAAAAATTTTATACCTATCACCCAAACTTGGCCAGCAGATTTAGAGACTCCATTATCGACTTGGTTAAAATTATCAGATAAAGATTCTCATGGTGTTTTTCTTGAATCTGTAGAAGGCGGAGAGAATTTGGGAAGATGGAGTATTGTTGCTACTAAACCTCTTTGGGAAGCAATTTCTTATCGAGAAGAAATAGTTAAAACTTGGAATAATGGAAAAAAGGAAATTTATAAAGGTGATCCCTTTGATATTTTAAGAAATTGGACAAAGGAATATAAATCATCCATGCTTGATAACTTTCCATCAATTGGACAATTATATGGTTCTTGGGGTTATGAATTAATTAATCGAATAGAACCAAGCGTTCCAATAAATGAAATTCAAGAAAAGAATATTCCTTATGGCTCTTGGATGTTTTTTGATCAGTTAGTTATTTTTGATCAAATTAAAAGATGCATAACCGCAGTGGTCTACGCAGATACAAGTTCTTTAAAAGAATTTTCTATTGAAGAAGTTTATCTAAACGCAATTTCTAAACTTCAGAAAACTAGAAATTTAATGAAAGTTCCTCTAAAAGAAAGTGAGTTCTTAGATTGGAATGAAAATGAGAATTTGAATTTAGATCTTAAAAGTAATTGGAAGAAAAAAGATTTTGAGGATGCAGTTCTCTCTGCAAAAGAATATATAAGAAAAGGAGATATCTTCCAAATAGTTATAAGTCAGAGATTTCACACTAAAGTCAATAATGAACCTTTTAATTTATATAGAAGTTTGAGGATGGTTAATCCCTCTCCATATATGTCATTTTTTGATTTTGGCTCATGGTATCTTATTGGTTCCAGTCCTGAAGTAATGGTTAAAGCTGAAAAGAATAAAGATAATCAGATTGTTGCAAACTTGAGACCAATAGCTGGTACAAGACCTAGAGGTATTGATCATCAGCAAGATCTTAAATTAGAAAAAGATTTATTAAAAGATCCAAAAGAGATAGCTGAGCATGTAATGCTAATAGATCTTGGAAGAAATGATCTTGGAAGAGTTTGTGAAATTGGTACCGTGGAGGTCAAAGATTTAATGGTTATTGAGAAATATTCACATGTTATGCATATAGTTAGTGAAGTTGAGGGAATCTTAAAAAAAAATACTGATGTATGGGATTTACTAAAGGCATGTTTTCCCGCTGGAACTGTAACTGGTGCACCAAAAATAAGAGCTATGCAATTGATAAAATACTTTGAAAAAGATGCTAGAGGACCTTATGCTGGTGTTTACGGATCGATTGATATTAATGGTGCATTAAATACGGCAATAACAATAAGAACTATGATCGTTAAACCCTCAAAAGATGGAAAATATGATATTTCAGTGCAAGCTGGTGCTGGAATAGTTGCTGATTCTTTTCCTGAAAATGAATATCAAGAGACAATCAATAAAGCAAAGGGGATACTAAAAGCATTAGCCTGTTTGGATAATTAAATGATTAACAATAATCTTTATAAGGGGTTTGAGGTTGAACTTTTCACAGGTTCTTTAAATTCTCATATTGGTGTTTCCGCTGATATTGAAAAACATTTTTCTAATTTTGTGAAAGAGCCAGATAATAGGAATGTTGAATATATAACAACACCTGAAAAAGACTATAAGTTTTTATACGAGAAATTAAGAACTCCAAGAAAAAATTTAAGACAATGGCTAAACAATAAAGGTTTAACAATTATTCCTTCATCCACGCTTTGTTTTAAACACGATATTCAATTTCAAAGATCTGATATTGAAAATGTTTATCATCAATTTATACAAGATAATTATGGAATCTCTATCGCAACCTCAAGTGTCCACATAAATATAGGAATAGATAACTTAGATAAGCTTTTTGCTGCCATAAGACTGATAAGATCTGAAGCCGCTTTGTATCTCTCAATAAGTGCTAGCTCACCTTTTTTAAATAATAAAATTACGGAAAATCATTCTCAGAGATGGATTCAGTTTCCCAAAACACCAAGTAAAGTACCTTTTTTTGTAAATCATAATAGCTATGTCGATTGGATCGAAGAAAATATAGCTAATAAAAATATGCAAAATATTAGGCATTTTTGGTCTTCAATCCGACCAAATGGTCCCCAAAGGCCTTTAATTCTTGATCGATTGGAATTAAGAATTTGTGATTTTGTTCATGATATTAATTTGCTATTAGGGATAACAGCCATGCTAGAACTAAGGATTTTAAATCTTTTTGATAATATGGATACTTTAGATCCTTTGACTGCTAGTGTATTTTCTATCGATGAATTATCAGAAATATGTGATCAGAATGAAATTAATGCTGCTAAAGAAAGTCTGAATTCACAGTTAATTCACTGGCAAGATGGAAAAAAAATTATTTGTAGAGATTGGATTAAAAATTTATTATCAGATTTATCATCCACCGCAGAAAAATTTAGTATGAAACATCTTTTGAAACCTATCTATAAAGTGCTTGACGAAGGTAATCAATCTATGAAATGGATAAATCAATATAAAAACGGTCTTTCTATTGATCAGATAATGAAAATTGCTATCGAAGATATGATTAAGAGTGAAGAAGAGGATGTTTAATGATTTAAATAAACATTTGATCTGAACTTTTTTACTTGTGACATAATAATAATATGAATTCCTTTCAACAGATAAAAAATAATAACGTGGATCTGATAAGTAACAATGATCCACTTGATAAAAATCGTCTTTTAATAGAGGATTTATGGGAATCTGTGCTCAGAGAAGAATGCCCTGATGATCAAGCAGAGAGACTAATACAGCTTAAAGAATTGAGTTATTCAAAACGAATGGATTGTGATAGTTCAAAAACTTTTAAAAATGAAATAGTTGATATTGTAAATTCTATGGATTTGGCAGAATCCATAGCAGCAGCAAGGGCGTTTTCATTATATTTTCAACTAGTGAATATTTTGGAACAAAGAGTGGAGGAAGATAGATATATTCAAAGCTTTACCAATAAGAATGTTCAAAAATCGCCAGATAATCTAGATCCTTTTGCCCCAGCATTGGCCAGACAAAATGCTCCAGTAACTTTTAGAGAATTATTTTATAGGCTGAGAAAATTAAATGTACCTCCAGGAAAACTAGAGGCATTATTGCAGGAAATGGATATTCGTTTAGTTTTTACTGCACATCCGACCGAGATAGTAAGACATACGATTAGGCATAAGCAAACCAGAGTTGCAAATTTGTTGAAAAAAATACAGGTTGAGCAATTTTTAACAAAAGAAGAAAAAAATTCTCTAAAAACTCAATTAAAAGAGGAAGTAAGACTATGGTGGAGAACAGATGAATTGCATCAATTTAAACCTTCAGTTTTAGACGAAGTGGATTATGCTTTGCATTATTTTCAGCAAGTTTTATTTAATGCAATGCCTCAATTGAGAGGTAGAATCGCTGAAGCACTCACCGAAAATTATCCAGATGTTCAGATGCCTTCTGAATCTTTTTGTAACTTCGGTTCTTGGGTCGGCTCCGATAGGGATGGTAATCCATCGGTTACTCCAGAGATAACATGGAGAACTGCTTGCTACCAAAGGCAGTTGATGTTGGAAAGATATATTATTGCAACATCTAATCTTAGAGATCAATTAAGTGTTTCAATGCAATGGAGTCAAGTAAGTTCTTCTTTATTAGAGTCATTGGAAACAGATAGGGTTAAGTTCCCAGAAATTTATGAAGCCAGGGCGACAAGATACAGATCAGAACCTTATAGATTGAAATTAAGTTATATTTTAGAAAAATTAAGGTTAACACAAGAAAGGAATAATTTATTAGCTGAAAATGGGTGGAAATTTGACTTAGAGGGAGAAATGGATAATAAAGATATAGATAAAATTGAAAACTTATATTATAAATCAGTAAACGAATTTACCTATGACCTCGAACTAATTAAAAATAGCCTGATTAGTACAGATTTAACTTGCGAGGCAGTTAATACATTACTTACACAGGTTCATATTTTTGGTTTTTCTTTAGCAAGTTTAGATATTCGTCAAGAAAGTACAAGGCATAGTGACGCTATACAAGAGCTTACAAATTATCTTGATTTATCTGTGCAATATGATCAAATGTCTGAGCCAGAGAAAATGAAATGGCTCATAGACGAATTAAATACCAAAAGGCCTTTAATTCCCTCTGATGTCAACTGGACAAAAACTACAGAAGAAACCTTTTCAGTTTTTAAAATGGTTAAGAGACTCCAGCAAGAATTTGGTAGTCGTATTTGTCATTCTTATGTCATTTCAATGAGTCATAGTGCGTCTGATTTACTTGAAGTTCTTTTGCTGGCAAAAGAAATGGGACTTATTGATCAAAATTCACAAAAGTCAAAATTATTAGTCGTTCCTCTTTTTGAAACTGTTGAAGATCTTAAAAGAGCACCAGAAGTAATGGAAAATTTGTTTAAATTAGATTTTTATAGATCATTATTGCCAAAAAGTGGAGAATCTTTTAGACCTCTTCAAGAATTAATGCTTGGATATTCTGATAGCAATAAAGATTCGGGGTTTGTTTCTAGTAATTGGGAAATTCATAGAGCCCAAATAGCTCTTCAAAATCTTGCAAGTAGAAATAACATATTGCTAAGACTTTTTCATGGAAGAGGCGGTTCTGTAGGTAGAGGGGGAGGACCGGCTTATCAGGCAATATTGGCTCAACCAAGCGGTACTTTAAAAGGGCGAATAAAAATAACAGAACAAGGTGAAGTGTTAGCTTCTAAATATAGTCTTCCAGAACTGGCTTTATACAATCTTGAAACTGTTACTACAGCGGTCATTCAAAATAGTTTGGTAAATAACAGTCTTGACGCAACTCCAGAATGGAACCAATTAATGTCTAGGCTGGCAGAAACATCTAGGACTCACTACAGAAAATTAGTACATGAAAATCCTGATTTGTTGAATTTCTTTCAAGAGGTTACGCCAATAGAAGAAATAAGTAAATTACAGATATCTAGCAGGCCTGCCAGAAGAAAAAAGGGGGCAAAAGATTTGTCAAGTTTAAGAGCTATTCCATGGGTATTTGGTTGGACACAAAGTAGATTTCTTTTGCCAAGCTGGTTTGGAGTAGGTACTGCATTATCATCAGAATTAAATTCAGACCCACAACAAATCGAATTATTAAGAGTTCTGCATCAAAGATGGCCATTCTTCAGGATGCTTATATCCAAGGTAGAAATGACTTTATCTAAGGTAGATCTGGAAGTAGCTAGATATTATGTTGACACTCTAGGAAGTAAAGCAAATAAAGATTCTTTTGATGATATTTTTGAAGTAATTTCTCAAGAATATAATCTTACAAAATCTTTAATACTTGAAATTACTGGTAAAAATAAGCTCCTTGAATCTGATAGAGACTTAAAATCATCAGTAAGCTTGAGAAATAAGACAATAATTCCATTGGGATTTTTGCAAGTGTCACTTCTCAGAAGACTTAGAGATCAAACCAGACAACCCCCAATTAGCGAGTTTCTTATTGACAAAGATGAATCTAGAAGAGCTTATAGTAGAAGTGAACTACTGAGGGGGGCACTTTTAACTATTAATGGGATAGCAGCTGGCATGAGAAATACAGGTTGATTATTGCAATATTTTTCTAAAAAAAAACTTATTCTTCCAGAAGGTTATTTTGTTAACTCTTCTCAGATTCCATCAGCTAGAGAAGTTAACAAACTTTTAGCTAATTGTGGTTGTGAGACATTTCCAATAAAACCTCTTTCTGATGCCATTCAGAAAAGTAATTTCTTTTTCACAATACAGAGTGAATTAAAAAACAAATTATATGGCTTTGTAAGGGTTACATCTGACAGGGGATTGAATGCTAACTTATGGAATTTAAGTGCAGCTCCAGGTAATAATCAGCAACTTTATTATTCAATATTGCTTCAAGTCACTCTTGAGAAAATAAATAGAGAAATGCCTGGATGCAGTATTTCTGTGCAGGCTCCAGTATCTTCATTTAAAAGTTTAGAAGAAATTGGATTCATACTAGATCCAAACGGAATAAGAGTAATGGGACTTAAACTTTAAAAATAATTTTACGAGCATGGAGGGATTCGAACCCCCGACTCTCAGAACCGGAATCTGATGCTCT
Source organism: Prochlorococcus sp. MIT 1314 (assembly GCF_034093315.1). GTDB lineage: Bacteria > Cyanobacteriota > Cyanobacteriia > PCC-6307 > Cyanobiaceae > Prochlorococcus_A > Prochlorococcus_A marinus_Y. The sequence continues at coordinate 998,232 of NZ_CP139300.1, read as the reverse complement.
ATCCAACTGAGCTACATGCCCTTTAATTTTTCAATTTCTTTAAAGAAAATCTAAATAATTTAAAGTTAGCTAATTTAATTAATGAGTGCACAAAAAAAATTTTTCTAAATAAATTAAAAATTAAAAATTTTCGGAACCATAAAAGTTTTGAAATTGATCTCATAGAGCAAAGAGCAATTGTTCTTGGTTGTAATGGTATTGGTAAGTCAAATTTACTTGAATCGGTTGAATTCTTAAGTCAATTAAAATCAAACAGAGCATTCAGTGATAAAGATCTAATAGAAAATGATAGTGATATGGCTGTTGTCATAGGACAAATAGATTTTAAAGATGATTTAAAGTTGAATTTATTCCGAAAAGGCCCTAAAAGAATTTATGTCAATGAATCGATCTTGAAAAAGCAGAGTGAAATAAAGAATTATATTCGGAGCGTATGTTTTTGTTCTAATGACATAGATATTGTTAGAAGTGAACCTAGTTTTCGAAGAACATGGATTGATAAAGTAGTATCTCAGCTTGAACCAGTATATTTAGACCTGATAAATAGATTTAACAGGCTTTTAAAACAAAGAAGTCATTTTTGGCGTTCAGAAAGTTTACCAAATTATCAATATTCAGACATTGTTGAAAGCTTTGATATTCAAATGTCAATAATAGGTACAAGGATTTTTAGGCGCAGAAGAAGGGCTCTATTAAAAATAAAACCATATGTTGAATATTGGCATAATTATTTAAGTAAATCTAAAGAGCAAATAGATATAAATTATCTTTCTGGAATACAAAATATAAGTCCAGAAGAAGAAGAAGAAGAATTTATTAGTAAGAAAATAGCAGAACAACTATTAAATCAGCGTTCAATCGAAGCATTGACTGGTAAATGTAATTTTGGACCTCATCGTGATGATATTGAATTTCTAATTAATAATATTTCAGTTAGAAAATATGGTTCATCTGGTCAGCAAAGAACTTTTATCTTGGCTTTAAAAATGGCTGAACTAGATTTATTAACTAAAACATTAAATGTCCCTCCAATACTTATTTTGGATGATGTTTTGGCGGAACTAGATATAACTAGGCAAAATTTGTTATTAAATTCTGTTGGCAAAGATAGTCAATGTTTTATAAGTGCCACACATCTAGACAAATTTAATCAGTCTTTCTTAGGCTCTTCGCAAATGATTCACTTATAATTTTCAAAGTAGCTATTTTTAGCTAATCTTGTATTTATATAAATTTCTTTAATGGAAGTCTACAAAAAAAATCAAATTTTAGGTTCGTTTAGTAATGACCACAAATTAAGTCATAAAAGTAAACACCTTTTGTTGGAACTTTATAGATGTGATTACGAAAAATTAAATGACGAATCTTTTTTGCGCTGTACATTAAATAGAGCTGCCAAATTGGCAAAGGCAACAGTTCTGAATTTGATAAGTAATAAATTCGATCCTCAGGGGGTTACTGCAATTGCATTACTGGCTGAATCCCACATTTCAATACATACTTGGCCTGAATCTAATTATTCTGCCGTCGATATCTTTACATGTGGTCAAAATATGTTGCCAGAACTTGCTAGTCAATATTTGATTGAAGCTTTGCAGGCCGAAGAACATTCCATGCGTATTATTGAACGTAATCCACCTGTAGCAGTTCTTAAACAGATGAGAACGGTTGTTTAATGCAATATTTATCTATTTAATTTTCCGCTTATTAGTCCTTCAAGATCTAAGCTAGTGCAATTAAACCCTAAATTAGAAAAATATTGAACTAATTCACTAAAATTATATTTGTTAAAAAAATGTTTTAATTCATCTTGGGGAATTTCTATTCTTGCAGTTGAACCCTGACATCTAACTCTAACCTCTGATAAACCACCTTTTTTAAGATATTCTTCTGCTTTCTCAACCATTTTTAGTCTCTCACTAGTTATTTCATGACCATAAGGAAATCTTGAGGATAAGCAAGGTTGTGCAGGTTTATCCCACCAAGGAAAACCTAATGCTCTTGATATATCCCTAATGTCTTGTTTTGAAAATTTAAATTTTGCAAGTGGAGAAACAACTCCTGCTTTTTTTGAGGCTTCTATACCTGGCCTGTAATCTTTTAGATCATCCAGATTGACCCCATCTAAAACGATCTTGTAATTAAGTTTTTTAGACAAGTAGGTTGTATGTTTATGAAGCTCTTTTTTACATGCAAAGCACCTGTCCTTAGGGTTTTTACTGTAACTTTTTTGGTCTAATTCTGATGTTTTAATTTCTAAATGCTTCACTCCAATCCATTTTGCTTGACTCCTTGCTTCTTCACGAAGTGTATTGGCTAATGCAGGAGAAACGCCAGTAATTGCAATGGCTTTGCTACCTAATTGCTCGAATGCTAATGATGCTACTAATGTACTGTCTACACCCCCCGAATAAGCAATACAAACGCTATTAAGATTCTTAATATATTTTCTAATTGTATAAAGCTTGTCATTTTGTTCATCAGAGAGAAATTCTAGTTGATTGAACATGCTAATTACTTTAAAATTCAAATTACCTATGAATAGGTTGAATTTATTATTAAATTTTTAATAATATCTTTAACTATATCTTAGATTAAATTAATTAATCTTGTTCAATTGACGAATACAAGTAGAAATAGAGGCATTGGAATTGTCACAGCAAGTGACAGTCAAGAGAGATCAAAAGGTCAATTACATATTTATGATGGGGAAGGTAAAGGTAAAAGTCAGGCAGCTTTGGGTGTTGTGCTCAGGACAATAGGGTTAGGAATATGCGAAAAAAGACAGTCAAGAGTTCTACTTCTAAGATTCTTAAAAGGTCCTGAGAGGCCATATGATGAGGATTCGGCTATAGAGGCCTTGCAAAGAGGCTTTCCACACTTGATTGACCATGTAAGGACGGGAAGATCAGAATACTTTACCGCTGACCAAGTTACAAAGTTTGATATTGGCGAGGCTGAAAGAGGTTGGAATATTGCCAAAGGAGCTATTGCTAGTTCGCTTTATTCCGTAGTTGTACTAGATGAATTAAATCCAGTTCTTGATTTAGGAATGCTTGATATCAAGGAAGTAGTTGATTCTCTTCAAAATCGTCCTGATGGACTGGAAATAATTATTACAGGAAGGGCAGCCCCTCCCTCTTTGGTAAGAATATCTCAACTCCATTCAGAAATGAGATCACGTTTAACAGGAGACTTGTCAATACTCACCGCACAAAGGAGATGTAATGGTGGAATTGAGATTTACACAGGAGAAGGAAAAGGTAAATCTACAAGTGCTCTTGGAAAGGCTCTTCAAGCTATTGGTAAAGGAATATCTCAAGATAAAAGTCATAGAGTTTTAATATTACAGTGGTTAAAAGGTGGTAATGGTTATACCGAAGATGCGGCTATAGAGGCTTTGAGAGAAAGTTACCCACATTTGGTAGATCATTTGCGCTCAGGCAGAGATGCGATCGTATGGAGAGGTCAGCAACAACCAATTGATTATGTTGAGGCTGAAAGAGCATGGGAAATTGCTAAAGCTGCTATTTTGAGTGGCTTGTATAAAACTATTATTTTGGATGAATTGAATCCAACTGTTGATTTAGAGCTGCTGCCAGTCGAATCAATACATCAAACGCTCTTAAAAAAACCGGCAGAGACAGAAGTAGTTATTACTGGGAGATGTAAAAATGAACCTTCATACTTTGAACTCGCGGATATTTACTCTGAAATGGTCTGTCATAAGCATTATGCAAATGTTGGAGTTGATTTAAAAAGAGGTGTAGATTACTAAATATTATGACGAAATATTAATTGCATAATATTTTTTTTACTTTTTCAATACCACCCTCAATTGATCTCGATTGAATTTTGAATCTAGACAAGATTTTTGAAGCTTTTTCAGAACGTTTCCCCGATTTACATATAGTAAAAACTTCTTTTATTAAACTTTCTTTTTGAATAAATTCTAGCTCAGAAGCTTGGTTCAAATGACTTAGGGGGATTGATACAGAACCTTCTATTGAAGAAGTAGAGAATTCTTCATTTTCCCTAACGTCAATTAAAAGAATCTTGTTGGGGTTTACTTTGTATAAGTTATTGAAATCATTAGCTTTGATTCTGTTGATTTCATTATTTTTCTCAAAACATTCATCATCGCTATAAAAGTCCATAAACTGATTAAGATTTTTTATTCGCTTATTTACCTGATCACTTTTTAGATGTAATTTTTTCATGTTCATATTAAATAGATCAAGAACCAAAATTTTCCCATCTAAAATTTCACCTTTTTTTAAAATAATTTTGATAATCTCATTCACTTGAAGAATTCCTATTAATCCTGTTGAAACAGCTACAACTCCATATTCTGCACAACTAGGGACAGCATTTTTTGCAGGTGATTCTGGAAGTAAATCTCTTAAATTAGGACTATCTTTATGTAAGTTAAAAACACTCACTTGCCCTTCAAAGCCTTGTACACTTCCAAAGACTAGAGGTTTATTTAGTATGAGGCATGCATCATTTATCAAATATCTAGTGCCAAAGTTATCTGAGCAATCACAAATAACATCAAATTCTCGAATTATTTCCAAGGCATTATTAGGGTTAATTCTCTCCGCAAATGTTAATAATTCAGAATTAGGATTAAATTTTTCTATTCTTTCTCGGGCAGAATCAATCTTAAGCTTGCCAATAGTATTTGTTTCATGAATTATCTGTCTTTGAAGATTAGACTTCTCAACGTAATCGTTATCTAATATTCCAATTTTTCCAATTCCTATTGCCGCTAGATGAAGCAAAACAGGAGAACCAAGTCCGCCTGCTCCTATACATAATACTGAGCTGTTTTTTAGATCTAGTTGCCCCTCATAACCTATTTCTTTGAGTCTTAAATGTTTTTGATACCTTTCTTGTTCATCTTTGTTTAGGGAATTAAATTTGATATCTTTGGACATATCTATTCTTAAATTTTGCAAAATAAGCTATAGAAATATATTAATTTAAATAAAAATTTTAGCCTTTTAATTTTTTACTATTACTCGAATTTATTAATGTTTTTGTTAGGACTAGTTAATAATGTGAAGTTTTTATAAATCAATTTTAAGTTTAAATATCTACAAAAACTTTGTATGCCAACACATCTAAAAAATACAAAATGTTTCGGTTCGGAATTTTGCACAACAAAAAGGTAGTCAACCGGCGTTTTTTCCGATACTGTTTGGCCATATATATAATTTGCAGCCTGAATGTTCATGAGTGACAACACTTCCGAGTCAAATCAAGACTCTGGCTCCGATACAAACGCCGACACTAAAAGTTTTTCAGAGAAGTACTCTGATGTAATGGGCAAAGTCAACGAAACACTAGGAAATGTTGATTGGACCCAAATGGGAAAATACGGTAAAGCAGCGGGCATTATTGCTGTTGTCGTTATTGCTCAGATAATAATTAAAGTTGTTATTGACACGATTAACTTTTTCCCGATTCTTCCCGGCTTACTTGAATTACTAGGAGTTGTTGTCGTTGGTCAATGGAGCTGGCAGAATCTTCGCACCAGTGAAAATCGTGAAGCAGTTTTTGATAAGGTGCAAAACCTAAAAAAGACTTACTTAGGATAGTTGAAGTTTACATATTAAGTATTGCTTTTACGTAATCTTTTACTTGATTAAAGTATGACCCTCCAAACATATTGGCGTGGTTCAATATGTGATAAAAATTATAAATAATAATTCTTTTTTCAAAACCTTTTTTCATCGGAAAAATTTTATGATATTCTTCATAAAATTCTTTTCTAAAACCTCCAAATAATTTTGTCATAGCTATATCTACTTCATTATCTGCCCACCAAGATGCTGGGTCAAATATTACTCCCCTTCCACTTTGTTCTGTTCCTACATTTCCTGACCATAAGTCACCATGAACAAGCGTATTTGTTGGTTTATGATTCAACAATTCTGATTTAATTTTTTCTTTGACTTTATTTATGGTTTCTTTGTCTAAGAAATTTGATTTAAGAATTGATAATTGAGGTATTATTCGTAAGTTTAGAAAACAATCTATCCAATTATTTTCCCATCCTTTCTTTTGTTCTGTTATCCCAATAAAACCCTCAATCGGATACCCAAAGATTTTTGGATTAGATTCACTTGAATTCAAGTGCATTTCTCCCAATCCTTTTCCAAGTTTTTTTTGATCAAGGTTTTGCATATCTATCCATTCAACCAAAAGGAGTTCTATATTATTGATGGCTTTATATGCAATAACTTCAGGAATAACTAAGTTTTTTTGATTAATATACTCTCGCAAATTTCGAAGACAAGATTCTTCAAATTTAAGTAATTTTTTATTTCTATCGTTTCTTTTAAGAAAGAATTTCTTGTTTGTAAATGATATTTGCCATGCGCCATGAATACTACCCCCATGTACTTGTTCAACATTTTTTGGATAGGTTTCTCCTAATTCATCACAAATTTCGCTAACTTCAAGGGGGTTTAATTTTTGCATTTTTAATGAGAAAGTCCGAAGTTGTTGTTGTTGGTGCTGGTATTGCAGGACTAACTTCTGCAGCGATTTTATCAAAGCAAGGATTATCAGTAACTTTAATAGAATCTCATACTCAATCAGGAGGATGTGCTGGTACTTTTAAAAGAAAGAATTATATTTTTGATGTTGGTGCAACTCAAGTTGCAGGTTTGGAGAAAGGAGGAATACATTCAAGAATTTTTGATTTTTTAGATGTCCCATCCCCTGAAGCCACTATTTTAGATCCTGCTTGCATTGTTGATTTAAATGATGGTGGTAAGCCGATACCTATTTGGTATGAAAAAAATAAATGGATTGCTGAACAAGAAATGCAATTCCCCGGAAGTCGTAGATTTTGGAAACTTTGTACCCTCATACACCAAAGTAATTGGATATTTGCTAATAACAATCCAGTATTGCCAATAAGTAATTTTTGGGATTTTTCTCAACTTCTTAAAGCACTAGTTCCGTCAAACATTGTCACAGGTATCTTACTTAAATCTACTATTTTTGATTTATTGAGGATATGTGGATTATCCAAAGATGAGCGTTTGATTCAATTCTTAAACCTTCAATTAAAACTCTATTCTCAAGAGGATGTTTATAAAACTGCAGCATTATATGGTTCTACTGTTCTTCAGATGTGTCAAGAGCCACATGGTTTATGGCATTTAAAACAATCTATGCAGTCTTTAAGTGAAGCTTTAGAAAGTTCATTGCGTAAAAATGGAGTTAATCTAATTTTTGGCCAAGAAGTTCATTCTATAAATTTTGATGATCAAAATATGTGTTGGAAGATATCGGCTAATTCAAAAAAAAATTCTTTTGTTTACCAAGCAAAAGATTTGATTTATACCGTGCCCCCTCAATCTTTGCTAAAGCATTTGAAGGTACCTTTAAATAGAAAAAGAAGGTATAAAAAGCGACTTATTAGTTTGCCTGATCCAAGTGGAGCTGTAGTCTTTTACTCAGCATTAAAAAAAGAACATATTAAAAAAAATATTTCTTCCAATCATTATCAATTTGCATCGAAGGAATTTGGTTCGTTATTTGTATCAATTAGCGAAGATGGTGATGGAAGAGCGCCTAAAGGTGAAGTTACGTTAATAGCGAGTATTTTTACTAAGACACAAGATTGGTTTAATTTAAATAAACAAAATTATTTAAAGAGGAAAAAGGATTGCCTAAATAAAATATCGCTTGAATTGGAACGTCAATTTGATATCGTTTGTGAAAATTGGCTTCATAGGGAATTAGCAACTCCACTGGGATTTGAAAAATGGACAGGTAGACCTAATGGAATAGTTGGAGGTCTCGGTCAAAATCCAGATATTTTTGGTTTATTTGGATTATCAAGTAGGACTCCATTTCAAGGTTTATGGTTATGTGGGGATTCAATTTATCCAGGAGAGGGAACTGCAGGTGTCAGTCAGTCTGCATTAATGGTTTCAAGGCAAATTTTGGCTTCTAAAGGTATTGATTTTAATCTATAAAATTTTCTCTAATTTCTTTTGCTTCAGAAAGTTTGTTGAAAAGTAAATTCCAATTTTTTTCTTTTATGAGAGACTCTAATACATTCAGTTTATTTTTAAAATTATTTATGGCATTTAGAACATTAATCTGATTATTCATAGCTAAATCTAAGCCTAATTGGGCATTGCCACCACCAACTCTCGAAGTATCAGTAAATCCTGTAGCTGCAAGATTTTGTGTGAGATCTAATAAAGATTGGTTATTTTTTTTATTTACAGTTTCTATTAGGGCTGTAGCTAAAAATATAGGTAAATGAGAAATTAGAGATACTGCTTCATCATGTTCTTTTGGCGAAGCTTGGCAAATTGCACAATCCATTGATTTTATTAGCTCGGAAAGAGTGCTTACTGCATTTAAATTACTCTTTTGTGTAGGGGTGATAATCCATTTTGAATTTTTAAAAAGACCTTCAAAACCTGAATCAACTCCTTTTTTTTCTGTTCCTGCCATTGGATGTGATCCAACAAATAAAGGATGTAAATTTTCCCATGTGTTGATTATTGGTTCTTTAATAGAGCCTACATCAGTCAGTATTGTTTCTTTTGGAATTGATTCCACTAATCGCTGAGATGGATTTATCAAATCTTTGATAGGCAATGCCAAAATTATGAGCTCACATTCTTTTAATAAGCCCAGATCACAGCTGACAAAATTTGCAAGCTTTTTTTCTTTCGCTTTCTTTTCATTAAATTCATTATTTGCTATTCCATAAATTGTATGGTTTAAACTTTGGAGTTTTAATCCTAATGATCCGCCAATTAAACCTAATCCTACTATTCCAATTTTCATAGATTGATTAATTCGAGACTTTCTTATATTGATACCAATTTTTTGTATATTAGAGTCATAAATTTTGTGTGTATTTGAAATTAAATTAATTATAAATGCTTGAAATTTTAAGTCATCAATATTTGAAAAAATTTTTGGGAGGCCAAAGTATTGATTGGGATCACATATATTCTTTTGGTCGACTAGTTTCGAAGTCTATTGAAAATGATTCCACATATCTAGTTAATTCAGAAATTTTCTCTACCCATTATTGGTTACCTCCTATTTTGATTTCTCTATTTTTAAAAGAAGAAAATTCAACTTTTATTTTATCTGAAAAAAATATTCAATTTATAAAAAATTCTCAAATTTATTTATTAAGAAATCTTGGATTTGAATTTATTTTAAAAAATGATCAAATTATTTTTGCAAATCATCGAATTCGCTTGATAACAATTCAAGATTTACTTAATGATCCAAATTCTCTTAATCTTAGAAATCATCGAATAGTTCATTCTGGAATTGAGGATATAAAACAAGATCTTAAAAATCATTTTAGGATTTCTTTAATTAAGGAGGATTGGACAAAAAACTTTAAAGAATTAGATTCCAAAAATCAAAAATTTATCAAATTATATGATTGCCTTAAGGAAAAGTTCTTAATGAGAAGGGTTTTAGGAAATAGTTATATCAATTTAGATGAAAAAGAAATTATTTTTTTTTCAAACTTTTTTCATGAAAATTCTTCTTTTTCTGATAAATTTTTTAGTGTTAATAACGCTTTCTCTCAAGGTTGGGCCTGCTGGGTAAAATTAAATAATACAAATTTAGACTGGAATTTGTATTTGCAGCCAATAGATGAACTTTCTCTAATTAAGGAATTTTTTGCTGATAATAAATTTGTTTTTTTATCAGCTTTGAGAAAAGATAATTTTTTTCAAATGTACCTTAAAAAGCAAAGTATAGATATTGACTTGGTCATTAATTTTAAGAGTAATTATGAAGAGCAAAAGATTTCGTTGTACATACCTTCCAATCAGTTGCTACCCAATAGTCCTCTTTTTACAAATTCAATCTTAGATAAATGCAAAAAGTTAATACTTTTTAGAAAGGGGTTAACTTTAGTTTTGTCTGATGATATTTATTTGAAAAATAATCTTGCCACAGAATTAGCTTCTAAGTATGGGAAGAGGGTCTTGCTAGAGAAAATTCCCTTTCGCAATAATCAAATTATTTGTTCTAGTTATGATTGGTGGATTATGAATTCTTATTTAATACAAATTCCAGATCAAATCATCATTCCTCTACTTCCTATTCCAAATATGTCAGAACCTATTAATGCAATAACAGTTTCTCATAATAAAAAACTTTCACGAGATTGGTTTAGAGACTTCTTTCTTCCTCAGGCCATATTAACATTAGAAAGATCTATATCACCTTTAAGGAAGAATTCTGGTAAGTTAATAATCTTAGACGGAAGAGCAAAGAAAAGATATTGGGGAAGATTACTTTTACACAGTATTCAACCCTCAAAACAAATTAACTATATGTTACCTTTTGATTAGGTTATGATTTTCTAAATAACTAAAGAAACATGGGAGAAGCAAAAAGACGTAAAACACTTGGTTTACCTCCAAAGCTAAATAATAATAAAACTAAATCTGATAATTCCCAAAGATTATTTGAATGGCTTCCTTTAACAATTAATCAAAGAGATAGTCTGATTAAATTAAGTATTAAAGCTAGTTGGTTTGGAATTGGAGGGTTAGTTATTTTATGGATTTTAGTTAGATTTATAGGTCCTGCTGCTGGGTGGTGGACTCTGGCTGATTCTTTATAACATTAAGCAACTGTTTTTATATCATTAACAGCGGTTGCATTGGCAGGAATGCTATTTAATACTTTCATTGAATTAGAGCTGACTTCAGTGCCTTCTGTTAATTTCTCTTTAACCATAGATTCTAGTTTATTTCTAATTTCTAAGTTTTGATCAAGCCAAATAATTGTATTATCTCTTCCTTGTCCAATATTTTCTCCTTCATAACTATACCAAGCGCCTCGCCTTATTATGATGTTAGTCTCCTCAGCTAAATCTAATAAACATCCTGTTGTACTAATACCCTTGCCGAAGAGAATATCAAACTCTGCAATTCTAAATGGAGGAGCTACTTTGTTTTTTGCTACTTTCACTTTTGCTCTTATGCCGTATTCTTCTGTACCTCTTTTAAGAGTTTGAATTCTTCTGATATCAAGTCTCACTGAGGCATAAAATTTTAATGCATTTCCTCCTGTAGTTGTTTCTGGATTGCCGTATGTAACACCGATTTTTAAGCGTAATTGATTTAGGAATATTACGGTACATCCAGATTTGCCAATATTTCCGGTTATTTTTCTCATTGCTTGACTCATTAGTCTTGCTTGGCTTCCAATTACGTGATCTCCCATTTCTCCTTCTATCTCGGCTCTTGGAGTGAGTGCTGCAACCGAATCAACAACTACGAGATCTACTGCACTCGATCTTATAAGCTGGTCAACTATTTCTAGAGCCATTTCACCTGTATCTGGTTGTGAAACTAACAAATTTTCAACATCAACTCCTAAGGAGGCTGCATAAACGGGATCAAGTGCATGCTCAGCATCTACAAATGCAGCTACTCCCCCATTTTTTTGGACCTCTGCAATCGCGTGAAGCGTTAATGTAGTTTTACCTGAACTTTCTGGTCCGTAGACTTCTACGACTCTTCCTTTTGGATAGCCTCCTCCTAATGCTAAATCTAAGGTGAGTGCCCCAGTAGATATTGTTTCTACTTTCATTCTTGATGCGTCACCAAGCCTCATTATTGATCCTCGTCCAAAATTTCTTTCAATTTGACCTAAGACGAGACTTAATGCCTTGTCTTTTTCTGTTGACTCAGTTTTTTTCTTTTCTTCAAGACTCATTGTTTGCTTTATCGATTAAAGTTCTTGTAATTATTCTAAATTTGGAAATTTTTATTTAAACCAAACTTCATAAATACAAACTATAGTACATTCGTACTCTAGCTGACGATCTTTAAATTGCAACTAAATTCTCTAGATTGACTAATTTTATTAATTTAATTTCATTACTTAAATTATATCTATCTGAATCTTTTAAATATCCCCAATCAGCTAGGAAGCAAGGAATATAGGAAGTTTCTGAATTCTGTTTGATGTCAATTAGAGTTTTTTTCCTATCTTCTATGAAACCTAAAATTTCATAAGTTTTAGAAAGCTTTTGCGCTATTTTGATTTTTGTTCCCGATTCATAACCAAAAACAAATTCTGGAAAAATATTTAGTTTGGCAAGAATTTTTTCTGCAAATATTTCCCCTTTTGTTGTTATTATTCCTGTTTTTATTCCTCTTTTCCTTAATGCTTCCATAAAATTTATAACTTCAAAAAATGGATTGTGTAAATTCACCCAGCTTTCAAAATCTTTTTCAATTTGGTACGTGCGGGACTTATCTAATATTTTTTGTAAATCTTTGGCAATCCAAGAATTATCTTTTAATATCCTCTGACAATTTTGATGATAATTATTAATGAAATCCTCTTTATTAAGATTCTTTATTGAATTTTCTGTTTTTATAATTTCGTGAACAATTAGAACCATTTCCCAACCATATTTAACCAAAGGTCTAATTTCTTTGAAAGTATTTGGTACTTTTTGATAAAGGTTTTGATTAAAAGAGATATGCGGTGAATTTAAATATTTTTCACATGCCAGCAAAGAACTATGCCAATATTCATGCATTCCATCTACTATAACTCCATCAAAATCAAATAGAAATATTTTTTGAGCAGACACCAATTGATTGTTAGGACTGGGCCGCTAGGATTCGAACCTAGGAATGTCGAGACCAAAACCCGATGCCTTACCACTTGGCGACGGCCCATTGAATTATTAGTTTAATACATCAAAAGATTTTTTTCTATCAAAAAAATACAAATTTTTTAAAATAAGGAGTAGGTTTTGAAAAATAAAATATTATTTGAATTAGCTCGATTTCCATGGCTCTAGAAATTTCTTAGCTTTTTTGATTGCTAAAGCCATACTTTCAGGATACTCATACAGTCTTTTGTTATTGTTGTGCGCAGATTCAATAATAGGTTGCATAATTTTCCTTGCAGCACTACCAAAAGCTATTCCGTCTGGAAGATTGTTTGATTTCAAAAATTCATGAGTTTTTTCATTTGTCCCACCTGCTAATTGTATTAATCCTGGTGGAAGATCTGAACCGATTCTTTCAAACAACTTAACGGTATCTCTACTTGTTGTTGGAGCAAGATCTCCAGACATTGGCCTTCCATCTAGCTGCCAAATAAGGGGAATATTTAGTTCGTTGAGAATATCATATCTTTCCCAAAGAGCTTTCAAAAGATCTTCGGGCTCTTGTGATTTTTTGACAGAGTGATTCAATCCACAACTGATAGATATCTTGTCAAGTTTCGTTTCAGAACTTTTAAGGATACCTACAACTTTTGTAAAAGAATCTAATCGATTGATTTCTGTATGAATTTCTACTGCATCAGGCTTTATTTTTTGAAGTGTTGATGCTAAATCATCTTTTGACAAATTATATTCATATTCACTAATTAGGTTAAGGGGACAACTACTTATGCATCTTCCACATCCATAACATTTATTCTCTTTAATACCAGAATTATCAATTGCAAAGGTGGGACATACTTTTTCACAAGGTCTTGGACAATTAGGGGGACACCTTAATGGATCAAATTTTGCTTTACGAAAGTGGATATCATTACCATCACTAATGCTTATCATTAATCCAGGGGAATTTTTATAGATTTTTTCTGCCCACTCGATTCCTTTTTTTGCTGCATTAACTATCGATTCTTCAGCGGCAACATCTATGTAGTCGACGCCAGCAGCAGTATAAATCGCACATAAATCTTCGATAGCAACAGTATCTTCATTACTTGCGCCACAAATCAACTTAATCCATATATCGTTTTTATTCTTGGTTTTAATCAAACAATTTAACTTTCAAATTCATCCAAAATATAATCATTTAGTGACTTCCATTCAAGTTTTCTTGAACCCCCCATTTCAACAACAATTGTTAGTTTGTTGTCTTTAGTACAAATCTCAATTAAGCTCTCTAACTCTGATTGAGACAATACTTGACCTTCTAACAACCAAAGTAATTTATTTTTATCATTAACATTGAATAACTCAGAAGCTTGTGGGATTACTTGTTGAACTTCGCCGAGCGCTCCATTTTTCCCTACGTTTTGGTGACCAAGGTGAGGTGGCCTAACCCCATGCAATTGTAATAAGAAGACTTCTGGATCTCCAAGCCCTCTGGCTGAGGTTATAAAAGTTTTAAAGCCCTTGGCTCTCATTCTTCTCAAAAGACGAGTTTCATAACCACCTTCAAGAGGAGCAAAGATTGCAAGACATTTGTTCGCTTTTAAATCGTTATGAAACTTTTTCCCTGTGAGAAGTAATGGCATAAAAATTCCTTTGTTTCTATTTTATTTTATTTTATGGTACTTGATGATGTACAATTGTAATTTAGTGAATTTTTAAGCTCGTAAGCTAGCCGAGCCTCTACAAAATTTCACATTTTTAGCGTTTCGTTAAAAACTCAGGTGGGTTTATCCCATGAGAAACTATCTAAGTTTTTAGATAAGTCTCAACCTTATTAATAGTTTTTTTAGCTAGACCTTTGAACTGAAATGGTTTAGGTATAAAAAAAATTATTACGAGCTAGCCTAATTTAGGTCTTATGTCTATAGGAATTTTAGGAAAGAAACTGGGCATGTCCCAACTTTTCGATGACAAAGGTAATTCTGTACCAGTTACTCTTATTGAGGCTGGGCCATGCCGAGTCACACAATTGAAAACAACCGCTTTGGATGGTTATACTGCCGTTCAAATAGGTTATGGCTTGTCGAAAGATAAGCATATAAGTAAGCCTGAAAAAGGCCATTTATTAAAGTCAGGTGAAGAACTTCTTAAGCATTTAAAAGAATATAGAGTTGAAGAAACTACATCTTATGAAATTGGAAATCAAATCACTGTAAAAAACTTTGAGGTTGGCCAGAAAGTTGATATTAGTGGTAAATCTATGGGTAGAGGTTTTGCTGGTTATCAGAAAAGACATGGTTTTAGCAGAGGTCCCATGAGTCATGGTTCAAAAAATCATAGAGCTCCAGGTTCTACAGGAGCAGGAACAACGCCAGGCAGAATTTATCCAGGGAAAAGAATGGCAGGAAGGTATGGAGGGAAACAGATAACTACGAAAGGTCTGTTAGTTCTAAAAATTGATGACCAGAAAAATTTAATTGTAGTTAAGGGTTCTGTCCCAGGTAAGCCTGGCTCAATTGTCAACATTAAGCCAAACAATGTTGTAGGTAAAAAAGGAGGTGAAAAATCATGACAGTACTCGAAACTCTTAAGTGGGATGGTAAAAAATCAGGCAAAGTTACTCTTGAATTAGCAGTTGCCAAGGAAACTTCTTCGGCAGACTTAATCCATAGAGCAGTTCTTAGGCAACTTGCAAATAAAAGACAAGGGACTGCATCAACTCTGACAAGATCTGAAGTAAGAGGTGGTGGTAGAAAGCCATACAAACAGAAAGGAACAGGAAGAGCTCGTCAAGGATCAATCAGAACACCTTTAAGGCCTGGTGGTGGAATTATTTTTGGACCGAAGCCACGTTCTTATAGTCTTGATATGAATCGTAAGGAACGCAGATTAGCTCTTAGAACAGCACTTATGTCTAGAGTATCTGATATAAAGGCTGTTGAAGATTTTGGATCTACTTTAAAGCAGCCTAAAACAAGTGAAATCATAAATGGCCTTACTCGATTAGGAATACAAAAAACTGAAAAAGTTTTAGTTATTCTTGATAGTCCCTCAGATGTAATAAAAAAATCCATAAATAATATTGAAAAAGTAAAATTAATAGCCGCTGATCAATTAAATGTATTTGATATCCTCAACGCTAATAAATTAGTTATAGGTCAATCAGCAATAAATAAAATTATGGAGGTTTATGCATCATGAGCAAATTATTCGATTCTCGTTTGGCTGATGTAATAAGAAAGCCAATTATTACTGAGAAGGCTACAAATGCACTAGATCTTAACCAATATACTTTTGAAGTAGATCATAGAGCTGCAAAGCCACAAATAAAGGCTGCTATTGAAGCCTTGTTTAGTGTTAAAGTCATAGGAGTTAATACTATGAATCCTCCTAGGAGAACAAGAAGAGTCGGGAAATTTTCCGGTAAACGTTCTCAGGTCAAAAAGGCGATTGTACGCCTTGCTGAAGGAGACAAAATCCAACTATTTCCAGAATCTTAAGGAGTTTTAATTATGGCAATTCGTAAATTTAAACCTTATACACCTGGCACTAGACAAAGAGTAGTTACTGATTTTAGTGAAATAACAAGTGCAAAACCTGAGAGATCACTAATAGTTTCAAAACATAGAGTGAAAGGCAGGAATAATCGTGGAGTTATTACTTGCCGTCATCGTGGAGGTGGTCACAAAAGGCAATATAGATTAGTTGACTTTAGAAGAGATAAAAGAAACATAAATGCTAAAGTTGCAGCTATCCACTACGATCCTCATAGAAATGCAAGACTCGCACTTCTATTTTACGAAGATGGAGAGAAAAGATATATTATTGCTCCAGCTGGAGTAAAAGTAGGCCAAAATGTCATATCAGGAGAAAGTGTTCCAATCGAAGATGGAAATGCAATGCCCCTCTCTGTTATGCCATTAGGATCTAGTGTTCATTGTGTCGAGTTATATGCAGGTAGAGGTGCCCAGATGGTCAGGTCCGCAGGTGCTAGTGCCCAAGTTATGGCAAAAGAGGGAGATTATGTTGCTTTAAAACTCCCATCTACTGAGGTAAGACTTGTTAGAAAAGAATGTTACGCAACTCTTGGAGAGGTTGGTAACTCAGAAATAAGAAATACTAGCTTAGGTAAAGCAGGAAGAAGAAGATGGCTTGGAAGAAGGCCTCAAGTAAGAGGAAGTGTAATGAACCCATGTGACCATCCACATGGAGGAGGAGAGGGAAAGGCACCAATTGGTAGAGCAGGCCCTGTTACTCCATGGGGTAAACCAGCTCTTGGGTTAAAGACACGTAAAAAGAACAAACCAAGTAATAAATTAGTGGTTCGAAGACGTCGTCGCGTTTCTAAGAGGAGTAGAGGAGGAAGAGACTCTTGATTACTTCAACTATTACTTTAATTTCTATTTCATAAACATGGGACGTTCACTAAAAAAAGGACCTTTTATAGCAGATAGTTTGCTCAAAAAGGTAGAAAAACAAAATTCTGATAATGACAAGTCTGTAATTAAAACTTGGTCTAGAGCTTCTACTATTTTACCTGTAATGATTGGCCACACAATCGCGGTACATAATGGTAAGACTCACATTCCTGTATTTATAACCGAACAAATGATCGGTCATAAACTAGGTGAATTTGCTCCCACACGCACTTATCGTGGTCACATAAGAGACAAGAAAGGAGCAAAATCATGACAAAAACACCTGAAACAACAAAAACTGCTATTGCTCATGGAAACTATGTTCGAGGATCAGCATCTAAAGTGAGAAGAGTTTTGGATCAAATAAGGGGTCGTTCATATAGAGATGCATTGATTATGTTGGAATTTATGCCTTACAGATCTACTGATCCTATTACTAAAGTTCTAAGATCTGCTGTTGCTAATGCAGAGCATAATCTAGGGATGGATCCATCTACCTTAGTTATTTCCTCTGCATGGGCTAATAATGGTCCTGTAATGAAGAGGTATAGGCCTAGAGCTCAAGGAAGAGCTTTTTCTATTAAAAAACAGACTTGCCATATAAGTATTTCTGTTGAATCTGCTCCTACTCAAACTAATGTGGAGGTACAAAACTAATGGGACATAAAATACATCCTTCTGGACTAAGATTAGGTATTACACAAGAGCATCGCTCCAAATGGTTTGCGACTTCAAAGACATATCCAATTCTTCTCCAAGAAGATTTTAAAATTCGTACTTTCATACAGAAAAAATATGGTGCGGCAGGAATTAGCGATGTACTAATAGCTAGAAAAGCTGATCAACTGGAACTTGAATTAAAAACAGCAAGACCAGGAGTGATAGTTGGAAGACAAGGAAGTGGTATAGAAGAATTGAGATCTGGAATTCAAAAAACTATAGGTGATAGGACAAGGCAAGTTAGAATAAATGTTGTTGAAGTTGAGCGAGTTGATGCTGATGCTTTTTTACTAGCTGAATATATTGCACAACAACTGGAAAAAAGAGTTGCATTTAGAAGAACTATAAGAATGGCTCTACAAAGGGCTCAAAGGGCTGGAGTGTTAGGTCTGAAAATACAAGTAGGAGGAAGGTTGAATGGTGCTGAAATTGCTAGAACAGAATGGACTAGAGAAGGTAGAGTTCCTTTACATACTTTGAGAGCTGAAATTGACTATGCAACCCGTGAAGCTAATACTACCTACGGTGTGTTAGGAATTAAAGTTTGGGTTTTTAAAGGAGAAGTTCTTCCTAAAGAAGAACAAACAATCCCAGTGGGTGCAAGCCCTAAGAGGAAAGGTAGTCGAAGACCTCAGCAATTTGAGGATCGTTCAAATGAGAATTCATAGGAGGTATAAAAATGCTTAGCCCAAAACGCACTAAATTTCGTAAACAACATAGAGGTAGAATGAGGGGGGTAGCCTCCAAAGGTAATACTATTGCTTTCGGTCAATTTGCTCTACAAGCTCAAGACTGTGGTTGGGTAACTGCCCGTCAGATTGAGGCAAGTAGAAGAGCTATGACAAGATATATCAAACGTGGAGGTCAAATCTGGATAAGAATATTTCCTGATAAACCTGTAACCATGAGACCTGCCGAAACTAGAATGGGTTCTGGTAAAGGTAATCCAGAGTTTTGGGTTGCAGTTGTAAAACCTGGAAGAATACTTTTTGAAATGGGTGGTGAGGACATCACAGAGGAAACTGCAAAAGAAGCTATGCGTCTAGCTCAATACAAACTTCCTGTAAAAACAAAATTCATCTCCATTGATAAGAATCTAGAAGCTTCCTCCCAAGAAAATACAAAAAATAATAAAAAATCACAAGAGGAGGTTAAACAATGAAAAACTCTGAGTCTCTTAAAGAATTTAAAAAATTAAATTCTGCTCAAATTACTGAAAAAATTGACCAACTACGAAAAGATCTTTTTGATTTGAGATTCAAGCAAGCTACAAGACAGCTCAATGAAACTCATAAATTTAAAATCATTAAGAAACAAGTTGCGCAATTACTAACTCTCAGTAAGAGTCAACCTTCTTCTGAAACAACTTCTGATTAATTACTTAGTTATGGCACTTAAAGAAAGAATTGGTACTGTGGTCAGCGACAAAATGGATAAAACAGTTGTTGTTGCTGTTATTAACAGATATCCACATCCTACTTATAAAAAAATTGTAAGTAAAACTACAAGATATAAGGCTCATGATCCTGAAAATACATGTGTTTTAGGTGATCGAGTTAAAATTAGAGAAACTAGACCGCTTAGTGCTCATAAGAGATGGGCAATAGAAGAGATTCTTAATAAAACAAGTCAAACTAATGAGGTTAAAAAATGATTCAACAAGAAACTTATTTAACAGTAGCTGATAATAGCGGCGCAAAAAGACTTCAGTGTATTAGGGTTTTAGGCTCTAATAGGAGATACGCACATGTTGGTGATGTAATTGTAGCAACTGTAAAAGATGCTCTTCCTAATATGGGAGTTAAGAAATCTGAGGTTGTAAAAGCCGTAATCGTGAGAACAAAAGCAACATTAAGAAGAAATACTGGTAATTCAATCAGATTTGATGATAATGCTGCCGTTTTGATTAATGAGGATAAGAATCCAAAAGGTACTAGAGTTTTTGGACCTGTAGCTAGAGAACTGCGGGACAAAAATTATACTAAAATTGTTTCTCTTGCTCCG
The DNA here is from genome assembly GCF_034093315.1 of Prochlorococcus sp. MIT 1314. GTDB lineage: Bacteria > Cyanobacteriota > Cyanobacteriia > PCC-6307 > Cyanobiaceae > Prochlorococcus_A > Prochlorococcus_A marinus_Y. The sequence goes on along the minus strand of NZ_CP139300.1, from coordinate 978,426 downwards.
GAGGTGATTTAAATGTTGGATTCACTAAAACAAAAGAAGAATTTCCAAAGAATAAAAATGAGAATCAAAACTGGAGATCTAGTAAAAGTAATTAACGGAAAAGAGAAAGGCAAAACTGGAGAGGTTATAAAAACCATCCCTCTTGAAAATAGATTAGTAGTCAAGGGAATAAACCTTAGGACTAAACATGTAAAACCAACCCAGGAAGGAGAAACTGGAAGAATACTTACAGAAGAAGCATCCTTACATGCATCAAATGTAATGTTCTTTTCAAAGGAAAAAAATCTTACAAGTAAGATAGAATATTTTATTGATAAAGAGGGAGTTAAGAAAAGAAGATTGAAGAAAACTGGTGAAGTAATTGATTAATTTTTCATCAGAAATCAGATTTCAACTTTTTCTAATTTATCAATTCTGACAAAGACCAGAATTAACAAAAAATTATGACTCTAAAAAATCGCTACAAAGAATCAATTAGACCAAAGCTTTTAAAGGACCTTGGTCTTAAAAATATTCATCAAGTACCTAAAGTTGTTAAAGTCAACGTTAACAGAGGTCTTGGTGAAGCCGCTTCAAATTCAAAAGCTCTAGAAGCTTCTTTAAACGAAATGGCAACAATTACTGGACAAAAGGCCTTAGTAACAAGAGCTAAAAAAGCTATCGCGGGTTTTAAAATTCGTGAAGGCATGCCGATTGGTTGTACTGTAACTTTGCGGGGAGACAGGATGTACTCCTTTTTAGAGAGATTTATAAATCTAGCTTTACCAAGAATAAGAGACTTTAGAGGAGTTAATCCCAAAAGTTTTGATGGGAGGGGGAATTACACCGTTGGAGTGAAAGAGCAATTGATTTTTCCTGAAATCTCTTTTGATAAAATAGATTCAATAAGAGGTATGGATATAACTATTGTCACTAGTGCAAGGTCAGATCAAGAAGGTAAAGCTCTCTTGCAAGAGTTAGGTATGCCTTTTAGTAAGAATTAAAATTAAAACTATGTCAAATCACGATCCTATTTCAGATATGCTTACTCGAATTAGAAATGCGAGTCAAAAGAAGCATACAACAACAAAAATCCCAAGTTCAAAAATGTCCTTAAGTATTGCAAAAGTGCTTCAAAAAGAGGGGTTCATTTCTGAGATTAATGAGGAAGGTGAAGGTTGTAAAGCACAAATAATTCTCGGTCTCAAATATAGTGGTAAAAATCAATTCCCAACTATTCGATCCATGCAAAGAGTTAGTAAACCTGGTTTGAGAATTTATAAGAATAATAGAGGCTTGCCAAAAGTTCTTGGAGGTCTCGGAGTTGCTATTATCTCAACTTCTAAAGGCGTTATGAGTGATCGTGATGCTAGAAAGCAAGGCGTAGGCGGCGAAGTCCTTTGCTATGTTTATTAAGGAGAATTAATCATGTCAAGAATTGGAAAAACACCAGTAATTATTCCAGAGAAAGTTTCAATTGATTTTGATGGATTAACTGTTACAGTTAAAGGCCCCAAGGGTGAATTAAAACGTTTAATGCCTGAAGGAGTTAGTTTTGATAAAAAAGATAATACTGTTGTGGTAAGTCCTACTACAACCAAAATACATTCAAGGCAAAGACATGGTTTATGTAGAGCCTTAATTGCAAATATGGTTGAAGGGGTTACTAAAGGTTTTTCAAAAAAACTTGAAATTGTAGGAGTTGGATCCAGAGCACAAGTAAAAGGTAAAAATCTAATCGTAAGTGCAGGATATAGTCATCCTGTAGAAATGACCCCCCCTGATGGTATAACATACAAAGTTGAGAGTAATACAAACGTTACCGTATCTGGAATTGATAAGGAAATTGTTGGTAATGAAGCAGCAAAAATCAGATCAATTAGACCTCCAGAACCCTATAAAGGAAAAGGAATTAAATACCATGATGAGATAATTCTCAGAAAAGCTGGTAAATCTGGCAAAAAATAATTCTACTTAAAACAATGACCAAACTTTCCAGGAAATTACAAACCCAAAAAAGACATAGAAGATTAAGAAGATTCTTAATTGGAGATGCAACACGACCAAGATTGTCGGTTTTTCGCTCTAATAACCATATTTATGCTCAGGTTATAGACGATAGTGCTCAAAAAACTATCTGCTCCGCTTCAACTGTTGATAAAGAACTCAAAGAAAAATCAGAGAAATTACCATCTGATTGTAATTCTTCCTCTATTGTTGGAAAATTATTAGCAAAGAGAGCAATAAAAAAAGGTATCAAGCAAGTAATTTTTGACCGTGGCGGAAATTTATATCACGGTAGAGTTAAGGCACTTGCAGATGCTGCTCGAGAAGCTGGCCTAAAATTCTAACTTTTAATTTTTACTATGACTGATACTCCAATTCAACAAGAAACTCAATCCAAGATTGATAATGTTCCTAGTACTAATCCTGGTGAACAAAAAAAGAATAATCGTAACAACGATAAAAAAAGAAATAGAAGAGGTGATTCAAAAAATCATGATAGAGATTCTGATTGGCAAGAAAGGGTTGTTCAAATAAGACGCGTATCTAAAACCGTTAAGGGTGGAAAAAAAATGAGTTTTAGAGCAATAGTTGTTGTTGGTAATGAGAAAGGTCAAGTTGGAGTTGGAGTTGGTAAAGCTGGAGATGTGATTGGTGCGGTTAGAAAGGGAGTTTCAGATGGTAAAAAGAATCTTGTTAGGGTTCCATTAACTCCAAATAATTCAATACCCACTTTATCTATAGGTAGAGATGGAGCTGCTAATGTTCTTATTAGACCAGCTGCTCCAGGTACAGGTGTAATTGCTGGAGGTTCAATTAGAACAGTTTTAGAATTAGCGGGCATAAAAAATGTCTTAGCAAAAAGATTGGGTAGTAAAACACCTTTGAATAATGCGAGAGCTGCTATGGTAGCTCTTTCTCAATTAAGAACACACAAATCTGCTTCAAGGGAGAGAGGGATCTCACTTGAACAGCTATATTCTTGAAAATTATGACTTCAACATTAAATACACTTAAATCAAACTCTGGCTCTAGAAAGAAAAAACTAAGAAAGGGTAGAGGTATTGCCGCTGGACAGGGTGCTTCATGTGGTTTTGGAATGAGAGGTCAAAAGTCACGTTCTGGAAGACCCACTCGTCCAGGTTTTGAAGGTGGACAAATGCCTTTGTATAGAAGAGTTCCAAAATTAAAGCACTTTGAAATAATTAATCAAAAGAACTTTTCTATAATAAATTTAGATAAATTAAATGATTTCAATGAAAACGACACTGTTGATCTTGACTCACTAGTTAAAAAAGGATTGATTTTTAAACCAAAATTTCCTTTAAAAATCCTTGGTAATGGAGAAGTTAAGGTCAAATTAAAAGTCAAAGCTCATGCATTTACAAAAGTTGCAAAACAAAAAATTGAGGAAGCAGGGGGATCTTGCGAGCTTATAAATAATAAATAAATTTACGCAAAAATTTAGTTAAGCTTCAAATGTTTGTCAACAAAAGTAGAAATCCTAACGCTTCAGAAATACTCTCTCAATTATTTTTGAATAAAGAATTAAGAAGTAGAGTTTTGACAACTTTAGGACTTCTTCTTTTAGTAAGACTTGGTATATATATCCCTATGCCAAGCATTGATAGGATTGCTTTTAAAAGTTTTATTGATCAAGGCGGCCAATTAATAGGTTTTCTAGATATTTTTACTGGCGGAGGAATTTCAACCTTAGGAATATTTGCATTGGGTATACTTCCTTTTATCAACGCATCAATTATTATTCAGCTTCTTACAGCTTCATTGCCTTTTCTTGAAGATTTACAAAAAAATGAGGGAGAAGCAGGAAGAAGAAAAATTGCCCAAATAACTAGATATGTTTCTTTAGGTTGGGGGCTTTTGCAGAGTATTATTTTTTCTTTAATTCTTCGACAATATGCAATAGAGGGGATAAGTGACACTACATTTGTTTTGCAAACCTCTATAGCGTTAGTTACTGGTTCAATGTTAGTGATGTGGTTTAGCGAAATTATTACAGAGAAAGGTATAGGTCAAGGAGCTTCATTGGTAATATTTCTGAATATTGTCTCAACTTTACCAAAGGCGCTAAGTTCAACTATTGAAAAAGCTCAAACTGGTGATCGAGGAGATGTTTTAGGTATAGCAGTTTTGCTTGGAGTCTTTTTGCTAACAATTGTTGGGATAATTTTTGTCCAGGAGGGGGCAAGACGTATTCCTATTGTTAGTGCAAAAAGACAAATAGGAAATTCTACATTACTTCCTACAAGACAAAGTTATTTACCCTTAAAATTAAATGCAGGCGGAGTTATGCCAATTATCTTTGCATCTGCTTTAATCTTCTTACCGATAACCATTGCAAACGTGACAGGCAATCCAGTCTTAATAAAAGTAGCGAGTAGTTTAAATCCTGGATCTTCAAATCCATGGCCATATGCTCTTACCTTTTTCTCCTTGATTTTGGGATTCTCCTATTTTTATGCATCCCTCACAATTAATCCAGTTGATGTTGCCTCAAATCTAAAGAAAGGAGGAGTAGCAATACCTGGAGTGAGACCTGGAACTAATACGGCAAATTATTTATCAGGGATACAAAATAGGTTGACTTTATTAGGAGGATTGTTTTTGGGATCAGTTGCTATAATCCCAGCTGCAGTAGAAAGAGCTACAAATGTCCAGACTTTTCAAGGTTTAGGAGCAACTTCACTGCTTATTCTTGTAGGTGTTGCGATTGATACTGCTAAGCAAATTCAAACTTATGTTATTTCTCAAAGGTATGAGGGATTAATTAACAATTAATGAAAAAACACTTATTATTTTTAGGCGCCCCCGGAGCGGGGAAAGGCACTCAGGCTGAATTGCTATCTCAGACCTATTCTTATTTGCACCTTTCTACTGGCGAATTATTAAGAAAAGAAATTGAAATGAATAGTATCCTTGGTAGACAAGTAAAGGATATTATTAATTGTGGGGAACTAGTTAGTGACGAACTTGTATTGAAAATAGTAAGGCAAAATTTGGATAAGGATAATCAAGGTTGGATTCTAGATGGCTACCCAAGAAATTTATCTCAGGCAAACTCATTGAATGAGGTCTTAAGCGAAATAAATCAACCTTTAGAAGTGGTTTTTTATTTAGATATTCCAGAAGAAGTTCTTATTAAGCGTTTGATGTTAAGAGGGAGAAAAGATGATACTGAAGAGACTATAAGAACACGAGTTAATATTTATAAAAAAACTACAGAACCATTGATTCAATATTTTCAAGATCTTTCACTGTTGGAATATATTGATGCTGATAGAGATTTAAAAACTATTTCCTCTGATATCAAACAAAAAATGGCTTGATGATGATGTAGAATAAAGTATTAACGTTTATTCGTAAACCCCTATGAAGGTCAGATCTTCAGTCAAAAAAATTAGTCCTGACGATCAGATCGTGAGGAGAAGAGGTAAAATCTATGTTATTAACAAGAAAAGACCTCGTAATAAACAGCGTCAGGGTTAAATTATCAACCCTTTAATTCAAACTTTTACTTACTCAAAACACGTGGCCAGGATTGCAGGAATTGACATACCTCGCGAAAAGCGAGTTGAAATTGCACTTACATACGTCTATGGAATTGGTTTAACAAGATCAAAGCTAATTCTTGCTAACACGGGTGTAAACCCAGATATTCGTGTCAAAGATCTCTCAGATTCTGATGTGCAAAAACTTAGAGGTGCTACAGAAGAATTTACTTTAGAGGGAGATTTGAGAAGAAAAGAGGGAATGGCTTTAAAACGTTTGCAAGATATTGGTTGTGTAAGAGGACGAAGACATAGAATGAGCCTTCCAGTTAGAGGTCAAAGAACTAGAACTAACGCAAGAACAAGACGAGGTTCAAGAAAAACAGTTGCTGGAAGAAAAAAATAATTAATTAAATCTATTCACAAATTTCAGTATTAAATTAAAAGATTATGGCAGCTACAGTAAAAAAAACAGGTTCAAAGAAATCCAAACGTAATGTGCCAAATGGAGTGGTACATATTCAAAGCACATTTAACAATACTATTGTTTCAATAACTGACACTTCTGGGCATGTAATTTCTTGGTCTTCTGCAGGGGCCAGTGGATTTAAAGGTGCTCGTAAAGGTACTCCATTTGCTGCGCAAACAGCAGCTGAATCTGCAGCAAGAAGAGCACTCGATCAAGGTATGAGGCAAATAGAAGTATTAGTTAGAGGACCTGGCTCAGGTAGGGAAACGGCCATAAGAGCTTTACAAGTGGCCGGTTTAGAAATAACTCTAATAAGAGATGTAACTCCATTACCTCATAATGGATGTAGAAGACCTAAACGGAGACGCGTTTAGGTCCTAACCATTCTCAACCCCCCCCCAAAAAAAACTTTTAACCTTATTTTTTTCCGTGTTGCAATACCAGATTGACAGAATCGACCATCAAATAGCAGATGATCGCTCCCAAACAGGAACTTTTTTAATTGGTCCTTTAGAAAGGGGACAAGCTACAACTTTGGGTAATTCGCTTAGAAGAGTCCTTATGGGAGGACTTGAAGGAAGTGCAGTTACTGCAGTCAGAATAGCAGGAATTAATCACGAATATGCAACTATTCCTGGTGTTAGAGAAGACGTTTTAGATATACTTCTCAACTGTAAGCAACTATCAATTAATAGTTCTAATCCAGATCTCGAGATTGGAAGGTTAGCGGCAAGCGGTCCAATGGACGTTAAGGCGAATGATATACAATTCTCATCTCAAGTTGAAATTGTTGATGGTGAAAAACCGATTGCAACTATTCAGGAGGGTCATAACTTAGAGTTAGAGATCCATGTTGAAAGAGGTGTGGGCTATAGACCAGTGGATCGTAAAAATGAAGAGACAACTGCTATTGATTTACTTCAAATAGATGCTGTATTCATGCCAGTAAAAAGAGTTAATTTTACGATTGATGAAACTGCCGTAGCAGAGGGTGGAACAGGTAGAGAAAGATTAAAAATGGAAGTAGTAACTGATGGCTCAACAAGTCCTGATGATGCAATTGCTGAAGCCGCAAATCAATTAATAGAGCTCTTTCAACCCCTAGCTACTGTTACTATGGTAGAGGAAATACCTGAAGAACCAGAACCATCTCCAGAAGCTCAAATTCCCTTAGAGGAACTAAACTTGTCTGTTAGAGCATATAATTGCCTAAAGAGAGCTCAAGTTAACTCAGTTTCTGATTTAATGGGTTTTAGCTATGAAGATCTTCTTGAAATTAAGAACTTTGGTTCTAAATCTGCAGATGAGGTTATCGAAGCTCTTGAGCGCATAGGAATTTCTATTCCTCAAAGCAGAACATCTGTTTAACAATTTTTAAGATTATGAGACACCAACTTAGAATTCCATTATTGAGTAAACCCGCTGACCAGAGGAAAGCACTTTTAAGGGGTTTGACTACACAGTTAATTAGGGAAGGTAGAGTAACTACAACAAAAGCTAGGGCAAAAGCTTTAAGAAATGAAGCTGAGAGGATGATTTCTCTTGCTAAAGATGGTAGTTTGGCCTCTAGGAGAAGAGCTATTGGATATATTTATGATAAGAAATTAGTTCATTCATTATTTGAAAAAGCAAAAGAAAGATATGGAGATAGAAAAGGTGGTTATACTCGCATAGTCAGAACCGTCTCTAGAAAAGGTGATAACGCTCAGATGGCTATAATTGAACTTGTTTAAGTTAGTTTGTAAAGGGTCTTTACATTAGAAAATAACTTTTGAAAAGGGTAGCTTTATTAGTCCAATACGATGGATCTAGTTATTCAGGTTGGCAAAGACAAAAAAATGCAACTACAGTTCAGGAAATCCTTGAGAAAGCTCTTTTTAAGATTACACATTATCCCGTAAAGACTTTTGCCGCAGGTAGAACTGATGCTGGTGTTCACGCATCGGGTCAAGTAGTACACTTCGACATCGATTTTGTTATTCCTGGTAATAGTTATTCAGATGTTTTAAACATTCTTTTACCCTCAACAATTAGAATCTTAGAATCAGTTGAGGTTCAAGATAGTTGGCATGCATGCTATTCAGCAATTTATAGACATTATCGATATGTGATTAATAACAGTAAATTCCCTAACTTGTTCATAAATAATTGGTCATGGCATAGATACCAAAAAGTATTAGATGAAGTTTTAATGTCAAATGCATCAAAGAGAATGGAAGGAGAGCATGATTTTTTTGCTTTTCAGAAAACTGGAAGCAATAGGAAAAACTCTATTACAAAAATAAATAAAATAGATATTAAAAGAGTAGAGGATTTGATTTTAGTTGATATTAAAGCCACTGGTTTTCTTTATGGAATGGTCCGTTTAATTGTTGGTCAACTAGTGTTAGTTGGAGAGCAAAAAATATCGCCAGAAATTTTTACGGATAGATGGGTAAATAAAAAGAAAAATGATGTTAAAGAATCTGCTCCAGCTAAGGGGTTATGTTTTGTAAATGCTGTTTATGAAGAAAATGTTTTTCAAAAAATTAATAACAATGATTTTTTTCCAGTATTTTTAATTAAGGGTTTTTCTTAATTAAAGTTGATTTAAGCAAATTAGTATGTGTAAAGCATCCAAAATTGTTGTTTAAAACTCCTCCAATAAGGTAGAATCTAAAACGGTATTTAAATTTACTTGCATAAATTTGGTAAATGAATAAGACAATTACTCCGTCAATAGAGACCATTGAAAGAAATTGGTTTTTAGTAGACGCAAAAGATAAGACACTTGGGAGACTTGCTACAGAAATAGCAACTGTATTAAGGGGTAAAAATAAACCAACATTTACACCTCATTTAGATACTGGAGATTTTGTAATTGTTGTAAATGCCGAAAAAGTTGAGGTCACAGGTAAAAAAGCATCACAAAAGTTGTATAGAAGACATTCTGGCAGGCCAGGAGGAATGAAAACTGAAAAATTTGAGTCTCTTCAAGAGAGAATTCCTGAAAGAATCATCGAGCAAGCTGTTAAGGGTATGCTGCCACATAACTCTTTAGGAAGACAGCAATTTAAAAAACTAAAAGTTTATAAAGGTGCTGATCATCCTCATGCTGCACAGAATCCTGTATTATTGAATAGTTAATTTATCAAAATGAATAGTCAAATAAAAAACAAAGCTGTTTATTGGGGAACTGGAAGAAGAAAAACTTCAGTAGCTAGAGTTCGTTTGATTCCTGGGAATGGACAAATAAAAATTAATGGTCGTTCTGGAGATGATTACTTAAACTTCAATCCTCTACATTTAAATTCAATAAAAGCACCTTTGCAAACACTAGGCCTTGAGAATTCTTATGATGTTTTGGTGAATGTTTATGGTGGTGGATTAACAGGTCAAGCAGACGCTATTAAGCAAGGAGCAGCTAGAGCGCTTTGTGAATTATCCCCCGACAACAGGAAATCTCTAAAAACTGAAGGTCATCTCAGTAGAGATCCTAGGGCTAAGGAAAGAAGAAAATATGGTCTTAAAAAAGCAAGAAAAGCTCCACAATTCTCTAAACGTTAAAGGAATTTTAATTATGCCAAAATCAGAAATTCACCCAAAATGGTATCCAGATGCAAAAGTTATTTGTAATGGAGAAGTTGTAATGACAACTGGCTCAACTCAGCCTGAACTACATGTTGATGTTTGGAGCGGTAATCATCCTTTCTTCACTGGAACACAGAAAATTCTTGATACAGAGGGTAGAGTTGATAGGTTTATGAAAAAATATGGAATGGGTTCAGCTGATTCTGCTACCTCAAAAGAGAAAAAAGACGAAAAAGATTCTAAGAAATAGAATTTTCAAAAATTAAGCAAAATTTCAATTGGAATACTCAACATTAATTGCAAGGTTGAAAACTGCTTCAGAAAGTTTTGAAAATTTGGAAGTGCAACTTGCAGATCCTGATATAGCTAATGATCCTAAAAAATTAGAGTCGATAGCAAGAGAAAGGTCAAAATTGGAGCCTTTAGTTATTGATTTTAATAAATTGCTTGATACTGATAAGGAAATTGAAGATTCAAAAAATTTACTTAAAGAGAATAGAAATGATAAAGAGATGGAATCTTTAATTAATGAAGAGATAAATAACTTAGAGGAATGTAAGAACGAACTGATTCAAAAAACCACAATCGCCTTATTACCTAAAGATCCAAGAGATGAGAGAAGTGTAATGTTAGAAATTAGAGCGGGCGCTGGAGGGAACGAGGCCTGTATATGGGCTGGTGATCTAGCAAGAATGTATGAAAGATATGGACAAAAAATTGGATGGTCTGTAAAACCTGTTAGTGCTTCTGAGTCAGATATGGGAGGATTTAAAGAGTTAGTTATCTCTGTTAAGGGAGATTCTGTATATAGTCAACTTAAATTCGAGGCTGGTGTACATAGAGTTCAAAGAGTTCCAGCTACTGAATCCCAAGGTCGAGTTCACACCTCTACTGCTACAGTTGCTGTAATGCCTGAAGCTGATCCTGTTGAGGTTAAGATTGATCCAACTGATTTAGAGGTTGGCACAGCAAGATCAGGAGGTGCAGGGGGACAAAATGTTAACAAGGTAGAGACTGCTATTGATCTTCTCCACAAGCCTACGGGAATAAGAGTTTTTTGTACTCAAGAGAGATCACAATTGCAAAATCGTGAAAGAGCAATGGAAATTCTAAGAGCCAAATTATATGAAATTCAATTAAAAGAAGCTAATGCTAAAGAGAGATCACAAAGGCTTTCGCAGGTTGGAACTGGCGATAGAAGTGAAAAAATTAGAACTTATAATTTTAAAGATAACAGAACAACTGATCATAGATTGGGGTCCAATTTTTCACTAGAACCAATTCTCGCTGGTCAATTGGATGAAGTTATTGATGCATGCATAGCTCAAGAACAAAAAAGAATGATGGAAGATTTTAATAAAGAAGTCAATTAAGACTTTATTCTTATTCGATTGCAACGCCTATTACATATTTACTCCATTCTTTATGCCTGCCAGAGTCAATTTGTCTTGTGGCTTCAAAATTGAGATTACTTAATGGACGGTATGGCTTGCGTTTTAAAGGCATATTTGCTTCATCAGGGGTACGATTACCTTTTTGTACATTACATCTAAGACATGCTGTAGTAACATTCTCCCAGTTATCAGTTCCTCCTCTGCTTCTCGGTAAAACATGATCTATTGATAAATCATTACCCCTATAATTACAATATTGGCATGCATTATTATCCCTAAGAAGAATATTTTTTCTTGTTAAGGAAACTTCCCTAAAGGGTACTTTTACGTAGTAACGAAGTCTTATTACTGTAGGCAATTTTCTACCGCAATGTATAGAATAAGATTTATCTTCCTCTAGACTTTCTGCTTTACCTTTAATCATCAAAATAACTGCTCTTCTCCAAGAAGTAATATTTAAAGGTTCATAAGATGCATTTAAAACTAGAGTCTGGCTCATGCCAAAATACTATTTACATGTCATGCTAACTGTATATTTCAATAAGCGCATATAATTGTGCAAAGTTAATGCAAATTCGACAAACAAATCAGTTATTTAATTTTGACAAATATCCAACTTTTGAAAAAGATATAGATCTAAAACAAAGAGCCTGGATTGAAGTTAAAGGTAAAGCAATAGAAACAAACGTAAGGCAGTTAAGATCAAAATTAAGTAAAAATTGTCAATTTATGGCAGTTGTTAAAGCTGATGGATATGGACATGATGCAAAATTAGTATCTAAATATGCTATCAAAGGTGGAGCATCTCAATTAGGCGTTGCCACGTTAAAAGAAGGAATTAAGCTTCGTTCTTCTGGAGTTAAACAACCAATTCTTATCTTAGGAAATTTATATACGAAAAGGGACTTAATAATATCTTTTAGAAATGATCTTATGCCAACTATCAGTAGTATAAGAGAATGTTTAATTTGCAATAATATTGGGAAGCACTTTGGACTGAAATTTTATTTACATCTCAAAGTTGATACCGGAATGTCAAGATTAGGATTTGAATGTAATAAATTTGCTCAGCAATTTGAAAAAATCAAATCTTTCGAAAATATTTCTATAGAAGGAATCTATAGCCATTTATCATCTGCAGATGAACCCAACTCATTAGATCCTAAAAGTACTACACAATTACAAATGCAAAAGTTTCAGGAATTATTGAAGCAAATTTACTTTAATAGCAATCACAATATCAAGATTCATTTGGCTAATTCTGCGGGTATGCTTCTTAATAAAGATTTTCATTTTCATATGGTACGTGTTGGACTTTCTATGTATGGATATAGTCCTTTATCCAAAAAAGATAAACATTTGTCGCTTAAACCAGCTTTATTTTTGAAGGTTAAAGTAGCTTTTATAAGAATTATTGATAAAGGGGTAAATGTAAGTTATGGAGCGAAATTCGTGAGTAGTAGAAAAACTAAGTTAGCTGTATTAAGTATTGGTTATGCGGATGGAGTCCCAAGAAATCTTTCAGGCAAGATAAATGTTATTCACAATAATACACTGTATCCCCAAGTTGGATCTATCACTATGGATCAAATGATGGTGGACATAACAGGTGCGAGTGACATTAAAATTGGAAGTACAATGGTATTACTAGGTTCTGATGGAGACAAAACAATTTCTCCTCTTGATTGGGCTAAAGTATCTAATACTATTCCTTGGGAAATTCTTTGTTCCTTTAAAAATAGATTACCCAGATTACAAGTTGACTAGACATTTCGAATAAATAAAAAATTTTGAATGTTTGCAAAAAAATTGATAATGTATAAGAACTGGAGAGGTGGCTGAGTGGTTGAAAGCGGCTCCCTGCTAAGGAGTTACAGGAGGTAACTTTTGTCGAGGGTTCGAATCCCTCCCTCTCCGTGATTATTCGGTTTCAGGAAGTAATCTAAAGTCGCAAATTGCTTTGTATCATATGCTTAGCGACAAAGTAAAGTAATATTTGTATTAATTTTGTGCCATATAATTTGTATCTGTTTTGTTGGGAAAATCCAAAAAGACAAATGCTATGTCCTAAAAGGTGTCATAAAGTCCTTTCAAAATTGAGCCTGAATAACTACCTCTTGGTAATCAATTGATAAATATTGTTTAATTTATACTTTTTCAAAATAAGTTAAGATTAATGTTTTTTAGTTCATTAATAGAATTTAAAATCAAGTTAGCGCCTGCTTTTTCTAAATTTCTTTCGTATGAATTACGTTCTTTTAATCGAGACTTTAAATGTAAATGAGGAGGAGCTATTCCAATACTTATAAATTTCTGAGATGGTATTTCTTTTCTGGCATTGATAACTGTATTAATATCTGCAATAGTATCACCCACATATGCAATGGGCATATTTGATTCACCACCAAGTTTATCTCCAAGTAGCTTTTTTGATAAGTCAATAAAACCTTGAGGATTAGGCTTGTCAGGGGCATCCCCCATTGATATTAATGGAGGTGATTTTAGTCCAAGTCTTTTTTCTAAAACAAATTTTGCCGAAGCAGACTCTGCACCACTAACAAAACCCCAAATTATTCCATTTCTTTGCAAAAAATCAAAAAACTTTTTATCAACTAATAACTCTTCATTTTTTATGAATCCAGACCAATACTTACTATCTTGATTTGGATCTCCTCCAAAGTAAAACTCTTCAAAACATTTAACTATTTCTTCTCTTGTGGGTATTTTAAGGTTTAAGTTCTCTTTTTTTATGAATCTTTTTATAAGCTCTAAACTTAAATCCCAGTCATTATTCCAAATCCCTTCATTTTTTGCCCTATCAATATCTCTATAACTCGGCTCCCATCGGGAAAATTTGTAAACTGTTTTTTTTAGTGAAAGCCTATAACTATTATCTACGCTTCGTATTACACCATCGATGTCAAATAGAATTAAACCAATATTTTTCAATGAATTTTGTGATGCTTTTTATAAAAGATTAGTATTCTTATTAGCAAAAAGCAAAAAAAACATTTTATGATTAGTAATTAATTATCTAAGCTTAATTTTGTAAATATCCTCTGGGAGTAAGAAATATGTCATCAATTAAAGTGGTTTTAGAATTACCAATAATAATTATTGATAACATATCGATTTCTTGAAAAGGAATGCTTTTTAAAGTAAAAAATTTTTTGGATTGATTTTCTCTACCTACTTGTCTAGCTATTAAAACGGGAGTATCACCCTTCCTAGATTTTAAACATAGATCAATTGCACTTCTTAATTGCCAATTTCTTTCAATTGATTGAGGATTAAAAAAAGCTATTACAAAGTCACCTAAAAGAGCTCCTTGAATTCTTTTTTCTATTAAAGACCAAGGCGTTAACTTATCACTTAAACTTATTGAACAAAAGTCATTCATTAGTGGCGCTCCGCTCTGAGCAGCTGCTAATTGAACACTACTTATCCCAGGATGTACTTCAAAGTAAGGTCTATATTCTTTTTTTATTTTCTGAAGTAATTCTAAAAGTAAACCAGCCATGCCATAAAATCCAGATTCTCCAGACGAAATTAAAGCTACTTTTATCCCTCCCTCTGCCAGTTTAATTGCCTTCTTGCATCTCTCTTTTTCCTCAGTAAGTTTACTTTCAATTAAAACCTGGTCACTCCTTTTTAAGGGTTGAATCAAATCTAAATACATTTTGTATCCAATCCAAACAATACATTTTGAAAGTGCTTCTCTTGCATTATTGGTTAAGAAGGAGATATCTCCAGGACCACTTCCAATAATATGGATTTCGCCATTTTTTGGATAATATTGATTTTTTGATTCTGCTATAGAAATAGTTACTGCACCAGATTTACTTGTTGCTAAAGCATTATTTTTGAAAATTCTTTTTTCTTTTAATATTTTTGATCCTTCTCCCGCTGCGAGTAAGCAAGAAGCTTCTGCTACAGAAGATATGCCAATTTCCTTTTGAACCACACTTGATGGATTTGGAACATTTATTTTTGAAAGTTCTTCTTTAGTAAAAAACTTTATAGGCAAGTTATTTTCTTCAGCAAGTTCTAAAATTCCTTTCTCATCTTTTTTAATATCAATAGTTGCAAATCCAGCAATTGAATGAGGTGATATATTACTCGAATCTAAAAAATCATTTAAAGAATTTGCTATTAATTCTTTGCTGGTATTTCTCTCACAACCCAATCCAATCCATAATACGGGTGGATGCCAAGTTGTTTCCTGATTTTTGAATATATTCACGTGAAATGTTGAATCTGGGTTTTCAGTTTCTTTAACACAACTTTGATTAATAATCTCTCCTGATTCTGAAGTTTTCCATAAACCAATACCAGATAATTGTTTGCAGAATATTTCTTCGTTCTTAGCTTGTTTTATTACTAGTTTTGACCAGTTCTGAATTTTGCCAGATCTTTTCCAACCCCATTGATTCCCAAATGAATCAAGTTTTAAGAAGCTTTGATCCTTTGAATTACTAGTTTCTATTATTTGGCCCCCAAATAAATTAGAAATTTGACATGCGATATTTTGAGTATTTGACTGATGCGAACCAAGTAAAGGTACTATTTTAGAGCATTTGTTGTCTATTACAATCACGCCTGGATCTTGACCTTTGGAGGTTAAAAAAGAATTTATTAGACGTATTGATGCTGCAATTGAGCCTATAAAAATGATTAAATCTAGTTCCAACCATTTATTAAGTAAGATTTCTTTAGGCTTTTGTATTTTGAAAAGATCATTTTCTAATGCATCATCTTTTGAAGAGCTTGCAATATAGATATCATTAACAAATTCAGTTTTTTTAAGTCTTTTTAAAATTTCTTTTGAATTACTTGATAGACCTATTGCGATTCCTTCCAAATCAGTAACTATTGTTTGTTATGTTGAAATTATATACTGTCAATGTATTTTAAAAATTTTTTGTCAAATATAAAAAAAAATTTAAGAAATTCTTATAATATTTGAGTAAAAATACTCATAAATTAGTGGTAGACAATAATTTAACAAAATATTCATATAGTAACAATCATTAGAACATTTGTTACGTTAATGCATAACGAAAGAATCTTTGCCTTATTATTTTTGAAACGAATATCTAAAGTTCCGAATGATTCGTTTTCTTGAACATTATTATTAAAAATAAGTCCAAGATTAGATCAATCGGCTTTAATGTCAATTATTTTCGAGGTGCTAGATGACCATCAGCCCACCAGAAAGTGGAGAAAAAAACAAGAAAGTTTTGGAAGATCCTGTAAAGGCCGATCCAAGACCTATTGATTTTGCCAAATTAGATAAGCCAGGGTTCTGGTCTTCTAAATTATCTAAGGGTCCAAAAACTACAACTTGGATCTGGAATTTGCATGCCGATGCACATGATTTTGATGTGCATACAGGCGATGCTGAAGAAGCAACAAGAAAAATCTTCTCAGCTCATTTTGGACATCTTGCAATCATTTTTATATGGATGAGTGCTGCTTTTTTCCATGGAGCAAGATTTTCAAATTACACAGGTTGGTTAGCTGATCCAACTAATGTTAAACCAGGAGCGCAGCAAGTTTGGGCTGTTGTTGGCCAAGAGATGCTAAACGGTAATCTTGGTGCAGACTACAACGGTATTCAAATAAGCTCTGGAATTTTTCATATGTGGAGAGCTTGGGGTATTACTAACGAAAGTGAGTTAATGGCTCTAGCTATTGGTGCAGTAATAATGGCTGCTCTTATGCTTCACGGAGGTATATACCATTATCATAAGGCTGCTCCAAAAATGGAATGGTTCCAAAATATTGAATCAATGCTTAATCACCATATTGCAGGTTTGGTTGGGCTTGGATCATTAGCTTGGGCTGGACATTGTATTCATATTGGAGCTCCAACTGCCGCACTTCTTGATGCAATTGACGCTGGATCTCCTTTAGTTATCAATGGTCAAAAGATCGCAACTATTGCTGATATGCCAATGCCTCATCAGCTTTGTGATCCGCAAATTATAGGTCAAATTTTTCCCGGTCTAGCTAGTGGAGTTGGTAATTTCTTTAGTCTTAATTGGTTCGCTTTCTCAGATTTCTTAACTTTTAAAGGTGGTTTAAACCCTGTTACTGGTAGTTTATGGATGACTGATATTGCACATCATCATTTAGCTTTTGGTGTAATTGCGATAATTGGAGGTCATTTATATAGAACTAACTATGGAATTGGTTCAAGTATGAAAGAGATATTAGAAGCTCATCAAGGAGATCCAATATTATTCCCAGCGCCAAAAGGTCATCAAGGTCTTTTCGAGTTCATGGCTGAAAGTAGACACGCTCAACTTTCTGTCAACCTTGCTTGTCTAGGATCTCTTAGCATCTTGATTTCTCATCATATGTATGCGATGCCTCCATATCCTTACATAGCAACTGATTATATGACTGTTCTTGGTTTATTCACACATCATATGTGGATAGGAGCTTTATTTATAATTGGAGCTGGAGCTCATGCTGGAATAGCTATGGTGAGAGACTATGATCCAGCAAAACATATTGATAATGTTTTAGATAGGATTTTAAAAGCGAGAGATGCACTAATAAGTCATCTGAACTGGGTTTGTATGTGGCTAGGTTTCCATAGTTTTGGACTTTATATTCATAACGATACTATGAGAGCTTTAGGTAGACCTCAGGACATGTTTAGTGATAATGCAATTCAACTTCAACCAATATTTGCCCAATGGATACAAAGCATTCAAGCTTCTGCAGTAGGCACTTCAATCTTAGCTGGTACTCCTGAAGGTTTACCTCATAAAGCTTTAAGTGAAGTTTTTAACGGAAGTTTAGTTGAAGTAGGTGGAAAGGTTGCAATAGCTCCAATTCAACTTGGAACTGCTGACTTGATGATCCATCATATTCATGCTTTCCAAATACATGTAGTTGTATTAATTCTTCTAAAAGGAGTACTTTACTCTAGAAGTTCAAGACTAATCCCAGACAAAGCTTCTCTTGGATTTAGATTCCCTTGTGACGGGCCAGGCAGAGGAGGTACTTGTCAGGTTTCATCTTGGGATCATGTATTCTTAGCTCTTTTCTGGATGTATAACTGCATATCAATAGTTATATTCCACTTCTCTTGGAAAATGCAAAGTGATGTGTGGGGACTTACAGGAGGAAACTTCTCTCAAAGTGCTATCACGATCAATGGTTGGCTAAGAGATTTCCTATGGGCTCAATCTTCTCAAGTATTAACAAGTTATGGTGAAGCTATTAGCATGTATGGATTGATGTTCTTAGGAGCTCACTTCATATGGGCATTTAGTTTGATGTTCCTATTCAGTGGAAGAGGTTATTGGCAAGAATTATTCGAATCAATAGTATGGGCTCATAACAAGCTTAAAGTTGCCCCAACAATACAACCAAGAGCACTTTCAATTACTCAAGGTAGAGCCGTTGGTGTAGCTCACTTCCTTCTCGGAGGTATAGCAACTACTTGGGCTTTCTTCCATGCTCGACTTTTCGGTCTGGGCTAATTACCTGAACTTCACCTTTTTAATTCAATGGCAACAAAATTTCCATCATTTAACCAGGGTCTAGCTCAGGACCCGACAACCCGTCGAATATGGTACGGAATAGCTACTGCTCATGACTTTGAAAGTCATGACGGTATGACAGAAGAAAAACTGTATCAGAAGTTATTCTCAACCCATTTTGGACATCTTGCAATTATTGCACTTTGGGTAGCTGGTAACCTATTCCACATAGCTTGGCAGGGTAACTTTGAGCAATTTGTACTTGACCCAACACATGTCCGTCCAATTGCCCATGCAATTTGGGATCCTCATTTTGGAGCAGGAATAACAGAAGCAATGACCCAAGCTGGAGCTAATGGTCCAGTTAACATTGCTTACTCAGGTCTTTACCATTGGTGGTACACCATTGGGATGAGAACTAATGAGCAACTTTTTCAAGCTTCAATATTTATGAGTATTTTGGCTTGTTGGACTTTATTTGCTGGTTGGTTACATTTACAACCTAAATTCAGACCTACACTTGCATGGTTTAAAAATGCTGAGGCACAGCTAAACCATCATTTATCTGTTTTATTTGGCTTTAGTAGTATTGCTTGGACAGGTCACTTAGTTCATGTAGCTATACCTGAATCAAGGGGGCAGCATGTTGGCTGGGATAACTGGTTAACTGTTCTACCTCATCCTGCAGGATTAGCACCTTTCTTTACTTTAAATTGGGGAGCTTATGCACAAAATCCAGATTCATTAGATGCTGTATTTGGTACAACTCAAGGAGCAGGAACTGCTATTTTTACTTTCTTAGGTGGTCTGCATCCTCAGAGTGAAGCTTTATGGCTAACTGATATTGCACATCACCATATTGCGATAGGTACAGTATTTGTAATTGCTGGCCATATGTATAGAAATACTTTTGGTATAGGACATAGTCTTAAGGAAATCACTGAAGCTCATAACACTAGACATCCAAATGATCCTCACAAAGGAAGTTTTGGTATTAATCATGATGGAATTTATGAGACAGTAAATAACTCATTACATTTTCAATTAGGACTAGCATTAGCATCTCTTGGAGTAGCTACTTCTCTTGTAGCTCAACATATGGGAGCTCTTCCTTCTTATGCTTTTATTGCTAGAGATTACACTACACAGTCTGCTCTATATACACATCATCAATACATAGCGATGTTCTTGATGGTTGGTGCTTTTGCTCATGGAGCTATCTTCTTTGTAAGAGATTATGATCCAGAGTTAAACAAAGATAATGTTTTGGCTAGGGTTTTAGGCACAAAAGAAGCTTTAATTAGTCATCTTAGTTGGGTAACAATGTTGCTTGGATTCCATACTTTAGGGATTTATGTTCATAATGATGTCGTTGTAGCTTTTGGTAACCCTGAAAAACAAATCCTAATAGAACCAGTATTTGCTCAGTTTGTCCAGGCTGCTCAAGGAAAAATGATGTATGGCTTTAATGCTTTATTAGCTGATCCAGCTAGTTCAGCTAGTGTTGCTGCTAATTCTTTACCAGGTAATCATTACTGGATGGACTTAATAAATAGACAAGATGCTCTAAGCTCTTTCTTACCTATTGGGCCAGCGGATTTCTTAGTTCATCATGCTATTGCACTTGGACTCCATACCACAGCACTAATACTTATTAAAGGTGCATTAGATGCTAGAGGCACAAAATTAATTCCTGATAAAAAGGATTTGGGATATGCTTTTCCTTGCGATGGCCCTGGAAGAGGAGGTACCTGTGATAGTTCTTCATGGGATGCTATGTATTTAGCTATGTTCTGGGCATTAAATCTAATAGCTTGGGTTACTTTCTACTGGCACTGGAAGCACCTAACAATTTGGCAGGGTAATATGGCACAATTTAATGAATCAGGTACATATTTAATGGGTTGGTTTAGAGATTACTTGTGGTTGAATTCATCACAGTTAATTAATGGATATAATCCATTCGGAGTAAACTCATTATCTCCTTGGGCCTGGATGTTCCTATTTGGCCACCTAGTTTGGGCTACAGGTTTTATGTTCTTAATATCCTGGCGTGGTTATTGGCAAGAATTAATTGAAACATTAGTTTGGGCTCATCAGCGTACACCAATAGCAAACCTTGTCGGATGGAGAGATAAGCCAGTAGCACTTTCAATTGTTCAAGCTAGATTAGTTGGTTTAGCACATTTCACGATTGGAAACATACTTACATTTGGTGCCTTTGTAATTGCATCAACTTCAGGTAAGTTTGGTTAAAATCTCCTTAAATAATACAAATCACCACAATTGTGTGGTGATTTTTTTTTGTTTATTTTGTTGTTCTAAATTAAGTTAAAATTATAGAATTATTATTTAATAAATATGGAAGATGCAGAGCAATTAATTTCTATTATTATTCCTGTTTTCAATGAAAGTGAGAGTATTGTTTTTTTTATTGGATGAAGTTATAAGCGTAATGGCAACTAATAAATTAAATTTTGAATTGATTGTTGTAAATGATGGTTCTCAAGACAACACTCAAGGAGTATTAGAAGAACTAACTCTAAAAATTAAAGAATTATCAGTTATTTGTCTTCGCAAGAATTATGGACAAACTGCAGCAATGGCTGCAGGTTTTGATAATTCTAATGGTGATATTGTCCTTACTTTAGATGGTGACTTACAAAATGATCCAAATGATATTCCTAAATTGATTGCTGAAATTAATTTAGGCTACGATTTGATATGTGGATGGAGGTTTGAGCGAAAGGATAAATTACTTAATAGGAAGATTCCATCAAAAATAGCAAATAAATTAATTGCTAAGGTAACAGGTTTAAAGTTGCATGATTATGGATGTTCATTAAAAGCTTTTAAAAAAGAAATAATAGATGATATTAAACTATATGGAGAACTTCATAGATTTTTACCAGTTTTAGCAAATATTGAAGGAGCTAGAATTAAAGAAATTAAGGTTAATCACAGAAGTCGAAAATATGGATCTAGTAAATATGGAATTGATAGAACTTTCAGAGTTTTAATGGATTTATTAACTGTTTGGTTTATGACTAAATTTTTGACTAGACCTATGTATGGATTTGGTTTTGTTGGAATTCTAAGTATATTTATAAGTCTTTCAATGACTTCTTATTTGTTAATTATAAAAATAATGGGTGATGATATTGGAAATCGTCCGATGCTAACGTTTGCACTCATATTAGGAATTGCTGGGGTTCAGTTATTTAGCTTTGGATTATTAAGTGAACTTTTAATAAGGACGTATCATGAAAGTCAAGATAGACCAATTTACAGAATTAGAGAAATTCAAGGTAAAACTAAAAATGAAACTTTTACTTAAAATTTCTTATTAAGTTAGCTGAAATCTCAACTACTTCAGGAGAAGTATCTTTTAATCCTTTTCTCAAAATAGGTAATGTTGATTTATCTGCTAATTCCTCAGCAATCTGAAGCGCTTTTAATTTATCTTCTTTATTACTTAGAAAAAGTTGAAACATTTTGTTTCTTAGTGCTTTTTTTTCAAAATCTGAGTATCTTTTATATTCGTGCTTATAAGAAAACCCATTCTTTTTAGACATATATTTTTTATTATTTATAATTTTATTTGAAGATAAGTTCTTTAAATTTATTGCATTTTTAAACTGTCTTTTTTTAAAAATTAATAGTAAAAATATAGTAAAAATAATGAGTAATATTGCAAAAAGATTTAACATGTAAAAAGTTAATAATTTTTATATCATCCAGTAATAAAATATACACTATTTATCAGATAAATACTAAAGTGTTTAAAGATGTTAAACGAATTATGTCATCTGAATTCTCAAATCTTCTACCCTCGGTCTTTGTTCCCATGATTGGCTTGGTAGCGCCTGCTGTATTTATTGTATTAATAGGCAGATTTATAACAGCTACTGAATAACAATTTATTATCACATTATCTTTTTTTTAAAATGAGCGATTCAAAAACACCATTAGGAGCCAATCCTAAATTTCCTGAAAAATATATAGACCAAAGTGTCCAACCTACAGATATTGGTATTGCAGAGCAATGGGCTGTCAAAACAGTTGCTGATCCATTTGTTGGAAATTTAGCCACCCCAGTTAATAGTGGTTATTTTACCAAAGCTTTTATAAATAATTTACCTTTTTATAGAGAAGGAATTTCTCCAAATTTTAGAGGTTTAGAAACTGGAGCAGCTCTTGGTTATCTCTTATATGGTCCATTTACTATGACTGGTCCTTTAAGAAATTCTGATTTCGCATTAACTGCAGGATTACTTGCTGCTATAGGAGCTGTTCATATTTTGACAGCACTTTTAGTTCTTTATAACGCCCCAGGAAAAGCACCTAATGTGCAACCTCCTGATGCTACTGTTAATAACCCTCCTGCAGATTTATTTACTAGAGCAGGGTGGGCTGACTTTACCAGTGGATTTTGGCTAGGTGGTTGCGGTGGTGCAGTTTTTGCATGGCTTCTTGTAGGAACACTGCATTTGAACAACATAATGCAACTAATTCAGAATATTTGGACTACTGGTTAATTTGATAATTTTAAGAAGGCCTTATATTTTTAATATTTTAATTTAATAAAAGACTGCTATCTTATAGTTTTATCCCATCTGTAGCTTCTTACTAATCTTCCTGCAGATATTAGTTTGGATTGATAATGTAATGAAATTGGATCATTTGTCTCTTTTATCGTATCTAATCCTATTCCATTTCTTCCAAACTCTTTACCAGAGCTGTGATAATACAATCCATCTCCTTTGTAGATTCCAACGTGATCACATTTTCCTTTGGTTCCGAAGAAAAAGAGGTCTCCTGGTTGAAGTTTTCTGTTAAATTCTTTGAAATAAAAAAGGTGTTTACAAAAACTTTTGATTTGATAAGAGTCTCTAGGTATATTAATATGATGTGTCAAAAAAGCAGTCTGAATTAAGCCTGAACAATCAAAATTTGGTCCTAATGTACCTCCCCAAAGATATTCATTAGTTAACTTAGATTGATCTTGGATCCATTTTAGAATTAAGGGAACTTTTTGTTTTATAAATGAGTATTCATTGTTTATATTCTCAGATTTTCTTAATTCGCATTTCTCAATAATCAATCCATCTAAATTTATCCAACAGAGGTAACCATCTTCATAAAGTTGAACTAGAATCCTTGAAAAATTTTGGTTTTGTTGATGAATATTTGGATAAACCAGTTTAAAAATTCTGTTTTTACAAATTTCTGTCACTAACTTATTTTCTGTTGCATTTTGATATCCAGAAATATTAACTTTTAATTTCCACCAAATAGTCTTTGAAAAATTAGTTTGTTTAAATAGTGAGGTAAGGTCTTTATAATTTTCCATAAAATGTCCTTCTACTATTTAAATAAAGAGATGGGTCTAGCCTTAAATGATATTTTAGGGAGAGTATGCACCTATAATAAAGATTTTTCAAGAGAAGATATTGCCATAACTTGGATCAACTACAAAAGTGAAAATAAGGTTGTATTTAAAGGTTTTGGATCTGGGATTAATAATAAAAAAATGTTTTATCCTGCCAGTGTAGTCAAATTGGTTTATGCCCTTGCGGCATATTATTGGATTGAAAAAGGAAGTTTATTATTAACAGATGAGATCATCGATGCTGTGCGGAAAATGTTATCTTTCTCGAGTAATAATGCGACAAGCTTTTTAATTGATTTACTTACTGGAACCACGAGTGGACCCTGTATTGAGGGAGAATTATGGGAAAATTGGAAATACCAAAGAAGTATAATAAATGATTGGCTGCATGATTCACATTGGGAGGAACTGATTGGGATTAATTGCTGTCAGAAGACTTGGGATGATGGACCATTTGGTCGTGAAAAAGAATTTTATGGATATGAAAATAAAAATAGAAATGCAATGACTACTGATTCAGCTGCAAGGGTTTTGGAGGAAATTATGGTTCATATTGATTATCAAAAGAATGACTTAAATTTAAGAAGTTTTTTAAAAAGAAATTTAAATAAGGTTGTTCTTAAAAACGATTCTCTTAATCAAATAGATGGTTTTTTAGGGGCAGGATTACCAGAAAGCACTCATCTATGGAGTAAAGCAGGCTTAATGTCTGAAGTTAGACATGATTGTGCATGGTGGATCAATAGTCAATATCTACAAACTTTATTAGTCGTTTTTTGTACTGGAGAAAATTATTCTAAAGATACTTCCTTCCTACCCTTAATCGCAAAAGAAGTATATGAATTTAACAAGAGATATATTGTTAAGGACTAAAGTGAATCGTCTAATAAATTAGAATCTAATTTGTCAGTATAGGCTTCATAAGGTAACATCATCACTTCTTCAAAATCTAATTCATTCATAATCCATTCTCTATATTCTTCTAACAAACTTTTTCTATCTTCATTATCTAATTCATAAATACGTAATGCTGTATCTTTAAAACTTTCTTTAATTAAGTTTTCAATTTCTTTATTTCTCATTTTATTATAATTCTCCTTCCAAAATGACTCTTCTAATTGTTGACAATGCAATTCCTGTTTGCGCTCTGATTGAACGATACGAATATCCTTCATTACGCAATCTGATTACTAGAGATTCCTTTAAAGGACTTATCTTGGGCCTCCCTCCTAGATTATTTCCAGCTAATTTTCTATGTAATCGGGGTTCTTTTTTTCTGTCATTTAAACTTTTATTTTCTAAATTATCTAATTCATATAAAATCTTAAAAATTGAAGAATTTGTTTTAGAGGAATCAATAGCCGTAAAAAAACCATTCAAAGTTCGTAATTTAATATCCTTATTAATAAGTTTATTTATTGTCACTAAACATTCTTTTTTATTTTTAAATGCTCGGTTAAGCTTAGTTATTATTAATTCATCTCCTTTAGATAAGCAACTTATAGCTTTATTGAGTTCGGGTTTGATCTCTTCATCTAAACTGACAAATTCAGAGAAAATTATGCTGCAACCTTCTTTTTTTAAATTGTTTATTTGCTCCTCTAAATACTCAAATTCATTTTTAGTAGCTCTAGCATATCCTATAGCTTTATAGTTTTTATTTTTTTCAGATAATAAAAGACGTTTCCTTTGGAATTTAAAAGTCAATGTTTTATTACATATATTTTTTACTGTATCAATAAATAAGTAAAAAAACACTTTTTGGTACAAAAAAAATCATATATGTCTATATATTCAATTATTTAGTGTGTAATAAAAATGTTCTAATATCTATATTAAAAATTATGTTCTAAATTCTGTTCCAATTGTGGTTGATGAAACAAAAATATTGTTTAAGTAGTAACTTGAATTAGGATTTTTTCAATTTCGATGGACTACTTAAATTCATTTTTTTTATTGAATAGGCTTCATTTTTGAAATTATTAATAGTTAATTCAAATTGTTTTTAGTAAAATAAGATTACAGGTTATATACAATTAATTTGACTAATAATCCTAATAGTTTAATTTCAAAACCTGATTGGTTAAGAGTAAAAGCCCCGCAAGTTGAGAGAATTGGGAATACTGCAAATTTGTTAAATGATTTAAATCTCAATACTGTATGTCAAGAAGCAAGCTGTCCAAATATTGGTGAATGTTTTGCTAGCGGAACTGCCACTTTCCTTATAATGGGCCCTGGCTGTACTAGGGCATGTCCATATTGCGATATTGATTTTGATAGATCTAAAAGAGAATTAGATCCAACAGAACCATATCGTCTGGCCGAAGCAGTTTATAGAATGAAACTTAAACATGTTGTAATCACATCAGTTAATAGAGACGATCTTGACGATGGTGGCGCATCTCAATTTTTTGAATGTGTTTATCAAGTAAGAAAAAAATCTCCTAAAACTACTATTGAGCTTTTAATTCCTGATTTTTGTGGCAATTGGAAAGCGCTTGAAAAAGTTCTTGATTCAAATCCAAACGTTTTAAACCATAATATTGAGACTGTGCCTTCGCTATATAAAAAAGTAAGACCTCAGGGTAAATATGTAAGAACTCTTGAGTTGCTTAAAAGAACCAGAGACTATTCTCCCAAAATTTATACAAAGTCAGGCTTAATGCTTGGTTTAGGGGAAAAAGACGAGGAGGTCTTAAGTCTGCTTAAGGATTTAAAAAGTAATTTCGTTGATATTGTTACTATTGGTCAATATTTATCTCCTGGCCCTAATCATTTACCTGTTAAAAGATTTGTAAGTCCTTCAAAATTTAACTATTTTAAAGCGTTCGGGGAAAAAGAGTTAAACTTCATGCAAGTAGTTAGTTCTCCTTTAACTCGAAGTAGCTACCATGCTGAAGAGATTCAAAAACTTATGAAAAAGTATCCAAGATAGTTATATTCATTTATTTGGATCTACCCACTCATTTAATTTCCATTCAACTAGATCATTTTTAATCATTGGATCATTCTTAATTATTTTTAGTGCATTTCTATAATTATTCATCTCAAGAATAAGTAATCCGCCGTCACCTGGCCTATTTAACTCATCTACCAAAAAGCCACTTTTTATATTAATTCCCTCTTTTTTTAAATTTTTTACCCAATCAATATGTTCGTTAATTATTTTTCGTTTTAAATCATTATTAATTAAGTATTCTTTTTTTATAATTTCAGTTTTTACAAAGAAAGGCATTTACATTTTTTTTATACCAAGCATCTCTTCTTCGCTTGGGGGAACAATCAATTTGAAAGAACTCTTAAAATGAGACCAATTTTCAATTATTTTGGCAGCCTTTAAGCTATTTGTTTTTGCTTGATATTCTCTAATAATTTCCAATAAGATATTTTCCTGCTTTGATGAAGTTATTTGATGAATGCTTACTATTTCTTTATTTACTTTATTACTTAAATCATTATTTTCATCGATTATAAAAGCTATTCCACCAGTCATGCCTGCACCAATATTCCTTCCTGTGGAACCTAGAATAACTACTTTCCCACCAGTCATGTATTCACAACAATGATCACCTGCTCCTTCTGTTACCGCTGTAGCACCACTATTTCTAACCGCAAATCTTTCTCCCGATTTTCCTAATGCAAATAATTTTCCACCTGTTGCACCATACAGACAAGTATTTCCTAGGATAACTTGTTCGGAGGAGATTTCATTTATTTTTGGTGGAATTATTGTGAGTATTCCTCCATTCATTCCTTTACAAACATAATCATTAGCTTCTCCGATTAATTGAACATTCATTCCCTTCAATAAAAAGGCACCAAAGCTTTGTCCTGCATATCCATTGAAATTTAAGTTGAGTTCGCCATTGAAGCCAGCGTTGCCGTGAAGTTCTGCGATTTCGCCTGATATTTTCGCACAAACACTTCTATCTGTATTTTTTATTTCAATTTCTTTGGTTAATATTTCGTGATTTTTAATTGAATCTATAAATTTAGTATCAGACAAAAACTCGTCTTCTAATACAGAACCATTACTATGGGCAGTTTTTAAATGTTTTAACCATGATCTATCAGGGGTTGAGTGTTCATTTACTAAAGCAGAAAGATCAATATTAGAAGTTTTTGGAAGATCGATATTTCTTGCAGAAAGAAATTCTTGATTACCAATCAGTTCTTCCATATTAGAAACACCGATACTACTCATTATCTGTCTTACTTCTTCAGCAATATACAAGAAAAAATTGACGACATTTTCTGGAATACCTTTAAATCTTTTTCTTAATTCTTCTTTTTGAGTGGCAACTCCAACAGGACACTTGTTTGTATGACAAACCCGAGCCATTATGCATCCTTCAGCAATCATTGCTACAGAACCAAAACCGTATTCTTCAGCACCTAGTAAAGCTGCAATAACTACGTCCCAGCCTGTTTTAAGACCTCCATCAGTTCTCAAAATTACTCTTTCGCGTAAGTTATTCTCTAAGAGAGATTTATGAACCTCAGCAACACCAAGTTCCCATGGTAAACCTGCATGTTTAATAGAACTAAGGGGTGAAGCACCTGTACCTCCGTCATGTCCAGAAATTTGAATTACATCTGCATTAGCTTTGCTTACTCCAGCGGCAATAGTGCCTATACCAATTTCAGAAACAAGTTTAACGCTTACTTTCGCTTTTGGATGAACTTGGTGTAAGTCGTGGATAAGTTGAGCTAAATCTTCAATTGAATAAATATCATGATGTGGGGGAGGAGATATTAAAGCTACTCCAGGTTTACTATTTCTTAGTTTTGCGATGTAAGAATCAACTTTTGGACCAGGTAATTGTCCCCCCTCTCCGGGTTTTGCACCTTGAGCCATTTTAATTTCGAGTTGTTTACCACTTCTTAGATATTCAGGTGTAACTCCAAATCTTCCTGACGCAATTTGTTTGATAGCGGAGCATGCGGTGTCTCCATTCTTTAAGCCTTTAATAAATGGCAATGTCGCTGACTGAGTATTTTCATCGATATCATTTAAAACATTAAAACGAGCTGGATCTTCTCCCCCTTCTCCACTATTACTTTTTCCACCAATTCTATTCATTGCAACTGCTAAAACTTCATGCGCTTCTCTTGATAATGCACCTAAACTCATTCCTCCAGTACAGAACCTTTTGCAAATTGATTCAACACTTTCAACTTCCTCTAATGGAATACTTTTTCTTTTTGAATTAATTGTTAGTAAATCTCTAAGAGATGTTGTCGGTCTATTACTAATAAGTTTTTTGTAAGTTTCAAAATGATCGTATCCTGGCCCTTGTTTTACCGCCGAATGTAAAACTTTGGACATCTCTGGGTTATTGGAATGATATTCTCCATTATTTCTAAATTGTACAAATCCTAAAAATTCTAATTTCTTTAAATCGATCTCTGGATAGGCTTTCGTATGTATTGAAAGTGTTTCATTAGTTAATTCTTTTAATGTTATACCAGCGATACGACTTGTTGTACCATCAAAAGCAATTTTTATTAAGTCAGATCCAAGGCCTACAGCTTCAAAAATTTGTGCACCATGGTAACTAGATAAAAGTGAGATGCCTATTTTTGAGAGAATTTTTCTTAGACCGTCTTCTAGAGCTTTTTTAATATTTTCTTGAACATCAACTATTGATAATGGATTTATTTTTTTGCTATCAATGAGTTTTTGGGTTTTTGGATGTTTTAACCAGTGTCTACCTGCTTCGAAAGTCAACCAAGGGCAAACTGCACTTGCTCCATATCCAATTAAACAAGCTAAGTGATGAGTACTCCAACATTGACCGGTCTCAATTATTAGGGAAGCTTTTAGCCTGATTTCTTTTTTAAGAAGATAATGATGAATTGCTCCAACAGCAAGTAAAGGAGGTATGAAAGTCTTTTTAGGATTAATTCCCTTATCAGAAATGATAATTAAAGAGCAACCTTCTTTTATAGACAGCTCACTCTGTTTACAGATTAGTTTTAATTGGTTCTCTAAGCCTTGAATACCTTCCTCTAAATCAAACAAACTTGAAATTGTCTGAGATTGAATTTTTGATTTTTTGATGGAAATGAGTTCTTCCTCATTTAAAATCGGACTTTGTAAATGAATAAAAGGTTTAGCGTCTTTAATTTCAAATGGTGTACATCTTTCTCCTAGATGCATCTCTAAACTCATTACAAGTTTTTCTCTCAGAGGGTCAATAGGAGGATTAGTAACTTGCGCAAATCTTTGCTTAAAGTAGTCATATAAAATATGTGGCTTAGATGAAAGAACTGCTAATGGGATGTCGTCGCCCATGCAATAAGTAGGCTCTTTAGCTAATGAAGCCATTGAATCTAAGATAAGGTCATTATCTTCCGCTGAAAACCCATATGCAGTTTGTTGTTGCAACAACTCAAGGTCTTTTAGTTTGCAGTCTTTAACCCATTCATTATTTTCAATTTTTATAGTTCTATTCCTGAGAAGGTTTTTATAATCATGCCTTTGAGCGGCTTCAGATTTTACTTCCCAATTTCTTAGGATTCTATGCTGATGAAAATCAACTGCCAACATTTGTCCCGGTCCTAATCGACCTTTTTCTATTACTCTTTCTTCTTCAAGATCTACTACTCCTGTTTCAGAACCCATTATTACAAAACCATCATTTGTGATTGAATATCTTGCTGGTCTTAGGCCATTTCTATCAAGCGTTGCTCCAACAAAATTTCCATCAGCAAATACAAGTAGTGCTGGACCATCCCAAGCTTCTTGCAAGCTTGCAGAATATTCATAAAAAGCTTTTATATACTCTCTCTCCTCAAGTTCTGGTTGATCTCTAAATGCTTCTGGAACAAGTTTTAATAATGAGTCAGTAATGGGCTGACCTGAACGAATATTGATTTCAAGGGTTGCATCAAGATTTGATGAATCACTTTTGTTTACATCTACAATGGGCTTAATTTCATTAGATAACTCTCCCCAAAAATCATCTATATGTTTTTCTGAAGCTTTAGCCCAATTAATATTGCCTAAGAGAGTATTTATTTCGCCATTATGACCCAAAAATCTCATGGGCTGAGCTAGTGGCCATTTTGGAAGTGTATTAGTACTAAATCTACGATGATAAACAGAAAATGAAACTTTAAAACTCTCTTCTTTTAAATCTTGATAAAACTCGGATAATATTTCAGAGCGAACCATACCTTTATAAACAACTGTTTGAGAACTTAGTGAGGCAAAATAAAATTCACAATCCCCAACATCGTTTTTGAAAGGTTCTCTTATTTTTTTCTCAATTCTTTTCCTTAATTGAAATAAGAGCCTTTCAACATCCTTATAATCTTTTTTATCTATATATAAAATCCACTGACAGATGAATGGAGCATTTGCTTTAGCTAAAGGACCTAAAATTTCATTATTAACAGGTACTTTTCTCCAAAATGTTTTGTTGACTTTTAATTTTTCTGCTTCCTGATCGCATATTGATTTACATTCTTCAATTCTTTCTTTTTTATTAGGCATAAAAACCATGCCTAAACCTCTATTAAATTCTTGAGTATTTTTTAGATTAATTTTCTCTTCTAGATATCCCCATGGAATTGAACATAAAATGCCTGCCCCATCTCCTGAGTCACTATCTCCTCCACAACCTCCTCTATGCTCCATGCAGTTGAGGCCCTTTAAAGATTGTTTAAGAATCCAGTTGCTTTCTATACCTTCAACATTCGCTACGAAGCCAACTCCACACGCATCTTTCTCCCCAATTATTCCATTTGGGGAATAGCTATCTTGATATGGGCCAACGATTCTTTTGATACTCTCTCCCATAGATTATTTAATTCTATTTAGTTATTTATGTATTTCTATTATAAAAATAAATATGAAAATA
This sequence comes from Prochlorococcus sp. MIT 1314, assembly GCF_034093315.1. Classification (GTDB taxonomy): domain Bacteria; phylum Cyanobacteriota; class Cyanobacteriia; order PCC-6307; family Cyanobiaceae; genus Prochlorococcus_A; species Prochlorococcus_A marinus_Y. The sequence continues at coordinate 946,742 of NZ_CP139300.1, read as the reverse complement.
AATCTAAAGATAATGAATATTTACCAAATAATTTTAATTTGACAAATTTTAAAAAAAATATAATTAAAAACTTTTAGTTGGTGCTCGCAAAAGGTTATGATAGATAAATGTTTATTTTTATCTAAATATAATAGATGCCCACCATCTCACAATTAATAGGTTCAGAAAGAAAACGTCTGACTAAGAAAACAAAATCGCCTGCACTCAAAGCTTGTCCTGAGAGAAGAGGCGTATGTACAAGAGTTTATACATCAACACCTAAAAAACCAAATTCAGCTTTAAGAAAAGTTGCTAGGGTAAGATTAACTTCTGGTTTCGAAGTAACAGCTTATATCCCAGGAATTGGACATAATTTGCAAGAACACTCTGTGGTATTACTAAGGGGTGGAAGAGTTAAGGATTTACCAGGAGTTAGATATCATATAATAAGAGGAACTTTAGATACGGCTGGAGTCAAAGATAGACGTCAATCCAGATCTAAGTATGGAGCAAAAGCTCCCAAAGATTAATTTGTAAACAGTACTTTTAAAAATCATGTCACGTCGTAATGCAGCGGTAAAAAGACCAGTTCTTCCAGATCCTCAATTTAATAGTCGTCTAGCTTCAATGATGATTTCTCGATTGATGAAACATGGAAAAAAATCTACAGCTCAAAGAATATTGTCTGATGCTTTTTCTTTAATAAGCGAGAGAACTGGTGGGAATGCGGTCGAATTATTTGAAACAGCGGTGAAAAATGCTACTCCTCTTGTTGAGGTAAGGGCTAGACGAGTTGGCGGCGCTACTTATCAAGTGCCTATGGAAGTACGCCAAGAAAGAGGAACAGCCATGGCATTAAGATGGCTTGTTACATTCTCTCGTGCAAGAAATGGTAAAAGTATGTCCCAAAAACTTGCTGGTGAGTTGATGGATGCAGCAAATGAAACTGGTAGTGCAGTTAAAAAAAGAGAAGACACTCATAAAATGGCTGAAGCAAATAAAGCTTTTGCACATTACAGATATTAATTTCGTCAAAAAGGTACTTATGTAGTTTATTATTATAGAAGTTTGCTTTTAGTGTGAACTATACTTATCAAAAATTATTTTAATTGGAGCTTTAAAATTGGCACGCGACTTTCCCCTAGAACGAGTAAGGAATATAGGTATAGCCGCTCATATTGACGCAGGTAAGACTACTACAACTGAAAGAATTTTGTTTTATTCAGGTGTAGTTCACAAGATAGGAGAGGTTCATGATGGTGCTGCGGTAACAGATTGGATGGCTCAAGAAAGAGAAAGAGGAATAACTATTACTGCCGCTGCAATATCTACTAGCTGGCAAGATCACAGAATTAATATTATTGATACTCCTGGACACGTTGACTTTACTATTGAAGTTGAAAGATCAATGCGCGTCTTGGATGGAGTTATTGCTGTATTTTGCGCAGTTGGTGGAGTTCAGCCTCAATCTGAAACAGTTTGGCGTCAAGCAGATAGATATTCTGTACCAAGAATGGTTTTTGTTAACAAAATGGACAGAACTGGTGCAGATTTTTTAAAAGTTAATAAACAAATTAAAGATCGACTAAAGGCAAATGCACTCCCCATTCAGTTACCTATTGGAGCTGAAGGTGATCTCACAGGCATTATTGATTTAGTTGCTAACAAAGCATATCTTTACAAAAATGATTTAGGTACTGATATTGAAGAAGGACCAATTCCACCTGAAATGAAGGAGAAAGCGGATGAGTGGAGATACAAGTTAATGGAAAGTGTTGCAGAAAATGATGAAGAGTTAATAGAAATATTCCTTGATACAGGAGAATTATCTGAGGAACAACTCAAGAAAGGAATAAGGGAAGGGGTTTTAAAACATGGATTAGTTCCGGTATTGTGTGGGTCAGCCTTTAAGAATAAAGGCGTACAACTCGTTTTGGATGCAGTAGTTGATTATTTGCCAGCCCCAGTCGATGTTAAACCAATACAAGGTGTTTTACCAAGCGGTAAGGAAGATGTTAGACCTTCGGATGATAATGCTCCTTTCAGTGCATTAGCCTTTAAAGTGATGTCTGACCCCTACGGGAAATTAACTTTTGTAAGAATGTATTCAGGTGTTCTTTCAAAGGGTAGTTATGTCATGAATTCTACTAAAGATGCTAAAGAGAGAATTTCTAGATTAGTAATTCTAAAAGCCGACGAAAGAGAAGAGGTTGATGAATTGAGAGCTGGAGATTTAGGTGCTGTATTGGGTCTTAAGAACACAACAACTGGTGACACTTTATGCAATACAGAAGATCCTATAGTTTTGGAGACTTTGTTTATCCCAGAACCAGTTATCTCGGTAGCCGTTGAGCCAAAAACTAAAGGGGATATGGAAAAATTATCAAAAGCTTTAACGGCCTTGTCTGAAGAGGATCCAACCTTCAGGGTAAGTACTGATCCAGAGACAAATCAAACTGTAATTGCTGGTATGGGTGAATTGCACCTAGAGATTCTTGTTGACAGAATGTTGAGGGAATTTAAGGTTGAAGCTAATATTGGAGCCCCTCAGGTTTCTTATAGAGAGACTATTAGGTCTAGTTCTACTGGTGAAGGTAAATATGCAAGGCAAACTGGAGGAAAAGGTCAATATGGTCATGTAATAATTGAAATGGAACCCGCTGAAGTTGGTAAAGGTTTTGAATTCGTCAATAAAATTGTTGGTGGAGCTGTACCGAAAGAGTATATAGGTCCTGCATCTAACGGCATGAAAGAAACATGCGAATCTGGTGTTCTTGCCGGTTATCCACTCATTGATGTAAAAGTAACACTAGTCGATGGTTCATTCCACGATGTAGACTCATCTGAAATGGCCTTCAAAATTGCAGGTTCTATGGCTTTTAAAGATGGGGTTAAAAAATGTAATCCTGTCCTTTTAGAGCCTATGATGAAAGTTGAGGTCGAAAGTCCCGACGACTTTCTTGGATCTGTAATTGGTGATCTCTCTTCTAGAAGAGGTCAAGTAGAAGGACAATCTGTTGATGATGGATTGTCTAAGGTACAGGCCAAAGTGCCCTTAGCCGAAATGTTCGGTTATGCCACTCAACTCCGATCAATGACTCAAGGTCGGGGTATATTTTCAATGGAGTTCGCAAATTATGAGGAAGTTCCTCGTAATGTTGCTGAAGCTATCATTTCCAAGAATCAGGGCAACTCCTGATCTCTAAACTAAAACACTATTAAACCCTCGATTCTTTAATTCAAATGGCTCGCGAGAAGTTCGAAAGGAACAAACCACATGTCAACATAGGTACTATTGGCCATGTTGATCATGGAAAAACAACACTTACTGCTGCTATTACAAATGTATTAGCAAAAAAAGGTCAAGCTCAAGCTCAAGACTATGGAGACATTGATGGTGCTCCTGAGGAAAGAGAGCGTGGCATTACTATTAATACCGCTCACGTCGAATATGAAACGGAAGGCAGACATTATGCTCATGTCGATTGTCCGGGACATGCTGATTATGTAAAAAACATGATTACAGGGGCAGCCCAAATGGATGGAGCTATCCTAGTTTGCGCAGCCACAGATGGTCCTATGGCGCAAACAAAAGAGCATATTCTTCTAGCTAAACAGGTAGGTGTTCCTGCTCTTGTAGTAGCTCTCAATAAGTGCGATATGGTTGATGACGAAGAAATTATCGAACTTGTTGAAATGGAAATCAGAGAACTATTAGATAGTTATGACTTTCCTGGAGATGATATTCCCATTGTGCAAGTTTCTGGTTTAAAAGCTCTTGAGGGAGATTCTACTTGGGAATCAAAGATTGAAGAATTGATGAAAGCAGTTGATGCTAGCATTCCAGAACCAGAAAGAGAAGTTGATAAACCATTCTTGATGGCAGTTGAAGATGTTTTCTCAATTACCGGTAGAGGAACTGTAGCTACTGGAAGAATTGAGAGAGGTAAAGTTAAGGTTGGGGAAGAAGTCGAGATAGTTGGAATAAGAGACACAAGATTAACAACTGTTACTGGAGTTGAAATGTTCCGCAAACTTCTTGATGAAGGTATGGCTGGCGATAATGTTGGTTTACTGTTACGTGGCGTTCAAAAAGAAGATATTGAGAGAGGGATGGTACTTGTCAAGAAAGGATCTATAACTCCTCATACTCAGTTTGAAGGAGAAGTTTATGTTCTCAAAAAAGAAGAGGGCGGCAGACATACACCTTTCTTCGCAGGATATAGACCCCAGTTTTATATCAGAACAACTGATGTCACAGGTCAAATTACAGCATTTACCTCTGATGATGGCTCTAATGTTGAAATGGTTATGCCTGGCGACAGAATTAAAATGACTGGAGAATTAATTTGTCCAGTAGCTATCGAACAAGGTATGCGATTCGCAATCCGTGAAGGTGGACGCACTATTGGTGCTGGAGTTGTTTCTAAAATTCTCAAATAATAAATAAATTTGAGTTTCCGAAATTTAACCTCACTCGCTTAAAATAGCTAAAGGGTTTAGGGGTCATTGTTAATCAATGGCCCTTCACTAGAAAGTTAATTTGAAATTATGACTGCATCAATTGCACAACAAAAAATAAGAATAAGACTAAAAGCATTCGACAGAAGAATGCTTGATTTGTCTTGTGACAAAATAATTCAAACAGCCGATACTACTTCTGCTTCAGCAATAGGTCCAATACCTTTACCTACAAAGAGAAAAATTTATTGTGTTCTAAGGTCACCACATGTTGATAAAGATTCTAGAGAGCATTTTGAAACAAGAACTCATAGAAGAATAATAGATATTTATAGTCCTTCAGCAAAAACTATTGATGCTTTAATGAAGTTGGATCTTCCTAGTGGTGTAGATATAGAAGTTAAACTTTAAGTATTCCCGAAAACGACTTATATTTATTAATATAGATAGATAGGAATGAGGTTTAAATGGGAGAGCTCTCAGTAAGGGAATTACCTTTATTTCCTTTGCCAGAGGTAGTCCTTTTTCCTCAAGAGGTATTACCTTTGCATATTTTTGAATCTAGATACAGAATCATGCTTCAATCTGTTCTTGAAAGTGATTCTATGTTTGGAGTAATAAAGTGGGATCCAAATACTAAAAGTATGGCTAACGTTGGATGTTGCGCTCAAATAATAAAACATCACACTGCAGAAGATGGTAGAAGTAATATTGTTACTCTCGGACAACAAAGATTTCAAGTCTTAGAAATTATTCGTTCAACTCCATTTTGTTCGGCGATGGTAAGTTGGATTAGCGATGAGAATATTGATAACCTTCAAAAATTAGATTCTCTTAAAGATCAAGTCACCGAAGCACTAAATGATGTCATTAATCTAACAAGTAAATTGACAAATAATAAGAAAAACCTACCCGATAAATTGCCGAACAATCCCATGGAATTATCATTTTGGATAGGAGCACATTTAGGTGGTTCTGTTGCCCAAGAACAGCAAAGACTTTTAGAGGAAAGAAATACTTATACTCGTTTGCAAAGAGAATATGAAATGCTTGATCATACAAGAAAACAACTTGCAGCAAGAACAGCCTTGAAAGAAAGTTTTCCTGATATTAAAGAAAATTAAATGTTTGAATTACTATTACCTTTCTTTTTACTGGTTTTAATCTTAATAGTATTACCTGTAATCTGGAAAATTAATGCTAGAAAATATATTTCTTCCGGCACAGTTGCATCTGCATATGATGCTTGGACTGAGGATAAATTACTTGAGAGATTGTGGGGAGAACATATACATTTGGGCTTTTATCCCTTAGGGGGGGTTAAAATTGATTTTAGAAAGGCTAAAGTCCAGTTTGTTCATGAGTTAGTCAAATGGAGTGGTTTAGATAAATTGCCAAAAGGTTCCAGAATACTAGATGTAGGTTGCGGCATAGGAGGAAGTTCTAGGATTCTTGCGAAATATTATGGGTTTAATGTTACTGGAATTACAATTAGCCCTGGTCAAGTAAAAAGAGCAAGAGAACTTACTCCTGTTGGACTTAATTGCAACTTCAGAGTTATGGATGCCTTGGATTTAAAATTTGAAGATGGATCCTTTGATGGGGTTTGGAGTGTTGAGGCTGGTGCACACATGAATGATAAAACTAAGTTTGCAGATGAAATGCTGAGAATTTTGAGACCTGGAGGGTATTTGGCATTGGCTGATTGGAATTCAAGAGATCTAAGGAAAAACCCCCCTTCGTTTTTTGAGAATTTGGTTCTTAAACAATTACTTGAACAATGGGTACATCCAAATTTTGTTAGCATTAATGAATTTGTTAATATTCTCAGAACTAATAAAAATAGCATAGGAAGAGTTGTTTCTGAAAATTGGAATTCTTATACAAATCCCTCATGGTACGATTCTATTTTTGAAGGCATTAGAAGACCTTTCGCAATTTTGTCTCTTGGTCCTCTTTCAATAATTAAGTCTATTAGAGAGATTCCAACTATACTTCTCATGAATTGGGCATTTCGAAAAGGTTTAATGGAGTTTGGAGTTTATAAATGTAGAGGATAAATTAATCTAATTCAACATTCTCAGAAAAATAATTTCCAAAATCAACAAAGTTCTTGCATAGAGGCTTTAGATTATTTTTTAATTCAAGTAAATTTAAAATATTATTTTGATTATTTATTTCTAAATCAATGTAAATAATATAATCTCCTAACTCTTTTTTTGAAGGTCTAGACTCTATTTTACTCATATTAAATCCAAAATCTGCAATATAATTTATAGCTTTAAGTAAAGCGCCAGGTTCGTTTGAGATTAATGAGAAAGCAAAACTGGCAATATTAGCTAAATCACATTTTGATTCTTTGCTCAACAAGATAAATCTAGTGCAATTACCTGGGACATCATTAATTGGATAGGCTAATTCTTTAAGTCCTTGAATCTGAATTAATGATTTTGAACCTATAGCTGCTCTAAATTTACTCCCCTTAACCATATTGACAGCTTCTGATGTTGAATTTGTTGGAAGAGCTATTGCATTTGGAAGATTTTCAGATAACCATTCTGAACATTGAGCTAATGCTTGTGGATGAGATAATACTTCTGAAATATTTGAAATTTCTCCATCGCTAATTAATGCATGTTTTATGGGCAATACAATTGCTTTATTGATATATATTTCAGGGAATTTCCATAGGGCATCTAGAGTGGCTGTAACTCCACCCTCTACAGAATTTTCAATGGGGACTACAGCAGCATCACAATTGTTATAGGCTATTGATTTTATGACCGAATGTAACCCATTACATGGTACAAATATAGGTGTCTGAAAATTGGCAAGCTTTGATAACATATGAGCTGCTTTTTCTGCGTATGTTCCCTTAGGACCTAAATATGCAACTTGTTTGCTCATGATAAATGATAAGAAAAAAAGAGATCAAATAAGCATTGGAGGGATCTAGAAAATGCTATTGTCTTTTGATGCTAAACAGAAACTAAAGCTTTCCGTAACACGAAATAAAGAATATCTTTCTAAATATCTTTTGGAAGAAGAAAGAGTTGTTGGAGCAATGCTGGACTCCAAAAAATTAGTGCCAGAAGGGGTAGGTAGGTATAAGTATACAGTAACAAGTTTTAAGGTTTTTCAATTAGATATTAACCCTGTTGTTTCAATTGCGGTAGAGAATAAAGATGGGATTTTAAGAATGAGTGCCCTTGAAAGTACATTAGATGGTTTGGGGATGATAGATGACTTTAATCTTATTTTGAAAGCGAATTTGGAAGCAACTGATATTGGATTAGAAGGAGAAGCTCTATTAGGGGTATCTGTAAGCCAACCTCCTCTATTGAAACTGGTACCAAAGAAAATTTTGGAATCTACTGGTCATTCGGTATTAAATGGAATTTTGTTGGGTATAAAGTCAAGAGTTCAACAGCAATTAGTGAAAGATTTTTTAGATTGGTGTGAACTAAATAATATTTGATTTTTTTAAAAAACTTTTCCTATGAAGACTAGTTATTCCTCGATCTTTGATAATTGAAAGATGCTGTTTAGTACCATAACCTTTATTTTTAAATATGAAGTATCCTGAGTATTTTTTTTCTAATCTTTCCATTAGATTGTCTCGAGCTACTTTTGCAACTATGCTACTCGAAGCAATTGCAATAAATTTCGAGTCTCCTGATACTATATTTTTCTGTATTCCTTTCCATGGCCTTAATAATAAGGGGCCATCAATTATTATTTCAGATGGTTTATCTTTTAATTTGTTTAAAGCTCTTATCATTGAAAGTTCGGTTGCAACTCTAATGCCGAGCTTATCTATTTCTCTGACCGAGGATTGCCCAATTCCATAATCTGAAGAAAGTAATATTATTTTTGGTAAAAGTAATTTTCTTTTTTTGGGAGTTAATTTTTTACTATCATTAACTCCAAATTGTTTTAGGATTAATTTATTTTTCTCAGTTAATACTACAACTGCTGAGAAAACTGGCCCAAAAACTGCTCCCCTACCAACTTCATCTATTCCAACTTCGGAAACTTTATTCATTACTTGCTGAAGATCTTCTTCTCTTTTTTCTCGCATTATTTATCTCTTCTGTGAGCTCAATTTCATCTTGCTTATCTAAAAATACAACTTCTTTATTCTCATTAGTTTTTTTTGTTGATTTATCTTTGGAATTCGAATTTGCTTCACTATTAATTTGTATCTCTTTTGCCTCTTTAGATTTTAAGCGAGTTTTTACTTGTTTTGCAGTTGTTTTCTTATTATCTAAAATTTTTTCTTTTTCTATACTATTGTCCTTTAAACGTACAAAATTATTGCTCATCAGATATTCTTTACCTAACTTTATTAGTGGATTAATACCTAATTGACTGAAAACAATTTTTTCATCATTAGTAAGATCAACAGTTATTATATTTTTTTCTTTTGAATTTAATGTGTTCGTAACCTCATTATCATTTTCTTTTTTATTTAAAGAATCCTCCTTATTCAGGTTCTTGAGGTTAAGGAATTCTTTTTCAATTATTTTTTCCTGCTTATCAGTTGATTGAAAAGCATCTATATCGATAGATTTTATACTATTTGGTTTATTATTCTTTTCTTCAACATTTTTAGTTTGTAGATTAGAAATTGAATAATTTAATTGATTTTCTATATGGCCTGTGCCATCGCACGAGGAACATTTTTTACTGAATAATTCATATAAATTTTGACCTTGTCTTTTTCTGGTTAACTCAACTAAACCTAATTCAGTAAGTTGAGCTATCTGAGGCCTAGCAGAATCATCTTTTATTGCTGAAGTGAAATGTTCAAGTAACTGGAATTGATCTCGTCTAGATTCCATATCAATAAAATCAACTACGATCACTCCACCAATATTTCTTAATTTCATTTGCCTTGAAATTTCAACTGCTGCCTCACAATTCGTCCACAAAACAGTTTGTCTTGAATTGGCGGATCTTGTAAAAGACCCGGAGTTTACATCAATTACTGTTAGAGCTTCAGTTGGTTCAATAATTATATATCCTCCTGATGGAAGATCTACTCTTGGTTGAAGAGCTTTTTGAATTGTTTTCTTGATTTCGTACTTTTCTAAAATATGCTCTTTTAAATCGTTATCGTAAAATTCAATATTTACATTAGATTCATAATGTGTTAAAAAATCTTTTGCCCTTTCAACTGAAAATTTACTATCGATAATTATATTTTTAGTTGATGATTTAATATGATCTCTCAAAATCTTAAGTGAGAAATCTTCATCTCGTTTAATTAAACTTGGTGGGTTAGAACTCTCAGAATCTTTTAGAATGCTTTCCCATTGTTGAATTAAATTTTCTAAATCTTCAATTAGTAATTCTTCTTTTATCTTTTCAGACTCTGTTCTAAATAGTAAACCTGTGCTCGGTGGTTTTATTAAAACACCAAGAGCTTTTAAACGGCTTCTTTCTGTTTCTGTATTTATTTTTCTGGAAATATTTACTCCTTGACCATATGGTTGTAGGATCAAGTACTTCCCTGTTATTGTAATACTTCCAGTAAGTCTAGGCCCTTTGGATCCTGTGGGTTCCTTTATTACTTGTACTAGAACTTTTTGTTTGGGTTCTAGTAGTTCAGTTATTCCAAATATTCCTTTTTTGAGTCTTAATGGGCCTAGATCTGATACATGAATGAACCCATTTTTCTCACTTTCACCAATATTTATGAAAGCGGCGTCAATGCCAGGGAGAACATTTTCAACTGTTCCTGAAAAAATATCTCCAATTTGATATTGACCTTGTGCGACGATTAATTCATCAACTCGATCATCTGTGAGAAGTGCTGCAATTCGAGACTGCTCAGCGATGATAATTTGCTGAGACATATAATTGATATTGAATGGTTTGAATTTTGAAAATCATCAAAAGTAAAGAGTTAAATTTTTTATCTTTTTACAAAGCAATTTTTTATCTAGTATTATTACTTTTTTTAATTAAAGCTAATAGAAAGTGGATTCTGCTATGTATAAAGCTTTAGAGGACTTTCAAACTATATAAAATTGAATTAGTAGCTATGATCATTATTTGATTTAATCATAACTAGAATAATATTAACATTTAATCTCCACTAAAGCACGTTGATCCATTATCCTTATATTGGTTAAATATTTATCTAAAGTGGTTCAAGTAAACGAAAATTATTTAAAACTCAAAGCCGGCTATTTATTTCCTGAAATTGCTAAAAGGGTAAAATTATATTCTCAATCAAATAACAGTTCTGACATAATTAAGCTTGGCATAGGAGATGTGACAGAGCCATTACCCAAAGCTTGCAGAGAGGCCATGAGTCAAGCTTTAAATGATATGGGCACAACTGAGGGTTTTAGAGGTTATGGACCAGAACAGGGTTATTCTTGGCTAAGAGATAAAATTTCTGAGCATGAATTTATTTCAAGAGGATGTAAAATTTCACCTGAAGAAATATTTGTTTCAGATGGTTCTAAGTGCGATAGCAGTAATATTTTAGATATTTTTGGCAAAGATAATTCAATCGCGGTAACAGATCCCGTTTACCCTGTTTATGTAGATAGTAACGTTATGACAGGCAGAACTGGAGATGCTCTTGAAAATGGAACTTATAAAGGATTGACATATCTTGCAATAAATGAAGAAAACAACTTTCTACCAGAATTACCGAAAAATAAAATTGATATTTTATATCTTTGTTTCCCAAATAATCCTACTGGAGCAACGATTACTAAAGAAGACTTAAAAAAGTGGGTTGACTATGCTCTTAAAAATAAATCTTTAATACTTTTTGATGCAGCTTACGAAGCATTTATTCAAGATAAGGATATTCCTCATTCAATATATGAGATTGAGGGAGCAAAGGATTGCGCTATTGAATTTAGATCTTTTTCAAAGAATGCCGGATTCACCGGAGTAAGATGTGCCTATACAGTAATACCTAAAAATCTCGTAGGTTTCAGCTCAACAAATGAGGAAATAGCTTTATGGCCGCTTTGGAATAGGCGACAATCTACAAAGTTCAATGGAGTAAGCTATATCGTCCAGCGAGGAGCAGAGGCGGTTTATTCACTTGAAGGGAAAAAAGAGGTGAGAGGTTTAATTGATTTTTATATGGAAAATGCAAAAATTATGAAAAATAAACTTCAGGCTGCAGGCTATAAAGTTTATGGTGGTGTTAATGCTCCATATATTTGGATCAAAGTTCCTGATCAAATGACATCTTGGGACTTTTTTGATTTCCTTCTTCAAAAAGTAAGTGTCGTGGGCACACCTGGGAGCGGATTTGGATTATCAGGAGAGGGTTATTTTCGTTTGTCAGCTTTTAACTCAAGATCAAATGTCATTGATGCAATGGAAAGAATAATTAATATATAATTATGAGTATTATCAAGTTTCTAAGAATTTAATGCTATCTATTAAGCTAGAACAAAGTGTAAGTAATAATTCAGCGGTTATTGATAAACTACCTGCTGCATTAAAAAAGAAATCTCCCAAATATAAGGTTTTACTTCATAATGACCCAGTTAATTCGATGGAGTATGTCACTATTTCATTAAGACAAGTTGTTCCGCAATTAAGTGAGCAAGATGCTATCGCCATAATGCTAGAGGCTCACAATACAGGTGTCGGTTTAGTAATAGTTTGTGATCTAGAGCCCGCTGAATTCTATTCAGAATCATTAAAATCCAAGGGCATTTCTAGTTCAATTGAGAAAGAAGATTAATAGTTAGGTGTTGAATTTATTATTTTGAATGTGCTAATTTTCTTTCTGATAACGGGCGAACTTTTAAGGATTCTTTTAAAGAAGACTTGCCATATTCTCTTTCAAGAATATTGATAACTGTTTTACCAAATTCATCTTCTTTATTATCAAAAGCTTCTAGGCAAACTTGACCAAGTTTTTTCCCTAAGGAACCGGGATTCCATAAAAGTTTTCTTGCTGTCCAGGGCATCATACTCATGGGATTATAGTTCGGCTTCAAAATTTTATGTTCTAAGGCGTACTTCTCAAGAAGAGTATGAGGTTGTAATCCTATAAAGAATATAGCTGGATCAACTAAGCCTTTCCCAAAAATATTTTCTAATTCTCTATGGTAAGCAATAGTTTGCCTTATAGTGCTTGGCGTCTCATCAAAAACATTAAATGAGTAATTGACTGAAACATGATTCTTGAAACCTGATTTAACAAGCATTCTACAATTATTCAATACTGTTTCAAGGTTATATGCTAACTTCATTTTTCTTACAAGTTCTTGAGATCCTGAAGTGATACCTATTTCAAAATAACTCATACCTGTATCGACCATGAGCTGTGCAAGCTCAGCATCAATATTATCTGCTCTAATGTATGCAGCCCAATTAATGTCTTTCCAGCCTTGATCCTTAATAGCCTGTAATAGAGTTTTTGCATCTTCAATATGTTTTTTGGCTGGAATAAACTGTGCATCAGTGAACCAAAATCCCCTTACTCCAAGGTCATATAATTGCTTCATTTCTTTGATCACTTCGTTAACTGGATTAACACGAACCTGCTTGCCCTCTACAACCGTGTAAACACAGAAACAACAATTATGAGGACAACCTCTTTTTGTTTGTACTCCGACATAATAATCTCCACCTTCTATATACCAATTGAATTCAGGCCATATTGATTGAATGTATTTATAGTTGCAGGCAGTTTTAACAGTGCCCAAAGGTTGTTCATGTATTAATTTGTTACGGGGTTTCTGTCCGGCAAGATAACATCTTTCTTCTTCTATCGAATCCCCTTTAATAATTTTTTCTATAAGATTTTCTCCTTCTCCAACAGAAATCACAGTTCCTTTCGGAAGAAGATTACCTAATTGTTCATAAAAAACACTAACAGCTCCACCTCCTAAAATTACTTTTACATCTTTGTTGTATTTCTGTGCTCTGTTAAGTCCCATCTTCACTAATGAGGTATTTCTATATATTTCTCCATAATGAGATGCAATTAATTTTAGTCCCCCCCAAGAGCCTCTAATTTTTTTAAAGATATTTTTTGAGTAGAAAACCTCAAAAGAATTTTGTAGGGGATTTCCACTTCTGCCATCAACAGGGGCATAAATTTGTATATCTCTCCATGAAAAAATAATTAGATGAGGTCTAAATTGATCAATTTTTCTAGATAAAAATTTAGTTACTTTATTAGATGGAATTATTGCTAGATCAATAAATTGTTGTTCAATATTTGGGAAACATTTATGAATGTGATCTGCTAGGTAAATAGGTCCTATTGGAAATATTGGATTACATGGCAGTCTTACAGTAAGAATTTTCCCAAAGTGATTTCTGTGGTAATTTTTCTTATTTAATTTTTTAAACTCAAAATTAAAATTCATGCCATGAAATTCTAATGAATTTATATTCATTAAGAATCTAACTACTTTATTACTAATTCGGCGAAATTAAAAATCTTTAGAAAATACTCCTGAAAATTTATTTAAATTCAGATATCGGAAATCATATAAATCCAACATACTTTGAGAAGTTTTAATCCATCAATCCATCTAGATATATTAGGTGCTCCGGATTTTCTAGCATAATATCTGACTGGATAATTAAGTATTTTTATATTATTGTTTGCTGCTTCAAATAATATTGTGAAGTCTCCAAATGGATCAGACTTGGAATCCCAACTCCCATTTTGTTTCATAAGTTTAAAAAATTTTCTTGAAAAAACTTTTGTTCCACAAAGTGAATCTGATACTTGTTTATTAATGAGAATTGATAAAAATATTGCGAAGAGCCTATTTCCAATATAATTTGCCCATCTCATTGCATTTTTTTCCATTGGGAAAGTTGTGCGAGCACAATTAATTAAAATATTTTCATTTTTAGTTGATTCCATAATTGCTGAAATGCTGTCATCAATATCTACAGTAAAATCACAATCGATTATGGCGAGGGTTTCTCCTGAAGAGATATTAAATCCCTCTACAACTGCATTTTTTTTACCTTTAGAAGTTTGTTTTAAAAGAGTTATATCGAAGGAATCTGAGAAATTTTCTTTTAATTCTTTCAAAGTTTGATATGTATTGTCAGTGCTATTTCCTTCAACAAATATTATTTCCAATTTATTGGGTATTCTTTTGAATTTGTCTAAAGCATTTATTATTAGTTCTTTATTGCCAGCTTCGTTTCTTGCAGGAATCACTATTGATATTAAATGATCGGAAATATTTGCACTATATTTATAAAAAATAACCTCTATCTCGTAGGCAAGTTGTTTAATGATTGGGAGTTTACGGAAAATATTTTTTAAAAATTTTGGAATTTTTTTTGTTGGCAAAGGAGTTAATTTTCTTGCTTTCCATCTAATGGTTCTGTAATTATAGATTTCTGCTAGAGATTCAATATCACACAAAGTTATTCTCGCTCTGCTGGTTGTTTCTCTAAAAATTCTTGAATCTAATCTCAGCCACCTAGTTATTGGCTCCCAAGTATTCCCACGTACTTTAATTGAAATAAATTCGTTGTCATTTTTGAATAATTGATGTAGTTTATTATTCGTTAAATTCCAAGTATTAATTGATTTCATTAATATGTAAAGTTTGCTAAGGACAGTTTAATATATTTAGATTACTTACTTTTTTAATATTAATTTCCAAGGTTCTAAAATATCATTTTCGTATATAACTTCATAAGAAAAATTATTGTTTTCTATTTCTTTAAATTTAGTTGTCCACGCCAATTCTGATTTGCTTAAGTCATCAATGCTCTCTAAACCCTCCCCTAGTTTTGGAGTTAATAATGAAATTCTTATTATCTTTGATTGAGATTGAGAATTTATTGCTGATTTGTCAACTTTTATCAGTTGATTTTTTACAATATCAAGAGATGCGACGTATTCCATTTTTTCTCTTAGTTCTCTTGATCTATCAGTGAATAATCCTGATTGCAAAAGAAATGAAGTTAATAAATAAGGCCCAATTATAAGAGTTATTAATATCTTTTTGAATGACTTTGTCTTTTTTATGAATGACCAAGATATTCCAAAAGAAAATAATCCAAGAATTAGAAATATATTTTCCTTAGAGTTAAAGTTACTTATATTTTTAAAAGCAAAATAATATGTAAATGTTAGAGCTAGTACAAATAATGGAACTATTTTTGAAGTGATAAATATAAAAATTAATTTATATCTTTTAGAGTTAAATAAATATCTTATTCCTACAAAAGTATTAAGAGTAATAATAGATGAGATTTGAAGAGTATAGTAAGGTGTTTTTGTAGAAAAAATACTCAACATACCAACAAGAATTAATGGGAAATAAGTAAGTACATATTTATCCTCTTTTCTTTCAAAAAGATTGTATATTGTGCCAATAATTGCAAAAATACTCCATGGAAGGAATGTTGTGGGAATATTCCAGAAATAATAATAGAAAGGATTTGTAAATGTATTTTTATCAGAGAGATTATTAAACTTCTCAAATAAGTAAAAAATAATATTTTTCTCTAAATAAGGGTTAATAGATAATGTCCAAAATAGATACGGAATAAATCCAATTATTAGTCCAAGCCAAAAGAATTTAGTAAATATAAGATTCTTTTTGGTATATAAGTTTGGTAAGAGAGATAATAAAGGTACGAATACTAAAAAAGTTTTCAGCATAAACGACAAACCAATCCACATACCAAAAAGAAAAATATAGAATTTGTTCTCTTTGCTTTTGATTTTGACTAAAGAAAATACTCCCACAGTTACTAGACATGAAAAAATGATGTCTTGAGTTGCTAAGTGTGAGTAGTCAAACCACAGATATGTAGTAGAAAGTATGAGTGGAGATATAATTGCATATTTTGCATTAAAAAATTCTTCATGTAATTTGTAAGTTATTATTAGCATCAGTATTGCAGCTGTTGTTGTCGGTAAATATGCCGAAAACATATTTCTTCCAAAAATGTCTTGTGACGTTGCCATTAAAAACTGTAAACCTATTGTTCTATCTAAGACATACTCATTCCACCAGAGTGGAATAGTCCAGTTACCCTTCTCTAATATCCATCTAGCTTGAAGTGCATAAAATCCTTCATCAAAGCCAATATAACTTCTTTTGCCAAAGTAAAATATGAGAGGAATAAAAATTAAAAATTTTAAAAGATATCTAAATTTTAAAATTCTATTGATCATTCTTGATTTTTAATTTGATTTTTTAAATGCCGATAATTGGAATTGAACCAATGACCTACTGTTTACGAGACAGTTGCTCTACCCCTGAGCTATATCGGCAATATTTAAAATTGAAATTTTCATATAGACTTGATTTTATAATTTAAAGAATTTATGTCAAAAATAGATCCTAAATTAAAACAGAAATTATTAAAGGAATCCCAAGCTCCTTTCAAAGGGTTGAGGAAGATATTATGGATCGCTTTTAGTGGCTCGGCATTTTTAGGACTTCTAATAATGCTCTCTAAAGTTGCAAGTGGAAGTGAATTACAACAAAATAACCTCTTCATACAATTAGGTGCATGTATATTGTTTCCAACTTTATTATTCCTAGATAGGGATAAAGATTGACAATCTGTATATTTTAATTTATTGAGTTAATGTCCTCTTTTTAGTAACAAATTTGAACGCTTCGATTATGTCTCCTTCAATCCACGAAGAGAATTTATCGCAGCCAACTCCACATTCAAATCCTGTATTGACTTCTTTGACATCATCTTTAGACCTTTTTAGAGAGTCTAAATTACCCTCAAAAATCACTTTATCTGATCTAATAACTCTAAGGGAGCAATTTCTTTGTAATTTGCCAGTTTGTATATAACAGCCTGCTATAGCTCCCTTACCAACTGCGAAAGTTGCTCGAACTTCAGCTTTACCTAATGATTCTTCTACAAGATCGGGTTCGAGTAGACCTTCCATAGCTAACTGAATATCTTCCAAGAGTTTATAAATTACTTCATATTCTCTTATGTCAACATCATTAGCATCAGCTGCTCTCTTTGCTCCTGAGGCTAATGATGTGTTAAACCCAATTATTACTGACCCTGATGCAGCTGCGAGATCAATATCTGTCTCAGTAATTTCTCCCGGAGCAGAGAGTAGAACTCTTACTTGAACTTCATTTTTTGGCAATTGTTCTAGCGATCCCAATATCGCTTCAACGCTACCTTGAACATCAGCCTTAAGAATTAAGTTTAATTCTTTTAATTCTCCATCATTTGCTTGAGTTGATAAGGATGATAAGCTAACTCTTCTAGAAGCCATTTGCTGAGCTAATTTTGTGGCTCTAGCATCTGTAGCTCTATCTCCGACAACAGCTCGAGCATTTTTTTCATCAGCGTAGACCTCAAATTCATCGCCTGCTGTCGGTACTTCACTAAATCCTAGTGCTTCTACTGGGAATGATGGTCCTGCTTCTTTAATCCTATTACCATGTTCATCAACCATTGCTCTAATTTTTCCAAGTACAGAGCCGGCAGCTAAAACATCTCCAGATTTTAAAGTGCCATTTTGTACTAGCAATGTAGCTACAGGACCTTTGGCTTTATCTAAGTGGGCTTCAATCACTGTTCCTTTCGCCGATCTGTCAGGATTAGCTTGTAGATCTTCAACTTCAGAAACTAATAGAATCATTTCGAGTAATTTATCAATATTTTGTTTTTTGATTGCACTTACTGGAACCATCACAGTATCTCCTCCCCAATCTTCAGCTATTAAATCTTTTTCTGATAGTTCTTGCTTGACTCTTTCTGGAGAAGCACCTTCTTTATCTATTTTATTTATAGCAACAACAATTGGTACCTTTGCAGCTCTTGCATGACTGATGGCTTCAAGTGTTTGAGGTCTGCAACCATCATCTGCCGCCACTACAAGAACAGCTACATCAGTAACCTTTGTGCCCCTTGCTCTCATGGCTGTGAAGGCTTCATGACCAGGAGTATCGAGAAAAGTTAATTTTTTCTTTTTAGACTCATGTTCAAATTCAACTTGATAAGCGCCTATATGTTGAGTTATTCCTCCAGCCTCACCAGAAGCCACTCTTGATTCTCTGATTGAATCTAAAAGACTTGTTTTGCCATGATCTACATGACCCATAACCGTAATAACTGGCGGCCTTTTTATAAGATTATCAATATCATCAGATTCAATCATATCAACTGTTTTCTGAGCAGCTTCTTGAATATCATCTTGTAAAACAGGTACACCAAATTCTTCTGCTACTGTTTCGATAGTTGCTAAGTCAAGAGATTGGGTTACAGTTGCGGTTATTCCTTTAAAGAAAAGAGATTTAATTATTTCAGAACTTTCAAGACTTAATTTATCAGCTAATTCTTGAACTGTTAAATTATCTTCGGGAACTATTATCATCTCAGGTCTTACTTGTTTGGCCTCTTTAGCAGCCTTTAATTCCATAGCTCTTCTTTTCTGCCTTTGCCTTGTGGTTTCTTTTTTCTTCTTCTTGAATTGTTTTATAGATTTTTGAGGTTTAGCTTCATCTGATTTTGCTTTCTTTGGACGAGCTAAGCTAGCTGATAATATTGAAATTTTCTCACCAGAGTATCCACTTGTTTCAGATGTTAATGAGTCATCATTCTCACCGATAATATGAACTTTCTGTCTTTGTTTTTGGGGGTTTTTATTTCTTAATGCTTCTAGTTTTGCACTATCATCCCAATCTGTCCTTCCTGGTTTTTTTGAACTATTCGAAAACGCTCTATGAGGTGGTTTCTTGGAACTCGGGGCAGCATTTGGACGACTATTAGGTGCTTTAACCTTCTGTTTAGGTGATTCAATTTTTTGTTTTTCATTATTCTTGATACCTAGTTTTTCCTTCTCAGATTTATTAGTTTTTTGAAGTTGCAAAAGTTCATTAGGTGATACTGGTTTCCTAATCCCAGAGCCCCTTTGGCTATTAAATTTTGAACTAGGCTTATTAAAATCACCTTGCCTTAATGAACTTCCCTGTCTGAAACCTCCATTAGGACTATTTGGGCTAATGGGTCTGTTCGGCTTGACTTGTCTATTAAATGAGCCAGACCTGCTTTGATCTGTTGGTTTATTTCTTAATTCAGGCTTGTTTGGAGCACCGGCCCTATTGTAAGCTCCAGGCCTGTTTGAATTACCAGGCCTATTTGGATTACTTGGCCTATTGCGATTAACCGGTCTATTGGGGATTGTTTGTTTGTAAGAAATATTTTGCTTATTAGAAGTTGTCTTTGGATCTTGTCTTCTAATAGGAGCTCCTACGAGCTCAGGGGTATTTTTCCTATTATTAAAATTTTTTGGTTTAGGTCTATTCGTATTTTGATCAGATTTGTTTAATAGTTGTTTTTTGTCCCCTGAGTTGTAGATGTTCTTGGTAGATTCATTAGATTTAAAATTATTTTTGAAATTCTTAGGCTTTTCAATTAGTTGTATAGGTGGTTTTGCAGAACTTTTAATAGAAGGGCTTGTTTTATTAAGGACATTTTTTTTGTCTTGGTTAAAATTTTGTAAAGGTTTACTCTTTAAATTTTGATTTGGAAGATTGCCTTTAGTTGGTGAATTTGCAACAATATTTGGTTTGTTGAGATTTTTACGTTGGTTTAAAATTATTTTTGGACTATCAGGCTTATTTAGAGGTTTTATCAATAATGGATTTTTGTTTGGATTGTCTTTGAAAGGTTTTCCCTTTATGGAAGAGATGCCAGGAGATTTATCATTTTTGTTTTGTGTCTGAGTATCTTTTTTTATTGAAGGTTTATTAATGGAAAGTATTTTTTTGTCTGTATTTTTTTTATTAATAAGATTTTTAATTTTTTTTGCATCCTCTGCAGTAATAGAACTACTATGACTTTTAACAGAAATTGAAAGTTTTTGAGCAGCATCCAATATATCTTTATTTTCCAGATTTAGGTCTCTGGAAAGTTCGTAAATTCTGATTTTATCGCTGATAGTCATTTAATCTGATTTTTACTCTTTTTGAAATTAAAGAGAATTTATTTTAATTATATTCCCTTATTGGGAAAGTCATTATAGCTTGCAATTTCTTTTTCAAAAATTTCAATAAATTCAGGTTCTAAAAATTTTTTCAAAGCTTTTTGAAGCTTTTTCTTTAGTTTGGAATCTGAATAACATTTTTTTGAATTGCAAATGTAAGCTGAACGCCCCATTCCTTGTTGAAACATAATGCCATGCTTATAATCATTGGTAATCTTTAAAAGATTTTTCCTGTCATATGTTTTTCTACATGAAATACATCTACGCATAACAGGAGTTTGTTTTATCACCGTTTTCTCTCCTCTTTAGCGGATATTTCATCATCTTGAAAATTCTCTAATTGATCATTATTTGAGATTGAATCCTCTTCATATTGTTCTTCTTCATATTCTTGATCATCTTCAGGAAGGGGATAAAGCTCTCTTAATCTTGCATCTTCTGCAGCACGTTCATCTTGTTCTGCTTCTAATCTTAGTTCAGCTTCACGCTGGAGATTCTCTTCTTCTTCCCTTTTAATAATTAATTCAGAAACTGCTGCATCTTCGGCTTCTTTGTCGTATTCATGTGAGTTTTTAACATCAATCTTCCAACCAGTTAATCTTGCGGCAAGTCTTACATTTTGACCTTCTCTACCAATTGCAAGACTCAATTGATCAGGTGGAACTAAAACGTGGGCATGTTGTCCTTCTGGGTCAACCAATCTCACTAGATCAACTTTTGCAGGACTCAAAGAATTTAGAATGTACTGTATAGGATCAGATGACCATTTAATAACATCTATTTTTTCGCCTCTTAATTCATTAACTACTTGTTGAATTCTTGCTCCTCTAGCTCCAATACAAGCACCTACAGGGTCAACTTCTTGTTCGGTACTATCAACTGCTACTTTTGTCCTTGGACCAACAGCTCTTGATGGAGGGTTGGCTTCTCTTGAAACAGCAACAATTTTTACTGTACCTTCTTGGATTTCTGGCACTTCATTTTCAAATAAGTAAACCACTAAACCAGCATTTGCTCTACTTACAAAAAGTTGTGGCCCTTTTCTAGCTATTTCACTTACCTCTTTTAAAAATACTTTGAAAGTTGCATTTGCTCTATAGTTATCATTTGGTAATTGATCTCTCTTGGGAAGTTCGGCCTCAACTTCAGGTCTTCCAATCCCTGAACTGACGCCCATAATAACTGATTGCCTTTCAAATCTTATAACTCTTGCAGTTAAAACTGGATCCTCCAAATCTGCAAATTCTTCTTGGATCATTTTTCTCTGTTGATCTCTTAATTTTTGGGCTAAAACTTGCTTTGTAGTTGAAGCGGCCATTCGCCCAAAGTCCTCTTTTTCTGGAGTGACGTCTAAAACAACTGTGTCACCTATCTGAGCATCATCAGCAACTTGTTTAACTTCTAATAGAGATATTTGATGATCCTCGCTCTCAACTTCCTCAACAATTATTTTACTCGATAATATCCTATAACCTTCTTCATCTAGGTCTAATCCAACATCAAAATTACTAAAATATTCTTCATCAAATGGATCTTCATTAATTCCAATGTAAAAAGTTCTTCTATATTTTTCGTATCCTTTTAGTAAAGCTTCGCGCAAGGCTGCTTCTACTATATTAGGAGGTAGCTTTTTTTCCTCACTAATGTCTTCAATAAGATTGTTTAAACCGGGGAGAATAACTAATGCCATCTATGATGGGAAAATTTAATAATGGTTGAAAAATAATTAATCTTTTAATGTACAAAGACTAATCCTTAGTACTTCATCAAAAGGGATTTTTTTTATCTTACCTTTTATGTTAATGGCTAAATAATCTTTAGACTTTTCATAAAGCAAACCATTAAGAAATTTTATTTTTGAATTCTTTTGGTTTAACTCAACATTAACTGGAAAACCCTTAAAAGTTTTGAAGTCTCTTTCTGAGGTTAATTCATCACTGACCCCTTGACTACTAATTTCTAACACATATGAACAATTTAAGAGATTTGATTTTTCTATTTCGTCATAGGCTGGCGTATTAAATATCGCACAATCATCTAATGAAATGTCCTCCCCATTAGTTTTTTTTATAAAAGTTTCAATAACAATTGGATTTTGGTTAGTTTGAATATTTAATCTGCATACTTCGAAACCCCATTGATTGGCAACTTTTTTTAAAAGAGTTTCTAGTTTTCTTTTGTTTTCTTTATTCAAATTTAATTTTATAAAATTTATTTAAAATTATATTCAAAGATAAAAAGTTTTCATAAAAAAAATTCAAAAATTTGTATTTTATGGATGTAAACAAAAAAACAACAATAATATATTTCTTCAATTAGATTTAGTCCATAAATTCAAAAACTATTAAATAAATGAAATTACTTAAGATTAAATTTATTAATTTAATCCAAATATTCATTATTGTTTGTTTTTGTTTGGTTAATTTCTCTCAAAAAGCTGAAGTTTTTGCTTTAAATGAATCCGGAAATCATAATTTTGTGTCATCTGCAGTTAAAAATGTTGCTCCTGCAGTTGTAAAAATTGATACTGAGCGATTGGTAGAGAGGCAACAATTTGATCCGACTTTGTTGGATCCTTTATTGAGAGATTTACTTGGAGAGCCAGGAATTACACCTGATAAAGAAAGAGGCCAAGGTTCTGGAGTCATTATTAATCAGGATGGTTTGGTTCTTACAAATGCTCATGTTGTAGAAAGAGTTGATAATGTTTCAGTAACTTTGCCAGATGGAACGATTTGTGATGGTCAGGTTTTGGGAACTGATGCAGTCACTGATCTAGCTTTAGTAAAAATTGAAGAATCTAATTATTCCAGTTTTGCACCTCTTGGAAATTCAGAAGATCTTGAAGTTGGAGATTGGGCAATAGCTCTAGGCACACCTTATGGTCTAGAAAAAACTGTTACTTTGGGGATAGTAAGTAGCCTACATAGGGATATTAATAGTCTCGGATTTTCAGATAAAAGGCTTGATCTTATTCAGACTGATGCGGCAATAAATCCAGGAAATTCAGGAGGACCACTTATTAATTCAAATGGAGAGGTTATAGGAATAAATACCTTAGTTAGAAGCGGTCCAGGTGCCGGTCTGGGTTTTGCAATTCCTATTAATTTAGCTAAAAATGTTTCTGATCAGCTTCTGCAAAAAGGAGAAGTTATTCATCCATATTTAGGGGTTCAATTGATTTCTTTGAATCCTAAAATCGCAAAAGAACATAATCAAGACCCCAATTCATTAGTTCAATTACCTGAAAGAAATGGAGCTTTAATACAGTCTGTTATACCTAATAGCCCTGCTGAAAAAGCTGGTTTAAGAAGAGGAGACTTAGTAATAGCAGCCGAAAATATTTCTATAGAAGAACCTAAAGCTCTGTTAGATGAAGTAGAAAAAGCTCAGATAGGAAAAATATTCCTCTTAAATGTTTTAAGGGATAATAAAGAAATAAAGATAAATATTAAACCAGAACCTCTACCAGGTTTGACATAAATCACCCATTGAAATTTAATAATCTATAAACTTAGAAAAAAAGATTTTGGATTCACAAACTCAAATGAAACAAATAGTTGCTGATGCGGCAATTAAGGAAGTGAAAAGTGAAATGATACTCGGATTAGGATCTGGATCAACAGCTGCACTTATGATAAAAAGTCTTGCTGATGAAATTCGTTCTGGAAAATTGAAAAATATAAAAGGTGTTGCAACTTCTTTTCAGTCGGAAGTTTTAGCGTTAGAACTCGATATCCCGCTTATAGATTTAGCTTCTGTTTCTCGAATTGATTTAGCAATTGATGGAGCAGATGAAGTTGATCCCAGATTTCAATTAATAAAAGGAGGAGGAGCATGCCATGTTAGAGAAAAGTTAGTGGCATCTAAAGCTAATCAATTGTTAATTGTTGTTGATTCAACTAAACTGGTACAAAACTTAAATCAATCTTTCCCATTACCTGTAGAGGTACTGCCAAATGCGTGGAAGCAAGTTCAGGAAGTTATTTCTGAAATGAATGGCAGCTCTACTTTAAGAATGGCTAATAAAAAAGCTGGCCCAGTTGTTACTGACCAAGGCAACCTAATTCTAGATGTCTTGTTTAAGGATGGTATCAAGAATCCCAAAGACATTGAAATGACTATTAATAATATTCCAGGAGTATTAGAAAACGGATTATTTGTTGATCTTGCAGACAAAGTACTGGTTGGTAAAATTGAAAACAGTACTCCAGTTGTTTACGCTCCCTCAAAAGTTTGATAATCTTCAAATCTTATTTGTACTGAGTTGGCGTGGCTATGTAAACCCTCGCTTTTAGCAAGATTAATAATATCAAGGCTGTTGACTTTTAAACTTTCTTCATTAAATTCTATTATTGAGGTATTTTTCATAAAAGTTTCAACTCCTAGAGAACCGCTAAATCTAGAATTTCCTGATGTAGGTAAAGTGTGATTTGGTCCGGCTAGATAATCACCAACAGCCTCCGGGGTCCATTTCCCTAAAAATATTGCCCCTGCATTCTCTATGCCTTCAAGAATCTTATTTGAATCGAAAGCTAAAATTTCTAAGTGTTCTGGAGCAAAATTATTGCTTAGTTCAATACATGATTCATTATTTTCGCAAATAACTATTAATCCCCAATTTTTTATTGATTGCAAGCAAATTTCTTTTCTTGGATGATCTTCTATTTTTTTATAAACTTCCTTTAAAACTTCTTTTGCCTGGTTCTTTGATGTGGTTAGTAGTATTGAAGAAGCCAAAGGATCATGTTCTGCTTGTGCTAGTAGATCAGATGCTATATGAGTGCTTTTAGCTGTTTCATCTGCAATGATTAATATTTCACTTGGACCAGCTAAAGAATCAATTCCTGTAGAGCCATAAATTAGTTTTTTAGCAGTAGTTACATAAATATTCCCTGGACCTGAAATAACATCAACTTTATTGATTTGATTTGTGCCAAATGCTAAAGCACCAATTGCTTGAGCTCCTCCAATTCTAAAAACTTTATTGATTCCTGCTAAGTGAGCAGCCGCTAAAACAGTTTTGTTTATTTCCCCTTCTTTATTTCCAGGAGATACCATTATGATTTCTTCTACTCCTGCTACTGTTGCAGGTATTGCATTCATTAATACGGTACTTGGATAAGCAGCTCTGCCTCCAGGAATATAAATACCTGCATTTTTTACTGGTCTCCATCTCCTTTGGACTACATCACCATATTCTCCTTCAATTGTGAAAGATGATGGGATTTCCTTTTCATGGAATTTTTTAATTCTATTGTGGGCGACTTCAAGTGAGCGCTTTAAACTGCTATCAATTGCATTCCATGCATTCTTTAAGTCATATGCGCTAACTTGCATAGGGTTAGGGTCGAACCCATCAAATTTTCTTGTATATTTTTCTACAGCTTTATCCCCAAAATTTTTTACATCTTTAAGAATTTCGTCGACAATTTCATTTATCTTGTTATTGTTTTCTGAATTGGTTCGAGAAGAAATTCTTTTTAATTCCCGGATAGCTTCTTTTTTATTATTTATGATCCTCATATTCTTAATTTTGTTTCAAATTTAAAGGGCCAAGACCTAATTTAGTAACCTATTGAAATTATATATGATTGATCAGATGTCGATTTATTTGTTATGATGATAATCTTCTATTTATATACCCTCTGTGGCTAATAACAAATCAGCAAAAAAGAGAATACAAATTGCCGAAAGAAATCGTTTAATTAATAAATCATACAAATCTACAGTTAGGACTTTGACTAAAAAAACCTTAGAAAATTGTGAAAAATATAAAAAAGATCCCAATGAAGATAATAAAAATTTGGTTAAAACAAGTCTTAATAAAACTTTTAGTTTAATAGATAAAGCTGTTAAAAAAAATGTTCTACATAAGAATAACGGGGCCAATAAAAAATCAAAAATTAACAATTTTGTAAAAACTACTTTCACCACAAAGTAAAAAAAATAATAATTATGAGCGATATTGAACTCATAGACTCGCACTGTCATTTAATATTTGAAAATTTCGATAAAGATCTTAAAGATGTTGTTATTAGATTGCGTTCTAGAGGTGTGAAAAAATTAGTTCATGCTTGCTGTGAATTAACAGAAATTCCTAAGTTAAAAAAAATATCCAATGAATTTAATGAAATTTATTATTCAGTAGGCTTGCATCCACTAGAAGCAAGAAAATGGGAACTAAGTTCTAAATCTCTTTTAAGGAGTTCAGCTCAAGAAGATAGAAAAGTTGTAGCTATTGGTGAATTAGGCCTGGATTTTTTTAAAAGTGAAAATAAAACTCAGCAAATTGATGCTCTTATTCCACAAATGGAGTTAGCTTGCGAACTTAAATTGCCTGTGATTATCCATTGCAGAGATGCTGCAAATGAAATGATCAAGATATGTAAAGACCTTTCTAAAAAAGGAAAATGCCCTACAGGTGTACTTCACTGTTGGACAGGAAGCCCAAAAGAAATGAAGCAATTCTTGGATCTTGGTTTTTATATCAGTTTTAGTGGAATAGTGACTTTCCCAAAAGCTCATGAAATTCATGAATGTGCGAAGATAGTTCCTAATGATAAATACTTAATTGAAACTGACTCACCATTCTTAGCCCCTGTTCCCCATAGGGGAAAAAGAAATGAACCTGCATTTGTTGAAAATGTTGCAAATTTTATGGCAGATTTAAGATCTACGGACTTAACTACAGTTGCCACAGAGTCATCTAAGAATGCTAAAAATTTGTTTAAATTTGACTTGTTAAGTTGACACAGTAGCTGCTAGGATTAGGAATTACTGGAAATTTTTCTTAATTTTTAGTTTTAACTTTCTAAATTAATGGTTCTAACCATTCAATTCAATTTTTTATTAAATCAATTTTCTTTTGAAATCCAGATTTAATGATTAATTTCAAAGTAAAAGAAATGTTAAACAAATAAAATTGAGTATATTTAAAGTAAATAGTAAATCTCACATAATCGCAGGTTTTCTTGGATGAGCAGTAGCGCTTTACAGGTAGCAAAAACAGCTACTTATCTACCAGATTTAGTTGAAGTACAAAGAGCAAGCTTTAAATGGTTTTTGGAAAAGGGTTTAATAGAAGAATTGCAAAACTTTTCTCCCATTTCTGATTACACAGGTAAATTAGAATTACATTTTATTGGTGAAGAGTACAGGTTAAAAAGACCTAGACATGACGTTGAGGAAGCAAAAAGAAGAGATGCAACATTTGCTTCCCAAATGTATGTAAGTTGTAGATTAATTAACAAAGAGACAGGGGAAATTAAAGAACAAGAAGTATTTATTGGTGAATTACCATTAATGACTGAAAGAGGTACTTTCATCATTAATGGGGCTGAAAGAGTAATTGTTAATCAAATTGTTCGAAGTCCAGGGGTATATTTCAAAGATGAACAGGACAAAAATGGCCGAAGAACTTACAATGCGAGCGTTATTCCCAATAGAGGTGCATGGTTAAAATTCGAGACTGACAAGAACAATTTACTTTATGTAAGAGTTGATAAAACTAGAAAAATAAATGCTCATGTTCTTATGAGAGCTATGGGTCTTTCTGATAATGATGTTATTGATAAACTTAGACATCCTGAGTTTTATCAAAATTCTATTGATTCAGCTAATGACGAAGGTATTAATTCAGAAGATCAGGCCTTACTTGAGCTTTATAAAAAGTTACGTCCTGGAGAGCCACCTTCTGTGTCTGGAGGACAACAGCTACTACAAAGTAGATTTTTTGATCCAAAAAGATATGATTTAGGCCGAGTTGGTAGATATAAAATAAATAAAAAATTAAGGCTTACTGTCCCAGATGATATTAGAACACTTACCCATGAAGATGTTCTCTCAACTATTGATTATTTAATTAACCTAGAATTGGATGTGGGTGGTGCGACTTTGGATGATATTGACCATCTTGGTAACCGAAGGGTTAGATCTGTAGGAGAACTTCTTCAAAACCAAGTAAGAGTTGGACTTAACCGTTTAGAGAGGATTATTAAGGAAAGAATGACTGTTGGAGAAACAGATTCTCTCACTCCCGCTCAACTAGTTAACCCTAAACCTTTAGTTGCTGCTATTAAGGAGTTTTTTGGCTCCAGTCAATTAAGTCAATTCATGGATCAAACTAATCCTCTGGCTGAATTAACGCATAAGAGAAGAATCTCCGCCTTAGGTCCTGGGGGGTTAACAAGAGAAAGAGCAGGTTTTGCTGTTAGAGATATTCATCCTTCACATTATGGAAGATTATGTCCCATTGAAACTCCAGAAGGTCCTAATGCTGGACTGATAAATTCTTTAGCTACACATGCAAGAGTAAATGAGTATGGTTTTATTGAAACTCCTTTTTGGGAAGTTAAGAACGGTAAAGTAAATAAAGAAGGTAATCCTATGTATCTTTCTGCAGATCTAGAAGATGAGTGCAGGGTGGCTCCAGGAGATGTAGCAACTGACAAGGATGGAAATATACTTGCAAATCTAATCCCAGTAAGATACAGACAAGATTTTGAAAAAGTACCTCCTCATCAAGTTGATTATGTTCAGCTTTCCCCTGTTCAAGTAATTTCAGTTGCAACTTCATTAATTCCTTTTTTAGAACATGATGATGCAAATAGAGCTTTGATGGGATCGAATATGCAACGCCAAGCAGTTCCATTACTCAGGCCTGAACGTCCTTTGGTTGGAACAGGTTTAGAAATGCAAGTTGCTAGAGATTCGGGAATGGTTCCCATAACAAAAGTTAATGGAACTGTATCTTATGTAGATGCTAATGAGATTGTTGTTAAGGACGAGGATGGTAACGAACATTTTCATTATCTTCAAAAATATCAAAGATCAAATCAAGATACTTGTCTAAACCAAAGACCTATCGTAAAAATTGGAGATCAAGTTATATCTGGGCAAGTGTTAGCGGATGGATCGGCATGTGAAGGAGGGGAAATAGCACTTGGCCAGAATGTTTTAATTGCATATATGCCATGGGAGGGCTACAACTATGAAGATGCAATTCTTGTGAGCGAGAGGATGGTAACTGATGATTTATATACATCGGTGCATATAGAAAAATATGAAATAGAGGCAAGACAAACAAAATTAGGACCTGAAGAAATCACAAGAGAGATTCCCAATATCTCTGAAGAAAGTTTAAATAATCTTGATGAAATGGGAATTATCAGGATTGGTGCTTTTGTCGAGAGTGGGGATATTCTCGTAGGAAAAGTTACACCAAAAGGCGAATCAGACCAACCACCTGAAGAAAAACTATTGAGAGCTATTTTTGGTGAAAAGGCTCGAGATGTTAGAGACAACTCCCTGAGGGTCCCTAAAACTGAAAAGGGAAGGGTTTTGGATGTTCGAATTTACACTAGAGAACAAGGTGATGAGTTGCCTCCAGGGGCTAATATGGTTGTAAGAGTTTATGTGGCCCAGAGAAGGAAAATACAAGTAGGCGATAAAATGGCTGGAAGGCATGGTAATAAAGGGATTATTAGCAGAATCCTACCTAGAGAAGACATGCCTTATTTACCTGATGGAACTCCTGTAGATATAGTCCTTAATCCTTTAGGAGTTCCAAGTAGGATGAATGTTGGTCAAGTTTTTGAATTATTGATGGGCTGGGCAGCCTCGAACTTAAATTGCAGGGTTAAAGTTGTACCTTTCGATGAAATGTATGGTGCTGAAAAATCACATCAGACTGTTCAAGCATTTTTAGAGGAGGCTTCAAAACAGCCAGGTAAAGCATGGGTTTACAATCCTGAAGATCCTGGGAAGTTATTACTAAAAGATGGTAGAACAGGGGAACCTTTTGATCAACCAGTTGCTGTTGGATATTCTCACTTCCTTAAGTTAGTTCATTTGGTGGATGATAAAATTCATGCCAGGTCAACTGGTCCTTACTCTTTGGTTACACAACAGCCATTGGGTGGTAAAGCACAGCAAGGTGGACAAAGGCTTGGAGAAATGGAAGTTTGGGCTCTTGAAGCTTATGGAGCAGCCTATACTCTTCAAGAACTATTAACAGTTAAATCTGATGATATGCAGGGAAGAAATGAAGCTCTAAATGCAATAGTAAAAGGTAAACCAATCCCTAGGCCTGGAACGCCTGAGTCATTTAAAGTTCTTATGAGAGAATTACAATCTTTAGGTTTAGATATTGGGGTTTATACAGATGAAGGAAAAGAAGTGGATTTAATGCAAGATATAAACCCTAGAAGGAATACTCCATCGAGGCCTACCTACGAATCATTAGGAACCTCTGAATATGAGGAAGATTAAATACTACATAAAAAAACTTTTACCTTAAATTTCCCAAAAATGACAAACAGCAACTTAAGAACTGAAAATCACTTTGATTACGTAAAAATTTCAATAGCTTCTCCACAAAGAATAATGGATTGGGGACAGAGGACATTGCCCAATGGCCAAGTGGTAGGTGAAGTTACGAAACCTGAAACTATTAATTACAGGACACTTAAACCAGAAATGGATGGTTTGTTTTGTGAAAAGATTTTTGGACCCTCTAAAGATTGGGAATGCCATTGCGGTAAATATAAAAGAGTTAGACATAGAGGCATTGTTTGTGAAAGATGTGGAGTTGAGGTAACTGAAAGTAGAGTTAGAAGACATAGGATGGGTTATATAAAACTTGCTGCACCAGTTTCCCATGTTTGGTATTTGAAAGGAATTCCTAGTTACGTTGCAATTCTTCTTGATATTCCCCTTAGAGATGTCGAACAAATAGTTTATTTTAATTGTTATGTTGTCCTAGACCCAGGGGATCATAAAGAACTCAAATATAAGCAATTATTAACTGAGGATGAATGGCTGGAAATTGAAGATGAAATCTATGCTGAAGATTCAACAATTGAAAATGAGCCTTTCGTGGGTATTGGGGCTGAGGCTCTTAAGCAACTACTTGAGGACCTTGATTTAAATCAAGTTGCTGAGGAGCTCAGAGAAGAAATCACAAGAAGTAAGGGGCAAAAAAGAGCAAAACTTATAAAAAGGATAAGAGTTATTGATAATTTCATTGCAACTAACGCAAAACCAGAATGGATGGTCTTAGATGCAATTCCTGTTATACCTCCAGATCTTAGACCTATGGTTCAACTTGATGGTGGTAGATTTGCAACCTCCGATTTAAATGATCTTTACAGAAGAGTTATAAATAGAAATAATAGACTAGCCAGGCTTCAAGAAATTTTGGCTCCTGAAATTATCGTAAGAAATGAAAAAAGAATGCTTCAGGAGGCAGTTGATGCTCTTATAGATAATGGAAGGAGGGGAAGGACTGTTGTTGGAGCAAACAATAGAGCTCTTAAGTCACTTAGCGACATTATTGAAGGAAAACAAGGTAGATTTAGACAGAATCTTCTCGGTAAACGTGTTGACTATTCAGGTAGATCTGTAATAGTTGTAGGCCCTAAATTAAAAATGCATCAGTGTGGTCTTCCAAAGGAAATGGCTCTCGAGCTCTTCCAACCTTTTGTAATTCACAGGTTAATACGTCAAAATATCGTAAATAATATCAAAGCAGCAAAAAAATTAATACAAAAAGCTGATGATGAAGTTATGCAGGTACTTCAGGAAGTTATTGAAGGTCACCCAATTCTTTTAAATAGAGCGCCTACATTGCATAGGTTAGGAATTCAAGCTTTCGAACCAAAATTAGTTGGAGGTAGAGCAATACAACTTCATCCTTTAGTATGTCCTGCATTTAATGCTGACTTTGATGGAGATCAAATGGCAGTTCATGTGCCTTTAGCGTTAGAATCACAAACTGAGGCACGCATGCTCATGTTGGCTAGTAATAACATTCTATCTCCCGCAACAGGGGAACCAATTGTCACTCCATCACAAGATATGGTTTTGGGATCATATTATTTGACTGCTTTGCAACCTAATTATCAAAGACCAGAGTTTGGAAGTAACAATAGTACTTTTGCTTCACTAGAAGATGTAATTTTTGCTTTTGAAGATAAAAGACTTAGCTTACATGAATGGGTATGGGTTAGATTTAATGGAGAAGTTGAAGATGAAGATGAAATGAGTAATCCACAAAAAACTGAAGATTTAGAAGATGGCTCAAGATTAGAAATTTGGAACTTAAGAAGAGACAGATTTGACTCCCAGAATAATTTAATAAGCAGATTTGTTTTAACAACTGTTGGAAGAGTAGTTATGAACTATACCATTATTGATTCTGTATCTAAAACGTAACCTTTAAAAACTTTTTCTCATTCAATTAAAAATCATGACATCATCTAAACCTAAAAAAACTTCCAGAGTACGTAAAACTACTAAAAACTTAAAAAAGAATAATCCAGTTACAATGCCTGCTTTAGCTAAAACGCCGCCATCATTCAAGAATAAAGTAGTTGATAAGAAAGCATTAAAAAATTTAGTCTCTTGGGCTTATAAAACTCATGGTACCGCTATTACAGCAGCCATGGCTGATAATTTAAAAGATTTAGGATTTAAATATGCTACGCAAGCAGCTGTTTCTATTTCAGTAGATGACCTAAAAGTTCCTGAAGCCAAACAAGATTTGATAGGACAAGCTGAACAACAAATAACTGCAACTGAAGAATGCTATAGACTTGGTGAAATTACAGAAGTTGAGAGACACACAAAAGTTATTGATACCTGGACTGAAACTAATGAGAGATTAGTAGATGCCGTTAAAAACAATTTCAATCAAAACGATCCTCTGAATTCAGTTTGGATGATGGCTAATTCAGGAGCAAGGGGTAATATGTCTCAGGTAAGACAACTTGTAGGGATGAGAGGGTTGATGGCTAATCCTCAAGGAGAAATTATTGACCTGCCAATAAGAACAAACTTTAGAGAAGGACTGACTGTTACTGAATATGTAATTTCTTCTTATGGAGCAAGGAAAGGTTTGGTAGATACCGCCTTAAGAACCGCGGATTCTGGCTATTTGACTCGAAGATTAGTTGATGTCGCTCAAGATGTAATTGTTAGAGAAGAAGATTGCGGAACAGAACGATCAATAGTTGTTGAGGCTGAGGATGGTAAATTTGGAGCAAGGCTTCTTGGCAGACTCACTGCTGAGGATATTCTAGATTCTGAAGATAACTTAATTATTCCTCAAAATACGGCAATAGACCCTTCATTCTCAGAAAAAATTGAGACGGCATCTATTACAAAGGTAAAAATAAGATCACCTTTAACATGCGAAGCTAACAGATCGGTGTGTCGGAGATGTTATGGATGGGCTTTAGCACATAATCATCTGGTTGACTTAGGTGAAGCGGTAGGAATTATTGCTGCTCAATCAATTGGAGAACCAGGAACTCAATTGACAATGAGAACTTTCCATACTGGAGGTGTATCTACTGCCGAAAGTGGAGTAGTAAGATCAAAGGTTTCAGGTAAAGTTGAATTCAGTTCCAAAGCAAAGGTTAGAGGTTATAGAACTCCTCATGGGGTAGAAGCTAAACAAGCAGAAGTTGATTTCATATTAAAAATAGTTCCTCAAGAAAAGAATTCTCATAAAGCTCAAAAAATTGAAGTTTCGAGTGGATCCCTTTTATTCGTAGATGATGGTGAACAAATTAAATCTGATATTACAGTTGCTCAGATCATTGCTGGAGCAGTGAAAAAAAGTGTTGAAAAAGCAACAAAGGATGTTATCTGTGATTTGGCTGGTCAAGTTAGGTACGACAAGGTTATTCAACCAAAGGAGGTAACAGATAGGCAGGGAAATATCACTTTAAAAGCTCAGAGATTAGGCAGATTATGGGTTTTAGCTGGAGATGTTTATAATTTACCACCTAATGCAAGACCTGTTATCTCATCCGGGAAGGCTGTTAATGAAGGAACAGTTTTAGCAGAGGCAAGTCAAGCAAGTGAGTATGGCGGACAAGTTCGATTAAGAGAATCAATAGGTGATTCAAGGGAAGTTCAGATTGTTACTACTTCAATGTCTTTAAGCAATTTTAAATTAATTGAAGAATCTACGCACTCAGGTCAAATATATAATTTGGAATCTAGCGATGGAACCTCTTATCGTTTGAACACTTCCCCTGGCAGTAAAATTAGTAATGGTGAAGTTATAGCAGATTTAACGGATGAAAGGTTCCGTACAAAAACTGGCGGCTTAGTAAAGTACTCACCGGGATTAAGTGTAAAAAAAGCAAGATCCTCTAAAAATGGTTTTGAAGTAAGTCAAGGGGGAACATTGCTTTGGATTCCCCAAGAGACACATGAAATAAATAAGGATATATCTCTTTTAATGATTGAAGATATGAAATGGATTGAGGCTGGGACAGAAGTTGTAAAAGACATTTTCAGTCAAACATCAGGAATTGTTACAGTCACTCAGAAAAATGATATTCTCCGTGAAATAACGGTAAGAAATGGAACTTTCCATGAGTGTGATGATGAAGAAGTTTTGAAAAGATTTACAGAAGAAGGCAATCTAGTAAATCCAGGCGAAAAGATTTTGGATGGTATTGATAATACAGAAATGCTATTCGTTCAGAGATTAGAAACCCCAAAATGTCGAGGTTTATTATTAAGAACCGTTGAAGAATTTACTATTCCTGATCAAGCAGAATTACCAGAATTATCTCATATTCAGCAGGAAAAAGGTCCACATTTAGGCTTAAAAGCTATCCAAAGACTTACATATAAAGACGGTGAATTGATAAAATCAGTTGAAGGAGTTGAATTGCTTAGAACACATTTAAGTATTGAAAGTTTTAATGCTACTCCTCAAATGACTATCGATGTAGAGTCGATTGAAGATAAAAATGATTCTTCAATCAATAGATTAAATTTAGTAATATTAGAATCCATTCTTGTAAGAAGAGATACTATATCCGATTCCAGTCATGGCTCTACACATACAGAATTGCAAGTTAAAAATAATCAAGAAGTTAAAGCAGGAGATGTGATAGCTACTACTCAAATTCTGTGTAAAGAAAAGGGATTAGTCCAATTACCAAAGGTTATTGAAGGTGAACCCATAAGAAGGTTAATTGTTGAAAGAAAAGAAGATAAAATTGAAATGAAGATTACTAATAAAGCAACTGTTAAAGTAGGTGATCGTATAGTTGATGGCGATTCTATTAGTGAATCTGAAAAATCGACTTCTTGCGGAGAAATCGAAGCAATTTCTAGTAGTTCGGTAACATTGAGACTGGGAAGGCCTTATATGGTTTCTCCTGATTCAGTTTTACATGTTAAAGATGGAGATTTAGTCCTTAGGGGCGATGGTTTAGCATTACTTGTTTTTGAGAGGCAGAAAACTGGAGATATTGTTCAAGGATTGCCTCGAATTGAAGAGCTATTAGAAGCTAGGAGACCTAGAGATTCTGCAATTTTATGTAAAAAAACTGGAATTGTGCAGATTAAACAAGGTAATGATGAAGAATCAGTATCCTTATCTG
This sequence comes from Prochlorococcus sp. MIT 1314, assembly GCF_034093315.1. Classification (GTDB taxonomy): domain Bacteria; phylum Cyanobacteriota; class Cyanobacteriia; order PCC-6307; family Cyanobiaceae; genus Prochlorococcus_A; species Prochlorococcus_A marinus_Y. The sequence goes on along the minus strand of NZ_CP139300.1, from coordinate 910,928 downwards.
TTATTGAAAAAGATGATTCAGTTAACGAATATCAACTATTACCTGGAAAAAATATAATGGTTAGTGATGGACAACAGGTTACAGGTGGAGAAATTTTAACTGATGGACCAATTAATCCTCATGAATTATTAGATTGTTATTTTAATGATTTGAAAGATCAAAAACCTCTTATAGAGGCAGCTCGAGAATCAATATCTAAATTACAAAGAAGTATGGTAAATGAAGTCCAAAATGTCTATAAGTCTCAAGGTGTTGCGATCGATGACAAGCATATTGAGGTTATTGTTAGACAAATGACGAGTAAGGTCCGCATAGAAGATGCTGGAGATACTACCCTCCTGCCTGGCGAACTTATAGAATTGAGGCAAGTGGAAGATACAAACCAAGCCATGTCAATTACAGGAGGAGCTCCTGCGGAGTTTACTCCAGTTTTATTAGGTATAACTAAAGCTTCCCTCAATACAGATAGCTTTATTTCAGCAGCTTCATTCCAAGAAACTACAAGGGTTCTTACAGAAGCTGCAATTGAAGGTAAATCTGATTGGTTAAGAGGTTTAAAAGAAAATGTTATTATTGGTAGACTAATACCTGCAGGTACTGGGTTTAGCGGGTTTGTCGAGGAATTAGCCTCAGAGGCTGGCCCTCATCCTGATATTCTTGCTGAGGAATCTGGCGGATATCGAAGAGCACAGAACTTAAGGCCTGATTATACAGTTGATATGCCACAATCACCCGCCGTAAGTTCTACTGCAATACTTGATGATCCTAGTGATGAGGATCTGGAAACTACGCGAAACCGACATGGTATTGATCCCTCTTCCAGTAATTTTGCAGCATTTGCAAGACCTAGTGCTGAAAATCAATTTTCTGAAGATCAATTACCAGATCCTGCCGCATTGGAGGGATTACAAGAGGAGGGTCTGCTGTCTGATGAATAAATATTATCTATTATTCTTTTTAGTGACTAGAATGAAATCTTTAATGTGTAAGTGATGATTAAGCCAGAGATTGTCCCAAAAAGAAAATTACCTCGTTATGGATTCCATTTTTATAATGAAAGACTTAATGGAAGAATGGCTATGATTGGATTTATTGCTCTTATTCTTTCAGAATTCTTCTTGAAACATGGATTGCTGATATGGTAAAAATTTTCTTTGAATTAAAGACTAAAATAATTTGAAAAATCTTCTTGGAAGTAGTATTAAAGATTTAGAGAATGTAGCTTTAGATTATGGTCAGTCCGCTTTTAGAGGTCGCCAAATCTATAACTGGATCTATAACTATAGAAATAAGAAGAAAAATATTGATCAAATAGAAGTCTTACCTTTAGATTTTAGAAAAAAGTTAAAGGATGATGGTTTTAAAGTTGGCGAACTTAGTTTTCAAGAAAAAAATTTAGCTAATGATGGCACACTAAAGTTATTACTGTCTACAGGTGACAATGAAAGTATTGAATGTGTCGGCATACCAACTGAAAAAAGACTTACTGCATGTCTTTCTAGTCAAGTTGGATGCCCTATGGACTGTAAATTTTGTGCAACTGGTAAGGAGGGTTTGAAGAGATCTTTAAAAACAAGTGAAATATTAGATCAAATTTTATTTATTGAAAATGAAATGAATAGAAAAGTTACTAATATTGTTTTCATGGGTATGGGTGAGCCGTTATTGAATATTGATGACTTGCTCTTATCAATTAGATCCATAAATGAGGATTTTCAGATTAGTCAGAGAAAGATAACTGTAAGTACTGTTGCTATTCCAAAAATGATAAAAAAATTATCAGCAAAGTCTTTCCAAATTTTGGGAAATTGTCAATTTACTTTGGCAATAAGCCTACATGCTTCTAATCAAAAAATAAGAGAAATGATTATACCAAGTGCAAAAAACTATAATATCAAAAATATAATTGAAGACTGTAGGCAATATGTAAGAGAGACTGGTCGGAGGGTAAGTTTTGAATATTTAATGCTAAGTGGTGTTAATGATAAATTAGAACACGCCAATGAATTGAGTAATTTGCTAAAAGGTTTTCAATGCCACGTAAATTTAATACAGTATAACCAAATTGATGAAGTTGAATTTAAACGAGCCTCTTTAAAAAATCTTCAATTATTTCAATCTCGACTTTTTAATAATGGTATCGCTGTTAGTTTTCGAAAAAGTAGAGGTCTAGATAAAAATGCTGCATGTGGTCAGTTAAGGCAAAAAGCAAGAAATTAATAATATTATCTGAAAATAATTTTTTAAAAGTCTCTCAAACAGGCTATTATTGACTTAATTCATATTGACTCATTGGGTTTCATTAAGACAAAAATTTTACCTTTCGCTATAGTCACTCTTTTTGGGATTGCTTTTTTCGCAGTTAGCGCAAGAATTTGGTTGCCTGGAGATATGATGTCACCTGCTCCCCTGAATTAATATTTTTAGTTTTTAAAATGACAAACAATAAGGATCCTAATAAAGAAAGTTTAGCTGAAATAGCTATTGATCCTGATGTCTTAGCTAGAGAATTGGCTTTAGAGCTTGAAATAGATCCTTTAGAACAAATTGATGAGGATGCTTTTTCAAAAGGTTTAAATATAACTCAAGAATGCAATGAAGCTTTAAAAATGCTTAAAGGGAGTAGAGAAGAAAGAATACAAGGTTTAAGAATATTTTGTGAATATAGAGATCAAAGATCATTTCCCCTCTTGTTACCATTACTTGACCAACCTTGTCCTGTTGAAAGAATGAGCGCTGTTTATGCTTTAGGTCGTAATCCATGTCCTAGCGCAGTCCGTAAACTTGTCAGCCTTTTAGAGACTGATGATAATGCTTATGTCAGAAGAGCGACTGCATGGAGCTTAGCTAATTATGATAATCAAATTGTTTTGGAGCCATTAATCAATGCTTTGAAGAATGATGTAGCTGCAGTTAGATTATGGTCATCTAGCTCTTTAGCCGAAATTGGAAATGTTTCTTTGGAAAACGCTGAATTAGCAGCAGAACAACTTTTAGAAAGTTTAAAAATAGATAATGAATCGGGAGTAAGGAGTAATTGTATTTGGTCATTGTGTAGATTGTACGAAAAATTAAACAATTCATTCCAAGAAAGTTTCATTGATGAATGTACTAAAATTGCACTCTTTGATAAAGAGCCGTCTGTTATGGAAGAAGCAAAAACTGCCTTGGATTCAATGGGGATGCAAGGTTTTTATAATTAAATATCTTGATTTTCTTTTAATAGAACGCTAACTAAAGATAAATTTATCAGATATTCAATATAAAAATTAAAATTAATTAACTTGTACCAACTGAAACAAAAAATTTTCGTTATTCTATATAAAGTAAAAGTACTTAGTACTTGAATTTAATGCCTCAAAAAACATTGAGATTTAAAATTCATCAAGACGGTAGAGTTGAAGAGACTGTTGAGGGATTTATAGGTAACTCATGCAATGAAGCTACAAAAAATCTTGAAGATGCTCTCGGTAAAGTAACAGTTAAGAATAAAACATCTGATGCTTTTGTCTCTAATCAAAATGAAAACTTAAAACAATTAAACAAGGAATCTAATGTCACATTTTAGTACAATTAAAACTCAGCTCAAAGAATCAGAGCCATTAATTACAGCTTTAAATAATCTTGGTTACCCAATTAATCAAGATGAAAAGTTTGTTAAAGGCTACAAAGGCAAGTTTACAGCAGTTGATATAAGCATGAATTTGCCAGGTGATACTAAAGTGGGATTTAAATGGAACAATAATTCAAATGCTTATGAATTAGTTACTGACCTTGATTTATGGAAATTTGAGATCCCTGTGGAAAGATTTATTTCTAAAATTACTCAAATGTATGCATACGAAACAATTATTTCCAAAACAAAAGAAGATGGATACCAAATTGTGGAACAAAAAAACAAAAATGATGGTTCTATCGAGTTGGTTTTAACCAAGTGGGATAGCTGATACCAGAATATGGATTCTATCGATCCATTTGAAAATGTAGAAGAAAATATTGAAATTACAGGCTTGGAACCTGTATTAGGTGGTCAGTTAGCAGAGAAAGCTGTATGGGTTGATGAAGCTAAATGTATTGGCTGTCAATATTGTGTACATGTAGCTTCCAACACTTTTGTGGTTGATGAATTTCATGGTAGAAGTAGAGCTGTGAGACAAGATGGAGATAGTTCTGAGGTCATACAAGAAGCGATAGACACATGCCCTGTTGATTGTATTCACTGGGTAAAGTTTGAAGAATTGGATGATTTGGAAAATAGTTTAGATAGGGATATGTTTCAATCATTTGGAAAACCACCAAGAATGAATAAGCATTAATTTCAAAAAATGGAATATCGGAGATTTGGTCGAACCAATTTAAAGATTCCTATTTTATCTTTGGGTGGCATGAGATTTCAAAAAAGTTGGGATCAATTAGATTTTTCTGAGATTTCATATAAAGAACAAAATAAAGTAGAAAATATTTTGAATTTGGCAAATAAATATGGCTTCAGTCATGTCGAAACTGCTAAGTATTATGGAACTTCTGAGGTGCAATTAGGAATGGGTTTTCAAAATACTAAAACAATCCCAAACATTATTCAAACTAAGGTCCCTCCAAATAGTGATCCAGAAACTTTTAAGAGAGATGTTATGACAAGTATTGAAAATTTAAAAGTTAAAAGAATTCATTTGTTAGCAATACATGGCATTAATACAGATGAACATTTACATCATGCTGTTAAAGATGGAGGTTGTATTGACACTTTAAGAAATTTACAAAAAGAAAATTTAATTGGCTCTATTGGATTTTCCACTCATGGAAAATCTTCACTCATTGAGAAGGCTATATCAACAAACTTTTTTGATTATGTAAATTTGCACTGGTATTTCATCAATCAAGAAAATACAAAGGTTATCAATTTGGCAAATAAGTATGATCTTGGGGTTTTTATAATAAGTCCAACTGATAAAGGGGGACATCTTCATACTCCCTCAGACAAAATGTTGGAACTTTGTAAGCCACTTCATCCTATAGTTTTTAACGATCTTTTTTGCTTAAGAAATCAAAATGTCCATACTCTTAGTGTGGGTATTGCAAAAGAGGCGGATTTTGATTTGCATTTAGAAGCTGTCTCTTTGTTATCAGACTCTGAGAAGTATGTTCCGAAGATAATAAACAGATTAAGGCAGGAATCAATTAATTCTTTGGGTTTAGATTGGCATCAAAATTGGAATAGAAATTTGCCGAGTTGGGAATATACGCCAGGAAATATTAATATTCCCGTTCTGCTTTGGCTTTCAAATTTAATTGATTGGTTGGATATGGAAGGGTTTGCAAAAGCTAGATATCAATTGCTTGGTAATGGAAGTCACTGGTTCCCAGGATCTAACGCCAATTTACTCGATGTGGATGTTTCTGAAGGACAATTATTGAAAGTATTAGAAGGTCATATAAATCCAAAAAAAGTTATAAAAAAATTGAGAACTTTAAAAGAAAAGTTTGGGGATAACGTTGCTGAAAGATTATCAAAAAAATAATTTTATAATGGATCTTTCTCAGGTTTACCAACTTTTCTTGGGTAGATTTTAGGGCAAATATTTTTTGGTTGAATAAGAATAATATTTCTGGTACCTTTACTTCTTGGTAACAAAATCTTCTTTTTCTCTTTAAATTTTCCTTCTAATATTTTTAAAGTTTTATCTAGATTTTTACTTTCTTCATCAGTCCATTTCCCACAATATAAAACCCCTAAACCCTCTTTTTTTAGCATTGGTAGAATATATTCTGAAACTGTTGAAGGATTACTCACCGCTCTAGTGGTAGCTATATTGAAACTATTTCTCATTGAAGATTGATGAGCTAAGTTTTCAATACGATCATTGATTACATGAATATTGTTTTTGAGATTGATCTCTTTGATTAAGATTTTTAATGCATTTGTTTTCTTGTTTGAAGAATCAATGAGGTATATCTCTGAATTAGGGTGAATTATGGCATAAGCTAAACCTGGGAAGCCACAGCCTGATCCAATATCTAAAAATTTTTTATTGTTAAAATTAATATTCGGGAAAGCTTTAAATGGCCAAATGCTGTCAAAAACTTGAGATACCCAATAATCATTCCCATCAACTAATCTAGTGAGATTGGTTTTATTATTTAATTCTTTAATTTTAATTTGTAACTCTTGAAAAATATTTATTTCTTCTTCAGTTATTAAGGCAAAAATTTCATCGGGAATGTTTTGTTTTTTCATTTCGTTAAAAATATAAATTTTTACCGTTCATTAAATATATTCTATTTAGTTAAAATTTATTAGAATTACATTATTAATAAAAGATTATTTTGAAAGGGGAAATTTCTTATTACAAAATTTTAGGTGTAGATGAAAATGCCTCAAATCATGAATTAAGAAAGGCTTTTTGCAAACTTTCCATTGAACTGCATCCTGATACAACTTCTTTAGAAATAGACGACGCTAAAAGTAAATTTCAAGAAGTTTTGGAAGCTTATGAAAATTTGAATAATAGTAATTTGAGGAAAATATATGATGACAAACTAAAGGAAAAATCTAGGATTAAAAATAATACTAAAGTTTTAAATAATTTAATAATCGATTCAAATACTCACAATTTAGTTGGGAACAGAAGACCTTTTTCAAATGGGGAATTGTTTTCGTTATTTCTTTTATTTATTATCATTTCTATAAGTTTAATTTGTTCAATTTTTATTGCCTCTTTTACTGGCAAAGAATTAGATACAATACCTATCTGGTTAGTAAAATAATACTTTAAAAAAGTCTGTGAATCTTCCTACAAAACCTATTAACCAATATTCACTACAATCATTAGAATTGTGGCTAACTGATTTAGGCGCTGTGAAAGATATTAATAATCCATCTAAATGGCACCTGTTACTTTCTAATTGGAATGCAACTATTATATTTGAACAAGAAGATTTAAGTGTCATCTGGGAAAGTAAAGGACATGAAACTAAAAGACTATTTTCTTATTGCATTAATAGAGAAGATGTGGAAAATGCAATACTGCAGGGACCTTAAATTTCTATCTATAGATTGTATAAGATTTGCCTTATTATCCAGTAACTTTTTTCTAATTGATCATCTGTTATACAGAGAGGCGGCAAGAGGTAGATAACATTCCCAAGTGGCCTAATAAATAAACCTTGCTCCATTGCAAGACTCTTTATTTCTTTCCCAATATTATTAAAATAACCTTTTTTGTTGCCAATTTCTAAATCGAAAGCAGCGATTGTGCCGGATACCCTTATCTTTTTTATATAAGGTAAGTTTTTAAATTTAATTAAATGAGATAAATGTCTTTCTTCAAATGAAAGGTATTTGTGTGGTTCTTTTTCTAATAAATCAAGGCTAGCATTTGCCGCAGCACAACCTAAAGGATTAGCAGTAAAACTATGTCCATGCCAAAAAGTTTTTCTTGGGGAATCATCAATAAAGGATTGAAAAATTTTTTCTTTACATAAAGTTATTCCCATCGGTAAGAATCCACCAGTTAAGCCTTTTGAAATACTTATTAAATCAGGAACGATTTTTGCCTTTTGAAACGCAAAAAGACTTCCACATCTTCCAAACCCAGTCAAAACTTCATCGGCAATTAACAAAGAATTATTATTTTTTATAATTTCTGAAACTTTTTTTATAAACTGAGGCCTAACCATATTCATTCCTCCTGCTCCTTGAACAAGTGGCTCAAGGATTACTGCAACTGTGGGAGTTTTAAGAAGAGCTTCTAATTTTTGGATCGCCTCATTTTCTTTATTTGCTACTTCTTCATCGTTCATCCAAGTTGAAGGCCAGGGGACTCTCCTAACTGGGAACATAAGATTATCAAAATTCTCATTAAAAATATTTCTTTCACCTAAAGCCATTGCTCCAAATGTATCTCCATGATAGGCGCCATCAAAAGCTACTATTTGAGTTCTTGTCTCTCCTCTATTTTGCCATGATTGGAAGGCAATTTTTAAAGCGACTTCCACTGCAGTAGAACCGTTATCAGAAAAGAATAATCTTTCTAGTTTTGTTAATTCACTAAGTCTTTCCGCCAATTTTTTTGCCTGTGGATGTAAGAAATCAGCAAATATAACTTGCTCAAGTTTTTTTGATTGATCGAAAATGGCATCCGCAATATATTCGTTACTATGACCATGAAGAGTTACCCACCAACTACTAATACCATCTATTAGCTCTTTTTTAGGATCTTTAGTAAATAGGAGTGCATCTTTACCATGAGTTACTTCTATTTGCGGTTTGCTGTTATTGATTTGTGTAAAAGGTGGCCAAATATTTGGGTGCCAATCTTGATTTGGAGTTTTTGAATCCAAAGATTTCATTTAACTTATTTTTGAGTTTAAAAGTGAGATCAACTTATTCTTGATGTCTAATTCTTTCCATAGTATATCTAAATTATTTGAGTCCATTTTTTTGATGTAAGGAAATTCAGCAATTAACGGAATACCACTAAAATCAACTAGAGTTTTTGGATTATCTAGGTGTTTTTCGCCATTGATTACTAAACCTAAAATCTCAATATTTCTTCGTTTTAATGCTTCAATACTAAGCAGGGTATGGTTAAGAGTTCCAAGTGAGCTCTTACATACAAGTATTACCGGAAGCTTCCATTGTTTTATTTGATCTATTTGCAAAAAATTGCGTGTTATTGGAACCATTAATCCACCTGCAGTTTCTACAATTAATGAGTCTTGCACTTTTGGCAATCTCAACTTGTCAAAGTTAATAGTTTTTTGATCTATTTCAGCGGCCCAATGAGGAGATAGAGGTTTTGTAAAGACATAAGCTTCTTTAATGATTTTCTCTTTACTTACTTGTGCAAGTTTTTCAACAGTTTGACTATCAGTTTGCGATTCAATACCACTTTGGATAGGCTTCCAATAAAAGGAATTTAATCCTTTAACGAAAAAAGAGCTTATTAAAGTTTTCCCAATATCAGTATCTGTTCCACAAATTATAAATTTGAAAATATTATTGTGACTAATCATAATTTCTTTATAATTTGAATATCAATTGCCCATGAAAGGTTCACTGTATTATTGTAATTCTTTGGCCAAAACTTTTGAATATCTTTTAACTCTTTCACTGTTTTGCGTTTACAATTTGTTGATTGTGCTCCTACATTTTTAATACTTCTGAAAAGCTTATATACATCTTTAAAATTTTCAAGATAATTAAACTGTTTTGAATAATGTATTTCAGTAGATTTGAAATCTTTTAATAATTCTTTAGAGCAAAGGAAATTAAGACCACTATATTCAATATTAATTTTTTTACAAGTATCTTTCCATTCAGGAAAACAATCTTTTGTTGGATATGAAATGATTAAAAACCCTCCAGGTGTTAATTTGCTAAACCAATTTTTTATTATCTTTTCTGGGTTGTTTAACCAATGTATGCAAAAGTTAGATGTTAATAGAGAACAGTTATTTATTTCAGGAGGTAAATCATTATTCAAATCCCATAAAATTTTTTTTCTAGATAATTTATTCTCAAGAAGCATTTTCTTGCTGAAATCAATTCTGGTTACTTTTTGGGAAGAAAAAATTTTTTCTATTTCATCTGCTAATAGTCCTGGTCCTGATCCTAGATCTATCCATTCACCTTTTTTTTGGGGATTTAATTCTTTGATAAATTGAACAATCTTTTTTGCAAAAAATTTCTGAATATTTGAATGATCTAAATACCGATATGCAGCAAAATTGAAATTATTTTTTATTTTCTCATTCCACTTTTCACTATCCATTTCAATCATTAAGTGTATTAAGTAAGATCTCGTATAAATTTAAATTATTCAGGCAATGACCTTGTTGAGATAATTTAATTAAAATTGGCTTCCTATTCAGTTTTTTATTTAAGGAATCTAAAAAGTTATTATTTGATTCGTTGTCAAGAATCAAATCATTTTCTGATTTTATAAAAATAATTTTGCAATCTTTTCCTAAAAATACTGGAAAATCTCTGTTGATGTAAAGTTGTCTTAAATCACTTAAAAGAAGAGTTTTATTTAAACTCTCTAAACTTTTATAAAAGATATTTTTAAAACTATTATTCATATGATTTGGCATAAAAGATCTATGTATAAATTCTTTCAACATATCCTTAGGTTCATCTTTTATGATTTTTGTTTCCATTCGTTTTAGAGACCTCAAAATAAAGTTTCTCTTATTACTTAAAGGAAGAAAATTATTAAAAGAATTGATAAGAACAATATGAGTAGCTTCTTTTAAAATTGTTCTTTGCATTAAATGAAAACCAAATGAATGGCATAAAGTCATTCTGATTCCTTTTTTAGATTCGCTTTCTATCCATTTTGCTTGATAATTATTTGTTGAAAAATAGCCCCTTTCATTATCTTGCCAATGCCAATTATTATCTAAAAAATCAACTTTATAATCATCCCAGAAATATTTATTTAGTCCCCAACCATGTTGAGTAATAATTTGTTTCATTTAAACTCTTTTAATACTGCAATGAAATCCTTTAGCAGATTAAAATCTAAGTTTCTTCGTATTGTTATTCTGATTCTTGATTGCCCCTCTGGAACAGTTGGCGGTCTTATCGCAATGGCTAAAAAACCATTTTCTTCGAGATATTTTTGTAGATCAATTGCCTTCTCTTCTTGGCCAACAATAATTGATAAAATGTGAGAATCTCCCTGAACTGGAAAACTAAAATTTTTAATAATTTCATCTTTCCATATCTTCGCAGATGATAACAGATCATTACCCCATTCTTTATTTTCTAAAATTCTTTTTAAACCTTCTAGCGCTCCAGCAGCTAAAGATGGCGCCAGAGCGGTTGTGTACCTAAACGCACCACTTGTTTGGATAAGATATTCACCAATTTCTGAATTAGCAGCTATGAAAGCTCCACCGCTTCCAAATGCTTTTCCAAAAGTTCCAGTAATCATAGTTATATCTGAACGGCAATTAAAACTTAAACCCCTCCCTTCAGGGCCCAAGATGCCAATTGCATGGGCTTCGTCAACTAATAATTGAACACTATTTCTTTTGCAAATTTCCGTTATTCCTCTCAGCGGAGCAATTGATCCTTCCATGCTATAAAGAGATTCGACAACAACTAAAATGGAATTTTTTGTTGGTTTAGATTTAATAATTTTTTCTTCTAAATCTTTTAAATTATTGTGAGAAAATCGAACCAGTTTTGCTTGAGCAGCTTTAACTCCAACCAATAAAGAGTTATGGATCAATTTATCTGCTATTACGATACTATTTCTGTTTGATAAAGCCTGGATAGCGGCTATATTTGCTTGAAATCCGCTTGGGAAAAGTAATACTTTCTCTTGATCAAGCCACTTGGCAAGTTCAGTTTCTAATAATTTATGTATTGGCCTTGAACCTGTAATAAACCTAGAGCTTCCTGAACCAATACCTTCTAACATGCTTATTTCGTAAGCAGCTTTTATTAAATCCTTGTCCCTACTTAATCCAAAATAATCATTACTGCATAAGTCTATAAGTTTTTTATTTTGCGAATTTAAACTTAGAAGTTCGAATGATTTTTTACCTAAAGAAAATGTTTTTAATTTACGGATTCTATTTTTTGGAATTTTTATTTTTTTCATCTTGGCAAAATAAAATATAGTGGATTTAATTAAAAAGATTTAGATTTACTATTAAAGTTTGCAAGGTATTTTTTGTTTATTAATATCTATATAGATCATATATTAAGAAGTTAACTCATCCTCTCTTCAATCACAATTATTGCTTAATTTAGAGGAATATTTCCCCTTTCCCCTAGATGATTTCCAATTAGAAGCAATACGAGCTATTAATAGCGGAAATTCTGTTGTTTTAACGGCACCAACAGGCTCGGGTAAAACATTGATAGGTGAATTTGCTATATATAGAGCCTTATCTCATGACAGCAGAGTTTTTTATACAACACCTTTAAAAGCCTTATCAAACCAAAAGTTTAGAGATTTTGCTAGTCAATATGGTGAGAATAAAGTTGGTCTTTTAACTGGAGATATAAGTATAAATAGAGAAGCACCAATCTTAGTCATGACGACTGAGATTTTTAGGAACATGCTTTATGGCGAATTTGATGAATTTGATGATCCCCTAGAAAATTTAGAATCTGTGATTCTTGATGAATGTCATTATATGAATGACCCCCAAAGAGGCACAGTTTGGGAAGAAACTATAATCCATTGCCCTACTAGAACTCAAATAATAGCTTTATCAGCAACAATAGCCAATGCAGATCAACTACAAAATTGGATAGAAAAAGTTCATGGCCCCACTGTACTTATTAATAGTGATAAGAGACCAGTCCCACTTGATTTTATGTTTTGCAGTGTTAAAGGCTTCCATCCACTTTTAAATAATAAGGGTAATGGAATTCATCCAAACTGTAAGGTTTGGAGAGCTCCTAAAGGGCAGAAAATAAGAGGAAAAGTGGGCAGGATAATGCAACCAAATTCTCCCTCAATTGGCTTTGTGATCTCGAAACTAGCTGAACGAAATATGTTGCCAGCTATTTATTTTATTTTTAGTAGAAGAGGATGTGACAAGGCTATTGAGAATATAAAAGATTTAACTTTAGTAAGTTATTCAGAAGCAAGTATAATATCCCAAAAATTAGATGTTTATCTTAAAAATAATCAGGAAGCAATTAAAGATAAATCTCAATGCGAGGCATTAAAACGCGGTATTGCATCTCATCATGCTGGATTATTGCCTGCATGGAAAGAATTGGTTGAGGAATTATTTCAGCAAGGTTTAATAAAAGTTGTTTTTGCAACTGAAACTCTTGCTGCGGGAATAAATATGCCCGCAAGAACAACTGTTATTTCTTCTTTATCAAAAAGGACAGAAGATGGGCATAGATTATTATTTAGCAGTGAATTTTTGCAAATGTCAGGAAGAGCTGGAAGAAGAGGAAAAGATACTCAGGGATATGTTCTTACATTACAAACAAGATTTGAAGGTGCCAAGGAAGCAAGTGCACTGGCTATTAGTAAACCAAATTTTTTAGAGAGTCAATTCACTCCTAGCTATGGAATGGTACTTAATCTTTTACAAAGTTATACGTTAGAGAAGTCTAAAGAATTAATTAAAAGAAGTTTTGGTAGTTTTTTATATTTAGGTGAATCCTCAGGTGAGAATATAATTCTTGAAAATTTAGATAAGGATTTAATTGAATTAAAAAAAATTACATCTAATGTTTCATGGAAAGATTTTGATGCCTACGAAAAGTTAAAAAATCGTCTTAAAGAAGAGAGAAGACTCTTGAAAATTTTAGAAAAACAAGCAGCAAAAAAATTATCAGAAGAGATAGCTAATGCACTACCATATATTAAAGATGGAAGCTTAATTTCAATCAAAGCTCCTCAAATTAAAAGAAAAATTGTTCCAGGATTAATTTGTAAGAAAATATATGAATCCAAAAAAATTAAGAGTTTATTATGTTTGACAATTGATAATTTATTTATTCTTATAAAACCCTCATACATAGTAAGTATTTTTAATGATTTGGATGTAATTGATGTCTCAGGACTAGAAGTACCAAAGATTTATTTTTCTGGAGAGGTATTTAGGGGAGATGATATGTCGCAGCGTTATGCGGATCGAATTTTAGAAGTTTCTAAAAAAAATGATTTACAAACTCCACAATATGATCTGACATCCGAAGTTTTGGCACAACAGCAACAAATTAATAATTTAGAAGAAACTGTTAATGATCATCCCGCACATAGATTTGGAGACTCTAGGAAATTAAAGAAATATAGAAAAAGAATTATTGATGTTGAACAAGAAATAAATATGAGAAAAAAACTTCTTGAGGATAAAGAAAATCATAACTGGAGAACTTTTACCGATTTGATTAAAATTTTGAATCATTTTGGTTGTTTAAATGATTTGGAATTGACAGAAGTTGGACAAACAGTTGGTGCAATAAGAAGTGAAAATGAATTATGGATTGGTCTTGTTTTAGTTAGTGGTTATTTAGACGATTTAGATCCTCCTGAGTTAGCTGCAATTATTCAAGCTATATGTGTTGATGTAAGGAGGCCTAATCTTTGGTGTAATTTCAAGCCTTCTTTAAAGGTAATAGATATTTTTAATGAATTAGATGGTTTAAGAAAATTAGTCTCTTTTCAACAAAATAAGTTTCATATTGAAATTCCTATCTATTTAGAAACTGAGTTGACTGGAATTATTTCTGAATGGGCAAGAGGAAAAAAATGGAAAGATTTGGTTTTTAATACTTCATTAGACGAAGGTGATGTAGTGAGGATTATTAGAAGATCAATTGATGTTCTTTCACAAGTGCAATATTGTATTGGTGTTAGTAATAAATTAAAAAGTAAAGCAAAGCAAGCATTAAAAGCTATTAATCGTTTTCCTGTTTCTGAATCTAATGATCTTATAAAAGTCTCTGAAGATATTAATCCTGCAACAAAAAGAATTGATAATAATCCTTAAATTTTTTAGTCAAATCATTGAATTAATATTCATTGCCTCATCAAATTCATCTTCGTTTAAATAACCTAATTTAAGTGTTGCCTCTTTTAAATTTAATGATTCTTTGAAGGCAAGGTTTGCAATTTCAGCTGCTTTTTCATACCCAACTTTTGGTACTATGGCTGTAACCAACATTAGTGAATTTTCTAAATTTAACTTCATTTTCTTTTGATTAGGTTCCATCCCAACAACTAATTTTATCCTGAAGTTTTCTATTGCATTTTTAAGTAATTTTAAACTTGTAAGAATATTAAATCCAATCAGAGGCTTATATTCATTCATCTGTAAAGTGCCGCTAGAATTTGCCATTGAAACTGCATATTCAAAACCCATTATCTGAGTGCAAATCATTGATAAGGCTTCGCATTGAGTCGGATTCACTTTACCAGGCATGATAGAACTTCCTGGTTCATTTTTAGGGATAATTAATTCATATATTCCTGACCTTGGTCCTGAAGATAGAATTTTTATATCATTTGAAATTTTAAATAATGCGCCTGCTAATATTTTTATCTGACTCATTACTTGAGCTAGACGATCATGCGAGGCCATGATAGAGAAATTATTTTTTGATTTATAGAACATTAAATTAGTATCATAGGAAATTGATTTTATAGACTCTTCACAAAATCCTTTAGGACAATTAATCCCTGTCCCAACTGCAGTTCCTCCCAGAGGTAAGAAATACAATTCATTCAGACTTATAATAATTGCATTCTCAGCATCTTTAAGTTGCTCTGACCATCCTGATATTTCTTGCCCAAAAGTAAGGGGCACTGCATCTTGAAAATGGGTTCTTCCTATCTTTATAAGGTCTTTCCATTCTTCACTTTTTTTATCAAGGATCTTCGTAAGTTCTCTTATCGTTGGAACTAAATTTTTGATTATTTCACTAACAACAGATATTTGAATAGCAGCAGGAAAGGTATCATTAGTTGACTGAGATTTATTTACATCATCATTCGGATGAATTGGTTGATGACTACCAAGCTCTGAATTTGTTTTTAATGCTGCAATATTTGAAATTACCTCATTAACATTCATATTTGTTTGCGTTCCACTACCTGTTTGCCAAACCTTTAGGGGGAACTGTGAATCATGAAGCCCATCAAGTATTTCTGTACACGCCTCTACAATCAAATCTTTTTTTCTTTTATCTATTAACCCTAAATTGAAATTCGCAATTGAAGCAGCTTTTTTTATGAGGGTGAGTGAATAAATTAACTCAATTGGAATTAATTCTTCTCCAATAGAAAAATTTATTATCGATCTTTGTGTTTGAGCACCCCACAAAGCTTCGATGGGAACCTCTATTGTTCCTATACTATCTTTTTCAATCCTAAAGTTTTTTGTCATTATTCCTCTGAAAACACTGGTTTAACTTAGATAAGGTTTTCAGTAATCCTAGATATCTAACTTCTCCCATATTACACTTAAATTATTGAGATGAATTGAAGGATTAAAACATTCTTCTAACTCACTTTGACCAATAAAATTCATTATTTCATTATCTCTTTCTATATTTTGTTTGAAATTCCCATTCTGAGTATTCCAAGCCTGATGCGCATTTTTTTGTACTAAGCTATAAGCTTTTTCTCTTGACAAGCCCTTATCTACAAGCAAAAGTAAAACTTTCTGACTAAAGATTACACCACCATATATATTTAAATTTTTGAGCATATTTTTTGGATAAACTTCTAAATTGCTTACTATATCTTTCATTTCCCTGAGCATAAAATGCAAACAGATTGATACGTCAGGTAACATAATACGTTCATTTGAACTATGGCTTATATCTCTTTCGTGCCAAAGTGGAACATTTTCTAGCGCTGTTAAGACGTAACTTCTCAAAATTCTTGCTAAACCGCTTACTCTTTCACTTCGAATAGGATTTCTTTTATGAGGCATGGCAGAACTTCCTTTTTGCCCTTTTGTAAAGCCCTCCTCAACTTCTAAAACATCAGTTCTTTGTAAATTTCTTATTTCAGTTGCGAATCTATCTAGAGAAGCGCCAACTAGTGCAATAGTTTGCACGTATTCTGCATGTCTGTCTCTTGATATAACCTGCGTACTTGCTGTATCTGGTTTTAAGCCGAGTAAATCACAAGTTATTTGTTCTACTTTGGGATTCGTATTAGCGTAAGTTCCCATTGCACCACTTATTTGTCCAATGGCTATAGATTCTTTCAGTGTTAACAATCTTTTTTTATTTCTTATTATTTCTGCTAACCATCCAGCAAGTTTAAAACCGAAGGAAATTGGCTCCCCATGAATTGCATGTGATCTGCCAATCATTAATGTATTTTTATGCTTCCTTGCTAATAATCTGACTTCATTTTCTAATTTCTCAATTTCTTCTAATAACAAATCGCAAGAGTCTTTTAACTGAAGAGATAAGCCACTATCAAGTACATCACTACTGGTCATACCAACATGTATATATCTTCCAGAATCTCCGACAAATTCATTAACGCTTGTAAGAAATGCTATGACATCATGTTTAACTTCTTTCTCAATTTCTGTAATTCTAGATTCATCAAACTTTGCATTTGAACGTATATCTTTCATTGCATTCTCAGGAATTTTCCCGAGTGAAAAATTTGCTTCACATGCGGCTATTTCAACCTTAAGCCAACTCTGGAATTTTGCGCTTTCAGTCCAGATTTTTCCCATTTCGGGTAATGTGTAACGCTCAATCACAATTTTTATTTATTATCAATTTAAACTTTATAACAAAATCGAATTATTGCCCTATACCTTAAAGATGTACTTGCCATTGAACATATTTGCCTGATTATTATTTTCTTATGTAACATTTTTTTGGCTAATAAAAAAGCTTGAATATAAAAATGTTTGTATTTATTCCTTTCGTTAATAATGGGTAATTTTTTAGTTCTAATTTAAAATTGGAAGGTATTAAAGAATTTGGATCTTAATCTTGTAGAAGTTCATTATTCAGTCTTTTTTTTATTGATTAATAGATGATTAAAAAAAGTAGATTAGACCTTTATCTTCTAAATAAAGGTTTATGTGAAACTCGTCAAAAAGCCCAAGGTTTAATTCTTGCCGGCAAGGTTAGAGATATTAATGGAAAAGTATTGGATAAACCTGGACAACAAGTATTAATTGGATCTGAATTTTTTATTGATTCCGCACCTATGTTTGTATCAAGGGGCGGTGAAAAATTATTGGAGGCATTTAAAAAACTTGAAATTAAAGTAAAAGACAAAATATGTATTGACGCAGGAATCTCTACTGGGGGATTTACTGATTGCTTATTGCAAAAAGGAGCAAAGTTAGTTTATGGGATAGATGTTGGTTATGGACAAACTGCATGGAAGATTAGAAATAACCCAAAAGTTATACTTTTTGAACGAACAAATATTCGAAATTTAAAACCTAACGATCTTTTATCTAGAAGTCATGAATTACCAAATTTTGTGGTTGCTGATTTATCTTTTATTTCATTAAAGTTAGTTTTTGAATCTATTGGTAATTTATTAGAAGGTGATTGTATTGAGGGCATATTTTTAATTAAACCCCAATTTGAGGTGGGTAAAGATAAAGTCAGCAAAGGTGGCGTAGTTCGTAATCCTAAATTCCATACTGAGGCTATAGAGTCTGTTATTTATGCTGCTAAGAATTTCCAATGGAATATAAAGAATTTGATAGCTTCTCCGCTAGTAGGTCCTGCTGGAAATCATGAATATTTAGCTTGGATGACCTTAGGAAGTCCATCAAATAAAATAATTAATACTGAATATATACAAAATTTAGTAAAAGAAACTCTTTGAATTAAAGAGCTTCTTCATCTTTATCGCCAGTCCTAATTCTAACAACAGAATCAATTGATGTGATGAATATTTTTCCATCACCTATCTCTCCAGTTTTTGCTGCTTCAGCAATCGCATCTATGACTGAATTAACCTTTTCATCTTCTACGACAACTTCTACTTTGAGTTTTTGAAGGAATTCAACAGTAAATTCGGAACCTCTATATCTTTCAACTTGCCCTTTTTGCCTTCCAAAACCTCTGACTTCACTAACTGTCATTCCAACAATACCAGAGTTTACTAATGCAATTTTTACATCCTCTAGCTTAAATGGACGTATGATTGCCTCAATTTTCTTCATGATTAAAGATTGAATATTGTCATTTTAATTGTTTTTTTGAAAAACATCCAACATTGAAATATCAGAAAAACATTTAATACTAAGGCCTGCACTAGTTGCGTCTTCAATTAGTAATTTGGAGTTTTCCTCAGAAATAATTACTGTACTATTTGATAATGCTTCCCACTTATCATCTTCGAAGTGTGTTTGAAGCCATAACATTCCAAATGGGCTTTTTGGTTGAATGGATTTATTTAAGTTGTTATCGATAGTTATCAAACAAATGTCCATAAATGTTTCTTCGAACTGAAAACATATAACCCTTTAGAGTGGCTTTGTTAATGTTACTATTGATACAAAAATAAGATTTCCCCGCTTTTGACTTAGTCAATTGTAATACTTAAGCTTTTTGAAATTTTGCGAATTTTGATCTTTTTATATAGTTTTAGTAAATAAGTTCTGCTAAAAATGAGTACTGCTAAATTAGATGATTCGACACAAAGACCTCTTTATGGTGAAAGAATTATTGAAGAATCAAAAATAATTTGTTTTGAGAATCCAAATAAGAAAAGAATTTATGAGATTTCTATCCAGTTACCTGAATTTACATGTAAATGCCCCTTCTCTGGTTATCCAGATTTTGCAATGCTAAATATTATTTATCAACCTAATTTGAGAGTCTATGAGTTGAAGTCTTTAAAGCTTTATATTAATAATTTTAGAGATATGAAAATATCACACGAAGAAGTTGTTAATAGAATTATGGATGATTTAGTGAATGCAGGCTCACCTCACTGGATACATTTAAATGCTGCGTTTAACCCCAGAGGAAATGTTTCTATGCAGTTAGATATTTTTAGTGGCCAGAAAAAAATTTAAAGATTTTTTATTTCTTCTGATAATTTTAAAAATTCTTTTTTAAAACCAACTAGGTTTTTATTACTTAGGCCTCCAATGGATAAATTTTTTGATTCTTTATTTACAAGAATCCATAATTGGTTAGTTGGTATAAGACTTATTATTGTTCCAAAAATTATTAATATGAAAGAAAAGTAAATAAATGGTATAGACGGATCATTTTTAATTATTAATCCACTGCTTGGGATTATTTCCTTCAAAGATAATTTTGAAGAGTTAACTTCCAAGGGCTCTTCATTGATATAAAGAATATTCTCGGAAAAATCTTCTATATTGGAAATTTTAAGTGGACCATTTTCATTATCTATGGTTAATAGGAAATTTTTTTTAGTCTCTGAACCTAATTCAATTAAAACCCCCCAGACTTGATTGCCTATTTCAGGAATCTCCTTTAATTGTAATTGATAAAGGATATTATCTATTTCTAAAACCACATTTGATATTGACCAATCAGCTTGATAAATAGTTAATCCTTTAAACCTTATTGGGTGATTAACTTTGGCAGTTTTTATTTCATTTAATTTTAAATCTTCAGAAGAAAAATCTAACTTTGAAATGAACTGCTTCGGTATACCATCACTTTCTCGTTCAATAGAAAAATCAACTAATCTTACATTAGCTTTTGAGTTTGTGCTCTCATTAATAAGATACAAGCTTTCTCCAGGCAATAAATATTGTTCTTTTGATTGACTTGTAAAACTCCCATATGCTGAACCTATAAGTAAGACTATTAATCCAATATGTACAACTAAAGGACCGATTTTACCAATTAAACCCCTTCTTGCAGAAATATGACGTTTAAATTTGTATGTTTTCCATCCTCTCTTTTTAAGTAATAAATCGGCTTTTGATATATGGTCTTCCTCATCATTGATTTGGTGACTTGAAGTTAATTGCAGTTTGTTGAATTTTTTTTCACTCTTATATTCAATCCATTTTAATGAAGCTTTTAAGGAAGGGATTTGCCTCCTGAAACTACAAGCTGCGAGAGAAATGCAAAGAAGAAGTAAGGCAAATACAAACCAAAAGCTTGTATAAACATGATCCAATTGAAGTTTTAAGACTTTTTCTCCATTTAAATATCCAAAAATTGGAGCATCATCAAAAATATCAGTATAGAATTTTTTATTATTACCTTGAGGAATGAAAGTTCCTATGGCACTTGAAGTAGCTATAAAGATTATTAGTGATATGGCAAATCTTAAACTTGATATTTTTAAAATTAAATTCTTAAAAATTATCATTTAAATCCAATTGGCAAATAAATTTAATAATCCTAGGGAAACTAAAAATATCCCACTTAAAGTAGGAATTATTTGACTAAATTTTCTAAGCTCTAAAAATTTTTTTAAGTTTTCTGCAGTAGCTCCTGCTGCAACTAATGGAGTTACTTGGCCTATTCCAAAGAAAAATAAAAAAATAATAGAGATTGTCGGATTTTTAGCTTGCGATACCCAAGCCAGAAGAGTTGCCAAAACTGGAGTAATGCAAGGTGAAGAGGCTAGTCCAAAAGTAGTTCCTATAGCAAAAGGTGCTAGAAATGATGGTATTTTATCTTCAATTATTTTAAAATCTGGTCCATTAGGGAACTGAAACTTTATAATCCCCAGTAAATTTAAACCCATTATTATTGCGATTAAGGCAACAAATGAAGTGTAATAAGATGGAATTTGTCCATATATTTTACCTAAAAATCCACTAGCAGCCCCAAGTACAACGAGTGAAAAAACGACTCCTCCTGAAAAACTAAAAAGTTTGAATTTATTTTTCTCTGTTCCTCCTATATAAGCAATTGTGACTGGAAGTAATGATAATGAACATGGTCCAAGACTCGTTAAAAGTCCTGCGCTGAAAACTAAAAATATAGTCAATGGGCCAGGATTATTAAGACCATTCTGCATAAGCAGATTACCTCTTTGAGATAATTCCGAAATAACTAAATTAAATGATTCGATAGCTTGACTTAAATCTTTTAAATTCTAACTAATTAAGAGTCTTTCGTGTACTAATAATACCTATGAATCCTGTAGATTCTAATGAACATCTCAGTAACATCCCTGCAATAAAAAAAGATGCGATTAATGAATTCCCACCATAACTAATGAAGGGTAGTGGTAACCCCGTAGTTGGCATTGAACCTGTTGCTACAGCAATATGCATTATTGATTGACCTGTCAACAATACACCACATCCGATAGCAACTAATTTTGTATAGTTGTTTCTACACTTAAGAGCAATTCTGAGACTTATATAGGAGAAAACCGCTAAAAATCCTAAGAATAAAGTACACCCTAATAAACCAAATTCTTCCGCAAAAATGGCAAAAATAAAATCTGTATACATAAAAGGTAGGTACTGTAATTTTTGTATAGATAGACCAAACCCTTGACCGAATACACCGCCTGAACCTATTGCTAATAAACTCTGAACCAATTGAAATCCACTTTCCTGTTGATCTTTCCAAGGATCAATAAATGAAGTAATTCTAAGTTTCTGATATTCGTTATTTAGGATACTAATACATCCAGTAATAAATCCAAATGAGGCAAATGAGCAAAGAGAGCTAAGTTTTACGCCTCCACATAAACCAATAACCCAAAAAAGAATTCCAGTTAATGATGCAGTACTTAAATTAGGCTGCTTTAGTATTAATAAAATTAATAAACCAAATGAGATGATTGTAATTAATTTTTTATCATTCTTTATCAGATTCCAATGAGCGAAAAGGTTAGATGCTTCTAGTATTAGAAAAGGTTTAATTAATTCAGATGGTTGCAGACGTAAATTGCCTAGTAATAGCCATCTTGAAGATCCATTTACTGTAATTCCAGTAATATTGGTTAGGAAAATTAAAAAGAAAAAAATATAAAAAATAATTCTTGACAACTTTAAAAGTTTTCTAATGTTTGTATTAAGAACTAAATAAAATAGAGCAATGCCTGGAATTGTCCATATAATTTGTTTTTTTAGGAAGTAAGCCCAATTTCCCATTTCCCTGCTAGCCACCCACCAACTTGATGATCCTAGAATACATATTCCTAAAATTGACCAAATTCCAACGAGCATAATGAGGATTTTTGCCTCATAAGGCCATATTGTCCAAGGTATGGGAAATATAGATTCTATTAAATTGCTGCGATTCTTTTTGATATCAGAACTAAAGGTTTTTTTTCTTTTAGAAATTCTTTTATATTTTATTTTTTCTTGACTTATCACCAACTGTTTAGATGTATATGTACTATTGAGACGTTTAATTGAGATTTTGCCAAGTCTTTTATTAACGTTTTAAAGTGTAAATCAATTAAAAAGATGCCTTTTTACAAAATTTTTTCTTGAAGAATAAAGTAAAAAATGGTCTATAGATTCATCATAAATCTTAAGAATTAATGTTTTATAGAAAAAAACTAGCTAAAAGGTACCTCTCCGTGATAGATTCCGTGAGTTTATATACTTACTTCAAACCAATCAGAGGGGGTTTTTAAACTATGTTCACATCAGTGGACTCAAATAGAAAAAAACTTGAGCATACTTCTAATGAGAATGTTCAATTTCCCCAATCCCTCGATAATTCGATCATCAAAGAAAGAAAATCTGGCATTGCCAATCAAATAGATAATTTGCTTTCTCAAATTGATGAGTATTCAAAATTGCAATTAACAATTTTTGGAATTACTTTTATTGTTTCTATTTTATTAGCATCAATAACAGGAATTTTTCTCGGATTAACTTTTGGTTTTAGTATTTTTATAGGTGCAATTGCCGGTATTTTTTACTTACGTTTGCTTGCTAAAAGTATAGGAAAACTTGGTAAAGAATCATCAGGTGTATCAAAATTGCAACTATTGGTTCCAGTTTGCCTCTTTATTTTTGCGAGCAAGCTAGGATCTTTAGATATTTTTCCTGCAATGATAGGTTTTTTTATTTATAAACCTTCACTCATTCTTTATTTTTCACGTTCTTAAGTAGATTTTCTTATTCAGAAATTTACCAATCTTTTATTCAAATCAAATGTTCTTTAATTCCTTGCTAACAAATTTTGCAGCATTAGAAGTTGGTCAACATCTTTATTGGCAAATTGGAAATATCAGACTTCATGGCCAGGTATTTTTGACATCTTGGATTTTATTAGGAGCGTTATTAGTTTTTATTTCTTTAGGAACTAAGAAAATGGAAAATGATCCTAAAGGCCTTCAAAACTTGCTTGAATTTCTTTGGGACTATATAAGAGATCTTGCTAGGACTCAAATAGGTGAAAAAGTTTATAGAGATTGGATGCCTTTTATAGGTACTTTATTTTTATTCGTCTTTGTTAGTAATTGGGGAGGAGCTTTAATTCCTTGGAGATTGATTAAGTTACCAAGTGGTGAGTTGGGAGCACCTACTGCAGATATCAATACAACAATAGCCTTGGCTTTATTGGTTTCACTTTCTTATTTCTATGCGGGTTTAAGCAATAAGGGTTGGAGATACTTCGAATACTATGTTCACCCGACTCCGATTATGCTTCCTTTTAAAATTTTAGAGGACTTTACTAAACCTTTATCACTTTCTTTTAGGCTTTTTGGAAATATTTTGGCTGATGAACTTGTTGTTGGTGTCTTAGTATTTTTAGTGCCACTAATTCTACCAATACCAGTTATGTTTCTAGGATTGTTTACTAGTGCAATTCAGGCATTGATTTTTGCAACTCTAGCTGCCTATTACATTGGAGAAGCTGTTGAAGAACATCATTAGCTGTCTTCTAATACATTCAGACGCTTTTACAAAGAGTCTGTAATCTGGCAAAATATCTAATCGCGTAGGTCTGAAAATATCAGGCCCATTCTTAAATTAATGAATGTCCAGGCGTGTATGACAAAAAAGATTTATCACAAGCTATTAAGCTCTTTATTTCAAAATTATGGATTCGATTACTTCCGCTGCATCAGTTGTAGCAGCTGGTTTAGCAGTTGGCCTAGGTGCTATAGGCCCAGGTCTTGGACAAGGTAACGCAGCTCAAGGTGCTGTTGAGGGTATTGCCCGTCAACCAGAAGCTGAAGGTAAAATCAGAGGAACTCTTCTTTTATCATTCGCTTTCATGGAGTCATTAACAATCTATGGATTAGTTGTGGCTTTAGTACTACTTTTTGCTAATCCTTTTTCCTAAAAGTTAATATTGCTTCTATTCCTTATTAGCAATATTTAAATTTAATTTTTTAATTTCAACCGAATCATATGTTGGCCTTTAATTTCTTTGGTGCTACAGAAGGTGGATTATTTGATATAAATGCCACTTTGCCTCTAATGGCGATACAAGTAGTTGCTCTTACTTACATATTAAATTCTCTCTTTTTTAAGCCAGTTGGCAACGTTGTTGAAAAAAGAGAAAAGTTTGTAAGTAATAACATTATTGAGGCCAAAAATAAACTTTCAGAGGTTAAAAAATTAGAAGCTGATTTATTAACTCAGCTTCAAAGTGCTCGTTCAGAAGCTCAAAGAATTGTAAGCGAAGCTGAAAATGAGTCTGACAAGCTTTATAAAGAGGCTCTAGAACTTGCTAACAATGAAGCAAATGCTTCAAAAGAAAAAGCAAGACTAGAAATTGAAAGTCAGACATCTGCTGCTCGTGATCAACTTTCTAAACAAGCTGATGATTTAAGCGAACTTATTGTTAATAGATTGATTCTAGAAAAATGAATTTAACTCTTTTGGCTACAGAAGGTTTTGGATTGAATTTCAACTTATTTGAAACTAATATCCTTAATTGGGCTGTAGTTGTTTTTGGCCTTTATAAATTTTTGCCTGGTTTCCTAGGTAAAATGCTTCAAAAAAGAAGAGAAGGAATCCTTCTTGAATTAAAAGACGCTGAAGATCGACTCTTAAATGCTACTCAAGCTTTAGAGAAGGCAAAGAAAGACTTATCTTCAGCGGAAGAAAAAGCTTCTCAAATAAAAGCAGATTCCCTTAAAAGATCTGAATCAATCAGAATGGAAAGTGAGAAAAAAGCAATTGAAGAGATGTCACGAATTAAACAAAGTGCAATCTCTGATGAGAGCTCTGAAGCCTCAAGAGCAATTTCTCAACTCCGAAAAGAAGCTGTTGAACTAGCAATTAAGAAAGCTTTAGATTCTCTCCCAAATCGACTTGATAAAACAACACAAGAAAATTTGGTCACTCAATCAATTAACAATATTGAGGTAAACTAATGCCACTTTTAAATTCAGTTACTACACCATATGCAGAGGCATTACTTCAAGTTGTAAATGAAAATTCGCAAACTGAAGAGATGGTTTCTGAGGTTAAACAACTTTTAGAATTATTAAAAGATTCCCCTGAATTGGAGAGGGCACTATCCTCACCAGTTTTAGAGACAGATGCTAAGAAGAAAATCATTATTGAAATTTTTTCTAATAAGGTTAATTCCTCATTACTTAATTTCCTGAAATTATTGGCCGATAGGCAAAGAATTGGAATTCTTACTTCTATTCTTGATAGATTTTTAGAAATTTACCGAGAAAATAGTAATATTGCTTTAGCAACTGTTACTTCTGCAGTCGAGCTTACTGATGAACAGAAAGGTTTAATTACCAAAAAGATCATCAATATTGCTGGAACTGAAAAATTAGAACTTGTAACTAAAATCGACCCATCTCTTATTGGTGGTTTCGTTGCCAGTGTAGGATCAAAAGTAATTGATGCTTCCCTCGCTTCACAAATTAGAAAACTTGGTTTGTCACTTTCCAAGTAACTTTTAAATCAACCTTAAATTCTTAAATCCATGGTATCTATACGCCCTGATGAAATCAGTTCAATCTTAAAACAACAAATAACTGATTATGACCAATCTGTAAGTGTTAGCAATGTAGGAACTGTTCTACAAATAGGAGATGGCATTGCAAGAATATATGGCTTAGATCAGGTCATGGCTGGAGAGTTATTGGAATTTGAGGATGGCACTGAGGGTATAGCTTTAAATCTTGAAGATGATAATGTTGGAGCCGTTTTGATGGGCGAGGCGCTTGGTGTTCAAGAAGGAAGTAACGTTAAATCAACTGGTAAAATCGCATCTGTTCCTGTTGGTGAGGCAATGCAGGGTAGAGTCGTCAATCCTCTAGGACAACCAATAGATGGGAAGGGCGAAATACCAACAAGTGATACTAGATTAATCGAAGAAATGGCTCCTGGAATAATCAAGAGGAGATCAGTACATGAACCAATGCAAACAGGTATCACATCTATTGATGCAATGATTCCTGTAGGAAGAGGTCAAAGAGAATTAATTATTGGGGATAGACAAACTGGAAAATCTGCAATTGCTATTGACACAATAATCAACCAAAAAGGTCAAGATGTAGTTTGTGTTTACGTTGCTATTGGTCAGAAGTCAGCATCAGTAGCAAATATCGTAGAGGTTTTAAGAGAGAGAGGAGCATTAGATTATACAGTTGTTGTTAGTGCAGGAGCTTCCGAACCGGCCGCTTTACAGTACTTAGCACCTTATACGGGCGCAGCAATTGCTGAACATTTTATGTACCAAGGTAAAGCAACACTTGTTATTTATGATGATTTAACAAAACAAGCTCAGGCTTATAGACAAATGTCTCTTCTTTTAAAAAGACCACCAGGAAGAGAGGCTTATCCAGGAGATGTGTTCTACTTACACAGTAGATTACTAGAAAGAGCAGCAAAACTTTCTGATGCTATGGGAGGTGGTTCTATGACAGCTCTGCCAATTATTGAAACTCAGGCAGGGGATGTTTCTGCTTATATCCCAACTAATGTTATTTCAATTACGGATGGACAAATATTCTTGAGTGCCGATTTATTTAACTCAGGATTAAGACCAGCTATTAATGTTGGTATTTCTGTTAGTCGTGTTGGAGGAGCAGCTCAGACAAAGGCAATTAAAAAAATTGCTGGAACTTTAAAGTTAGAACTCGCACAGTTTGATGAATTAGCTGCTTTTTCTCAATTTGCATCTGATCTTGATGAAGCAACTCAGCAACAACTTGAAAGAGGTAAAAGATTGCGAGAGTTATTAAAGCAACCTCAGTTCTCTCCATTAAATCTTGCAGAACAAGTTGCAGTTGTATATGCAGGAGTTAAAGGCCTTATTGATGAGGTGCCTGTTGAAGATGTTACTAAATTTGCTACTGAACTTAGGGAATATTTAAAGTTAAATAAATCAGAATTTATAGAAGAGATACTTAAAGAAAAGAAATTAAATGATGGATTAGAAGCAACATTAAAAGAGGTGATAAACGAAGTTAAATCATCAATGCTTGCCACAGTTTAAATTTATTTGAGGAGATACCATGGCAAATCTTAAAGAGATTAGAGATCGAATCGTTTCCGTTAAAAATACAAGAAAAATAACGGAGGCTATGAGGCTTGTTGCAGCTGCAAAAGTAAGGAGAGCGCAAGATCAAGTTCTTAAGAGTAGGCCTTTCGCAGATAAACTTGCTAGGGTCTTAGAGAATATTCAATCTAGAGTACAATTTGAGGCTGTAGATTCTCCACTATTGTCTAAGAGAGAGGTTAATACCATCACTTTGGTTTGCATAACTGCAGATAGAGGTTTATGCGGTGGTTACAACACAAATATAATCAAAAAAGTAGAAATAAGATATGCAGAACTAGTCAAACAAGGTTATCAACCAAATTTGGTTTTGGTAGGTAAGAAAGCTATTGGTTATTTTCAAAATAGGAAAGATAGATATGTCATTAAAAGTACATTTAAAGAACTAGAACAGGTCCCCACAGTAAAGGACTCTGAGGGAGTTACAAATGAGGTTTTAGCTGAATTTCTTTCAGAGAATTCTGATAGGGTAGAAATTATCTATACGAAATTCATCACTCTAGTTAGTTGCGCCCCTGTCGTTCAAACACTATTGCCACTTGATCCTCAAGGAATTGCTGAGGAAAACGATGAGATTTTTAGGTTGACTACCAAAGATAGTAAGTTACTTGTTGAAAAATCAAATATTGAAAAAAGTGATTCAGAGAAGTTACCATCAGATATTGTTTTTGAACAAAGTCCTGATCAACTATTAGATTCGTTATTACCATTATATTTACAGAATCAGGTACTAAGAGCTCTTCAAGAGTCTGCAGCTTCAGAACTCGCTTGCAGGATGACTGCTATGAATAATGCGAGTGATAATGCTAAAGAATTAGCAAGCACCTTGAATTTAACCTATAACAAAGCCAGACAAGCAGCTATTACTCAAGAAATATTAGAAGTTGTAGGAGGTTCAGCAGTTTAGTAATAAGATTTAGGATATGCCTGAATACAATATCAAAGTTCAATTTGAGCAAAAGACTTTTAGTTTTTTATGTTCTGAAGATCAAGATATTATTTCAGCGGCAAAAATGAATGGAATAGATTTACCAAGTAGTTGTTGTTCAGGAGTTTGTACAGACTGTGCATCTATGATATTAGAAGGATCTGTAGATCAAGAAGATGCTATGGGATTAAATGATGATTTGAGGGAAAAGGGCTTTGCACTTTTGTGTGTGGCATATCCTAAGTCAGATTTGAATATTGTTATTGGTAAAGAAGTCGAAGATGATTTATATAATGATCAATTTGGTAAATATCAAAAATGAAATTAAGTTCAGTTGATTTTTATTTAAATTGGCCAGTGTCAATAAAATTAAAAAATTTAAGAAAATTTATCATTGCAAATTTAGAGAAAAAAGGTGATGTAATTCGGTGGTCAATTGTTGATATTCAAGATTCTATTGACTCCTTTGGAACAAAAAAACTTAAAATTAAAGCTGTCTTGGCTAATTAAAGAATATAAATTGAAAAAATTTTATTAATGGAAATTTCACCAACAGTATTCATTGTTCCAACTGGTATTGGTTGTGAAGTAGGAGGCTTTGCTGGGGATGCACTTCCTACTGCTAAATTATTAGCATCGGCAAGTGGATGTTTAATTACGCATCCAAATGTTATGAATGGTGGTACTCTTTCTGAAAAAGATAAAAATATTTTTTATGTTGAGGGCTATAGTTTAGACCGACTTGCTAAAGGAGAAATTGCTTTAAAAAAGGTAAAGCAGCAGAAAATTGGGATAATTTTTGATTCAGCCATTGAAAGTGAAATATTAGTAAGACATTTACAAGTTGCTGATGCATGTGTTTCTACTTTAGGGATTAATGTTCATTCTTATGTGGTAACAAAAAAGCCATTAAACATAGTTATTGATTCTGATTCTTCAAAAATGAGTGGAGGCATAATTGAAAATCCTGATACTTTAATTGATGCTGGCAAATGTTTATTAGAGAAAGGAGTCACGGCAATAGCAATTGTGGCAAAGTTTCCAGATGATTCAGATTCTTCAGAAACAAATATTTATCGAGAGGGAAAAGGGGTTGATCCTATTTCTGGAGTCGAAGCAGTTATAAGTCATTTAATAAGCAAATTCTTAAAAGTTCCCTGTGCTCATGCACCAGCTTTAAATCCAATTGAGTTGAATGAAAATTTAGATCCTCGTGCAGCTGCAGAAGAGATAGGATACACCTTTTTACCATCAGTATTGATTGGTTTAAGCAATGCGCCTAACATTGTTGAATTGCCTGCTGAAAATGAATTAATCTCACTACACCCAGATCAGATTGAATCTATTGTTGTTCCTAATGGGGCACTAGGTGGAGAAGCAGTACTAGCAGGGATTGAAAAAGGTTTAAATATTATCTCTGTAAAAAATCAAAATACATTAAAAGTGACAAATGAGTTTTATGAATATCCCAATCTTTTTGAAGTGGATAATTATTTAGAAGCTGCAGGCATAATTATTGCTATCAAAAAAGGTATCAACCTTAAGTCAATTAAACGGCCATTAAAAAAAATCCAAGAATGTTCTTATCAGATAAATAATATGGAGTAGGTTTAGGTTGCTATAAAGAAATTGCTAATCTAGTAATTAATAAGATATTGCTATAGGCACTCTCCAGTCACTTCCCAATGATTGACTGCTTAGTTTTAAAATTGGCGGCGCCTGCTTTCTTTTGAATTCCGCTTTTTTTATAAGTGAGATTATTTTTAAAATTAATTCTTTCTTATAACCATCTTCTTCAAGTTGTTTTAAACCTTTTTTCTCTTCAATAATTCCTTTAAGAATATTATCTAAAATGGAATAAGGTGGGAGAGAATCAGTATCTAATTGATTAGGACCTAATTCGGCACTTGGAGCTTTTGTACGTATGTTTTCTCCAATTAGATTGACATTAGTATCTAACATATATGATTTTCTATAATCAATTGAATCTTTACTATCAAGCCAATTGCATAATTTAAAAACATTAGTTTTATATAAATCCCCAATTACAGATAATCCTCCATTCATATCACCATAAAGTGTGCAATATCCAACAGCTAGTTCTGATTTATTACCTGTTGAAAGTAATAAATGCTTTTCTTGATTTGCTAAAGCCATCAGAAGCGTTCCTCTGATTCTTGATTGAATATTTTGATTTGTTATTTCAGCCATCTCGAAATCTATGCTTTTTATAAAAGATTCTTCGAAAGAGGTCATAAGGTTTGTAATTGGGATGGTATTGAAATTTATATTTAATCTGCTCGCTAGATCTTTTGCATCACTTTTTGAATGAGAAGAGCTCCATTTAGACGGCATTGATACGCAATAAATGTTATTACACCCAAGAGCAGCCGTCGCAATTGCTGAGACTAATGCTGAGTCAATGCCACCACTTAATCCAATTAAAGCCGTTTTAAATCCGCATTTTTTTGCATAATCTCTGACTCCAAGAACTAATGCACCAAAAATTGATGACATTTCTGAGTTCTCTAATTTACTTTTTTCAGGTTTTGTTTGCTCAATTTCCCAACTGAAAAAGTCTTCTGAAAAAGATTTTAATTGCCTAATTTTAGATCCATTTTTATTAAGAATAAAACTATTCCCATCAAAAATTAAGTTATCATTTGCACCAACTTGGTTAACATAAATTAGGGGTACTTGCAGATATTTAGCCGCAAAACTTGAAACTTTAGATCTAAGCTCTAACTTTTTGAAGGTATATGGTGAGGCAGATAAATTTACTAAAATATCAACATTTCTTTGCTTTAAATCAATAATGGGATTTTTTTTATGAATTCCTCTTCCTTCTATATCTTTGTTAACCCATAAATCCTCGCATATAGTAAAACCAATTCGCAAAGTTTTATTTTTTATTTTTTTTATCAATACTGAAACTTTTTGTTCTGATCTGAAATATCTTTTTTCATCAAATACTTCATAAGTGGGAAGAATAATTTTACGTGCAATTATTTTCCATTCCCCTCCCTCAATCAATGCAATAGAATTATAAAGATTTGGAAAAAAAGAATCATTTATTATCTCTGCTATCCCAACTGTAATAGCAAAGTTTCCATATTTTTTCTTGATATCTAAGGCTAATTGGTCAAGTATTTGATATTGATTTTGAATTAAATTCTTTTTTAGAAGTAAGTCATTAGCTGGATATCCCCATAATGACAATTCTGGAGTCAGAACAAAATCAGCAGAAATTGAGGAAGCCTTAGAAGCAATATTAAGTATATTTTGCGCATTGCCTTCTAAATCTCCAACAACTGGATTAATTTGAGCAAGTAAAAACTTCATTCAACTAATTTAGTGGAAACATATAAATTATTCTTCTTAACAATATCTATTAATGATGTTGGTAAATTAGAATAATTAAAATTTAATCTGAACTTAGAACTTGAAATGTTTGGGACTTTTATGGTTGAAATCTTAAATTTTACTTTATAATCTTCTAACATTTTTAGAGTACTTGATTCAACAGGATATCCCTCTCTTATAATTACAAAAAAACTTACTTCCTTAATAATTTTATCAAAATCTTTCCAACAGAAAATATCTTTAATTAAATCACTCCCTATAACAAAATCTAGATTATTAAATTCATATATTCTTTTGCAATTCCTTATTGACTCTATTGCCCATTGACTACTAACTTTTTGATTAAATAAAATTTTAGAATTATCTAAATCGTCAACCAAAGTTTTTAAGAGATGCCCACGAATTGCAATATTCTCTTTGTGCTTTTTGTTGGGATTGTTGCTTACATAACTAATTGTAAAAGCATAAATTTTGGATAATTCTTCAAGTATTTTTTTATGACCAATGGTAGGTGGATCTGCACTAGTACCAAATAAAGCAACTTTTTTTTCCATTTTATGTTTTAGGGCAAAAAACTCATAAGATTATTATTTAAATTCCTATTTGATAAATAAATATTGATATGGTTAAAAATTTCTGGTTCTTTAAAAGTTATTTTTTGGATCAAAATAGAAGGTTCTATATAAGAAACTTTGCTTCTTATGTATATCTCTTTAGCAGCTAGTTTCCCAAGGATTTTTGTAGAATGGATTGCAATTGCAGCTTGAATAATTGCAATAGGTCCATAAGGTAATAATGATAGCCCGCTAGTGAAAGGTGCTGTTAATAAAATCACTTTCCTGATAAGGTTGAAAGATGTATTAATACCAACTTGAGTGACTCCCAAAAATAAATTATTAATAGATATACTTTTGAATATTTTTCTTGTAGATTCACTCTTCAAATTTAAGCCATAAATCTTACTTAATTCGCTGATTAATGCAGTATCTAGTGCAAAACTACCAGCAACATCAAAGAAAATGAAAGGATTAAGAGCTACCGCTGAAGCCTTTATGGTCGAAAATTTACCAATAGTTGACTGAGCTAATTTCTGCCTTTTTTTTAATCTTTGTCCTTTTATCTGCAGAAACAATTTGTCAGCCAATTGAAGTGAATTTAGTGTTAATAATGTCTCTCCATGTTGATTTATTATTTTTGTTATGTAATTTTTAAGATTGTTTTCATGATTAATAAGTATTGGAATATTTAAATCTTTTGGAAGTTTAAACTTTATATTTTCTATTATTTCTTTTAATTCATTTTTTTTTAAAAGATCGATTTTATTTACAATTACAATAATTTTTTTTCCATCTTTAATTAGGGAGCTGATTTCGCTTAATTCGTTTCTATTAATATCTCCCGAAACTATAAATAAAATAAGATCTGAATGATTTATACAAGAGTAAATTTTATCTGGGAATTTAACATCGCAGAAATCAAATCCTGGCGAATCTAGCAACTCTATACTATTGAGAAGTTGATCTTTAAGTGCCCACTCTTCTGCTTGAATTTCTCTTGTAGACCCGTTTATAATGTCTGTTTTGAATACATCTTTTTTTAATAAAGAGTTTAAAACAGAAGATTTACCTACTCCTGATTTACCATATGCGCAAATTCTTATTTTTTTTTCTTTGAGTCTAAAAAGTTGCTGATTAAAAGAAATTATTTCTCTATTAAAAAAACTTTTTTCATAGTTAGTAAGATCAATAGTCTCCCACCAATTTTTTAAAAGTAAATAATTTTTATTAATTTTCAATTGTTTCATAATTTACTTTTTCCACCAACCAGCTAATACAGATAAAACAGCTTCTGCACCAATAATTCCCACGAATCCTCCAAATTCATCTACTACTACTTTCACTCCTTTATGATTCTTGTCAAATCTTGTTAATAATTGATCTGCTTTAATCATTTCGGGAATGTAGTCCACAGGTTCGCAAATTTCTGATAATAATTTTTTATTTTCCCCATTAATTAATTCCGCTAACATAATTTCACGCTGAACTACCCCTTGTATTTTGTCGACTTTATCTCCCAAAATAACCCACCATGGGGAGTTATCTGACATTATAAGTGTTGAAATTTCATCTAGATTTGATGACCCATCAAGACAAGGTACTGATACTCTGGGGATCATTAAATCTTTAGCTTTTAAATCATTTAATTGAAAAACCTTGAAAATCATTGCTGCCTCATCAGCTTCTATCAAACCTTTCTGACTCCCAATTTTTGCCATTTGTCTAATTTCTTCTTCATCAGTTGAGATTTCATTTTCTGCAGTAATAACTGGAAATATCTGCTCTATTAATATCAAGAATGGCTTCATTAAAGTATTTAATATCCTCAGTATTGGAACGGATATTAGTGCTATTTGTACTGAAAATCTTGTGCCAAGAGCTTTGGGTAGTACTTCTCCAACTAAAACAACTAATAGATAAAAAACGATTGAAAACAGGGTTAAGCCATAACTACTATTAATTACTAAAGCTCCGTATACACCTAAAATTAGACTTCCAATTATGTTAAATCCATTATTAGTAATAGTAATTACAGTTAATGTCCTTCCAAGATGTTTCCTAAGTTTAAGGAGTTGATTTGCAGAACTTTTTGGCTTTTGTCTTGAGGCTATTTCTATAATCCTAATTGAATTTACAGCTAAAAAAGCTGCTTCTACTCCCGAACAACATGCTGACCCAATTAAGATAATAATTATAAGTAAAGTTAAACCGTAAACACTTGGTTCCATTAAAATAGATTAGGTACTAAATCTGTTTTAATTCATTCTTCCATTTTTTTTTAAAACACGCCAATAGACAATTTATGTTTAAACCTAATAATAAAGTTTTTGAAGAAAGAAGAGAAATTTTCCTAGATAAATTAGGTGGAAAATCTGCTATCATCCCTGGTGCTAACCTTGTAAAGCATCATGCTGATTGTGAATATCCTTTTAGACAAGATAGTAATTTTTGGTATTTAACTGGTTTTGATGAGCCAGACGCCATAGCTCTTTTCTTATCGCATAAGCCAAAGGGAGAAAGATTTATTTTGTTTGTTTCTCCTAAAGATGTTATTAGTGAAGTGTGGCATGGCTTTAGATGGGGGTTAGAGGGTGCTGAAAAAGAGTTTAAGGCTGATAAGGCTCACTCAATAAATGAATTAAAAGATTTATTACCTGGATATATAAATGGTTCTGATGAAATTGTTTTTTCTATTGGTAAGCATCCATTAATTGAGAAAATAGTACTGGAGATATTTTCTCAACAACTTGAAAATCGCTCAAGATTGGGGATTGGGGCAAATTCCATAAAATCTCCAGAAATTTATTTAAATGAGATGAGGCTAATTAAAAGCGAATTTGAAATTAAGAGAATGAGAGAGGCTATACAAATTTCAGCAGAAGCTCATGAGCTTGTAAGAGAATCTATTTCATCTAAGAAAAATGAAAGACAAATTCAGGGTCTTTTAGAGGGATTCTTTTTGGAAAAAGGGGCCAGAGGACCTGCTTATAACTCTATTGTTGCTTCAGGAGATAATGCATGTATTTTGCATTACACTTCTAATAATTCGCCCTTGAATAAAGGAGATTTATTGTTGGTAGATGCTGGCTGCTCATTAACTGATTATTACAATGGAGACATAACACGAACTATTCCAATAAGCGGAAAATTTTCTGCAGAGCAAAAAGTTATCTATGAAATTGTGTTAAGTGCTCAGAAAACTGCAATTAAAAGTGCAGTAACTGGATCAAATTCTAGTACTGTTCATAATGTAGCCTTAACAGTTTTAGTAGAAGGATTAAAAGAAATTGGTTTATTGTCGGGAGTTACTGAGGAGATAATTGATAATGAATCATATAAACATCTTTACATGCATAGAACTGGACATTGGCTCGGCTTAGATGTTCATGATGTTGGAGCATACAGAATGGGAGACTATGAAGTCCCATTACAGAATGGAATGATTCTTACCGTAGAACCTGGTATTTATATAAGTGACAGGATCCCAGTACCTGAGGGACAACCTAAAATTGATGAGAAATGGAAAGGCATTGGGATAAGAATTGAAGATGATGTTCTTGTCAAAGACACAAACCCAGAAGTTTTAAGTGTTGCTGCTCTTAAAGAAATTTCTGATTTAGAATTTTAAAATTTGACTTATCTAGTTAATAGATTTATTTTTTATAAAGTTTAAAGATCAAAAATGGATAAATCAGATTCATATGATTCGAAACTTGCTAAAGCAAGAAGCTTGGCTAGTCAGCTTGGAATGTTTGCAGAAGAAAACGATATACCTAAAGATCTTTGGGATTCATTGGAAGATACAATTTATGATTTTTATCAAGTAGCTCATGATAGATAAATAATCTGTTTAGGAAGCATCAACAACTAAAATCAAGAAATTTTGAATAAATCAATCAAAATGCGACCATCAACTGATAAATTATTTAATGTATATAAATAAGTGAATGACCTCATCAGATAAGTTAAATCAAAATTCAACAGAAAAGAATGAAAAAAGCAGTAATTCCCCAAACTCTAAAAGTGCTTCTCATAATTCAGGAATGATGGGAGCTTCAGCTGTATTAGCAGCTGCAACGATTGATGAAGATGGAGTCCCAACTGGTTATACCCCCAAACCTGACGAAGGGAGATTTATTATTAAAGTGTTATGGTTACCTGATAATGTTGCTTTGGCTGTTGATCAAATAGTAGGGGGAGGCCCAAGCCCTCTTACTGCTTATTATTTTTGGCCAAGAGATGATGCTTGGGAGAAATTAAAAAGTGAATTAGAGAATAAAGGTTGGATTACAGATAATGAAAGGGTTGAAATATTGAATAAAGCTACAGAAGTAATAAATTATTGGCAAGAAGAGGGTAAAACCAAAAAATTAGAAGAAGCCAAGTTAAAGTTTCCAGAAGTAACTTTTTGTGGAACTGCTTAAAAAGATTAGTTCTTTGCCGCTTGAATCCTAGCCTCGGCCTTCGAAATCTCTTTCAGGGCTTTGATCTTCTCTGGATTTTTTTCATTTTCAGAGAATTTACTAATTGCTAATTTTGCTTCTTTAAGATCTTGTTCAGCATTTTGAACATTAATTTCAGATCCAATTTCTGCATTATTTACTAAAACTATTACTTCATTTGATTCTATTTCAGCGAAGCCCCCCATTAGAGCTATTGATTTCCACTGAGAATTCATTCTGAGCCTTAAAACACCTATATCAATAGCCGTAACTAAAGAAATATGTCCAGGCAATACACCTAGTTGACCAGTAGTGCTAGGAAGGATTACTTCTTCAGCTTCACCTTGATAAACATTTTTATTAGGAGCTAAAACTTTAAGAGAGATTGCCATTAATTTAAAATTATTTAGAGTTTAGTATTAATAAATTAGTATATTTATTTTTCTGACTTTATTTTTTCAGCCTTTGCTTTAACTTCGTCGATGTTACCAACTAAGTAAAATGCCTGTTCAGGTAAATCATCTAATTCACCTGACAAAATCATGTTGAAACCAGCTATGGTATCCTCTAATTTTACATATTTACCAGACATTCCTGTAAATATTTCTGCTACAAAGAAAGGCTGTGAAAGGAATTTTTCAATTTTTCTAGCCCTATCGACCGTTAATCTATCTTCCTCAGAAAGTTCATCTAAGCCAAGAATCGCAATAATGTCTTGCAGCTCTTTGTATCTTTGCAAAGTTGATTGAACAGCTCTAGCAGTTTTGTAATGTTCATCTCCAACAACGGATGGTTGAAGCATTGTGCTTGTTGAGTCTAATGGGTCAACCGCTGGATAAATTCCCTTAGCTGCAAGAGCCCTTGCAAGCACAGTAGTAGCATCTAAATGGGCAAATGTTGTTGCTGGAGCAGGATCAGTCAGGTCATCTGCAGGTACATAAACAGCCTGAATGGAGGTTATTGAACCCTCTAAAGTAGATGTAATTCTTTCTTGTAATTCACCAACATCAGTTCCAAGAGTTGGTTGGTATCCAACAGCTGAAGGCATTCTTCCAAGTAAAGCTGATACTTCAGAGCCGGCTTGAACAAATCTAAAAATGTTATCAACAAAAAGTAGAACGTCTTGTTTATTTACATCTCTAAAATGTTCAGCCATTGTAAGTGCCGATAAACCTACTCTCATTCTTGCGCCAGGTGGCTCATTCATCTGACCAAAGCATAAGGCAACTTTTGATTGAGTTAAATCATCTGCATTGATAACGCCTGATTCTTTAAATTCTTCATATAAATCATTTCCTTCTCTGGTTCTTTCTCCTACACCTCCAAAAACAGAAACACCGCCATGTTCTTTCGCAATGTTGTTAATTAACTCTTGAATGAGAACTGTCTTTCCAACACCAGCTCCTCCAAATAGTCCGACTTTTCCACCTTGTCTATAAGGAGCTAAAAGGTCGATAACTTTTATTCCGGTTTCAAAAACTTTTGGCTTGGTTTCTAGGTCAGTTAATTTTGGGGCAGCTCTATGAATTGGGGCTGTATCTTTCGTTTTTACTGGACCTTGTTCGTCTACTGGTTCTCCTAAAACATTAAATATTCTTCCTAAAGTAGCTTCTCCTACAGGTACAGATATTGGTGCTCCTGTATCAATTGCCTCCATACCTCTCACAAGACCGTCTGTACCACTCATTGCCACCGCTCTGACTCTATGATCACCAAGCAGTTGTTGAACCTCTGCAGTGAGCGCTATTTCTTGTCCAGCAGGATTTTTTGCTTCAATTCGTAAAGCATTTAATATTTTAGGCAATTTTCCGGCTGGAAATTCTACATCCAGAACTGGGCCAATTACCTGACGAACTACGCCTTTAGTTTGTGAAGAAGTTGATGGAGTTGCTACCATTTTTATTAATTGGTGATGATTAGCTGATTTTTAACAGCGCATAATCCGAAAATACTACCATCTCATGGGTAGATTCGTTAAATGGGTTCGGCCACCCGCACAGTTCAAGTATGGTTTAATTGCCGCTTTGCAGATTATGTTGTTGATGATACGGATAGAGAATACTTCTTTCCATTTTTACGACGCAAAGCGTCTCAATCATAATCCTCCATTAATCTATGGCAGCTGTTTCACTTACAGTCTCTACAGTAAAACCACTGGGAGATAGAATATTTATTAAAGTTTCCGCATCTGAGGAAAAAACCGCTGGGGGCATCCTTTTGCCTGATACAGCTAAAGAAAAACCACAGGTTGGAGAAGTTGCTCAGGTAGGACCTGGGAAACTTAATGACGATGGTTCTCGACAAACTCCAGAGGTGAGTATTGGAGACAAAGTCTTGTACAGCAAATATGCTGGAACAGACATTAAATTGGGGGGAGATGAATATGTCTTGCTCTCAGAAAAAGATATTTTAGCTGTAGTTGGCTAAAATATTTGTTTCAAAAATTATTAAAACTTATTACTAAATTGCTGCCTAAATATGGCTAAAAGAATTATCTACAATGAGCAAGCTCGTAGAGCGCTCGAGAAAGGAATCGATATCCTTGCTGAGTCTGTTGCTGTAACGCTTGGACCAAAAGGAAGAAATGTTGTCTTAGAGAAAAAATTTGGTGCTCCACAAATTATTAATGATGGTGTCACAATCGCTAAAGAGATCGAATTAGAGGACCACATCGAAAATACTGGTGTTGCATTAATTCGACAAGCCGCATCAAAAACTAATGATGCAGCTGGAGATGGCACTACAACAGCTACTGTTTTAGCGCACGCTATGGTCAAAGCAGGGTTGAGAAATGTTGCTGCAGGAGCTAATGCGATTACCTTGAAAAAAGGAATCGATAAAGCTACTGAATTTTTAGTTGATAAAATTCAGGAGAATTCCAAGCCAATCAGTGATAGTAATGCTATTGCTCAATGCGGAACCATTGCCGCTGGAAATGACGAAGAGGTTGGGCAAATGATTGCCAATGCAATGGATAAAGTTGGGAAAGAAGGTGTCATTTCTCTAGAAGAGGGAAAATCAATGACTACTGAATTAGAAGTTACTGAGGGTATGCGTTTTGATAAAGGCTACATTTCACCTTACTTTGCAACAGATACAGAAAGAATGGAGGCTGTTTTAGATGAACCGTATATTCTGTTGACTGATAAAAAAATTGCTTTAGTACAAGATTTAGTTCCTGTGTTGGAACAAATTGCTAAAACTGGTAAACCTCTAGTCATCATTGCAGAAGATATAGAAAAAGAGGCTTTAGCTACGCTTGTCGTTAATAGACTAAGAGGTGTGTTAAATGTGGCGGCAGTAAAAGCGCCCGGATTTGGTGATAGAAGAAAAGCCATGCTTGAAGATATGGCTGTTCTAACCAATGGTCAACTGATTACTGAGGATGCAGGCTTGAAATTAGAGAATGCCACCTTAGATATGCTTGGAACTGGTAGAAGAATAACTATCAACAAAGAAACTACAACTATAGTTGCTGAGGGCAATGAGAAAGCAGTAAATGCTAGATGCGATCAAATTAAGAAGCAAATGGATGAAACAGATTCCTCATACGATAAAGAAAAGCTTCAGGAACGTTTAGCTAAATTAGCTGGAGGAGTAGCAGTTATTAAGGTTGGAGCTGCTACTGAGACTGAGATGAAGGATAAAAAACTTCGTCTTGAGGATGCTATTAACGCTACAAAAGCTGCTGTAGAAGAAGGAATTGTACCTGGCGGAGGAACAACTCTTGCTCACTTATCTCCAATCCTAAAAGATTGGGCTGATAAAAATTTAGAAGGAGAGGAATTAATTGGAGCTAACATTGTCGAAGCTTCACTGACTGCACCTCTTATGAGAATTGCAGAAAATGCAGGGTCTAATGGTGCTGTGATTGCAGAGAATGTAAAATCTAAACCATTCAATGATGGATTTAACGCTGCCACTGGAGAATATGTTGATATGTCCTCCGCTGGTATAGTTGACCCTGCAAAAGTTACTCGTTCAGGTCTGCAAAATGCAGCTTCAATAGCAGGAATGGTTCTCACCACTGAATGTATAGTTGCTGATTTACCTGAGAAAAAAGATTCATCTGCTCCAGCGGGTGCTCCAGGTATGGGTGGTGACTTTGATTACTAAATATTGATTAGTTAATTAATTTATTAAATTTAGGGGATTATTTTTTATAATCCCTTTTTTTTATTCAAATTTTATGAAATCCAGCCAGCGCTAAGAATAATTGCGAGAGCCAAAAATATAATTAAAAAGGTCCAAGTTATTTTATTGAGAGATGCTTCTGCACTACTTGCGCTATTGAACATTGAGCTTCCACTAGTTGCTATTCCTCCCATTCCATCACCTTTAGGACTATGAAGTAAAACTAAAAGTATCAGAAGAATTCCAGAAAATACCCATATCCAACTTAAAAGATTAATCATTGTTTAAAAGGCTTTTTATAAACTTTATACGTGCTGTACTACTTTATTATAACCTTTTAACTCGATTTCTTTAATTAGAGATTTTCCTGTCATTTCTTTTGGTATTGGAAGATTTAACAATTGTAATAGAGTTGGTGCAATATCTGCTAATCCAGCATTATCCCTTAAATAAATCTCATTACCCATATTCGGGATTTTTCTTTTTTCACCCTCAATAAAAATTAATGGAACTTTATTTATAGTGTGTGCTGTCCATGGTTCTCCTGAAGGACCTTGCATTACCTCTGCGTTACCATGATCGGCTGTTATAAGAATACTCCCACCCATTTCGCCAGTAGCATTAACTATTTGACCTATACATTTATCTACTGTTTCTATAGCTTTAATTGTTGCATTCATATTGCCAGTATGACCCACCATATCAGGATTAGCAAAATTGATTACAACAAAAGCATAGTTTCCACTTTTAATTGCTTTAGAACAACTAATAGTTAGTTCTTCCGCAGACATTTTGGGTTCCATATCATAAGTTGCTACTCTTGGAGAGGGAATTAAATTTCTATCTTCTCCAGGTAAAGGAATTTCTACTCCTCCATTAAAAAAATATGTTACGTGAGGATATTTTTCTGTTTCTGCTGTTCTGTATTGTTTGAGGCCATTTTCTGAAACTATTTGGCCGATAAAATTATTGAGAGATTCCGGAGGAAATGCAACTTTAACGGAAAAGTTTGAGTCATATTGAGTAAAAGTAATTAAATCAAGATTTGGAAAAATTTTTCTTTCAAAATCTGAGAATTCTTTCTCTGAAAGTGATTTGATTATTTGCCTTGCTCTGTCTGGACGGAAGTTAAAGCAAATTAAACTATCCCCATCTTTAAGATAGTTTTCCGAAATTCGAATGGGCTCTATAAACTCATCGGTTATATTTTTGTCATAACTTTTTTTTATGTAATCCTGAGGAGAAATATTTGTTACTTCAATATCTGGATCAGTCAAATTAGAATATGATTTTTCTGTTCTGTCCCATAAAAGATTTCTATCCATTATCCAGTATCTTCCGCATATGGAGGCAATCTCACCAGTGTTGAATTTTTTTATGCATGACTCTATTTGATTAAGATATTTAGATGCACTTTTTGCAGGAGTATCTCTGCCATCAGTAATAATATGAATTGCTAGTTTTTTTATGCCATTATCGGATGCCCATTTTATTAAACCCAATAAATGATCAATATGACTATGTACTCCTCCATCAGAACATAATCCCATGATGTGCAAAGTAGAATTATTTCTCTTTAATGAATCAGCCATCTCCTTTAACTCATGAACTAGACCTAACTGATTATTTTTTACAATATTTGAAATCCTTACAAGTTCTTGTTGGATTATTCTTCCCGAACCAATGGTAAGATGTCCCACCTCTGAATTACCCATTTGACCATCCGGGAGGCCTACACTAGATCCACTAGCGCTTATTAGAGTGTGAGGATATGCATGCCACAATGAATCTATGATTGGTGTATTGGCACTTTTTATAGCATTGTGTGATATCTCTTCTCGGTAGCCCCATCCATCTAGTATTGCAAGAACTACAGGGCTCTGAGGAACACTTAATTTATTTATATTTTTGCTGCTAATTTTTGACATATTTAGATCAAATTAATTGTTTAAGTGATCCAACTCTAAATCTAGCTTTAAAAGCTACTCTTTAACAATCTATATTCAATATAGTTAGCTTTTGCTAATTTATGAAAATATTGAACAAATTTTATTTTTTGATAAATCATGTCCAATAAAACAAAAAGAATCGTAATACTTACTGAATTAGAGTTTAGAAAAACCATTGCACGTTTAACTTCCCAAATTATTGAAAAAGTAAAAAACCTTGAGAATCTTGTTTTAATTGGGATTCCTACTAGAGGAATTGATCTGGCCGAAGTTTTAGAAAAAGAATTACTCTGCAAAACAGGTTTAAAAATAAGAAAAGGAATAATTGATCCAACTTTTTATAGAGATGATCAAAATAGAGTTGGAACGCGCCTAATCAAAGCAACTGATATTCCTACTCCTATTGAGAAACAAGAAATTCTCTTAATAGATGATGTAATTTACACAGGGAGAACAATTAGAGCTGCAATCGATGCATTATATTCTTGGGGCAGACCTCAAAGAGTGATGTTGTTAGTAATGGTAGATAGAGGTCATAGAGAATTACCTATTCAACCCGATTTTTGCGGTAAAAAAGTTCCAACTAGTAAAGATGAAAGTATTAGCGTACGACTAAATAATATTGATAATGAAGAAGGAGTTTTTCTTGAGTAGCATTATTTCAGAAGATATTTCCTAAATTATATTCTCCTAAAAATTCATCTTTAATATCGAAACACGTAACAAGTAAGTCAGCTTTTTTAGTGATTTTGAAGAAAAGTTTTAAGTTGTCTTCTCCAATATTAGGCTTGTTCTTTATCTCGATTCTTAGTGGTTTTTTACCCCAATTTATAATTTTTTCTTCACTTTGAAACTCTGATAATTTTGGTAATCCATTTTCAAAAATCACATCATATTCTCTTTCTTTTTTTGTTTCACCAATAATTATTTCGAATATTTTCTGATTACTTTTACTAGCCTGAAGGATCAGTTTATATGGAGTTTCAGTTGGCCATGTTTGGCCTTTACAAAAAATAGGATGCCAAAAGTGTTTTTGTTCTCTTTTATTTAATAATCTTATTGATAATCCTTTATTTAAGATGTCTTTAATTTTTACGCCTGGAGTCATTGCCAGAGCTCCTAAAGCTATTGATTCAATAGGAGGTGGGGACTTTATTGGAATTTTTGGAATCTTTTTTGTTAGCCATTCTTTAATTAATGGTATTTGAGTCCCCCCTCCAACCAAAATAATAAAATTTAAGTCATCTACGGTGCAAAATTTGCCCCTTGCTTCATTTAATAAATCTTTTAGTAAGGAGTTAAGATGATTGAGGAGATTATTCTCAATAATAATTTTCTCAAATATTTCTTTACTCAGGTAAAATTCTTTTTCTTG
Source organism: Prochlorococcus sp. MIT 1314 (assembly GCF_034093315.1). GTDB lineage: Bacteria > Cyanobacteriota > Cyanobacteriia > PCC-6307 > Cyanobiaceae > Prochlorococcus_A > Prochlorococcus_A marinus_Y. The sequence continues at coordinate 866,291 of NZ_CP139300.1, read as the reverse complement.
ATATCCTTCAGTTAATAATTTTGTTGCATACTTAGTTTCATATTTGATTGAAGATGAGCTGAGTTTACATTTTATTTCTTCTGCCTTTAAAAGATTAATTGCATATTTATTATCTGGAATAAAATAATCAACGATCCATTGATCAATATCCTTACCTCCAATTTTTGAGCCTGTTTTACTGATTATTTCGGCACACCTTATTTTTTGTTTTGAAATTGAGCTGACATCATTTCCTTTGAATTTTAATAGTTCAGCTATTGGACCAGATTTCCCTTCTCCACCTTCTATTCTGACTATATTCATATCGATTGTGCTTCCTCCAATATCTAATGTCATTATTTTTGAGCCAAATGGTACATTAATCCCTAAACTTGCCGCAGTAGGCTCATCAACTAGTGCTACTTCATCTACAGATATTTCACCGCAAAGGTTAACTAACCATTCTCTATAACCTTTGTATGTATCAATTGGAGCAGTTAAAACAAGTCTTTTAATTGCATATTTTTGTGGAATTTTTGCCCACAAAAGTTTGAAAAATTTCTCGCCACATTCAGTGGGGCTTAAAATATTTTTTTGGTTTATTTTTTCATTAGGATTTCCAATTAATCTTTTAAAATTTGAATGAAAAAACAAATCGGAATTAGAGTTATCTTTCATCTTTAAAGCACCAATACCAATCTTCAGGATTTTTGAAGGTTCCTCAAACCAAACTGCTGTAGGGATAACTCCTGGAGATGATGTAATATTTGGTATCTCAACTAAAACAGAATTTATATCTTTTTGATCTTGAAAAGCTACTACAGTATTAGTATTCCCCAAATCAATAGCAAGCGTTCCAGATAAATTTTTTTCCATAAGAAATTTTTTATGAATCAATTAAGTTTGTTTTGTAATTTATGTTTTGAATCGGTCCAATAAACTGTAAAATATATTTTATAGTAATAAAAATTTTTTAATGAACGTATCAAATAATGGCGGTATTGACTCTAATGATCTTGCCAAAAGAGGTGAGAGTTTAATAAGAAAATCAACTAATAGATACTTAACTACTGTTAGAATTGCTTTTAGAGCTAAACAAAGGCGTTTTGATGATTTTGATGGACTATTAGAGGAGTCAACTATTAAACCTGTTCAAAGGTCTATTATTGAACTGAGTGATGAACAAGACCAACCAGATTTACTCCCTGGTTAATTTTGTTAGAAGATAAAAAAAGATGGAGATTACATAAAGATTTTAAAAAAGGTAAGTTTTGTTTTTTGATTGGGGTTGATAATTGGTCAATTGAGTTACAAAAAAGCGAATTTCATTCACTTTATCTCTTGCTTTTAAGAATTAATGAACAACTATTAGGTATTCAAAATGAATTAATGGATGAAGAGGCTATTACTTTAGAATTAGAAAAACTGCCTTGGTATATTGAGTTAGAAGGTAAAAAGAATGAATGGAGTTTGAGGTTAGTTTTTGAAAGTCAAGATCAAACTAGATCTTTCGAAATGTATTGGCCGATACAAATAGCACAAACTTTATTTAATGAAATAAAAAGAATGTGGGAATCAATGGATTAAAAGATAAATAAAATCGGAAATTTTGAAAAATATTTCCCCGAGTTCAAAAAAATTTTTCACAACTTTTCCACAGCTATTTTTAGAGAAATATCTGAATACCTATAGCATGTGGAAAACTTATGATTTTTTATAATTCTTTATATTTTAGTAAGATTTAATTTTTTAAATTCAATTTCTATGATTTCCCTCTTTATAACTGAATTCTCATTATTCTATTATCTGAGACTATCCCTTAATAATACTTGTTGACGATTTAGTAATTTTGAAGAAAACTAAAACTTGTAGATTTAAATTCCAAAAAATTTTTTTGAATATGCAAAAGTTAAATTACGATGTAAATCCAAAAGTTTTAAATCAGAAAGATGAAGTAATTAGTTTTAAATGTGAACTTCAAGAAAATCTGCAAAAGGCTATGAAAGAATTTGTTGAGCAACATCCTAACTGGGATCAATATAGGATAATTCAAGCTGCTATTGCAGGGTTTTTGATGCAAAAAGGATTTCAAAATAGGGATTTAACTAGACTCTATATTGGAAATATGTTTTCAATGAATTTTACGGACTAAAAATTTTTATATTTTTTTTAGCAGTATTTTTGCTATATCATTTCGGACAGGTAATATAGATAACCTATTTCCTTTTTTTACAACTAGTAAATCATCCTCACTAAATAAAATTTTTAATTCAGGTAAACTTATAATCTTATTTGATTTAGATATGAACTTTACTTTTACACAATCCCATCTCGGATTTTCAGGTTTCGATTTTGGATCAAAATACTTTGAATCTTTATCAAATTGTGTAGGGTCAACAATATTTAGGTCTATTACCTCCATAAGTCCAACAATGCCTGGAGGTTTGCAGTTTGAATGATAAAAAAATACTTTATCTCCTTTGTTCATATTTCTCATGTAATTTCGCGCTTGATAATTTCTAATACCATCCCACAAAGTTACCCCATCATCTTTTAAAGTATTTATGCTGTATGCATCAGGCTCACTTTTCATTAGCCAGAAATTTTCTTTAGTCATATCAATGGATTTGGAGGAAAAAGTAAGTAAGTTATCTGCTAGTCACTTGCTAGTTAAAGTGACAATTTATAGATTGATCTGCGCAATAAATAACTATAAATTTATTATCCATCAAATTTACTATTTGGGAAAGTGATGGGTGGTATGGGGTAATTAATTCTCTAAATAATATTGTTTTTATCACTTAAATCACAAAATAAATATTTAAAATCGAAAACAGAAATGATTTTCATTTTCATATTGGTGTAAATTTTATACATAAGTTAGTATTTTTCATGAGTCAAGTTTGGTTAATATCAGGGTCGCCGGGATGCGGTAAGACAAATTGGATACTAAATACTTTTAAGAATTATTCTGGTAATTGTGGTTACTTACGTCTTGGAGGGTATTCCGAAATTAATTTAGAGCAAGCTATAAATTCAAAAATTGATTTTGCTTTTTTGAAAGATCAAATTCCTAACTTATTAGACTTATCTATTTCAAACTCAATATCAGAGAAAGATAAAGAAAACATTTTAATTATTATTGAATTTCCACAATTTTTTATACCTAAATCTCAAGGTATTAATGGGGTTGATCTGAGAATTATTAATGAACTTGAAAAATATAATCTCCAGCCAAATAGATATCTTCATTTTGGTAGAGATCCAGAATTATCAATTAAAGATACTTTAGATTTTAGAGCAATTGAATCAATAAGCCTTGATCTTAAAAAGCATATTTGGGATCCTGCAAGCTTGAATACTTTTTGGTTTGAATTAGTTAATGGTGCTTATGGGGATGTATATAGAGCAAAAGCATTAATGAACTTGCCGGATGGGCGTTACATCTTGTTTAACTGGATAGTTAGTCAGCAAGGATCTCAATATCAAACATTAAACCAAGTTGCCCCTCTTAATGGAAGACCAGAAAGATGTTCTGAAATTGTTATACAAGGGAAAAATTTAAACTTCGAGTCAATAAAATCAACGATTCATAATTGTCTTCTTAATGAAGCTGTACTAGATCATCATCAAACTTCACTTAGAAATTCACAACTACAAACTGCTCGCCGTTAATTTAAAAATGAATCAAGCTGTCATCTCATGCTTACATGCAAATTTACCTGCAGTAGAGGCTGTCTTAAAAGATATTGAACTCCAAGGAATTACAAATATTACCTGTCTTGGAGATCTAGTGGGTTATGGTCCTCAACCTAATGAGGTTATTGAGTTAATAAGAGATAAAAAAATTCCTACTTGTCTGGGATGTTGGGACGAAGACGTTGTTGATGGATTAGATGCTTGCGATTGTAGTTATCCTTCTCAGCTTGCTGAAAAGAGAGGTCATTTTGCTCATCAATGGACTACGGATAAATTAACTAAAGAAAATAAGGATTATCTAGCTAATCTACCCTACTCAATACGTAAAGATAAATGTCTTTTTGTTCATGGTAGTCCTAATAGTCAACATGAATATCTTCTACCCGATATGGATGCATTTGCAGCTCTTGAGAGAGTTGAAAATGCCAGAGCAGAGATTCTATTTTGTGGTCATACTCATCAACCTTATATTCGCGAATTAGCAGATGGTTCAATTGCTGTAAAAATCAAAAACGCTGTCCCCAAAGATATTCAAGAAAAAGAAATTCAATTGCCGATGCGAAGAATAGTAAATGCAGGTTCAGTAGGAGAGCCAAGGCATGGAGGAACTAAAGCTACTTATGTTGTCCATAACGAAGTCACAAATGAAGTAAAAATTAGGGAAGTGGAATATGATCTTGAACTTACGTGTAAAGCAATAATAGATGCCGGTCTTCCTCCGATTTTTGCATGGCGTTTAAAAAATGGATTCGAATTTGCAGAACAAGCTGAAGATGCATCTCATGTTTGTGAAAGATGATAGAACGCTGGGCACTCGTAAGTGGTCTTAAAGGGGATCTAGATACTTATGAACTTATTCAAAAAGACTTAAAAAAAACTCCAGGTAATATAACTCTTTTTGTTTTGGGGGATATGATAGGTCCTGAAAAAAACTGTAATAGGCTTCTCCATAGGTTAATTAATCCAAAAAGTAATGATTTACAACCATGGTGTATATATGGTTGGTGGGAAGAACAAATCCTATTGGAAAGTGGTTACCGTGGGGATCAAAGAGCTGAAGCTTTGAGAATAAATAAGGGTGAAGAAGTAGTTAAGTCTCTTGCGAATGCTGTAGACAAATCATTTCTTGATTGGATAGCAGCACTTCAATTTGGATTTGTTGAACTTGATTGTGGTTTAATTCACGGAAGCTCAAAAGATATTGGCGAAAATTTAACACTAGATACCCCCCCACTGACACTCCTTGATCGACTTACACGTCTTCAGGTAAACAGATTATTTACTGCAAGAAGCAAACAACAGTTTCATTTGGAATTGACAGAGGGAACTGTTAATTCTGAAGTAAAAGATTTAAATGGAAATCGTAAGAAAGAGCAGAAAGTTCCACAAAAAGCTGTTATTGGTATTGGGGCAGGAAAAAATTATACTCTTTATGATGTAGGGACTGATAATACTCAATTCGTACAAGCAGGATATAAATCAGAAAAAAGAATTAAGGGATTTGGAAAGATATAAAATTATGGATATAACTTCCCAATAGCATCTTCTTGTTCTTGCTTTTTTATTTCCTCAGAATCTAAAACAGGGCAAGAGTTGTGATTTATTGATGAGAGGAAAGTGCTTGTATTGAATAGTTTGAAAAGTGGTGGGAGGAGTTGGAGTTTCAATTTTTATTGTTAACTAATCCATAAATACATAAAAGAGGATTCACTATTAAAACAATCCAAAAAGGCGGAGGAGGTCCTCCATCAACAATTGTCCCAGCGTTAAAAGTATTGAATAGAGCTACTGCTAAGAAACAAAACATCAAAGCTAATTCACCTGATACAACTTTTCTTAAAGAGGCTTTATCTCTTATGGAACTACAAATAATCAATAAACAACCAATTCCTAAATTACTAGCTGCTACAACATCTGCAGTACCTCTAACAAGAAGCAATGTTTCAGTTGAAGCTTTGCCTACAATAGTTTCCACAGAAAAAATCAGTAGGAAAATAATTAATAATCCCAATAAAATATGAAGTGCCCCAGTAGTTTTTAAAATATTTTTTAACTTCATAAATAAAGGAGCTAATTGCTACTTATTTTAGATCGACTGTCAATCAGTAAAAGACTACAACTTCTTCTTTTTTCTTTTTTTCCAGCATTTCTTCATTTCCTTAAAATTACTAGAAGCTTTTACGCAATCAATTTTTTTATTTAAATATTCAATTTTCATAAGTTTAATTTTATCAAAGTCTTCATCTTTATACTTCTTATGACCTTCTGCAAATACAGGGAAAAAAGTACTAGAAATTAAACTAAGTAAAACTAAAATTTTCATATCTCTATTAATAATTCAACCCATATTAGATTGTTCGTCAAACAATATCAAACTAAATCATCTCGTAGTTCTCGAATTTATTTTGCTAGTCAATCAAATTATCAGTTCTCTAAAACCCTTGCAATAACTCAAGGCTCACTTTTCATTAGCCAGTAGCTAGGTTCCTGTTGTACCATAGGATCTCGGCGAATATATAGGGTTTGAGTAAAGTTTGGGTAACTTCTTTGAATATGAATTTATTATCCATCAAAGTTTCTATTTAGGAAAGTGTACCCCTTTCCTCTATATATCATGACGGTACCCCTTTATAAATTACGCTTATCTGTTGGAAATATTGAAGGAAAAATCTTTAATCGAGAATTTATTAAATAATGACTTACCTATTTGTGAACCCACACCGTTGTTCTTGAGTTCTTTTTGATATGCCTCTTTGCTTGAGGGAATGATATCTTTAATCGAGAATTTATTAAATAATGACATTCTTATTTGGGAAAATTGCTTTGTAGATGATCACATCATCTCGTAATTATCAAATTTAGTTTTTAACTTTGCTGCTTTATGTATTAGTCCAACTGCTTCTTTTCTTCCAGTAGCTTGTTGCGCCTGATGCATTAATTCAGCATATTTTTTTACGATTTTCTTTTGCATGGTTTAGATTAAATAAAGACCGTTTTTTAATCTAAAGCTGCAAGGAACAACTTTCAGAAGATAAGGAATCAACGGTAAAACCTCAGAGTCAACAAATTGGAACGGGTTAACTCGTGTGTTAAATATATAATCAATTAGCTAAATACCTGTTGGTATCTATGATTACATTGTTTTCAAATCCTGATTTATTTTAGTTTTATCTAAAGTGGAGAAGATTTCTTTTTAAATAATGAGTGTGTTTTAAATCTTGAATTGATCTCTAATAATTTATGGTTGGCTTCAGTTGTATCCCTGCAACTGCCTCATGACAACCATGTATTAATTTTAGGACTGCTTTAGTATTTTTTGATTCAAAATATATACCTCTGCCCGTACCTAATAGTTCCTCAAACCGACCTATAAATTTCAAGGCTATAGGAGGACAATATAAGTATAGATCTAGGAGGTCTAAATGAAACTATTCAATCAATTCACAATCCTTCCAAGATACCTAAAAGCATTTAATTATGCTGGAAACAGAATGGAAGAAATAACAAGAAATCTTGATAGAGATAACCATTTATTTGAAGACTATTGGAAGAGGGAATGTAGAGAACATCCAACTAATCAGCATTGTTTAGTCTATTGCGACTGAGAATTTTAATCTTAAGGGTTGACAACTGAGTATAAATACTCTATAAATAAAGTGTAGTAAATGCTACCAAATCGTCCGATCTACCATTTGATAGACCGCAGTACGACTCAAGCCATAGGACGGGGACTTGAGCAAGCCTAGGAGCTGCATCATGGTAAACATGTATTTTAACGGCAAATCTTTCGTATATTGCAAAAGCCAAGAAGAGAAAAGAATAAAGCTTAATTATAGAGGTTCTAGTTACTTGAGATAAATAAATCTCATATCTATTAGATATTTAATAAACCATTTTTTAGAGGTACTATGCTATGAAATTTACTAATTCTCCTTTTGCCATACTCGACAAGAATATGAACGCATTAGATTATCAAAAAATAAATTTAAAATATGAGGAATATTGGGTAAGAGAAAATGATAATCAAACAAAAGAAGATTTTAAATAAAGTACCTTTTGCCTTTTAGCAATCGACTGTCAATCAATAAAAGTTTGAGTAAAGTTTGAGTAAAAAATTACGATTCCTTGAGATCTCAGTTATAGCTAGTCGCGCTCACTCTTCATTAGCCAAAACTTTTCTCCAGTCATATCAAGGGATCTCGGTGATTTTTAAGGTTTGGAGGACGTGTTATCCAAACTTTTTTGGTTATAAATTCATTATCCATCAAAGTACCTATTTAGGAAAGTGATGGGTGTTAAAGGAGATAATTAGAACTTTTTTTTAATCTTTGCTAATACACAATTTTGTATAAAAATTTCTTGATTGATCGAAAAAACATGCAATAATTTTTTATCTCAAAAGTTTATGGCACTTATTCCTTACTAATAGGGAATTTTATTTATGAAAAACTTCCTGTATAAAATTTTTGAATTTCTAAAGCATCTTTTCCAAAAAATTTCTGAATTTTTAAAAAGAAGGTTTTCTGAAGGAGAGGAGAAGCCAGTTGAAGAAGAGAAGCCGGTTGAGGAGGAGAAGCCAGTTGAAGAAGAGAAGCCGGTTGAGGAGGAGAAGCCAGTTGAAGAAGAGAAGCCGGTTGAGGAGGAGAAGCCAGTTGAAGAAGAGAAGCCGGTTGAGGAGGAGAAGCCAGTTGAAGAAGAGAAGCCGGTTGAGGAGGAGAAGCCAGTTGAAGAAGAGAAGCCGGTTGAGGAGGAGAAGCCAGTTGAGGAGGAGAAGCCAGTTGAGGAGGAGAAGCCAGTTGAGGAGGAGAAGCCAGTTGAGGAGGAGAAGCCAGTTGAGGAGGAGAAGCCAGTTGAAGAAGAGAAGCCGGTTGAGGAGGAGAAGCCAGTTGAGGAGGAGAAGCCAGAATTATAAGCAGAAATTTATTAAATAATTTACCTTCCTTTTCATTAGTTTTTGGCTAGTGAATCAAGTTACCTAAACTTGTCATGAATATATTTTATCGGTATAAGTGGTCTAAGGACTTGTCCTTTTTGTAAGGACTTGAGCCTAGCGGTTTCAAGGTTAACCCCGCACTCCTGCACACGAGTACAAAAACCTTTTTTATTAATGAAGATTACTTCCAAGACACTTAGCTTGCTAATTAATGTAGTTTTTGTGCTTTGTGTCTTTGTTATTTAAAGGCTATTCATCAAAAGAGATTAATAGTTCCGGGTTTTATTACTTCGAACCGAACGCAATATCGGTTTTTTTTTTTAGTCTGTAAAAGTGTGAATAGAAAATTTAGAATTCTTGAAATCCTAGTAATAGCTAGACTGGCTCACTTTTCATTAGCCAGTAGTTAATGTCAGTCATATCAAGGGATCTCAGCGAATTTTAAAGCTTGGAGGACGTGTTATCCAAACTTTTTTGGGTATAAATTCATTATCCATCAAAGTTACTATTTAGGAAAGTGATGGGTGGTACGGGGTCAATGTGACCGTGCTACATCGTATATATGATCTGATAAATTTCTGTTAAAAGTTTATGGGTACAACCTTTCAATAGCTTCTTTCTGTTCTTGCTTTTTTATGTCTTCAGCATCTAAAACAGGGCACGAGTTTTGATTTAGTGATGAGAGGAAAGTGTTTTTGTTGAATAGTTTGAAAAGTGGTGCAAGTAATAAGTTTTTCATTTATTCCCAAGTTTTCATATCAGAGAAGTCGCTTGCTATTGCATGAAGCATCCCTCCTACAAATGATCTAGGACAACCAAGTTTGTTAACTAATACTTCTGATTGTTTTTTGATATCTTCCCATGTAGGTCTGATATCCTCATTTATTTGTTTAAGGCTAGGTTTAAATTCTTCTGAATCATTCATATAAAAAAGGTATTAACTTAGTAAAATTCAAATGATCGTAAAGATAATCTCATTTATTTAAATCAATATTCAATTAAAATTACAAAATAAATTCTTTAGAAATTATTCTAAGCTGATTTAAATTCAGATTATTTAAATAATTATTTGCAATAAATTTTTTCTCATTAATTTCGAGATCTTTAATCTCAGAAATAATGCTATTAGATATTAAATCAATTAAATGTTCTTTATCCATTACTTATATATAAACCTAAAACAAACATTAATTATTTAAAGTCTTCAACTCAACATATAAGTAAAAATACTTAGATAAATAAAAAACTTTTTTAAATTACTTTTTATAAATAAATTTATGTATGTCTTCGAATAGGTTAGATTTTGATTTGAAAAATCCATTATTTCTTAAATAAGATTTTCCTTTCTCTATATTTTTAATTCTTTTTTGATAAGAATTTTCATCTAAATCTTTTTGCATAAAAAAAATAGTTGGAACCTTATTCTGATTAGTGCTCACAAAAAAGTGGTTACCTTAAATACAAAATTTAAGTTCTTTCTTGAACTACTTCTCATTCAAACTAAAGATCTTTAGAAATAGTTTCTTTCTTAAATTTCGTGAATTAATAATGAAAAATAAATTAAAAATAAAATTCTTAGAAAAAAGGTGATTTAGGTAGGAAACACTACATCAATTACCTATTAGGAATAATTAGTTTGTAAATATTAAATCCAAATTAATTACTTATGGAATTCGCAAAAAAATTCATGACCGAAAAAGCTGAAAAGCTTAACGGTAAAGCTGCAATGCTTGGAATGTTTGCTCTTATAGGGGCTTACTATTTTACTGGTCAAATTGTTCCAGGTATCTTCTAAAAAAAAATTATTTTTTTAATTTTTTGAGGGGCTTTATTAAGCCCTTTTTATTTGATTAGAAATCTTCTTTTTTTAATTTTCTAATAATTCAAACAATTTGTTTATGAGAAGCTTTCTTTTTAAAAAAGACTTATCACTATATTTTTTATTTTCTTCTCTTAAAATTTCCTGACCATTTGATCCCAATCCTTTAAAGACAAATTCTTTGTCTTCTTTAATCCACTTATTTATCATTACCCCCGTTGTCTCTATATGAAATTGCAATCCGTAAGCAAAATTACCAATCCTAAAAAACTGTTCCTTACAACGTGCACTGCTAGCAATAAGTATTGCTTTATTAGGTAATAAAATCCTATCTCCATGCCAATGCAGTACATGAAAAGGATCTTCAAACAGTGATTTAAAGTCACTATTTGATTTATCAATAAAAATTTGAGACCATCCAATTTCTGGTAATTCTTTTGGAGGGTATCCATATTTTAAAATTTCAACATCTCCTCCAGCGGCACTCGCAAGCAACTGAGCACCTAAGCAAACACCGATTATAGGTCTCTTATTCTCTAATTCTCTTCTTATAAAATCTCTCTCCAACTTAAGCCATGAGTATTTGTCGCTCCCAATATCTTTGACTCCCATCGGTCCACCCATAATTAAAATTAGATCACCTTCTTTTGTTTTAGGAAGATTATCTTTTTTATCCAAACGAATAATTTCAATTTTTAAATTTCTTTCTTCAGCAAATTGTTTAAAAAGACCAGGTCCTTCTATTTCTAAATGCTGCAAAACTAATAGTCGTTTTATTCCCTTCATTCACTTTCCATTATTTCAGCAGAATCAGAACAGACATTAACGCTAAACCACTCCATTGAGGACCAATTACTTTCTTGGTATGTACCAGCGGCAACACTTACAAAACAATCATTCTCAAACCAACTTCGATAATTGGGATTTAATTCAGTTCCTTTTAATCTGTTTTCTAAGCCTTTTCCATATTTTTTAATAACAAGATTTATAGCTTCGTACTCAATTTGTCTTTGCCTTTCATCAGCAAAAGCTCCTAAAGGTATAAAAAAAAGGATTGATGCAATAAGCAAATGTTTCATCGATTCTTCTATTTTTTATATGAAGTTAATTTCATATTGTTTAATTAATTTTTTAAAATCTTCAACTCTTTTTTGTCCGTTCTTTAAAGGTCTTGAGGAGTCAAGTACAGCTGCACAACATAATTGCCAACAAGATTTTTCATCTAGGTCTAATTGCTCGCATATTTTTTTTGGGGCTTTAAAAAATGTATTTATTTCAGCAATATGTTGAGTAGTTTCCCATAACTCTCCTTCAAGAAAATCAAGTTCAATACTTGATAATAATTCTGTGGCTACGTAATCTTTGATTAGCTCAGTTAATTCCACAATATTTTATTAAAGCAGGAAAAGTTAAATCATCTCTTAGTATTTATATAGCAAGATAAAAAAAAAGGAGCTAATTGCCCCTTAGTTTACATCGACTATCAATCAATAAAAAGTTCGAATGAGGTTCGAATAGGATTTTTGGGAAAAAATAAAACCCTTGCTATGACAAGCAAAATGCATCTCGTTCTTTTTTCATTACCCAAAACTTTTCTTCTTTCATATCAAGGGATCTCGGCGATTTTTAAGGCTTGGAGGACGTGTTATCTAAACTTTTTTATATAAATTTATTATCCATCAAATTATCTATTTAGGAAAGTGATGGGACTAGTAAGCGTTTCATATTATTCAACTGGTGTTAGTGAATAGCAGATATCTTTATAACCATTTTTTTTATCCCAATCTTTCATCTCTGGAGTACTTGTAGCAGCAGCAAATCCTTCTAAATCTTTGACTTTAAGTATCAAGTGACTTTTATGTTCATTTACCTTGATGAGTTCATATTCTTCAACATATCGATGTCCCTCCTTTTCATGGAAATCGGCTACAAATTTATCGAAATCTTCAAAAGAACAATCAAAAGTAGAAACTATTAAGGTATTCATAAAAAAAAAGAGCTTATTGCTCCCCTAGCTTAGGTCGACTGTCAATTAATTATTTCTCCATAATATCAACTTAATATAAGTAATTATCAAATTAAATTTATGCTTAAATATTTCAGTTCTCCTTAACTTATAAATGTATTATTCAGAAACTAAAGTGATAATGGGTGGTCTAGCCCATGTTCCAATATTAATATTCATAGTAAATTTTGTTAAAGGTAAGTTTGAATCTATAGCAGCAAAAGTAGTTGAAGTTGAAGTTGAAGCGGAAGAGCTAAAGGTAAAAGTAGTTGAAGTTAAAAAAGAGGAAGTTAAAGCGGAAGAGGTAAACGAAAGTGCAGTTAAAGCGGAAGAGGTAAACGAAAGTGCAGTTAAAGCGGAAGAGGTAAACGAAAGTGCAGTTAAAGAGGAATCAGAATAACGGTAAGAAAAAGTTAAAAAAGATGTTTTTATTTCTCTAGTTTAGATAGATTTTTAATCAAAAAAGTTTGAGTAAAGTTTGAGTAAAAAATTACGATTCCTTGAGATCCCAGCTATAACTAGTCGCGCTCACTTTTCATTAGCCAGTAGTTAGGTTCAGTCATAGTCTATAATTTGCGGGAAATAGTGCCGCTGGTATGGTATTTTGTTAACTTTTTCGTAAGTCAGTCAAATCCAAAGCATTTTATTTAGTTTATCGAACAATATTAGTCGAAGAAAGTTTCTATTTAGGAAAGTGATAGCTTATGAATCTAATAGGCATATAAGTTTAAATATGTGTAATTCAACTTTAAAATATGAATCTTGATTTAATTGTGATAGTTTAGATTATCAAAATTTCGTGTGAGGAAATTTATGAAACTTTTTAAGAGCTTACTAGTTACTCAAGCTGTATTAGGTCTTTTAGCACCAATGACTACTGCAGCATCTGAAATAAATCTAAATGAGATGAACAATTATGCCCGAAAGAAGTCATCTTCTAAAAATAGATTTAATAGCCAAACTTTTACTAATCAAGAATTTGCAAAAACAAATAATTCTAATAAAAATACAAAAGCACCAATTAATCTAATTGAAGCCGGTTCTTTCTCTGAAACAACAACTATGAGTGGATCTGCTTCATTTGTAATTGGAGGTATTAGAAATCATGATCTCGTAAATTACACTGATACTTCAGAAGCAATAAATGCTCACTATTCATATAACGTTGATTTAAATACAAGCTTTAACGGAGAAGATAATTTATTTGTTGGGATTGAAGCTGGTAATAATGATGGATCGGGGACAGTATTACTAGATAGTACTAATGTTGTTGCAAATGCCGATCAATTATCAGTGTCTTCGATTTATTACTCTTTCCCATTCATTGGGTGGGATGTTGCTGTTGGTCCATTACTCGCACAAGATGATCTAGTAGCAACAACAACAAGTAAATATTCTGATGCTTTTTATCTATCAGGTAATGGAGCTGGAAATAATGTTTGGACCTTACCAGGACTAAAAGGAACAGGTATTGCTGCCGCTAAATTTTATGATAATGGATTTAATATAGGAGCAAATTTATTATCAGTAACAGGTAATTCAACTGGTGTTTTGACTGAGGAAAGTACTGAGATGGCAACGTTAATGACAGGTTACGATGCGGAAAATTTTGGAGGCGGAATTATACTTACAAAATATGATACGGTTTGGGGGCATCATGATAAAACTGCACAATATTATCTTGATTATTATGGAGTATCTAAACTTCAAGTAACTGCTTGGCAAGTTGGAGGATATTGGACACTTAAAGATAAACTTACTACAAATATTGGACTAGAAGTTATTGATGCGGATATAGGATTAGACTCTCCTGAGTTCACTTATTCCACACTTTCCATGGATTATGAATTTAACGAAAATAATAGAATAAGTGGTGCTTGGAAATATATGAGTTTCCTAAATACCAATGGAACTATAGATCAATTAGGAGATGCTTTTGAATTTTATTACACTCATGATGTTAATGATGCAGTAAGTGTAAAAGCAGGAATCTATTTAGTTGAAGCAGATTATGAAGACGGTAATGGAACATCTATCAAAAACGGTGGAACTGGCGATGATTGGCTTTTGTATGATGAAACAGTTTATGCTTTTGAAACTATTTTTAGGTTCTAATTCATTAGTTTATTAAAAAAGAAAAAAAGCAGCTTTAGAGCTGCTTTTTTAATGCTTTTTGAACATTAAAAATCGTGAACATATCGTGAACATTTTTTTAACGAATTTTGAAATCGATTGCTATGACTACTGGTACATAGTTCATTAGCCAAAAATTTTCTTCAGTCAAATCAAGGGATCTCGGCGATTTTTAAGGCTCGGAGGATGTGTTATCCAAACTTTTTTGGGTATAAATTTATTATCCATCAAAGTTCCTATTTAGGAAAGTGATGGGTGGTATGAGGTAGATGCCAACGTGCAACATGTTATGTATGAATCGACAAATTTATGTGAAAATTATAAAATAATTAGTTACTCACAGTTGAGCTTTTTATGTAACATAATATGTTTACATAAAGTAATAATCAAATGAAAAGACTTATTCCTTATATTGCCTTTGCATGTTTGACTGGTTTCACAGCTACGAGTGGTTTACCAGTTATGTCAGGCGGTTGCAGTAGTCATATGAACAAAACAGCCGAAATCAAATGCGCTGAAGATGATATTGAGTGTGAAGCTGAAAAAGCTGAAAAGTTTGAATTAAACAAAACCGTAAGGTCATAAAAATTGACTAAACTTAGTTTTATCATTCACTCGGCTTCAAGAGATTTACTTGAATTTTTCTTCTGTTTAACTATCGGTTTTACACCAGGTTCACCAGGATTTATTTGATTAATAACAAAATGACTACTTCATTATTTTTTCTAATATTTGTGAGCATGATATTAATTTACGTAATGGCTTGTTTGTGGAGAGATCTTATAAATCAAAAAGTAAATATACAGCAATAAAATATTTCAATTCTTAGTAAAATCATATCTAAAGCAATATGGTTAGGCGGAAATATTTTTTGAAAAGCTCCATTAAAAAGAGGGTTTTATCCCTCTAAGTTTAGATCGACTGTCAATCATTCTTTATAGTAGATCTTTACTGTGCCTAAAATGCGAATTTATTTTAGCCAGAACAAGAGAAAGCACCTGCAAGAATATTTTTTAGAATTGGTGCTTGACCTAATGCGTATAGGAAGAAAGTTGATGATACGAGAGTGATGGTTATTTTAGAAACCCTATTAATTTTTAAATTTGAGACTTTTGAAAATGCGGAATTCATTTAATCATTAAATTTACTGAAATTATATTAGCTGTATAAATAAAATATTAAGCATTAAAATTTACCAAAGATTAATTTTATTGCTTGTAATTATTCTTTTTTTGTCTCCTACTGTGGGTTGGATATTTTTTCTTCTTCTTTAACCTTTTCTTTCTCCTTTGCATGAATGATTAATTTATTTTCGGTTCTTCCAAAATCATTTTTCCTTTCAACAAAGAAAATAAGTGAACTAATAAAAAAGTGCAAAAAGCAAAACTTCCATTTACTAATACCATTTAATTAAATACAAATTAGTTTAGAGGTCTAATTTAAATCAATATCAAACAATACAACTCACAGTAAATTTCGTTCAATCAAATTCATTAATGTCCATGCTATTACTATTTTATAATCCACAGCGGTTCGTTAATAATTCCAGCGGCATTCAATTAGGAGCTACATATGTGTAACTGACTTGTATAAAAAAATTAGTTTTATATGAAATTTTGGCTAATATCTTTACATTAATTAATATTAATGTTACATTAATTTACATAAATTACTTTTTTAAAAATGACTCCTGATGCAGAAAGATTTAACGGTTGGGCAGCAATGCTCGGTTTCGTTGCAGCTGTTGGCGCATATGTAACAACAGGACAGATTATTCCGGGTTGGTTCTAATGAAAAATACTGAACCCAAAACTATAGAAAAAGAAAAAGTAGTAGCTGAGAAGCTAAATGGTAGATTTGCCATGTTAGGTTTTATTGCACTTGTTGGAGCTTACCTAACAACAGGTCAAATTATTCCTGGCATGGTGTAATGCTTGAGGCAGGAATTAACACTTGGATTAACACTATACTTTTTCCTTTTATGCCAGTCATAACAGTATTTATTGTTAGTGCATTAATGTTAAGTGATTTGCCATGGAATGATGACGATGACGATGATGATGGCGGTGGATTAATCTCCCCGGCGTACAACTACGTTCCCCAAGGGGCTTAGAGGATATATATCAAAATGATTTTCATGTCATCTTTATTTAACTCAGTCCCTTCAAGTGCTAAAGACCTTTTTGCGTTTGGTTACTTTCTTACTGTTGTTTTTGCAGCAGGAAAAGTATGACTCTTATGACAACATATCTAAATTGCTATATCACTTTTGGCACAGCAATAATAACCACTGCGATAGCACCAAGTATTGCTCACGCACTATAAAATTTAATCACTCTTATTAAAGAACAATTAAAAAATGGAAAACTCAAAACCAACTTATTGGCAAAATGCCGAGAGAACCAATGGAAGAATGGCAATGATGGGTTTATTCGCATTGGTAGTAAACTATGGTCTTTTTGGCTGGATCATCCCAGGTATTTTTTAAAATGAATGTAGACATTTTCTTAATCTCCTTCTTTACATATCTATTAGTGCCAGTGGTAATGATAGCTAAAGGAAAAAAAGCAATAAACTAAAAATTAATTTAGTTATTCTTTTTTCCTAGTTAATACAACTGGATTAATAACTTTATTCGAATTGGATTGGATTGCAAATCATCAATCAGAATATTTTAAGGTTAGATATGGCACCAGTTTTAGAAATTGGTCGCTTAATGGATGAAGGAATAATAGAACTTCATTTTAGATGACCAGCAAAATTTATTCACAATAAATCGTAATGAGATTGCTTTAGGGATATAGGCAAGCTTTTTATTTTCTATGTTTATGTGAGAAATGGTAGCCAAGAAATAACTAAAATTACCAATAGGTTTTTATTTATTAAATTTAAAACCCGAACCACAAGAACTTTTGATCGCGCCTTTTGGAGTACTAATTAAAAACCCTCCTCCAGTTAAATCCTGATAATGATCAATAGTAAGTTCATCTAATAAACTTTTCTGAGATTCAGGAGCATAGACAGTCAAGCCATCAGTTCTTGCAATGGGAATTCCTGATTTTTCACAAATATTAACTCTCAGAAACATCCATCCATCATCAAGTATATCAGGTTGTAAATATAAGAATATTTTTCCCGGTGTACCACGATATATGGATTGTCTTAGCAATTCACTTGAAGCTGTCTTGGTAATAGTTAAAGAACTCAATTTTTAAATCCACTTACATATATAGATTAAATATTTTTTTATTCAATATCAAGTATTCCAGAGTGTTCCGATTTTAATCGCTCCAGAATTTCTCTTAATTCTTATATTATTAAAAAGAAATAAATGATAAGTCGTGCTTAAAATATTAGAAGATGAGATTCATTAATAAGCACTTGATATTTTGTTTTTCATATTTTCAATTTTATTGATTAATTCATCTAACCATTCAGTATTATTTTGCTCTTGTCTTTTATGGTTCTGACTATTTTGAGTACTCATAGATTTTAATATTTATATTGTTTGTCTAATATATATTCATTAATTAGAGGGATCAATAAGCAATTATGCTAAATCGATTGACAAGAGAATTATTAGTAGCATTTCATACATAGCTCGTCATCATAAACTACTCAAGGAAATCTAAATTTGTTTTAAAAAAGTATTTTCTTTGTTGTCTTTATCTGAAATTTTGATTTGAATCAAGAAAATCTATAGATATTCCTATGTAAAAATCATTTCTAAATTTCTTTTATTGGATCTTAATAAAGTCAGCTGACAGTTACTATGACGATTCATTAAAAACAGAAGTTCCTTATACTCCTTACTATTGAATTTTAAGGTGGGTATTGCAATCATAAAGCTTATTCTTCATTAGATAATAGTTAAGCTCATTCATAACAATTGATTATGAGTAAATTATAAATGTGAAAAATAGTGAACAAGTTGTGAACATTTTTTAAGGGAGATTTTGAGAACCTCTTTCTTATGATTCAAGGCTTACTTTTCATAGCATTATTCAATATCTAAAACTTCAAAGGGAACTAATCTTTTACTAAATTCCAACTGTCGTCCTTTTTATTCAGTATTAAAACCCTTAGGAAAAACGAGAGTAGCTATTAATGTTATTAGAAATCTTTTCATTTACTATCTAATCTTTTTTTCATATTATTAAAGGCTCTCTATATAGAAACTTTTTCTTAAGTATTAAATAATTTCGGAAGGGGTTCATCGTCCCTGCATATTATCTTTTAGCTAAGTAAATTATTACTGTCATAGTTCCCATTCCAACAATACCGAAGTTCCATATAGTTGAACTATTCCTATTGAATTGGTGCACCCAGATTGGAATACCATCTGAGATAAAAAAGAGAGTTAATCCAACTAATAAAACTATTGGTAATCCTAAGGCTAAAAATAATTCCATTAAAAAACAGGATTATATCCCTCCATTTTAGATCGACTTTTGATCGCTATACATTTTTATAAAGTTTGTATAAAAATTAAGATTCTTTAGATCACATTTGTGGCTATTCGGATGTACTTTTAATTAGCCAGTAATTAGGTTCAGTAATGGCTTATAGTTTGGTTAAAGTATGGTTAAAGTATGGTTGTTGCAACGGTGCTGTTATGGCATTTTATAAACTTTTTTATAAGTCATTAGTTAGTCGCAGTTGGTGCAAGTAGTAATGATAGCTAAAGGGTAAAAAGTAACTAACTAAAAAATTGAATTTAGGAATTCACTTTATAAGGGTAGATAAAAATGGTGTGATAAATTAATCTGAATTTGATTTAATTACAAATTATCAATTACAATTTTCAAGAGTAGATATGGCATTAATTTTAAGAATTGGTCGCTTAATGGCTGAACGAATAATAGAACTTAATTGTAGATTGCCAGCATAATTATTCACAAAAAATCTGCATGAGCTTTATTTAGGTATATAGGCAAGCTTTTGTTTTAATTATTTTTTCAGACTTTCCGAGGATTTTGATTTGAGAAACTCCTATGTGAAGAATGAAATCTAAGTTTATTCCTAAAATTCTCATCTCCCCAATAGTGATCTTCGTAGAATGAAAAAACAGACATAGCTACGCCAGCTGTTAATATTCCTCCAACAATCAGGATAATATATATAAGGTAATATGATGGAACCCAATTACTAGTTCCAAAAAAAATTAAATAATGCATAATTTTTAGAAAAATTAGATTTTTATATAACTATTTTCACTAAGTAAAATAATTTTACCAGCTGAAAGAAATACCCAATTTATTAAGAACTTAAAGTCTTAATTGTTTATTTAATTATTAATAATAAGGTTATTGATGATTATATTTTTTTTGTTAACTTATAATGTTAATGAATTTTTTTTTTAAGTTTTTGGTTGATTTATCTAAGCTTGAAAATATTTCGCCTTTATATTCTTATTGGCATTCAGACCAAAATGATTTGGATGAAAAGAATAGGTTATCAATTGCTAATAAAGATAGTCCAGCTTTATATCTGTTCGAGAAAGAACCTTATAAGTGGGAGATATTATTTCAAAGTATTATAAGAGAAATAATTAACGGAGATTTATCTTCATTGAAAGGTTTACAAGTTCTTTTAAGTAGTCTTTCTCTTGAAGTAAGAAAAAAAGTTTCAAGGGACTTATTAGAAAATAAAATTATTAATCAGGAGTGTTTTGCCCAACTTAACAAGTCATTTGATATGGAACCAGCAACAAAAACTAATTTACTTAGATTTCTAAGAATCTTATTGGCTATATTTACGAATCCTTATGGTATTGAATTGAGAAGAAAAAGAATTCATATTTATGAAAAAACTGGTTTTTTATTTAACAATTTAAAGAATTTATATTCTAAATAAATATTTGTATCAGACACTTAAAATTTTTTGTAAGAATTGATATTTTAAAAGATCGTTATTTAATTAAAATTTATTATGGTTAAAAAAGAAGGAAATGAACTAGCAACGGTAAAGGTTTATTTAAATACCAGCATAATTGCTGCTTTATTAGGAGTTGGCTTTATAACATCAACACTTATTTTTGGTGTACTTTTCATAGCTCTAAAATAGAAACTATTTAAGTTTGGTTTATTAAGAATATATCTACTTTTAATTATTAATAATTAATTAATACGTTGCATTATTAAGGAATTTCATACTATCTTCCATAGAAGTTTTTAATATTATGATTAAAAATCCCCTTGATAAAGAAGAAAACAAGAAAGATCAGTTATCTAAACTTAAAGTCAGAATATTGCGTCAAGAAGCAAAGAAATTGTCAATCCCTTTGTATAGTAGAAAAAACAAGGCATTATTGGTTGACTTAATACTGAAATATCAAAAGAAAGCTTTAATTGAAAACAAAACTAAGATTGAAAGAGAATTAAAAGTTGATCAAAATTGTAAAGTTAATTCAGAAGGTTCCAAAAATAAAATTTTTTATGAACATTCAAAATTGAAAAGATTATTATCTAAGTCATTTCCAGATAAAGAAATAACCGTAAAAGATAATAAAGATGGATCTCAAACAATTCTTATAAAATAATTTTATGAAATAAGTTTTAATGAGTTACGTCGTGATCCATAATAGTTATATTAGTCTTGATTGAATTAGCCCATCTTAGTTTTCTGAGTTTTTGATTTCCCAAACTTTTTAAGCATTAATTGTGGCTTTCTTTGATTGGAACTCAATAATTAATTCTAATTTACTACCTTCCCCTTCCACAGTTTGAGCATCTATATCATTTTCAAATATAGAGCTACCTACTGATTCGATCCAAGGCTGAAATGCTTCAACCTATTCAGCAACCTCGGATTTGTAACTGTTGTAGTAACGAGCCAAAATCCTTTCGACATTGAATAAGAAATAAATTTTTAGGAATTTAATATAAAATATTAGTGTAAGTATTTAAGCATTCTATTTGTATTTTTTAATTAATCCGTAAATAGATCAAAGAGGATTAGTTATCAAAAAAATCCAAACAAGAGGCGGATGATCACCATCTATAATTGTCCCGCATTAAAAGTTTTGAATACAACTACTGCTAATAAAAAGGAGCTAAGTGCTAGAAATTTTAGATTGATTGTTAATTATTAAAAGTTGAAATAAAAAATGTAGATCCTTGAGATTCCATTTATGGATAAACGAAGATTTACCTTAAATTAGTTAAAACTTTTCTGTTTTCATATGAACCG
The DNA here is from genome assembly GCF_034093315.1 of Prochlorococcus sp. MIT 1314. Taxonomy (GTDB): domain Bacteria; phylum Cyanobacteriota; class Cyanobacteriia; order PCC-6307; family Cyanobiaceae; genus Prochlorococcus_A; species Prochlorococcus_A marinus_Y. The sequence goes on along the minus strand of NZ_CP139300.1, from coordinate 844,532 downwards.
ATTTTGGCAAAATAATGAAATTTTTATAAAATTTGGGTAACTTTTATTTAAACTGATTATTCATAAAATTTCCTTTTTAGAAAATTTAGAGCTGATATGAAGTATTTGAAATTAATACTTTTAACTTTTTGAAAAACTTTTTATTAAATTCCAAGCCTCGTTTGCCGTATTAGCGTATTTAAAAATAGACAAATCATTTTCTCCAATTAAACCCATATCAGAAAGGAATTGAAAATTAATAACCTTTTCCCAGTAACTTCTGCCAAACAAAATTATTGGAATATTCTTCTTCATCCCAGTCTGCCTTAATGTTAATAATTCAAATAATTCATCTAAAGTCCCAAATCCTCCAGGGAAAAAAACTGCGGCAGTAGATCTCATGACAAAATGAAATTTCCTCATAGCAAAATAATTAAATTTAAAACATAATCCTGGAGTTATAAAAGAATTAGGGTGTTGCTCATTGGGTAGGCTTATATTTAAGCCAATAGATTTACATCCAGCATCAAACGCCCCTCTGTTAGCTGCTTCCATAATCCCTGGTCCGCCACCAGTAACTATTACATGTGAATAAGGACTTTTCGTTTTACTATCCAGCGAGATTAATTTAGATAATTCTCTAGCAGAGGAATAATAATGTGAGAGTGAATGCAAATTTCTTAATCTATCGATATTTATCTTTGAAGATTTTGATTTAGGATTACTTGAAAGAAGTTTTTCTGCTTCATCTAGTCTTCTTTTGGAAGTAATTTCTTCTGAAATGTGCACTCCTCCAAAAACAATTACAGTTGAAATTATATTTTCTTTTTTAATTACCTGCTCAGGCTTTGTGATTTCAAGAAGCATCCTCACCCCTCGCATTTCATCAGTATTCAATAAGTCAATATCTTCATGGGCAAGTTTATAAGTACTAGATTTTAAAATTTCTTCTAAATTACTAGCAACTAATTCAACCTCGTTACTTTTTTCTTGTTCATAATTGCATTTAAATTTGTCTTTCATATTGTTCTCCATTTTGTTTTTTCAATATCAATATTTTAAGGCTTTTCTACAAAAGATCTGCAGCTAATTCTGCTAAATCACTTCTTTCTCCTTGAGATAAAGTTATGTGCCCAATTATGGCTTGACCATGCAATTTTTTAGCTAACCAAGTCAATCCGTTACTATCAGAATCAAGATATGGATGATCTATTTGATTTGGATCTCCGGTAAAAACAATCTTTGTTCCTTCTCCAGCTCTAGTAACAATAGTTTTTACTTCTAAAGGTGTTAAATTTTGGGCTTCATCAATAAGAATAAATTGATGTGGTATCGATCTTCCCCTAATGTAGTTTATTGCCTCTACTTCCAAGAGCCCCATACCTCTTAAATCTTCCCATGAATTTTTAGAGTTAATATCTCTTTCTTTTCGATTAACGATTTCTCCCTTTTTATTTGACTTTGGACTTGTTAAATAATCTAAATTATCAATTATTGGCTTCATCCAAGGAGCTAATTTTTCATCAAGGCTACCTGGGAGATAGCCTAATTCTTTGCCTAAAGGAATTGGTGGTCGAGATACTAATAATCTTTCGTATATATTTTCATCTGCAACTTGATGTAGTCCAACTGCCAAAGCAAGTAAAGTTTTCCCTGTTCCAGCTTTTCCAACAAGACTTACTAATTGAACCTTTGGATCTAGCAGTAAATCTAAAGCAAAACTTTGTTCAAGATTCTTAGGTTTTACTTTACCTAAATTTGATCTTTTTAAAAAATTTAAACCTACTAACTTTTTTTCAGATTGATCATATCTTGTTAAATAAGTATGATTTTCTTTGAAATTATCTCTCAAGATTACACCCTCATTACTCACTAAAGATGGTTCAAATTTTGATTTAATATCTTTCAAATAAATAAAACTATCTTTTTGAACCTTATTTATCTCATCCGAATTGGAACTTATTTCCCTAAAACCCTTTTCTAAATTATCTAAAGAAACCTTATCTTTAGTATAGTCTTCTGCTTTAAGACCAAGAGCATCTGCCTTGATTCGCAAATTTGTATCTTTTGAAATAATTACCACTTCAGGAAAATCTGATAAGACTTTGGTATTTTTTTCTTCAAGAGCGACAGCTAAAATCTTATTATCTCCGCTACTATCAGTTAGTTCCGAAGGCAATCTATCAGTGGTCTCTTTTCTGCAAAATGCAACTTTTATTTTCCCCTCACATTTATTAGTAATTTTTACACCCGAAGATAGATTACCTCTCTCTCGTAGACTATCTAATAATCTAGAGACTCTTCTCGCATTACGACCCTTCTCTCCAGGATCGCGCTTGAATCTATCAATTTCTTCAACTACTTGAATTGGAATTACAACATTTTCATTAGCAAAATGAAAGGTTGATTCTGGATCATGTAATAAAACATTTGTGTCAAGAACTATAACTCTTTTTTTCATAATTAAGTTCCTATTTAAGTTAAGTGTGAATTTAGTTTGAGTTTTAATATCAGCTTGCTTTTGCAGTCCTTTTACCTAAAGGATTAAACATTAATCTTTTGATTTGATCATTTTCCCAAATCCAATAAACGGGGGGGCTTTTCCTAGCGTTAATTAGGCTTAATGTTTTTAGTTTCTGCGGAACAAATTCTTTTTTTGAATCAAAAAGTTCATCCCTAATAGGTTGATTCAAAACAATGCTTCCTTCTTTACCCGAGATTGACCTATGATAAGTTCCTGCAGGAATTTCAAGTGCTCCCATAGATCTTTTTAGGTAAATCACATGATGGGGCTCGTCCCAATTTGGATTTATCAAAATAAATTTCCTCTCACCAGTAATAACTAAATTGTGATCTATTTGATGATTGTGCATATAGTAATGCTCATCCTCAATTTGATCTGGAGGCGATACAGCCGCTCCTGAATGCATAACTACATCACAACCGTTCGATGATAATATCCCTGCATCAAAAAAAGTTACTTTGGGGGTTTCTCTAAAAATGGTTGCAGGGCAGAATTTTAATTCCATAATTCAACCTCTTTGCTAGTGAATTAATAAATAAGATTAGAATTTATTTGCAAAAAATAATTATTTAATGACACTTTGTGGTAACAAACTAAACACTCTTCCTCAAATGGATAATCTATACACCTTTTTTTAATGTTTTTTCTAAAGTTTCCAGTTTCTTGGCGAACTGAAGATCTCGCATATCTTTTTTGGGAACAGTGAATTGTGTTTGTAGTTTCATTTTTTCCGCCTTTTAATATTGTTGCTTGTAACCATTCCAAGTTTGACTCAACCTTAATCCAACATAAGAAATTAAGATTGTCCAAAAAAGAATCTCTAAACTTAAATTAGTCATCTAATTTTCCTCCTTTTTTATTAACTGAGATTTAGTACGGATAAAATATAAAATCAAGCGTAAGAATACCTAAAAAAGATCAAATATTAATCACAATAAATTTTGCAATGACTACTAGTAGGATGTGCCATACATTCTTGATCCCAATATTCTTTTAAATCTTTTTTGGATGATTGATAATTGAAATCATCCATTCTCCATATATCTGAAGTGGCATTTCTTAGAGCAGTGAATGGAGTAGTGAGTTTCATAAAACCTCCTTATCTCTACTCTTTCATTATCCTCCTTTCAGCTTGAAATGTATAGGGTATTTCTACCCGAGTAGAATTGCTTGTGGGTTGTCACGACCACCTTTAATCATTTTGTTGCAGTAGGTATAATTTTGCGTTTAAAATCACTTCATCGACTTTGTGGAAAGCGGGGTGCATAAGACTTTAAGAGGGTAAATAAATGCCTCTTATTTTTAGGTATTACCACTCTTGATTTTTATATAGAATAGATCCTAAATAATTACTAGCCCAAAGTAGGTTATTTTAATGACCATTCCAGGATTAGAGCTTCTTATATTGACTGCTTCACTAATTTATTTTGGTGTCTTTATGACACAAAATTTTTATCAAAAAGGTATGAGAGCTCATCTACACAAAAATATTTTTTGCGTTAAATCACAAAGTAATCCCTATTGCATAACTGATTAGCGGACGATTAATAATTTCAGAGAAGAAGGTTAATTAACTCTAGCGGAAATCCTTATAAAAATATGACTCAGAAAGTTTTTAAACCTTTTATTGAGTTTTTGCTGTCAGAATTTAGTTTTATTGATAAAAAATTTATGACCGAAAAAACTGAATAGCTTATCGGTAAAGCTGCAAAATATGGAATGTTTGCTCTTTTAGGGGCTTACTAATTTACCGGTCAAATTGTTCTAGATAATTTTTAAAAAATTTTTTAATTGAGTTATGTTTGGAGCCTGGTAAGTCCCATTCTTATATTTCGTTATTATGAATCCTCTGATGAAGATTCCCTATCACAACTCTTTTTGCAATCTTCTAGAGATTTTTCAGAAGAGCTCTTTATTTCACAACTGCGAAGACAATCATAAAAGGCATACTTGGGATCTAATTCATTTTTGAATTGTTTATTTCTAAAAGTATTCATAGTTAAAGTCCCTTTGCTTGTTTTTCAAGTTGATTAATTAATTTGTCCAACCATAATGTGTTGTTAATCTTTTTTGTTTTTTTAAAGTATTTCGTTTTGTAAGTACTCATGAAGTTAAAACTCAATCAGTGGGACTAACTTACAATTGATAATTGAAAATCTCAAGAGCACAAATACTGATTATAAATATATTAAAGTAATCAAAGAAGATTTATTTAGAAAGAGAAAATTGATTATTTATACTAAAAGTTCTATTTTAAAAGACTTTCAATTTACTAGTAAATAATAACCATTTCATAAGAAATACTTCTAAAAAAAATTGATTTTTTGAAAATTATTTACTTTTAATCTATTGGAATTTATAAGCTAAAATTTTAAACAATCCTATCTATCTTTGTAATCTTTTCAAACTTCAGATATTTTTTGGGTTGGAATTTTGTTGATTTCCTTTACACAAATAAAAAATTTTATCCAAGAAATCTTTTATTAAAGAGGAAATGAAAATTTAATTAGCGTTTCATTGTAAAAGTAATATAAGTAAACACAATAAGTAATAAAAGACTAAATATTCCATAACTAAGAGCTATGCCATAAATGTGTGTCATTTATTTATAAATATATAAGGGGAATATAGGTAAACTAAAAAAATTCCAATAGCTATAAACTGGCATAAATCAGAAAGTTCCGAATTTTAAATAATTTAGTGTTTTAAATTCTTTTTCTTCTTTTTTAGTAATCATTTAATTTCTTTGTCTTTTCTGGCAGCATTACCTTTAGCTCTTAATACTAGAGTAATTGTAAGTGCTGCACTAAGTATAAAAGCATCAATTAAAAGGTGAGGTGAAATATTCATTAGTTAATTAAAGAAATAATAAGCGTTATTATCTTTGCAACTATAAATCTTTTATTCATTGTCAAAGAGGATTTACTTTTTTAATTTTAGAAAGACTGTCAATTAAAGAAATACTTTTAGGTAAGAAGGGGCTTTTTAAAAGCCCCTCTTGGTGAAACTCTTCCAAAGAAACACCTTCATAACTTTAATTTAAAAGTTGTAAATTCTAACAAATTCAAAAATAAAAATTACATAATCTAAGCTGCCTTTTTAAAAGGGTTCATATTTTGAAAAAAGTTATTACTTTTGTAGTCTCTCATTTTTCTATATCTTTTATTTATCTCTAAGATATACTTTCTAGCTTTTTTGTCGCTTTCAATTTTCTGTTTTCGAAGACGTAAAGCTCTTAAATCTTCTATTGACATGAGTCCTTCATCTTGCTTTAAATTAAAATGATCAAATTGCATCAGTTTAAGAAATTAAGTATCTTCTTTAAATGCCACATTAACAACCTTATAGTTATTGGCAATAGAGATAATTAACTAATTTAAATTAAATTTTATTAGTGAATTTAATTAAATTATGAATTTAAATATTAAAATCTTCAAATAAAAAATGATTTAAAATTAATAAAAACTTTTTATCGAATTAGGTGGAACTTTATTGAAATTAATGATTCTCCATAATGTGATCAGGTTGATATCATTAGTAAACAGTAAAAAAAGTTAATTAAAGATTTTCCTAAGAGGATTTAGTCACTAATAAGATAACCTTAAAAATTATTTAATAGCAAATTACATAAAAAAATCTATCAAGTAACCAAGATATTTATATCAAAATTAAGTAATTTTATATTAATCAGGTCAGATTTATAACTTTTGGCAGCGGACTAAATCCTAATGGAAAATTGGAACTTTGCGAGCTCTATATTTATCACTAAACTAAAAATGGCTCTAGAGCAAAAGTTACTATTCTTGTTTTTGCCTAGTATTTATTTCTTAATATATTAGGAGTTACTAGTAGTTATATTTTCTTTATTCTTTGTAGTGTTTTTATGAGAAAATAATCTAATTTTAAATTGAAGTTTTGTTTAACTTAATGCTTGACTGCTAAGTATAAATACTTTAAAACTAGGATGTAGCATATACTACAAAAATCGTCCGATCTACCATGGGATAGACCGCATTACGAATCAAGCTATAGGACGGGGACTTGAGTAAATAAAGGAGCTACATCATGGTAAAAATGTATTTCAATGGAAAGTCCTTCGTATATTGTAAAAAGCAAGAAGAGAAGGCAATAAAGCTTACTTATAGAGGAATCTGTTACTTGAAATAAGATTTCTAATATTTTTTTGGTATACAATAAGCAATTATTTAATAATTAATATCAAATCTATTAATCACCCTTTTGTCAGATTCGATGAGAAAATGTACGCATTAGATTCTCCAAAAAGGAATCTTTTATTTTTGGATTATTGGAGAAGAGAGAGATAATCAAAGCACTCTAAAATTTATATATCTAGTAATTCTTTGAAAATTAGTTTTCTTTATAAATTATTGGATTAATGCCATCGCAAGTATTTTTAATCAATATGTTCATTATTGTTATTGCTTTCTTGATTAGAAGAGAAATTAAGCTTAAAAAAGCTAGATAATTTAAAATTATTTCTTAGGAAATTTTTGGCCTTTTTAAGTTATTTCTAACCAAGTATTTTTTGATATTTTATAAGAATAACTTATACTAAAAATAGTTTTTGCTTACTTTAAAAATTATTGATTTGTATATTTTGTGACGAGAAACCAATCTTAAAATAATTAATTTGTAATCAAGTCATATTAAGATTATGCAACCAATTACTGAAGAACTTTACAAAAAAATAGTTGAGAGTTCTAAAAAATGAGTAAGTTAATAATTGCTTTTTTAGCTTTAGATATAGGTGTATGTCTTTCTAAAGTTTATATTTTTCCTGAAAAAGAAATTACTCAGTCAAAAATAATTAAATAAATATTAGGTATTAGTGATTTTTTATACAATTTATTTTATAAAAAAATAATTAAACCAACAAAAGAGCTACCTCAAAGTAGTAGTAAAATTAATAGGTCTATTAATTTTGCTAATCCCATAAAGATAAATCTGAATTTCCTGTAGATCTTTGCATCCAATAAATTTTCCAAACATTATCCACTTTTTTAAACATATAAGTAACTTTTGCAATTCATTGTTAGGTATTCCTTTATAAGTAAATTTTGCAACTAGTTAGTATAAAAATGCACATTACTATATTTTCACTTAAAAATTCTGATCGGTGAATTTTGGTTATTTCTGTCTTTTCTTAAACTACATCACCAGAATTCATTTTTTTAAATACTTCAGCATTTATAGGATTACCACTTGGTCTTATGAATAATAAATCTGAAGTCTAATTGTCAACAAAAAATGAAGCCATTTTTTGGATTAGCAAACTAATCTAATAATGAAATCATTTTTGCCTTATCATTCAAAAGAATATATTGGAGGAATTCCTTCAAGTTTATATCTACTATTTCAAATTTACACATATCCAATGGGATAATTTTAAAAAACATTAGTTAGAATACTAAAAAATTTAAATTTGAAATGCAAAACATAGTGGATTCATTAAATAAATTATTACCTGTTGGTAAAAAGGTCAAAAAATATTTGCCTTTCTTTATTGGATTTAAATTACTTACATTTACTGGTTTTCTTACTTATATAATTAATCGCTAAATGATATTTCCTTAACAGCCAATTGTATTGAATTTATTAGATGCAAGTTTTCGTTGAGTGTGTGATTTCAGATTTGATTAATTTTAGATATAAAAATGGCATCAAATAAAGATCTAATTAATAAAGAAGAAAAAATGATTTTAGTCTATGTCTAGTATTGAAAGACAAGAATTGATAAAAAAGAGGAAAAAAGAGAGAGAAATAAAGCTAGGAATTCCAATCTCTAATAAAAAATATGATAGTAAAGAGTTTTATGAATTAGTTAAAATTACAAATTTTTTATGAGAATTCAGAGCGAAGAAATAAAAAAATATTTAGCTTTATTTGATAAAGCTAATTATATTGGTTCCCTTAATGCAGTAATAATTAATCCACCTATCAATCCTAGATTCATAAGCACCGCTCTTTGATGGAAAGGGAATACATGAAAAATTATTGTTGTTGGAATAAGAAAAAGTAATAATAAGACTGCACCAATTTTTTGATTTTCTCCAAATATAAAAAAACCCGAACCTAAGATAAGACATATAATCGCACCAATTAGAAGAATAGATGAAATTGGATCAGGAATACCTTTTGAAGAAATATATTCGACTGTTTTTTCAAAACCATTTATTTTCCCTGGTATCGATGAGATAAATATTGCAGAAATTGATGCTCTAGAAAAAAAATCTAAAAATGATTTGATACTTTTATTTTCCAAAATAGATTTTTTCATAATTAAATTATAAGAGAAATTTTTATTTGTTTGATAAATACTTTATTAGTCACTAAAATTTTAAAATATTTTCAAAAAGTTTTAGTTCATTTATTTAAGTTTTTAAATTATTATTATTCTTCAAAATGGAATTAAGAGCGATTTATTAATTCTCTTTTTTATTTGTATGCAATAATGAACTTAACTGAAATTAGACATGTTTAAGAATTTACTTTTAACTTTTTTTTTATTTCTTAGTTCTTTAATAGTTGTTTATCCTTCAAAAAAAGAAAATACTAATTTAATTGATTATTGTTATTCTCTTGAAAAGATACTTTCTAGAAATGCATTAGAAAAAAACAAAAATGTTTCACAGAATTATAAGAATTTTGCAAAGGATATTACTTTGTTTGGTACTAATAAAACTAAAGGAGCTTTGGTTAATAAAATGATTGACCAATATAAAAATTCTAAAAAATCATATATTATAACTTTTGTTCCTAATCAGTTTTATTGTTTGGCAGGATATTGGATTGAGATTGTAAATCCAGGAATATTTCAATCTATTTTCTATGAGAAAAGCAAAGAAAGAATTAATCAATATAAAAATATTAAAAAAGAAGTTGATGAATTTATTCAAGATATTAATTCAGATTATGAATCTATAAAAACAGAAATTAATGATTTCTTTTAGAAAATTAAAATTCTTTTTCTAGAAGAAATGATTTAGTTGTTATGTTTGATTCATTTTTTTTAGATTGCGAAATAAAAAATAATAGGAATCCCAAAATGAATACAAATCCAAAAATTGATAAAGAATAAATTATTTTTTTTGTGATATTAAAATTAAGTTTGCTTTTGGTTGGTTTTTCAAATAACCGAAAATTTTTACTTGATACTGAAGTATATTTTTCTGAAGTATTTTCAATATGGTTATTAGTAAATATTTTTTTTTCATTTACTTTAATGTTTGATTGAAAATTATTTTCTGAAGCACCAACTTTGTAGTTGGATTGATCATAAAAAAAATCATGTATTTTTGAAATAGTTTTTATTTTTTTATTTCCAATATCAATTTTAGTTTTTTCTAAATCATCATCAAACCAAGGGTCATAGACTAAAAAGTTGGGTTTAGCAAAATAAGACAAAATTTTATTACAAAAGTACATTAGAAAGATAAATTAAATAAAAACAGGAAAGTTATTTTTGTTGGTAAATTTCATAAATTATGTTTTTAAATCATCATTAATTGTCAATGCCTTTTTTAATATAATTTTTATTAAATTCCAAGTTGCTAATTATTTAATTAGTTTTTGCAATTTCGATTGCTAGATAATTTATCATTTTGATTTTATTTTTTCACGATATGAGTATTCACCACTTTTTTAAATAATATTCCAACATTCTTTACAACCAAAAATACAGTTCGGATGAACTATGGATTTATTCTTCTAAGGAACTGTATATTTCTTATGACATAAATCAGATCTTTTAATTTATTTTAACTTTGCTTAAGAAATTTTGTATTTAAATTATTTGATTTAATAAAAGCCACGAATGATTTTTTATAATGTCATTATAAAGAAGCACTCAACATCTTCTGATGCAAAGCAGTGGTTATTGAGAGTACAAACCTTGAAATTTATTCTTTATATCTTTTTAATTTAAACCATTCATTTTTACGCATCTGATAGTATTTATTTGTTTAGTAAATATTTTTAATTATTGTAATTTTTTTGAAAATTAGAACAACTTATTATACACGTAAATAAGAACTTTAAAAAGAAACTCACAGATATTATTTAATGGACTTTACTATAAAAATAGTAATTTTAATTAAATGAACATTTACTTATTTTGGATATTATTTTTAGCTCTCTGGGCAATTGTCCCTTTAATGATTTTTAAAGGAAGAAAAGACGAATCCCCTAAAATAAAGACATCTCCAGAAATTAAAGCAAAGAAAAAAGGTTGGTTTAGTTAAATATTTATCTGAGTTAATTGATAAATAGTTTCAAGATAAATCTTGAAGTTTTAAGTATTTTATAAAATATTTTTAGCAATTTATTAATATCAAATTTAGATTAGAAGAAATCAAATTTTATTTTTAAATAGTGAAAACAATTGAAGAGACTTATCTCTTTCTGGTCGTTCTAGGAGGAAATTCCACAACGGCTAATGTGGAATTACATGATGTTAGATGGGTTGCAGGTTCTAGAATTGAGGATACATATGATGTATTAATAAATGATTGGTTTGGAACCTTTGAGGGATTACATATTGATAGCTATAAAAAAATAAGATTTGTTGATGGGCATAAGATAACTTTAAAAAATATTGAAAATAAGGAATTAACAAATGAAAAATTTTCTAATATAAACAATACTAAGAAGAATTTATGGTTTGTTAATATTGGAGGCTATGATCCAAGTTCTATGCAAGAAAAACATGAATTTGGTTTAGTTGTAGCTTCAAGTGAATTAGAGGCAAAAAATATAGCAAAATCTAAATGGCTTAAGGGATATCAAAAAAAGCATAAAGATGATATTGCCTCTTTAAAAAAAATTGGTTGTGATGATTGCCAACTTATAAAAAAGATAGGTAATTGGGAAATAGAATTAACTCTAGAAAATAATATAATTCAGGAAAATAATACTCCTGATTGGTTTGGTTATAAAAGAATAGATAAGATTTAAAAAAAGTCGGGAACTTTCTAATTCATAAATAATTATGCTAATTTTTCTACTAAATAAATTAGTCTAATTTTCTAAAGAAAGGATTATATAGAACTTGATTTTCTTAAGAAATAAAATCCACCCACTAAAGAACTTACTACTGGAAACCAAGCTGCAATTATTGGAGGAATTAATCCCTTAACTCCAAAAGAACTGCAAATAAATGACATTACATAATAAACTAAAATGAGAATCACACTCAATCCAAATCCCTGACTTTTTGAAGATCTTAAATTAGATTTAGATCCTAAAATACTGCCTATTAATCCAAAAACCAAACATGCACAAGGTAAAGTAAATTTTTCTTGAATTCGTACTTGAATCTTTCTAATCTCCTTAAGATTTCCCATTTTTTTATATATTCTCTCAGCCTCTAAAGCTTCTTTTAAAGACATATCACTTGCATCTTTTGGAACTTTTGCAAGATCCAATGGACCTTCAACGAAAGGATATGTATATTGTTTGAATTTAATGCTTGTTGTTTGACCGGAAGAGTCAGTTGAAACGATACTTCCATCTATAAATATCCAAGAAGAATTATCTTTATTAAAGATGGCACTATTTGCAGTAAGAATCTGCTTTATATTTTCTCTGGAAAAGTCTAATACAGTAACTTCTCTCATAATATTATTTTCAAAACGAGAAGCATAGAAAATATGAGTTAAGTATGTATTTACTTTCGTTGGCTTATTAGTGTTAGGATCTATTCTTGATCCTTTTCTAGAAAAAATAATATTATTTTTTCTCTTTCCTTTATTAAAAGAACTGCCTATCCCAGATCTTAAAGTTGATTCGGCAAGCTTATTACTAGTTGGAACTAAATTATCATTGAAATAAAAAGTTAATCCTGTCATGAATATTGAAACTGCAATAGCTGGAGCTATAATCCGAGATGTTTTAATTCCTAATGACCTTAAAGCTAATAATTCAGAATTGGATGATAGTTTTCCATAAGATAATAGCGTGGACAATAAAACAGCCATTGGAAATGATAAAACTAAAAAGCTAGGAAGGCTATAAATTAAGGCTTGTAAAGCTTGTAATACAGGTAAGCCATACTCAACTATTTTCCTTATGAGATCGAACATAACCCCAACAGATAATGAAATAACAGTAAAAGCAGAAATAGCAAATATCATAGGAGGTATTATTTGTCCTAATAACCATCTATCTATTAAAGGTATTGAATACCATGGAGTAATTAATTTTTTGATATTTTTTTTAATTAGTGATTGATTTGAAAGTTTCAAAAGTAATTTATTTAATTTGTACTATCTTTTCTTGCATTATAAAATATTAATGATTTAGATACCAATAGAAAATTGTGGTTAAGAAGAATATTTTTAATTATTAATTCTCCAAAATTCATCAAAAAAGAATTTATTTGTAATTGCAATTAAACAAGAAATTTGGTTTCTTGAAAAAGATTAAATTAATTAAAAATAAACCTTTTTCAAGGTGTTTAAGTGCATTCACTGCAAAAATAAATTAGATCAGATTTATAGTTAAAAATGATATCGGGAAAATTTAAGTTTTAGAAAAACTTAGCATAATTTCTTGAGCAAACTATCAAAATGAGAATCTACTCTAAACTACCCAGTTTTTAAAATCTAATATTAATTGATTAACAAAAAATTTCCTGAAGCTTATCTTTAAATACTCTTTTGAATTTTTTAATTACTTAGCTTTTTGATTTCTTTTATAAATTTTATTTTCTCTATTTAAAAGAAAAAGAATGATTAAAATACAAGAGGGAATTAGAATAAAATCTAAAGACATACATATTTTTTGGTCTATTTACTATTTAGCAATAAATTAAGATTTTGACCGGAGTTTAATCTTTGAAGTAATTTTTTTAAAAAAAAGATTATTTAGAGTTAATTTTATCTGCTTGCTTTTAAAAAATTAAAAGAGCTTGCAAGTATCCCACCTGCAAGCTCATGACGACCTAGTTAAATTCAGATTTCCTGATGTTAACCAGCTAAGCACTTCCTAAATGCTACATACATGATAATAAGTAGAATTACTTACTGTGAGTATAAATGCTTACTATGCCAAATCTATCTATAGGCTTAATTGGAAGGAGCAATTAAAGTATCGATATTTTTCAAACAACTAATTAATTTGACATTATTGCCACACATTGATCACTAATTACTTTTTAAAGATAATTTATCTCCTTTTGGTTTACATAAGTTAATATTTGTGTTACTTTTATTAACAATTACATCTTTTTAATGTCAAACTCAGAAATTACAACAGAATCAGGCGGAAGGCAAAATATGTTCCCTTCTGAAACTAGGCCTTATATTGATGAATCTGTATCTTACGAAGGATATCCTCAAAATGCAGAAAAAGTAAATGGCAGATGGGCTATGGTTGGCTTCGTTGCACTTGTCGGAGCTTACCTAACAACAGGTCAAATCATACCAGGCATTTTTTAAAATATTTTATTAAATTTGACTAATTATTGCTTTTAAAAAGCATACAAAAAAATAAAAAGAATAAATTATAAATTAATTAAATTCCAAATAATATGTTAAAAATTGCGTTAATTTAATTTTGAGAATAAAAAAAACCAAGCAAACGTTATTGCATTAAGAGCAAATATTACCCCGAGAAACAAATATACAAATTTTTTCCCAATAAATGCTGTTTCTGGTTCAAGCTTTACTCTCATAAATCCTAGAATTATTTTAATTAAGTTAGCATCAATTATAAAATTAATTTGATTGTAACAGAAGAAAAAGACGAAAATTATCTTTAATGCTGCTGTTTAAAACCTTTCTTCGTTTGAGATAGTCTTGCGCCAATGTACATTAGTAAAATTAACCAAAAAACTATTTCCAAACCTACGTTTACCATGTGATTCACCTCCAATCAATACAATTAATATAATTGTATTTTTAGTATTAAGGTAGAGTTTTTATACTGATTTTTATCATATTATTTAAATTTTTAAAAGAATATTTAATTCTTAATTTATTTCGAATATTAAAAAAAAACAAAAAAAAATAACTGAATTTGATGTAAATTCAGTTATTTTGTAAATTTTAAATTTGTTATTAGATAAAACCTGGGATGATTTGACCTGTTGTTAGGTAAGCTCCAACAAGTGCAATAAAACCTAGCATGGCAAATCTACCATTTAGCTTTTCAGCTACTACTTTTTCTTTTTCTATAGTTTTGGGTTCAGTATTTTTCATTAGAACCAACCCGGAATAATCTGTCCTGTTGTTACATATGCGCCAACAGCTGCAACGAAACCGAGCATTGCTGCCCAACCGTTAAATCTTTCTGCTTCTGGAGTCATTTTTTTTAAGGTAATTTGTAAACAAATATAACACATATGTATATTAATGTAAAGAAAGTCAAGATAAAATTCTTATTTTGCGCGATAAATATCAAATATGCGACAAATATGTATCGAGTTATACTCTATAGGCGATTTGATTTTGGCGCTAATATTTATAAATTTCAAACAGAAAATATAAACACGCAGCTTTTTCTTTTTATGAGTAAATCCTCATTAAGAGATCATTTTAATTAAGCTGTATATGAGGGTTAGCTAGTAGGGATACAGGCTGACCCTTACTTGTAAGAATATTTTATTTTTAAAAAAAATAATAGTCCTTAAAAGCTAAAAAATTGCTATTAATAAATTAGAGATATATAAATTAATGTCATTCGCTACTTATTACATGCATTTGATTTTTTCAAGAATTCCTTCATTAGTGAATTCAGATTTAATACTTTACATTGTGCCTGCTCTCATAGTTTCAATATTATTTTTCAGCTTTAAAATAATATTTGTTACTACACCTAAATTGAGAAAAGTTAAATAAAAAAGGATGTCAAAACAATTATTTTTTTGATAATTGATTAAATTCGAAATAGTCTTTGGGTTATTAGTAATCTTAAGGAAGTTAGTGATACAGAAAGATAAAATGGTTTTCTTTAGCAAGCTATTATTAATATGCCGGCAAAAAATTTGTCAATAATTGATAAAAAAGTTTTTCATTGAATTTAACTAAAATATGGAAAATTATTATTTTTTTAACTTATCAACCTGATAGTTTTCTGCTCCATGCTTTATGCTTCTCATCTAAATTTGAAACTTTCTCCCCTAAACTCAACTGTCTTTCTAATAATTCCACTTTTGTGAGAGTTATTTTCTCTGAATAAAATTTGATAGGTTGCTTACCGTGTAAATTGTCACCACTCATAATAAAATCGTCACTCAAATATTTTTTAAGATGAAAAATAAGATAACTCTAATTCTTTTATATTCTTTTCAGGTTTGCGTAAATTAATGTGATAAAAGATTTATTTCATTTTTAGGCTTCTTTTTTGTATGAAGATTGCCATATGTATCTTCCGCTCTTATTCTCTAGCTTAACAGCCACGCAATTGCAAGCAATATTCCAGAGGGCTTTTGGTATTGGATCAGGATTGAAGAGATATACTTTTTTAAAGGCTTTTTTAATTAAGTTAGTAGCTCTTTTAGCGTGATAATGAGGAATGGTAGGACAAACATGATGAACGACATGGCTTGAACCTATATTATGATGAAGAAAATTAAGGATTTTACCGTAAGGCCTGTCAATTGATAGGAATGCTCCTTTCATAAAAGAAAATCCCGTATTTGAAAAATGAGGTACATCTGAATCTGTATGATGAAGCCATGTATAAACTACTAACCAACTATTAACTACTAATAAAGGGCCAATATACATTGCAATTACTGGAAATAATCCATACTTAAAAATAAAGAAAGAAATACCCAATAATGTTAAAGCTACACCAATATCTGATATCCAAACTTTCTTAGTCCATATTGATGGCCATAATGCTTTGGAAAATGGTTTGATTGGCCAAAAATGATTTGAGGTCCCATATTTAATACCTCCAGTACTACCTGTCAGTAAATAAGCAGGCCAGCCAAATATTAGATGTAAAAGAAGTTGAAGAATGCCGTAATTTTTCTTGCCTATGTAATTTGAAAAATGTATTTCTTTTTCTCCTCCAACCTTCTCTGTAACTCCATTGCCCTTGATTACTAAAGGAACATGAGTTTCACCATTGGTTACATTATTTGTGAATCGATGATGAACCGCATGAGAACGCTGCCAAGAAAAATATGGAACTAGCAGTAATGAATGTATTAAATATCCAGTTATCGTTTCCAAAGTCTTGTTTGGAGAGAATGCTCCATGTCCGCATTCATGGGCAATGACCCAGAATCCCATCGCAGTGGTACCTGATAGTAATGAGTAAATGATCCAAATTGGTATCATTTTTGGAGTAAATGGAATAGAAAACCCTATCGCAACAACAAAAAATTGAATTAAAGCTGATTGTAAAAGATACCTCAAAGAGGTTTTGGTATCGCACTTTAAATAGTGCAATGGGATAACATCCATAAATTCTTTTATGCTTGGAATATCTTTATTCTCTATTACAAGCGCTTGGCCTTTAAGACCTGAAAATTTTATATTACTCAAATTGTTGTTAGGTAAGAATTTAGTTTTATAAAAATGAATTTGCTTATTCTATTATCCAAAAGAGTATCTTTCCTAGAAAATAATATATATTTTGTTTTTTTTAATAGAATTTTTAAAAGCTAAATTTCATCTTTAAATAACTAATTTGATTATGGACATTTTTAATTTTATTCTTTTCTTGAGATTTTTTAATTTAACCATGCAATTAGTTTTTGCATAACCTGTCATAATGATTTTTTAAAGCTCATTAAATTTAAAGACCGCGTATATACCTTTTTGTGAGACCTGATTGTTTCCTAGGTTTTACTAAAATAGGTAAAACAATTACTCCTGCAGTAAAAAGACAGATTGGAGCTATTACCATCAATATAGATTCTAAAGACATGAAAAAATTTGAAATGTTATTAATAAATAGCAGGATTTCTTTTCTAAGTCATGCGTATTTATATCTATTTAGTGAGAATTGCTAAAAAACTTCTATGAAGTATTAAGAAAAAAAGAAAAAAATATTAAAAAAGACCGAATATCTCATATTTCATCCTATTAAATTATCCATAAGTTTTCTTAAGAAGAGGTTATTTCTAATGAATGAAGAAAAGAAATGGATGCTAATGACCTATTATTGTCCAACTCATGGTGACCCAGGGCTCTTAAAACAGATTGAAATAACAAAAAAAGAAATTAGTGAAACATTCTTTAAAAAAAGTAAGGATTCTAAAAATTAATTTTTCAATATTTTTAAAAACCTGGAGAAAAGGGTGTGAAATTTGATTGGAATCTTATAAATTAAATTCTTAATATCGTTGAGGTAAAGCTTTAGCTGCTTTTGAATCGGTACAGATAGTCAAGTCAGATGAAAGGGGATTTTGAAATTTCATCTGACTAGATTTTGTTAAAAATGCAATTTAATAGAAATTATGTTTTCATTCTAAAAGTAATTGCTAAAAATCATTTTATTTGAATATATAGATTTAATTTTTTTAGGTAATTAATAATTTATTACTTTACAAAAGTTCTAGTATTAATAATGTTTAAATTTCATCAGTATCGCATGTCAATTCACATTGATTAAGTTCACTAGATGATATCTTCTCTAAAATTCTTAGCATATCAATTTCCGAAAGTTCTCCATTTGAGTTCCATTTTAAAGTTGTCTTCCTTTGTGGGATATTTTTTTTATTCATTTTGATTATCTCCTTTTAAATGAATTTCTAAACAACGAGTAATACATTCTTGATGACCATCCAGAATACTGCATTCAGTAATACATTCAAAATATGAATTAATAGAATCTATTTCTTTCTCCTGGTTAGTAGAAATAACTGAATCATTCATGAATTTGGTATCTTTATTTGGAATAGAGATATAGCACAAAATTTTGCCTAAAAATTTAATTTATTAAGTGAATTAGAAAAAATAAGTATTATTTACTAAATTAAAATTTCACTAAGTTTCTCTTAAAAAAGTTAGTAATAATAGTCTTTTTAAAAGAAGTATGAAAATAATAATTGTGATTATTTACTAATGGTTTTTTATAAAGCAAATCATTCAAAAAAATCAGCATAAAGACTGATTTACTTTTGAATAATTTAATTAGAAGATAATAAAGTACACTGTTAGATTTTCAAATGAAATCAGTAATTAATTGGCTTTCGAAAATGTTAGAGAGTATGGCAAATGCTTTTATGCATCCATTAAAGAATGACTTGCCCCCATCTATTGGTACTCATTCATATAGCAGTATTCCTATTAAAAGAAAATTCAGAAGAAGGTTTAATTAGGTATTAACTTATTGGAATTAATTCTTCATTTTTATTATCCCAAATAATATATTTGAAGCATTTTGGAAAATCGCTTAATTTTAAGAATGTTGATTTATGAAGTAAATGAATATTTGCTTCATGACAAGCTCTTAAGTTGTAATTTGGTATTCTTTCGGAGAGATGATGAATACTGTGGAAGGATATGTCTGCTAAAAACCAATTTAGCCAACTGGGTATATTTAAATTGCTACTACCCAAAATAGCTCCATCGACTATATTCCAATTCTTTGTATTTTTAGCATATGCATTTTTATAGTTATGTTGCACGAAAAAAACACATATTAGAATTGCGGCTGATAAGGTTGATACTACTGAATAAAATGATAAGAAAAAAAACAACCCCAACCATTTGCTCATAAAAATCCACCCAATTATTACTACTATATTATTTATTATCAATTCAAAAAGTTCGCTAAAATTATCTCCATAATCAGAAAAAGGTGGTTTAATTCTTGAATTAATAGCAAAAAGCTCTGAAAATTCTTTGTTTTTTACTTTAATGAAAGTCTCTTTGAATATATCTTTAATTAAATTAAAAATAATAATAATCAGCCCTAATCTAGGTTTTAAAACTAAGTAATAAAAGCCACCAGGAAAAAGCATTATCCATTTACGACTGACTCTATAAAATATTCTTTCTCTTTTTTTAAGAGAATTATAATCTTCAAGACTTAAAATATCTATAGGACCTTTATAAGTTTCCCAATTCCCATTATTTTTATGATGAAATGCATGATCAATAGACCATGATTTTTGTGGAATACCATTTACTAAACCAAGCAAAAATCCAAAACTGCGGTTTAATTTACGTTTTGTAAAAAGAGAATTATGACCGCAATCATGCATTAATGAGAATGTTCTAGAAGAGAATAGCGTTAAAAGGCAAATAATAGGTATCAAAAAGAAACCCTTAATTAATAATGGGAAAGGATGATTTATAATTTGATAAACGATTAACCAAATAGAAATTATTGGGATTATGGTAGAAATGATTTGATATAAAGCTCTAAAATTATTTCTTTTTAAAAATGGCTGGATTAAAAAATCACTTCTTTTTACTTCGATCATATTCCATACATTTTTAACTGAACATAACAAATTTTTAAAAGTATTGATTATCAACTAAATAAAAACAACTTTTTTCTAAATCTTACTAAAGAATAAATTCCTTAGACATAGTTCGCAATTGATCTAAATTTAATCTTTGCAAGTAATTCTTAAAGTTATTAAGATTCTCAGATAATTTAGAATCATTACTATCGCAAATAAGGCTAGAAGCAATTAAGTCAATAAGATGATCTTTATCCATAATTCCTTATAGACCATAATTCCTATTTTTAAAATTAAGGTCTTGAATTCGAGATCATTAAGTAAATTTAATCAAGTTATTTTTAACAATTTTATAGTTTTAATTCTTAATTTCATGAATTTCTTAAATCTTGTTCTATTTTTTCTAATCTCTAATTTAATTCTTTTTGTTCTTTAATTAAAGCTTTTTTCTTTTTCGTAAGTTCTTTGTTAAAAGGTGAAATGAAATATTTTTGATAGGCGACAAAAAAAGTGCTATTGCTACTGCAATACCAAGAGCACCAATTATTTTATTTCTTATGCAAACCTAAAAATTAATTCTTATCTTTAACTAAATTTATAAAAATGAGTAATTGTACAGCTGCCAAAGAATGGATAACTAATGATGATTAAATTAGTAAAAATTCTTTCATGAATAAAATCATAAATAAAAAATACAATAAAAATGAACCATGGTTTCAATGGTTAACAAGAGAACTTAATTCTTTTGAAGCTTTTCAGGATTTCGCATCAGGTAAAAATCCAGAAGATGTTGCGGAGGATTTTATCTCTAATAATAGTATTGCTATTTCACAAGTTTTCGAGGATTTTGATGAAGAAGATAAAGATACACTCGACCAGTTTCTTAAATTAACTGAATGCGAATGGCATGTGTTTAGAATTCTTGAAAAGCAAATAGAGTTAAGAAACAAGATAAGATTTGTAGATTTTAAAAAAAGAAGAAAATAAAGAGTTAATTTCTATACTATATAAGTTTATTTTTCCCATTACCGGTCTTACCAAAGCCTAACCAGATAAACCACAAGATACATCCGAAGATAGGTATTAAATTAATAAAGATCCATTTCCAATCTTTCCCAAAATCTCTGATTCTTCTAATATCAATAGCTATTTGAGGAATGATACAAACTATTCCATAAGCATTGAAACCAAACGTTTTTATAGTTAGGAAAGAAATTATAAAATTCGCTAATTGAACTAACCACCAGTCCTATCGAGATGTGAATCCTTTGAAATCTGTAGCTTTAATCCAAAACTCTCTATATGCATTTAAAAAGTCATTAAGCATAAATTAAAAATTCAAAGAATCTAACATTATCAATTTAATCTTCAATTTATCAAAATGTTATTTATTTACTAAATAGGATCAAATAAATTCATATCATTTGAATCTTGTTTTGGGATCTCATCTTGATTTGGTAATGAACAAAATCCGTCTTTGCAAATCATCTTTTCTTTTGCAATACTTGTAGTTTCTGAGAATATATTTTGGTTATTGTTATTTGAAGATTCTTTAAGCATTTATAAAAAAATTAAATCCAATATTAAATTAATAACTCAATATATTTTGATAAGCAACAAAATTAATATTTATTATTTATTTACTTTTTTTGATTTGGCAAGTCTCTCCAAAATAGCGCCATTATATAAATGAATAAAGATATAGAACAAATATAAAGTAAAGAATTTAGATGCATATTTATTTAAGTAATTACTAATAGAATGCATTTTATAATAAAAGGGATTTCATTTCATTGGGAATTGTTTAACTTAGCAATCCTATAAAGTCTAGTATTTATTTGATTTTTTTATGATTTCCCCAAACTTTCATAAGGAAAAGTTTTTAAATATTAGGAATATATTTTTTTAGTTAGTAAAAATTATAAATCTAAGATTTTAAAAATTCTAATGAAAATTCTATATTTTTAAAAGTTTATGTGATATTTACGATCTATCCTTATTTATATCTTTAAGAGCTTTTCTACCTTCTTTAAGGGTTCTTAATAAAAGCCAAGAGAGAGAGGAAATAATAAGAATAGTAAGTGTAATTAGAGAAATAAAAGTGATATCTATATTATTAGTCAAATAACTGGAATTCTTTCAAAACTTTTAATTTAAAATTCAATATAATTTCAACCGTTAGATCTAGAGTAAGCAGGTATAAGCATTCCTCCGTCTTGATCGTCATTATTATCATCATCAAAGCCACCTCCGAGGAGTAACTCAATGATTACAAGTATAGCTAATGGGTAAAAACACCATAGTATCGCCGTAAAAGGACTGATTGAGGAAGATGCTGTGTACAATTCTGTCATAGGTAAATACTAATCTAAAGAAACAACAATTGTGGATCCTTTGGGTAGTGCTATTCAATATGTCTATTTATATTCTTAAAAAAAATTTTCTGTATTAAGAATATATCTTTGGTATGGATTGATATTTTTATTCTTCAATATGAATTTGAATAATAATCTCTTGAACCTACTGAGAAACTAATAATGACATAATGAATCGCACAATTGTTATGTTTTATACTTAACAATGATTGTACAATTTTGATTCAAAAACTATTATCTTGATTTTATAAATTCTATGTTTTCTTTCACTTTTGATCCTTTGGCTGCTATATTTGGTATATCAGGAATTGTAGGCTTCTTTTTCTTCGTAAATGCTGCAAAAGGAACTTCCAGTATCAATACAAAACCAAAAAATAAATTAGATTAGAATTTGTTCAGTCAGAAACCTAAATTGAGATTTTAAATCTAGATTTTTAACAGTCTTGTTAATTATTATTTATTCCATTGTTTAGAAATAAACTCAAGAAAATCTTTTAGGTCTTCTTCGGGACAATTTGTTTGTTTTTGTAAATCAATGCATATTTGCTTAATATTTTCATAAGCCTTTTTTACTATTTCGTTTTTTTCGATAACCTCAAAATATTCTTGATCAGTAAAAGGCATAATATTAGTCCCCCTTTTGAAAATTATGTATTAACTATATTTTATCTGCATTGACTAAAAATAAATAAAGAAAAAATCTTTTTCCTTACATTTAGCTGCCCAATCGATAATGTTTCTTTATGCTTTTCGTTACTTCCCATTCGCAGTAAAGACCAGCGGGAAACTTAACTAGATCTCCAGCTTTTATAAAATAAACGTCACCGTTTTGAGTACTAATTTTCGCTTTGCCTTCAATAATTAAGCAAATTTCCTTATCATCGTAATTCCATTGAAATTTGCTTGGCTCACATTCCCAAATAGGCCAACTTTTTATTCCATACTGGATTATTACGCTTGCACTACATGGGGAAGTAATTAGAACTTTCACGAAATAGTTCGCACATATTTTTTTATTTTACAAATAAAAGAAATTTTTATTTTCGAGAATGTGTATTTGTTTACCGTCTTTCATTTTTTTTCGATTATTATAAAAAAAATTTTTAATTTATGGATGAGCTTTCTGTATTGTCAATTTCATTATCTATAGCTTCTCTAGGGATATTTTTTTTATTTTTTACGTCAAATGATGATGATGACCAAGATGGAGGTAAGTTGATTAAATCATTAGAAAGAATTAATTAATTAATTTCAAGTAAATAAAACATTTAATAGAGATTTATAACCCATAAAGCCTGCATAAATGCAGCTTAGAAAAATAATATAAACCTCAAAAGTTCCTAGTTTTTTTTTCTTTAAAATTTTCATTGTTCTGAGTCTTTATAGAATAATTTTATTTAATCTGATTTCTATTAACATGAGTATTTATTACATTGCCCCCTAGATTAAAGAATTATTAATGTCAAGCCAAAAAATAAAAAACAAGTAAAAAATATTATTTTTTTTGTAATTTCTCTTTCTTCATTCTTAGCAAAAAGTAAAGAAATTACTGGAGATGTACTTAATAAAGCCCATCCTATTCCTATGGGTAGGGTTTTAAACACAATTTGTTGGAGCAATATACCTATATTGCTTCCAAGAAGTATTGAAAGCAAAAATCTTTTTTGTTGTTTTTTTTCTATGTTTTTTAAGAAAAAATTAATCTTAAATCTTTTTAAAGTAATCAAAAAAAATATTGCACCTAACAATCTTATCTCAGTTGTGAGGAAAGGAGATAAATTGCTTTGAAGGAAAACCATCCTTGAGAAAAGACCTCCAAGAACAGCACATAAAACTGATAAAAAAGGAAAAGCAAAAATCTTAAAATTAATTTTTTCTACGAAAGGGGAATTTGCTTCTTTAAAATCGTTACCGTTTTTGAGAATTATGAAAAGCGAAATCGATACTATAAGTATTCCAACCCATGATTTAGTTGTTAAATTTTCATTAATAAAAATTTCACCTGACAAAGCTGCCATTAAGGGAGAAAGAGTTTCTACAGATAAGGTTTTTCTTGTGCCAATTGTTTTTAATGATTTTAGGTAGAAAGTATCACCTAAACCAATACCTATTATTCCACTAATTAGTAGGATAAATATGTATTTTAGTTCAGTTGTAGAACTAAGACCGATAAAGGCAGGTATAAAAACTAAAAAAGCTATTATATTTTTTATTAAATTAATATCTACTGATTTATATTTTTGAGTTTGCGAGCGCCAAATAAAGCACGCATAAGTCCAAGATGTAGCAGCGCCAAAAGCAGAAAGGATTCCAATCAAAACGAATAATTTTTAGAAATTTTATTTTATAAGTTGAGTAAATACTAAAAAAAATACATAAATAAGAATCAAGATACCTGGTAAGTACTGTATTAGTGATTTGAAAATATTTGTTTTCATATTTACTAGAGGATAATATTTTAACTTTAAACTGTTTTTTTACTGCTTGGGTATAAACTTTCTAACTTCTTTCTTCTTTGAACTTTTGCATTAATTCTTTCATCTTTTTCTTTTTTCTTGACCTCATCATTTATTTTGTTTCGTCTATATCCAAACCAAAGTAGAACCCAAATAACAGATGTTATTAAAAGAAGAGCTGTATACTGGCTAGTCATAGGAAAGCTGGCCTCAGAATATTTAACGTAGGAAAATATTAGACTCATTCAATTAAGTTAGTGCATAAAAATAACGACTGTGTTGATTTTTTAAAAATTAAAAATATTAATAAACTGCATCTACTAATTATGTATTATCACGGGTTTTTTATATATTTTTTTATAGTTCTTTTGGAATAATTTTTCTTGGGATCTCCTTGCTATTATCAGATTGAAGCATATTGAATGATAATTTTTTGGAACCTTTTGATTTGGTTGTTGTAGGAGGTGGTCCCGCGGGTTTTATGACAGCAATAACTGCTGCAGAAAATGGAGTTAAAAGAATAATAATCCTTGAAGGCACTTCAAAACTTATGGAGAAAGTTAGGATTAGTGGAGGAGGAAGATGTAATGTTACTAATGCAACATGGATACCAAATGAACTAGTTGAGAATTATCCTCGAGGTGGTATTCAGCTTTTGGAGTCATTTAATCGATTTGCCGCTGGAGATGTATTTGATTGGTTTGAAAAAAGGGGGTTAAAATTAAAAATTGAAGAAGATAAAAGAGTATTCCCAAAGTCTAATTCTTCTTTAGATGTTATTAATTGCTTGAGAAAAAGTGCAATATTAAAAAACGTAGAGATATTAAAAAAATTTTTTGTAAAGGAAATTGTAAAAACTCCAGATAATCTATTTAATATCTTTAGTCTTAAAAAAGAAAATATAATTGCAAAAAATATTATTATTTCTACTGGTGGTCACCCTAGCGGATATAAATTGGCTCAAAATCTTGGACATAGTATTGTTAAACCTGTCCCATCACTGTTTACTTTTTCTACAAAAGAAGAAAATTTGAATGAATGTAGTGGTGTATCGATAAAGGACATAGATATAGAAATCAAATTAAACAATAAAACCTTTCAAAATAGAGGAGACTTATTAATCACTCATTGGGGTTTTAGTGGCCCAGTTGTGTTAAAACTTTCATCAATTGCAGCAAGGGAACTTTTTAACCAAAAATATAGATTTAATCTAATAATCAAATGGTCAGTTCTAAGTTATGCAGAGTTAAAAGAAAAAATTAATTATTTAAGATTAAATAAAGGTAAAGTAAATGTAATGAATAGTAGACCTATTCCATCATTAACAAAAAGATTATGGATTTTTTTACTAAATAAGATAGGTATTGATAAAGAGAAGAAGTGGGCTGAATTACTTTCTGATGAAAGAGATAAAATGATAAATACTCTTTTGAAAGATAACTACATGATTTCTGGGAAAGGACCATTTGGAGAGGAATTTGTTACATCTGGAGGCGTGAAAATTAATGAAGTTTGTTTTAAAAGTATGGAAAGTTTAATTTGCCCAGGATTATTTTTCTCTGGAGAAGTCTTAGATGTTGATGGGATCACAGGTGGATTTAATTTTCAACATTGTTGGACAAGTGGATGGATAGCTGGAATGGCAGTATCAAAGATAAATCTTAAAGTAACAAATCAATAAGTTTATCTTTTTTTTATTAAGGATTATTTTCAAAAAGTTTTTTAAAGAAACTTTAATTTTAAAGTTTAAATGTTGATGAAGATCAATGCCGAATATTTTATCAAAAAAAGAAGAAGAAGAAAGAAGGTTAAAAGCTTTAGCCGAATACAGGATTTTGGGAACTAAGCCTGAATCATGTTATGACGATATTACAAGAATTGCCGCTGCGACATGTAATGTGCCTATTTCTTTAATGACTTTAGTAGACAAAGATAAACAATGGTTTAAATCTAAATTAGGACTTCAAATATCAGAAACTAGAAGAGATTGGTCTTTTTGTACCCATGCAATAAAAGAAAATAGTCCCTTAATTATTCATGATGCTTACCAAGATGAAAGATTTATTAATAATCCATTAGTAACAGGAGACCCAAAAATTCGATTTTATGCAGGTTTTCCTCTTAGAACTAGTGATGGTAATAAGCTTGGAACTCTTTGTGTAATTGACAGAAAGCCAGGAAATCTTACTATGCAGCAATTTAATATTATGGAATTATTATCTAAACAAATTGTCTCATTTCTAGAGCTTAGAAAAAAGTCATTAAATTTGTTAGATGCATTGTCTCATTTGCATAAACAAGAAGGTATTTTATCTGTTTGTTCATATTGCAGAGAAGTAAAAAATAAAGATGGCGATTGGATGCATTTGGAAAAATATCTTTCGAACATTAGTGATATAAGGTTTAGCCATGGAGTCTGTGATAACTGCATGGAAAAACATTTCCCAGATGTTATTGAAGTTTGGAATAAAAAGGATTTTTTTGAAGATGGGCAAAAAAGGTATTTAGGCTCTTAGATTCAATAAAGTGTTTTTTAGTTGTTAATCTATTTCTAAACAAATTCTTTATTTGGTGGTTAGTATTGTATAAATTTTGACTAGAAAATGTTATTAGGAACTTTATTAACAGGCGAAATCGCTAAAAGTGCATTGGTGGCATATGTTCATTATTTAGGAATTATTTTGTGTTTCGGTTCTCTTTTATTTGAAAGATTGACTCTAAAAGTAGATCTAAACAGAAATGAGACGATCTCAATGATAATTGCAGATGTTGTTTATGGCTTGGCAGGAGTTGCAATTTTAGTTACTGGTATATTGCGTGTTAAGTATTTTGGTCAAGGCGGTGATTTCTATACAGGTAATCCTGTGTTTTGGATAAAGGTTTCTCTTTACATTTTGGTTGGATTACTTTCTTTATACCCAACAACAACCTATATCTTATGGGCAATTCCATTAAGTAAGAATAAATTACCTGAAATTTCTGAGAACCTTGTTAAGAGGTTTAAATTTATCATTACCACCGAATTAGTAGGCTTTGCAACAATACCTTTGTTTGCAACTCTTATGGCTAGAGGTGTAGGTTTAGGTTGAAAAATTTATTTCTAGAAAGAAATTGTTTAATAAGCGAGAACAAACAATATAGATGGAGTCTAAGTTTTAAGATTTATAAATCTACAAAAGAAATTATTTTTATTGGTTTAAATCCTTCACTATCAGATGCAGTTTTCTTGGATAATACAACAAAAAAGATAATCAAGATTTCGAAAAACAATAATTATGGCAAAGTAAAATTAATCAATCTATTTGCTCTTGTTTCAAGCAATCCAGAAAAACTTTTTAATCACAAAAACCCTGTTGGTTATCTAAATAATCATCATATTTATAAAAACTTAAAACACTGGTCTGAAAATAAAAACTGTGATTTATGGTTAGGTTGGGGCAATAAAGGGGAATTTCTAAATAGAAATAAAAAAATATCAAAAAAAATAATGCAATATAGTTCAATTAGGAAAAATAATTTTGATAATCCTCTCGGACCGCTCTTAATTAAGAAAACAATCAAAGATAATCCAATTCACCCTCTATATTGCTCCGATAATTCCATACTCCAATCTTATTTTTAGGAATAAGGCTGAAAGACAAGAGGCATTATTTTTAGCTATTTCATTAAATATGTGTTAACTTCTATTTGGTAATTTAAATTTATATGAAAGTTTCAAAGCAATTAAATAAACTAAAAAACTTAAATGTTGAGGCAGAAAAATGTTCTACAAGAGAAGAGGCAAAAAAAATAATTAATAAAGCAAATAAAGCACAAAGTAAAATTAATAAATAATTAAAATTAATCTTCCTTATTTATAATTTTCAAACATATTCATTAAAAATAAAATATTTATTTCTAAGAATTTATGTCTTTGAAAATAATTAAAATAAGGAAATCTCAAGAAAGATTTAGATCAAGTAGAGAATGGCTTAATTCAATGCATTCTTTTTCTTTCGCAGAGCATAAAGATCCGAAATGGGATAATTTTGGGAATATTAGAGTTATAAACGAAGATATTATTTCTCCTAATGAGGGATTTAAGACGCATTCTCATTCAAATATGGAAATAATTACCGTCGTAACAAAAGGAGCAATAACTCATAGAGACTCGTTAAACAACTTTGGAAAAATTCACCAAGATGAAGTGCAAGTTATGTCTGCAGGTACTGGGATCTCGCATAGCGAGAATAACGAAGAGAATGAGACCTGCAAGTTGTTCCAGATCTGGATATTCCCTAAAAATGAAAATATCAAACCTCGCTATGACCAAATTTCATTAAAGGAAAAGTTAGGGGACAATCTTATTGTTGATTACAAAAATGTTCAAAATAATAAACTCTTTGTAAATCAAGATATCTCTTTATGGCGTTGTAAATATAATCCTATTAAAGAAAAAAAATTGCCTTTAACAATTGATAAATATAATTGGATACAAATAATAGAAGGCGATCTTTTATTAAAAAGCAAACACCCTGATTTAAAAGTAAGCCTGTCTTCTGGAGATGGCTTGGGTTTTGAAGCTATTAATTTTAAAGATATTTCTATAGATACGGAAAAAGAATTAGATTTTCTTTTGTTTTCAATGCCTTCTTTATAGTTTATCTATTACTCATCAACTCCTTTATTAAAGGCATTTAAAGCTTGCAAAGCCATGTTAAGGTGAACTTCCATAGCACCAAGTGCAATTAAAGAATTTGGTGATTTGTCTTTTAGTAAATTCTCTTTTCTTTTTGATAACTCGTTAATTACTTTCTTAGTTGAAGCTTCCCAATTGTTTATTAAATCGTCAAATTCTCTTTTTTCAGGGTTTTCTATTTCTGCTAATTCATCAGAAAAATGAGAATCTTTTTGTGCCTTAAGCATCAAGTAACTTAATTTCTTATGACTGATTGCTTGAGGTAAATTGTTAGATTCACTCATTGTTATAATTTAACTTCTATTCGGAATCTAACTAATTAAGTGAATATTTGCTAGTGGTAAGCGGTTGTGATGACCGACCTGAAAATTACTTAATGATCTTTAAATAAAAACTATATTAATTAATCTTTAGTTTTTCACTTATTAGTTTCTTGAAATGATCTCCTCGCTCTTCATAATTTTTAAATTGATCAAAACTTGAACAGGAAGGTGAGAATAATAATGTTCCACCCTTATTATTTTGTAAATATTGAAAAACAAAAGTTAAAAGCTCTTTGAGTTCTGGAAATTCAAAAATATCTTTTTTAAATCCTTCATTAATAAGCGCCATTTTTAGGACTTTTGAGCTTTCTCCAAAAAGAAAAATACATTTAACTTTCTTCTTTAAAACTTTTATCCATTCCGTGTATTTATTGCCTTTTAATCTGCCTCCAGAAATTAATATTATTTGACCTTCAATAGAATCTATTCCTGCAATAGATGAATCAAAATTCGTAGCTTTACTATCATTAATTATTTCCAGATCATTATTTTTGTAAATTGTTTCCATCCTATGAGGTAATTGTCTGTAATTAGATAAAGAATATTTAATCTTTTTTCCAGATAATCCAACTTTTCTTGCCGCTGCTATTACTAATAGAAGATTTTGAAGATTATGCATTCCTTTTAAAGGAAAATGTTCAAGTTTGAATAGTCTTTTCCCTTTCTCAACAATGAATGCGTTATCATCTACCCAATAATCGCATTGAATCAAATTTGATTTATCTAAACTAGTTGTTATCCAAACCCCTTTTGATAGTGAGCTATAATGATTTCTTAGATTTTCATCGTCATAATTATAAATTCTAAAATCTGATTTTTCTAGTAAGCTTTTTTTTATGTTGAAATAGTTTTCTAGTGTTTTATGTCTTTCAAGATGATCTTCTGTGAAGGTTGTCCAGATTCCAATATTAGGTTTTACTTCTGGAGATATTTCTATTTGATAACTGCTTATTTCAGCCACAACCCAGTCAAGTTTTTTGTGTTTTTTAGAGTAAGCATATTTACATAAAGGTGTACCAATATTTCCTGCAAAAGGAGCATATAATTCATTCTCGCAGAGTATATGGCTTAGTAAATGGGTAACAGTAGTCTTACCATTAGTGCCAGTAATACCTATCCAATTTGTATCTTTTAAAATTTCCCATGCAACATTAATTTCACCAATTACTTTAATGCCTTTTTTTTTTAATTTAATAATAGTTTCATGGTCATAAGGTATTGATGGACTTATAACAACAGATTCAATTTCTTTTACAAAGGGATCAATTTCTTCAAATACAAATTCTTTTTTCAGACAAACTAATATATTAAGTTCTTCCAATTCTTTTTTTGCTTCTAAGAATTTTTCCCCATCTTTACTTTCCCAAACAATTACTCTCTTATCGACTCTTTTCAAATACTTGGCAGCCCAAAATCCAGATTTACCTAATCCAATTACAAGATTAATATTTTTTCTTTTACTTAAATGATTATTATTTATCATTAAATTTATAATTGCATTTATATTAAATGTGTTTGAGGCTTAATTCAATCATGAGATTACTCTTAAATATTTATAGAATTCGCCAAATAAAAGTTAATTAATGGAAGATAATACTGCAAAATATTGGTTCTCTTGGTTTTATGACAAGTGGGAGAAAAATGCTCCAGGTGAATTAATAGAAAAGGGTTTAACCCCATCTCAGATTGCTGAACGTTTTGTAAAGGAAAACCATGATAGCTTTATTCAATTATCAAAAAAAATTGATGAAAAAAATTATGATGCCTTAACAGAATTCATGAAGCTTTCAGAGAGTGAGTTGCATATCTTGAAGTATTTTCTAAAGTTAGTAAAAATAAAAAACTTATAAGAAATTAGACAGTAATTCAAGGCTTTTTTCCCATAAATTTTTTCTTTCTTTTTTATTAATGGCTAAAGGAGACGTAGGGGATAGTTTTGGATGACCTCTGAAATTAAATTTAGGACCATAATGATCACCCCCTTTTGCATCTGGTGAAGTAGCGGCAAAAAGTTGAGGTAAAGCACCCATCTCAGCAGATTGAAAAATAGGGCTAAATAATTCCATGGAGAATGTTTCTATTGGACTAGGTTTGGGCTTTTGAGCAGTAAAAAGATTTGTTTTTGCTATTCCTGGGTGAGCAGCTAGAGAAAGTATATTTTTGGGCCTTAAGTTCTCATTTAGTTCCAAAGCAAACATTACATTTGCCAATTTGCTATTGGAGTAAGATTCCCATTTGTTGTAATAGTTCTCTGCTTTCAGATTTTCCCAACCAACTTTCCCAAAAAATTGTGCTCCAGAAGTAACCGTTACTATTCTCGATTTCTCTTTTTTTTCAATAATTGGAAGAAGCTTTAGGGTTAAAAGCATATGAGCTAAATGATTAACTGCAAATTGTATTTCATATCCTTGGGCACTAAGTGTTTTAGGCGGGTGCATTATGCCTGCATTATTGATTAGTAAATCCAGATTTTCAAAATCATCAAAAATTTTAGACTGAACCTCAACAACATTATTTAAATCTGATAAGTCTAATTCTAGAGGTGAAAATATTCCTTCAGGATTAAGAGCTTTAAGCTTTTGTATCGTTTGATTAGCCTTTTCAAGGGATCTACATGCAATGATTACATGAGCGTTTTTTTCGGCTAAGGCCTTTGCCGTATAGTATCCAAGACCACTATTCGCACCAGTAATTAGTGCTGTTTTGTTAATCAGATTAGGAATATTAGATGTTTCCCAGTTAGAAATTTTAGGTCTTGAAATAGTGGAATTCATTTAATAATTCAGCAAATTGCTTTGGAATTTAACCAAAACTTAATTACCGTTTAACTGTAATTAATGGAAGTAAGTATCGTGAGCTCTTTTTGAAGGTATTAGTTAATATTATTTCTCAATTGCATATTGCCATTCGTTATTTTGAGATAAGCTTTTCTCTCTGCTTAACTGCAGTTTCCTACTATTTATTTTAATAACTATCCCATCAGTTGGATATTTTGCAAATATTTTTCTCTCTAACCAATTTTTTTTAAATATTTCGATTTCACTTGTAATATTTGTGAAGTAACTTTGGGGGGTGCTGAAGCCACATTTTTTAAGATAGTTAAGGGTTTCATATTGGTTAAGTCTTCCATTAAGTATTTGGAAACAGCAAAAGCTGAGACTTGCTCCAATCCCTTTATTATCATTGAGGTATTTTCTTGCAATTCTTTGGGAAATTCCGGCAACTTCGTTTGTAGAGTATAGTTCACCTCTAATTTGAAAATCTCGTTTGATAGGAATACAATCGGGGACATTTTTAATTTGTTTAATTTTGCTTGAGACATCAAATCCTTTTTTTGTAATAGCTTTATTAAACTTGCCATTTATGTATCTAATTGCAATAGCGCAGCCATCAATTTTTGGTTGAATACTTAATCTTGTTTTTGTAAATAAACTTCCCAAAAAATCTTTATAATTTTCTTTAGCCAATTTTGGTAAAAGTCTATTGTTTTTTTGATTAAAATAATCACATTCTGTATCCACAGGTATAAAGAGCTTCTCAAGTTGCTTAAATGCATCATCGGAAATTATACCGTCACCTAATCTATATTTTTCATCAATGTACTTAACATCTCTCTTTAATAAGTTATTCATAGTAGTTTTGATAAATATTTAAAAATCTTCTAGAAAAATTTTTATTTAAATTATGATTTAAAAATTAAAAACAGATTTAGAAATTAATTGACAACTAAATATTTTCCTACAAAGAGAGCGATTTAATAGTATAAAATGAACTGATTAGGAGTTTAAATTAAATACTTCGATCAAACATATTTACTTAAAAGTTAAATAGAAAAATTTCAAGACTTAATTTGTTGGCTAATTTTTGAAATTTATATCAATACAAAAAAAAATTCTTTAAAGTTATGAGAAAATGTCATTTTTATTAAAAGCTCAAGATATTTGGGAGAATTTTGCAAAATATAAAATTAATGATTATGCAAAGTTGAGAAATTTTGATTTTGGGCCAAATAATGAAAGTTCAGTTTCAAAGTTATCACCATTTTTGACTCATAGAATATTGTTGGAATATGACCTGATACATGATACTGAAAGTAAATATAAAGTCAAAAATTCAACTAAGTTCATTGAAGAAATATTCTGGAGAGTTTATTGGAAAGGGTGGATGGAAAACAGACCGAAAGTTTGGCAAAATTTTATTTCAGAAAAAAATCTTGATTATGATCATGAGTTATATAAAAGCGCAGTTAATGGGAATACAGAATTAGATTTTTTTAACTCTTGGGTACATGAATTAAGAAAATATAACTATTTGCATAATCATACAAGGATGTGGTTTGCGAGTACTTGGATATTCAATTTAGGCCTCCCATGGCAATTGGGAGCAAAGTTTTTCTTTAAATATCTTTTTGATGGTGATGCTGCATCTAATCTCCTTAGTTGGAGATGGGTTGCAGGATTGCAAACTAAAGGAAAGCAATATCTTTTTTCATCTTCAAACCTCAGAAAATTTTCAAACAATAGATTTAATGTAGAAAAAATAATTAACAAACAAATTTTTCTTGAGGAATCTAATCAAATTCCATTAGAAGATGAAATTTATAAAAACAATATGGATCCCAAATCAGATAATCTGATAATGTTTGAGAATGATCTGCACCTTCCAACCCTTAAAAATTTAATCTGCAGATATAAAAAGGTATTCATTATTCTTCTAAACAATGAACAAAGACAAATTAAATTGTCTGAATCTGTTTTGAAATTTAAACAAGAACTGGTTTCTGACTTTGTAGAGCATTTTGATAAAGTTGAACAGATTGACCCTCATTCGCTAGAAGATACTTTTAAAAATATTAATCAAATAGATATTATTTATCCTGGAGTTGGAGAAAATTATGACTTTATAGTTAAGTTTAAAACTTTAAACAATAAACATATATTTAATCTCGTTAGGGATGAAGACTTATTCGCTTGGAAGTTCGCCAAAAAAGGATTTTTTAAATTTAAAGAAAACATTCCTAAAATTAATCAAAGAATATTTGAAAATTACTCAAAAAATAATTTTTAACTAATGGAATTTCATAAGCAGAAAAAAAGAATTACTAGCTAGTTAAGTATAAATACTTATTTAGATATGACTTTTGCTCTTTAATCCACGATGGAATCTGTGACTAGTTATTTTTACTTAAGAATATTTTTTTATTGTGCTTTCTACAATTCTTACTAAATCGTTTAGCAAAGATACAGCTTTATTAATTCTTAGAGTCATAACAGGTACAGTTCTCATTCACCATGGTTATGAGAAATTAGCTAATATCGAGAATTTTGCAGATGCATTTGTTAGGCCATTACATCTCCCATTCCCAATATTTTTATCATACATTGCAGCATTTTCAGAAATAGGTGGAAGTTGGTTATTAATTATTGGTTTAGCTACAAGATTCGGAGCTTTGGCTATTGTTGGAACAATTTCTGTAGCTATATATCACGCACTTGTTACTTCAGGTTTTAATATTTTTCTATTAGAACTATTACTTCTATATTTCGCTTCAGCAACTTCAATTGCCTTATCAGGCCCTGGAAATTTTTCTATAGATGAAGTTATAATTAGAATTCTTAAATCAGAAGACACAGAAGAAGACAAATCTTCAAAAAAAGTGAATTCCTATACTAAGGAGTCCAAATTAAAAGAAGAAACAAATAAAGTTGGTTTGTTTCAATACATACAAGCTAATATCCTTTCAGATATCTGAAGCTAACTTTTTGGGGTAAAGACTATTAATTAGCTTTTCCCTTTTACGATAAGAACTTTTTTTATCGAATTTTATCTTAATAGTTGCTTCAGTAAGACTTATAAAAAGACCTAGAGCAGTAACCCAGCATAAAAAAATGAAAGGGTTATCTGGAATTTCTGAAAAATTCATATCAATAATTCTTCTTTTTTTAAACTGACTTATTGCTATATGTTTTTCAACCTAAATATACAATTTAGAAATATTCTATGGATTAATTTCTTGTTTTCTCCATTTATATTTCTTTTCCCAGATATATCTTTTATGAATAGGCTGTTCTAATTTAAGAAGATCTACTGAGAAAATTTCAAAATTTATAACTACAAAATTTTCTGGCTTATGTAATTTGTTTAGTAATTCATAATTAAACTGTAACTTTGGGTTAATTCTATTACCAGGAGTTCCCCAGAACCATGAAGCTTTTGATTTTTCGGATAATGTATCCCAATAATTTTTGTTATCACTTAATTCACTGATTTCTCCTTTGAATCTATATTGTGATTTAGTCTTCAAAAAAAACCATAATATTTCTGCATTAGGGTTGGATTTTATATGCTCAATTTTTTCACTTCTTCTATCTGTAAAAATAATTATTGAACTATCTTTATGCCATCCTCTGAAAACTACTGTTCTTAATCTCGGCTCATTTTTTTCGCTAACTGTTGCAAGCTGAATCCATCTATTAGATGGTGATTTACCCTCTTTTTTTCTAGAAGATTTTAAATCTTGCCTCCAACTTGGTAAGTTTTTTTCAAGCATTTAATTTAGGTAAAATAAGGCCACTTTTCTTTTTGTATTCTTCGAATGAATCGTATTTTGTGAGCGATTTATCTTTTTTAATCATTCTTGGAAGAAAAACTATAGAGAAAAATATTGCAAGAATTACGAATGGAATGAAACTCATTGAAAGGATGGCGAACGATAGATAAATTAGTATTTCTCCTAAATAATTTGTATTCCTTATATTTTTGAAAAATCCTTCTTTAATAAGATCTTTTTTTAATTTAAGAGAAAAATATTTCTGAGAATCACTAGCAAAGTGTAAAAATACACCAATAATATTTATAGATATAG
The DNA here is from genome assembly GCF_034093315.1 of Prochlorococcus sp. MIT 1314. Lineage (GTDB taxonomy): Bacteria > Cyanobacteriota > Cyanobacteriia > PCC-6307 > Cyanobiaceae > Prochlorococcus_A > Prochlorococcus_A marinus_Y. The sequence goes on along the minus strand of NZ_CP139300.1, from coordinate 807,943 downwards.
AAGCAGCTATTACTATATTTGGAACAGATTTATGAGATGAGATAAGAATGTAAGGAGCTATCCAGTAACTTCCAAGGAAAATAAAACCAGTAACTGAAGTTAAAAAATTGATTTTTTCTTTAAAATAGGGATCAGGAAATATCTTTTCTTTTAGAAGCCAAAGTAATCCATAAGTACCATGCAGAGCTAAATAAACATAGGGAGCGATTGTAAAATTATCAAAAATAATCATAAGTCCTACTACTACAAACGCTGTTAGCCCCTTATGGAGATTAATTATTTGATTAAGTTTCATCTTTTTTTAATAATCTAAAAAATGAAATTATTTTCTGTGGATATAACCTAGGTTGTCAGAAGTTTTAATGGGCGATACTGGATTCGAACCAGTGGCCACTACCGTGTCGAGGTAGTGCTCTACCACTGAGCTAATCGCCCAAATTGAGGAATTTTAAATCCCCCTTATAAGAAAATAGCAGGTTGCGTTTCATTTTCTAAGTAATTTAACTTTCCATCTTTCTCTTTTGGTGATTTCTAAATTTAGAATTTCAATAAATCCTTTATTTTCAAGTTCTAGTTTGTCGCCAACTTTTAGATTAATAGTTGGCTTATTAACTTTGCTCCCATTTAATCTGAGCATTCCATTTTCTATCCTTTCAATAATTTTGGTTCGTGATATCCTAAAACCCGCTGAAGCTATAGCGTCTAATCTTGTTGAAGCCTCTACTGTATTAACAAGTTTTTTTGATCTTCCAGAAGGTATTTGTAATTCATCTATACAAACTAAATTAATTTTTACTTTTACGTCTCTCAAATAAAAAAAATTTTCATTTAGATATTTAACATCTGAACTATCAATTATCCCTTGTGCTCCCCTATCCCCAATAGTCCATATATCCCCTACTTTTTTATCATTTAACCCATTTTCAATTAATAGGGATCTAAAGTCGTCTTGCGTAGCATTATCAAATAAAAAATTGCCATTAATTTTTATCCCTTTAGCTGGAAAATCACTTTTTAGAGCATCCTCCTCAGGAATGTGATCACCTCTGAAGCAAGCTATTCTAGATCTTTGAGAAGAGGAGAATCCTCCATAAACAAAAAATTTGAAATCATTCAAATTTCCAAAATCTTTTAGAATCTCTTCACAAATATAAGTTGAATGAAATCCAGTCCAATAAGTTTCCCAGTGCTTGTAAGCTAAGTTAGCTATATTTATTAATTCCTCAGTTTCTTTTTTAAAGTTTGAATTTATTAAGATTTCTTTCAAGTCAATCATTTAGCCTTCCAAAAAAATTATATCTTTAGCTTCTGATTGTTTTATTAAAGCCCAAGGCAATTCAGTTCCAATTTGATTTTCAAGCAGAACAAGCCATTTACCCTCTTTATTAAAATTAATAATTGATCTCAACTCTTTATTTCTATTAATGTTGATACTTGCAGAAGAAACAACGCTTCCCAAATATCCTGAACCCATTCCCAAAAGACCTCCAATTAAGGATTCTCCAAGGTTATTGAAACCAAGGAAGCTGAAAGTTGATAAATTTGTCATGTTAGAAAAAGCTATTCCAGCTATAAAACCAAATGGCATTAGCCATCTACTCATATCTTTTTGTCTGATTTCTCTATCGAGTTTAGGATTTAGGATTCTTATATCTTCAAATTTTTGAGACTTAAATAGGATATTTGCTTTTGCATTTAGCAAATCGGTTTCATCTGATAATCTTTTCTCACCTGATGGTGGGATCAAAATAGCTTCAGAGAGGATTACTGATTTTTCTTTGAAAACATTAAATAGCTGAATACATTGATCAATGTTTTCATATATAACAATACTTTTAGTCAAATTTTAATCCTCAAATGTTTGTGTGTTATTCAAATTAATAAAATAAGATACATACACTATAGATTAAGTTAAAGTAAAAGATTAAAGAACCAATCTTAAATGACAAAAGTTCTCATTACAGATCCAATTGATCAAACAGGAATCGATATTCTTTCACAAGTTGCTCAGGTTGATCAGAGGATAGGCATCTCAAACTCTGAGTTAGCATCAATTATCAAAGAATATGATGCACTAATGATACGATCTGGAACTCAAGTGACTGAAGAAATTATTAACTGTTCAAATAAACTGAGAATTATTGGAAGAGCAGGGGTAGGGGTTGATAATGTAGATGTTAAGGCTGCTACACAAAAAGGAGTTCTTGTTGTTAATTCTCCAGGGGGTAACACTATAGCTGCCGCTGAACACACTATAGCTATGATGTTGGCCTTATCTAGACATATCCCAATAGCTAATAGTAGTACTTTGTTAGGTAAATGGGAGAGAAAGAAATTTGTTGGGAATGAGCTTTATAAGAAAAAATTAGGAGTCGTAGGTTTAGGGAAAATTGGTGCTCATGTAGCGAAAGTCGCTAATGCATTGGGAATGGAAGTACACGGATTTGATCCCTTTGTTTCATCTGAAAGAGCTCAACAAATACAAGTTAAACTATCTGAGCTAGAGGACTTATTCCAACAATCCGATTATGTAACTTTGCATTTGCCTCGTACACCAGAGACAGAGAATTTGGTAGATATGGATGTGCTTAAAAGTATGAAAAGTAGCTCAAAATTAATTAATTGTGCTCGAGGAGGTTTGATTGACGAAGAAGCATTAGCAGAAGCTTTAAATAAATCATTGATTGGAGGAGCTGCAATAGATGTCTTTTCTAAGGAACCATTAGAATCTAATTCCCCATTGCTGAAAGTTGAAAAGAATCTTATTCTTACCCCCCATTTAGGAGCATCTACTCGAGAAGCACAAGAAAATGTAGCTGTAGATGTTGCCGAACAAATCAGAGACGTTCTACTTGGCTTGTCAGCTCGAACTGCAGTAAATATACCAGGTTTGAGTCCTGATATTATGGATAGCCTAAAACCTCATTTGCAGTTGGCTGAAACAATGGGGCTTCTTATTAGTCAGCTTTCAGGGGCACAGATCCATAAATTAGAAGTGAAGCTTCAAGGTGAATTTGTTCAACATCCTTCCCAGCCATTGATAATAGCTAGTTTAAAAGGCCTTCTAACTAAAGCCTTGGGAGATAGAATTAATTATGTAAATGCTTCTTTAGAAGCTGATTCGAGAGGTATTTCAGTAGTTGAGAGTAAAGACGAGGCAAGACCTGAATTTGCTAGTGGATCGCTACAGTTAACCACCTATGGAGATAATGGCGACCATAGCGTAGCAGGAAGTATTTTTGCTGATGGAGAATTAAGAATTATTAGTATTGATCAATATCCTGTTAACGTATCACCAAGTAGATATATGTTGGTTACTAGGCACAGAGATATGCCTGGTATTATTGGCAAGTTGGGGTCCTTATTGGGGAGCAACAATGTTAATATTGCCTCGATGCAAGTTGGACGCAAAATTGTTAGAGGGGAAGCTGTTATGGTTCTAAGTATTGATGATCCAATACCTAGCAAGTTGCTTGATACCATTATTGAAGTAGAAGGAATTACTAGCGCTAATCCAGTTACTTTATAAAAAAGTTTTAATCTCTTAATGGCAACTAAAGATTGGTATAAACTAACCTTTCAGATAGAAAGTGATAAAGAAGAAATTATTATTTGGAAATTAAATGAGCTGGGAATTTTTAGTTTTTCATTTGAATATTTGATAAAAACTGAAAATAGAGAAGAAGTCAATATATGGCTTCCAATTAATGAATGGGATGAGATTTCTAGAGGTGATTTTGAAGAAATAATTATCAAACTTCTAAACATTAATAACTCTAATAAATTTTTTGAATGGATTATTATCAAAGAAGAGGATTGGTTAACAAGCTGGAAGAAATATTGGGCCCCTGAATTAGTGGGAAATCATTTTTTAATATTACCTTGTTGGATAAATTTGAATGAAAAATTTAAGGATAAACAGATCATAAAAATTGACCCTGGAGCAGCCTTTGGTACTGGCAGTCACCCCTCGACTTATCTATGTTTAGAAAAAATGGAGAATATTTTATTTTCTGATAAAAAGGTTTTAGATATTGGGAGTGGTAGCGGGATTTTGAGTATTGCTGCAAGATTACTTGGAGCTAAAGAGGTTTGTGCTATTGATAATGATTATCTAGCTATCAATTCTACTAACTCGAATTTTCAATTAAATTTTGGTAATTTAAATAACCTAAGCACATATTTGGGGCCTTTTAATGAGATAGTTTTTAAAAATCAACTTAATAAATTCGATTTTGTTTTGTGTAATATTCTTGCGGAAGTAATAAAAGAAATGATCCCAAATATTTATAAGTCTTTGAGAAGCAATGGTGAGGTCATTTTCAGTGGAATTCTGAATTCACAAAAAGATGAAATTATAAAAATTTTAATTCAAAATAACTTGCAATTATTGGATGTATCATCTAAAAAAGATTGGGTGTGCATTGCTGCACGAAAAGAAAACAATCGAACTTATGCATAAGTTTTCCTTATGAATACCCTTTAATACATTTTATTGTGTCATTTTTTACGTCAAAATCCCCCATATCGACCTAATCAATGTTAAAAATGTATTTGATAGGTATTAATTACCAACACTTTTTTATTTAAATGGCTTCTTACAAAGTTACACTCATCAGCGAAGGTGAAGGACTCAATTCAACCATCGAAGTACCTGATGATCAATATATTCTAGATGCGGCTGAAGAGCAAGGCATTGATCTTCCATATTCATGTAGAGCTGGAGCTTGCTCAACTTGCGCTGGCAAAGTAACATCAGGAAGCGTTGATCAATCAGACCAAAGTTTCTTAGATGATGATCAATTAGAGGCTGGTTTCGTACTTACTTGTGTAGCTTATCCAACATCTGATGTGACAATTACAACTCATGCTGAGGAAGAATTGTATTAATTTTAAAAAATTAACTTATTAAAGTTGATAATTCATTACTTCTCTGCCACCCTCTATAAAGGTGGCTTTTTTTTTGAAAATGAATAACTTTGAATTTTTTAAGAATGGAAGTGTTCAATCCAGTTATGGAGGCCAGTACAGTTATAAGGTTATTGGACCATGTTGCAGGCTTTACGATAGGGAAGAATTGCCTTGGCCCTGTTCAAGGCTTGCTTGGAGAAGTAAAGAGCCTAGTTGGAGAAGAATAGGTTCTAGATTCGTAGCAGATATGGCTTCAAGAAAATGTCCCTCTTACTCTGTTCATATTTTGGAGCCTGGATCAAAACCTGTTGAAACAGTAATTACTCTTTTTTCACAGAGATTTTCTTCTGATATTCAAGAATGGTGGTACAGCAAAAAACCAAGCTCGAAAGAGCCTGGTAATTGTTTACCTAAATTAAGTTAATTAATTTTTAATTAAGCTTTTGGTGTTGCAGGTATATAACCTCTTAAGCCTGAGCATTCAAGACTATCTACGGTATCAACTCCAGTTTTTGAGTTAGTACCTGTTGCTCTTTCACATAATGATTTCCTCTGAGGAAGATCAAGAGTTGCATCAGTAAAGTCTGCTCCATCTATAGTCGCCCCATCAAAAACACTTTTCATCAGCTCACCATTAGTAAGATTTGCATCAGATAAATCAGCATTATCAAAACGTACAGCATATGCAATAAGATCTTTCATGTTGGCGCTTTTGAAACTAGAATTTGCTGCAGTTGTTACACTCATATAGGCGCCTTGTAGATTTGCCTCCCCTAAATCTTGATTAGATAAATCATATTTTACAAATTCATTATTTTGAAGATCTGCACCATGAAGATCTCCTTTCAATCCATCTACTGACGAAGGGTCACTAGGATAAAGTGCATTAGTAGAAATTGGATTAAGAAGTAAACCAATAATCAATGGAAGAAAAATTAAAAGTCTTTTCAGAGACTTATTTAGGAACGAAAAAAAAGTAACCATTTCGATCAACATCAAATAGAAAAACCTATGACTATTATTTCATGGGTTGGTCATTTACAACCCTCCTGCTAACGAACTGTTGCAGTTTATTTAATTTCTGCAGTTAGAAAATCTTTAGCGAGGTGAGTATTTGGAAAAACTTTTTGCGCCTCTTTAAGCAAATCGCTTGGTGTAATTGAATTTTTATTAGTGTATCTTGGACTTAAATGAGTAATAATTAATTTTTTTGTATTAGATAATAATGCTGTTTTCGCAGCCATAATTGTTGTGGAATGTAATTTTTCATAGGCCATGCTCTCATCCTTCTGAGAAAATGTCGATTCATGTACGAGTAAATCGGCATTTTTTGATAATGAAACCGCTGATTCGCTAAAGACAGTATCTGTGCAATAAACAAAACTTTCACCCTTCCTAGGAGGTCCGCAGAACTCCTTCCCATCAAATGTCCTCCCATCTGCTAATGCGACTTTTTTACCTTTTTGCAGTTCTGAATATATTGGACCTGGTGCTATTTTCAGAGACTCAGCCTTTTTGATATCAAATATGCCTGGTTTGTCTTTTTCACTGACTCGATAACCATAAGCAGGTATTTTATGTTTAAGACAAGTGCAATTTACTGTTATTTTATCGTTTTCAAATAAATTTTTATTTTCTGATGCAAAATTTTCAACTTCCACGAATTGCAATGGAAAGGATAATTTGCAAAAACTACTACTAAGCGCAGAATTTATAAAACTTCGCAGTTCGGAAGGACCATAAATTTCAATACCTTTACTATTACCTGACAAACCTAAAGTTGCCAAGAGGCCGGGCAAACCATAAATATGGTCTCCATGCATATGCGTAATAAATATTTTTTTGATTTGTGAAGATTTAATATTACTTTTAATTATTTGATGCTGTGTTCCCTCTCCACAGTCAAAAAGCCAAACTTCTGAAGATTGTGATAATTTAAGAGCCAATGAAGAAACATTTCGGGTTAAGGAAGGGACTCCTGAACTAGTTCCTAAGAAGGTGATATTCACTTATTATGATATTTTTGTTTTGATATCTAGATTAAATCTAGACTTTTAGTCAAACTTAGGCAAATTAAGAATTTCTTTTTTAAACAAAGTGATACTTAAATTAAAAAAAAATTATAGTAAATGTTTTCTAATAAGTATTTTATTTTTTTGTGTTTTTCAAAGTGAAACTGTTTTTGCTTCGAGAGAGCCAATAATTAGAGTTTTGATATCAAAAAATAACAACATAAGGATTAGATCAGATAAATTAATTCCATTAACAATAGACGGAAAAATTTTTTCAAATAAGAAAATAAAAGGCTTAACTTTGAAAAATGAGAAAAATAGAAAAATTTTATATTTTGATAAGAACAAACAAAAAATATATGATTTAAAAAGTAATCAACAATTTCAAGTCAGATCTTCTGATGGAAGAGGTATCTGGGTAGGTCAGAAAAGATTTTCTGGTAAAATTGATCTCTTTATACTTGATTCTGAAATATTGGTAGTTAATGTTTTAGGAATTGAAAAATACTTAAGTAGTGTGGTGGGTTCAGAGATGCCAATAAAATGGCCTATGGAAGCATTGAAAGCACAAGCAATTGCCTCTAGAACTTATGCTTTAAAGCAAAAGGGAAATAATCTATTTGATATCGATTCCACGCAGAGAAATCAAGTTTATAATGGATTGGAGTCAAGAACTTATAAAACTATCAGAGCAGTTAAAAGTACAAGATCTTTGGTCTTGACGTATAAAAATAAATTGATAAATGCTTTGTTTCATAGTAGTTCGGGTGGAATGACAGAAAATAGTCAAGATGTATGGAAAAATAAATATCCATATTTATCAAGTGTGAAGGATTTTGATAAAAAGAATCCAAAATTTAGATGGCAAAGAAAATTTTCAGATAAAGAATTAACAAATTTATTTCCCAAGATTGGAGGATTAAAAAATATAGAGATTCTAAATATTACGAGTACTGGTAGGGTGAAAAATGTAAAACTTATTGGAGCTTATGGTTCTGATCAAATGTCTGGGGTAGATTTAAGAAAGAAATTAGGTCTCAATAGTAATTTTGTACGATTTAAATTTTTTGATGAAGAGCTAAATAATAAAGTTCCTAAGAAAAAAGGTTTAATAGTTTTTGGACAGGGATCTGGACATGGAGTAGGAATGAGTCAATGGGGTGCTAAATATATGGCGTCTAAAGGCCAAAAAGCTGAAAACATACTGAAATATTTCTATAGGGGGGTGCAGGTCAAACCTTTTAAAAAAGATTATCTATAAAAATCATTTTGCATGAAGCACTATTTTTGGATTTATATTAGTTTGTTCTTTATTTAAGAAGCCTATCCCAAGTAGTTTTTTTCTTTTGTCGATTACTTTTATGGGTTTTTTATGATCAAAAATGTTGCTTTCATTAAAGTAATTAATATCAACTTTAATTGATCTTCCCGTTTGCCAAAAATTAATTTCTTCTTCATTATTTAAGACTAATGTTGTGATGTGATTAAGAGCAGAAAGTGTTGGGATAATAAAATTTGTCGCGTTTTTATTCCCTTTTTCTCTTTCTATTTCAGATATTTTTATAGAGTGCTGTTCATGAAAGCCACAAGCTGCAATTCTTTTTAGTTGTAGAAGGCAACCCTCGGAATTGAGAAGTTTACCCAAATCTCTTGCGATTGCCCTTATATACGTACCAGCTGAACATTTGATTTTTATTTCTATGATTCCGTTTATTTGGTCCCATTTCATTAAAATGAGTTCTTCTATTTTTACTTCTCTTGGTGCTAATTCAAAATCTTCATTATTAAAAGCTTTTTTATAAGCCCTCTCACCATTTACGTGCACACTAGATACTTTTGGCGGAATTTGTTTAATTATTCCTCTAAATTTATTTAAAGATTGATCTAATTTCTCATGACTGATTTTAGGCCACCCTTTTTGATTAATTATTTCTCCGTGAATATCATCAGTGTTTGTTCTTATCCCTAATTTAATTTGTCCAATGTATGTTTTCCCCTGAGGAAGATATTGAATAAATCTTGTGGCACTGCCTATCGCAATTGGTAAAGTTCCTGTAACCTCTGGATCAAGAGTTCCTGTATGACCAACTTTTTTTGTGTTTAGTAACTTTCTTATTTGTTTAACACAATCATGTGAGGTACAGCCTTTATCTTTATTAATTACTAAGAATCCATCTTTAGTTTTCATATTGAATATTAAGAATACTTTGAGAAAGATTTATTACCATCCTATGATTTTTATATTGGAAATTAATAGTAAGAAATTGAAAAACAATAGTTTTATATTAAAAGAGTTTTTAGATAATGCTTTTAATTTGAAGTCACATTTAATGGAATTCTTATCAATTAAAGAATGCGATTTAGATGGATTTCTTGAAAATGCAAAGATGAATTTGGCAAATTTACATCCTGGGGATGCTTTAAGTAATGTTTCGGATTTTTATACTGAGATTGTTGGAGATAGTCATCTGGCTGATTTAGCTGCTTGGCATATTACGAGCAAAAATTACATCGCTGATACTTTAAAACTTCAGCAGAAATTTTCTAAAGATTTAGTTTTAGATTTTGGCGGAGGTATTGGAACGCACGCCTTAGCTAATGCGATGTCTTCCAAAGTTGAGCATGTTTTTTTTGTAGATATTAATGAAACAAATAGAAACTTTGTGGAATACAGGGCTAAGGAATTAGGTGTCGAAAAAAAGCTTACTTTTTGCAAGACAATTCAAGATTCAGAAATATTGAAATTTGATACGGTAGTTTGTCTTGATGTTTTGGAACATCTTGCCGATCCAGCTTCTCAACTTGAGATTTTTAATGAGATTATGCATAGTAATTCTATTGCTTTATTAAATTGGTATTTCTATAAAGGAGAAAAAAATGAATACCCATTCCATGTCGACAATATTCAAATCGTTGAAAGATTTTTTAAGACACTTCAAATGAATTTTTTAGAGGTTTTTCATCCTATTCTCATAACTACAAGAGCTTATAAGAAAATCAGATAACTATATTAACTCTTTTTCTATTTCTTAAATTTCTTTTAATGCTTTCGAAACTTACCGTTCCTTCTTTGAGTGCAAAAAGCGTGTCATCCTTCCCTTTGCCAACATTGATTCCTGGCAAAAAGGATGTACCTCTTTGGCGAATCAAAATTGATCCAGCGGTTACTTTTTCTCCACCATAAGCTTTTACTCCCAATCTTTTGGAATTTGAGTCACGTCCATTTCTTGTAGAACCTGTTCCTTTTTTATGTGCCATTAGAATTGTTTAATTTGTAGATTTTTCAGATTTTGGTTTAGTTTCCTTTTTAACAGTTTCTTTTTTAGAAGAAGACTTAGGAGTACTCGTACCTGTTGATATGGATTTTACCATAACTCTTGTAAGTTCTTGTCTGTGTCCCATCTTTTTTCTTGTCTTTTTTTTTGGACGCATCTTGTATACAAGAATTTTCTTATCTCTTTTGTGCGAAACTACTTCTAATTCAATTTTGGCATCTTTGACATAAGGTTTACCTATAGTGATTGAGTTTTTATCCTTTAAAAGTAGAACTTTTTCTAGTGTTATCTTATCTTTCTCTTTTGCATTTAACCTGTCTATGTCATAGTATCTGTTAACTTCGAACCAAAATTGTTGCCCAGAAGCTTCTGCTATTGCGTACAATTCATTACTTTTAGATGAATTGTTTGAAGGGTTTTTAGAATTTGTCATATTTTAAAGACGCTTTTAGGCTCAAATTTATAATTTGATTAAGCCAAATAAGCAATCATAATAGTTTGTTTATTTTCTTATTTTGTAGTGTAATAAGTCAAGGGTTGTTTTAAATCTTTTATATCAATTTGAGGGAACATAACAATGGCAGCACGAAAAACTTATATTTTAAAACTCTATGTTGCTGGTAATACTCCTAATTCAATGAGAGCTTTGAATACTTTAAAAGAAATTTTAGAAAATGAATTTAAAGGAGTTTATGCTTTGAAGGTTATCGATGTCCTTAAACAACCACAACTTGCAGAGGAAGATAAGATTTTAGCTACCCCAACCTTAGCTAAAATTTTACCTCCACCAGTAAGAAGAATAATTGGTGACCTTTCTGATAGAGAAAAAGTTTTAATTGGTTTAGATCTACTTTTTGATGAATTAACTGAAACTGAATATAGTGTAGATAAATAACATAAAGAAAACTTTAAAAATAAAGATAAATTGTATGTTTATTTTTGATTTAATTTTTTTTTAAAAAACCATGAAAGATAAGAATTTTGGCAAATCAAATAAAATGCAGGTACAAAAATTACCCACAGGTATAGAAGGGTTTGATGATGTTTGTAGAGGTGGTTTGCCTGTCTCTCGAAGTACTCTTGTTAGTGGGACTTCGGGGACTGGCAAAACTGTTTTTTCTCTCCAGTACTTACACCATGGAATTTGCAATTTTGATGAGCCAGGGATTTTCGTTACATTTGAAGAATCTCCTTTAGACATAATAAGAAACGCTGCTAGTTTCGGATGGGATTTACAAGAATTAATTGATCAAAATAAGTTATTTATATTGGATGCCTCTCCTGATCCTGACGGTCAAGATGTCGCGGGTAACTTCGACTTGTCTGGTCTTATTGAAAGAATTAGTTACGCAATAAGAAAATACAAAGCTAAAAGAGTTGCAATAGATTCAATAACTGCGGTTTTTCAACAATATGACGCCATTTATGTTGTTAGAAGAGAAATCTTCAGATTAATAGCAAGATTAAAAGAAATAGGAGTAACTACAGTTATGACAACAGAAAGGGTAGATGATTACGGCCCTATTGCTAGATATGGAGTAGAAGAATTTGTTTCTGATAATGTTGTCTTATTAAGAAATGTTTTAGAGTCAGAGAAGAGAAGAAGAACATTAGAGGTTTTGAAGTTGAGAGGTACTGTACATATGAAAGGGGAATACCCATTCACTATGGGTATAGATGGTATAAGTGTATTTGCCCTTGGAGCAATGAGACTCACGCAAAGATCTTCCAATATTAGGATTAGTTCTGGAGTTAAAGATCTTGACGATATGTGTGGAGGAGGTTATTTTCAAGACTCAATTATTCTCGCCACAGGAGCTACTGGTACAGGTAAGACTATGCTTGTATCAAAATTTGTAGAAGATGCTTATAACAACAATGAAAGAGCAATACTTTTTGCATATGAAGAATCTAGGGCTCAATTGCTTAGGAATGCTACTAGTTGGGGAATAGATTTTGAAAAGATGGAAAGTGATGGGTTATTGAAAATTATTTGTGCATATCCTGAATCAACTGGTTTGGAAGATCACTTGCAAATCATAAAAACGCAAATTAATCAATTTAAACCGAAGAGAATGGCAATAGATTCTCTTTCGGCATTGGCCAGAGGTGTAAGTTTGAATGCATTTAGACAATTTGTAATTGCAGTCACTGGTTATACAAAACAAGAAGAGATAGCTGGCTTTTTTACTAATACGGCAGAAGAATTTATGGGAAGCCATTCTATTACTGACTCTCACATCTCAACCATTACCGATACTATATTATTACTTCAATATGTAGAAATCAAAGGGGAGATGGCTAGGGCATTAAATGTTTTTAAAATGCGGGGATCATGGCACGATAAACGCATAAGAGAATTTATCATTACCAATAGAGGCCCTGAAATAAAAGATTCCTTTTCTAACTTTGAACAGATTTTTAGTGGAGCCCCTCATAGAGTGGTTCCTGATCAGAATGTTCAAAATGTTTTTAAAGGATTAGAGAAGAATTAGATGATTTCGCTGATTTCAGAGCTTGAGAAAGTATCTATATTATTAATGGTTTGAGTCAATAATTCATCTTTGTCAGATTGTGCCAAGGCTAAATCAAACCAAAAGGTTGTTCCAACTCCTAATTCACTAGCCATACGAATCTCCCCACCATGTTTTTCAATTATTCCTCGCACTATAGATAAACCTAAACCCGTTCCTTGCTCAGTATGAACTGAATTCTCTACTCTATAAAAGCGGTCAAATATCTTTTCTTGATCCGCTTGAGATATCGCTGAACCTGTATCAGCAATTTCAATTCTTACTTTTGGTAATGGTGAAACTAACTCACATTGGGGAGCTCCATCATTACTATTTATTGGTGGGAAGGCAGGACAGGAATCTGGCCATGTATAAGCTCTTATCATTAAGCTGCTGTTTTTTGGACTAAATTTCAATCCATTACCAAGTAGATTATCAAAGACTTGTAAAAGTAAATCAAAATTTCCAAGAATTGAGGGTATTGTTTCTTCTATATCATGTGCCAATGAAACATTTTTTTCCGTAGCATTTAGTCTGTAATTTCTGAGAGTTTGTTCTATAGCAGCTTTTATATCCATTTCTTCTAATTGAATTATTTTCCCTGATTCCAATCTTGATAAATCTAATACATCATTAACAAGTCTTGTTAGCCTATCAGTCTCTGAATTTGCAATACCCAGAAATTCTAGTTGTTCTTCATTAGAGAGTTGATCTTTTAAATCATATAAGGTCTCTACGTAACTTTTGATGTTAAAAAGTGGTGTCCTTAATTCATGCGAAACATTACTAATAAATCTGTTTTGTGCCGCATTTAGTTCTACCTCTCTAGTTAGATCTTGAATTGTGACGGCAATTCCTTTTAATTCAACTTTGTTAGTATCTAGTACTGATTGTAAGACAATTCTTAAAGTTCTAGGGGGTTCACCTAAGCTAAATCTTAAATCATCTTTCTCCTTTTCTCTGTTTAAAAGAGATTCTATATTCGTGTGTAAGTCATTAGATAAAATTTCTGGGATCTCATTTAAAAAATATTTTCCTTCTAATAATCTTCCTTCCCAACGAAATAATCTTTTTGCTGTTGGATTAGTAAGTACTATCTTTCCTTGAGAATCTAATAATATTGCACCATCAGCCATAGTAGCTATTAATGATTGCTGCTTTATTTGAGCAGCTTTAAGTTCTTCAATATTTGCCTCGTCATAATTTTCTAACTGAGTGGCCATGCGGTTAAATCCATTTAAAAGTTCTCCTAGATCTCCTGTCATAGGTAAAGAAATTCTAGATTTAAAGTTTCCTTTTGAAATTTCCCTAACACCTCTTACTAATTCCCTTACAGGTCTAGTAATTGTAAGTGCATTGAATACAGCTCCCAGTATTACTAAAACCCAAATAGAAATAAAAACTGCTATGGTTAATTCTCTTGTAAGTGCGGCACTGGCTAAGGCTTTTTTATTAGGAGTAACTCCTAAAGCTAAAGTTCCAAGATATTTTCCTTTCCAAAGCATTGGGACAAATACATCTGTTACTTGACCCTGAGGTGTAACATGTTGCCTGACTAGTGGAAATTGCGGTCTTTTCTTTAATTCTGATGGTAGTTTTAATCTTCTAGTTAGTTGGAACTGACTATCTGAACTTGTTGGAGTTGCACTAATCGGTATTCCCAGTTGAACTATGTCATCAGTATCAGTAAAAAATATGTATCTTAGGTTTCGACTTGATCTCCAAAACTTTTCAGCTACATTTGAAATTTCTTTTTTTTGGTTATTAGCAACTAATTCTGTGACGTTCCCCGATAATAATAATCCGAGGTCTCGAGCATATCTCGTGTCATTCATTCCTGCATCTCTTTGAATACTATTAAGTGCAAAAAACGTTATTCCTGTCATCAAGAGACTCACGACTAAAGTAGCTATTGCTAACAATTTTGTTCTTAAACTAAACCCGCTCCACCAAGAAATAATCTTATTAATCCAATAGTTATTTTTTATATCTTCATTATTGGCGATTTTATTTTCTCTACTTTCTCGATTATTGGTATCTACCATAATCTTAATTCTCCTTATAAAAGTTTTTCCTCACTTGATTGCCTATGTCATTTCTGTAGTAAATTCCATCAAAATTTATTTCTTTTAAATTTTTGTATGCTTTTTCAAAAACCATATCGAAATTTTTATCTTGACAGACGATACTTAAGACTCTACCTCCATCAGTTAATAATTCCCCATCTTTGCTTAAAGAAGTACCTGAGTCGAAAATTTGACAATCGTTTGAGTCAATCTTTCCTATTTTTATTGGAAAGCCAGTTTTATATTCAAAAGGGTAACCTCTGGAGGTCGCTATGACACAACCACTAACCTTATCAGAAGTATTAATTTTTTCGTCACCGTTTAGATTTCCCATTGAGCATTTTTCTAAAAGAAATACAAAATTTTGATCCATTAAAGGCATTATTGTTTGACATTCAGGATCACCAAACCTGCAATTATATTCTATAACTTTTGGCCCAGATTTTGTGATCATTAATCCAAAATAAATAACACCTTTATAATCAATATTTTTTTTATTTAGTTGATCTATTGTTGGTTCAATTATCTCCTTGATGATTCTATTAAGGTAATCTTCTGTTAAGAGTGGAGCAGGAGAATAAGCTCCCATTCCCCCTGTGTTTGGACCTTTATCCTTCTCATTCAGACGTTTGTGATCTTGTGCGGTTGGGAGTAAGATATATCTCTCTCCATCACATAGAGCAAAAACTGAAACTTCTGGACCCTGAATTTTTTCTTCTAGAACTACCATATTGCCAGATTCACCAAACTTACCATTTAATATTGATTCTGCTGCCCTAAAACATTCATCTTTTGAATCGGGTATAAAAACCCCTTTACCTGAAGCTAGACCATCAGCTTTAACTACCAGTGGGCTCGGTGATGAATGGATAATTTTTTTTGCTTCTTCTAGAGTATTAACTTTCCAAAAGTTTGCAGTTGGAATATTTGCGTCTTGCATAAATTCCTTTGCCCACGATTTGCTATATTCCAATCTTGCTCCATCTTTACCTGGTCCAAATACTTTAAAGTCATTTTTTCGAAGAAAATCTGCTAATCCATTCGCTAGAGGTATTTCTGGGCCTATTACAATTAAATCTATTTTCAAAAAATTAAGCTTTCCGATTAATTCATTTTTGTTGTTTATATCAATTTTTATTCTTTCACATTTATTTATTCTTTCTGATCCAGCGTTCCCAGGTATTAAATAAACTTTTTTGACTAATTGATTTTTTTGTATAACCCAAGCTAAAGAATTTTCCCTTCCGCCATTCCCAATTATTAAAATATTTTCTAATCTAATGTTGCTTTTATAATTTGTTGAATTAATACTCATAAATTTGTTTTTTGAAGGTTATGAGGTTTCGATGAATAATCAGTTAAAATGCAAATAACTATTCTGAAAAGTTGATCTCTATTAAATATGTTAATTATAAATCGTACTTTTTGTAATCAATGAGGTCCTAAATTAATGAATAATATAAATGAATTGATTTATGAAGGTAAAGCAAAAAAAGTTTTTTCTCATGATGATTCAAATAAAGTAATCATTGAATTTAAAGATGATGCTACAGCTTTTAATGCTATGAAAAAAGCTAAATTTGAAGGAAAGGGGAAACTTAATTGCCTAATAAGTTCAAGAATTTTTGAACTTCTTATAAAGAATAATATTCCAACTCATTTTCTTGAACTTAAAAATGAGAATACAATTATTGCAAAAAAAATAAAAGTAATCCCCTTAGAAATTGTTCTGAGAAATACTGCTTATGGTTCTTTGTGTAAACAAACGACTATCAAACCTGGCACAGTTCTGCCAAAACCATTGATAGATATTTATCTTAAAAATGATGAACTTAATGATCCGTTAATTACAAAAGATAGAATTGAAATATTGAACATAATAAGCCCTAAAGATTTAGATTTAATAATAGATTTAACTTTAAAAATTAATGTAATTCTTAAAAGTTTTTTTAAAAATATTCAGCTTGAACTAGTAGATTTTAAATTGGAGTTTGGTTATGACTGTAAAAATAATATCCTTCTAGGGGACGAAATAAGTCCCGATAATTGTAGATTGTGGGATCTCAATCAAAAAAATGATATAATTGTAAGCCTAGATAAAGATAGATTTAGAAATGACTTAGGTGGTTTAATTGAAGCTTATAGTGAAATTAATAGAAGAATAAACGATTTCATTTAACCCGATTCAATAATTTCATTCGCTATTTATCTAAATCAAAAAATACTATGCAAAAACAGTTTTTAAAATTTAGAAAGGTATTCACAAATATTGCTTGCTCTCCCCTGATTTTAATATCAAATAATTCAGAACTAGCTGCTCAGTATTTGCCAAATGATGTTGATCAATCAATCATAACTTATGAAATAAAAGATCTTAAAAAAGGTTTATTCCGCGGGTTGGATAATAAACAAAACAAAAATTTCTTAATTGCAGAAAATAAAGAAAAAATTAATCAAGAAAGTGTTCTTATCTCAGAAATAATTATCGAAGGCTGGGAAAATCATCCTGAGGGCAGAAAACTTGAATTAGCTGCATATGATTCTATGAGTATAAAGCCAGGAAGTATTGTTGATAATCAAAAATTAAATCAAGATTTAAATGCAATATATGCTAGTGGTTGGTTTTCAGGAGTTAAAATAAAATCTAAAGATGGGCCATTAGGAGTAAGACTAATTGTACAGGTCGTTCCTAATCCAATTTTGAAGAAAGTTGAACTCAAACCAAGTAACTCTGTTATCTCTAATGCATACCTAGATAATATTTTTAATAATTTTTATGGCACCACACTTAACCTCAAAGAATTACAAAATAAGATAGAAATAATAAAAAAGCGTTATGAAAGTGAAGGATATTCTTTAGCTAGAATTAGTGGCCCAGATAGAATCTCAGAAAACGGGCTAGTAACATTAAATGTTTCTGAAGGTATAGTATCTGATATAAAATTAAGATTCCCAGGATCTGATGGGGAATCTATTATCGATGGAAAGCCTAGAAAAGGGAAAACAAAAGACTGGGTCATAAAAAGAGAGTTAAAAACTCAACCTGGCACTATATTTAACAGAAAAATTTTAGAAGCTGATATAAATAGACTGTATACCACATCATTATTTGATGATGTCAAGGTGTCTCTTGGTCCTGATAATGCAAATCCTGGCCAAGTCATAATTTTTCTAGATCTAAGCGAGCAAAGGACAGGATCGTTGACTGGAGGGCTTGGTTATAGCAATAGTTCAGGTATCTTTGCCTCAATGGGGTTGAAGGAATCGAATGCACTAGGTAGAGCATGGTCAACTAGTCTTAACCTAAATTTTGGTGAATATTCGACAACTTATAATTTTTCTTTATTTGATCCATGGATTAAAGGGGATAAGCATAAGACTTCCTTCAGGACTAATGTGTTTTTAAGTAGGGATTATCCTCAAGAGTTTAGAAGTGAAAGTAATGGAAAGATATATGCAGTTGATGACACGAATGCTTCTAGTTCAGATTCTTTCTCCTCTATTATTCTGGAAAAAACAGGAGGAGGTTTTTCTTTCTCGAGACCTCTTAATGGTGGAGATCCATTTAAAGTTGCTAAATGGAGGGTTCTTGCAGGGATGAATTTTAAAAGAGTAAGAATGATTGATAGTAGTGGCAATAGAAAGCCTTACGGAGATATGACGCCCACAACGGCAAATATCGATGAAATAATTTGTATAGGATATACACCTTCAGATGGCTCGTGCCCAGAAGAAAATACCTTAGTAAGTTTCATCGCAAATACATCTAGGAATAATTTAAATAATCCAGTTAACCCAACCGCTGGAAATAAACTTACTATCGGCAGCGAACAGTTCGTTCCTTTAGGCGAAAATTCACCAACTTTCAATCGAATGAGTGCCTCATATGCAGTTTTCATTCCTACGAGATTTATAAATTTAACAAAAGGATGTAGGTCTAGTGACCCCTCCGATAATGATTGCCCTCAAGCTATTGGGTTTCAATTAAAAGGTGGAACAATTATTGGAGAATTACCTCCTTATGAAGCATTTTGCATGGGGGGAACCTCATCGGTAAGAGGATGGTCATCTTGTGACCTAGCTGTAAGTAAAACCTTTGTTGAAGGAACTGCAGAATATAGATTTCCTGTTTGGAGGATGATTTCAGGGGCTTTATTCGCTGATGCAGGTAGTGATTTGGGCTCCCAAGATGATGTCCCAGGAAAACCCGGTAAATTACTAAAAAAATCAGGTTCAGGTTTTTCTGTAGGTGGAGGAATAGGTGTTAAAACGCCAATTGGTCCGTTAAGATTAGATATTGCTAGTAAGGACCTAAGTGGAGATTGGAGATATACACTTGGAGTTGGATGGAAGTTTTAAGTGTTTTCTTGGCCTACTAATTACGATTCTTGCTATACCTTAGCTGGTATTGTCTCCAAAGAGGGTATAGGCCTTCATAGTGGAGAAAAAACTAGAGTTAAAATTTCTTCTTATGAAAAAGAAGGATATTATGTTTCTTTTAGAGATAAACCTAATGAGATTTTTAAGCTAAGTCAACATTTGATTGGAAGTACGATGCTTTGTACTGCGGTTAAATTAGGAGGGAGAAATTTATATACTATTGAACATTTATTATCTTCACTTGCAGGTTGTGGGCTAAGTTATATACATATTGAGGTTGATGGGAAAGAGATCCCGCTTTTAGATGGATCGGCAATTCAGTGGGTAAGAGAGTTTGAAAGAGTAGGGATAAAAAAGGCCCCAAACCCAGATAATTTTTTTCGAGAGATTAATAAATCAATAATTTTAAATAAAGAAGGCTCAGTGATAGCAGCAACTCCTTCTGAAAAAATTACAATTATATCTACCATAAGTTTTTCCTACAAAGCAATTGGAAATCAAACTTTTGTGATTGATTTAAATCCAAAAAGTTTCGTTGAAATGATTGCTCCAGCAAGAACATTTGGTTTTAAGGATCAATTTCAAGAATTAAGTGAACTTGGTTTAATAAAAGGAGGAAGTTTGGAAAATGCACTTGTCTGTGATGGTGATGAATGGGTAAATCCGCCATTAAGATTTGATAATGAACCAATAAGACATAAAATTTTAGACCTTATTGGGGACTTGGCTTTGGTAGGGTTACCTAAGGCACAAATTTTAGTTTATAAAGGATCACATTCTTTAAACGCTTTATTGGCCTCATCGCTCAAAAATTAACTTTATCTTTAATTATTTTGGAAAAGAAATTATCCAGTGAAAATAATCAACTCTCCTCTGAGAACATACTAGGTTTATTACCTCACAGATATCCTTTTGCTCTTGTAGACAAAGTTATAGAAAATATTCCTGGTGAGAGAGCTGTTGCAGTAAAAAATGTGACTATCAATGAGCCTCAATTTCAAGGACACTTTCCTGAAAGGCCTATAATGCCTGGAGTTCTTATTGTTGAATCAATGGCACAGGTTGGGGGAATTATAGTAACACAAATGCCCGATCTTCCTAAAGGACTTTTCGTTTTTGCTGGAATTAATAATGTTAAATTCAGAAAACCTGTTGTACCTGGAGATCAATTGATAATTTCTTGTAAGTTATTGAGTATCAAAAGACAAAGATTTGGCAAGGTTCAGGGTGAGGCACATGTTGGTGGGAAGTTGGTTTGTGCTGGAGAATTAATGTTTTCATTAGTTGATTAGATATATGGAGAATAAAAATACTGAAATAAATTCAAACTTTAGTGGTGTAAAAGTGCACCCAAACGCTTTTGTTGATCCACGTGCCGAATTACAAGATGGGGTCATTATCTCTCAAGGAGCTATTGTTGGTCCTGATGTAACTATTGGGAAAGGAACTGAAATAGGTCCGAATGCTGTTGTTACAGGAAAAACTCAAATTGGTTTTAACAATAAAGTTTTCCCAAATGTTTTTATAGGTCTGGATCCTCAAGATCTTAAATATAAAGGAGCCTCTACTGAAGTAATTATTGGAAATAATAATACTTTTAGAGAATGTGTAACTATTAATAAGGCAACTGATGAAGGAGAAAAGACTATTATTGGTAATAATAATTTGTTAATGGCTTACAGTCATATAGGCCATAATTGTGAACTTGGTAACAGGATAGTTTTATCAAATAGTGTTCAAGTTGCAGGCCATGTAAAGATTGAAGATAAAGCTATTATTGGTGGCTGCCTGGGGATTCATCAATTTGTACATATTGGATATTTAGCAATGATTGGCGGAATGACTAGAGTAGATCGAGATGTGCCTCCATTTTGTTTAGCCGAAGGTCATCCAGGAAGATTGAGGGGATTAAATAGGATTGGAATTAAAAGAAGTGGTTTGATTGAAAATAAGGATTTTGATCTAAAAATTTTACAAAATACTTGGAATCTACTTTTTAAATCTAATGATGCTATTTCAAATTCATTAGAAAAAGCGATGATAGGAGAATTAGATCTTTCATCTTCAAGATTGTGTAGTTTTTTAAAAGAATCAATATCTAAGGAAAGACGTGGACCAATGCCTTTAGTGAATTTATGAATAAAAAAATATTTATAAGTACTGGAGAAGTCTCTGGAGATTTGCACGGAAGTTTGTTATCAAAAGCTTTATTAGATGAAGCAAAAAAAAATTCTATAGATCTAGAAATTTGCGGATTAGGTGGTGAAAGGATGAAGAAAGAAGGCGTAAAAATTCTTCAAGATACTACATCCATTAGTGCAATAGGAATTTGGGAAGCTTTGCCTCTAATTCTCCCAACAATAAGAATTCAAAAAAGATTTTATAAATTACTGAAAAGATATCCTCCAGATTGCTTAATTTTAATTGACTATATGGGACCCAATATAAACATTGGAATTAAATTAAAAAGATCGAAGACTAAAATTCCAATTTTCTACTATATTGCACCACAAGAGTGGGCTTGGAGAGTTGGGAATAATTCTACGACAAATTTAATAAATTTTTCTGATAAAATTTTTGCGATTTTCAAGAAAGAGGCAGCCTTCTATAAAAAGATGGGTGGAAATGTTTTGTGGGTGGGACATCCAATGATTGATTTGACAAAAAAACTTCCTCTCAAGAAAGATGCCAGGACTATTCTGAACCTTCGCCCAAATCAAAATATCCTACTTTTAATGCCTGCTTCAAGATCTCAAGAATTGAAATATATTTTACCCACTTTTATGCTGGCAGCTAGAAAGTTACAACAAAAATATCCAAGTTTGGTTGTCTATATTCCCTCCTGTAGGAGAGTTTTTGATGAAAGATTGAAAAAGGCCTTTCGAAAATATCAAGTTAAAGGACAAGTGATCTCTCAAAAAGATAACGCAAGATTAAAGCCGTATATTTATACGCTGACTAAAATTGCTCTTTGCAAATCTGGGACAGTTAATATGGAATTAGCTTTATATGGAATACCTCAGATAGTTGGTTATAGAGTAAGTAGAATAACTGCTTTTATTGCCAGAAAAATTCTCAATTTTAAAGTAAGATATATTTCACCAGTAAATTTGTTAGTTAATAAGCTAATAATTCCTGAATTTGTACAGAGAGAGTTTGACGAGAAGAAAATCTTCTACAAATCTTGTAGGATTCTTGAAGGTAAATCAGAAAAAATAAAAATTAAAAAAGGCTATGCCTTTTTAAAAAAAGAATTAGGCGAAGAGGGTGTAGTTCAAAGAGCTGCTAAAGAGATTATTAATTCCATTATTTGAACTTTATAATGAAGAAATGAAATACCTCTTATCTCTAATAGTTGCTCTTTCAATATTTGTTAACCCTTTAAACGCTTTTGCAGAGGAATTGATTCTTGCAGGAGGTTGTTTTTGGTGTTTAGAACATGATTTAGAGTCATTAAAGGGGATAAATTTCGTACAAAGTGGCTATTCAGGTGGAGATTTGCAAAATCCTACTTACGAAAATCATGAAGGACATCAGGAAGTGGTTTTGGTAGACTATGATTCCAAATTGGTAACTTTACCCGAGATACTTAGGCTCTATTTCAGAAATATTGATCCTCTGGACGGCAAAGGTCAATTTTGTGATCGTGGAGATTCTTATAGGCCAGTGATCTTTTTTAAAAATGCAACTGAGGAAAGTGATGCAATAAATGCAATTGTTTCCGCCTCTAATGAATTGCATGTGCCATTAGAAAAAATAGCTGTAAAACTAAAATTCAAAGGTCAATTTTGGTTGGCTGAAGAATATCACCAGGATTTTGCAGAGAAAAATGAATTGAAATATAAGTTCTATAGATTCTCATGTGGGAGAGATCAGAGGTTGGATAAATTATGGGGTGATAACGCTAGATCAATAAATCTTTGGAATAAATGATTGAAATATATTTATTTATTTTTAATCCATTGAACAAGAGTTTTAACTCCAAAACCGGTTGCACCTGATGGATTAATTCCCTTATTTTTATCAGTCCAACAAGTCCCAGCAATATCAATATGAGCCCATTTAATCTCTTTATCAAAGAATTCCTCTAAAAACAAAGCAGCGGTTATTGACCCACCTGCTCTAGGACCTGTATTTTTCATGTCAGCTATATGAGACTTTAACCCTTCTTTATAAGATTTTTGTAAAGGCATTTGCCATAATTCTTCTCCAGATTGACTTGATGCAGCTTTTAGGCCATTTGCTAGATCATCATTATTGCTCCAGAATCCAGCTACATCATTCCCTAATGCAACAACAATAGCTCCTGTTAAAGTGGCGAGATCTATGATTGAATCCGGTTTTAAATTGGATGCGTAAGTTAAAGCATCAGCTAATGTGAGTCTACCCTCTGCATCAGTGTTATTTATTTCAATTGTCTTGCCATTAGATGCCTTAACTACATCTCCAGGATGTACTGCAGATCCATTTATCATGTTTTCGCAAGCAGCCACAATAAAATGAATTTCTAATCCCTTTGGTTTTATTGCTCCAAGTGCTTTTGCTGCACCTAAAACTGCAGCGCTTCCGCCCATATCATATTTCATCATTTCAATTTGAGAAGCCCCTACTTTCAGATTGTATCCTCCAGAATCAAAGGTTAAACCCTTCCCAACAAGCGCAATCCTTTCTTTTATAGGCCCCTCTGACTTTAAAGTAAGATGTATAAATTTAGGATCTAGATCAGAACCTTTTGCTACAGCTAAATATGCACCCATTCCTAAATCTTCACAATCTTTTGCCTCTAAAATTTTCACTTCCAAACCATGATCTTTAGCTATTTGAGTAGCTTGTATAGACATTTCCTGAGGTGTAAGACTATTAGGAGGGGCGGCTACAAGTCTTCTAGCTAGTTCTACACCTTCACATATTTGTGCTGTCTCTTCAAAGTTAATATTCTCAATTTTTTTTAAATTCAAAAACTCTATTTCTTTAAGGACTTTCTTTTCATCTTTTTTCTTATTGAATCTATTGTCCTTATAGGCAGATAATCTGGCTGACTCTGCTAATTGATTTATTTCTAGTTGTGAATTTATTAATTCCCAAGGTAGCAAGATGCTGATTTTTTCGTTTTTATCAACAGTTTTCCTAACTAGATTTCCTATAGAGTTTTCTATATCACTTTTATTTAGGTCTTTTGATTTGCCAAGGCCAACTATGATTAAAGTTTCTAATTTTTGATCTAAAAATTCAAAGTTTAAAGTTTTTCCTTTTTCTCCTTTGAATTTTTTTTGAGTAACTTTTTTTAGTAATAATTTTGTGTCAACAACAAATTTTATGTTTTCAAGTTGACTTGCAATTTCTTCCTCTAAAACTCCAAAAATTAATGAAGCACCTTGCCAGTTATCTAGATTTTTTTGGAATGTGGAAAATTGCATTTGTAAAATCGATTTAATTAACTTTTAGTTGTTTGTGAAAGTAGTTGCCCACCTATCTCGAGTTTCTTTATTAAAAGGTGGTAACCATAAATATATCAGTTGCTGTTCTAATTTACGTCTTAATTTTACTTCTTTAGGTACATCTAAGAAGAAACGAATATCTTGGTGACTTGTGAGTTTGTTATGAGCTAGGGCTTCTTTATAGTTCATGAGGTAATTTTTACAGTCATGTTCTCCCTTCCATCTCTTATTTGCTGAATTTGTTTCTCCTATATATAGGATTATTTTAGAACTCTCCATCGAGTCAATTACAAAATACATTGCTGGGCCATTGTGTATATGTTGATTGGTTCTCCAAAAGTTCAATGATAATGGCTGTAGAGAAAACGGATCAATTTTTCTTTCATTGGAAATTTTACTTACAGGAAGACTTGTTTGGTGCAAAGTTTTATTGTGAGTATCTTTTGAAATTTTGAATTGGTGATTATATATTCTATTTCTCCATTCAGTTAGGATTTCGCCTTTGATTTTTAGATTATTTGAGTGTTGAAAATTAATTGATGTATTTACATTTGAACCAAATAGTTCAAATTGTCTATTTTGGTTTGAAATATTATTTACGTTAAATTTTTCCAATATTTATGAAACATGTCTACTAAATTTAATTCTGAAAAAATATAAATCAAAGAATTATTTATAAACTAAAATTTATTAATGTTCTAATCAATTTAAAAGATTCTTGTTATCTTGTAATTGAGCCTTAATCTTGCGAAGTAAAAAAATAGAAATGGGATTTTTTGAGTCAGACATCGTTCAAGAAGAAGCTAAAAAGCTTTTTACAGATTACCAAGAACTTATGAAACTTGGTTCTGATTATGGCAAATTTGACAGAGAAGGGAAAAAAATGTTTATAAAAAAAATGGAATCTCTTATGGATCGTTATAAGGTTTTTATGAAGAGATTTGAATTGTCCGAAGATTTTCAAGCAAAAATGACAGTAGAACAATTAAAGACGCAGTTAAGTCAATTTGGGATTACTCCTGATCAAATGTTCGATCAAATGAATAAAACCTTAATAAGAATGAAGGATGAACTTGATAAAACTTCTTAAATTTAACGGTTAAAGCTTCATGTCAGATAATTTAATATTGCCATCATGGCTGTCAAGAGGAATAGAAGAATATTTTCCAATTAAGGGAACAGATCAAACCTTTTCGGAGATAATTGATCATGCGAAAAAAAATAATAAAAAATTAAGGGTTAAACTCGGGATCGATCCAACTGGAACAGATATTCATCTTGGGCACAGCATATTGTTTAAAAAACTTAGGGCATTCCAAGATAATGGACATATTGCAGTTTTAATTATTGGGGATTTTACTGCTCAAATTGGAGACCCAACCGGAAAAAACAAAACAAGAGTTCAGTTATCGGAAAAACAAGTTAAGGATAATGCAAAAACATACTTAACTCAACTAGGGATGGGAAAGCCAGCCAATGAATCTATTTTAGATTTTGATTCAAAAGATAGAATAGAAGTTAGATATAACAGTGAATGGTTAAAAGGATTAAATCTTAATTTGATAATTGAATTAATGGGGAGTGCAACAGTTAGTCAAATGCTAGCTAAGGAGGAATTTAATAAAAGGTACACTTCGCAAGTTCCAATTGCTTTGCATGAATTCTTATATCCACTATTACAAGGTTACGATTCGGTAGTTGTTCAATCAGATATTGAGCTTGGAGGTACAGATCAGAGATTTAATATTGCGATAGGAAGAGATCTTCAAAGGCATTTTAAACAAGACCCGCAATTTGGTGTTCTGCTGCCAATTTTGACAGGTTTAGATGGAATTAAGAAGATGAGTAAATCTGAATTTAACACAGTAGGTTTAACTGAAGATCCTCTTTCAATGTATTCAAAATTAGAAAAAGTGCCCGATCATATAATACCCACCTATTTTGAATTACTTACTGAATTAGATTTAAGTTTCATTGAAAAATCAAATCCTCGTGAATTACAGAGAAGAATGGCTTTAGAAGTTACTACTTTATTCCATGGGGCTGAAGAAGCATTAAAAGCGCAATCAAATTGCGAAAAATTATTCCTTGGACATAAAGAGAAAGTTGGAGAGATTCCAGAGATTTCATTAAGAGAGATCGCTTTTCCGGTTAAATTTTTTTACTTGCTAAGTGCTTTAAAATTATTTAAATCTAGCAGTGAGTCCAAAAGATCTATTAAAGGAGGTGGTGTAAAGATTGATAGCCAGAAAGTAACAAATCCTGATCTGGTTTTTGATTCAAAAAAAGATTTAGAGGGTAAAATTTTGCAAATTGGAAAAAAAGTAATTAAGAGGTTTGAAAACTAAAAATAAATGAACAAAAGATTTAATTCACAAGATAAAATAATATTAGCAATTGATGGACTAGATCTAAGTCAAGCAAAATTACTTCTAGAAAAATGTCCTAATATTAAGTGGGTGAAAGTGGGTTTAGAGCTTTTTGTTAGGGAAGGTCCTAGAGTTATTAAAATATTGAAAGCTTTAAATAAAAAAATTTTTTTAGATTTAAAATTTCATGATATTCCAAATACCATGAGTGCAGCATGTTACCAAGTATCAAAATTAGGGGTTGATATAATTTCTGTGCATGCTTCAGCGGGTCTTAAAGCTCTTAAGGATTCAAAAAAGGCATCTTTAGAAGGTGCAGCCTTATCAAATCTAAAACCTCCATTTATTGTTGGCATAACTGTATTAACAAGTTTTTCTCTTAAAGATTTTCAAACTGATCTTGATAGGAAGAATTCAATTGAGGATAATGTATTGAGACTCGCAAAGTTATCATTTGATGCTGGATTAGATGGGTGTGTCTGTTCCCCTTGGGAAGCAAAAATTTTGAGATCGATTTATAAGAATAATTTTGAACTAATTACACCGGGTATTAGATTAAAAATTGAAAATAAAGATGATCAAAATAGAATTATGACTCCAGTTGAAGCCATAGCAAATGGTGCTTCTAAATTGGTTATCGGTAGATCAATATCAAAAGCTCTAAATCCAAATAAAGCTCTCTTGGAAATATTTGAATCTATTAATTCTCATTGATTTTGGATTCTTCTCCCTTAAGCAATCTTGTTATATTTGTTCTATGTTTCCAGATAACTAATAATGAGACAATAAAACTTATAAAAAAGTACGAGTGAATAAAATTACCTAGGTAAAAAAACATAAAAACAGGAAGTAATATTGCAGCTGAAATACTGGATAATGATACAAATTTAGTTTTTGCTAATACTATAAGAAAAATCCCAAGAGAAGCTAGTCCAACTTTCCAAGAAAGAGCTAAAAACATCCCTAGTCCAGTTGCTACAGCTTTTCCTCCTTTCCCTTTAAGCCATATAGGCCATATGTGTCCTGCAATGGCGGATATACCTGCAATTACTTCTATTAATCCTTGATCTGTATAATATTGAGCAATTTTTACTGCAAAAAGACCCTTTCCAACGTCAATAATAAAAACAAAAAGTGCTGGCCATTTCCCTACATTTCTTAAGACATTTGTGGCACCTGTAGATCCAGAACCTATAGTTCTTAGATCTATATCTTTTAGATATTTTCCAACTAAAAAACCTGTGGGCAGGGAACCTAAAAGATAACTTGCAATGATTATTAAAATATTCATAAAGATTAGTTTAGTTCAAGATCGTCGTAAATTTCATTATTTGAACCGGCGAATGCAAGCCACAATGGGAATTGAAGTATTGGAATTTCAACAGATGTTTCCGCTGCATCAATAATAATAAATGGTAATTCTTCATTAGCTTCTAATCTATCAGCTCTTTCGATGACACCTTCAGGCCTTTCGAAAAGAACAATCCCACTATTAGGTCCAAAGTCATCTCTTGTGAGGCCGAGTGAGTCTTGAAGAATTCTTCTCCATTCTCCTAATCTTTCTGGCTGCGAAGCTAAGATAAGAGTCTGAAACTGATCTCCATATAATTCGCCAAGAATAGATATTAAACCAGCGGATAATAAGGCATTTTTTTGTCGAGATCCTCTACTTTCAAGAGAGCCTCTACCACCCATGTTAAAGAACCAATCATACATTATTTCTATATCTGATGAATCAAGACTTCGTCTCAACTTCCAAGGTTCAGCATAAAAATCAGGCTGTTCTGTAAAAGTTGAAAAGCAATTTTTTATAATCTCTTCATCTGGCTTAAATGTTTCAGAAAGAGCGGGAACATTAACCACATTATTTTCTTTATTATCTTGCTTTTTTTCATCAAGCGGAGATGGTTTTACGATTATTGGTTGAGAGACTAATTCAAGTTTCTCAACGTTTTGTGAAAGATTCTGCAAAGCCCCAGTTAGGTACTCTTGAAAGCCTTTAACTTTTTTAGCGATATTATCTGACTGTCCTTTAAAATTTGACTCAATATCTTGTTCTAATTCATTTTTTTTTGTTTCTAACTCTTTTATTTCATTAACTAAAGAGTCTTTTTTTGAAACGAGATCACTAAAAATCTCATTAGAAATTTCATGGAATGATTTATTTGATTTATCGTTTTTTGAAGCAATTTTTTTATTTTGTGTTGAATTTTTTCTAGTAATTGGTTTGGTTTTATCGTCTGAAATTGTTTTTTCTATTTTTAATTCCTT
Source organism: Prochlorococcus sp. MIT 1314 (assembly GCF_034093315.1). Lineage (GTDB taxonomy): Bacteria > Cyanobacteriota > Cyanobacteriia > PCC-6307 > Cyanobiaceae > Prochlorococcus_A > Prochlorococcus_A marinus_Y. The sequence goes on along the minus strand of NZ_CP139300.1, from coordinate 778,708 downwards.
CTCAGGATTATTGTTTGAAATTTCTGTATTGTTCATTTAAATAAATTTGATGATTAAGCAAACATTAATTTTTAGGAATTTTTAATTTCCAGAGAGTCAACTTTTTTTAGAAGTTCGTCTTTTAATTGCTTTGGATTAAATAATATTGGTAATAAATGAGGACTAGATTTTTCTCTAAAATAAAAAATACCTGGAATTATAGGAAAAAAGAATTTCCAAGATATCCAGTTCTTGAATGGAAAAGTTCTAATCTCTTTACCAAATTGTAAAACGATAAAATCATCACTTGTTATTTTTATTCTTAAGGTAAATGATTGAAGTAATAAAAAAAAGCTAAAAGATGCAAAAACTATTGTTGGCAAAGAACCAATATTTAAAAATAAAAGCATAAAACTTAAAATTATTAGAATGATTGGTAATTGAAATGATGGTGAAATTATTACTGGTTCTTCTTTTTTTGATTTAGTGGTGAACATTGAATTATCCAAATAAAATTTGTGTTAATAATACATCCATTAAAGATACAGTAACGAGAGTCATTACAACCGCACCAGTTGTACTTGTCCCAACTTCTTTTGGTCCACCTTTAGTAGTGAGTCCATAACCACAAGCAATAATTGAAATAAGTAATCCGAAAACTACAGATTTTATTAACATTGCAGTTAAGTCTGTGCTAGTTAAACTCACATTACCTGATCTTACTGATGTCCAAAAAATTATTGGGGGGACTTTATAAAAAATTGTGCTCCATATTTGTCCACTCCACAAAGCTACAGATAAAAACAAAAGACACTGTATCGGTGACATGATTACCATCGATAGTAACCTTGGAACCACCAAATATTGGACTGGCTCGGTTCTTAACATTGTTATAGCCTCAATTTGTTCTGTAACTTTCATCGTACCTATTTGAGCAGCGTAAGCGGTTGCAACCTTTCCAGTCATTAAAGTAGCCGTTAGAAGGGGAGCCATTTCTCTCGCCATTCCTACTGCAAGTAAACCTCCTATTTCACTCGAAACCCCCATACTTGTAAGTTGTGACGCAACTTGAATATTAAAGACTGTACCTGCAGCAATTCCTGTAATTAATACAATTAATAAACTTCCAGGACCTGACTCCATTAGTTGGTCAAAAAGATCATTTTTAGATATTTTACCTCTAAAGATAAAATTAATTGCTTGCCCGCCAATAATTAAGCTGCTTAAAAGTCTGTTAAAAAACTTAAGGTAATTCATATCTTTATATTAGTTCGTAATTAATTTTCGATCCCATTTCCGCATTATTAAAAGACCAATTATTACCAATACTGAGGGTATAAAGCCAATACATAGTCTAATAGTTAATTGTGCTGAGGTACATTGTTCAACAATATTAAAACTATCTTTATCAACAAAGCATGATTGATAACCAGACAAATACAACAAAAAGCCTAATAATTGAACACTTAATGCAATCCCAATCTTCTGAATAAGTACCATCCAAGCAGTATATAATCCAGCTGGTTTCTCTGGATCTTCGTCTATTGCATCAGGAAGTAGTGACCAAGGGATGAGAAAAGCAGTTGCAGCTCCAATGCCAATTAGACAGATTATGGAAATTAAAAGAATGAAAAAAATTATGTTACTAGCATTTAGAAATATACTATTACCAACTTCAGGAATATTTGATAAAGAAGGTAAAAATAATGCTGCCGTACATGAAATGATCCATATAATCGCTCCATAGTTTAAGGCTGAAATTCTATTTAATTGATTTGATACTCTGGTCCATATTTGTAAACCTACTAAGGCGCTAATTTGAAAAGGTATTGGGATCCATTTCGCAATATCTGTTGGCACCTTAAGTACATCCTCTACATAGATTAAAGCTACAGTTTGCATCAATTGTAAGGCGCACCAAAGTAGAATATAAAGAGTAATAACTTTGAGAAATTTTTTATTTCTGAAGATTCTTTTGAATTGAAGTGTTATAGCTTCTACTTTCCCTGAAGGTCTTCTAGCTTTTTTTGCAAATGGAGCCAATCCCCAACATGATATTAATGTTGTTGTAACTGCAATACAACCACTTATTTTACCCATTAAAAAATATTCATTATTTGCTGATCCTTCAGAACCTAAAACAACTCCAGCAATTATCAAACCAGTTAATCCTGCAATGATTGAACCAGTAAATCTAGCGGCGTTTAACCTTGTTCTTATTGCTGTTTTTTCGGAAATTTCAGTTGATAGAGCCGCAAAAGGAAGATTGATACTTGTATAAGCAGTCATTACAATTATGGAAATTATGGCATAGTAGATAGTCTTGTTTAGTACTGAACCTGTTGGTGTCCACCATATTGCGCTTAAAGAAAAACCAAGAGGAACTGATGCTATTACCATCCAAGGGATTCTTGGCCCCCATCTTGATTGGGTCCGATCACTTAACCACCCAATTAAAGGATCATTTATTGCATCCCATATCTTAATTAACATTAATAATGATCCAGCAATTATTACAGGTAAACCAGCCGAAATAAAGAATTTGAACAGAAAAAAACCAAATTGAGTTGCTACTAACCCCGTGCCTGCGTCTCCAAGACCATAGGAGAACATTAATCTTGTTGTTGCTCTGGTGATATTTTCTTTCGAGTGTGAATTTTCCAATCTTTTTACTTTGGTGATTGTTTGATATTGTATTATTGCAATGGTAATTCTATTACTATTTGCGGGCGTGGTTTAGTGGTAAAACCTCAGCCTTCCAAGCTGAAGATGCGGGTTCGATTCCCGCCGCCCGCTTTTAGAATATAAAATTTTTTGATCCAAAGACTTCTTCTGAAATAATTAGTAGGGAGCTTCTACTATTAATTAAAACAGATTCCTCATTAACAGTTAAGGGTTCAGAAATCTCATTCATACTAGTATCAATAATTTTTAACCACTTATAATTACATTTTGGTAAGGGGAAATTGATACTTTTTGAATATGCATTTAAGCCTATCCAGACCAGAGGATTACTTTTGCCTTTGTTTATGCTAAAGGCAACTGTGTGAGACCAACTACTCCAATCTGGGTTATCTAACTTTGTCCCATGCCAATGATATCTTGGAATATTTTCATGTTTATGATTATTAGGTAACAATGCTGGATTAAAAATATTTATAAGTTTTTTTCGGATTTTTATAACGTATTTAAAATAGTCTAATAATTCCATATCTTGTTGACTATTATCCCAATTCATCCAACCCAACAAATTATTTTGGCACCAAGAATTATTGTTACCTCCTTGCGACCTTCCTATTTCATCTCCCATAAGTAACATTGGAACACCTCTAGAAATAAGTAAACTAAGAAGAAGATTTTTTTGTTGTCTTTTTCTTAAATTATTGATTGATAAGTTTGTAGTTGGCCCCTCTATCCCATGATTCCAAGAATTGTTATGGTTATCACCATCTCTATTTTGTTCTTTGTTTGAAAAATTATGTTTCCTATTAAATGTTACTAAGTCTTTTAGGGTGAATCCGTCATGTGAAGTAATAAAATTTATTGATTTCGGAAAAATATTATCTTCTTTATAAATAGATGGACTACCTTTTATTTTATCGCTCATATTCCAAGCTGTATCTTTATCTCCCTTCCAAAATCTCCGCAAGTCATCCCTAAAATGACCATTCCAAGTAAAGGTATTCTTCGATGGGAAATCACCTATTTTATATAAACCACCACAATCCCATGGTTCACTGATAAACTTGATACCAATTAGTTCTGGCTCACATTCTATATCTTCAAAAATGGGAGGATTTTCGAGTGGTGATAGATTTTCTCCTCTTGATAAGGCAATTCCTAAATCAAATCTAAAACCATCAACTCCTAATTCACTTGCCCAACATTTCAATGATTCAATTATTAGTTTTCTAACTAACCCTCTGTTTGCTGCAATAGTATTCCCACAGCCAGAAACATCCTGATAATTTTTATCTTTTCCAATAAAATAATAAAGATTTTCATCTATACCTTTCCAAGATATTGCAGGGCCATGAGAATCTCCTTCAGAAGTATGATTATATACGACATCTAAGATGACTTCAATGTTTGCTTTATGACACTCCTCTACTAATCTTCTAAATTCATCTCTATTCTTCACTGCAGATTCATTTGAGAGATATTCAAAATGCGGAGTAAACCAATTGATTGGGCTATAACCCCAGAAATTTTCTAAACCATTTGGTGCATCAGTTGGATCGAAACAAAAAATCGGAAGTAATTCAATTGTTGTAATCCCCAATTCTTTAAGATACGGAATTTTTTTTAAGAATTTCTTTAAACAACTCTCATCTTTATCTGTTGATTCTGTGAAGGCTTTGATATGGAGTTCATAAATAATTGTTTCTTCCCAAGAATGTTTCGGTCTTGGATAATCTTTAAAATTAAATAATTTTCTATCGCAAACAACGCTTTTAAGGCAAGAATTGGTATTTTCATGCGTTTTTAATGCATTTTCTCTTTTATAACTTCCCCAACCAGTAATACCCCTTGAACATGGATCAATTAAAACTTTCTTTTCGTAATTATTATTAATCCCATTACTTTTTTGTTTTACTCTAAAAGCATAAATACAGCCTTCATTTAGATTTCTTATTTCAGCATGCCAGTAAGGACCTGTATTATGATTTTGATCTAGTTTCAGTATGTTTTTTGGTATAACAGAGTCCTCTTTTTCAAATAATAAGATTTCTACATATTCTGCATTTGTGGCTATCAGAGAAAAATTTACTCCTTGTCCAGTTAGAGAACTTCCTAAAGGAAATGGGTTACCTTTATTGATATGAGTCACTGTCTCCTTATAATTGGTTAGTTAAATAATGAGATAATTTATTCAAATTATTAATATTTGAATAATAGATGCAAAATTTAAAAAAAAACTCAAATTTATGGTTTCACTAATCAACTTAATTAAATCTTAGAGAATATTAATTTTTTAACCTATTACAATTCACCCCTCCATCTGCTCAGTGAAGAAAACGATTTTGAAAGAGACTTTTATTATGAGAAAACAAGATTTTTCTTGATTTCAAAATAAAAATTATGCTGCCTCATGTGATGAGAAGGAAATATATCTGAAAATTAATAAAATATAATAAATAGTTCAAATTCTTAATTTCCTAACCTTTAGAAATTTTTTTCTTTGATAGATTCAGTTGAATTTTTTATGGCTAAATCCAGTATTACCAATTGGTTTAGATGTTTTCTAAATACTGAGCTAATTTTTTATATAAGAAAAATTTTAGGCAACAAACTTAAATTATATAGCTAAAAATGTCCCTGAGATTTGTATAAAGCTTTGCGCCACCGGCATTTTCGGTTGCCGGATTTGTATTTGCCCCATATGATGTGCAAGTTCGAGGTTTTTAGACTTGATTTAAAACTCTTCGTCTATTTAATCTCTGCTTTATAAAAAATTCAATGAACAAAGCTGATTTAGTAAACGTTGTGTCGGCTCAAACAGGAGCCACAAAAACTGATGTTTCCTCAATAGTTGATGCAACTATTGAAACTATTGTTGATTCAGTAGTGGATGGCAAAAAAGTCTCCATACTAGGGTTTGGTTCTTTTGAGCCAAGAGATCGTTCTGCAAGACAGGGATTAAATCCTAAGACAGGCGAAAAAATAGCAATACCTGCTAAAAGAGTTCCTACATTCTCAGCGGGTAAACTATTTAAGGACAGAGTTCAAGGATAATTTGTTTATCTAATTCTTCCTTTTAGACTAAGGTGCTCTTGTAGGGCATCTTTTTTTTTCAATTTCAATAAAATGCTATTAATTCAATTCCCCAAATTTTCAAGGTCATCTTAATTTTTATATCTTGAGAAGTAATGAAATTATTAACTATATTATTCCTGAAATTTTTATTTTTATCTAATTTCCTTATGGCAGAAACAATACCAATAAAGCCCATAATTATAAATCAATCTAGTAAATGTATTAAAGATCCTCAAAATCAAGTATGTAGAGGATTAGTTTCTAAAATAGAACAACTTCAATTAGTAGCATTTGATCAAGATAAATTCAAATGTCAATCTAGTTTATTGGGTTTGCAGTCGGAAGTTATTAAAGCTTATTTTTTAAAGAAATACCTTAATGAGAAAGAATCATTTATGATTAAATATGTAATTAAAAATTGTTAATTATTAAAATAATTTCTTTTTTTCGAATATTATTAATTTGTTATTGAAATTTAAATGGTAAAAGGTTTTTCTGAAGATGAAGTTAAAACTGATGTTGAAAAAAAATATTCAAAAAAAGAAAAAAAAGGCCTAGCTTCTTTTCTTAAAGACAAGGAGATTACATACACCTTACCAGGTAAAAAACAAATAAATATTATTGGATCACTAGTTCTTGGCTTGAATATAATCTTAATACTTTTAGTCATCTTATATCTAAATAATCAAGAATTCCATGACTTTATTTTTAATATTGGACGTTAAGTGTATTTTAGATCGGAAAATTTTTTTAGATGATATATTTAAATTTTAGAATTTGTTATGAAGGTATTTAATTTAATTTTTTCAGTATTTTTTTTGTTAGTACTTGTTTTATTCTTGATATATTTTTTAACAGGTTATGATTCTGCTTTTGAGGCAGACCAATATTGTCATTCATACCTCTCAAGTTACGATAATTTATCTGGTAATTATGGATGTGATCATGATACTGAGACACATCAATGGATACTTTATGAGTCAAATGACAACAATGAACCAGCTAAAATTATTAGAAAATTTAGATACAAGTTTTTATAACTCAATTTTTTTATAAATAAATTTTGCAAATATGATGGAAATTATAGCTGTAATTGCGAAAGTAAGATATTGATAAATACTACCCTCTAAATAAATTTTATTCTTATAAAGAGGATAATCAATAAGAGAACCAAAAGTTCCCCAAATTATTACCCATACGGATATGTATAAGAATACTTTTATTGGATTAGATTTTTTCCCCCCCATTTTTAATTAATACCAAAAATTGAAGACGTCACAGGTTTACCTTTAAAAACTAACTCGGTTAATACTAACATTAAGAATCCGATCATTGCTGCTCTACCATTTACAAGCTCAGCACTATTATTAAATCCAAAAACATTCTTTACTTCATCTCCCTGATTATCTACCCACTTCGAGTATTTATTGTTAGTTAATGATCTATTTGTTAAATCATTATTTTTATTTTCCATTGAAGAGTTTTGTTCTTGCATTGAGACTTTTTGTTTATTTTAATAATTTTAAAACTAATTTATTATTAATTTGGATTAAAAATTATAAAAAAAATTAAGATAAAAATTATTATCCATAAAAATTGTAATCTCAAAATTAATTGACATATTAACTTGATTTTCTCTCTATTACAAAAATCTCCATTTGAATTGATGATTGGCTTTTCAATAATTTCATTTTGATATTTACTTTTTCCGCCTAATTTAATACCGGAGATATATGCAAATATAGCTTCTGAAATCCCTGAATTAGGGGAAGCATACTTTTTGCCATCTAGATAACTATTTTTTATGATTGATAAATAATTATTTACTTTGGAACTAACTAAAGGTAATGTCAGTAAAACTAATCTTGAGGGAATAAAAGTGAAATAATCTTCGATTTTTGCGCTGAAAAAACCCAAATATCTAAAGTAATCATATTTATAACCAATCATTGAATCTAATGTGCTTATGGCTTTATAAGAAAAACCAAGTGACAAAGGACCTGGTAGAAAAATTGAAAACTTCATTAAAACGATTCCAATAAATATCCAAAATAATGGCCCAAATATTCCATCAACTGAATTTTCTGCAAGACTTTCTGTACTTGATCTCATAAGATGTTCCATCGAAGATGACCTTACATCCCTACTTACTATTCTTTGGACTTTCTCTTTGATTGCGTTTTCATTTTTGTCATTAATTTCTTTGCGTTCTATTAGCTCTGCAATCTCTTTTACACTTGAAATAAGTCCTTTAGTGGCAAAACAACTTGAAAGTCCTAAAAAAATTAAAAATCCACTAAAAAGATTATTTTTTGATTGCATATAACTAAGTTCTATCAATTTCCCTAAACTAAAACTTATTCCAATAGTAGAAATAGCGATAATGAAACCGCCCCAAAATAATATATTTTTATTTTCTCCACAATTTTTTATGAATAAATCAGATATTTTTTTTATGTAAAAGCCAATTATTTGAACAGGGTGAATAAAGAATCTTGGATCACCGATCAATAAATCAAAACCAATCGATCCAAGAAATATTAAAAATAAATTTATTTCAGCCAACTGAACATAGCTCGCAGACCTTTACCTACTTTCTCTATTTCATGTTTTGAGTTCTCTTCTCTTAATTTTGTCATTAAGGGTTTATTTTTATCACATTCTTCTACAAAATTCTTAGCGAAAGTTCCGTCTTGAATATCTTTCAGGATTTTTTGCATTTCTTTCTTTGTATCACTATTGATAAGTCTTTTACCACTTACATAATCTCCATATTCTGCAGTATTTGAAATGGAATCCCGCATTTGAGATAGGCCTCCCTTTACCATTAGATCAACAATTAGCTTAACTTCATGTAAGCATTCGAAATAAGCAAGTTCTGGTTGATATCCCGCCTCTACAAGGGTTTCGAAGCCCGACTTGACAAGTTCAGATAAGCCTCCGCATAAAACTGCTTGTTCGCCAAATAAATCAGTTTCTGTTTCTTCTTTGAAATTCGTTTCAAGTATCCCAGCTCTTGTTCCTCCAATACCTTTAGCGTATGCCATCGCTAATGATCTTGCCTTCCCAGAATAATCCTGCTCTACTGCGAACAATGCAGGAACCCCTTGCCCATTCTGATATTCCCATCGAACAGTGTGCCCAGGTCCTTTTGGTGCAATCATTACCACATCCACAAAACCAGGAGGTTTGATAAGTCCGAATCTTATATTGAATCCATGAGCAAAACTTAATATCTTACCTTCTTTTAAGTTTGGTTCTATTTCTTTAAGGTAAACATCTTTCTGAAACTCATCTGGAAGAAGAATCATAATCCAGTCTGCTTTTTCGCAAGCTTCAGAAACACTAAACACTTTTAGTCCATCGTTAATAGCTTTGCTTTCAGATTTACTTCCTTTATATAATCCGACAATTACATCCATACCGCTATCTTTAAGGTTTAAGGCATGTGCGTGACCTTGTGAACCATATCCAATTATCGCTATTGTTTTATTATTTAAAAGACTTAGATCTGCATCTGTGTCGTAGAAGAGTTGGGTCATTAGTTCTAGTTTCTTTGCATTTGATAATTAATATTTTAGACATTAAATGTGTAAATAAACCAATAAATTATTAATTTAAAAATGAAAATTAAAATATTTATTTAGAAAATTTAAGACTGATTTGCTTCGCTTGGATGTTTGATTACTCTATCAATTAAGCCATAGTTTTTTGCCTCTTCTGCACTTAGAAAATAATCTCTGTCTGTATCCTTTTCAATTTTCTCGAATGATTGACCTGTCATATCTGCCATAGACATATTTAACATATCTTTAATTCTTAAAATTTCCTTAGCTTCAATTTCAATATCACTTGCCTGGCGTTGAGATGTTCCTCCTAGGGGTTGATGAATCATTATTCTGCTATGAGGCAAAGCAACTCTTTTCCCTTTTGTACCAGCGGCTAATAGGAACGCACCCATTGAGGCTGCGAGGCCTACGCAAATAGTTACTACATCACTTTTTACGTATTTGATAGTGTCATATATAGCCAAGCCAGCGGTTACTGATCCTCCTGGGCTATTTATATAAAGGTAGATAGGTTTGGAATTGTCATCAGAATCTAGATAAAGCATTTGTGCAACAAGGCTATTAGCAATACCATCATTCACTTCTTGTCCAAGGAAAAGAATTCTTTCAACACCCAGTCTTGTATATATGTCAACCCACCTTTCATATTGACTTCCGGGAAGTCTGTAAGGCACGCTTGGAGTTCCTATAGGCATGATTTTAAAATAGTTGTTTGTGAGAATTAAATTTTATTTGGCAAATCTTTTTGACTTGTGAGTATTCTATCGATAACTCCATAATCAAGGGCTTCTTGAGGGTTAAGATAACTCATCCTGTCAGAGTCTTTAGAGAGTTCTTCGATAGTCTTTCCAGTATTACGAGATAAAATCTCTAGCATGGATTTTTTATTTTTCAAAACTTCCTCAGCTCTTATTTGGATATCAGTTGCTTGACCTCTTGCTCCGCTTATAGGTTGATGTAAAACAATAGAGGCATGTGGAAGAGCAGCTCTTTGCCCCTTCGTGCCAGATGAAAGGATAACTGCAGCTGTCCCCATTGCTTGTCCAATACATATTGTATGTACAGGAGGCTTAATGTAACTTATTGTATCGCAGATAGCGAAAGCTTCTGTTTCGAAACCAACTGCGTCACCAGTGTACCAACTTGTTCCTGTAGAATTGATATAGAAATAAATCGGTTTTTCTGGATCCTCAAACTCTAGATAAAGAAGTTGAGCAATAATTAGCTCAGTAACATCCATTCCTAGTTGTCTTTTTGCATCATCATCTGAGAATAATGGCAAACCAAGATAAACGATTCTCTCTTTCAGTAAAAGGGAGGGAAGATCAGGGGGCGGGGTCCTCATAACGGTGTTTTCGCCGTAATAAGGAGCAGATACAGTCATTTGTATCACAAAATTAAGATTGATTTGATTCTAGCTAGAATTAGCCCTGTGTCGCTGGTGATTTAAAAGATTTGTTTGACTCAGGATTATTGATCAGTTTTCCAAATACCATTCTTCCAGTAGGAGTTTGTAGTGCTCCTGTGATAACAATATCTAATCTGCTTCCCACAAAATTCTTTGCTTCATCAATTACAACCATTGTTCCATCATCCAAATATCCAATACCTTGCATTTTTTCTTTACCCTCTCTCACGATTTTTATATTAAGTGATTCTCCTGGCTGTACTTCTGGTCTTAAAGCAATGACTAAATCACTCAAATTCATAACTTTTAATTCTTTAACTTCCGCAACCTGCGAGAGATTATAGTCGGCTGTAATTAGAGTTCCTGTCATATCCTCAGTAATTTTCAAAAGTTTTTCATCTACCCCATTACCTTCATACTTTGTTGGATTTATTACAAGTCTTCTCCCATATAAATCTCTTAATTCTTTTAACAATTTCAAACCTCTCCTGCCTTTTGACCTTTTTTCGTTACTGCTTGAGTCAGCTAAAGTTTGTAATTCATCAATTACACTTTGAGCAACAATTAATTGTCCTTCCAACAATCCGCAACTTAATAGGCCATTTATTCTGCCATCAATAATTACACTGGTATCAAGAATTTTTGGACTTGCAGCGGGCAGTATTCCTTCATTAACTAGATAAGCATCAGTATTATTAGGATTGAATAATCTTAAAAATGTTCTCCCATGGGTATCTGCTAACTTATAACCAAGTACACCAAAGAAAATATTGCTTAATATAGCTGCTAGAGGTTTTGCGAAAAAGACTTCTCTAGGGAAAGGAATTAATAGTATTGGAGCAAGAAGGAGATTCGCTACTAGTAATCCTAAAATTAAGCCAACTGATCTACTTACTAATAAGTCTGTGGGCATCGTCCTTATTTGATCAAGAAACGTCTTTCTAAGTTGAAGGAATACAAAACCTGCTGCTAATCCTATAAACAAACCAATAATTGCTAAAACAATTCTGAAACCTTCTACATTAGATACCTGTTTGAGTATGTCTACTGGCAATAAATCAACCCCAAGCCATCCTGAAGCAGCCCCAGATAATACAAATAAAATTAATACTAAGATATCTGTCATATCTATAATCTACTAGGATTTATTAATTGAGTAAATAAGGATTTTGTTTTTTTCGATCCTTAATACTTTTTTGGAGCTTAAAAATGAATCTAAATTATGAATAAGTTTCCAAGAAGTGCCTATGTACACATCCCTTTTTGCCATAGGAGGTGTTTTTATTGTGATTTTGCAGTTATTCCACTTGGAAACAATGTTGAAACTTTACAAGGTTATGGAAGCAAAACTGTTAAAGAATATTTGAAATTTTTATACAAGGAAATATTGTCAATTAAGCATAAATCACCTCTTTCGACACTTTATTTAGGAGGTGGCACACCATCAATTTTGGATCCGAAACAAATCAAAGAATTAATTGATATTTTTAAAGAAAATTATGGAATTGACTATGGTGCTGAAATTACCATGGAAGTTGATCCAGCAAGTTTTAATCAAGATGATCTTTATGGATTCATAAATGCTGGTATAAATAGATTTAGTCTCGGTGTACAAAGTTTTAATAATCAGATACTTCAAAACTCGGGAAGGCGGCATTTAAGAGTGGATGCTGAAAAATCTTGTTTATGGTTGAAGAGAGAATATGATTCTGGGTTAATAAAAAGCTGGAGCTTAGATTTAATTCAAAATTTGCCATTTAGTGGATTTAATGAGTGGCAAGATGACTTAAAAAAGGCAATAACGTTTTTACCACCACATATATCTATTTACGATTTAAATATTGAAAATGGAACTGTTTTTAAGAAATTAGTTAATTTAGGAAAGTTAAAACTTCCAACTAATGATGAGGCTTTTAGAAATAGTCAATCAACTCATTTAATCTTAAAAAACTCAGGGTACTCAAGATATGAAATCTCAAACTATTCTCTCCCGGGTCATCAATCCAGACATAATAGAGTTTATTGGAGTGGATTAGGCTGGTGGAGTTTTGGTCAAGGTTCTACTAGTTCTCCTTGGGGAGAAAAGTTAACTAGACCAAGAGTTAGTAAAGAATATAAAGAATGGGTAATTAGGCAATGTGAACTTAATCTAGATTCATCCCTAACTAATAAAGATTTTATCTATAAAGAACTTGATGAGAAAATCATGTTGGGATTGAGACTTAAAGAGGGTGTAGATATCCAGGAGGTGTTTAAAGAACAAAACTGGGAAAACAAAAAATTCAAAAGAAACCTAAGTAAATTGCTTGAAGAATGGGAAAGATTTCTTGAAAGTGGACTTTTAGTGAAAAAGGGGAATAGATTCTTTTTAAGCGATCCAAAAGGAATGGAACTTAGTAATCAAATTCTTATTGCCATGTTTAAGTGGTGGGATGAGATTACTTAAGTCTTTCAGAGTCTACCCATTCTTTCAATTTATCCTTAAATAATTCCTTCCCTTTTATAATCGGCTGACAAAATGGTGGTTGATTATCATTAAGACCCAACAAATCTGCAGTAACTCTTACTTGCCCATCACAATGATTACCTGCACCGATACCTATTGTGGGAATTGTTAAAGTCTTTTGTATTTCTTTAGCAAGCAAATCAGGAATATGTTCAAGAACTATTGAAAAACATCCCAACTTTTCAAGAAGAGAAGCCTCTCTCTTGATTTTTTCTTGGCTTTCTAAGCTTTCTCCTTGTTTTTTTAATCCAAGATTTAGATAGCTTTGTGGTGTAAGACCTATATGACCCATAACAGGGATTCCCATTCTTATTAATCTAGAAATAACTTTTTGTATTTCTGGTTCAGCCCCTTCTACCTTTACAGCCTTTGCATAAGTGCTCTGAATAATTTTTCCTGCATACTCCACAGCTTTATCCTCTCCACATTGGTAAGTCAGAAAAGGCATATCTGATACGACCAAGGGTTGTTCTTCAATTTTCTTTTTAAATCCTCTTGAAACTGCATTAGTATGATAAATTATGTTTTCTAAAGTTAATGGCAATGTCGATTTATATCCTAAACAAACCATTGCCAAGGAATCTCCCACTAAAACGAGATCAACATTAGCTTGTTCTGCAATAGATCCTGATATGGAGTCCCATGCAGTTAGTGCAATAATTTTTTGAGATTTTTCTTTATACTTTACGAGTTCTGAAGGTAACATAAGAAATTTATGTATCTTTTTTAATCAAGAATTGCTAATATGTTTGTGACTCGGCCTTTCGCGGTTTTAACGCCTAAACCTGGTCAGGACCGGAAGGTAGCAGCCACAAGGGATGCTTGAGGCAGGCGAGATAACCGAGTCACTTTATTCTACCTTTTAACTTATATCTCTTTTATTCTGCCTTAATCTCAAAAACTCGGGAATACTTGCTCCTGACTCTTTATTATCGGATAAATTATATAAAGGTTGATTTGATAATCTGTTTTTAATTCTTTGTTGACTTAAAGGTTGGTTTGTTTCAAATCCTGTGGCAATTACAGTAACTTGTATCTCTCCTTCCATTGCCTCATCGACAACTGCACCTACAATAATATTCGCTTCTTGATCAACAACATCATAAATAATTTCAGATGCGGAGGTCATATCTTCCAAGGTCATGTCTTTGCCTCCGGTAATATTTATAACGCAACCTTTAGCCCCATCAATTCTAGCTGCTTCTAATAGAGGACTATTCATTGCTGCCTGTGCTGCCTCTAATGCTCTAGATCTTCCTGAACCAATACCTATACCAAGAAGGGCCGTACCTGCCTCTGTCATTACAGATCTTACATCTGCGAAATCAACATTTACTAATCCTGGGCAAGTAATTATGTCACTGATTCCTTTGACTCCCATCCTTAAAACATCATCAGCATTCCTAAATGCTTCTTGGAGGGGAGCTCCTGCAATAACATCTTTCAATCGATCATTTGGAATAACTATGAGAGTATCTACATTTTCAGCTAGCCTTGCGATTCCTTCTTCTGCTTGACGCATTCTTCTTTTTCCTTCAAAAGAAAATGGTTTAGTTACTATACCTACTGTTAAAGCACCACTTTGTTTGGCTACTTCAGCAACTACCGGAGCAGCCCCTGTACCCGTACCGCCACCCATTCCAGCGGCTATAAAGACTAGATCAGAGGCCTCTAAAGCTTGTTGAAGCTCATCTCTAGATTCTTCGGCGGCTTTTTGACCAATACTTGGATTACCACCAGCACCTAGACCTCTTGTAAGGTTTTGTCCTAGTTGAACTCTACGTTCTGCAGAAGACTGTAGTAGTGCTTGTGCATCAGTATTTAGGACTCTAAATGATACACCCTCTAAATCACTATTTATCATTCTGTTAACTGCGTTACTTCCTCCCCCGCCTACACCAATAACTTCTATTTTGGCGTTTTGACTGGGAAGGATTTCTCTCGATTGATCAAAGTTTGGATTGTTACCGAAGCTCATCTCTTAATAGGGAACTGATACTAGTATTGGGTGCATTATGAACTCACTAAGCTCATCTGTAGGGATTTGTTTAGGAAAATCCTTAAAATATTTATTTTCTAAATATTTCTTTTTAAATGCTTAACCCTCACCAACACTACAATAATTAAAAAAAATAATTTAAAATCAATTTCCAAATATTAGGGTTTGAACACTTTTATTTTTGGTTTATTTGGATCAGTAAGATCAATATTCGCTATTTTTTCAGAAAAATTATTTTTCTTAAATTCATTTTTTAGGTTATTGATTATTTGTAATTGATTTTTGATTAAACTTGGATTAAATCCTAGTAAGATTGTTTTTAAATCTTTTTCCTCAATAGTTAAAAACCCATTGGTTGAAAAAGTTATTTTAACTACCTCAAATTCATAATCCTCTTGGGCAATTAAAATTTCAGATAATGTCTTTTTAAATTTTTCTTTCCACCCAAAAACTTGTATGGTTAATTTGTTTAAATTTTTTTCGTCTACATTTTTTCTATTAATAAAAATTCCATCTTTATCAATAAAGCCTAATATTTTTTCTTCATCTAATATTTTCTCGCCGTAAGCTATTGGAGTTCTTGTATTAACTTGAACTTTCAAACCAAAAGGGAATAATTCTCTGTTTACCGAAACATTCTTGAGCGATAAATTTTGTTTTAACTCTTTTTCTAAAAAATTAGTTTTGATGAAAATTAATCGGCGTGGTAATTTTAAAGATGAATTATTTACCAGATCATTCTGAGAGAATAATTCACTACCAGAAATTCTTATGTCCTGAATATTGACCTTTTTTAGAGTTTTTAGGCTTATTAAACTTGTTAAAAATAAAAATAAAATTAGATATAAGAAGCTTTTATTATTAATTTTTTGCAGTTTTTTCACAAATCACATCTAGCTTTTTCCATCAATTGGTCCATCCATGCTCTAGCTTGTTCTGCATCTGAAAAAGGTACATCCATCTCTTTACCATCTCCTACTAATCTCAATCGGCACTTTCCTTGAGATTCTTTTGTGAGAGGGGCCTCTCCAGAAGTTAGGGCCATTAACTCAACTAATTCAAGTTTTTTGATTGTGAAACTATCTTTTTCTTCAAATGTGCCAGCTTCAAATGCGCTCCATCTCAATTCACCGTCCCTTAAGGAGGCTGCACCTGAACTATCTAACTTACAAAGTTCAGAACCATTTGCCCAACTTCTAAAAAGATTTTGCCTTCTTCTTTCTAACCATCCTAGAGCAGTCAATAAAACAAAGATAAAAAGTAAAGGTAGCCAAAGAATTCCATGCAACATTTTACTTGAATTATAAATCTAGAGATATATCTACTAGTTTAGCCACAAGTTGTTCAATATTTAAACCTGAAGCTTTCCATAGCATTGGAAACATACTGTTTTTGGTAAAACCAGGAATTGTATTTATTTCATTTAACATGATTTTATTTGAAGATTTTTCTAAAAAGAAATCTACTCTGGCAAAACCAAAAATATTTAATGCTCTACAACTTTTAATAGCGATTTCTTTAATTTGTTGAGTAATTTTAGAATCTATTTCAGCTGGGATAGTTATTTTATTATTTGAGTTGTATTTTGAATCGTAATCATACCAATCATTTTCGTATTTCACTTCGCCTATCTCAGAGGTTAATAGTTTTGAATTCCCAATTATTCCGCATTCAATCTCCCTTACCTCCAAACCTTCCTCTACTAAGATTCTAGGATCTATTTTCTGAGCCTTTTCTAATGATTGTAATATTTCCGATTCATTTTTGACTTTGGAGATGCCAAGAGATGATCCAGAGTTCGAGGGTTTAACAAAAATAGGAAAATTTAAATTTTTTTTAATTTCATTGATTAACTTATTTTTGACTTCTTTTTCGTTGAGATCTTCATTTTGAAAAACAAGATAATTAACTTGTGGAAGTTTTAGGTTTGAGAAAATTGTTTTCATCAATATTTTATCCATTCCAAGTGCTGAGCCTATAATTCCACATCCGACTAAAGGTTTCTTTGTAAATCTCAGTAAGCCATGAATTGATCCGTCTTCACCATTAAATCCATGTAAAAGAGGAAACCATACATCAACATTTTGAAATTCGATTCCCTCTAGGAAGTTAATTTTTTCTTGATTCAAAATTCCTTGTTTTTTTGTTGTATTATTTTCAATTTCATCAATTAGGATTTTTTCAGAACTGTCACTATCAATCCAATCTCCAAATTTGTTTATGTAAAAGGCTTTAATAGTAAAGCGTTTTTTGTTTATTTCTGAATTAAATGCTTGAAAAACTGTTTTTGCAGAGGATATAGATACTTCATGTTCATTGGAATAACCACCAAATATTAATCCAATACATTTTTTCTTTTCCCTGATCATTTAGAAAAAATTATTTGAAAAGTTCACCTGTTAATGAAAAAGGTCTTGCTTCATTAATCCTGACATCTATTTCATCACCCAGTGAAAAATTAAATTGAATGTTATTTGGAATCTCTACGAAAGTTAATCTATTTGTTCTAGTTCTACCCATAATTTGCGAGGAATTTTTTGGATTTAAACCCTCAATTAAAACGCTTTCGATATTATTAATGTATCTTTGATTTCTTCTTCTAGCAGTTTTCTCGACCAAATCATTAATTTCTTGCAATCTAGCTTTTTTTACCTCTTCCGAAAGTTGATTCGACCAAACTGCTGCGGGAGTGTTTGGTCTTGGAGAGTATGCGGCTGTATTTACTTGATCAAAGCCAATTTCTGATATTAGCTTTAATGTATCTTGATATTGTTGTTCGGTTTCTCCAGGGAAAGCAACTATTGCATCAGCTGTGATTGATGCGTCTGGCATTAATGATCTTATATGCTCAATAATATTTTTATACTTTTTAATGGTGTATCCTCTGGACATTTGCTTTAAAATCTCATTATTTCCACTTTGGAAGGGAATATGGAAATGTTCACAGACTTTATCAAGTTCAAAACAAGCTTGAATCAATCTTTTTGAAAAATATCTTGGATGACTAGTAGCAAATCTTATTCTGCGAATCCCTTGAACATCATGAATATAATATAAAAGATCAGTTAGAGTATTTTCTTTCCTTCCCTCTTTTGTAGTCCCTGGAAGATCTCTACCATAAGCATCAATATTCTGACCCAAAAGAGTAATTTCTTTAAAATTATCATCAGCTAATTTTTGGATCTCACTTTTTATCGCATTTGGATATCTTGATTGCTCTTTACCTCTTACAGATGGAACTACACAATATGAACATCTTTCATTACATCCATAAATGATATTAACCCAGCCACAAATAGAGCTTTCTCTTCTGGCACTTGTTATGTCTTCAGAAATGAAGGTTTCTTCTGTGGCAGCAACTTGATTTCCTAAATCAACTTTCCCCAGTAAATTCTCAAGGTTGTTTACGTGTTGAGGTCCCATTACAAGATCAAGTTCTGGGACTCTTCTTAGTAAGGACTCTCCCTCTTGCTGAGCAAGGCAACCTGCAACAACCAGTTTAAGGTTAGGTGTTTTGTGTTTTCTTTTTGCTTGTCTTCCTAAAAAGCTATAAACTTTTTGCTCCGCATTATCTCTGATAGTGCATGTATTGTATAAGACCAAATCGGCATTTAATTCATTTTCTGCTCTGGTATATCCCATTTTCTCTAATGTCCCAGCCATTCTCTCAGAATCAGCCTTGTTCATTTGGCATCCAAATGTGGTTATCCAATAACTGCCTATAGTTGAATTCCTTTGAAATTTTTTTTCGTCTAGTTTTGTTTTAGTTAGCACTTTTCTAGGAATTTCTTTATGAACTTTAATTCAAAATTACAAGTTAAATAATTTTGCTGCAATTTTTTTGAGGGCGAGCGAGGGGATTCGAACCCCCGAATAGCGGCGCCACAAGCCGCTGCCTTAACCACTTGGCGACGCCCGCCTCACATTTATAAATTTAACAACTCAAGGGTAAATTTTCATAGTTATTTTTATCTTTTGGCGAAATTTGAATTATTTTCTTATACATTAAAGTTTTCTTATGTTTTAAAATAAAAGAAAATTTAAAAATTTGAGTAATTCCGGCAAAGCTGAGGTTCTTATTCCCAGAAGCCTTTGTTTAATAGAAGAGTTTGATAACCTCATTATTGATGTAGAGGATTTATGTTCAATTTCCATCAGCTGGGAGGATGGATTCGTATCTGAGTTAAAGCCGTTAAAAAATAAAGTTGCCAAACCAAAAAATATTTTATTTCCAAGATTTGTTGAAACGCATTCGCATTTTGATAAATCCTTTACATGGGAAGATTTTCCTAATCTGGAATCAAACTATGGACGAGCATTAGCAGTAAATCTTGAAGAACATAAAACTAGAACCTCTGATAAGGTTATTAAGAGAGTTGAAAAATCATTAAAACTTGCCATAAAAAATGGATACCGAGCTATTAGAAGTCATATTGATACATACAAATGTCAACCGATAGATATTTGGATTGAACTTTTTAAATTACAAAAAAAATTTTCATCTGAGTTGACATTACAATTTGTTGCTCTAGCCCCATTGGAATTCTGGGATACTTCTAGTGGAGAAGAGTTAGCAAAAATATTTTCCTCTCATGGAGGCATCTTAGGGGGTGTTGTTGTTCCTCCTTTTAATAAAAAAGATACTAGTAAATTTCTTTCAAAGATGCTTCTTCTCGCTAGTAAATATAAATTAGAAATTGATTTGCACATAGATGAATCAATTATTGAGCCTGGAGCAGGAATAAAAGTCTTATTGGAGACAATCGAAAATTCAAAAATTAATAGTATTCCGATTACTTGTAGTCATTTGAGTAGTCTTATTTCTCTCAGTCATGAAGAGATTTCAAATTTAGGAGAAAAAATGGCTAAGAAAAATATAAAAGTTATTGCTTTACCATTAACAAATTTTTGGCTGCTTAATCGAGACACTAAAACTACTCAATTAAAAAGACCAGTTGCGCCAATAAAGCAATTACAAAAATCTCACGTGGATGTATCTCTAGGTAGTGATAACGTTCAAGATCCCTGGTACCCATTTGGTAATTTTGACCCTTTTTATATGTTGTCTTGCTCGATACCTATGCTTCAATTAAATCCCTGGGAGAGAATGACTCTATCTTCTATTTTTTTAGCTCCAAGCAGATTATTAAACTTAAAATGGGATGGTTTAATTAAAAAGGGTTGCCCTGCTGACTTTGTAATTTTAGATGCACAAAGATGGGCAGATGTTTTTTCGAGTACCTTAAAGAGAAAAGTGTTTATAAAAGGCGATTTATATTGCTAATCGGCTAATTTATATACAAAACAATAAAAATTTTATTAATGAAATCAAATATTCTTAAATTTATAGACAAATTTAGGGAAGTCAATAACTTAGAGATTATTGAAAGCCAATCTGATATAAAAAGACTTTCAAAAGATTTTTATAACTACTCTCCAATCCTTACTGAAAAATTAGACGAATGTATTGCTGATTTGGTGGTAAGACCTAGTGATCAAAAAGCGGTAAAGGAAGTAGCAAAAATTTGTTGGGAATTTTCTATCCCACTTACTTTAAGGGGCTCAGGTACAGGTAATTATGGACAAGCTGTCCCATTGTTTAAAGGAGTTGTAATGCAGATGAGTCACTTTAATAAGTTAGAAGAATTTGATCCGGATACAGGTTTTGTAAAAGTACAGTCTGGCTGCGTTATGGGAGATTTGAATAAACAATTAGAAAAATATGGGAGGGAATTGAGGTTACTTCCTAGTACTTGGAAAACTGCAACAATTGGAGGTTTTATTGCAGGTGGATCAGGAGGTATTGGATCCATTAGGTGGGGATTTTTAAGAGATCCAGGAAATCTTATTGGTTTAGAGGCAATAACGATGAATGAAAAACCTGCATTATTAAAATTTGATGCCGAAGAGTCCGAACCTCTAAATCATGCTTATGGGACTAATGGAATAATTACTTCTTTAACACTTGCTACTGATATTAAACGCAAGTGGTATTCAATAGTTATCGACTGTATTGAATTTAAAAAAACAATAGAAATATTAAAAACTCTTACTAGCGCAGCAATTGATCTGAAACTTGGAGCAATTCTTGAAGAAGAAATTGTAGATCAAATGCCAAAATGGTTTAAAAGTAATTCTAGAAGTCACAAGATATTAATTCAATCTACTCTTGGAGGGACAAAAACCATCGAACTAATTTGTAAAAAATTCAAAGTTGAATTTACCCTCCTTGGGGAAGAAGAAAAACTTGTCAATGGAATTTCTGAAGTCGTATGGAATCATACAACGCTTCATATGAGGTCTAGGGATAAAAATTGGACGTATTTACAGATGCTTTTGCCTCTTAATAATGAAATAGAATTGATTGATTTTTTGAGAAAAAAATGGGGTAGAAAAGTTCTTTGGCATTTAGAGGCAGTGTCTCAACAAGGATCACCGCGATTAGCGGCTTTGCCTGTATTAAAGTGGAATGGGGTAGATGAATTAAATGAAATAATGGAAGATTGTAAGAAACTTGGTGCGTTTATTTTTAATCCCCATGTTTTAACTGTCGAAGGCGGAGGCCTAGGAGTGGTTGACGCAGATCAAGTAAAAGCAAAATTAAAATTTGATCCTAAAGGGCTATTAAATCCAGGAAAATTGGAAGGTTGGGAAGTAAAGGAACAATTTAATATTTAACATTTCTGTTTATTTGCAAATTTAATAAATTCAGCAACTAAAAAAATAGAACCTGTTAGAACAGGATGATTAGGTGGCCATTTTTCTAAAGAAAATAAATACTCAATGGCAAGTTGAAATGTTTTAAATTCAATTGTTTTTTTAAAGTCAATTTCTTTAATCTCAGAGAGATCGTTTAATTGCCAACTAGGTTGGTTTGGAACTGGCACAAGTAACAAGTGATCATTTTTCTTTACAAGTGTTTTTAATATTGCGTAAATATCTTTTTGTCTTTGGACACCTAAAATCCAATAAATTCCTTTATCTTCATTCTCCCAATTCCTTCGCTCATTAGAGAGTGCTTTTGCAGCGGGATAATTATGCGCACAATCTACAAGAATTTCTTTATTGAAATAATTTATTATTTCTAGCCTTCCGTTCCAAGCTGTCTTTTTAAGACCTTCAGATATGTGTTTTTCTTTAATATTAAATCCCAAATTATTCAGCGCTTCAATTGCTCCAACAGCTACTGAAGCATTTTTCTTTTGGAAAATTCCTTTTAATCCAAGCTCATAGCTGCTTGAAATTGAATCTTTCCAAATAATTTCTGCTCCAACCTCTTTAACTTTTTTGATTATTAAATTTTCAACTTGACTATTTTGGTTGCATGAGATGACAATTGAGTTTTTTTCAATAACTGCTAATTTTTCTTTGGCAATTTTTTCAATCGTATCTCCAAGAAATTCTTTATGGTCTAAGCCAATATTCCCAATAGCAATTATTGGTCTAGATTTATGGGCTGTTGTAGCGTCTAATCGTCCCCCTAAGCCAGCTTCAAGAATGAGCAATTCAACTTTTTGATGGTCAAAAAAATTTAGTGCGCAGCAAATGATCTTTTCAAAAGGAGTTAATTCTAATGTCGCAAATTTTTTTTCTATTAATCTATAGATTTTTTCGAAATCAGTGTTGTTAATATTTTTTTTATTAACTCTAATCCTCTCGCATACGTCCAAAAGATGAGGAGATGTCGTTACACCAAAATTCCTTTTAGCTTCAAAAAGTATACTTTCTAAATATGCCGCGATTGATCCTTTGCCATTGGTTCCAATAATTTGTATCGCGGGGATATTCTTGCAAGGATTACCAAGTTCTTGAAGTGCTTTTTTAATTCTTGATAAACCTAACTTGATATTATCCCTTTCATCTTTAGGTGATAATAATTCAAAAAATTTTAGATTTGCATTTTTCAAAATTTAAATTGCTATAACTCTTCAAAAATTGAATTTAGCTTATCCAAAAGAATATTAATTTCTCTTAGAGATATAACTAATGGTGGCACGATCCTTACAACGTTTCCTCCTGCAGGAACTACCAGTAATCCTTTATCAAAAGCTTTTAATGTAATTTTTTTTGCATCAGCATAATCATCATTGATCACAAGACCTTGTATCAAACCTAAACCTCTTTTTCCGCTAATAATATTTGGAAATTTTTTTGATAATTCTTCAAACCCAGCACTTAATTGTTCCCCTCTTAGATAAACATTATTGATAAGATTTCTTCTGTTTATTTCCTCTAATACAGTTAGGGCAGCTTTACAGGCGAAAGGGTTCCCCCCAAAAGTGCTTGCATGATCTCCTGGAGAAAAAATGTTGGCTTTTTCTTTTACCAATAATGCTCCTATTGCATGTCCTCCGCCTAATCCTTTAGCAAGGGTGAATCCATCAGGTTCAATTCCTAAATTCTCATAACCCCACATTTTTCCAGTTCGACCTACTCCACTTTGGACCTCATCTAAAATGAGAAGAGAATTATATTTATCACATATATCTCTTAGGTTTTTAAAAAATATTTTACTTCCAGGTATTACACCACCTTCTCCTTGTATTGGTTCAACTAAAACACCGGAAACTTTTTGATCATTATTTTCACACTCTTCAAATAATTTTTTTACCGAATCAAAATTGTTAAATTTAAAAAATTTGAACCCTTGAATCATTGGTTCGAAACCTTTTTGATATTTAGGCTGACCAGTAGCACTCAAGGCTGCCAGCGTCCTGCCATGAAAGCTAGATTCTGCTGCAAGAATAATTGATTCTTTATCTTTATTTACAGTATTTCCATATTTTTTAATTAATTTAATTGCTGATTCATTTGCTTCCGCACCACTATTGCAGAAAAAGACGCTTTCAGCACAACTCATATTAGTTAAAGTTGCGCTTAATTGTTCTTGTTCTTCAATATTATAGAGATTTGATATGTGTTGAATCTTTTTTAGTTGAGTTGATAGCCTTCTTCTTAAAACTCTATCGCTATGACCAAGACTACAAGTTGCTATACCAGCGACTGCATCAAGATACTTTTTACCTTTTTTGTCCCATAGCCAACAACCTTTTCCTTTTTTGAAAGAGATATCGAATCGACTATAAGTATTCATCAAAGTGGGAGCGGTCGGACTTGAACCGACATACCCGAAGGTGCCGCATTTTGAGTGCGGTGCGTCTACCAATTCCACCACGCTCCCAAGGCTTTTGAAAAATAATGAACTTTTTTATTATAACAAAAATCATTTTATTGACTATTCGTTTGGTAGTTAAGGAAGAGCTATCCAGATCACATTTGGTATTAGTTAAAATCCATTTAATAAAAACACAGTGATTAATTTATTTGATTTGCTGACAATAATTTAAAAAAAAAATAAAAAATTAAGCATATACGATACAGTTCTGTAGCTAAAAGCTAATAAATGTCCTTTTTTCTAGCAGATAACTTCATGATTAGTAATATTGTGTTATGTTAAAAAGAAAAAACAATGTTCCAAGCTCAAGCAAAAAAATTATCCTTAAAATTTATTCCTTACCTTTTTGTTGCAGTAACTATACTTACAGCATTTGGTTCTAATGGTGGAACCTGGGCATGAATGAATTTGAATTTAGTGGTTTAAATAGAAATTGGTCTAATCGCTTTTTAGTATTGTTGTTATTATTTTTGGGTTGTATTTCACTAGTAAATATCGCCTACGTCTAAATTAATTAATTCAAAAATTATAATTTAGGCAGCTCTGGTTTTGGGAATTTCGTCAGTATTAGAAGAAATCTTATATTCTTTGTTAGTGAAGCCTCTTTCAACAAATTCTCTTTTTATTTTGATACCTAATATTTTTAATTTTGATTCAAAATTTTCATAACCCCTATCTAAATGCTCTAAACCATAGATTCTACTACTGCCTTTAGCTATAATTCCAGCGATTATTAATGCAGCTGATGACCTTAAATCTGAGGCAATTAAATCCATACCATAAATTGTATTTACACCTTTGATAGAAGCTACGTTTTTGTTTAATTTTATATTTGCCCCCATTTTATTAAGTAGATGAACATGATTCATTCTGTTTTCGAAAATTGTTTCGGTTATTTTTGATTCACCATTGGCTATTGTCATTAGAGCTGTGAATGGTGCCTGCAAATCAGTTGGAAAACCTGGAAAAGGGGCAGTATTTATATTTACTGCCTTAAGCTCTTTAGGGTTTATTGTGATTGAATTACCTTTAATGGTAATTTTACTACCACTCTTTTGAAGAGTATTCGTAACAGCTTCAAGATGATTAGGAATCACAGGAGAAATTGTTATTGAAGAGGAGGTCGCCGCCGCAGTTATTAAGAAAGTTCCAGCTTCTATTCGATCTGGTATTACTTTATGAATACAACCACCAAGTTTATTAACACCATCAATAATTATTTTTTCTTTACCAGAGTCGTAAATTTTTGCCCCCATTTTATTAAGCATTTGGCACAGATCCTGAACTTCAGGTTCTCTTGCAGCATTTTCAATGGTAGTTCTTCCTTCCGCTAATGATGCTGCCATTATTAAAGTTTCAGTTGCTCCTACGCTTGGGCAGTTTAGTTTGAGATGGGTACCAATTAATTTACTTTTCTCTCCTTTTATTTTTGCTTTGACAATTCCTTCTTCAATAAGAATTTCCGCTCCTAATGCTTTAAGCCCGTTAATGTGCTCATCTATTGGCCTGGAACCAATATTGCACCCTCCAGGTAAAGGAACTTTAGCTTCTCCAAATTTACTTAATAGTGGACCGATACAAAAGAAACTTGCTCTTAGTCCCTTAACAAGTTCATATGGAAGTTCTTCAATAGAAATATTTTGTGAATCTAGCTCTAATTTATTGTTTTTTTCTATTACATTAACCCCTAAATTTCTAAGGATATTACACATTTTTTCAATATCAGTAAGACGAGGAACATTATGAAGAACTATTTTTTCATTAGTTAATAATGATGCAGCCAGCAAAACTAAAGCCGAATTCTTCGCACCACTTATTTCAACGATTCCATTTAATTTGCCTTGGCCAAAAATCTTTAAATTTTGTGATTTAAGATATGACTTCTTTTTGCTTACGCAAATCATTAAGACTTAATTTATTAGATTCATGATGACAAACGAAAATTAGTAAGTCCACCTTATGTAACGTCTTGAATATTAATTAAAAGTAAAAATATGTTATTTGATTTATTGGATATTAAATTTTAAAAATTATTGATCAAAAATTTTATAGGATTAATATATTTAAGTTAACAAAATTTTAAAATCTCTCATAGAAAAAACTTTTTTAAAAATAACTAGTAAAAACAATAATCTAGTTAAAAGATTTAGATCATTTAAAAGCGGATCCTCTCGCAAAGAAAAAGATTTTTTTTGTATAGAAGGTACTCATCTTATTGAGGAATTGTTG
This sequence comes from Prochlorococcus sp. MIT 1314, assembly GCF_034093315.1. Lineage (GTDB taxonomy): Bacteria > Cyanobacteriota > Cyanobacteriia > PCC-6307 > Cyanobiaceae > Prochlorococcus_A > Prochlorococcus_A marinus_Y. Next base: position 752,086 of record NZ_CP139300.1, on the reverse strand, counting down.
AAGTCTGGAAATTCCCCTTTCAAAATTTTAGTTACTGAAAAATGGCTAAAAAAGAACCAAGATCTTAGTAAAGAGTTTGATCAATCTTTGATAAATTTGGTCTCAGAAGAGGTTTTAGCTTCTGCGATTTCAACAAGTAATCCAGATGGGATAGCAGCTTTAGTAGAAATTTCATCAATACCTAATTATCAATTTAATAGTAAAGATGATTTTGTTCTTGTTCTCGACAGGATTCAAGATCCTGGGAATATGGGTAATCTTTTTAGAACTGCTTTAGCTGCGGGTGTTAATGCAGTTTTTTTAGCTGGAGGTGCGCACCCATTAGGCCAAAAGGTATTAAGGGCATCATCTGGTGCAGTTTTTAATCTGCCATTTTTAAGATTTGATGGAACTGAAGAAGAAATATTAAATTCTTTATTCAAGTCTTTGTCTGAATTATCAAATATAGGATTTAAGATTTTCTCTACTAGTAGCAATAATAAAAGTCCAGAAAAACCTTCAAAACCCTACTGGGAAATTGATTGGTCTAAACGTACCGCATTAATTTTGGGTAATGAAGGTCAAGGTATTCATAAAAAAATTCAAGAAGCTTTTAATGAAACAATTACAATTCCGCATAGTGAGCTTGTAGAATCATTGAATGTGGCTTGTGTTGCAGTTCCATTATTACTAGAACGAAAAAGAGTCGCATATACCTCTAATAAGTAAATAAAAAGTGACTGATTCAAGTTTTGATTTTGATTTAATCGTAATAGGAGCAGGATATGGAGGTTTTGATGCCGCCAAACATGCTGCTGGTAAAGGACTGAAAGTCGCAATAGTAGAATCTTCTGATATGGGAGGCACTTGTGTTAACAAGGGTTGTGTTCCATCTAAGGCTCTTTTAGCTGCAAGTGGAAAAGTCAGAGAAATCGCTAATTATGAACATTTAGCTAAATTTGGTATTCATGCTTCCCCAGTAAGGTTCGAAAGATCAAAAATTGCAGATCATGCAAATAATTTAGTTTTAAATGTTAGAGAAAATTTAACAAAAACTCTCAAAAGGAGTGGAGTTGAAATTATTTTGGGCATTGGCAGAATTGAAGGAAATCAAAAAGTAGGTGTAAGAGATAAAAACGGTATTGATAAAATCTTTACATCTAAGAATATTGTTATAGCAACTGGTTCTTCTCCTTTTGTGCCCCGTGGAATAACTTTGGATAATAGGACTGTATTTACTAGTGATGATGCGGTTAAACTTGAGTGGCTTCCAAGATGGATAGCTATTATTGGAAGTGGATATATAGGATTAGAATTTGCTGATGTTTATACCGCACTAGGTTGTGAAGTTACCATGATCGAGGCTTTGGAAAATATTATGCCAACATTTGATCCAGACATTACAAAAATTGCCAAGAAGAACCTTATTCAAGCAAGAGATATAGACACAAAATCAAATGTTTTTGCAACAAAAATAACACCTGGATGTCCTGTGAAAATAGAACTGACAGATGCAAAATCTAAAGAAGTTGTAGAAACTTTAGAAGTTGACGCTGTACTAGTTGCAACTGGCAGAAGTCCTAATAGTAATAACTTAAATCTTGATTCGGTTGGGATCGAAACAGTAAAAGGTTTCATTCCTGTAGATGATCAAATGAGAGTTAAGAATGGTGATGAAACAATACCAAACATTTGGGCCGTTGGAGATGTGACAGGCAAACTAATGCTTGCCCATACAGCTGCAGCGCAAGGTACTATTGCTGTTGATAATATTTGCGGTGGTAACGTCGAAATTAACTATAAAAGTATCCCTGCAGCAACCTTTACTCACCCTGAGATAAGTTCAGTTGGTCTCTCTGAAGCTGAAGCCAAGGAGATATCTGCAAAAGAAAATTTTACTTTGGGAGTTGTTAAAAGTTTCTTTAAGGCCAATTCAAAAGCATTGGCTGAATTGGAGAGTGATGGATTACTAAAGTTGATTTTCAATAAAGATAATGGGAAAGTATTAGGTGCTCATATTTTTGGGTTACATGCAGCTGATTTGATTCAAGAAATTTCGAACGCTATTTCAAGGAACCAAGATGTAATTGAATTATCTAAAGAAGTTCATACTCATCCCACTCTTAGTGAAGTAGTTGAGGTCGCATATAAACAAGCGGCTTCTCAAATAAAATAATATATAAAATTAATGGAGATAAGACGCAGGCCACCAAATCCAACTGTAAGGGTAGAAAATTTAGAATATGCTGTACCTCATAGAGAAGCACAAGCAAAAAATATTCTAGAAGAAATTGTATGGCATAAGGACATTGAAATTAAGAATTTTAAAAAAATAGTTTCTTTAGAAGATCTAATAAAAAAAATTGAAAAACTTCCTGCCCCCAAAGATTTTTATAAAAATATCTTGGAGTCAAAAATAATACCAGGAGTAATTGCAGAAATAAAAAAAGCTAGTCCGAGTAAAGGAGTTATTAGAAAAGATTTTAACCCTGAAGATATAGCAATTTGTTATCAAGGATTAGGCGCATCATGTATCTCAGTACTTACTGATAAAAGGTTTTTTCAAGGTAGTTTTGAAATACTCGAAACTGTTAGGAAATCAACTAATCTCCCTCTCCTTTGCAAAGATTTTATTATTTCTGCTTATCAGATTTATAAAGCAAGGGTATATGGTGCGGATGCAATATTATTAATCGCTGCGATTTTAAGTGATGACGATTTAATTTACCTAAAGAAAATTGCTGATAATTTAAAAATGAGTGTTCTTGTTGAAGTCCATAATGAAAATGAATTAGAAAGGATACTGAAGTTAAAATCCTTTAATTTGATTGGAATAAATAATAGGGACTTAAAGACTTTTAAAACAGATTTAAAAACATCGATAGAATTAATGAATAAATATGCAGAAATATTTTCAAAACAAAATATTCTTCCCATTAGTGAATCTGGAATTAATTGTGCCCAAGATTTAGAATCGCTTAGATCAATTGGAATCAAGGGAGTATTAATTGGTGAAACTTTTATGAGAGAAAGTGATATTGAAAATTCTTTCAAGAAATTATTTAACTCAATTTAATTTTGACTGTGAATTATGCTATAAAAATGAATAAAAAAAGTTGTACTGAATATATATGCAGGCTGTAATATTAACCGGTATAGTTGCAGGATTTGTGCATGTTGTTAGTGGTGCTGATCATCTAGTCGCAATGGCACCAGCAGCGATTAATAATCCCCAAAAAGCTCTTAAGAATAGTTTCTCATGGGGCTTAGGACACTCTTCTGGTGTCCTTTTGTTAGCTTTCCTAGCGATTTTTATTAAGGATATTACGCCATTAAACAAATTTTCCAATATTGCCGAATTCTTAGTTGGAATTTCTCTGCTAATTGTTGGGGTATTTGCTATAAGAAATTCTTTTCAACTAAGTATCCACACACATTCTCATAGGCATAAGAATGGAATTGCGCATCGTCACTTGCACTTTCATGTTAAGGAACAAAAAAATAATAATAAGCACTCTCATGCTTTAACAGGTTTAGGATTGCTACATGGCATAGCTGGAGGTTCGCATTTTCTTGCAGTTCTTCCTGCTTTAGCACTACCTTTAACAAGTGCTTGCTTATATTTAATTTCATATTTGATTGGCTCACTTATTAGTATGAATCTTTTTACTTGTTTAATATCTTTTACAACCTTTAAAGCAAATCAAAAATTTATTAAAAGATTAATAGCTCTAGCAGGAGGGCTTTCCTTTTCTATGGGATTATTTTGGATTCAAAAAAGTGCTGCTGTTTTTTTGAATTAAGATTTTTTTAATTTAGGAATGATTAATTTAGAAGTTACAATCCCAATGACTTTTTCGTTGTTTACTAATCCAAAATTATTACTATCTTCGCTAAATTCAATATTGTCACCAAAAACCTCAATATTATATTGATTCACTGAATTTATCCTTTTTATTAACCTTTTATTCTTAAGTGGATGGTTAAAAATAACTATTTGTCCTGGTTGAAGATCTGACTTTCCTTCTTCATAATTTTTAAAAAAAACGATATCTCCTTGTTTGAGGGAAGGTAACATTGAGTCACCACTAATAATAGCGGTTTTTCTTAAACCTAAGAGAAATAAAATTAAGTCAAGAAAACTTTTGAAAATAATTAAAATTAACTAGCTTTTACAAAAGCATCTGATCTTCCTTTTGAAGCCCAGAAAATATTATGAATCTTTTCTACATAACTCATTAATTCTTCAGCTTGACCTAAATCAATATTAACTTTGCATGCACTGCATAATTTGGCCGCCTTCCAAATGGTTTCATGTAAGTCTGGATAAGTTTCTAAGTGAACTGGTTTAAAGTAATCTGTCCATAAAATTAGAATTTCTTTCTTTGTTTCTTTAGCTTGCTCTTCTTTAACTGCAACATATCTAGAAAATGTATTACTATATGTAGCCCACTCCGCTGAATCAGTGCTAGAAGGAGATTCTAGTGCAATAAGTTTTTTTGTCATGGATAAAACTGCTTCAGCAGCAACTCTCGTAGATGCGGGATCATAAACACCACAAGGACCATCACAGTGAGCATGTACTGCAATTGGGGATTTCCTATCTAGAAAAGAATTGATGAATTTACTTAACATTTCAAGTATTTGATGTTGTATATATATTACTTGGAGATTAACTAAATTGAAAAGTCTTAGATATTTTTCTTACTTATTTTAATTGACTTTTAATAATTCAACTTCAAATATCAAAGTCGCATTAGCCGGTATTACATTTCCTGCCCCTCTTGATCCGTATCCAAGTTCCGGAGGGATTGTTAATTTTCTTTTGCCTCCGACTTTCATGCCTGCGACACCTTCGTCCCAACCTTTTATTACTCGTCCAGCCCCTAAGGGGAAGCTGAATGGAGCTCTACCGATACTGGTATCAAATTGCGTCCCGTCTTCTAGAGTTCCTGTATAATTTACAGTAACTGTTTGTCCAGCACTAGCTTCATCTCCTTCCCCATTTACTATATCCGAAATAATTAGACCACTTTCGGTAGTTCTTGAATTGCTTTCTGATTGTGTTTCTTCTGACATAGCGAAAAGTATAGGATTTGGATCTGATGGGTCTAGCTCAAATAAATTATTATTTGAAACATTTGATGATTTTGCAACAGGTGTTTTTTGAATTAACTGAGTTTCTGATTCGGCAGCATTAACAACTTGTGGTGAATTAAATTGACTGAAAAGAGTTAGTGAAACACAAAAAACAAAAACTGCAAAACTAATAAAGACTTCTTTCACTTAAATTTTGAAAGTTACTAAAATTAAGTTTACAGAATAAAGGTACAATAAATGCGTGATTATAAATTTAATTTCGCAATTTTAGATTGTTAATCCCGAATCAAATTAAAAGTTTAAGACAATATTTTTACCCTTGTTTAGGTGGAATTTTAGGTGGAATTTCAGTCTCAAATCACTTTTGGCTGATTTTTATGCCGATATCTTTATTTATTTTATGGGAGGGAAATGAAAGAAAAATAGCAAATTTTTGGTGGGGCTTTTTCTTTGTTTTGATAAGTCATTCATGGTTATATGATCTTCATCCATTGACATGGCTCGGGTTTTCATGGTTTGCAAGTTTAATAATTGCCATTTCAATATTATTATTTTGTGCTTTTTGTGGTGGGTTATTAGTTTATTTTTGGGGGCTTTTAGTTGAAATGATTCTATGGAAAGAGGATGTTTTTAAAATGAAAATCATGCCTTTAACCATAAAAGTATTTTTTTTATCTTTGACCTGGGGGATTGGTGAATTGATACTTTCTCAAACACCTTTTTTCTGGATAGGTTTAGGTGAAAGTCTAGTCCCAGGTGATATTTATCTTGCTGGTTTGGCAAGATTTATTGGTGCAAGTGGTTTATGCGTATTACAAATATTGATTGGATTTTGGATTTTTTATAGTCACGGTAGATGGAAAAGAAAACTTCCCTTTAAAAAAATATTTATTTTTGGACTTTTGATAATTGTTTTCTTGCATTTATTTGGGGCCCTAAAAAATCCAATAAAAAGAAATTCTGAATTTCCTGTGGCTATTTGGCAAACAAATATCCCAACAAGAGAAAAATTAAAAATAGATGATGAGTTTATTAAAGAAAAACAATCTATCGCTCAAGAATATGCTTTAGCCAATCAAGCAAAACTTCTTGTTGCTCCTGAAGGAACTTTTTCTAATAATTTGTATTTATCTAAAGGCATTAAGATTAATACTTTGGCAGGAGGTTTCAGAAATTACGATAATGAGTTAAGAAGTTCTTTACTCGGATTTCAAATTGGAGATAAATCTTTTACCTCTTTCATAGATAAAAATAGACTTGTTCCATTAGGTGAAAAAATACCAAGATTTCTAAATAGTTTTTCAAGAGGCTTATCTGCAGTAGGAGGAATTCAACCAGGCTCTGATTCAAGATTTTTCGATCCTAAATTCACACCCCCATTAGCAGTAGCTATCTGTTATGAAATTAGTGATGGAGTAAAAATAAGGAAGGCTATTAATAGCGGTGCAAAACTAATAATAACTGCAGCAAATTTAGATCCCTATCCAATTAAGCTGTATGATCAATTCCTATCTTTGGCTAGATTAAGAAGTATTGAAAATAAGAAAGATAATTTACTCGTATCAAACACAGGCCCTTCGGGATTAGTTCAGGATGATGGAAAAATAATTCAAATGCTAAATTTAAATGTTGAGCAAAATAAAATAGTGTTTCCTAATTTTTCATCCGAAAAGACTTTTTTTACAAAATTTGGAGATAAACCTATTTTGTTTTTGTTTATAATTTTTATGGGATTAAATATCTTTTGGAAAATTAATTAATTAATCCACCACCTAATAAAATTTCTCCTTTATAAAAAACTGCAGCTTGTCCGGGCGTTATCGAACTTTGACTTTCTTCAAAAATTAATTTAAATGTTTTAGTTTGATTATCTGAATTTTTCAAAGGAATTAAAGTTCCTTTTACTGGATGACTTCTATATCTGATTTGTGCTTCTACTTCTATCTCTTGCATAGGTTCTTCGATTGAAACCCAGTTTACCTTACTAATTATTGCTTCTCTATTAAATAGATCACTTTTATCTGCTACATAAACTATGTTTTTTACACTGTCTAAACTTTTTACATATAAAGGTTTAGGCCAAGCAATGCCCAAACCTTTTCTTTGACCTACCGTAAAGTGCTGAATTCCATTGTGCTTTCCTAGGACTTTTCCATTTACATGCATAATTAGTCCTTCTTTGGGTTCAATGTGTTTGTCGATAAATCTCTGCATTGATCCATAATGCTCAACTAAACATAAATCTTGACTTTCTGGTTTTTGAGCAGTTCTGAGGCCTAATCTCAGGGCTTCCTTTCTTGTTTCTTCTTTTTTCATTTCACCAAGAGGAAATTCTAATCTGCTTAGTACTTCTTGTGAAAGAGAATAAAGAAAATAACTTTGGTCTTTGTTCTCGTCAGCACCTCTGAGAAGAAGGAAGTCCTTAAATACAAAGCTCTTGTAATCAATTTTTTCAACATAAGATGATTTTTTTATCCTTGCGTAATGTCCTGTCGCAATATGCGTAAATTCTTTTTTGTTTATTGCGTAATTCAGCATCTCTTCAAACTTCACATTCTTGTTGCACATCGAACATGGAAGAGGAGTGAATCCTTTCTCGTAGCTTTTAGTAGTTTTTTTGATTACCTCTCTTTCGAAAATTTCTCTTGAATCTATTATTTTATGATGAATTCCTAAATCTTCACACAGGCCAGCAGCATCTACTAATCCCTCAGAACAACAGGAACCTTGTCCTTTTATCAGCCAAAGAGTTAGCCCTTCAACATTCCAGCCTTTTTCTACAAGAAGAGCAGCTGAAAGGGAACTATCTACTCCTCCAGAAAGCCCTACAATAATATTTTTCTGCTTCTTGGTTTTATTATGAGTAGAAAAACAGTTCTCTAATTTTTTATCCTTTTGTGTTTTTAACATGGAAGTTTAAATTTTTGAACAGTACTCAAATTGCTTTGTACTAATTATGAACGAAATTGTATGGCCATCAATTGACTCAAAACATTTAATTGTTGATTCAAAGCAAATGTTGACATTAGAGAAAGAGATGTTTTCTGACGGGATGCCCCAAGAAGCTTTGATGGAAAAAGTTGGTATCCAAATTAGTAGATGGCTCTTAAAAAGGAAACCTCTACTAAAGCATGGAATAACTGTCTTAATTGGTCCAGGACATAATGGTGGCGATGGTGCCGTAATAGCTAGAGAGCTTTTCTTGAAGGGTTATTTAGTTAAGGTATGGTGTCCATTCCCAATAAAAAAAACACTAACAATTGAGCACGTTAATTATCTTACATCTATTGGGGTAACAAAATTAGTAGAGCCTCCAGATGTAAATGGGAAAGAACTCTGGATTGACGCCGTTTTTGGTAACAATCAAAAAAGAAAAGTTGATAATAAATTAATTAAATTATTTAATCAGAAATTTCTTAACAAATATGGCAAGGTAATAAGCATTGATATTCCTACAGGATTATGTCCTGATAAGGGAGAGCCTTTTTTAGATAATGCCGTAAAGGCAGACTATACTTTAGCTATAGGTCTTAATAAAATTGGGTTAACGCAAGATTCTGCATTACCTTTTATTGGAGAATTAAACCATATAGATATTGGTGTGCCTGATAATAAGTTATCTAACCTTGAGAAAAAGATTTTCAAGGTTACTTATAAAGATTTAAAAAATATTAATTTACCTTCTTTACCAAAAAATTCCAACAAATATAAAAGAGGAAGAACATTATTAATCGCTGGAAGTGAAAAATATCCTGGAGCTGCATACTTAGCATTAAGAGGGGCTATATCAAGTGGAGCCGGTTTTATTGCTGCAGTTTTGCCTGAGGTTGTTATTGGATCTATTTGGCAAGTTGCCCCAGAAATAGTTTTAAAAGGAACTATGCAATGTAATCAAAATGGTAATGCATCTTTATTCAGTGCATTAAAGAATATTGATCTACGTGCATATGATTCGTTAGCGGTAGGCCCAGGAATAGGAATCGATAATGATGATTGGCAAAAAACAAAGGATTACCTTATAGGTTTTAAAGGATTATTAATCTTGGATGCGGATGCGCTTAATAGGATTTCTGAATCTAATTTAGGTTCTAAATTCTTTTTAGAGAGAAAATTTAAAACATGGATTACACCTCATAGCAAAGAATTTTCAAGGTTATTCCCTAATATTGAATGTGAGACTAATATTGGACTAGCTCTTAATGCAGCAAAAGAATTTAATATTAGTATCTTGTTCAAGGGAGCTAACAGTATAGTTGCTGACCATACAAAAGCATGGCAACTATTTGGGACAGATCCTATGACGGCTAGAGCCGGATTGGGTGATCTATTAACTGGATTTTTAGCTGGTAGTTCTGCGATTGATTTAAACTTATGCAGAAATATAACAACTGACTTCCTTGCTAAATACGTACTTTTACATTCATTCGCTGCATCAAAGTGTAAAAGGGGGTCAAATGCATTTGCTATTGGCGATGAATTATCAAAATTAATGAGAAATAGAAAAACGAGACAAATATCTTGAAAGAAACAATTTAAGAGAGTTATTTCTAGCTTTAAACACAAAAATGTACAAATATTACTTGAAATCTGAAGCGCGTATTAAATATTTGGCTATTTCCAAAAAAGTGTAGGAGAGTTTTAATACCTTATTAGGTCAAAATAATGGTTTCATCACTACCAGCACAAGCAGAACCACAAAAAAGAAGAGGGAACGATCCAATTAGTTGGTATTTGCAGAACATTGGTAGAGTCCCCTTGTTAACACCTGCTGAAGAAATTGAATTAGGAAATCAAGTTCAGAAAATGATGATTCTTACGGAAGATGGCCAATTAAATGAAAAAACTAAAGAATTTACAAAAGAGCAAAAAAGAATAATAAAAATAGGCAGAAGAGCAAAAGAGAGAATGATGAAAGCTAATTTAAGATTAGTTGTCAGTGTGGCAAAAAAATACCAAGGAAAAGGACTCGAACTTCTTGATTTAGTTCAAGAAGGTTCTCTTGGCTTGGAGAGGGCTGTTGAGAAATTTGATCCAACAAGAGGATATAAGTTTTCTACTTATGCTTTCTGGTGGATTCGACAAAGTATGACAAGAGCAATTGCTTGTCAATCACGAACGATTCGTTTACCAGTTCATTTAAGTGAAAGATTAGCATCTATAAGAAAAGTTAGTAGGGATTTGGCACATAAACTTGGTGCGATGCCAAGCAGAATTGAAATTGCAGAAGCAATGGAAATTGATGTTGAAGAATTAGATTCTGTTTTAAGACAAGCTTTATCAACAAGTAGTTTAGATGCTCCAGTTAATGGTGATGATGGGAGGAGCTTTTTAGGTGATTTAATTGCAGATAGTAATAATGAAGAGCCTCTAGATCAAGTTGAACAGAAAATGCATCAAGAGCAACTTGGGAAGTGGTTAAGTCATCTAAGCGAGCAAGAGCAACATGTTCTTAAATTAAGGTTTGGACTAGATGGAAATGAAAGACACACACTTGCTGAAATAGGAAGACTATTAGAAGTTTCTAGGGAAAGAGTTAGACAGGTTGAACTTAAGGCTTTAAGAAAATTAAGAAACTTAACCAGAAAATTACCAAGCGGTATTTAATCTAATCTTCGGCCCAAATATATTTAGTTAATTCTTGTGAAGGTGGTTCAGGTGCTTCTAAAGCATTTTTAACGGATTCTGATATTTCTTTATCTATTTTCTTTTCAATACTTTTTAATTCTTCTTCCGTTGCGAATTTACTATCAATAATTTCTTTGGCTAATTTCTTAATTGGATCTCTTTTCCCCCAAAACTCTTTCTCTTTTTCAGACCTTAATTCATCTGGATCTGCGAGAGAATGTCCTCTATATCTATAAGTCAAGCATTCTAAGAGTGTGGGCCCTTCTCCTGCTCTGGCGCGCTCAATCGCTCTTTGTGCTGCTCCTCTTACTGCTAATACATCCATTCCATCAACTTCCTCTCCATGCATCCCAAAAGCAGAGGCTTTTCTCCAGATTTCAGGGTTGCTAGTTGCTCTATCGTGAGCCATACCAATAGCCCATTTATTATTCTCAACAACAAAGATTATTGGTAATTTCCATAATTGAGCCATATTTAAACATTCAAAAAATTGTCCATTATTGCAAGTCCCATCTCCAAAAAATGCTGCAGTTACTGCATCACTATTATTATTACCAGTAACTTCCTTTTTATATTTACTTGAAAAGGCTGCTCCTAAAGCAACTGGAATTCCTTCTCCAATGAATGCATATCCTCCGAGTAAGTGATGCTCTTTTGAAAATAAGTGCATAGACCCCCCTCGGCCTTTACTGCAACCTGTAGCCTTACCAAAAAGTTCACTCATTACTTCAAAAGAGGGAACACCTGCACTTAATGCATGAACATGATCGCGGTAGGTACTACAAAACCAATCATGTTTCTTTCTCATGGCGCCAATTACACCAGTGCTTATAGCTTCCTGACCGTTATATAAATGAACAAATCCAAACATTTTTCCTCTATAGTACATTTCTGCGCACTTATCTTCGAATCTTCGACCAAGTGTCATGTCTTCATAAAGAAACAATCCTGTTTCTCGATCTAATTTGGCTTTTTTTATGTCTTGAAGATTTGAGATTCTCTCTACGTGTGTTTCCAAGAAAATACCTTAATGAAGTTTTGATTTGTTAACATTCTAAGCTGTGAAGTGCGATTTTCATGATTTTTTTTAAAAACTCTGTAAGACCTTATGAAAAAAAATTTATACTTGATAAAATTTGTCTAATATTTTTAATAGGATATTTGTTTGGAACTTCCTTTAGACCATTTTCGTTTAATTGGCGTAAGCCCCTCTGCAACATCTGAGGAAATATTAAGGGCGTTTCAATTGCGTTTGGATAAAACGCCTGATGAAGGTTTTACTTATGAAGTTTTAACTCAGAGATCTGAGTTGCTTCGCCTAACCGCTGATTTACTTACAGATCCAGAGAGCAGAAGAGAGTATGAAAATTTGTTACTCAATGGAACTTCTGGACTGGAGTTTTCCTCAAATAGAGAAGTTGCAGCATTAATACTACTTTGGGAATCCGGTTCCTCAAAAGAAGCTTTTAAAATCACAAGAAAAGCTTTGCAGCCCCCACAAACTCCAGCTTTAGGAAGTAGTAGAGAAGCCGATCTAACTTTATTGGCGGCTTTAACAGCTAGAGATTCTGCATTTCAAGAACAAGAGCTTAGATCCTATTCAAATGCTGCAGACTTTTTACAGGAAGGTATACAACTCCTCCAAAGAATGGGAAAGCTTGGTGAAAGAAGGAAAGAACTTGAAGAAGACTTGGTTGCTCTTCTTCCTTACAGGATCCTAGATTTACTTAGTAGAGATTTAAATGATCAAGAGTCTCATAAAAAAGGTTTAAGCATGTTGGAAAATTTAATAATTAAAAGAGGTGGTTTGGAAGGTAGTAACAAATCTGAATATGGAGATTATTTAAATCAGCAAGATTTTGAAGCCTTTTTTCAACAGATAAAGACGTATTTGACTGTACAAGAACAGATAGATTTGTTTCTTGAATTACAAAAAAGAGGATCATTAGAAGCAGGTTTTTTAGCTTTTTTATCCTTAACGGCAATTGGTTTCTCAAGAAGAAAGCCAGAAAAATTATTTGAAGCGAGAAGAATTTTAAAGAAACTAAATTTATCAGGTCTAGATTCAATGCCACTTATTGGTTGTTTAGACTTGCTTTTGGCAGATATAGATCAGGCCTCTGCAAGGTTCTCTAGCAGTTCTGATGAAAATTTACGAGATTGGCTTGGTAATTATCAAGGTAATAAGTTAGAAGCCATATGTATTTTCTGTAAAAATTGGCTGGAGAATGATGTTTTAGTTGGTTATAGAGATATTGACTCTAAAGAGGTAGATTTAGATGCTTGGTTTGAAGATAGGGAAATCCAAGAATTTATTGAAAAATTGGAAAAGAAATCAAATAAAACTATAATTAAATCAAATTTTCAGAACCAACAGTTTAAAAAAGATTATTCGACAAAAATTACTGAAGATCTTAATAGCCCAATAGACAATATTGATGAAAGGAGATTACCTTGGCCAGGTGGCATAAAACAAGAATATGAAAAACTTGATATTCAAGAAAGAAAATTCAATGAGGAAATCTTTAAAAATAAATCGATAGAGTTTTACCAGTATTTCATTGAAAAATTTGCTGAATTAAAGTTTGGTTTTGGAGAATTTTTGAAGGGTAAAGAGATTATTAGGAGCTCACCTTATTTAATTTATATATATGCGTTTTTGATTTTATTTACTTTTGGCATTGGGATTGGATTTTTAAGAAACAATTTTAAAAAATCAATTCAGGAAAAAGTTGTTTCTGAAAAACCTTTAATAGCCATAGATGAAAATCAAAAGGTTAGTGAGAAAGATATTATTCAAGAAATAAAAAAAGATACTTTAATTAAATTGAAGTCTCTTCCTGAAAAATCTAATGCAATTAATTCCTCTACATTTAAAGAAATTACTACAGCTTCGCCTTCTTTGGAAGATATAAGAAATTTAATTAATGAATGGCTTCGAATTAAAAGCAATTACTTAGCTGGAAAGAGTGAACTTAATCTTTCCAAGTTTGTTAGTAATGGTTTGATTGACAGAACAATCGAAGAAAGACAGAAAGATATCAAGAAGGGAATCTATAAAGAAATTTATTCCCAAATACGTAAGATGGATTTGGAATCACAAACTTCATCTAGGATAGTTGCTTTAGTTGAATTAAATTATTTAGAGAGAATAGTAAAAAGTTCTGGGGAATTTGTTAATGAAACAACATTGACTCCTCTGAAAGTTAAATATATTTTCGGTTTTTCAAATAAATCATGGAAATTAGTTGATTTCGTGAGCGGCTTGTAATTACAAACTTCAAGATCATCTATAATAGTTGAAATTACTATTTAATAATGTTTGATGAACTCTCTTCACGCTTTGAAGACGCAGTAAAGGGTTTAAGAGGCGAAGCAAAAATTAGTGAAAATAATATTAACGATGCTTTAAAGGAGGTAAAAAGAGCACTCCTTGATGCAGATGTTAGTTTGTCTGTAGTCAAAGAGTTTATATCAGATGTTAAAGATAAAGCTATTGGAGAAGAAGTAGTTAGGGGTGTAAACCCAGGTCAAAAATTTATAGATGTAGTAAATAAAGAATTGATTAATATTATGGGGAATGAAAATTCTCCATTAAACGAGAATGAAAATAGTCCCACAGTCATTTTAATGGCTGGACTTCAGGGAGCGGGTAAAACAACTGCAACAGGAAAATTAGGCCTTTATTTGAAGGGAAAAGAAAAAAAAGTTCTTTTGGTTGCCGCAGATATTTATCGACCTGCAGCTGTAGAACAGCTTAAAACATTGGGAAGTCAATATGAATTGGAAGTTTTTTCAGCTAAAGAAAAAAATAGTAAACCAGAAGAGATAACAAAGCACGCATTGAGTTTTGCTAGTGAAAATGATTTTGATTCGATAATTATTGACACCGCAGGAAGATTGCAAATTGATGATTCCATGATGAGTGAAATGGTTCGAATAAAAGAAGTTTCTAATCCTGATGAAGTTTTGCTTGTTGTTGATTCTATGATTGGGCAAGAAGCTGCAGACTTGACAAAGTCATTTCATGAAAAAGTAGGAATTACAGGAGCGATACTAACTAAGTTGGATGGAGATTCAAGAGGAGGAGCTGCTTTATCAATAAGAAAAATAAGTGGTAAACCGATCAAATTTATAGGTGTAGGTGAAAAAATAGAGGCCCTGCAACCATTTCATCCGGAGAGAATGGCTAGCAGAATTTTAGGCATGGGAGATGTATTGACACTTGTTGAAAAAGCTCAAAAAGAAGTTGAACTTGCTGATGCAGAAGCGATGCAAAAGAAACTTCAAGAAGCAACTTTTGATTTTAATGATTTTGTTAAGCAAATGAGATTAATTAAAAGGATGGGATCACTTGGTGGATTGATAAAATTAATACCTGGAATGAATAAAATCGATGATGGGATGATAAAAGATGGTGAAGATCAACTCAAGAAAATAGAATCTATGATCTCTTCAATGACTCTTGAGGAGAAACAAAAACCTGAGGTGCTTGCTGCTCAGCCCTCTAGGAGAAAAAGAATTGCTCAGGGCAGTGGTTATGAAGCAAAAGATGTAGATAAAGTATTAGCGGATTTTCAAAGAATGAGAGGCTTCATGAAACAAATGTCGAATGGAGGAATGCCAGGAATGGGAGGAATGCCAGGAATGCCAGGAATGGGAGGAATGCCAGGAATGCCAGGAATGGGAGGAATGCCAGGAATGGGAGGAACGAGTGGTAATAAACCAATGAAAAAACAAAAAAATAATAAAAAGAAAAAAGGGTTTGCTGATTTATAGTTTCTAAATTTTTACCTTTAAATGATATTATTATTTAAAACACATTAATTTAAGATGATTAAACTGCGCCTTAAGCGCTTTGGGAAGAAAAAAGAAGCAAGTTTCAGAATTGTTGCATGCAATAGTACTTCCAGAAGAGATGGTAGACCTCTACAAGAACTAGGTTTTTATAATCCAAGAACTAAGGAAACTAGACTTGACACGGAAGCTTTAAGAACAAGACTTACTCAGGGCGCTCAGCCAACTGATGTCGTTAGGACTTTATTAGAAAAGGGAGGGTTATTAGAAAAAATAGAAAGACCCTCTATTTCTATTGGTAAGGCAAAGTTAGAGAAGGAAAAATTAGCTAAAGCTAAAACCAAAGATGAAGAAAATGATAGTAGCAAAGCTGAAAGCGATAATAATGAAGCTAAAAGCTAGTGGTTTGATAAATTTTCATTCTTATAAAATAATCTAGATGAAGGAAGTTTCCAAAATTGGTCACTTCACAATAGATTTGCCAAGCTCTGATGCTGCTACAGCATTGTCAGGACCTGGTAATTCTTTCTTAAAAAAGTTTGAGTCTCTTACTGGAGTTTCTTTAACTATAAGAGGCTTACAACTCGAGATGAACGGAGTTGTATCTAAAATTGAGCGAGCGTCAGCATTAGTTGAACTGACAAGACCAATTTGGGAACAAGGGTTAGAAGTCCCAGAGGTGGATCTCAAAGCGGCTTTAAGTTCTTTAAATATGGGAGAGTCATCTTCACATGCTGAACTTGGGAAGAAAGTTCTAGCGCGTTCCAAAGAAGGAAGATATTTAAGACCTAGAACTATAAGGCAAAGAGAATATGTTGAGTCAATTGAAAACTTTGATCTTACTTTCGCAATTGGTCCAGCTGGAACTGGTAAGACATTTTTGGCAACTGTATGCGCAGCAAGATTATTGAATGAGAAAAAGATAGAAAAAATTGTTCTAACTAGACCAGCGGTAGAAGCTGGAGAAAGTTTAGGATTTCTGCCTGGCGATTTGCAACAAAAAGTAGATCCATATTTAAGACCCCTATTTGACTCTTTACATAGTATTTTCGGGTTTGATAGAACAAATTCGTTAATTGATAAAGGAATTATTGAAGTGGCTCCTTTAGCTTTTATGAGAGGTAGAACCTTGGATAAATCTGTGGTTATCTTAGATGAAGCCCAAAACACAACTTGCTCTCAAATGAGAATGTTTTTAACGAGATTAGGTGAGAGATCAAAAATGGTAGTAAACGGAGATATTACACAAATTGATTTAAAAAAAGGTCAGGAAAGCGGTCTCATTGAAGCATCAAGAATTTTCTCTGAAACTGAAGGTATAAAATTTTGTTATTTAACTGTTCAAGATGTAGTTCGTAATCCTTTAGTGCAGAAAATTATTGAGGCTTATCAATAACTTTGTACCTCTGGAGATCCGTACCCTGAAATTTTAAAAATCAAGTAGAATAGGTTTATATTCAAAAAAAAAATGCCAGCAAGTAGTAATTTCAATCAAGCTATTCGTGAAGCACAAACTAGTTCAATTGTTGGACCTAATGTTGTTCAGAAAGCTCTACCTTACGTGGGTGGAGGTATGGTGCTAACTTCTTTAGGTGTTTTAGCAGGTGTCTCACTGATAGCAACAAATCCAGGACTTTTCCAGCCTCTCTCAATAGTTGCTTTAATTGCAGAATTGATTTTATTTTTTGTAGCAACAAGCGCTGCAAATAATGCAAATAATGCAAAGGCCTTGCCTTTACTGACAGGATTTAGTTTGCTTACTGGATTTACGTTAAGCGGAATAGTAGCTTTAGCAATAGGAACAATTGGGATTGGTTCGGTCGGAACAGCCGCATTAGCTACAGGAATAACGTTCGTTATAGCCTCTTACACTGGCCAAAGAATGAGTGATAGTGTTGGTCAAGCACTAAGTGGAGTTGTTGGCCTTGGGTTGATAGGCCTTCTTATAGCAATGTTTGTCCAATTAATTGGTGGATTTTTTGCCCCCGGAGTTTTTGGAGGTTCAGGACTTGAATTGATAATTGCAGGATTTGGAACTGTATTATTCGTTGCAATGTCTTTTGTGGATTTCTATACAATGCCAAGAAGATATAACGATGATCAATACCTCGCAGGAGCTTTAGGTATGTATTTAACTTATATAAATCTATTCGTCTTTATATTGAGATTGATGATTGCTCTTCAAGGAGGAGGAAGAAGAGACTAACCAAATTATTTGAATCTCCAACTTAAAGCGTAGAATCCTTTCTACGCTTTTTTATTGGGCGATATCGAGAATTTGTTTTTTTATAAATTCTTTTTGCTCTGAATCATATTTTATCGAATTATCAAAACTATTCCCCATAGTATCTAGGTCTTTAAGGACTTGATTGACAAACTTTGTAACTGAATTGGTTTCTAGTAGTCTCAAAATAGCTTTACATCTATCTGAAATATTCTCTGATGTTCTCTCATATTCATAATTATTATTTCTTCGATGAATAATAATTTGAGCAGAACTCATTATTAAATTTTTTACTACTATGTCTGCTACAGCATCCCCACCTTCGTTTAGTTTGTATATTAGTGAAAAAGGAAGTTTATCTAACAACAAACAATCTTTATCTGATAAGGCGTATGCAAAAAATCCTCTGAGCCCATTTCTGGTTTTAATTAACTCTGCAATTCTATCTGCTAAAACCTCTTCACTGAGTAAATCTTCACCCCACTCTTTACACCATTGTACGGATATGTTTATTGCTTGAGTAAACGAAGCTTCTTTTAAATTTATGGTTTTTTTTTTCATTTTTGATCAGAATTTTATTATTGATACATTAAAAGTCTTTGACCAATTATAGATCTGGGTTTGTAACTTTACTAGGAAGACCAAATGTGGGTAAATCTACTTTAATAAATAAATTGATTGGAAAAAAAATAACAATTACTTCTCCAATAGCGCAAACTACTAGAAACAAATTAAAAGGAATACTAACAACAAACAATGGACAAATAATTTTTGTCGATACACCAGGAGTGCATAAACCTCATCATCGCCTTGGAGAGATATTAGTAAAAAATGCAAAATCTGCAATTAATGGGGTTGATATTGTAATTTTTGTAATTGATTCAAGTGAAGAACCTGGTAGAGGTGATGAATATATATTGAACTTTTTAATCGCAAATAAAACTGAGTTTATTGTTGCATTAAATAAGTGGGATTTGGTTAATAAAGAATTTAGGGATTTACGATTAGATCAATATAGAAAATTTTTTGGAATTAATAGAAATTTTCAAATTGTAAGTGCTTCTCAAGGAGAAGGATGTTCTGAACTAGTAGATATGGCACTTAATTTTCTTCCTGAGGGACCAAAACTTTATGGCGAAGAGACGATTTGCGACCAGCCATTAGATAATTTATTATCTGATTTAGTAAGAGAGCAGGTATTAATAAATACAAGAGAAGAAGTACCTCATAGTGTTGCAGTAAAGATAGAAAAAATAGAGGAAATGAAAAGAAAAAATGGCAAAAGTTTTACAGCTATTTTGGCTACCATTATTGTTGAAAGATCAACTCAAAAAGGAATTCTTATTGGAAAGAAAGGTTCAATGTTAAAAATTATAGGTCAGTCAGCAAGATCAAATATGTCAAAATTAATTGATGGTCCAGTTCACCTGGAGTTGTTTGTGAAAGTTGTTCCAAATTGGAGAAAAAAAGAATCAAGGTTAATTGAGTTTGGTTATGAGGAAGATTTATAGATGAGTAGTTTTAATTTTGATGTGATTACATTGTTCCCCAAAGCTTTTGAATTAATAAATAATTTAGGGGTCATAACAAGAGCTCTAGATAAGAATTTGATTGATGTAAATTTACATGATTTAAGAGAATATGGAGAAGGTTCTTACAGACAAGTAGACGATAAGCCTTATGGAGGGGGAGCAGGTATGGTACTAAAACCTGAACCTATTTATAAGGCATATGAATCAATTAGAAAATCACCTAAAAGTAAAACTTTGTTGATGACCCCACAGGGTAAAGTCTTAAAGCAAAATGATCTTGCGAGATGGTCCACTATGGATCAAATAATAATTATTTGTGGTCAATATGAAGGGTTTGATGAAAGGATTAGATGTTTAGCTGATGAAGAGATATCGATAGGCGATTATGTACTTTCTGGAGGTGAAATACCAGCTATATCAATAATTAACGGTTTGACTAGATTATTACCAGGAACTCTTGGTGATCCAGACTCCTTAGTGGATGAGAGTCATAATTCTTCTTTATTAGAATATCCACAATACACGAGGCCGTTAACTTTTAAAGATATGAAAGTGCCAGATATTTTAGTGAGCGGCAATCATGAAGAGATTAAATCTTGGAGAAGACGAAAAAGTATTGAAAGAACATTTGAGAGAAGAAGTGACTTAATTGCAAATGAAAACTACAAAAAATCCCCACAAAGTAAGAGAATAATAAAAGAATATAATCAATTCATGAAATTTAGAATAGGTAATGGATACGATATTCACAGACTAGTAGAGGATAGAGATTTAATTATTGGAGGTGTAAAATTGCATCACCCAAAAAATTTAGGGTTGGATGGTCATAGTGATGCTGATGTTTTAAGTCACTCAATAATGGATGCATTATTGGGAGCACTTTCGCTCGGCGACATAGGAAAGCATTTCCCCCCATCTGATGAAAAATGGAAAAATGCTGATAGCTTGTTTTTGTTATCAAAAGTAATTTACTTGATAAGACAAGATGGTTGGGAAATAAATAATATTGATAGTGTTCTAGTCGCTGAAAGGCCAAAAATCATGCCACATATCAAACTAATGAAAAAAAACATTTCTGAGATATTAAATATTGATGAAAATTTAATTGGTATTAAAGCAACTACTAATGAAAAATTGGGTCCTGAAGGGAGAGAAGAGGGTATAAGTTGCCATTCAGTAGTGCTGCTTCAGAAAAAATGAAATTAAATGTAAATTTGAAAAAAAAAATTCAAAGATTTTGTTTAGTATTAATTTGCTTGGTAGTTTTAAATTTTCAATCTGATTTTCCTAATTTACAGGCTCTTCCTATGGACAATTATCAAGATGAAATGGTTATAGAGGAATTAAGACTTAAAGTTCCTGCCGAGGTAAGAGTAGCATGGTTGAATGCTGAAAAAGAAATATGGGAGCCATGGTTATCTTCTCAAGATGGTTTTTTGGGGAGACAATTATTTTGGGATAAAGAAAAAGAAGAAGCTTTAATATTGGTGAATTGGGAAAGTAAGAAATTATGGAAAAGCATACCGATGTCAGAAGTAAATGTAGTCCAACAAAAATTCGAAAATAATGTTAAAGCTGCCCTAAATGTAGGAGAAAATCCGTTTGAATTAATTTATGAGGGAGAGTTAGATAAACAAAGATGAATTTTGATATCAAGTTTGATTTTCAAAGAAGAGAGAGGCTTGGACTCATTGAGGCTATTTGGGGACAAGATAAGAATAATGATCAATTAAAGAGATTATCTGAAATTGTATTAAGTAAAAATGAGGTTGTTTTTATTACTAGAATTAATAATGAAAAGGCAAATTATCTTTTAGATTTGTATGATGATGCACGATTTTATGAAGAAGCAAATTGCTTAATAATCGGGAAAAATCTGAATAAAATAAATACTAATAAAAAAGTTGCCATAATTTCAGGAGGCTCAAGTGATTTGGCCGTAACACTTGAAGCACAATTAACCCTTGAAATTTATGGAGTGAATTTTCAATCTTTTATAGATGTTGGAGTAGCCGGACTTCATCGATTAATGAGTCAGATAGAAGAAATTAATAAATATGATGTATTAATAGTATGTGCTGGAATGGAAGGAGCTTTGGCAACAGTTGTGGGAGGATTGTTGGCACAACCAATAATCGCAGTACCTGTCTCAGTTGGCTACGGCGTTAGCAAGGATGGACAAACTGCTTTAAATAGTATGTTGTCAAGTTGTTCTCCAGGTATCTCAGTTATGAATATAGATAATGGATATGGAGCCGCAATGGCGGCTCTGAGGATTATTAAAAGTATTTCCTAAATACTTATTTTTTTTCTATTTCTAATAAGTTTTCTATCCATAAATTAAGTTGTTTTGGAAGCATTCCTTCTTCTCTCATTTTGATTGCCTTTATCACAACTTCTGTATTTACCCACTCAGGAAATCTTTTCGGCATTTATTTTTATATTCAGTAACTTTAATTTGGTACAAATTTTTATAAAGACAAGATCTAAGTAACAAATTTAATCTTTTATGTTTGATTTTGTACCTAATCTAGAAAGTTCAGATGAGGTATGCTCACTTTCTACATTTTTTAATCTTTCAATTAACTCAGAAAGATCCTTGTGTGCTAACTCCCCATTTTGCTCCCATTTTAGGGACCTTGAGTTATTATTGATTTTTTCTTTCATTGTTTTATTTAGGTACTAAAAATATAAAACGAAAACAGGAAAAAATTGGTTATTGTTTCAAGTCTAAACTTAAAAAATTATGAAGATTTTTAATATGCAAAAATTTTATCTTTTAACCACCACCAACTATTGAAACGATTTCTAAATTATCACCATCTTTAAGTTTCACTTTTCCCCATTTAATTGAATTAATAATTAAATTATTTAACTCTACGACAATTGTGTTGGGTTTGTATCCCATTAAATTTAGAGCTGTAGATAGTAGAGCATTTTCTTGATCAAGTTCTATTTTTTTTTCTTCTCCATTTACTTTAATTTTCATGAGACAATTCTTTTAGAATCATAATAGCGTCTTCTTTAGGATCTTCAGAATTCATTAATTGCGAAACTAAGGCAACTTTTTTTAACCCATTTCTTTTTAAATATGAAATATTATTTGACTTAATTCCTCCGATAGCAAACCAAGGAATATGTAAATCTTTTGTTAAAGTTTTGATATTGTCAATACCTATAGGTTTTTTGTCCTTTTTTGTTGCAGTTTCAAATACTGGTCCTATCCCTATGTAATCACACCCCCCCTTTAGAGCATTAGAAATATCAATTTCATTATTTGCGGTTATACCAATAATTTTTGAGTATCCTAATAATTTTCTTGCGGTTTTTAAGTCTAAATCATCTTGCCCGAGATGAATACCATCTGCGTTTGATGCTAGAGCTATATCAAGTCTGTCGTTAACGATAAACAATGAATTATATCTTTTACATAAATTTTTAATCTGAATTGCCTCTTGTAGATGGTCTTTATCAGTTCCCGTTTTAAATCTATGTTGAATAATTCTTACTCCTGCGATTAAAATCTCTTCTATTATTTCTAATAAGTTTTCCCTTTGATCTGTTATTACATATAAGTCATTTTTTTTTAATATTTCCTCCGACTTCTTACACTTGCTTAAACTTAATAAGTCGATTTCTATAGTATAAATTTCATATCTAATTTCCGAAGCGATTTTTGAAAGCTCATGATTATTTAGCCTTGAGAATTCTTCTATGACTCTTAATGCTTCTTGAACTCTGCCTGAATTAGAACTTATAATTTGCTCGGAGGTTTTTCTGTTGATTTGCTCTTGATGAATCAATCCTTTGCATTTGTCCTCAACATGATTTCTAGATTGTTTATAAACTTCTAAATGATTTTTTCCTAAAATTTGTCTAAAATTTTTAATCTTTTCAACATATTTTTCTTTGCCTAGACCAAATCTAGCCCAATCCTCTAGTACTCTTAATCCTTCTCTAGCTCTGTCTAAATTAGCATCAATAATTTGATAAATTCTTAAATCTTCAGCGTTTGTAGTATTGGAATTTAGCATTTGTAACTTATTTTTTGTTGTTTTTAAAAATTTTTAGGGCATTATCTCTATCTTTTTTAATTTGATTAGAAAGTTGATCTATATTATTGAACTGGATTTGAGGTCTAAGCTTTTCAACTGGTTCTACAGATAGATTTAAACCATATAGATCGATATCTTTATTAATTAAATGAACTTCAACCGCAGATGGCAATAAAGGATTTATTGTTGGTTGAGCTCCAAGATTCATAATAGATTCAATTTTTTGGTTGGAATTTTCTATAGTTGACCAAGCTGCGTAGACTCCTTCTCCAGGTAAAAATTTTCTGCCATCTATTTCAAGATTGGCGGTGGGCCATCCTATATTTTTACCAATACCTTTACCTTTAACAACCTTTCCATTAAAACTATATGGCCTATTAAGAATTTTGAAAGCATTTTTCAGATCACTTTTTTGTAATAAATCTCTTATTCTACTGCTGCTGATTCTACCTTCTTGGTCTTCTAAAATTGGAGTGACTTTTAGTTTTATATCCGTACCTTTAATCATATTTTTTATAGTATTTATATCTCCACTTCTCCTGAAACCAAATTTAAAATTAGCACCAACAAAAATGTTTTTTGCTTGTAATTGATTTATCAAAATATCACCTACAAAGCTTTCTGCGCTTAGTTTAGATAGTTCCTTATCAAAAGGAATCAGAACTAATTGTTCAATCCCGAGATCTTCAAGAATAGGTAGTTTTTCATCCGGGAGATCAAGTCTTAGGCGTGTTTCTTTATATAGAACTTCTCTGGGGTGAGGCCAGAAGCTAGCAATTGTGGGGGTGTATTGATTTTCTTCTACAACACTTTTTATTAATTTTCTGTGGCCAGCATGTAGGCCATCAAAACTTCCAATAGCTATTGAAGTAGGGTTCTTAACTTCAGATGGCGATATTAAAGAGATCAAAAGATTACGTGCAATTTTATGATTTTGATGGCAAATTTGAATAGATTATAGTTTATTCAATCAAATGAATGTCTGACAAAATTGATTTTCAGTCGCTTTCATTTGGAATGCGGCGCATAGGATGGATACGCTTTTGGACTCAATCCATTTTAGGTGTTGTTGTAGCAGCTGTTTTGCTTTTTTCAAATGTTGTAAATAATAGCGAAGGTCAGCTTGGATTAACGCCTGGACTATCACTTACAACAATATCCTTGATCTTACTACTTTTTAGCCTTTGGCAAGGTTGGTTAATAGTTAGAACTGGTAGAGCGATTTCAAGCAATGCAAGACCCTCAAGAGGTCAAACAAGTAAATTAATAAAAAGGGGTTTAGTAGTTGATTTGTTGGGGATTTTGTTTGGATTAATTGGATATCAAGCACTGATGGGGGCCTTATTTATACAGGCATCCTCTCAAACAACTGGACAATTAATAACAGCAAAATCTGATATCCCAATTACTGGGCTTGAGATTTTATCGGTGCTAAGTAATACACAAGTTATTGCTGCTCACTTTTTTGGACTTTGCTTTTCTTTATGGCTTTTAAGAAGGATTTACAAATGAATTATTGATTTTAGGCAAAAACTCTAAACCACCTCTCCAAAATAAATCTGGTTCGACAGGTGTAAGTGATATTTTATTTTCTTGTATTTGAGATACGTCACTTGGCCAATTCTTTGGACCATAACCTTTTGATTTAAGATCTAAAACAACCTCACCTGCTAACCAATAATAAACATCGCCCCTTGGATCTTCACGTTTAGAAAATTGATTTTTATATTTTCTGATTGATAATCTTGTCCACGCTAATTCTTTTATTTTAGTTTTCTCACAGGGCGGGATATTAAGATTTAAGAGTAGTGAAGGCGGCCAACTATCTTTAATTGCTTGTTCGGCGATATTTATTGCAATTTCTCCAGCAAATTCAAAATTCTTCCATTTAAAACTCGCAACACTTATTGCCATAGAGGGTACATTCTCTAAAGTCCCTTCCATTGCTGCAGCAACTGTGCCTGAACAAAAAATATCTGTCCCTAAATTTGGTCCGTGATTTATCCCAGAGAGGATTAAGTCAGGTTTATTTTCTAATAATTCAGAAAGTGCTAATTTGACGCAATCAGCGGGGGTGCCAGAACATCCCCAAGCTTCAATCCCTTCTCCAAATAATTCGTCCGCTCTTTCCACTCTTAGTGGAGATTGCAAAGTAAGACCATGACCAGTCGCTGATCTTTCTTGGTCAGGACATACAACTGTTACCTTATGTCCTCTTTTTTGTGCTGATTTTGCTAAAGCTCTTATCCCCTCTGCAAAAACACCATCATCATTACTAATTAATATATTTAAAGGTTCCATTAATTAATACATTTTATTTATGGACGATCTTTAAGTAAAATAAAGAAATACTTATTTTTACTATATCAGTGAGTGAAATTGAATCATTAAGTCAAATTGAGGAAAAATTAAATAATCTTTCTCTTACAGCAAAAAATAATATAGATAAAGCTAATACTCATCAAGAACTGGATCAATTGAGAGTTTCCCTACTAGGAAAAAAAGGCGATCTGTCAATTATTTTGAAAACAATGAGTCAATTATCTGCTACTGATAGACCAGTTGTTGGCCAGAAGGCAAATGTAATCAAGATAAATTTGCAAGACTCAATCATTGAGAGAAAAAATCAGTTAAATAGTGAAGCCTTAGATCAAAAGATTAAAAACGAAAAAATTGATGTAACTATTCCTTCAACTGGAACCCCCCCTGGGAATAAACATCCCTTAATTTCAACCCAAGATGAGATCATAGATATTTTTTGTGGATTGGGATACTCAGTTGAAAGTGGTCCTGAAATAGAAACTGATTTTTATAATTTTGAGTCTCTCAATATACCTAAAAATCATCCTGCAAGAGATATGCAGGATACTTTCTATTTAGATGAAAATCGACTTTTGAGGACCCATACTTCTCCTGTTCAGATAAGATACTTGGAAAATAATCCACCCCCTGTAAGAATTATTGCCCCAGGTCGAGTTTATAGGAGGGATGCTGTAGATGCTACACACTCGCCTGTATTTAATCAGGTTGAGGTTTTATGTATCGATCAAGATATTAATTTTAGTCACCTAAGAGGAACGGTTCTTACTTTTCTAAAGACCTTTTTCGGAGATATTCCTGTAAGGTTTAGAGCTAGTTATTTCCCATTTACGGAGCCTTCTGCAGAAGTAGATGTTCAATGGAAAGGTAAATGGCTAGAAGTAATGGGATGCGGAATGGTAGATCCTAAGGTTTTAGAAAAATTAGGAATAGATTCTGAGAAATGGACTGGGTTCGCCGCTGGATTAGGAGTTGAAAGATTTTGTATGGTTAGACATCAAATTGATGATATCAGAAAATTTTATACAAATGATCTTAGATTTTTAGAGCAGTTCTAATAGAATTGAATTTTTAAATTAGGTTTGTATAACAAATTAGTTTAAAATAGTCATAGCTTTGATTTTTTGATTGGTACGTAAAGCAGGACTTATAGTTAATGATGGTAAAGAACTGGCAGTTTGTACTGCAAGTTCTGTACAGGAAAAATTGGAAAAATCCAATTATGAGGTCGTAAGAGTCAGTAGCTCTGGTGGGATGGTGGGATTTGCCAATCCTGATCAACATGTTCGTCCACTAGGATATTCGAATTGCGTTCCTGAGGGGTTTGACTCATCAATGGAATTTGCAATTGTTCTTGGTGGAGATGGAACTGTGCTTTCTGCAGCAAGACAAACGGCACCAGCAAAAATCCCAATCCTCACAATAAATACTGGGCATTTAGGATTTCTCGCAGAGGCTTATTTATCTAACTTAAATGAAGCTATTGATAAACTTATTATTGGAAATTGGGATATTGAGGAAAGAACTTGCTTTATAGTTAGTGTAATGAGGAATGATCAGAGGAGATGGGAGTCTCTTTGTCTTAATGAGATGGCACTACATAGAGAACCTCTCACAAGTATGTGTCATTTTGAAATTTCTATAGGGCGTCATGCTCCTGTTGATATTTCAGCTGATGGAGTGATTTTATCTACTCCAACTGGCTCTACTGCATATTCTCTAAGTGCTGGAGGACCAGTTATTACACCAGATTGCCCAGTTGTGCAATTAACTCCAATTGCTCCCCACTCATTGGCATCGAGGGCACTGGTTTTTAATGATTCAGAGCCAGTAACTGTTTTCCCAGCAACTCCTGAAAGATTAGTAATGGTTGTTGATGGAAATGCTGGTTGTTATATTTGGCCTGAAGATAGAGTTTTGATAAGAAAAAGTAAACACTCAGTAAAGTTTGTAAGACTTGAAGATCATGAATTTTTCCAGGTTTTAAGAAATAAACTTGGTTGGGGATTACCCCACGTGGCAAAACCCAACAAATAACATCTACTCAAATTTATTTTTTCCCTTTTAATACAAAAACAGGATTATTTGGTTCTAATCTAATTCCCTCTGCGATAGTTAAGCTTTTGTAAGTCTGAATTAAATTTAAAGATGTTTTAAAATTATTATCTTCTAACGTTCCTTTCAATACTTCTATCGTTTGAATATCTATTATTGGAATGATGATAATATCTCCAATACTCATATAATCGGATAGTTTATGAATAATTTGAAGTTTAGTTTTTTTATTACATCCTCCAATTACTAATCTATTAGGTTTTTCAAAAGAACTAAAATTCCTCGTGTTTAAGGTATTATTTATGTCTTCCTCAAAAATAAATTTTGGTTTAACTCCCAGTCTTTTTGAGTTTTCTAGTATTAATGCTTTTGATCCAATTCTTTTATCAATACAAAATAAATCTAAATTAGGTCTTAGTTTTAATGCCTCTAAACCTATTGATCCACAACCTGCTCCTACATCCCAAATAACACCATTATTTGGAAGCTCTAGATCAGCTAATATTTGAACACGTACCTCCCTTTTAGTTAATAAATTTGGTCTATCTTCAAAAGTTTTAAAAACAATGTCACTAATTCCGAAAAGGGGGAGATTATTAGTGGGTTTTTTCTTTGTTTTTGTTAGTACAGCAATGTTTAAACTCGATATGTTAGTGGGTAATGACTTTTTAAGATTTAGTTTCCTTATATTTTCAGTGTCAAAACCTATTTCTTCACAAAGCCAAAAATCATAAAAGTCAATCAGATTTAATTCTGACAAGTTATTTTGGATTATTTCTAAACTTTTTTTATTTGAATCTGTAATAACGGCAAGATTTGAGGGCTTAGTTTTAAGAGCCTCAATTAACTTGGTTGAATCTCTGCCGTGAATACTCACATTAATAGTGTCTTGCCATGGGATCTTTAACTTACTAAATGCCAATTGTATGCAAGTAATTGAGGGGTAGAATCTTAGCTCATCTTTTGAAAAGTTTTCTAGGAGTATTCTCCCAATCCCAAACCAAAGAGGATCTCCTCTTGAAATTAAAATTACATCAGTTTTTTGAAATCTAAGCCAGTTAATTAGTTCATTATTACTTTTGCTTGCAAAGAATGATTTCTTTTGTTCAGAATTATTTTTGCTCCATAATTTAATTTTTTCGAAATATGAATTAGGAGCTGCAATATTAACTGTTTCTATAAATAAATTTTGTAATTTTAAAGGTAAATCTTTAAATTCAAATGAATTAATCCCTATTACATGTATTATTCTTTTTATTTCAGTCATAGATATTTAAATGGGAAGAGCCTAACTAATTTATTTGAATGTTTTATTAAATTATCCTATTATTGTTCGAGTTATCATAATAAATTAATTGTCAGAAAGGAGAAAGAGATTACATGATTTATTGTTAACTCTAATTAATAAAGATAGTGAGTTTGAGTTGATTGAAGAAGATTCTAGCGATTTAACATCTAGCTATTCTGCAAAAGACACTTTAAATTTATCTCGAGTTATAGAAAAAAATCGTAAAATAATTAGAAGATATCAAGCTATTGTTAGAACTGCAGTAACTTTAGATGCCCTTATGGATTCAGAAAATGAAGAAAATTACAAAATCAAATAAAAATATTTTTTTAACAGTTATCTTACCTTTGCTGTTACTAACATCTTTAATTTTTAGCCCATTAAAAGTTTATGCAGAAATTGCAGATACAGAAATTAATGGGGAATTGATAAATGCTAGTGGTGAGTTTTTAAGGGACTTGGACTTTGAAACTTGGCAGTTAGTCGCTTATAAATCTCCTCTTTTTGAAGATAAATTAATTTTAAGGGTAATAGGATATCCTGGGAATCTTAGGATTGACCACCCCGCTGGATTAAGGGTTGAATCTGGAAGAAAACAGTGGTTATTGGAAGATAAAACATTACTTAATCTAGAATTAGCAAACGACGGTAGACAAGCTGCTGCAGAATTTGATCTTAATGAGCTTATCCAAAATATTGATAAAAATAGACCATTGAGATTATCTTTGCCAGGTGTTTTCTCAGAGTTACCTGTTCCTCCTTTCGTGGTTAAAGAATGGAGATCACTAATTTGATTATTAATAAACGAGATGCCTGAAAAGAATGTCGCCCATACACAATGGATGAAAAGAGCGATTTTATTAGCTTCGTTAGGTAAAAATACGACGAGTCCTAATCCTAAGGTTGGAGCAGTAATACTTGATAAAAATGGGAACCTTATTTCAGAAGGATTTCATTACAGGGCAGGGATGCCTCATGCCGAGGCAATGGCCTTTAATAATTTAAAAAAAGATCCTCAAGGTGGGTCAATGTATGTAAATCTTGAACCTTGCTGTCACCAAGGTAAAACACCTCCATGTGTTGATAAGGTAATATCCTCAGGAATAAGAGAGGTATTTATCTCTATTCAAGATCCTGATAAAAGAGTCTCTGGTAAAGGTATTAAACTGCTCAAAGAAGCTGGAATTCAAGTTCACTTAGGATTATGTGAAAAAGAATCCCTAGAATTAAATAATGCTTTTTTTTATAGGAATATTACTAAAAAGGCCTTTGGTGTTTTTAAATGGGCAATGAGTATTGATGGAAGAATAGCTTTAGAAAATGGCAAAAGTAAATGGATTACTAGTGAAGAATCAAGGTCTTTAGTACACTCTTTTAGAGCAGAATTTGATGCAATAATAATTGGTGGAAACACATTAAGAAAAGATAACCCTATTTTGACTACTAGAGGTTTAAAGCATCCTGAGCCTTTGCGAGTTATTTTTACAAAAAGTTTAGATCTCCCTTCAAAATCTAATCTCTGGGATTGTACTCAGGCAAAAACTATAGTTATTTATGATTCTTCCACAGCAAATGAAAACTATCTCAAAAGGATTCCCAAATGCGTGGAGATTGAAAAGGTATCATCAGATGATCCAGAGTTGATTTCAAAAATACTAGCTAAAAGAGGATGTAATAAAGTTTTGTGGGAATGTGGCCCTAGATTGGCCACCGCCGCTATTAAATCAAATTGTATTCAAGAAATTATTACTTTTATTGCTCCAAAAATTTTAGGAGGAAAAAGTAGTATGAGTCCCTTTGGAGATTTAGAGTTTAGAGAAATGAATGAAATTATTAAATTAAGCGATTCTCAGATTAGATTGATTGGCAATGATATATGTGTTAAAAGTGCCTTAAAAAATTAATTTTCACTAATACTGTATATGGGTTAAAGTACCGTACGGTTCTTACCCAAAAAAAATAATACAGATACGGAATCATTTCGTTTAGTTTATAATGAATTCAAATCGAACATAACTATGCCGATAAGACAAGACGATAATCAACCCAATAGAAAATTTGGAATCGTAAATATCATTTTGATAGGAGTTGGATCATTGCTTCTATTTAGTAGTCTTTTCCCAAATCAAAATATGCAGATACCAAGGGTGCCATACTCACTCTTTATTGACCAAGTAAATGATGGGGAAGTAAAAAGAGCATATATTACGCAAGAACAAATAAGGTATGAATTAAACGGTGCAGAAGAGGGAGCTCCTTCGGTATTGGCTACAACCCCAATTTTTGATATGGACCTTCCTCAAAGGTTAGAAAGTAAAGGGGTTGAATTCGCTGCTGCTCCCCCTAAAAAGCCTAATTTCTTTTCAACCATTTTGAGCTGGGTAGTTCCTCCTTTGATTTTCATTCTTGTTTTACAATTCTTTGCTAGAAGAAGTATGGGAGGCGGAGGTGCTCAAGGAGCTCTTAGTTTTACTAAAAGTAAAGCTAAAGTTTATGTACCCGATGACGAATCAAAAGTGACCTTTGCGGATGTAGCTGGAGTTGATGAAGCTAAGGACGAACTGACAGAAATAGTTGATTTTTTAAAAAAACCAGAAAGATATACTGATATAGGAGCTCGAATACCTAAAGGTGTTCTTCTTGTAGGACCGCCAGGGACAGGAAAAACTCTTCTTTCTAAGGCTGTTGCGGGTGAAGCAGAAGTTCCTTTTTTCATTATTTCAGGTTCTGAATTTGTTGAACTTTTTGTTGGTGCTGGAGCAGCAAGAGTTAGGGATTTATTTGAACAAGCCAAGAAAAAAGCTCCCTGTATTATTTTTATTGATGAATTAGATGCTATAGGTAAAAGCCGTTCAGGATCAATGGGAGTAGTTGGTGGTAATGATGAAAGAGAACAAACTTTAAATCAGCTCCTTACCGAAATGGATGGATTCGCATCAACTGATAAGCCAGTTATAGTGCTTGCTGCTACTAACCAGCCCGAAGTTCTTGACGCGGCACTTTTAAGGCCAGGAAGATTTGATAGACAAGTATTAGTCGACAGACCAGATTTATCAGGCAGGAAAACTATATTAGAGATCTATACAAAAAAAGTAAAACTTGCAGATTCAATAGACTTAGATACTATTGCACAAGCTACTAGTGGATTCGCAGGTGCTGATTTGGCTAACATGGTAAATGAAGCTGCTTTACTTGCGGCCAGAGCAAAAAGAAAAAGTGTTGAACAACAAGACTTAAGTGAAGCGATAGAAAGAGTTGTTGCTGGTTTGGAAAAGAAAAGTCGTGTTTTGCAAGATGATGAAAAGAAAGTAGTCGCCTATCACGAAGTCGGTCATGCAATAGTTGGCCATCTTATGCCTGGCGGCTCAAAAGTTGCAAAGATTTCAATTGTACCTAGAGGTATGAGTGCACTTGGTTATACTCTTCAATTGCCAACAGAAGAAAGATTTTTGAACTCTAAAGAGGAATTAAAAGGTCAAATTGCTACACTCCTTGGAGGAAGATCTGCAGAAGAGGTTGTCTTTGGCAAGATTACTACCGGAGCTTCAAATGATTTACAAAGAGCAACCGACATAGCGGAACAAATGGTTGGTACCTTTGGGATGAGTGATATTCTTGGACCACTTGCATACGATAAACAAGGTGGAGGTCAGTTTTTAGGTAATGGAAATAATCCTAGAAGATCTGTAAGTGATGCTACTGCTCAGGCAATCGACAAAGAGGTTAGAGATTTAGTTGATGATGCTCATGAAACTGCACTTAATATTTTGAGGAATAATTTACCTCTTCTTGAATCTATTTCTCAAAAAATTCTCCAAGAAGAAGTTATAGAAGGGGAGGACCTTAAAACTCTTTTGGCAGAAAGTAAAATGCCTGCATAGTACAATTTAGGTTTTCATAAAAGTCAGATGCTAAATCCCACCAAGCTTGCAAGTAAAAATTTTTTATCAAGCTTGGATATTTCAGTTGAAGAGCTTTTTCATATCTTAGAGATCGCTAAAAATTTTAAAAATCAAGATTTCACTATCGAGCTGAAAAATAAAGTTCTAGGATTAATTTTTGATAAGTCCTCTACTCGTACGAGGGTCAGTTTTCAGGTGGCAATGTCAAGACTTGGGGGCACAACAATTGATCTAAATCCAACTACTTCCCAAATTGGAAGGGGCGAGCCAATTAGGGATACAGCAAGAGTGTTAAGTAGATATTGCGATGTTCTTGCGATCAGAACGTTTAAACAATCTGATTTGGAAGAGTATGCGAAATGGTCTTCCAAGCCAGTTATCAACGCCCTTACAGATTTAGAGCATCCTTGCCAAGCATTGGCAGATTTCATGACGATTAAAGAGGAATTTATTGATTTTGAAAATGTTGTTTTAACGTTTATAGGCGATGGTAATAACGTAGCTAACTCTCTCATTTTGTTTGGAGCTTTATTAGGAATTGAAGTTAGAATTGCATGCCCTAAAGGTTATGAACCAAATAATTTGCTAATCAATAGAGCCCTAAAAATATATAAGAATAAAAGTTTATTAAAAATCACTAATGATCCTGTCACTGCAGTACAAGGGGCAAATGTGTTATATACAGATGTTTGGTCATCTATGGGGGAAGAAAATCAACAACAAGAGAAAGATAAAGACTTTCTTGGATTTACGATTGATAAGAATTTAGTACTAAATGCTGACAAAGATGCAATTATTCTTCATTGTCTGCCTGCCTATAGAGATAAAGAAATAACTGATGAAGTAATTGAAAGTAAAAAAAGTAGAATCTTTGAACAAGCAGAAAATAGAATGCATGCTCAACAAGCACTTCTGTCATGCCTTCTTTTATGAAAAGATTGCCATTTGCCTTTCAAAGAGGTACAAATGTATTAGAGTACAAATGTTTTTATGCCAACTTTTGAAGGGAATAATCTTACTGATGCCCAGAATGAGCTTTATACATGGATTAAGAACTATATGAGGGACTTTCAACATAGTCCTTCGATTAGGCAAATGATGCAAGCTATGGGTCTTAAATCTCCTGCTCCAATACAAAGTCGTTTAAAACATTTACAAGAAAAAGGATACATATCATGGCAAGAAGGTAAAGCTAGAACTATGCAAATAGTAGAAGAAATCACTGGGGTAGTTCCAATTATGGGTTCCGTTGCTGCAGGAGGTTTAATTGAAACTTATTCTGATATTAATGAAAATTTGGATTTATCTGATGTTCTACAAAAAAAGGATGTTTTCGCCTTAACAGTAAATGGAGATTCAATGATAGATGCTTTTATCGCTCATGGAGATATGGTTTTGATGGAACCTATCAAAGATTCTTATTCGCTTAGAAATGGGATGATTGTCAGTGCGATGGTTCCAGGGCTTGGTACGACCTTAAAATATTTTATAAAAAAAGGACAAAAAATTTACTTAGAAGCGGCTAATCCAGCTTATGAACCCATAGAGTTAAATTTAAACGAAGTTGTGTTTCAGGGTAAATTATTAGCAGTATGGAGAAAAGTCTAATTACTCAAGCAATTTATGCTTAATGTCTTCATCTCTTTTTGCATTTACAATAATTGTTTTTAAGTTCCCCTTTAACTCTTTTAGAGGTAATTTAGAAATTCTTAAATTACTATTTTTATCCATACTAACTAAACAATTAAATTGACATAAAGGGTCAAGTTTTGGGAAATCACTTCTTTGGTGAGCTCCTCTACTTTCATTTCTTTTGAGTGCTGAAATTATTGTCGCTTTTGCGCTTAATAAAGAAGATTGCAAATCAAAAATCAAACTTAGATCTTCGCAATTATATTTATCTATTCTTATATCAATATTATTTAATTTGTTTTTGATTATTTCAATTTTTGACAGCCCTTCTAAAAGTGAAGTTTCGCTTTTAATGACACCACAATACTTCCACATTATTAACCGTAATTCGTGTTGCAGAGGCCTGACTAGTTCATCTCCATTTTTAATAAACTTATTAATGTTTTCATGAGCAAGGCTAATAGTTTCATTAGATCTTAACTGTCGATCTATTTTGTTTGAATATTTTGAAGATGCGTTACCAGCACGTTTTCCAAAAATAAGTATTTCTGCCAAAGAATTTCCACCTAAACGATTAGCTCCATGAAGTCCTCCTGCTACCTCTCCCGCGGCAAAAAGGCCATCTACAGAAGTAGATAAATCCTCAGGATTAACTAAGATTCCACCCATAGAATAGTGCGCAGTAGGAGCAACTTCCATTGGAGATTTTGATATATCAAGCATTTGAGCTTCAAGAAATTGTCTATATATACTTGGTAGTTTCTCAATAATGAAATCTTTACTTTTATGGCTAATATCAAGAAAAACAGCTCCATTCTTTGTTCCTCGGCCTTCAATTATTTCTGTATAGTTAGCAATTGCTACTTTATCTCTAGTAGATAATTCCATTCTTTGGGGATCATAATTTTTCATAAATCTTTCCCCTTTATTATTAATTAACATTCCACCCTCACCTCTTACAGCTTCAGTAACTAAAGTGCCTTCAATTTCTTCAGGTAACACCATCCCAGAGGGATGGAACTGTACCATTTCCATATCTATTAATTGACATCCTGCTTTAAGAGCTAAATAATATCCATCCCCAGTATTTTCATTTTTTCTAGATGAACTTTTTTTCCATAATCTTGTATGTCCCCCTGTACATAAAATAACTGCATCAGCCAAGTGGACAGTTCTCTCTGAAGAAGACATATTAAAGGACATTGCTCCAAAACAAGTATTTTCTTTAATTAGTAATTCTGTGACATATTGATTATCATAAATTGGGATATGTAACTCATCCGCTTTTTTTAAAAGTGTTTTTAAAATCGATAATCCAGTAAAATCACCTGAATAACAAGTTCTACGATATTTATGGGCTCCAAAAAATCTTTGATCAAGTTCACCGTTTTTTAATTTTGCGAAATCTGCTCCCCATTTATCTATCTCTTTAACTAAACAAGGGGATTCTTTAGCCATTATTTGAACCTTCAAAGGATCCCCTATGCCATAACCTTCTAAGTAAGTATCAATAAAATGTTGTTCCCATGAGTCTGCTTTATCTAAATTACCTAAAGCAGCATTAATGCCGCCTGCAGCTAAAACGGTATGAGCATCAGTCTTTGGTCTTTTCCCAAGAATACATACATCAAGACCAGATTTTTTGATTTCAATAGCTGATCTTAAACCAGCCCCTCCACAACCAATAACAAGAACATTTGTGATTTGAGTAAGATGATTGTTCACAGCAAATTGCTTTCAAAATTAATTTTCTAATTCTAACTTTTCTAAGAAAATTAAGAAATAAATGATTTCTCTTCAAAATTTAAGGCGCAAAATAAAGAAGACTCACAAAACAAAGATTATTGGATTAAGAATCAAGACTATCTATTTTGAGATATATCAATTCTGATATTTTCTTATAACCCTCTATAGACAAATGCCTTCCTTCAGGTGCAAAGTTAGATTGATTATCTTTATTTATAACAGTTGTACCATCAATAAAAGGGATAGCTAAGTTTTTGGAAATTTCTTCTAATGTTGTTTTATATTTTATAGATAAAGGATGTGGATCATAAAAATCATTATTGGGAATATAACCAACAAAAGGCTTACAAGGATTACTGCAAATTTCTGCTAATAATTTAATAGTATTAATAGAAGGATTATCTTGGGCAACATTTGTTTTTAAAGCAGCCCTTGTAATTCTAATAGGATATAAGGTTAAAATTGATGAATATAATGATAATTTACTCATTGGATTCTCTTTTTTGATTTGAATTCTTGAAATGATTGCCTCTTGAGAGTCGTGCGGGTAATTATTTTTTATAAAGCTTTTAAAACTATCTTTGTACTTATTAGTAGGATTAATGCCTGACGTTATTGAGGACTTTACTATTGAATTAACTGAATTAAGTAATGATTCCTTCTTACGGTTTATTAAAATATTGTCATTAGCAAAAAATAGAATAATTACAATATTTTGATGGGTTGAATTTTTAATAATAGGTTTGACTATAGATTTGAGAGAAGCCATATATTCATAGGGAGTATTACCTCCCATACCAAGATTTAAAGTATTTTCTCCCGTTAAGTTTTCTATGTTAGATGTTATTGTTGAATTTTTTGGTACGCATTGCCCTTGAACAAGAGAATCACCAATTATGAAAATGTTCTTATTTTGATTAATCTTTGACCATTTTTTATCAGAATTTCTAAGACCAAACCTATCAGATCTATATGTAATCAAACCATAACCTTCGTCACACATGTAGGAAGAAGTATATGGATAACTTCCAATTGGATAAATATCTATGCTTTTATTAAGAGATAATAAATTAGTTGGGTAATAAGTAGGATAATATCCTGATTTTACAGCTAAGATTTTTTTTAAAACTACTTCTTTTTTGAAATTGTTAGTAGGGTAAATTGCTTGTAATTTTTGCTGAAAACTATAAAGGAATAGAGGAATATAAATTAATACTAATAATAAGCCTATATTCCAATAGAACACTTTCATATTTTTCATTAGCAAATTCCTCTAATCTTTTAAAGCATTATCTAATGAAATCGAAGGATTAGAGAAAAATAGTAAGTGCATTTTAGGATGAGGAATTATTTAAACAATCTTGGACAATTACGTAAAAAAGTTATGTTATTACTAAACGCCGTCTGAAAACTCTTGGTATGAAAGAAAAAGTTAAGTGGAGCCATGCGGATTTGAACCGCAGACCCCCTGCATGCCATGCAGGTGCTCTACCAGCTGAGCTATGGCCCCAAATCTCCAAACGTCAGTCATAACAATCAATCTAAAGATTCCTTTCGTAACGTCCTTAATTCCTATAGTACTTTATATCGTTTGATTATTGAAATAGGCACCCTAAAATTCACCTAGAGATTTACAAGTTGTAGCATGGTTTCTGGAGCTATTCTAAAGCAATTAATGATTTAAATCTTAAAGTTGAAACCGAATCAAAATTAATGACTTACTGTGATTTCTTCAAGAACGTAGCTGATACAAAATAGATTGCAAAATATCTTAAGTCTGGTTCATCCATTAATATTTGTAGTGTTGACTTGGTGCGTAGATTTTGAACAAAATACTGAAACTATCAAATCCAAAAGAATTTTGAAATGAAAGAAGTATTTTTTTACAGTTATATTTACTTCTAGTTTGAATAGTATATTTATTAAAGATTATTTAAATTAATTGAGAGACTCTAATATAAAAAATATAACAATCAGTAAAAAAAAATATAGACCAGAGATCGAAGGTATTAGAGCTTTTGCAGTCATTTGTGTTATTTTGAATCACTTTAATAAAGATCTCCTCCCAAACGGATATTTAGGAGTTGATATATTTTTTGTAATATCAGGATATGTAATTACAACCTCAATATCAGGGAAATTAAGTAAAAACATAGGCGATTTCTTGAGCGATTTTTACTCAAGAAGACTTAAAAGAATCACTCCTGCACTAACAGTATTTTTAGTAGTTGCCGTAATAGGGGTATGCTTATTTTGTCCTCAACCATCTGTTTATTTGAAAACTGCTTTAGGTGCTTCATTTGGACTTTCTAATATATATCTTTATCAAAACGCAACTGATTATTTTTCATCAGGAACTGAGTTGAATCCATTTACTCAGACTTGGTCACTTGGCATAGAAGAACAATTTTACTTTATTTACCCACTTTTAGCTTGGTTTTCAGGATTTTCTAGAAATGTAAAAAAAGGTAATAGAAACTTTATGATTTTATTATCTTCAATGGGAATCCTCTCACTTTTGTCCTTTATTTATCTTTATGGTAATAATCAGCCAGCGGCATATTTTCTTATAACAAGTCGTTTCTGGGAAATTGCTGCGGGCTGTCTAATTTTCTTAGGTTCCAAAAATAATAATCACATTCAAATTATATTAAAGAGAATTCCTTCTTTATTAATATTCCTGCTTATTATTTTGATAATGTTTATTCCAGCGCAAAATTCTGGTTTACCCAACATTGCTGCGGTTTTATTAACGGTAGTTTTTATCGCTTCTTTACAGGAGAAAAACTATTTATACAAATTACTTACAAATAAGAAGGTAATGTATATAGGATTAATTTCATACTCTTTATACCTTTGGCATTGGGGAATTCTTAGTTTAAGCAAGTGGACTATTGGTGTTTCAAGTAAAAATATATTTCCAATTTTACTTTTAATAATTTTAATTAGTGTACTATCTCATAAATTTGTTGAATTACCTTTTAGAAAAATCACACTAAGAAAAACAGTATCTATCTTTCTTGGAATAATTTTAATGTTAATTTCTGCAGGAATAAGCTTTGTATTTGGTAGAAATTTTTTGAAAAAGATTTATTTAGGGAAGAACATACAAGCTAATTCGGAAAGCAAAATTAGTAATTATTGTAGTTCAATTTCTTCATCATTTCGTAATTTAATTATTCTGGGAGATAGTCATGCATATAAGTTGTATAAAGCTTTATTAGAATGTGATTCCAGAAAACAAATACGTTTGGCATATGTAGATAGAACTGCCTATCCAAGAGTAAATTATTCAAATCCTTATCTAATCAGTAAGGAGCAAAATAACAGAAATAATAATATTTTGACTGAAAAGGTTTTTTCAGAATTGAATTCAACAAGAAATAAATCAAAAATGCAAAATATAATAATTTCAATGAGAACCCCTATTTATTTTTATCCAAGTTATTCAGCGGATGGACTATTATTTCCAAATGTTTTTTGGAATGAAGATTATTCAAAGATCATAAAAAACGAAGAGGTTATCGCATCTTGGATAGCTAAATTAATTAAATTTGCAAAAGAAAATTCTAAAAATAACATTTATATTTTACTTCCACCGCCAGAAATAAATACTAAAAGTAATCCCATATCAATTTGTACAAAAGAATGGTTTAGATCAAGAATTCCCAGCTTCTGTTATGAGGGTATATCTATGGTAGAAGCAAAAAAGACAAGAAATTTCTTTTACAAGGAGTTGATGAAATATTCAGATTTAACTTCTAACGTTTTTGTATATGATAGTTTTAATGATTTTTGTAATGAGAAGCTTAAAAAATGTGAAGTACAATCATTAGGAAAAAATATTTATATGGATAGTAATCACTTATCTAAGGAAGGATACTCATTAATAATAAAAAATCTTTTTCAAAAACTTAAATAAATTACGACTTTAAAATTTTTTATAAGATAAAAGTATAGTATTTAGGTTAATATAAAAAATATTTTAAATTTACAAAAGGATATAGCATTAAGTTAAATTTAAAAATATTTCTTTAACCATAATTTTTAAGATTGATTTAACAACCATAGAATTAGAATGCTAATTAATAGAGGTGATTAACTTTGTACAAAAAACATATTTGGACCGACGAACAAATAAAAATTTTTTGGAATTATGAATCAAGATTTCCTGAAAATTATTGGTCTCGTAATTTTGGGAAAGATCTCATAAAAAAATATTCTAGATATTTAAAAGATGCAAAAATAATTTTAGATCTTGGATGTGGTGATGGTGGATTGATTGAATCAATTCTTGAAGTAGCCAACAATAATTTTAAAAACTCCTCAATATACGGCGTAGATACTTCTGACAAATCAATTAAAAAAATAAATAAAACTTTTACAAACCATCCTCTTTTTTCTAAAGCAGTTTTGGCTAGTAATAAAATAGAGATGAAGAAAATTCAAAATGAAGTAGATTTTATTTTCTGTTGCGAAGTTATAGAACATTTATATGATAAAAATTTATCAAAACTTTTAAAATCTGCAAAGAATCTATTATCTGAGAAAGGTTTAATACTTTTTACAACACCTAATAATGAAGATCTTACTAAAGGTCTTATTTGCAACCCTATTAATGGGACCCTATTCCATAGATGGCAACACGTTCGTTCGTGGAATCGGGATACGCTGACTAAAAAATTAACTCAATTCGGGTTCAAGGTAATACATATAAATGAAACTAATACATGGTGGTGGGCAAAGTTTCCTAAAAATTTATTTAACAGATGGAGGTATAGAGATAAAGGAAGTTTATTTGTATTAGCAACTAAACAATAGGATATAGGATATTAAACTTACTTTTTATTATTTAAGATTGACTATCTTTAGAATTTAATTTAATCCAAAAAAAAGCTTTTAAAGCAGTGTTTTCTTTTAATTGCATAGTAAAAAATAAAAAAATTCAAAAAATAAATAATTACGGTATTTTTATCTCTGCGAGCTAATAAACTAAGACAATTGCAAAAATCCAGCTATAGTTTTGTAGTGATCTGCATGGCAAGCATTGGTAGAGAAGTTCCAATCTCCTTGGCTCCCCTTTTTCCCTTATTCATAGTGATAAATTAGTGAGATTCTCTCGTCTCCATTTATTAGATTGATATTTTTTTATAGTTGAAGATTTAGCTAAATCTCGCAAAAGTTCACGCAAAGGCATTATTAATCTTCATAATAAACTAATGCATATCATTAATTAAATATACTTTAAAAATGAGTATTCAATAAATTACGTATATAAGCATGAAGAGAACTAAAACTCTAATAAAAGTAAGATGTGAAATTTGTGATTCCTTGAATTTTGAAAAAGTAACAGATATGAGGCATTCTCTTATTGGCGAATTATCAATGCCAATTGCAATTTG
The DNA here is from genome assembly GCF_034093315.1 of Prochlorococcus sp. MIT 1314. Classification (GTDB taxonomy): domain Bacteria; phylum Cyanobacteriota; class Cyanobacteriia; order PCC-6307; family Cyanobiaceae; genus Prochlorococcus_A; species Prochlorococcus_A marinus_Y. The sequence continues at coordinate 710,430 of NZ_CP139300.1, read as the reverse complement.
CAAAACATGTGGACATGTAACTGTATGGCCTCGCCTATCTGATGAAGATTATAAAACTGTTAATGAGATTTGGTATCCAAAAAAATTTCAAAAAGATCCTATAGATTTAAAAGATGAAAACTACAAATTTAAAAAATGGAGAAAGATGTGGGAAAGAATAGAACCCTTTTTTCTTCAAAGAAAATCATTGAGACTTTTAGATATTGGGGCTGGTCAAGGATGGGGCACCGAATTCCTTCAGCAGAAGTTTGAAAATATTGAAGCAACTGCAATAGAACAATGGAAGCCATCACAAGAATTTTTAAAAAATAAACTTGGTGCTGAAGTAATAGATAAAGATATAGATGAAAACTGGAATAAATTTCTTAATAAGAAATATGATTTAATAATTTTTAGACATACTTTAGAACATGTAAAAAGACCAGTATTTGTTCTTGAACAAATTCAGAAAAGCTTAGCAAAAGGAGGTTTAGCTTATATAGTAGTGCCTAATGTTGAAAATATTGATAAGCCCATAAGAACGGATTATTTTAGACCAGTTCATTTACATTACTTCTCCCCAGATACGTTTATTTCCTTACTATCAAAGTGCGGTCTATCTCCTATAGCAAATGGTTTTGAAAATGAGATATGGGGGTTATTTGAATCTCAAGAAAAGAAATTCATAAAAGTTTCAAATTATTTAAAACAAAAGAAATTAATCAATAAAGCTTTAAGAAAATATAAATTAATTGATGAGTATAATATTCTTAAAATAAGATTAAAAAATCTATTCAAGAAAATTGTATAATTTGAAAATAATAGTTAAAAAATTTTAAAATTATATTTCTAATTTTATAAAATTTAATTATCAAAAAATTATTTAATTGCTAGAAATCCCTCAAAGCATAGATATTTTTGAATTGTTATTATGTCCTTAAATCCTGCACGTTTCATTAAATCATAATTTGCTTCTGAAGAAAATGGTTCCAATATTCGTTTCAAACTTTGTGATTTTGATATTATTTCATCAGCTGTAAAATTATTTTTTAACTTAAATTCTTGATATAGTTGTGAAAAATAATCTTGAAATCTAGCATCTGATGCCCTGACTTTTTCAAAAATAACTAAAGCACCGCCCCAATTTAATGAATTAAATATTTTATTAAATAAGAATTGCCTTATTGAAGGTGATATAAACTGTAATGTGTAGTAGGCAGTTATGAAGTTAGTAGGCTCAAGATTATATGAAACTATATCTTCTGTTAAATAATTTATGTTCTCAGATGAATTTATTTTAATTGCTTCTTCTATCATTTTTTCTTCTATGTCTATACCTATTACTTCGACATTACGAGATTTATGTCTATCTGCAATTAGTTTTGTAAGAGAACCTGTTGAACAACCTAAATCGTATACTTTCTGATTTTCACCCACAAAGAAGTCACTAAACTCTGCAACTAGTTGTTGTCCTTCTAAATATAAGGGTACAGAATTCAAAATGTGCTCTCCAAAAGTTTTGGGTACATTTCCAGAAAACGACCAGCTTGCATTATTTGCAAAAATTTTTTGTCCAGTATCACTCATCCTATTTAGGTCAAGTATTTTTATAATACGTAATTGCTTTTGATTAATCAATTCTTAAAGTAAAATGAACTGAAGTGCTCAAGAAATGTTACTTTATTAAAAAGTTCAGTAAATACTTATGTGTGGATTCTTAGTTTGCCTTGGTCCACCTGAAGTTCTCCCTGATAAGGGTAAATTCACAAATGCTCTTAATCTCCAGCATCATCGAGGCCCCGATGATGTTCAAGTCATTTCTATTGACGAAGGTTTGATGGGTTTTCGTCGACTGTCGATTATAGATATAAATCCTAGAAGTAATCAACCAATAATTTACAAAGATATTATTCTTGTTTTTAATGGTGAAATTTATAACTATTTAGAACTTGCTAAGCAATTAAATAATGAAGGATACTTTCTTAATACTAAAGGTGATTCTGAAGTATTAGCTGCTTGTATCCACGCTTGGGGAGCAGGTCAAGCTTTTAGTAGAGCTAGAGGTATGTGGGGAGCCGTTGCATTTAATTCAACTACCAAAGAAACTTTTGTTAGTCGAGATCGGCTTGGAATTAAACCATTGTGGTATGCCTCTTATAAAAACTTATCCATAATATCAAGCGAAATAAAAAGTATTCTCTTTTTAGCCCCATCACTCAAAGTCCCTAATCTGAGAACAATTGTGGATTACACATTGCATGGAATCTTAGATGAAAATGAAAGTACATTCTTCGATGGTGTTAAATCATTTCCCAAAGGTAAATATGCATCAATTGTTGGGTCTGGGGGGACAAGTGAATGGAAAGTTAATTCTTTTTGGGAAATTAAGAAAAAGTCTCCTCAAAACCCTGCTTCGATATGCAGTTTAGAAGAAGTGCTTGAAGAGTCCATAACTATACATTTTCGACGAGATGTGAAAATGGGTATTGCTTTGAGCGGAGGTATAGATTCGTCTATAATCGCAAGTCTTGCCAAGAATGATAATACGGTCAAGTTTTATAGTGTCGTTCCGCCAGACAGTGCTGATGAATCAAATTTAATCGACATGACAGTTTCTCAGTGGTCCTTGGATCATAAATATGTTGATTGCATGAAGTATGAATCTATGAAAACAATTGATTTGCTTCTTTCAAAGCTCGATCAGCCATTTAAAGCAGCACAAACTATTTACCAATATGCAATTAGAAAAGCAGCGGCAGAAGATGGTGTCAGAGTCTTTCTGATAGGAGATGGTGCTGATGAAGTATTTGGTGGTTATAAATTTTTTGTCCCTACATTGTTGTCGGAGTTAATTGTCAATTTTAAATTATTTCAAGCATTTGACTTTGCTAATCGACTTCAAAGATTCACTGGTAAAAGTAAACTTAGCCTAATCTTTGCCGCACTCAGGCAAATTATATTCAAATTAACTCCACGCTGGTTGTTTAAGTCCAATACTCAAAAAAAATACTTATTATCATCTTCACTTGAGAAGTTTGTTCGACCTGCTCCCTTACATGCTTTCATAAGCCTTAAAAATCATATGATTTATAGATTGCTTGTGAGTGGAATTCCCTACTGGTTGAGAGTTGAAGATGGAATCTCAATGTCTTGTTCCCTTGAAACAAGAGTCCCGTATCTTGATCATTTACTTGTAGAACGAGCATTACCTGAGCCGATAGATAAAATTTTTGCAAATGGCATGAATAAATCTACATTAAGAATTGCTTCATCAAGATTACTTCCTTATCATGTTAAGTCCCAAAAGCAAAAGCTTCAGCGTCCAGGTAATTCTCAAAGACTTGTATTCAAGGTTTTATACACTGATGCATTAAAAGTAATCTCGGAATGTGATGAGCTTTTTTCAAAATATGCTGTGGAACAGTTCAAAAGGGATAGAGCATTAGGTAAAAACGGGGCTTTTTGGTTCAGGGCTTTCTTAGTATCAAGATGGCATACTCTTAATTTTCCAAAGTCTGAAACTTTGGGGTTAAAAAATTAGATTTAAGTTTTAATTTTCATCATTAATTTAATATTGCATAATTTATAAATCACATTTTAAGAAAATACTAAAAAGAAAAAAATTAAGTTATTAATATAAGGATAAAGAAGTTTAATTCATAAAGATACTGAGAGCTTTTTAAAAAAATAGATATTACTTATATATTCTTAGACAATTCTTCCTTCCAAATTGCAGTTAAAGAGCTATTTATTCTATTCCTAATTTTAAACAAAAAAATATTAACCTCTTGAATCATATATGCTGGTTTAAAGGAGCTATTAATTTTAATAAATTAATAAAATTTTTAATTTAGTAAATCACTTGTGATTCGACAGGGAAGTTAAACTTAGATTTTGCATTTAAATCTTTAAGTTCTATAACTACTGATAATCCAGTTATTATTTTTCCTTTGGAATTTAAAATATCTGCAACACAATTTACTGTTCCACCTGTTGCTAACAAATCATCAATAATAAAAAATGTTTGATGCTGAGAAAGTGATTTCTCTTGAATTGATAATGAGTTTGAACCATACTCCAAATTATATGATTTACTTATGATTTCTCCTGGTAATTTTCCAGGCTTACGAGCGACAACCAGAGGCTTGGATAGGTGGAATGATATAGCAGCGCCAAAAATAAAACCTCTTGCATCTATAGCAATTATTGCATCGGAATTTCTAAGGAGATTACTAGAGGACATATCTTTGATTAAATTCGAAAAAATCTCGGGATTTCTTAGGATTGGTAGTACATCTCTAAAAATTATTCCTTCTTGAGGAAAGTCTCTGTATGAATCAATGGCTAATTTCAAATTATTATTTTCCATTAGTGATGAAATTATTCTATATTTAAAAGCATTGTACCTAAAAAGATGAAATCAATAAATATAGGCTTGCTTAGCGCAATGCCAGAGGAAATTGGTACTACAATTGATAATCTGGAAAATGTAACCTTAAATAAATATGGAGATTTAAAGATTTATTATGGAAAATTAAAGAAAAAAGTTCCAAACTACGAAGCTGTATATATAACTTTAGCTTGGAGCGGATGGGGGAAAGTAAGTGCTGCTAGAGCAATAACAAGAATATTATCTGGAACAAATAAAATAGATTTAATTGTTTTTACAGGTGTTGCTGGAGCAGCTAATAAAAGTCTAAGTCAATGGGATATTGTCATCGCGAACGAAGTAATTCAACATGATATGGATGCTCGACCAATTTTCGATAAATTTGTTTTACCACCACTAAAAAAGGCAAAATTAGAATCCGATAACTTTTTTAAAAATTGGATTTTTAGTTCATTAAAAAAGAGTCTTAATAATGGAAATTTATCTAGATTTGGTCATATAAAAAAGGGTTTAATTGCTACAGGAGATTCATTTATTTCTGAGGAGAGGGTAATAAAAAGACTTAAGGATGAACTACCGAATTTAGAAGCTATAGAAATGGAAGGTGGTGCAGTTGCTCAAGTCGCCGAACAAGAAGGAGTTCCTTGGGTAATTGTAAGAGTGATTTCAGATAGCGCCGATTCTAATTCGGAGATTGATTTTGATCAATTTCTTAAAGATTATGTTTTAAGTTCTTGGAAATTATTAGATTGTATTTTGCAAGATATCCCAACATTGCCGAATCATTAAATTTGCATTAGATCATAGTTTTTCCTCGAATCTAGATACATTGACTAATGAATTAATTCAATTTGGTTACATGGTAATAGATGAAAATCAAATTAATACTTTTTGTGGGCAAAGTTCCCTAAGAATTTATTTAATAGAATTAGATTTACGGTTAAAGTGAGCTTATTTAAATTTGAAAATAAACGATAATTTTTTTAAATTTTTTTTTCTTAAAAATCTATTTTCACTTAACAACTAGTTTAAGTATTTTAGATTTGAAAAATTTTTTGAATACTTTTAATAAAAGTATAATATTAAAGAAATTTGAAAAATTTAATAAATATATTGGTTCATAAGTTCCTCTATGATAAACCAAGTTATCTATTTCGTTATCTACATAGCTATATATTGGGTATTTTTTTAGAAACTGATCCGTACTTAAATTTAACTCATTAGTTAACATTGCTTGATTAACTGGACCTTCAATGAAACCCCCAAAGTGACCATTCCAATCTGTATATTCGAAATTAACTTCTTCCCATAAAGTCTTGCAAAATTGTAATTCTGATATAAATGGAGTATTACTGTAGTGATTAGTATTTATAAAATTTTTACTTATTTTTGAATTAAATATTCTTTCCATTTTTTTACTTTTCAAAATAGTTTCTAAATTAATTTTATTAGAGTAATATCCATAACTTTTATTTAAACGTATCATTTTTCCTCCATTCTCTATGCATTCATTTACTAATTGCCAATCTAATTTTTTATGAAACATGAAATCATGTTCCCATAATAAAAACCATTTACTACTGATATTTTTTAAACCAAGTTTAAATGTAATTGACGCAGATAATTGTGAAGGCATTTCAGAACTTGAAGCAGAAGTAATTAATTTGAAATTATATTTTTTCTTTAAACGTAAAAGATTCTTGTGATGATTAAGAGAAAAATTACAATCTATTTTTAAGTCATGAGCAATAATGAATTTTTTAATGCTTGTGTTTGAACAAATATTTTCAATTGTCTCTTCAATAAAGTTTATATTCTTAACGGCTTCAGATAAAGCTTTTATATTAGGGTCTATTTCAGGTATTTTTTTTGAGGCACTTGTAATAATTAAAACTTCTACTGATTTTGGATCTAATAAAGCAATCTTTGACTTGTTTTCATTCATCAATAAAGACAATATATTTATTACTATTTATAGCATTTTTTTAATTTTTTCCTAAATCTATTATGCGATCACATTTTTTTAGTGTACTCAATCTATGTGTTATTACAATAACTGTAATTGATGAATTTAAATTATCAATTGTTTGCATTATTGAAGCTTCTGTATCTTGATCAAGTGCGCTAGTTGCCTCATCAAGAATTAGTATATTTCCACCCTTGTATAATGCCCTTGCTATTCCAATTCTTTGTCTCTGGCCTCCACTTAGTTTTAATCCTCTCTCTCCAACATTTGTTGAAAATGCATCATCAATGTTTTTTATGAAATTTGATAATCTTGATAAATGAATTACTAACATTAATTTTTTCTTATCAATTTTCTCAAATGGCACACCAAATGCAATATTTTCTGCAATGCTTGAGTCTATTAAAAATATATCTTGGGGAACATGTGAAATATTTCTATACCAATCTTTCTTGAAATATTTATTATTTCTATGAAGGTCTATTCCATCTATTTCAATAATTCCTTGCGTTGGTTTTAAAAGACCCATTAATAAATCTGCTAAGGTGCTTTTACCTCCTCCCGATGGCCCAATAATTCCAATTCTATCTCCTTTGAAAATTTCTAAATTAAAGCTTTTTATTATTTTTCTTGAATTTTTCTTATAAGAGAAAGAAATATTTTTAAGAGTAATTTTGTTTTTAAATAAAAAGTCTTTTGATTTCTTTTTTTCTAAATATGGATTTTGATCAAGGAGTTTTAATAAATTAAGGACTGAATTTGTACTTGTTGTAATAATTACCCAAGAATTATATGCTTGTTGGAAAGAAGGAAGTAATCTTTGTATCCCTAATGCCATAGTTCCTAGTAAAGGAATTATATTTGCATTAAAATCGATAAATACTTTATAGATTAAGGCTATAAGAATGATAATAAATAAGCTTATTACTTCAAATATGTACTTTGGAGATCCTGCTATAAATTCACTTTTTGCAGCTAGAAATCTTATTGGTTGATCACTTTTGCTAAATAATTTAGAATAAAATTCTTGGCTATTATCTAGAATTATATCTTTTATTGAACCAAGTCCCTCTTGTAAGGATTTGGTTTGCTGATTAATTAATATTGCTCTAGATTCACTAACTTTGTTGAGTCTTATTTTAAAGTAGGCTCCTAGTATCAAATAAAGAGAGATCAATATTAATGATATTGATATTGAAAGAAACCAATTAATTATAAATAAACTATAAATTAAACCTGTTGAAATTATTATTGAAGTTATAAATAATATTATTGTCTTAATAACACTAACAGTTACATCAGTTTGAGTCACTATAGAAGATATAATCTCACTGCTATTTATTTCTATATGACGTCTATAAGGTTGATTAAGTGTAAGATTATAAGCCTTAGAACTAAATTCGCTCCCAATAGCCGCTGAAATAAAGTTGGCAGCATAAAGATTTATTAGTCTTAGAAAAGCTGCTATTGATATACAAAATAAAAAAATTATAGTAGAAAATAAAATTGGATTTAATGATTTTAATGGAGAAAATATTTCATAAAGAGGCTCAATTATTGCAATTGAATAATTACTTTCTGCATTAGAAAAAGCATTTAAAAAAGGTATTAATGAAGCTATAGAATAAATTTCTGCAATTCCACTAAGAAGTATTAGTCCAAATAGCAATATTAATTGTTTTTTTCTTCTTGAAGTTAAATGTTTCCAGATACTTTTAATTAGAATAATTTTGGAAATATCCTGATTGGGTTTCATTTTTTGATACCAAGAATTTATTTTTAGAAATTCACAAGTTTGATTTTTTTAATTTTCTAAAAATAACAAGCAAAACTTCTTTTAGATTACAAAAAATTATAAATAAACTCAATAATAATATAATAATTTAATATGGAATTAGGTAAAAAAACGTAAAAGGTATTAGACCATTTAATTACTAATACAAATTGCTTATTTAACAAAGCAAAAAAATAAGTTTAAAAATTATATTTTCTTCTATAAGATATTTATTTAATTTATATCGATAAATATTTTGAAAAATAATTTTGTAAATATAACAATTAGGGAAATATGATAATTATGAATAATATTTTGGTTGAATCAATTAATAATGATCTATCTGAGAAATAATTGCCTAGATTTTTCTTTCCTTAAAACTATCAAAAACTGTTTTTAATTCTTTTTATTAGAAAATATGCATTATTTGACTTTTTAAACTTAGATTAAGTATTAATTTATTCTAAATAAATAACAAATCATAGTTAAAAATTTTATTTAACTCCAAGAAATTTATTATGACTCAAAAATACTATTAATATTTAATTTTCATGCCTAAGCTAACTTTTAGAAAATTTATGGTATTTTATTCATAGGTTTAATTGATTTATTGAGAAAGATATTAAGAGTTTTGCTAAGAAAACTTTTTTTAATAAATTTAAGAGCTTCTAAAAGACTATCTAGAAATAATCTTATATCTTTTTTATTAACAGATTTAAATAGAATATCTAAAAAAAAAAGAAACCTAAAGGTCTTGTTTGTCGGAGCAGGTGGGGATTTAGAAGAATTTATTAGAAAATATTTTCATTTTAATTTGATAACAATAGATGTTGATATTAAACGTAATCCCGATTTTGTGATGTCAATATCAAATTTGGAGTTTAAAGATAATGAATTTGACTTGGTTTTTATGCTTGAGGTTTTAGAACACGTCGACCAACCTTTTAATGCATCCTCTGAGATTTTTAGAGTTTTGAAACCAGAAGGTATTTTATTATTGAGTACTCCTTTCACCTTTGGGATACATGATGCTCCTTATGATTTCTGGAGGTTTACTAAATATGGATTGATGAAACTTTTTGATAGGTTTGATGAATTAATTATTCAAGAACGAAGTGGCTTTTTATTAACTATATCTACTTTATTGGCGAGATTAATTATCTGCAAAAATCCCTTTCATAAGATGATAGGCTGTTTTTTTAGTCTAATTTTTTATACTTTAATTCCTTTAATAAATATTTTAGATAATTGTCTTCCAAAGCTAATCACCACTGGATACTACTTAAAAGCAAAAAAATAGGAAAATAAGTTATAGTTTATTTTATATATATTTAATATATTTCTCAGTCTAAAAACTTTAAATTAAATATTTTTGTACTTAATGATAAATACCGGAAATTTTTAAATAATCAATTATACATTTTTCATCTTTCTTTAAGCTTTAGGTTAAGCTTGACATTCAAAATTTTTTAAAGTTTTTAATTCTAAATTTGAAAAATTAGTTATTTATTTAAACTTTTAGAATGGTTTTATATATGGTTTTTATTCTACGCTAAATTAATAAAACTATCATAAATAGTCAATAATCAAAATAATTCAACAATTTCTGATATTTTAATTTATCAGGATTTTGATTTTTTAAACTAAATTAAAAATTATTATTTCTTTAAAGGATTATGTTAAAGGATAATTTACCATTCTTTAAGTTACTTTTTTATTAAATAAATTGTAGTTGTCTCAAGTATTTTTATATATTCTCCTAGCACTATCCTAATTAAATTTATTGGTTTATAAAAAAACATAAATTTATAAGCTGGTTTAAAACCTGCCCTAGAATAAGAGATCCTTAGGGAAGATTGCGTAAATCCATTTAGATGAGCGTAGGGAGTAAGGGTATGCATAGATTTATCATTAAAAGGCCATGATTTATATAAAGTTTTACCTTCTTTGCACTTAGCTAAATTTGGGACTCTTATTCTAACAACCGTTTTGGTATTAGATAAATAGTTTAACTCTTTTAAAACTCCCAAAGGATTTGGGAGATGTTCCAAAACTTGCTCTATGTTTATTAAATCAATTTGTTTCTGAGCAATATCTTTTAAATTATTAATAAAGTTTATATCATGATTATTGATTTCTTTTGATTTCGCTAATCTATTTGATGAAGGTTCATAGGCAAAAACTATGAAATTAATATCTTTGGCAATGCTAGTCCAAAGCCCAAATCCTGATCCATAGTCCAATAGCGTTGGATTAATCTTTTTTATAAATTTTTTTAGGTCAATTAGTTCTCTTTTAATATATTTTGATGCTTTACTTTTTTGTGTTTTTAAAAGTTTCTTCCTTTCTGGAACATGTTTATCATACATATTAATTAATTCTCTATCATTAGGTTTCCATGCATACCAATGGTGGGAACAATTACTGCATCTTAAGATCTTTACTTTAGAAAAATCAGGTGTTATTTCTTCTAAATATCCTTTATATTTTTTATTTGAGAGATTTATAAATCTTCCTTGATTTGATTCATCTAGTTTGATTACAGTTTCATATTCATTATGGCTGCAAATTGGACATCCTTTTTTCATAATAAATTGAATATTTTTTCTTATTTAGATTTAAAAAAAGAATTTGATTAATATACTACGGAATTAGTTTAATTGATTTATTATTGAAGGCTAAACATTTATTAATTTTATTTCTTAACCATAAAACATTTACCTGAATGATCATATTCTAAAACTTTTGCGGGATCTAAATTTTGAGATAATAAAAATTTATCAATGGCTTTTTTGCTACCAGGAAACTTTTTTAATGTTTCATTATCATATTCGTCAAATAGAATTAAACCTCCTGAGTTTACTAATGGATATAGGAAATTAAGACACGTTAGGTAAGAATTATATAGATCTACATCTAAATGAAGATAACTAATTCCTTTAAAACTTTTGATTTTATTATATATCTCTTTATTAAAAGTTTTTTCAAAAAAGCCTTTTTCAATATGAATTCTTTTTGATATATTCTTTTTATATTTTTTTATGTCAATTCTTTTTGTGCTAGAAGCAGATAATACTTCTATTAGATGATCAGGATCTATGTAGTTCCATTGACTTTTCCGTGCTTTTTCAGATCCACTCAGATCTTCTCCAGAGGGGGTAGGAAAACCCTCGAAACTATCGAATAAAAGGAAATCTCGATTATCATTATGCATTCGCAATATTGATTCCATTATTAGAGCAGATCTTCCATATCCCACACCGCATTCAACAAAACATCCTGGAATTTTTGCGCTTAATATATAAGCGGGATAAAATCTGTTGATAATGTGGCTAACATTTTTTTCTGATAGAGATAGTTTTTTACTGGTCCAAGTACAGTAAATTTTGCCAAATAAAGTAGTATTTATCCTAAAACTAGGGAAAAATTTATTTTTTAAATTACGAATTAAATTCTTCATTTAAATACTTTATTTAACATTATAAAATAACTCAATAGACATTACATATAATTTCTTTTTTCCTAAATTGGGTTAATTAGTTACAAAATTAATTAATTTTATTCAATAATGATAGTTGTCCAGCCAAAGGGGAAGTCCCTTTATGAACCTGCATCATATAATCCAAGGCCTCCACTGGACTTAATTTATGCTTTTTTACTAACCAAGACATGCAAATTAAAGGCGATCTCTCCATTGCGGCTACACAATGAACAAAAACCGGACCTTTTTGAATAAGTTCTTCAAGATATAGTAGGGTTTCATTTATTTCATCGATTTTTGGCAATCTTCCACTTCTATGATCAGGTAGGACATATCTTTTCGCTATGAAAAACCTATTTAAATCTAATTTAGTTAATGATTCTTTAATACTACATAAACTTAAAATAGCAATAATACCTTCGTTTTTTAATAATTGAATATGTGATTCCTTTGTAGGAGCTTTTCCAATAGCCAATTCATTAACTAATACCCAATCTACTTTAAAAGAACTCATGAAATTTAGTTTGAACTAGATAATTATTTATCCAGCCATTCTAAAGCTTTTAAGACATAATGTTTTAATATTTGAAAACTATCTTGTAAAACTTTTTTAAACATTTTATTTTTAAAATTAACTTTTATTTTCTTTGATTTTTCTTTTGGACTAATATTCTTTTCCTCATTCAATTCTGCATAGCTTGAATAACTTTCATATCCACCTTTATATCCACTAATGGAATTCTCGATATCTATTTTGGGATCAAGCACATTAGAAATTACTCCTAATAAATTTAAATTATAAGAATTTATTAACTTAATACTTTCTGGAGGTAATTTTCTACTTACATAACCCAAACTTACAAGAAGAATAATTCCATCTAAATAATTTGCAAAAATTGCTGAATCAGATAATCCAAGAATTGGAGTAGAGTCATAAAGAACAAAATCATAATTATTACTTTCTTTAATTTCTTTTATTATGGATTTCATTTTTTCAGATCCTAATATCCTTAATGGGTCGGGTGGCTTAACTCCTGATGTTATAACATCAATTTTGGTGGTTTCAATTTGAATATTTTGAATAACATCTTTTAACTCAATATTGGCGTCTGTAATAAGATTTGAAAGCCCTCTTAAATTATTTATATCTAATCTCTGGTGTAATTGAGGTTTTCTTAAATCTGCATCGATCAGTAAAACTTTTTTGCCCATCTCTGCAATTGTTTTTGCGAGAAGTATATTTGTAAGTGATTTCCCCTCTCCTGGAATAGAACTTGTTATTAAAAAGGAATTTATTTTTTTATCAGTATTTAGAAACCTTATTGAAGTAGAAAGACTTCTAAATGCTTCCTGCGCGAAAAACCTTCTTAGTTCCTCCCCTTTATCTGAGCTTTCTTTTATTACTTCTTTTAGAAAAATTTTCTTATCGCTTCTAACATCTTTATATTGATATAGATAAGGTAGTTGAGCTAGTAAAGGTATATTATTCAAATATTGATTTAATTCTTCAAGTTTTTTAATGGTGGCATCTTGTTGGTCACGTAATAATCCTAATAATACTCCTGAAATTAAAGATAAAAATCCTCCAAAGAAAAGATATTTTATAATGGAGGGTTTAAAAGGTGTTTTGCTAATTTCTGGAGCTTTAATTATTCTCCAAGGAACACTATTTTGAGCAACACCTAATTGGAACGCTTCAATAGTTCTCTGAATCCCAGCAAGATTTTCTCCCGCAACTTCAACTTTTGCCAATAAATCATTATATTTAGTAATTACTTCTGGAAGATTTAGAAGTTTTTTTTGCAATAAATCTAATGTCTTATTTGTATTTAAAATCTCTTCTTTATTAGAGTTAATCGCAATATCCATTGATTCTAATTGTTTTTCTTTAAGAAGGGGGCTTAAATTATCTATTCTTTTTTTTATTCCTTTAATGATTTTAGATGAAGAAGTGAATTTCGTTTTTGCTCGAGCTAGTTCATTTTCTAATTTGATCATTTCATCTAATAAAGATTGGTTCCCATCCCCTAAAATAAAAGAATTATCTTTTGAGAATTGATTAGTTTTAATTAAACCCTTAGCAAAAAGTTTGCCTTCCGCTATAGCCTTTTTTGAGTTTTCTAGACTTTTCTTTTCAATATTAAGATTATCTATAAGATTAATTAATTTAAGTTCTTTTTCTTTAAGGATGGCAGCCTCTTTGAGAGGTTCAATAACGGACTTTTCTTCCATGAAAAGGGATAGCTTATTTTGGGAAGAATTTAGTATTTGCTCTGCTTTTTTATATTCTTCATTAAGGAATAACAAACCATCAGTAAATTTTCTTTGCCTTTCTTGTAAAGCTATATTAAGGTATTTTTTACTGATTGCTTGCAGTATAAGCTCTCCTTTTTTAGGATCTTTAGAAAAGAAAGTTATATCTAATACCCCATCAGTTAGTCTTGATCCAACTTTTTTTCTCTCAATCTTTATATTATCCTGAATATCATCAACTTTTTTATTAAATTCAAGTGCGATACTTTGTAATACTGAAGGACTTTTTAAGTATCCTATTAGTGTTGGGATGTCATTTTCTGATTTTCCCGTTGCAATAATAGCTAATTGATTTAAGCCATTACTAGATTTTGCATCATCAATTGGGTCGCTTATAAGCAAGCTGAAAGTTCCTTTATAAGTTGGATTGGTGATTCGTTTTTGAAATGTATATAAGCAAACCCAGAAAAATAAAAAACCTGATATGTATATAATTAATCTTTTTCTTCTTAAAATACTCCTCCCCAGTTCTGAAAGATCAACATAGTTTTCTTGATTATTATTGTTATTCATTTTTAAGCTTTGTTTTCTTCTGTTACTTTTTTTTCAAATTCAAAACTAATAATAAATATTTTATAGAAATTATTTTTACCGATTGGTGATTTGTAAAAGAAAAGTATAATTTCTTATTTTATTATATCATTATTAAGAATCATATTAATTTTTTGGCTATTAAACTTAGAGGGTTTTTATTTAATCTTGCTTTATTTTTAAGTGCGTCTAATAACTTAGCTTTAATACCTTTAAATGCGCAAATTATCGTTAAAAATAAACAGCCCATTATAAATCAAAACCTAGAAATTTCAAACAATTCATTAATACAAGAAAATATCAATAATAAATTTGATGACTATTACATTTTAGGTCCTGGCGATATATTATTCCTAACTATTTTTGATATGCCTGAATTATCTGGGACTTATCCGATTTTTAATGATGGAAAGGCTCAAATGCCTTTTATAGGAAATGTTGATTTAACAAATTTATCATTAATACAAGCTACGGAAAAATTATCAAAATTATTTGCAAATGAATTATTAAGACCAGAAATATTTTTAACAGTTAAACAACCTCGCCCAATAAAGGTTTCAATAATTGGAGAAGTTAATACACCTGGGTTGTATATCATGGAAAATAAAAAAGAAAAAGAAATAAATTACTTCCCGAATCTTGTTGATGCAATACAATTGGCTGGTGGTATAACAAATAATACTAATCTCAAAGAAATAACATTAATAAGAAAAATACCTGGAGAAAAAAAAGAATTAAAAAAAGCTAAATTAAATTTTATCGACTTAATCAAAAAAGGAGATCAATCTCAAAATCCTTATTTATTTGATGGGGATATAATAAAGCTCGAAAAGGCTGAAGAAGATTATTCTAAGAATACTTTTGACGCTGTAGCTTTAAATCTTTCGCCATCATTTATTAAAATTACAGTTGTCGGAGAGGTTAATAACCCGGGTCTAATTAAAATACCCCCCAATACTCCATTAATTCAAGCTGTTATGATTGCAGGAGATGCAAAAGATTTTATTGCAAATAGGTCAAATGTAGAACTAATTAGGATTAATAGAAACGGATCTATAACTAGAGATAATTATAATGTAAATAGAAAAGGCAATATTTCTAAAGGGAAGAACCCTCTACTAAAAAATGGAGATATTATTAAAGTCAAAAAAAGTAAGTCTTCATCATTTGCTGCAGGTCTAAATAGTATTACCGCTCCAGTTAAACCTCTTATTGATGTAATGACACTTTATAAACTTTTTGGTGACTAAAAAATTATGTATATCTATTTTTTCGCTTTATCATTTATAAGTTCATTTATATCTTTGCCATTTGTAAAAAGTATTGGTCACGATTTAAATATTATTGATATACCAAACAAAAGGAAGCAACACAAAATTAAGCTCACTAGATTTGGTGGAATCTCTATATTTTTTGGATTGTTTTTACCATTAATTATTAAATATATTTTGGATATTGATATTATTGATTTTCAGAATGAAAAATTCTTGTTGCCTTTTATTGTATCTATAAGTGCTTTTTTTTGCTTAGGTATTGTTGAAGATATTTATGTATTAAAGCCTTTAGTAAAGCTTATTTTTCAAATTTTAATTGCGATGTATTCTTTTTTTAATGGAATAAGAATACATAATATTGATATTTCTTTCTTAGGTTTAACTTCAAACACTATTGATTTTGGCGTGATATTAAGCTTTATAATTACACTAATATGGATAGTAGGGATTACAAATGCATTTAATTGGCTTGATGGCTTAGATGGCTTACTATCAGGCATAACCATAATATATTGTTTGGCTTTAATATTTCTCAATAAAGATGTGAATTTGTTTTTAAGTTTTATTTCCCTTTCTTTAATAGGTTCATGTATTGGATTCCTTCGGTATAATTTCTACCCAGCAAAAATGCTTATGGGTGACTCGGGCTCATTTTTATTAGGATCATTTTTAGGATTATCATCCTTAATTGTTTTTGGTAATAATGTAGACAAAACTTCATTGAATTTGCCCATTTTATTTTATTTATATCCGATAGCTGATATGGTTTCGGTTTTAATTTCAAGATTAAGCAAAGGAAATTCGCTTTTGCTCCCTGATAGGTCTCATTTACACTACAGATTAAATGATTTAGGTTTTTCTCATAAAAAAACAGTTTTATTTGTTTACGCAATAACTATTTTAAGTGTTTCTCTTTTTATCTTTATGATTTAATTTACAGTTCTATTTTAGATAATATTTCTTTTGAGATAATTCGATTACCTATAGCATTTGGATGCCTAGCATCTTTATAAACTTTTGTAGAATTACCAACAAGGATATTACTTATATCAAAACAAAAATCTCTCTCTGCACATTCCTTTCGTAATTCTTTATAAAGCAGGTTCATGCTAAAAATATATTTTTCTTTTTTTGAAATTTGTGCAATCACTTTTGGATCTTCATATGGGAAGTTTTTCTTGAGGTATTCGTAAATAGATTTTTCAGAAAATATTAAATCATTTATATTCTCAACATATATTGTTGGTTGAAGAAATAAGTAATAATTTCGATTCATTTTTTTTGCTAAAAGGTTAATACTTTCATGATTGGAAATAAAAATATTACTCGCTCTTTTTATACTAGTGATATTTGCATTTTTATATTTAATAAAATCTTCTTCATTGATTTTTAGATGAGTGATTTTAGAATTTGAGTTTATTATCTTTTTTGCCTGAATATAATTTATAAATCTTCTAATATTTGATTTATAGTTAACGTCAAAGCAAATAAAATTGCATTTTAAAAATTTATTATTACCAAATATTATTTTGTTTCCTCTGTAGCCGTTTTCACCCTTCGTATAAATATCTGATTGATATATATTTTTATCATCTTTAAGATAATTATTTCTAATAAAATAGTATTCATTTATTCCACTTAAACTCAGAATGATATCTGGGTTAACAATTTTACTGCTTTTAATAAAGCTTATTAATTCTTGAGATGAATTAAAACCACCTTGAGCATAGTTATGAATTTCACTAGATATATTTTTTTTTAAAAAAAGTTTTCCTAGTTGTAGAGTCCAGTTACCATCTATTCCTGAATACATAAATCCTAGAGGATCCGAAGTTGAACCACCAAGAGTTAATAACTTTATATTCTTTTTAGAGTTGCTTTTCTTAAAAGATTTAATTGATCTTTGATCATTTATTTCGTCATATATTTTGTATTTTGATAGCAATAATTTTGATTTGTTATCTAGTATCCTTTTGTGTCCAGTAGTACCGCTTATTTGAAATTGAAGCTTCCCTGGAATAATATTTCTTTCTTTATTATAGTTTCTTATAAGTATGCATATGCCTAACAAAATTTCTATAGCAAATATTAAAGTAGTGAATACTAAAACATTAATAGTTATAGTTTTTCTAATCGAATTTAATATTTTATTTGACATGAAATTTTAAAAAGAATTGACTCACAATTCCTAAACGATGAAAATAAATTGCTTATAAATTATTAAGTAATTAAAATAATAATATTGTTTGATGAGTTTAATCAGGATACTTGTTATGAAAATGATACATAGCAATCATAATATTTTTAAAGAATTTCTTAGACCCTTTTTGGCAAACTTTTTTATGAGAAAAATATATTATTTTATAGGAAGGCTATACTCAAATTCTTCTTACAAAAAAGCAATAAAATTATGCTCAAAATCAGAAGATGTGTTTTTTGGTTATTTTGATTATGATCCATTTAATACTGAAAGAAAATTACACTTAGCACATAAAAGAAGGCTAGCCACTAAAAACTCTCCAGAAAGTTTAGTTTTAGATATTGGTTATTTCGATTTAAAAAATAAAAAAGAATTTTTTAAAATAGCATCTTCCTCCTGTTGGTCTTGGCAGCAGGGATCAAGATTAAGATGGCATCCTCAGGAGAAGTTTAATTTAGTTTTTAATTCTTTGAATAATGAAAATATATTATCAACATGTATTATCAATATTGATAGCAAAGAAAAGATATTTTATCCTTATCCATTTTTTGAGATTTCCCCTGATTCTAAAAAAATTTATACTTTATCATTTACAGAATTAGAAAAAAAGAGACCTGGATATGGATATGGTCATTCAAAAAATATTGAAGAAATTAAAGACCCTCTTGTTGGCGATGGTTGCCAAAATATTTATGAATACGATATAGATACAAGAAAGTTAAGGATATTGATTTCATTATCAGATCTAAGAAGGTTGGGTTTTATAAAAAGGGAAATTAGTGAAAAAGATTATATTAACCATATAGGATCCTCAAAAACTGGAAAATGGATAAGTTTCTATCATTTATCAGAGATCAATAATATTAGATCTAATGATTTGTACATTATTAGTAAATCTGGGAATGTAATAAAGAAAATTACTAAGACTCCAACTGCGTCTCATTTTTCATGGATTGACGATAGATATATATCAATATTTTGTTTGGGTAAAATATCTAAATTATTTACTTACCATATATTTGATATAGAAAGAGATTCGGAAATTTTATTAGATGCTAATAGATCAAATAAACTTTTGTATAAGGATGGTCATCAAACTCATTTAGATAAATTCGATATAATATCCGATACTTATCCTGACATTTTTAGAATTCAGAAATTATATAGCTTTAATAATAGGAAGATTAAAACAATAGCAAATTTGTCTTCACCAATGAGATATACAAAAGAATTCAGATGTGACTTACATCCAAGACTTATAAAATCAGATAATTTAATTTCAGTAGACTCAACTCATAATAAAAAAAGGGAAATACTTCTATTTAATTTATAGTTTTTAAGTCCTATTACTTAGATAGAAATAAATTTAAAAGAAGAAGTTTTTAAAGATTTTTTAATTCATGAAAATTCATAACTATTTTTTTTATTAACCAGAAAAAAATGCAATGATAAATAATTCATATAATTTATAATAATATTATTATGCTTTGATTCAGTCTAACTATATGGAAAGAACAAAAATAATTAGCCTCTCTTTTGCAAAAGCGATTTCTTAATTTATTAAAAATTAGTATATGAAGAAATTTTTTATAATTTTACCTCAAGATAACTTATCAGGACCAATAAAAGGTGCTGTCGCTCTAGCTAATTTTTTAGTTAACTTTATACCTACAACAATAATATTTTTAAGAAAAGCTAGAGGTCTAAATATACCCTTAAATAATAAAGTCAAAGTTATCTATTTAAATAAAGTAAACTTTTTTTCCAAGGTAAAGAAGATTCAATCTATTTATTTTAAAAATGGTATTAAGGAAAATAATATTTCATTATCGATGTGCTTTTCCGCTGATTTAGTAAATATATTTATGAATAATTTTTCAATCACTATTACTAGTATAAGAGGAAATCTGATTAAAAATTATCTTTACAACTACAAGATTTTTGGTTTTTTCTTGGCATGTATTCATTTATCTATGATGAGATTTCATAGTTTAAGAATCGCAATGAATAGAACAATGTTTTCTCAAGTAAAATTTTTTAGTAAAAAAGATGTTGAAATAATTAATAATTTTATTGATGAGGATGTTATAAAGAAATATCTCAACAGACCTATGCAATATAATGGTGTATACAAGTTTTGCTTTGTTGGGTTACTTACAAAAAGAAAAGGTATAGAGTCTTTAATTGATGCCGCACATAAAATAAAGAATATAAACTATGAAATAATTATTATAGGTACCGGACCATTATTAAAAAGAATGCAAAATAAAGTCAGGAATCTTCATTTAGAGAATAAAATTAAATTTATTGGACATAAAACTTATCCTTATAAATACATGTCTGAGACTCATGTTATGGTGTTACCAT
This sequence comes from Prochlorococcus sp. MIT 1314, assembly GCF_034093315.1. Classification (GTDB taxonomy): domain Bacteria; phylum Cyanobacteriota; class Cyanobacteriia; order PCC-6307; family Cyanobiaceae; genus Prochlorococcus_A; species Prochlorococcus_A marinus_Y. The sequence continues at coordinate 690,155 of NZ_CP139300.1, read as the reverse complement.
CTTTTTCTGAAGGCACTTCTCGAGCTGTATTAGAAAGTTTGTATATGGGGATACCTTGTGTACTTAGGAATGTGGATAGTAATAAGGATATTATTAATAATGATAGTAATAATGTAGTTTTGTTTGATAATGATAATGAGTTATCGATAGCAATGATAAATTTGGCTCAAAAATCCATTAATAGAAAAGTTTATAATAATTTATTGCCATCAAATTTTTCCCAGAACTACTGTGGTAATAAATATTTAAATCTTATAAATGGTATAAAATGATTAGCTACGAAGACTATGCAAAATACCTATCAAAAAAAAGTTTTAAAGGTAGGCTTTATAAAAAATTTTGGCTTCATAAAATTTTATCTCGTAACTTGAAAGGAAAAATATTGGATATTGGATGTGGAATTGGTAATTTTTTAGAAGATAACATAGAAGCTATTGGGGTTGATATCAACCCATATACAGTAGAAATTTGTTTGAAAAAAAATTTAAATGCTAAATTAATAAAACAAGATAAGCTGCCTTTTGAGGAAAATAGTTTTGATAGCTGTTTACTTGACAATGTTATGGAGCATATAGAAAATCCAGATAAATTAATACTTGAAATTAAAAGAATATTGAAAAAAAATGGGATCTTACTAATAGGGGTTCCAGGAATAAAGGGTTTCTTGGGTGATAACGATCATAAGGTAAATTATTCAGACAATGAATTAATTAATAAGTTGGCAAAATTTGGATTCAATTTATCTAAAAGATTTTATGCACCTTTACCTATTTCTAAATTAACTTTTATACTCAAACAGCATTGTCGTTATTTTATATTCAAAAATGAAAGTCACATTTAATATTTACCATGGTTAAGGCTATGAATACTTTTTCTATGCTCCCTGGGAAGATCACTAATCTTTTTATCTGAGTAGTATGAATCTTCTTTAATGCTTGTTGTGGATAATTCTTCGATTATGCAATCAGAAATAGCATTAAATGAATGTTTTATACTTGATCTAACTAAAGCCTCGTCGCCTTTCTTGAGAATTCTTGAATTGCCATCTAAAATTAATTCAATTTCTCCATGAAGTATCCTGAAGGTCTCTTCTTTTACTAGGTGATATTGAGTAGGGTGATTTTGTCCTTTAGTCATTAATATTAGCTTTTTACAATAACTCCTATTAATAATATTGATGATGCAACAACCGTAATCAAAAATTTTATCAATACCATAATGATGTGATATTTCTACTTCTACTTCATTTGGTATATATTCACAATATTCATTAATAAGTCCCCTGATTTTATGAATATAGTTTTTTAAAAAAACATTTTCAGAAACTGAATTTAAAGTTAGATCTCTATTTAGTCTTAAGCCTTCATTTAAGTCTTGTTTTGCTATAAATTTATTATCAATTGAAGTTAATTCAGCGGCCGAAATTTGGCCTTTTTGAATAGGGAACTTAAATTCACAATTGCTAAGGTTTAGTACTTCTCCTTTTCTTATTTTTTTTCGTGTAAAAACACCCCTTTGAAGAGATTCCAATGCACTAGCTTCATTTTCACAGTAGTAGTTATCTGTTTTAAGAGATCCTAAAGAATCAATAGTTTGTTTAAGAGATTCAAGCCAATTTGATATTTCTTTACTATCTACACTGTAGGCATTTATTTTGATATTTTTTTCTTCATTTACTTTCCCAACATGTCTTTCTAGAGAAATTGCTCCTAATGCTATAGCTAATGAGGAGATATTGTGATTATGAGGATCTTCATGGCCTGAATAACCTATAGATGCCAAAGGATATCTTTTTATCATTTTAGGAATAAAACTCAAGTTAAGATTCTTTAATGGAGCTGGATAAATCCCGCAACAATGCATGATAGTGAATTTATTTGGCATTTTTCTGGATAAATAAGAATAAATATTATCAATCTCATTTAAGTTTCTTCCAGCGGTTGATATGGTTAAAGGTTTTTTTGTTAAAGTGCAGGCTTCTATTAAGCTCCATTCAGTTGAAGAGCATGATGCTATCTTAAGCTCGTCAACTCCATAATTTATAGCTTTGGCTACAGAAGCTTCATCAAATGGAGTAACCATTACTTTTAGATTGTTTTTGTGTACTAATTCAAAAATACTTTTCCAATCCTCATCACTTAATTGGGTTTCAAGAAATCTTGGGATATGTTTGTTAGAGTTGGGATCAATCGTTTTGTCAATAAATGATGGAATATCTCTGAATTGAAACTTCACAATGAAATCAAAATAATCACAATAAGAATTGATTGATGATGTAATATCCTTCAGAATCCCCTCAAAATGACTTAATCTACCTTGATGATTGTTGGCTATTTCAAAAATAATTCTGTAAGTCAATGATTCAAAATAATTATTTGTTTAACTTAACATCTCATAGGAAAATTAAGTTAAGTTTCAATTTATTTTTTAAGTATATTGATCTTATATTTTACAAATGTTCTACTAATTTTATGTAAACAAATACTTTAAAACTTGGTATATTTATCTCTTAGGGCGATGGAATTAAAAAAAATTACATATGTTAGTTCAAGTGAAATCCCTAGTAATTCTGCAAATTCAATTCAAGTAATAAGACAATGTTTTGAATTATCTAAATTAGGTTATGAGATTGATATTTATTTTTCAACGAAAATTGAAAAGAAATTTCTAAAAAAAGAGATTAAAAAAAAGTATGGATTGAGCCATGTTAATTTTATTTTAAATCCAACAAAAACATATTTAGGAATCACAAATAACTTTTTTATATTAATAAATTTTTGCTTATCTCTCATATCGAAAAAAAATTTAGGCACAATCCTGACTAGAAATTTTTATGTTTCATTTTTACTAACCTTACTCAAGAAAAAGCATATATTTGAGGTTCATCATGTGGAAGAAAACTTTATGAAAAGGTTTTTACAGATTTTTGCTATCTCTGGTAAAGATACAAAAGTTGTTTACATATCAGATGCACTTAGAACTTTTATGTCCAAAAAGATTAGAAAAAAGAAATTATCTAGTTTTCAAATTGTCCTCCCTGATGCCTCTGATATTCAAAGTAATAAAGCTTTGTTCCCTGAATATTTACATTTTGACTCTTTAATAGATGATATGAAATCTAGAGGATTTTTCATATGTGGTTATTTTGGAACTTTAAATATGGGTAAAGGCGTTGAAAGGATTATTGATATTTCTCAAAAAGACAAGAATAATTTCTTTATAATTGCAGGTTCCGGAGAAGCCTCTAAATATTTAAAAAACAAAAAATTCAAGAATTTAATATACCTTGGATGTTTACCTTGTGATGTATCCCGTCATTTTCAAAGAAAATGCAATGTACTTTTGATGCCTTATCAGAAAATAGTTAAAGTTGGTTCCAGAGGTTTAGATACTGCTAGATGGATGTCACCTCTAAAAATGTTCGAGTATATGTCGACAAATGTTCCTATTATTAGTTCTGATCTTAATGTGATTAAAGAAGTTCTCAGCAATGAAATTAATTGTATTTTATGCTCAGCAGAAAATACAGAAATGTGGGTTAAATCTATTAAGAGATTGAAAGAAGATAATAAATTAGGAAGCGAAATAGCTAATAACGCTTTTAAAGATTTGATCTCTAAATATACTTGGGATATAAGAACTAAGAAGCTTATTTCTCTTATTAGCAAAAATTGAAAATATCTTTATGAAATTAAATTTTCAAAGTTTTCTTTATAGCTTCAAAAATACTAATATTTAATTAGGATTAATTTGATAATGAAAGTTTTAGTGACAGGTGCAGGAGGGTTTATAGGATCTCATCTGGTTGCAGAATTAGTTAAAAAGGGTTTTGATGTTATTCCTATGATTAAATATTCTTCTAAAGTTAACTATGGTAATTTAGAAGAATCTATTAAATTAGGTAATTTAGATAAGAATAAGATAATTATAGGCGATATATCGGATAGAAGTTTTATAAAAGAAGCTTTAATAGATGTGGAGGCTATTTTTAATTTGGCAGCTTTAATTGGTATACCTTATAGTTATAAATCTCCTGGATCCTACGTAAACACTAATATAATTGGAACTATGAATATTTTGGAAGAAATTAAATCCACCAAAAAAATCTTGATTCAAACTTCCACAAGTGAAGTTTATGGTTCTGCACAATATATTCCTATAGATGAATCTCATCCAAAAGTAGGACAATCGCCGTATTCAGCTACCAAAATTGCCTGTGATGAATTGGCTTTAAGCTATGAAAAGTCATTTGATACAGATGTAAGAATACTAAGACCTTTTAATACATATGGCCCAAGACAATCTCAAAGAGCAGTTATTCCAACAATAATAAATCAACTTCTTGATGATAAAAGAGAATATATTGAATTAGGTAGCTTAGAAACTACGAGAGATTTTAATTATGTAGAGGATACTTGTAGGGCATTCTCATCAATACTTGCTTCTAATAAATGTAAAGGTAAAGTTCTAAATTCTGCGAGTAATTTTGAGGTTAGTATTAATCAGGTAGTAATAATAATCCAGGAGATTTTAGGTATAAACAAACCTATAAAACAGGATAACAATCGTTTAAGACCTAAGGCTTCTGAGGTAGAAAGACTTTTTGGAGATAATTCTTTAATAAAATCAATTACAGGCTGGCAGCCTGAATATGGTGGATTAGACGGATTTAAGAGAGGTTTGGAAAAGACAGTAGAATTCTATAAATCTAACAAAGAACCAAGTGGTTATTACATAATATGAAAATAGGCAAACTTGATATTGGCATTAGTTTTAGACCAAAAATTATAGCTGAGCTTGGAATAAATCATAATGGATCATTAGATGAAGCCAAAAAACTTGCTGAGTTAGCTGCTATCAATGGAGCAGATATTATAAAGAGTCAATTACACATACCTAATGCTGAGATGTCAGAAGAGGCAACAAAAGTTATCCCTTCACATTGTGATAAGTCTATCTTTCATATAATGGAAGACTGTTCTCTCACAATTGACGAAGAATATGAACTAAAGAATTTTATTGAGAAATTAAATGTCGAGTATTTATGCACTCCTTTTTCAGCCAAAGCTGCAGAATTTCTTGGAGAATTTGGAGTAAAAGCTTTTAAAGTTGGCTCTGGAGAATGTAATAATTTTCATGTCTTAAAGACGATTGCTAATTATCAAAAACCAATGATAATTAGTACTGGGATGAATACTTATGAGAGCTGTAAAAAGACATATTCTTTTGTCAAAGGAAGTCTTAAAACAGAAGTTATATTAATGCATACAACAAATTTATATCCCACTCCATATGAATTGGTTAGGCTTGGAGGCTTAAAAGAACTTCAAGAGCTAGCAGGTTACGATAATGTTGGATTATCAGATCATACAGTTTCAAATCTGGCATGCTTAGGAGCTACTGCCCTTGGAGCTGTAATTTTAGAAAGACACTTTACTGACTCCTTTGATCGAGAAGGACCTGATATTATCAATTCCATGGATCCAGGGCAATTGTCTTCATTAAGAGAAGAAAGCGAATTAATGTTTCAAATGAGAGGGGGTACTAAAGAAAAATCCCTTATAGAAGAGCAGAATACAAGAGATTTTGCATTTGCCACTTTAGTCGCTATAAGAGATATAAATATTGGAGAAAAATTGACAGAAGAAAATTGCGTGCCTAAAAGACCATCTAAGGGTGATATCTTTGCTAGTGAATATTACGAATATCTTGGCAGAGTTTCAAATCAAAAAATAAAAAATGGATCCCATATTCTAAAAAAATGGATTAATTAGATTAAATAAGTTTGGTCCTTAATTATGAAGAGTATCTTAGCGTTATCAGGCAGCAGAGCTGATTATTATTTGCAAAGGCCTGCATTTAAGAAATTTTGCAACAGTAATAAATACAAACTAAATCTTATTGTTACTGGCGGAATTCTTGAGGAAAAAGAAGGCAAAACTTTAGAGGATATAATCAACGATAATATAAATATTTGTGGGAAAATAAAAAGTCTGAAATTTGAAAATAAAAATCACATCGAAGAAATATCGAATATTTCGTGTAAGGTCGATAAAATTATAAAATCTATTAAACCAGATTTAGCTTTGGTATATGCTGATAGATATGAAAGTTTTGCATTTGCTTTGGCAACATTCCATGCCGATTTGATAAATTTTCATGTTGAAGCTGGAGATATCACCGAAGGGGGAACTTATGACGATCAACTAAGGCATTGTATTTCGAAAATTTCACATATCCACGCTTGTTCAACTTATAAAGGTACGGAGGTCCTACAAAATTTTGGAGAGGAGAAGTGGAGAATCAAACAAATAGGTTTATTGAGTTATGGTGATATGAAAATAATTCCATTAAAGGAATCGAAAATAGTGGCTCATCAATTGAAATTAAAAGATGATAGACCTCTTGTGATTTGTACTATGCATCCTATTCCTAGGTCTGAACAAATTACTGAATATGAAATTGAAGAGGTATTAAAGGGATTAGAAATTTTCTCAAAAGAAGTTCAAGCTGACATAATAATAACCTCCCCAAATCCTGATAAAGGGAACCAAATAATATTTCGGAAAATTCAGCAAAAAATATCAAACATTCATAATTGTCAATATATTGAGAGCTTAGGAGGTTATAGATACCATTCTTTATTGGGCCTTGCCAGAAAAAAAAGTGTTACTTTATGTGGTAATTCCAGCTCTATAATCAAGGAAGCTCCTTTTTTTAAAGCAAATGGGTTAAATATAGGTATTAGACAAACTGGAAGAGAAAAAGCCTCCACACAAATAGATATAAAGGCAGATGCAAATGAAATTTATAAAAATTTGCTTGCACTATCTAAGTTTATGCCAAAAGAAGTTGTAAATCCCTATAGTAATAAAAATTCCTGCAATTTATTATATGAACATGTTGATGGAATACTTAATAGTAAAAGTAGGAATGAAATTCTATTCAAAAAGTGGGCATGAAGCATGTAGATATTTTTATTATTGGAAGTGGAAGTATTGCTCTTAGACATTACAGAATATGTGAAGAGATGTCATTAAATGTTCATATTTTTTCTCCTTCTAAAAATAGAAAAGAATGGCTAGAAGAAAATCAATTCAGAGTTAGTCATCCTGAGGAAGTTACTTGTGAAATTGGAATAGTTTGTTCTAGTGCCTCTAGACATCTTGTTGATATAAATTTGTTAGGAAACATTGCGAAGTTAATTATTGTTGAAAAACCTCTTTTCCCATATCAATTAATCTACAAAAAAATTTCTTGCATACATTCAGAAAAAATTATTGTTGGATTTAATAAAAGATTTGAAAGTGGCATACAAGAGATGAAAAAAATATCTATCCTGGAAAACTCGGAAATTGACTCTATAACTATGAAATGCTTGAGTGATTTGAATAATTGGAGAAGAAAAGATTTAAGGAAATTAAGTGAATCGACTTCTCTACAATTAAGAAAGGGTGGTGGTGTGCTAAATGAATTAAGTCATGAAATCGATTTATGCGAATTTTTAGGTGGTAAAATACAAGAACAGATTGGTTATAAATGGAAGCAAAAATTTAAAAATTTTGATGTGGAAGATAGTGCTTTATTAATTAATAAACAAACTGAGAAAAATTTTATAAGTTCAGTTTTCATCTCTTTTGCATCATCTCTTGAATCAAGAGTATCTGAAATTAGATTTAAAAACGGAACAAATTTAATTTATGATCATTTAAGTCAAAAATTAAAACGCTTCTATAAAGGCTCCCTCAAATCTTCAGACTTATTTCTTGAAGAAAGAAACAAAAGTTTTAAAAGGCAAATAAAAGCTGCATTAGAATATGGAGTTAAATATAAATATTTTTGTAATTATGAAAGAGGTTTATACTATGCAGTATTAAGTAAAGAAATTTTGTGGTTACAATAGGAGCAATTTTTGCAAGAGGGGGATCAAAAGGAATCCCTGATAAAAATTTACAAAAAATTAATGGAAAAAGTTTAGTACAAATTGCAATAGATCATCTAAAAGCAAGTAAAGTATGTGAGGAAATTTTTGTTTGTAGCGATGATGAAAGAATATTAAATATAGGAAGATCAAACTTTATAAATATTTTTTTAAGAAATAAGAATAATTGTGGTGATAATTCATCTGAAGTTGATGCCTGGAAAGAATTTTGTCATTATTTATTAGCTTTAAAAAAAATAAGTGTTACAGATAATCTTTTAATTGCTCCAACTACCTCTCCATTAAGGGAAGTGAAAACTCTAAAGGAGATAGTAAAATTAGTTCTTAATAATCCAAACAGTGATGGTGCAATTGTAATAAAAAAGGCTGAAAGACATCCAGACTTTAATATTTTAAAAAAGATGAATAATTCAAATTATCTTCAGAATTATTCTGGGCTTAAAAGAGAAGTTAATAGACAATCATGTGAAAAAGCTTATGATATGACGACAGTTTGTTATTGCATTAAGGTATCTTCTATCCTAAAGTGCAATTCATTATTCGATTTGAAAATCCTTGGATTGGAAAAGAAAAAAAAGGAGTGTATTGATATTGATACGACTTTTGATCTTGAATTAGCAAAAATACTAATGAGTAAATGATTAAAACTTTAATTCTTGGTTGTAATGGACTTTTAGGTAAAGAAGTTTCAAGAAATTGTATGAAAAGGGAAGATTATTTAATTGGTATAGATATAGTTGAAAAACCTGAATTAAATATATTCGATAATTACATAAAGTATGATTTGCTGAAAATTAATGATTTTCATCAAATTAAAAATTTATTTTTTAATTTATTTGATAAAGAAAGTGACATTATAAATATTATCGATTGCACTTTGATAAATAAAAATAAATCTACTGAAACTATTCAGGAGATCCAAAATTTCTGGCATGGGATGATATCTTTACAAGTTTTATTAGCCAAAGCCGCTGGAAGTTTTTGTATAAAAAATAAAAAAAATATAAATTTAGTTTTTACAAGTTCAGTTAAAGCATTCAGGGCTCCAAAGTTTTCTCACTATGAAGACTTGGGGATGGAAACTCAAGTTGAATATGGTATGGCTAAGGCTGCTTTAAATCTTTTAGTTAAAGATACAACTGTAAGATATAAACCATTTTTGAGATGTAATGCTGTTGCCCCTGGAGGGATAAAAGGTGAAAAGCATAATCCAATATTTTTAGAAAGATATGAAGAAAGTTGTACACAAAAAGGTTTAGTTAATCCTTCCTCTGTAGCTAATATGATTGAATTAATTACTTCAGAATCTTCAGAATTTTCAGGGCAAGTTATAGTTATTGACAATGGTTGGAGTTTATTATGAAAGATCATTTTTGTGTAAATAAAAAGGCTTCTTTAAAAGAAATATTATCAGTTCTCAATAATTATAAATTTTGTGTTGTTATAGATAACAATGAAGTATGCTTGGGAACAATTACTGACGGGGATATCAGAAGAGCTTTAATAACAAATTCTTTGGAGAATTTAAATGCTTTAGAAATTTGCAATAAAAATTACATTAGGGTTAATAAAGAAATTGATGTCCCCTTTTCTAAAGGCATAAATTATGTCCCATTAGTTGATGAAAATAATATATATTTATCCACTTTGGAAAATGAATCATTCGAAAATAATAATTCTAAAAGTATTTTTGTAATAATGGCGGGTGGATTGGGATCTAGGATGGGGAAATTAACTCATAAAACTCCTAAACCTCTAATCCCTTTAAACAATAAACCCTTAATAGTACATATTATAGAAAAAGCCAGAAAATATGGCTTTGAAGAGATTTACATAATAGTTAATTACTTAAAAGATAAAATAAAGAATTATTTGCTTGATGGAAAAAAATATGGTGTAAAAATTAAATATATAGATGAATTTAGTAAAAGGGGCACCGCTGGTAGTTTAGATTCTAAATTATTAAAAGAATTTGATAAGGTTTTACTAACAAATTCTGATGTAATTTCTGATCTTGATTTGCTAGCTTTATTCAAATTTCATTCTTCAAGAAAGAATGATTTCACAATGGCAGTAAAGCAATATTTGAGAAAAAGTGAATATGGTTTAGTAAAAACAGATGGATTTTCAATTGTTAACTTTTCTGAAAAACCTGTAAATATTGAATACGTTAATTCTGGTGTATATGTTTTGAATAAAAGTATTATAAATTTAATATCAAAGGATGAAAAAATAGATATTCCTGAATTATGCATTAGGTCAATAAATAAAGGTTTAAAAACAGAAATATATCCTTTTACAGATGATTGGCATGATATAGGAAATCAACTTAAACTCGAAGAAATATCAAATACATATAAAGACAAAAATTAGAAAAAAAAACACTAGATATCTTGTTTAATGAAAATATCAATATCACCTTTTGTTGAAATAAATAGCCCCATAAATAACTTGAAAAATTCGAAAGGTTCAAATTTTATAAAATTCAATAAATCAATTTTAAAGTTGGATAAATTTAATAGATAGCAAATTGACTTAATTGAAAATAAATGATTTCTATTAGCGTATTCATCTTTAAAATTAAAAAATGATTTATTTGATTTTTTCTGTAAAAAATATTCTGATATTAAACTTCTTAGTCCATTTATTCTGACTATTAATATAGTTTCTTTATCGACAATCGTTGATATGTTTTTTAAATTATAAATTGGATCTGAGTAAATATCAAAATAGTTTAAGACAATAATATTAGGCCGTTTTTTTAGTTTTTTAGAAAAATGTTTAAATCTTTTTTCTATTTTTTCTATTTCAAATAATCTTGTTTTAGGAATAACTGATCTTATTTCATTATTCTCTAATTGGGAAGTATTAAGAATCAATTTAGGAAAAACATTTAAGATAATATTTTTATTTTTTAAAATACTATTGAATATGAATTTCTTTTTTATAGCAGAACAAATAATTTTCTTATCTTGAATGTCATTAGATTCTTTTAAATATTTTTTCTTTTGGAAAATTATGTGATTACATCTTTTGCATAGATTCAAAGTCAATGGATTTTGAAATTCAAATTCTTTAATATTATTTGAACCACATATTAAGCAAAACATCTTACTTAACTAAGTATGAAATATTCTCTTCATTCATTGAATTTATAATATTTTTGCAGCATCTATATAATGCTAAATAGTATTTTTCTAGTTTAGAAATTAAATTATGAGGAATGGATAAAGATCTTGGAAATTTTAATATTTTTTTATTGCCAACATATTTTGATTCTTTCAGAATATCAGGATAATAAGTGGGGAAAACAAATTTAAAAATCCAAATAATTTTCTTTGAAAAATCTAAGGCACTATATAAAAGTGATTTCTTGTTTACTGGTTTAACATTCTGTTCTGGAATGTCTTTACTTTTTTCGCTCTCAGGGAAAACAATATGAATTTTCATATTATTTGTTTTTTACTAATTTATCTAGATCATATACTTCATTGCAACTTTCTAAAACGTTTTGGTTATGTGTCGCTATTATTATTGATTTTTCTTTATACTGGCTAAAAATATTATTAATTATCTGTTTTTCAAGTTTTTTATTTAATGAACTTGTTGCTTCATCCAAAATTAATAGAGAGAAAGGTCTATAAAGTGCCCTGCAAATTGCTATTCTTTGCCTCTGTCCTCCACTTAATAATAAACCTCTATTACCCACAATAGTATCAAGACCATTAGGTAACTTTTTAAGAAATTCACTGACTTGTGCAACCTCTAAAACCTCATCTAATTTGTTTTTGTTTAAGTCTGAATTGGCTAATATATTTTCAAGAATAGTAGATGATTCTAAATAATAATCTTGAGCTAAATAGGCAATTGAATTTCTCCATTTTCTTAAAATATCTTGGTTATATTTGAAACTTCTGTCATTTAATAAAACTTCGCCTGATGTTGGAATAATTATTCCAGCAAGAACATCTAATAAGGTACTTTTGCCGCTTCCTGAAGAACCAATTAAGCCAACCTTTGATAAAGAATCTAACTTAATATTTGGAATTCTTATGTTTTTATCAATTGAAGGATATTTCACAATGCAATTGATAAATTCTATTGAAGGGAAGGTTTTAAATATGGAATATTTCGTAGAAGATTCTTTTGAATAATTAGTAATATTATTGTTAAATTTTATCCTCTCTTTCAATCTATATACAGGGGCCATATTAGATTGAATCCCTGTCCACATTCTAAAAATATTTTGCATTGCAGGCAATAATTTTTGCATTGATAATGCTAAAGCCCCCACTACTGAAATAAGTATTTCATATGAGTTGACGCGCATAGATAAAATTAATGAAAATAAACCAATTGAGCAAATACCAATCGGTCCAAAAATATATTTAGGAAAAGCACTAAAGAATATTGTATTCGCTGACGCAAGTCTCAATTTTGTTTCTTGTTTTATATAGGCTTTAAATATAGAACTTAAATTATTTCTTAGGATATTTTCTCTTGCGTTTGCGAAAGAATAATTTATAGAAGCAATTTGATTAGTGTTTACTTCGGCAATAACCTTACTCAAGACTCTAAGTTTTCTTTTGGAGAATGCAGTTAAAGTGACATAGGATAGTATCAAAATAACAGCAAAGAAATAGGTTTCACTAACTTTTAGAGATAAAACAACAAATAAAACCGAAAAGCTTTGAAATGCAGAAGATAACATTTGAATATAAAATCTGTAGACATTTATTGTTCTTGTAATGTCTTGAGTAAGATTCGAAGTTATTTTGTCAGGTTTATCAATTTTTATATTTTTGAAATTATTTGTAAATGTGCTTGAGTGGGTTTTTTTTGCTAAATCAATACCTATTCTTGCAGATATTCTTCCATAAAAAAATTCATTCAGTAAATTCAATATTCCTGATACTATATTAAGTCCACAGAAAATCAAAACTACTCTAATCTTCTGAATTATTGGATTTGTATTATCTCCTATCATCAATTCAAAAAGAGTATTTATTAAACCACTACCAAATTCCCTTGTCCCACCAATAACTAAGGTTAAAAATGGTAATACCGACGCTAAAGCAATTATTTCAGCAATACTGGCGATAGTCATAAGGATTAAAATTCCTAATAACTCAAACTTCCTTTCGCCGTTTAAAAATTTAGTAAGTATTAAAATTAAATCAAAGTCAATTAAATTCTTAAGCTTTAAGAATAATTTTCCTTTAAATTTAAAGTTTTTATTCTTCATTTATAATTTTTAAGATTACTATAGTGGAGTGAAAAATTACTTTCATTTAATTTAAATCCATATTCCAAAATTATTACATAAAATCCTTGGAGGTAGCCATTTCTTTTTTTTGAAATTTAATTTTGACTTTATGTATCTATAAAATCCCTTAAATTTTAAATCTGAAATAATTTTTTTTCTATAGATAATTATATGTATTAAATCTGACAATGTATTCTTTATAGATACTATCAAGCAAAAAATTACTATGGTTAATTTTAATTTAGTTTTTATTATTTTTTTTGGAGAAATAGTATTAAATGCATCTACTATTTCTTTGATGGAATCCATTTGTGAATTTAAATTTTTAAAACATTCATTTATTTTTGAATCATGATTTAAATGAATAAATGATCTTTTATGATCAATGATTTCATTTAAATTATAATTTTCACTAACTAAGCATGGTAATTGGCATATTAAAGATTGATCTAATATCTTTTTATTATTAAAAGAATATACTTTTTTAGATTGTAAATAAGCATCTAATCCTGCAGTTGAATCACAATGGATAACTAATCTTGATTTTTCAATACACTCGGTTACAGTATTTTGGTTATCTAACCGTATAAAATTATCTAATTTATTTGCACTAATTAATTTTTTATAGTAATTTGTATTTTCTTCTGGATGAATTCTTAGTACAGTTTTTAGCTTCTTATTATTAAGTTCGATAAGAATTTTTTTAACAATTTCCAACTTAAATTTATCGTTTAGGATTAAATCTTTTATTCTTTTTATCCTTGACTGATAGTTTTTTACAATCCATTTATCGCCAAGATAATTATTTCCCCAACCAAAATTTGTACAAACAAGAATGTAGGATTTATTGAGGTTTACATCTTTTTTGTTTCTTTTATGAAATCTAGGATGTCCAGTAACTATTGATTTTTCTTTTTGAGATTTTGTTTTTGCGTAATGATTTTTTTGTTTTAAGCCCCAAAATAAAACTTTTGAACAATATTTAAATAATTCAGGCGTATACCTATTGTCAAGATTTTTTATGCCTTCTGCGTCTATAGCTCCCTCTTCATCAAGACTAATAATTTTGTGGTTCCTTTTTTTTAAATTTATAAATAATTTCTCACTTTCTTTTTTGCTATATCCTTTATCCAAGAAAATACAATCTTTTAGTAGCTTAGTTAAGTCAAATATAAATTTCTTTTTACCTAATATAACTATCCAGCCGTTTTTAAAAAGTTCGGAAGATATTAGCAATTTACTTTGAATTTCTCTTGTTGTGCTTTCAATTGGGATAAGAGCTATTCGCATTTATAAATTAAGAAAATGTTTTTTAAGATCTGTAATTGGAAGTTTAGAATCCCAGGATAAAAATTTTTCAGAGCTTGAAGTATCATAATTAAGTGTTTCTGAAGATTCAAATTCTTTAATGTAATTTAAAGATACATTGTTTTGTTTTTTTATTAAAAAGGCAATATCAAGCAAATCAGATGCCTTGATAGAATTTTTCATGCATAGATTAAAAATATGATTCTTATTCTCTATTTGCAGAATCTTGAAAATAGATTTGGTTAATGAGTTTATAGAGGAAATATTAACGTAACTATTAGGTGAAATAAGTTTATCTTTTTTATTATTTATTATTTTGTAAATATCATTTACTATTATATTACGCTTATATTCTCCTCCAAATACACTTGATAATCTAATTATAGTTTTCCCATGATCTTCACAAATTCTTTCACACTCCAACTTGAATTTTGCATATTTAGTAATTGGACTCTGCATAACAGAAGTACTTGAAAAGTAAATAAGATTTAATTTTCTCTTACAGTAAAATAAAAGTTTTTTTTGATATGATTTTAAAGATGAAAAACTTAAATTTTCGAATAATTTTGTATTAGATTCACCTGATAAGTAAAGTAATGTTGAACTAGATTCTATTTCATCAAACAATTCCCAACTTCTTAAATTAAAACATTCTTGAGGTATGTAATTTGAAATATAATTACCTAAATAACCTGAACCTCCAATAAAATATATTTTTGGCATTAATAATTTAATTGTTAGTATAAATAATATTTTTCATTATTTTTTTTAAGTTATGTGTTTTTAATATTTTTTGAAACCCTAGTGCATTGATTTCTTTTGTATTTTTGAAACCATAATAGATACCTATCCCTTCAGGCTGATGATATGCGCTTGTACCTTTAGTCTCTTTAACATCGATTTGGTTAAATCCAATATCTTTGAGTAAAAATTTTTTGCCTCTAAAATTCAGAAATGGTTCTTCTTCAGCGGATGCAATCTCAAAACTAATACTACATTCGTTTTTATGTAACCTTGTTCTAAATTTCAATTCCTTACTATAAGAAACTTTTTGGATATTTCCCCAAATAATGCGAATCAAAGATTTTTCAGCCTTTATTGAATAGATAGGGAACATTGATGTTCTTTCTTCGATTTTATCTTTATTCTCAACTATTCCTAACTTATGCAAACTTTCAACTATGGAATTTGTTTGCCATTGCTTCTCAGAAATTTTGTAGCCTTCAATTGCTTCTTGCCCCATTGAAGAAACAATAAGTAATCTAAAATCATTATTTTTATTTATAAACTTTATTAAATCTTTAATAATCATCCATGAAATATCCATTGAGTGCCAAATTTCATTTTTATATTTTTTAATCCATTCTGGATCTTGAATATTTTTTTTATAGTCTTCAGGGTAAGAAGCTTCCCAATATCTATGCATGCTTGCTGCTACATTATTTGCAAAGAATGTTGAAAAGTGAGGTTTGCAATTTTTCAATAATTTTCTAAATATAAAATAGTTTATTTCTACCATCAGGTCCCTTCTTCTAGACACTCTATCTCTATTAATTATTTCACTTAATAATTGTTTTAGTATTGATAAAGATGAAATTCCTAATACTCCTAATTTTTTAAGAGCTCTAACTCCATTTAATTCAAATGAACCTAATTTTTTTTGAATTTCCCTAGAATTTTTTTTAATAATAGATTGTTGAAATCTATTGAAATCTATAGCTTGTTTTGGATTAGCAATAGGGTTATTCCCAAAACAATCTCCAATATAAAAAGAATATTCTTGTATATCTTTTGGAATGTTACTTGAGTGTAGAGATCCATAAACACCAACTTCAAATTTTTCTTCTTTGAGTTCAGCCCAAATTGGCTTATATTTTGAGTTGTTTTGATCAATTTCTTGTCCTAGATCCTCAATCTGATGAATTCTTTGTTTTTGACCAAGATGAACTGTAGGCCATGTAGTCCAAGGGGATAATATTGGATCATCTTCTACGAATGTCTTGAAATTATATGCTTTTTTTCTGAATTTCTTAAATACCTTTTTTTTTATTTCAAAATCATCTAGTATTCGTTTAGGTATTTCATTTAGCTCGAAAACTATTAATTTCATTATTCTTTTTAACGATTAAGTTATTATTATTATTATTATAAATAATACTTTAATAAGTGATTAATTCTTTTTCAAAATATATATTTAATACAGAAAAAATAATTTTATTTTTGTTAGCTAATCCTATTTCTTTATTATGTTATGTTTTTGGAATTAAATTTTCTGGTAGTTTGCCAATAAGACCATTTTTCTCTTTATACGTTTTTTTATCTGTAGCTCTAATAGCTTTATTTATCATAAAAAAAACTACAGGGGAAAAAGTTTACAAAATAAAACTTAAATATTTTTTATTTTATTTAATGATAGTTTTATTTATGATTTTTTTTAACTCAATATTTAGTCAGGAATATAGATCATTTGTTGACAGTCTTTATGAAATTGCAAATATAATTATACCTCTTTCGATTGCTTACCTTTCGCGTAATTCCCCAATATATGTAATCCATTCAATAATTTATTTAACATTTTTAAACATCGCATATATATTTTTTCAATTTATTGGTGCTTTCCCTTCGGATTTCGGAGAAACAAACACAATTATTTCATCTGGTGGAAGTATTAATCCTGTTTTTTATAGATTTAGTGGTATTTTTACAAGTTCTGTAAGTAGCTCTTTTCTCTTTGCCCTTGTAATTCTTATTTGTATATATTACAGAGAATTTATACCTAAATTTATATCTAAGAATTTATTACTTATTATTTCTTCAATTCTTTTAATATATACTTATTCAAGAGTTTCATTTATATTCCTTATATTCATTTTTCTATTAAAAGAAATCATAAAGAAAAAAAGGAATAAAATTAATATAATTTTAAATTCTCTATTCTTAACTATTTCAATTTTTCTTTATAATAGCCCCCTTTTAAGATTGAAATCTATTTTTTCTATTTCTAGAAATACTACAGAATTAGATATATTTGATCCTTATGATATTAATGCTCCAAGATTTTTGAGAATCATTCATTTCTTTGAATCTCATTTTGATAGGCTTCCTTTAATTGGTCCATATGAGAATCAATATCTTACATTTAGTTTTTTCCCAGATGTTTTGCAAAAATTTGGAATTCTATTTGGACTTTTATTCATTGCGTTAATTTTATTATTATTATTTTATGCTATTAAAACAAAACAAACTTTTACATCAGTGTTTTTAATTTCCACTTTTATCACATTTCAAGCTACTAATGGTATTATCAACGCCGCTTTTTATTTTCCTACTTTCTTTTTTTATCTGTTGAGTGGATGGTTATTATTAAATACTAATTTTAACAATATTTTAAAAGAGAAAAATTAATTTAAATTAAGACAAAACTTATTATGTTAGAGATTGATTTAATTTATATAAATTTCTTTAGCTTTAAAGATACACTTAAGAGCATAAATTCTTTAAAAGTTCTTTTATTAAAGGAAAAAGTTAATATAAATATTTTTATAAGAGATAATTCTTTTTGTTACACTTCAATTGATGAAATAAATAATTTTCAAAAGGAAGTTAATAATTTAAGTTCACAATATTTTAATATTAAGTATATTCCATCAAAAAAAAATGATGGATTTGCATCTGCTTGTAACTTCGCTGCGTCACAATCGTTTTCTGAAATATTATTATTTATAAATTGCGATACTGATTTTTCTAATACTAAAAAAGAGGATTTGTTTAATCATTTGAAATATATAAAAAACAAAAAATATAATGTTGCCATTAGTGCCCCAAAAATATACTCAGAAGATGGTTTTATTCATAATTCCTATTTTAGCTTTGCACCTGCTTCAATCCTTTTCAAACCAATAAGTCACTTAAAAAAGATTGGAAAAGTTTATAGATTAATTTTTAATAATAAATATATTAAAAATTATAAAAGCGTAATTTATCAATCGCCTTCTAAAGATGAGCCGGTTTTAGTAGATTGGTTATCTGGATGTTGTTTATTTGTTTCAAGAGAATTTTTTGAATCTATTGGTGGATTTGATGAAAGGTATTTCTTATATTTTGAAGATGTTGATTTGTGTAGGCAGGCCAGAGAATCAAAAAAAAATGTTTTATACGATCCTAAATTGTCAGTAATACATAAAGGTAGGTTTCAGTCATCGCAAACTAATGGTATTTTAAAATCAATTTTTTTCAATAAAACGGCTAGATTACATATTATTTCATGGATTTTATATATTTATAAATGGCGTAAAGACTTTATTTTAATGCTATTATCAAAAATGATTTTTACAAATGGCAAATTTAAATATCTTTATAATATAAATAATTTTTCTAAATTTGAATTTCTTAAATCAGATTAATTATTATAAATTTTATTATATTCTCTATGACTTTTAATAATGAGTTATAAACAGAAAAGATTTTTAGTAACTGGAGCCGCTGGATTTATTGGAGCAGAATTAGCGATTGAATTAATTAAGGGAGGTCACTTTGTAATCGGAATTGATAATTTAAATAATTACTATGATCAAAATTTAAAGAAATCAAGATTATCAAGGATTGAAGAATCTTCGAAAAAATTTTCAGGATCCTTTATTTTTTTTGAATTAAATATTACTGACTATAATTCTATAAAAAAGCTTTTTGAGAAATATAGTCCAGAAATCGTAGTACATCTTGCTGCACAAGCCGGGGTTAGATATTCAATAATAAATCCAGGTTCTTACATAGAATCAAATTTAGTAGGATTTGCAAATATACTTGAATTATGTAGGTGGTTCTCAATTTCAAATTTTGTTTATGCTTCTAGTAGTTCAGTTTATGGAGGGAATACAAATTTACCATTTGTTGAGAATCAATCTGTAGATCACCCTGTAAGTTTATATGCGGCGACAAAAAAATCAAATGAAATGATGGCTCACGCATATAGTCATCTTTATGGAATACCATCTACAGGGTTAAGGTTCTTTACAGTTTATGGACCCTGGGGAAGACCAGATATGGCCCCAATGATTTTTGCTAACTCTATTTTAAAAAGAGAACCCATTAAAATATTTAATAATGGCAATATGAAGAGAGACTTTACTTTTATAAGTGATATTGTAGAAGGTTTAAAAAAATGCTGTTTCAAACCTGCGACAACAAATAATTCTTTTAAAACCGAATGCCCAGATTCTTCAACATCATTTGCTCCTCACAGGGTTTTTAATATAGGCAATAGTAAGCCAGTGAAATTAATGCACTTTATTGATTTGTTGGAAAATGCATTGGGTAAAAAAGCTATAAAAGAATTTCACCCATTGCAACAAGGTGATGTAGTTGCGACAGCAGCAGATACCAAAAGATTATTTGATTGGATAGGGTTTACTCCAACCACTAATCTTGAAGAAGGTATTGTTAAATTTGCTAAATGGTATAAAAATTTTTACTCTGAATAATTTTTTTTATTTAATCAAAAATTATTATATTTCAAATTTTGGCGATATATTTGTTTAATTAAGGTTTTAATTTTATTAAGCTTTCATTAGACAAGGGATTAATATATAGCTATACAAATTAAAAAAGTTACGTTTAACTAATTTCTTGAGATATTATGGGAAGTTTATTAGTTACTGGAGGGGCGGGATTTATTGGAAGTAATTTTATCCATTATTGGATAAAAAAATATCCAAATCAAAAGATTATTGTTTTAGATTCTCTTACTTATGCCTCCAACATTAATTCCATTAAAGATTTAATCAATCAATCAAAAATTAATTTTATAAAAGGTAATATTACTGATGAGAAATTGATATTAAACATTTTTGGTAATTACCAAATAACATATCTTTTGAATTTTGCCGCTGAAACACATGTAGATAGATCAATAGATTCACCAGATAGTTTTATTAATTCTAATATTTTAGGAACATATAATCTTTTAAAATGTTTTAAAAAATACTGGGAAGAAAATGATAAGCCCCCTAATTGGAGATTCCTTCAAGTTAGTACAGACGAAGTTTTTGGAAGTTTAAATGCGGATGATAATAGATTTACTGAATTATCTTCTTATAAGCCAAGATCCCCATATTCGGCAAGCAAGGCATCAGCTGATCATTTAGTACAAGCGTGGAATGATACCTATGATCTACCCACTTTGATAACAAATTGCTCAAATAATTATGGGCCATTTCAGTACCCAGAAAAATTAATACCATTAACAATTACAAATCTACTAATGAGTAAAGAAATTCCTGTCTATGGAGATGGTTTAAATATTAGGGACTGGCTTTTTGTTGAAGATCATTGTAGAGCTATTGACAGAGTTATTTCAAATGCGAATCCTGGACAAAAGTTTTGTATTGGAGCTAATAACGAAGTTAAAAATGTTGATTTAATAAATAAAATATGTACATTAGTTGATAAATACGCATTAACTTATAATTATAAAATCAACCATTCAAAGAGTTCGGATCTAATTAAATTTGTATCTGATAGACCCGGACATGACAAAAGGTATGCTATAGATTCATCGAAACTTATAAATGAATTAAATTGGGAAACTAAAACTAGCTTTGAAGAGGGTCTTGAGAAAACAATTCTCTGGTACTTAAAAAATAAGAACTGGTGGGAACCCTTAACTATTAACAATTAAAAGTAAATTTTCAATTTTGAAAGATCTTTACTTTCCCATTGGTTAATTATTGAATTACTATTTATCTGAATATTAAAAATAGATTTTATTTAAAATATAATTTAAAATGGAATTTGATAATACTAGTTTTTTATATTGAGAACCAATTAAGTCAAAATAAGTTATGAAAAATATTTTAGTAACTGGAGGCGCTGGTTTTATTGGAAGTCATACGTGTTTAGCGTTATTGGAAAAAGGTTTTAATGTTTTTATTATAGATTCATTTGAAAATAGTTCTGAGAGAGTAATAAAAAGAATTCTAGAAGCATATAAATCTAATAAAAATAACCTTAACATCAATATGAAGGTTTTTAAGGGTAACTTATGTGATAAATATTTCATTAAAGAAGTTTTTAATAGGATCAAAAATGAGAATAAAGAAATTCATGGTGTAATTCATTTTGCAGGTTTTAAAGCCGTTGCAGAATCATTTGTTGAACCACTTTACTATTGGCAAAATAATGTTGTTGGCACGATAAATTTGCTGGAAATAATGAACGAATTTAATTGTAACAACCTAGTTTTTAGTAGTAGCGCCACTGTTTATGAAACTAAAGATAATTGCTTGTTGAATGAATCTTCTAAATTTGGACCAATTAATCCATATGGAAATACAAAATATAGTATTGAAATGCTTTTAAAAGATTTATTCCAATCATCAGCTAAAAAATGGAAATTGGCTTCGCTTAGATATTTCAATCCCATTGGAGCGCATTCATCTGGTTTGCTTGGGGAAGATCCTAAAGATACGCCAAATAATATTTTTCCTCTGATTGCAAATACTGCGTTAGGAACCCAGAAAATATTAAAAATTTATGGTAATGATTGGCCAACTAAAGATGGAACTCCTGTTAGGGACTATATACATGTAATGGATTTAGCTGAGTGTCATCTTAAGGTTTTAAAATTTTTAATAAATAGTGAACCTGAAATTCTATACTTAAATGTAGGTACTGGCATAGGCACCTCAGTCCTTGATTTGGTTAAAACCTTTGAGAAAGTAAATAATGTAAAAATCCCTTTTGTTTTTGAAAAGAGAAGAATTGGGGATGGTTCATTTTTAGTAGCAGATAATTCTTTATTGATTTCTAAAATGAATATTAATTATTTTCGAAGTATCGAAGATATGTGTCGAGATGGATGGAAATGGAAGCAGCTAAATCCTAAAGGTTATTAATCAATTTGATGAATAATTTATATTTAATATCTAATACTTTTGTTTTTTGATTCTGCTAGAAAGCTTTTAAGAGTCAATTCAAGCCCTTTTTGTAGTTCAGTTTTTGCTGACCAACCTAATTCACTCAATTTTGAAACATCTAATAACTTTCTCGGAGTTCCATCTGGCTTTGATAAATCCCATTTTATTTTTCCTTCATAACCTACTGCCGAAGAAATTAAATTTGCTAATTCTTTTATACTTATATCTTTACCTAATCCAACATTTAATATTCCATTAAAGTTTTTTTTATCATCATAAAGAATTCTGTGTTCACTTGAAATATTTTCAAGAATAAAAATAGAGGCTTCAGCAAGATCATCTACATAGAGAAATTCTCTCTTAGGTAAACCTGATCCCCAGCAGACAATTTCTTGTGAACCCTTAATTTTTGCATCATAAAACCTCTTTAACATGGCAGGTAAAACATGACTATTTTGAGGGTGATAATTATCTCCTGGACCATATAGATTTGTAGGCATTAAACATATTGAATCAAATCCATACTGTTCTTTTAATGAAGTACATAATTTTATGCCTGAAATTTTCGCTAGTGCATAAGATTCATTAGTTTTTTCTAGCTCTCCAGTTAAAAGATATTCTTCCTTTAAGGGTTGCTGGGCAAATTTTGGATAAATGCAACTGCTACCAAGAAATAAAAATCTTTTTACTTTGTATTTCCAAGCATTTTCTATTACATTATTTTGAATCTTAAGATTTTCTAGTATAAAATCTCCCATATATTTGGAATTTGCATGGATTCCTCCAACTTTAGCGGCAGCTAAAATTACTATTTCTGGCCTATTCTTATTGAACCAATCTTTCACTTTAACAAAGTCTAGTAAGTCTAAATCATTTCTAGAGGCAAATAGTAGATTTTTATATCCTTTCTTAGTCAAAGATCTTTTAATAGCACTGCCAACCATACCATTATGGCCAGCAATGAATATTCTAGATTCTTTTGAAATTAACATGAATTTTATTTTTTGGTTAGTAAATAATTAAAGGAAATTCTTTTTTAAAAGTTGTTTGATTTGCAGCCCAAAATACCTCTAAAAAAGATTGTATTTTTAGAACTAATACTTTTTGAATAAAAAACTCATTAATTTCGACCATAATTGTCTGCAAACCTAACGATATCATCTTCACCTAAATAATCTCCACTTTGAACTTCTAACAGTATAAGAGGGGTAATGCCTGGATTAGAAAGTCTATGTTTCGAACCTAGTGGAATATAAGTACTTTCATTTTTAGATAAAAAATATTCTTTTTTATCAACTTCTACCATTGCTTTCCCTTTTACTACAATCCAGTGCTCAGATCTATATTTATGCATCTGAAGTGATAAAGAAGCTCCAGGGTTAACTTCAATTTTCTTTATTTGCCACGTGCTATCTTTTTCTATAGATAAATAGTAGCCCCAGGGCCGAAATACGATCTTGTGTTGCCGCCCTTCAATTAAACCTTTCTCATTTAATGAATTTACTATATCTTTCACTTTTTGAGACTTATTTTTATCTGCAACCAATACTGCATCTTTGGTCTCGATTATGATTATGTTATCTAATCCAATACTAACTACTAATTTTTCTTCACTTCTTATTAAGGAGTTTTTTGTATCTTTTACTAAAACTTTACCTTTAATAGCATTCCCTTCAGAATCTTTTCTTGAAATTTTCCATAAAGACTCCCAAGTCCCAATATCGTTCCATCCACAATTAAGTGGCAGGACAAAAGCTTTTTTTGTTTTTTCAAAAACAGCATAATCAATTGAGATATTTGGGCAATTAGTGAAAGACTTTTTATCTAGTCTTAGAAAATCTAGATCCTTTAGACTTTTAATAAGACATTTTTCGCAATTCTTAATTATTTCTGGAGCGAAAACTTTTAATTCATTTAATATTGAGGATGCTTTGAAAACAAACATTCCACTATTCCAAGTGTAATGTTTATCTTGAAAAAGTTTTTGGGCAGTTTTTAGGTCTGGTTTTTCTATAAACTTTTCTACATTGCTAGTGATATATTTGTTTTGATTTTCTTTATTGGAAGATTTTATATATCCATAACCAGTCGAGGGATATGTTGGAATTATGCCAAAAATCACTAATTTACCTTCTTCCGCTATTTTGATACTATTTTTTATTGATTTAGTAAATTCTGGTACATTTCTTATTTCATGATCTGAGGAGAGAATTAAGAGAATAGGATCTTTATATTCTTGTAGTGCTTTGAGAGAGGCAACGGCAATTGCTGGAGCAGTATTTCTTCCTTCAGGTTCTAATATTATCGAAAGAGGTTTCGTATTTATTCTGTTCATTTGATCACCAACTATAAATCGGTGCTCCTCATTACAAATAATGATTGGGTTTGTAATGTTTTCTATATTCTCGATTCTTTTATAAGTTTTTTGTATTAATGAGTAGTTCTCATCATCTGTAAGGTTTAAGAATTGCTTTGGATAACTTTCTCTGGATAAAGGCCATAATCTGGAGCCAGTTCCACCTGCAAGAATAATTGGTATTATTTTGCGCATAATCTTTAGAATTCTTTATTCTTTAGAGGAATAGAAAGAGAAGCCTTCTTTTTTGAGTATTGATTCTTTTTGTGATTCTTTGGAATCTTCAGTGATCATCTCGGAAATAAGTTCTTTTATTGATATTTTGGGTTCCCAGTTAAGTTTGTTTTTTGCCTTGGATGAATCCCCTAAGAGTTCCTCAACCTCAGTAGGTCTGAAATATCTTGGATCAACTCTCACAACAATTTTGCCTGTATCAGCCCTTATCCCGACTTCATCCATACCATTGCCTTCCCATATAATTCCAGCACCTTGTGTTTTGTTCCACCCTAATTCTAAAGCACAAAATTCTATAAATTCCCTGACTGTATACATCTTACCGGTAGAAATTACAAAGTCTTCAGGAATTTCTTGTTGTAGCATCAACCATTGCATATAAACATAGTCTTTAGCATGCCCCCAATCTCTTTTTGAATTAAGGTTCCCCATATAAATAGTATTTTCTAGTCCATAATGAATTCTAGTTAAACCTCTAGTAATTTTTCTCGTAACAAATGTTTCTCCTCTTCTTGGACTTTCATGGTTAAAAAGTATTCCATTACAAGCAAAAATATTATAGGCTTCTCTATAGTTAATAACTATCCAATAAGCATAAAGTTTGGCAACAGCATAGGGACTTCTAGGATAAAAAGGTGTGGTTTCTTTTTGTGGGGATTCTTGTATTAGGCCATATAATTCACTAGTACTTGCTTGATAAATTTTTGTTTTTTTTGTTAGGTTTAGTATCCTTACTGCCTCAAGAATTCTTAAAATACCCAGTGCATCACAATTAGCAGTATATTCGGGGGTTTCGAAACTAACAGCCACATGACTTTGCGCCCCTAAATTATAGATCTCATCAGGTTGGACTTGATCTATGATTTTTAAAATGTTAGTGCTATCAATTAAATCTCCATAGTGGAGAAAAAAGCTTTGATTCTTTTCATGAGGGTCTTGGTATAACTTATCTATTCTTGAGGTATTAAATGAGCTTGATCTCCTCTTTATTCCATGAACAATATAACCCTTTTCTAAAAGTAACTCAGCTAGATAACTGCCGTCTTGCCCTGTTATTCCTGTAATTAAAGCTTTTTTCTTATTATTTGACATTTATTAAAGTTTTGCCATATTTGTTTAAATTAATTTTAATATTTTTGAAATTAAATTTCTAGATTATTCACGAAAATAAAAACTATATTCCAATTTTTTTAATTAAAAATCATTAGATTAAGTATTTTTGTGATTTACTATTAGGAGATAATTTTTTTTAAGTCTATATTAAAACTTGCCCATAAAAATTCCCATCTTTAAGAAGTCTTCTTATAAAGGCTTCTAATTATGAATCGAGCCCAAAGTTATTAATATTATTTTTTTTCAATATTTAATATTTTATTTATGCTTAGGATTAAAGGAATATCTATTACTTTTATTAAGATAAATTTGTTCAAGATTTCTTTCTAGCTCATATTTCCAATTCATATTTTCATGATTTAGTAAACTTTTTGTTGAATTACATTCTAGAACGGAATAAAAAGGCCTTTTAGCTGAAGAAGTAAAATCGGATGTTTTGATAGGAATTATTTCTGTTCTGTTATTTATTAACCCAATTTTTTGACCCACATTGCTAATTATTTTTGCAACTTCATACCAGCTTGCTTCTCCATCATCATGCCAATGCAAAATTCCGTTTTTAGTCTTATTTTTTATGATTGAATAATCTTTTATTTTTATAATTTTCCAACAAACTTCTGCAAGACTGAAAACACTTGTAGGTGAACCGATCTGATCATTGACAACTTTAATTTCTTTCTTTTTTAAATGGAGATTGAGTATTGTAAGTAAAAAATTATTTCCAAATGGGCCCATTAGCCAACTAGTTCTTAATATTATTCCTTGATTAGTCCCCTCGAAAATATTTTCAATTGCTTCTTCAGCGTTTGCTTTTGAAAGACCATATATGCCTAATGGAGATCTTTTTTCAGAAGTTGAGTAAGGTTTATTCCTATTTAGGCCACTAAAAACATAATCAGTACTAATTTGGAGAAATCTTCCACCTAATTTTTTGATTTCTTGTGCAAATGCTTTAGGGGCATGAAAATTAACATTCATAGCAGCTTCTTCTTGTGACTCGGCTAAATCAACATTTGTATAAGCACCACAATTAATTATCCAATCAGGTTTTATTGACTTTATAACTTTCAAGCAAGATGGAATATCTAACATATCAAAATTAGTTCTTTCCATTGCATATATTTTTATATTTTTGGGTTTCAATTTAATTAAAGCCCTTCCAAGTTGTCCTTTTGAACCAGTGATTAAAACTTTCATTAAAAAATAAAGTTTAGTTTTTCTGCTTGGTTAATGGTTAAACCATTAGAGTCTTTTTCAGAAATTATTAGTTGATCTTTGTCTAATTTATTTATTGGCCAATCAATATTTAATTCAGAATCATTCCATATAATAGACTTTTCGCTATCTTTGTCCCATTTATTATTTACTTTATACTGTACATCAGCGGAATTACTAAGAGTTAAAAAACCATGTCCAAAACCTTCTGGAATCCATAATAAATATTTATTTTTTGCACTTAATTCAATGCCTACCCATTCCTTATATGTCATAGAATCTTTTCTTAAGTCAACAGCTACATCAAATATCTCTCCATTTGTGCATCTAATTAGCTTTCCTTGTGCGTAAGGATTGAGTTGATAATGAATACCTCTTAAAACCCCTCTTTTTGATTGTGAATGATTATCTTGGCAAAAATTTGTAATTTTAACTTTTTTATTAAAAGAGACTGAATTCCAACTTTCATAAAAGAAACCTCTTTTATCAGAATAAATATCTGGACGTATTAATAAAACTCCGCTTAAAAAATTACTTTTGTTAGTCTTTAAATTAATAGTCTCCACTTAAAGCTTTAATACTTTTTCTATTTTACTTTGCTGGTAGCATAATACATATTTTTTGGAGAATATTTTCTAAATAATAAAGAAAAAATTTATAAATTAATTTATTATTTAAATATTTCTATATTTGCAGATTGAGATTCTTAGAAATTTAAAAAATTACTATAAGTTGAATATTTTTTTTTAGATATAATAATTTATTATAAAATAAATGAAATATTTTTAGTGAAAAAATCTTTTGAAAGAACCTTAATTATTTGTCCACATGCTGATGATGAATTATTTACTTTTGGATTAATTTATTCACTCGAAAATTGTTTCAAAGAAATAGATCTATTATTAATAGGATCTGATAAATTAAGGCAAAAAGAGACTTCGATTTCATCAAAGATCAATAAGCTAAATTTTATTACTTTACCAAAAGATATTAAATTTATTGATTCCTTATATCATATTGATTTTGTGAGCTTAAAGAAATATTTTTTAACAATCTTGTTTGATTATGATTTAATTCTTTCACCTCTTATAGAAGGCGGTCATCAAGATCACGATACAGTAACGGCTGCTTTATTAAAATGTAAAGAAACTAAAAATTTTAATTCAAAAATACTTCTTTATTCCACTTACAGAAGCATGAGTATTTTTCCTAATTTATTTAGATGTGGCATTCCTAAAGGTTTATTTATTGATCATAGATATTTCTTTAGTTTTACATTAAAAGGTTTTTCAAGATTTATTAAAACGATTTTAGTTGCTTACAAAAGTCAATATTTTTCATGGTTACTTCTATTGCCTTCTTTATTTATTGCTTATATTCTAAGAGACCTTAATTTTATGATTGTTGCAGATAATTTATCCCTTGAATATATTTTAAGAATGATTCCCAAAAGGCCTTTATATCAAACTTATCGAGGTCTTAAAAAATCTTCTTGGTTAGAATATATTCAATATTAAGTTAAAATTTCTAATTTGTTTGATTTGAATTAATGTTTACCTTATAAAATTATATTCTTCAATCTAATAATTAAATGCCTTATAAAGAAATCGAATATATACCTAAATGTAATGAAAACATAAAAATCTTATTAAATACAAATGATAATGTTTTTGCTCCTACAGCAACTTCAGATTTTCTAATATCAGCGGTTGCTTCTAGTATAAGTAAAGTTGATAAATTGTTGGATTTAGGCTGTGGCAATGGAATTGTAGGCATATCTTTATCAAAACTGAATAAAGCCAATAAAATTTATTGTTCTGATATTTCTAATGATGCGGTAAAGGTTGCAAAATTAAATATTAAATTAAACAATTGTGAAGGTGAAGCAATCAAATCAAATATCTTTTCTAATTGGAATGGATATAAATTTGACGTCATAGTTGACGATATTTCTGGAATTTCTGAGGAAGTTGCTAAACTTTCCGACTGGTTTGAAAATGTTCCTTGCGATGCAGGTATTGATGGGACATCAAATATCGAAAAAGTACTAAATCGATCAAGAAAATTTTTAAATAAAAATGGAAAAATATTCTTTCCAGTAATATCTCTATCAAATACAAAGAAAATTATTGAAATAGCAGAAAATAATTTCAAAGATATCAAAAAAATTTCACACAATGAGTGGTTTCTTCCAGAGGATTTAAGTAGAAACTTTGAAAATTTAGAAAAACTCAAAAAAGAGGGTTACATTGACTATTGTCAAAAGTTTGGTCAATTGATATGTTGGACTGATATATACTCTGCTAAGTAATTTCATGTTAGAAGAAAAAGAACTTATAGAAATAATTGAAAAAGCTTTAGAATTAAAAAAAGGTACCATAATTAGTGGAGATGAAGATTGGTATTCTTTATGGGATTCTCTTGGGCATTTATCTATCCTTGTGAAATTAGATCAAGTATTAGATGGAAAATGTTCCAATATAAAGGAATTATCTAAAGCTACCAGCATATCCTCCATTAAAGAAGTATTAAAATCAAATAATTTATTTAAAGATTAAAATTCTATGAGCAAAGGCTTAAGTATACGGAAAATAAGTTATTACTTACCCAAAAATGTTCAAACTAATGATCAACTAAGATCTTTACATCCTGATTGGGATATTGAGAAAGTTCAAGAAAAAACTGGTATTTTCCAAAGATATATTGCTAATAAAGATGAGACGAGCCTGGATTTAGGATTTATGGCATGTAAGAATTTATTTAAAGAATTCGATTTAAAGCCTCAAGAAATAGATGCATTATTATTTATTTCTCAAACTCCAGATTATGCTTTACCCCCTTCTTCTTGTATTTTGCAGGAGAAGCTTTGCATGAGTAATGATATCCTTGCTTTAGATATAAACCTAGGTTGTTCCGGATTTGTAAATTCACTCGCAGTTGCCTCTTCATTATTGCAATCTAAAGCTATTAATAATTGTCTAATCCTCTGTGCAGAAACTTATTCTAAGTTCATCAATAAAAATGACCGAACAAATAAAATGATTTTTAGCGATGCATCATCAGCTTGTCTTTTAGAAAAAAATAATAGTTCATCTTCTATAGGTAATTTTACATTTGGATGTGATGGAAAAGGAGCTAAAGAATTAATTGTTGAAGGAAGCGGTGCAAGAGATAATTTGGAGCGTAATAAACAAGAACTTTTTATGAATGGCCCTGCAATTTTGTTATTTACGCTTAGTCAAGTACCTATACTTTTAGAAAAAACTTTAAACAATAATGGTTTAAACCTAAAAGATATTGATCTTTTTGTATTTCATCAAGCAAGTAAATTGGTATTAGATTTATTGTGTGAAAAAATTGGGATAGAAAAACATAAAACATATTCTAATTTAGATAAAAAAGGTAATACCGTTTCTTGTTCAATTCCTATTGCATTGAAGGATGCCTTTTTAGAAAAAAAATTAATACCGGGTAACAAGGTTTTAATTATAGGTTTTGGAGTTGGATATTCATTAGGATCAACAATTATTAGGTGGTAATTATATGCTTCTTATAACAGGTGCTTCAGGTGGAATTGGGTTCGAACTTTTCAAGAAACTCTCAATAAAAAATGATGTAATAGCTATTAGTAATAGAAAGAAAATAGAAAATAATGCTAGAGGTATTTGCGTAAATGTTAATCTTCTTAATCATAATGAGATAGATCAATTAATTAGTAAATATGGAAAAACTTTCGATGAAATAACAGTTTTAAATCTTGCTGTACAAAGTTTTGATGGTTTACTAGCCAACTATCCTATAGAAAAAGTAAGAGAGACATTCGAATTGAATTTGATTTCAAACCTATATTTATTACAAGGACTTCTCCCAATCATGCTGAATCAAAAATGGGGTAGGATAATACACTTTTCTTCTATTGTGGGAAATGAAGGAGCTAAAGGAGCTGGGATTTATGCTGCAAGCAAGTCAGCTCTTATAGGTTATAGTAAAACCCTTTCTAAAGAATATGGTAGGTTTGGAATTACTTCAAATATAATTGAATTAGGTTACTTTGAAAAAGGACTAATAGAAAATTTCAATAAAGAAAAAATAAAAAATATTATCTCTAATACATCTTCAAGAAGACTAGGAGTAACAGATGACATAATTCATGCTATAAAATTTATACAAAAATCAGATTTTTATAATGGTGAAATACTTAAATTAAATGGAGGAAAATAATAATTATCTTATAAAATGACATTTTATAATCATAAAAATTTTTTTATATCAGGATTGATGATTAACTCACCAAAGAAATTTTCAAATTAATATAGATTTAATAAATGAAAAAAAATATTATTGCACTTTTCCTTGTACCAAATCATTGTTGTCTAAAACCTATAGCTTTACAGGAAAAAAAATGGATAAAAAAACTTTCTAAAAATAGAGCTAAACAATATGAACATTCAAGAGGATATGTTCGCGAAGCTTTATCTCATATTTTAGAAATACCCGCTCTAGAAATACCATTAAAATCACCTCCTGGATTACCTCCTGAATTACCTTCTGAGATGGGTTATGTAAGTTTTAGTCATTGTAAAGATGTCTTACTAATAGGTTGGTCAATGCAGAATATTGGCGTAGATATAGAAAGATCAGATAGGCGATTCGAATCTAAAAAAATACTAAATGGATTTTTTTCGAGTAACGAAAAAAAAACACTTAAGGATTTAAATGATAATGAAATTAATTCAGAGGTTTTAAAACTTTGGGTAAGAAAAGAAGCTGCAATCAAGTGGCAAAAAGGAAGTATTTTCAATGATCTTTCAAAATGGAATTTTATATTAGGAACTAATATATTAGAGAATAAGTATGAGGGAGTTAATCTAAAATCGTTTTTTATTAATTATGAGCATTGGTATATTTCTTTAGCATGTAATAATAATTTAGGAATAAAAAAACCTATTATTTGTAAATATTAGAATAATATGAGAGAAGCAGAATTTATTGTTTTTAAAGAATTAATAAATACCCAAATAATAAAAAAATATATTTTATTAAGTCAGACGGAATATCCCAAAAAAAATCCTATATCTCAAGAGAATCATTTGGAATGGAAATATTTGCAAAACCCTAGAGGTTTATCTTTTGGAATCAATGGATATTGCGAGGATAAATTGATTGCAAGAATTAGCTATCAAAAGAAAAACTTTTTTTTTAAAAAAAAGATTATTAAGGGAGCAAATCTCTGCGATTTGCTTATAGATAAAAATAATAGGAAATTGGAGAATTTTTTAAAACTAACAAGTCAATTTTTTATAAGAAAAGATATTCCTGAATCAAATTTAAGCATTATGATGCCAAATGAAATTTCTATAAATATTTATAAAAAGATATTAAATCTTAATCCTATTGGATCACTTGAGCTAAGATTAATTCCAATAATTAGTTCAATAATAGATAAAAAATTAGATTTTATAAATCTAGATTTTCTCAGTACTTTTTCTTATAATTTCATCTCATTTTTAAATAAAAAAATCCAACACATTTCAAAAATAAAATTTTCTAAGAAAGATGTTGAAAATGATGAATACGAAAAAATGATAAAAACTTATTATCAAGATAATCTTATTCAGGGAGAAAGAAGTAAAGAATGGATTAAATGGAGATATAATTCAAATAGTTCAATAAACTATTTCATAGAGTACATATTCCTAGATAATAAACTAATAGGTTATTTTGCTTATAGAAAAACAGAGAAATATGGTTTTGAAGTATTAGTCATAATGGAAATTGTTCTTATTAAAAAGAATTTTTTAATAGAATTAACAATTTTATTACGTTTAATATGTTCAACTATTAAGTTAAAGTGCGATTTACTTCTTTTTTTAAGAACAATACAAAAAAAAAGTCCCTTATCAAATTTTTTATTTCCCAGAATACCCAAATTTTTGTTACCAACTCCATTAGAGTTATTTATAATTACAAAGGCTGAATCTTCTTCTGAAGTATTTGATATAAATAAATGGAAAATAAATATGGCTGATTTAGATATTTTCTGACATACACTATGAATCTCATATAAATTAAAATTATTTTTCATTGGTTTCTAATAATAAATATGAATAATTTAAAAATTCTAAAATCCAACTCTTTTATTAAATTTGTAATATTAGGTGGCTTGATAACTATCTTAAGTAATGGGTCACTTTTGTTAATGCTTTATCTACTACCTCTGGGAATATCAACTTTTATTAGTCGGATTTTGCATGCTTATTTGGGTTATTTAGCTAATAAATATGGAGTCTTCAAAACAAAAGGTAATCCTATTAAGTACATTCTCCTAGTAATAGTTAGTTGGATTTTACAATGGTTTTTAATAAAAACTTTAAGTAATTTAGGTTTTTCGTATCTATTCTCGGTTTTAATTGCTATTCCTTTTCTCGCATTTTTCTCTTATGTCAGTCAAAAAAATCTAGTTTTTAGAAAATAATATAATTTAAACACTAATATAAAAAAAGCTTAAGTTATTTATGATAATCAGATCAAAGAATGAATTCTTAAAAGAGTTTTTCATATTATCAAGTTTATTTGTGATCTTTAGGTCATTAAGTTCTTTACTGGTTTATAAATTTCTTTCAATATACGATAATAGGATCTTTTCTTTTACTGATTTAGAAGTTTATAGTAAAAGTGATCTAAATATTTTTTCATCAAATTTTTTTTATAGCTTTTTAGTAAGGATAATTGGTTATAACTCAGAAACTTTATTAACTTTAAAATTTTTCTTTATATCTTTCATAATCTCATTTATTACAATTACTCCTTTTATATTTTTATGTATAAAAGTTCTTTCTAAGAAGAATTCTATTTTTTTTATTCTCATATTGTCTCTACATCCTTACCTATCTTTATATTCTTTGAAATTAGATTCAAATATTTTTGCAACTATGGGTGTTTCAATTTATGCATTATGGATTTTTTATTCTAATAAATATACTTTAGATTTATCAATTATTTTAAACGTATTTAGTACTCTATTTAGGAATGCACTAATACCTTTATTATGGATTCAATTTTTCTTAATTTTTTTATTGAAGAGAGATTTCAAGAAACTTAAATTACTAGGGATATTTACTTTATTTCTAATTACAATATTTATTACTTCCTCTCAAGTTTTTTATGGTGTTGAATATATATCTCAAAATTTCGGTTGTTATTCATTAGAAAACATAGACAAATTTCTACAGGGCACTTTAAGTCCAACTATAAGTAAGCCATTAAGTTTTATTTTTACTCCGATCATCCATATGATTTTAAATTTAGGAGCTAGAGAAGCAATAGCTATATATTGCTTGAACTTGCCTTCTGAATATGCTGCAAATAGTTTGATTAATTTATTAACAACAATTTCATTTTTATTTTTTCATTCTTTTCTTTTAATAAGGCTTTTAATTTATATTTTTAAAAATTTTCAAATAAGGAAACTTATATTGTTATTCCCTTTCTCAATATTATTACCAACTCTTTATGGGACAGCACATATGAGATATCTATACCCTTTATTACCTTTTTTAATTTTTGTTCAATTTTTACCTAAAAATTTTAAAATTTTACAAAAAGTATAATAAAAAAATCTTATAAAATAAATTTTAAAAAAAATCTACTACTTAATCATATTTCTAAATTTATGATATTATCAAAATTATTAATGAGTATGTCAAATAATAAAAACAAGCTTATTTATATATATAAAATTTGCAGGCCTGATTATTTAATAAAACAAATTTTTTTCTTTTTTGGAACCTTTTTAGGTTTTTGTTTTGCTCCTAATACTGAAATAAATTATATAAATTTTTTCTTAATCCTCTTGAGTATAGTTTTGGCTAGTTCAGCAAATTATGTTTTAAATGAATGGTGCGATCGTATACCAGACTCATTTCATCCAGTAAAAAAGAAGAGGCCTATTCCATTAGGTAAATTGCAATTTATTGATGTTTTTGCAACATATTTTTGTCTATTAACATTAGTAATATCTATTTTATTTAAGTATGAGGTTATTCTCATAATAAAAATTATTGTATTTTGCATATTGATAAATGGGATTTTATATAATCAATTGCCTTTCAGATTTAAAGATAAAGTGTTTTTGGATGTATTTTCTGAATCTATAAATAATCCTCTTAGATTTATGACGGGTTGGTTAGCAGTTTCTTATGCCTATCCGCCATTAACATTAATTTTAGGTGTTTGGTTAAGTGGATATTTTTTAATGAATTGCAAAAGAATAAACGAAATTCATACATGGCAGGGTTCAAAAAAAGAAATGAAGAAATATCGTCCTTCCTTAATTAGATATACAGAAAATAAATTAATTCTTCTTTCATTTATTCTTTGCTTAGGAGCTATTTCTTCTATTACTATATTTTTCTCAATTTATAAAATCGAATTTTGTCTTTTAATTCCATTGATTATTTTGGCAATGGCACAATATTTAAGAATATCTTTTTCTAATAAGGATAAAATTATAAACAATCCTAATTTTATATTTTCTGATAAGTTAATCTCATTATCAATTGGTGCTTTTATTATCTTTAGTCCTATTCTTTTTAAAATTGAAATTCCGATCTTGAGAGAACTTTTTGCGAAAGGATTTTTACCTCTTTAATTATTTTCTTTTCTAAATATTACTATAATCGAATCACCTAAATTAAGTTTAATTAACTTCTTGCCAATTATTGGTATATTGTTAATCCTCATGAATTTGGGTAAGTAGGTAGATATTCTTTTAACAAGATAATTAAAACTAAAAAACCATCTTGTATTTTTAATACTTAGTACCTGATAACCAGAATCTTCAAGTGCAAGTTTGATTGTCTTTTTTGAAAAGTAACCTACATGTGCTACTCGATAATGCCACCATTTCCATCTAAGTATTTTTGCGATTAAAGAATCTACATTTGGTGTAACTATCACACCTATTCCTTCTGGAGTTAATCTTGATTTTATCTGCTGTAATATTTCCATAGGGTTTGTAACATGCTCAATAACATCAGCCAAGGTAATAACATCAAATTTTTGTGAATTTGGAATATCTTCTAAGACTCCACACCTTACATCTAAGCCTCTTTTAATAGCTTTTTTGAATAACCATTTTGAAGGTTCAATACCAATTGATTGAAATCGATACTTTTTACTTGCTTCTAAAAGAATACCTGAACCACATCCTACATCCAAAAGTTTTTTTCCAGATTTGTTGTAGGGGATGAATTTTTTGATAATATAATCTTCTTGCAAAAATCTTTCTTTCCTAGTTTCTTCATATTCTTCATCAATCATCTTTTCATAATATTTTGTAAGATCTCTTGCTTTAGCAGCTTGTATGAAATTACAATTTTTACATCTATATAAATCAAGAGTTTTACCATATTGTGAATTTGTAATTTGAAAGTCTTCCATATTTAGATAATCAAAATTGATATCTGTATTTTTTATCTTATATATATTGTTTCCACTACAAATCCAACATCTTGAAAATGATTTATTTGAGGTCAAAATTGTAGTATATTTTCTTTGAATTATAATGAAAATAAGTTTATTTATCTTTGATGTTTAATAAAAGTTATACAGCAGGAGATATAAATATTACATTTGATAATTTGATTAATGGATTATGTGAGAAGTCTATTAAAAAAGGTTTTATTTTTGTTGATTATGATAAAACTTTAATTAAAAATGATAGCTACTTAAATTTGGTAATTTATATAATGAAAAATAATAAAATTAAATTTATATATAAATTACTATATTTTTTTCTAAAAGAAATTAACATATCTATAATAAAAACATTTTTCATATTTTCACCAAAGCCTTATTTGAAATATTGTATATCAAACGTTATTTTATCAATATCTGGTATAAATAAAATTGATAAATTTATGATAATGAATAACAAAAATAATTTGAATAAGGCTTTATTTTATAAATTAAATAAATTAAAAAGGTTAGGATTTAATATAGTTATAGTTTCCAACAACTACAATCAATTTTTAAAAAAGGTTATAAGTAAATATAATTTTTCTTTAATAGCTTTAGATATAGATATATTTGAATCGCATCTTAATAAATATAACTCTAAATCTATTAGAATTAAAAATAAATATAATAATAATAATTATAATTTCATTCTTGCTATAACTGATTCAATCAAAGATAATGACATGTTGAAAATCGTTTCCAATATTATAAGATTTGACTATAGTAAAAAACTATACTTTAGTATTCAGACTAATTAAAAATCCATAATTTTTTTATGCGAGTAATAAAAAATATCATTACTTATATAGAAAAATATTTCATAATTATAATTTGTCTTTCAACACTTCTGGGCTCTCTTCTTATTACTATTTTTGATGCACCAGATGAGATGTATCATTTTCAGAGGATTCATGATGAATCTAAATTAAATAAAGAGCTTTATATACCGCAAAATACTATAAATCTTGGGATTGGCTTTTCAGATCATAGTTTAGTAAATGAATGTATTGCAAATCTAAAATGTCAAAAAAATCCATGGGCGTTTGATGTAGGTAAATTAAAATTAAAAGATTATTTTTTTGATAATTATTCAGAAAATTTGAAAGGGGCCCAGTTAGTTACTGCATATTCTGGGAATAATTATTTTTTACAATCAAATTTATTCAGATTTTTTAAAACAATAAATCAAAATCTTTTATTTAATTACTATGCTCTAAGATTTTCAAATGCAATAATCTGGTTAATAATTAATTTCTGTTTAATAAGAGAATTAATTAATTTTGAAAATACTTATTTAGATAAACTTACCTACTCAGTAATAGTTTTAATATATTCATTGCCTACAGTAACATTTATTTCAACTTCTCTTTCTGGCGATTCTTTAGTATTTGCTTCTTCAGCTCTTTTTTCTCTATGCTTTTTAAAATTAAAAAAACTTAATTCAAAAAAAACCATTCTTTTTGCTTCTATAGCTGGAATATGCTTGTCTATAATGACATCTAAATCGGTTTATATTCCTATTACAATTGGGTTAGGTTTAAGTCTTATAAATAAATTAAAAAACAAATTTTCTAAATTATTTTTTTGTGGATTTTATATTACTGGATTTATAAATACAATTTATTGGATTAATTTCTCTTCAATTAAAGTTAAGGAAATGTATATTAATAGAAGAGGATTTGAAAGTACAAAGCACTTAAAGAATTTTGATGAAATTTATTTATTCATTAAATCATTATTTTTGACCCATTTAAACAAGTTTGATAGTTGGTTAAGAGAGATTTACGGTGTATTTGGAAATGGTCCTATTGCAAGGTTATTATTACCAAATAAATTTTATATTTTTTTCTATTTATATATATTTTTTTTAATTCTTATTTGTGTTTATTTAAAAAGAAACTATCTATTTCAAATATTAATTAAAAAAATAAGATCTTTTAATTTAAATTTCTATCAGATTAAATTTAAAGATTTTATTTTTGTTTTTTTGAGTGGATCTTTTCTTTTAACTTATATTGGAATATTTTATGTCTTTTATATCTATTGGGGTAGAGATTTAATTTTGAGTGATATTCAGGGTAGATATTTTATACCATTAATAATTCTTTTACCACTCTTTTTGAATTTGAGCTTAGATTTATTTGATTATAAAAAATATAAGAAGCAAAACCAAAAAAAAATCTTGGAAAATAAAATTTCAGATTTTATTCAAGATGAATACCTTATTAAACAATTGATCTTCATAGCTTGTATAAACCAGATAGTATATATAGCTAATATATTAGGCTATTATTTCTTACGTTTTTATTTATAAAGATTATATGTTTTTAATTAAATTCATCCCAAAAGTCCTAGACCAATAATTTTCTAGAATTCTTTACTATTAATTTCAAAAATTCGTAATTTGTTTATCTGTTCAAATGTTTTTTATAAATATTGAAAAAGACTCAACTAAAATACTAAAATTATTGTTTTCCTAAAGTTAATAAAAATTATTTAAATAATTTGCTAATAATTTTAACTTAAGATATCTTTTGAGAGTTAATTATTATCTATATTATTGGAACAATTAATTATTACTATAATAAGATATTTATTTATGTGCTTTTACCAATTTTGATAATTTAATATGCAAGATGAATTGAGATCAAAAGTAGCTATTATTATCCCCTGTTATAGGGCTAAAAATAAAGTAGGGATATTGTGCAAACAATTAATTAAAATTGCTTCTGAATTATCTAATATTTGTATCATTTCAGTATATATTGTTGATGACTTTTGCCCAGAGAATTCATATAAGGAAATACCACATTCGGAAATATTTAATGTAATTCATAATATAAAAAATGTGGGTGTGGGAGCTTCTTCTTTGATCGGTTTTAAAGAAGCATTGAAATCAGAAAACCAATTTTTTATAAAGATGGACTCAGATGGGCAACATCCACCAGAATACCTTCTTGAATTAATACCTTATTTATTAAATTTGCCCCTAAATGAATTAATTCTTGTGAAGGGTACTAGGTTCCATTTCCCTATTAATAACATAAATATACCCTTTGTAAGAAGATTAGGTTCTTTTTTGCTAGAGCCACTTTCTAGAATGAGTTTGATTTATAAAGGTTTAACTGACATTTCTAATGGATTTATTTCAATTAATCAAATCACATTGAAGTATTTAATATCTAAAAAATTCAAAACGAAACTTGAGTCTAGATATCTTTTTGAATGCAGCATTATAAAAAGTTGTAGCAATTTCGGAGCTAATATCCATCAATTCCCAATGCATACAATTTATGGTAAAGAATGGAAAAGTTCAATGAAATCTTCAAGTATGATTTACCCTCTTCTCAAATTTTGGGGTCTCAATTTATTAAGAGACATCCTTTACAAATATATTTACAAATTAAGTTTGGGATCTTTTTTCCTTCTATCATCAATAATTAGTTTTCTAACAAGTTTATATTTTTTATTTTTACATATTTTACCTAAAATAAATTCCAATATTCTTGTAACAGCTGGTAATGCAAGTATTTTCTCTGCCAATTTAGTAATATCTATTTTTCTTTTTAGTTTGTTTATCTTATATGATTACTCTAAAAAAAAGAATGTAAAAATTGTTTTTTTTAAAAAATTTGCAGAATAGTTTTATAAAATAATTATCTATAATTTTGCTTTCCATTCTGGAACTAAAATGGATAGATTTTTTAATACTTCTTTCAAATTATTTAGATTGATTGCTTTCTCTAATAATTTCAATTTTATGATCAACTCCTCATACTCAATATAATTTTCGTTAGCTCTAAATATTAGTGGATGATCAGTA
Source organism: Prochlorococcus sp. MIT 1314 (assembly GCF_034093315.1). GTDB lineage: Bacteria > Cyanobacteriota > Cyanobacteriia > PCC-6307 > Cyanobiaceae > Prochlorococcus_A > Prochlorococcus_A marinus_Y. The sequence goes on along the minus strand of NZ_CP139300.1, from coordinate 649,466 downwards.
CCTATTGCTTCTGCATTAATTAATAACTCCTCAAAAAGCTTTTCTCCAGGCCTTAAACCGGTTTCTACAATTTCAATATCACCCTCTGGATTTTCTTCGTTTTTGATTGTTAAACCACTTAATTTAATCATTTGTTCTGCTAGGGAAAATATTTTTACTGGCTCTCCCATATCCAACAAAAATACATCTCCACCCTTAGTCATTGTTGTAGTTATTAGAATTAGTCTTACAGCCTCTTTGATCGTCATGAAATATCTAACAATATCTCTATGTGTTAATGTAATCGGCCCTCCATTATTAATTTGTTTTTTAAAAAGGGGCACAACTGATCCTGATGAAGCTAATACATTACCGAATCTTACGATAGAAAATAGAGTAGGAATATAATCTTTATCTTCTTTGCCTAACTTAGATTCTTTAGATGCAAATGCCTGGAAAATTATTTCTGCTAATCTTTTAGATGCACCCATAACATTACTAGGTCTTACCGCCTTATCCGTAGAAACTAATATTACTTGTTTGGCTTTTGTTTTAACAGCTGCCTCGCATACAGAAAGAGTAGTTAAAACATTATTCTCAATCCCTGAGATAGGATTCTTTTCAACTAATGGGACATGTTTATAAGCTGCTGTATGAAAAATAACTTCAATATTTTCATTTTTTAAAACTTTTTCTAATAAGGAGACATTATTAGCTGACGCTAATATTGGAATTATTTCTGTATCTAGCGAAATATTTTCTTTTAATTTTTCTAATAATTTATATAAATTAATTTCACTTTGTTCAAACAAAATAATTTTTTTGGGCTTTATTCTTATTATTTGCTCACATAGCTCGGATCCTATTGAACCTCCTGCTCCTGTGACGCAGATCGAATTGTTTTCAATTATGTATTTAACATATTCAAGATTCACATATATTTCGTCTCTTCCAAGCAAACTTTCTATTGAGATAGGTTTCAAAGAATCAATTTTTGTTTTCCCCGTTGTAATTTCTTCAATAGAGGGTATTTTAGCAATGCCTATATTCTTCTTTTTTGCTTTTAAAAAAACTTCTCTTATTGTTTCTTTGTTAAGGCTTGGCTTAGCAAGAAAAATCTCTTCAATATTTGTATTTTTATCTAAATAGTTAATTGATTTGATTGGTAGATCCCAAATAGTTCTATTGTGCAAAGATTTTAAATTGTCTATGAAACATATAATTTCATAAGTCTTAGATATTTTTAAAGCTGCAGCTAATTGAATGGCTTCAGTGCCAGATCCATATATCGCAATTCTCTTTATTTTTAATTTTGATTTATCGAAATTAACTAAAAGATCTCTGGCTAATAGCCTTGTTATGCTTGTTAATGTGGAAAGTGTAAACCAAATAAGAATCCAACTACTAATTGATGGTCTGGGTAATCCAAAAAAATTGGAAAAAAATGATATTAAAAATAGTAAAACTCCATTTCTAAAAGCTAATGAAAAGAATGAGTTGGCTCCAACATATCTTGTTAGACTTTTATATTGATTGCTGAAAATATAAAGTGGCAAGCCAATTAAAATAATAGTTGGTATTAACCATTTGCTTACAGGAATAATTGGATAAAGGTTTTCATTCCTTAAAATAAAAAAAACAATTGAAACAGAAATGAAAATAAGACAAGCATCCATTGTCATAAGTAAAAAAACTCTGCCCTGTTTTCCTACCCTTTTCCCATGGAGTAATTTTTTAGCTTTATTAATAAACATCAATTTATAAGTGGAATTCTTTTGAATAATTTTTTAGATTTAATAAATAACTTCTTAAAAATATTTATTTCAGACTTCATAGGATTAAACCCCTCTTTCTCATTTTTTTCAAAAGGATAGTTTTCTCTTTCTAAGAATTCAGATATACAAGATTTATATTTTTCATTTTTTAAATCATAATTTAAATTAAGAAACTCTTGGATAACTTTTAAATCTAAGAAAGGATATCTTCCTTCCATCCCATATATACCTGAAACCATCTCATCTTTTTTTAAATAACTTCTTTGACTATCCCCATAAAATTTCTTCCAAGGGAAAATTGATTTAAGATCTTTTGGGAATTTTCCGCCAAATTCGGAATGTGAATAGATTTTTTTACCATTAAATCCATAATCTGAAATTATTTCATCAGCCCCCCCTCCAGAAATTATTACATTAAAACCCTTACTAGACATCTCTTTGCAAAGTGTAGCTAAACCTAATGCACCGCTATCTTCGTGTAACATAATTGCTTCTTTCTGCTTCGTATCTTTGTGTGAATATTTAATATTACCTAATTTTCTATTTAAAAATGAAGCAACTGCTTCTAATTCTTTCTTATTTAAGGGAGGTATTTGATAGTGTTTTATGCAAGAAAAACTTTTGTTTATTGATATTCTTTTTTTGAGAATTTTCTTGTTTTCAGAATTACCGACAGTAACAGTTGAATAAGGAATTCTTAATTTATTCAAAGCACAACAAATAGCGCCTGAATCATAACCTGCTGAAAGAGGTACGCAAATCTTGGATTTAAAATGTAAAGATCTTGCTTTTACACTATTGATAAAGGCCTTAATCCAAGAATCGTATGAATTATTATATTGTTTTAGATCAAGAACAAAAAAATCTTGGTAATTGATTTTTAGATTATCAAAATCAATATATTCAATCTTAATTTTTTTATTTGGTGGGATCTCCCTAATTTCTTTGTAAGACAAATGTTTTATTGCAGATTGATAAGAAGATATGCATATTGAATCTTTTTTTATCCCCAAATATATAGGTTTAGTTCCTATTAAATCTGTAAAGATGTTGATTAATTTTTGCCTTATATTAATAGTACAAATTGCATATTCTCCTATGGCAGATTTTAAGAAACTTGATAAATTATTATTTTTTAATTCTTTATATAAATTTAATGTATCAGGAGTTTCGTTTCTAGGATGATATATTTCTCCATTAAATAGCAAAAGATTTTCTAAATCTGAAAAAATAGGCTGTGAAATAAAAGAGTTTGAGATATCTAAAAGATTATGAATAGATTGGTAATAAAAACCATCTTTTTTAAAAGATAATCTATTTGTTTGGTCAGGTCCTCTACTTGAAATATATTCATTGGCTTTTAAAAGATCTGAATTAGATATTTCTTTGATTGATATTGTTGTTATAAAACCGCACATTTATTTAAAATATTGAAAAATTTTATAAATAATATTTTTAAATACAAAAATAAATCTATTAATAATTGTTGTTCTTATTATCCTATGGTCAAGGTATTCATTAATGTGTTTATTTTTTTGGTTAAATAATAATATCCATTGATAAACAATAGATTCTTGATTTGAGGAAAAATAATTAGATATTATAAAGCTTAACCTTTTTAGTTCCATTATTTCATTCTGTTGAAGCTTTGAGAATTCCAATAATTTATTTGCAATTTCTTTTTCATTATTTATTGTTAGAAATTTATTATAAGTCATTACATCTGCACATCCATAATTTAGACAACTAATAACTGGAATTGAAAGAGACATCCATTCAAGTATTGTGGCTGGGAATGCTTCGCCATGACCTCTTGGGTTGAATATTGCAATATCACAATCCTTCATGATTTTATATCTATCTGATTTGAGTGTCCCGTGAAAAAAAATTGTCTTGTTTATTTCATCTTTTATATGATCATATATTCTGTCGCCATAATCATTTGAGCAAGGAATATATTTATGCCCTTTCTCAAAATCATAGAGATCTGAACCACCTATAACTTCCAAGATGGGTTTGATACCAATTTTCTTTAGGGTTGATGAAATCTCATTCCACCGCATTGCAATAAGATGAAATCCTTTACTAGGAACTAAGGCTCCCATGTATCCAATCCTAAGCAAACCTTTGCTTTGTTTTACCTTAATTGGAAAGAAATTTTCATTAAAATATGCAGCTTTTCTTATTCTTTTAGAACAAAATAAATTATCAATATGATTATGAGAGCCTATTAATAGATAATTACTTAGATATTGATTTTTCCCAACTGAGACAAATTCATATTTTAGTTTTTTGGCTACTTTTATCATATTTTTATCAAAAGGATGCCTACTCCAGATGAACTTCCTTTTAGAATGAATTAAAATTTTACTTTTATAAATCTTCTCAATGATATTGCCTGTCAATAATACAATATCCCATTTCTTTTTAAAAGCTTGCTTCTCTCCTAAAACTTTGACACTAAAAAAGTTATCTTTTAAGGGATTATTAGTAAATAATGTTATTTCATAATTTAGATTATTTTTAATAGATTCTTGTTGTAATTCAAGTGCCAATCTTGCAGATGTATAAGTTGTCCCCCCCAATCCTGGATTGACTTGAAATTGACTTATCATTTCTTCAAGGATTTTTGATTGTTCGAGGTAAATAAGTATTTTCATTCTCAAATTTTAAAATATCTTTTTAATTTATTATGGTTGATAATTATCTACAATTTCTATTAATCTTTGAACTCTTTTTTCTACAGTATGTTTATTTTGAATAATATGATAAGAATTCTCTGCAATTCTTTTGATCTTTTTTTTATCTTTTAAGATTAAGAATAATTGTTTTATTAATGAGAAAATGTTGGTATAAAAAATTATGCTTTCGTTATGGGTAAATATTTTTTCTAACATTTTTTCTTTTGGTATTTTGTTAGTTAATATGCAACATCCACATGCACCGGATTCAAATATTCTTCTTGTGATCTCAGACCATCTCGCATATTGAAAAGATATGTTTGTATTATTATAAAATTCAGTATTCTCATTATCTTTAAGTTTCCTATTTATAAAAAATTTCCCAAGAAATAATTTTAAAATAAATGAATATTTTCTATTACCCATAGAAGTCCCAATAAAATATTTTCTTTTCCCTTGATTTTTCAAATAGAAAAGGCTGCTATCAGCCCAATGTGTAAACCAATAACAATTAAAGTTTTTTTCTTTCCAATATTTATAACATTCATAATCAGGAGTAAGAGAAATATCTGAAAAAGCAGCTCTTATGTAATTAAGCTTCCTAGTTTGAGGCTCATCTCCTAACTCATTTATTAAAATAACTTTGGGAAAATCCTTTTTAAAGTTAATTAAATTGTTATTAAGTTTTTCATTGTAGCCAGCATAAAAAATTAGGACTACTTGGATTTGTTTTTTTTCAATTTCTTCCTCAGAAGGTAATTCAATATTATTAGGATTACTTACTTCTTTACTTATTAAGTTTATATTCTGATTCTCTAGCTCTTTAGCAAATCCTTTTGGTAAACTCCAATTCTCTTTAGGATTATGATGATAAGTAAAATACCATGTTTTTCTGATCACAATCTATTTTATATAATCCCAATAATAAAATGTTAACTAATGATTTTAAGATTTATAAACATATTTAATTAAATGAAATTTATTTCTATCAATATTCCTAGTTTAATCATAAATATTTAAAATAAAGAAATTCATTATAATATATTTAGGTGTTAATATAAAATTATGCTAATTGCAAAAGAATTAGTTTTATATATTATTCTATCGTTATTTTTCTTTAAAATATTTTATAAATATATATCAAAATATATTATTGATAGACCAGTTTATAGAAGCTCTCATGTTGGAGATATTCCTACTAGTGCAGGTATAATATTCCTTCTTATATATACAATATATGTTTTATTGAATAATAAATATAGGCTCTTAATTCTTTTGCCTATTGGAATTATAGGTTTTCTAGATGATATTTTTAATATCAAGCAATCATATAGATTTTGTTTTCAAAGCATAAATATATTTTTAACATTTCTTTTGTTTTTCAATTTTAACTTTTTTTCTGATCTTACATTTTTCAATATTCTCATTTCGTTGTTAGTTTTATTTATAGGCTTGACATTAGTAAATATAATAAATTTCATGGATGGGATTGACGGCTTAGTTGCAATTAATATGTTCCTTATATTATTAAATTATTCTTTAAGTAATAATTTAGATCTAATTGCCATTCCAATTGTATTATTTGTATTCCTTTTTTATAACTGGTCTCCTGCAAAAATATTTATGGGAGATTCAGGGAGTACTTTTTTGGGGTTACTTTTATTTTATATAACTTTTGCAAAAAATGATTTTAATTCAGCGGTTATTGTACTTTTAACAACTGCTCCATTATTAATGGACAGCTTGATATGTATTTTAAGAAGAATTAGAAATAAGGAGAATATATTTTTGCCACATAAAAAGCATCTTTATCAAAGGCTCTACCAAAAAGGAATGAAGCATTCAAAAGTATCAACTATTTATGCCTTTTGTACTTCTATTTTACTTATTTTTTCTCATACAAATAATTTAATCATCATGACATCATTGGCATTATTTGTATTTATTATTGGGATTTATTTAGAAAAATACCATGCTTTACCCTTTAATTTTTAATGTTCTTTCTACTTAATTTATAGATTAAAGTTAAAAAATATTTTGATAAATAAACTCTAGAAATTTTTTGGATGACTTTAGAAATAATAAGTTCTCTTAGTTTTATTATTTTTAACTCATAAAGTTTATCTAGGCTTTTTTTTATTTCTAAGTAAACTTTTGCACCACTCCTTCTCTCAAGGAAATTTTCCTTAATATTTACCAAAACGTAAATTTCCTCTTCAAAAGAGATTTTATCTGTTTTATGTAATATCTTTCCACTTAGTATCCAATCTTCCCCAATTCTTGTATCTCCATAACCGCCAATGGAATTAAAGAATGTTCTTTTTATTCCAATAGTTACATTATTAAATGGATTTTTATAAGGCAAAACTTTTCTTGCTAATTCTATATTTTTACTTGAAAATTTAACTCTTTTTATGCCAAGAGAATTGACCTCCTTAATTGCTCCAACAGAGACATAATTATTTTTTAGGGCCTGATTTTGTTTTGCTATTCTATCTTTAATAAACATATCTCCAGCATCAAGAAATAATAAATTTTCAGCATCTGAGAATGTAGATCCAATATTCCTAGCATTGCCTGCACCTTTATTATTTTTTAAATATATAAATAAAATTTTATCTTTTATATCCATATCTTCAATTTCTATTTTAAAAAAAGAATTTTCTCCATCTAAAACTATTATTAATTTATTAATTAAAGAAATTTCGTTCTTTAATGATTCAAGAGAATTATTAAGCTCCTCAGATGATGAACCCTCCCAAAAAGGAATTATTATATCGGTATTACTCATAAATATTCTTAATCAATTTTTTTATTTTTAATAATATATAGAAAAATATATATTTAAAACCGAAGTTTTTATAAAGAATAAATAAATTTTCATAGTTCTTTTTAAAAATAGATCTTGAACTTATACCACTTTCTGATTCGAATATTATATTGATTTTTTTATTAAAATAATCATTTTTATAAAGATTAATTTGTTCATGCTTAATAAACTTTAGAAAGTAATCATAATCACTGGATATTGAATATTTCTTTGAATATCTTAGATTATTAACTCTGAAAATGATTGCATTATGACAATATGGCATACCTGTATAAAGATTCCTAAGTTTGTTAATATTTTCATTTTTATTTGATAATTTATATTGGCACATCAGTAATTTATTTATACTAATTTCTTTTAAATTATTTAAAAAAATTTGATCACCAGCTCCAATGACAATATAGTAACTTTCTTTTTTTAAAAGATCTAACCCTTTATTTATTGCACTGTATATTCCTTTTTCATTTATAGGAATAAATTTTATAATATAATTTCTTTTAGAAGGAAATAGTTTTTTTGTATCTAAAATATTATCGCAAGAAGTATCATGCAAAATTAAATGCTGAACTAATAAATTTAGATTTTGCTTATATAGGCAATAAATTGTTTCATTTAGTTTTATAGTACTTTTATCTTTAAAGGGGGTAATTATTGTTAGGTTTTTTATTGAAATTTTTTTATCCATAACCAAGAATATTTTTGTAAAAATCTAAGTGGGATTTTCCAACCTTCCTATGGTCCCATTTGGCTAATGCATTTTTTCTAGAAGCTTTTGAAAGTTTTGAAATCTTATCTTCCTTTTTTAATAAACTTTCTAAGGCTAAAGCCAATTTTTTTGAATTAAAAGGTTCTATTAAAATACCATTTTCTCCATGTTTAATTATATCTTTCAATCCTCCTATATCAAAACCTGCAACTGGTGTCCCACAACTTTGTGCCTCTGCAGCTGTTTGACCAAAAGATTCTATTCTTGAGGGTATTATAAAAACATCAGCGGCAGAGTAAATAATAGACATTTTATTACTTGAGTTTATTTTTCCAAGATTGATAATTTCAAAATTAGTATTTTTAAAAATATTTTGAGATTTATTTTTTTTTCCAAAAATGACAATTTGAATATCTTTTTTTTTAAAAGTTAAAAATTTTAAAAGATCAATTAAAAGATCGGCACCTTTTCTTGGATCCTCGCCCCCATCGATGCTACCAAATAATATAACTTTTTTATTGAGTTTTAATTTAAGAGATTCTCTTGCACTTCTTTTATTAATTGGTTTAAAGATTTTAGTATTTATTGGATTTGGAATAACTGTTATTTTCCTATCTTTCATCAATAATGAATTTTTAGCACAATCTGCTATCCATTTACTTGGAGCAATTAAGTTAATATTGTTTTCCCAGCTATATTTTTTTCTATAGAAACATAATTTATCAATATAGTCTGAAAGCTTAAACAATTTTTTTATTTTATAGCCCCTTATATATCTTTGATCAAGATTGTCTTTCTGATAATGTTCTGTAGCACTGAAGGGCCAACAATCATGAAGTGTCCATACAATAGGAAATTTTATTTTACCTATCTCTTCGATAGAAATAGTCTCATGTTGTACCCAATGAATATGCACAAGATCAATATCTAAATTATTAATTTCTTCATGTTTTAAGGAAGGGAAAACTGAAATAGAATGAAAAACATTATCATCATATTTAAAGATTTTTATGAGAATTCTCTCTAAATATTTTTTAAAAAAATTAAAAAATATTGATATCGATTTTTTAGTGCCAATAGTCTTTGAATTATGATTTCCTGGGGTATTAATTCTTAAAATACTTTTGATTCCTAATTCATTTTGATCACAAATACAGTTGTGTATTCTGTTTGCTGCAATTCCAGCCCCTGAATTTTTATCGCAATAAGATAAGTGCAGAATTCTTATCATTTTCTATAAATAAAAACCTTTATGAATTTTAAAAGTTTGATTTTTAAATTTTTAAATTTTTTAATTATGAATATTTTAGAAAGTTTGTCCCCTCCTGAATATTCCAGAATATCTACTATCTCATCAGCTTCTATATTAGTAACAAAATAATTAGGATGAATAGTAGGAAAAATAATTTGCTTATTTGCCTTATTTATTTCTAAGGAGGTATTTATATCTGACATAAAAGTGTGGGTTGCATCTTCGTCAAAACCAATATTTTTAATTAAATTTTTATTTGGCACTATTGTTAATCCTGAATTCAGGAAAGAACATAATGTCCATTGATAATCCCAAGTATTTGGTGAATTATAGTAATAAATATTATCCAATGTTTTTTCCCAAAACTTTATTTCTCTTTGATTTTTAAGTTGACTTTTTAATATACCTTTTGATTTAATATTGGGCCAATCAGTTATATCTCGATCATACTTCTCCCATGCCCTTCGCCATGTTGCCCAACCCCAACTTCTTGGATATTTACTAAAATAATATGTTCCATTCCCTCTATGAGTATTATGCTGTTGATTATGACCTGTTATAGACCATATTCTTTCATCATTTCTATATGTTTCAAGCATCTCTTGACAAAAACTAAAAAAATCCAAATGAGGGATACAATCATCTTCTAATATTATCCCTTCTTTTTCATTTTCAAAAAACCAATTTATTGCATTTGAAACACCTAGTTTACAGCCTTGATTATTCTTACTAAAAAGATACTTTTTTTGTTTAACTTCCTCAAAACTTCTTAAGAGAAGTTCTTTGGTTTTTTTGACTTTATTCTCTTCTATATCATTCTGATTAGTTGGCCCATCACATGCTATATATAAATTAGCAGGATTAATTTGTTTTATTTTTTGGATTAATTCTTTAGTTTGTTTTGGTCTTTTCCAAGCTATTATTAATATTGGAGTTTTAAACTTATTTTCTTGATTCATTCATTATCAATATATAAGATTAATAAATTTGCCATGATTTTATTTTACCTTTAAAGGAACCATGAGTAAATAAAGGATGGTGAAAGTGCATGCTTAGAATATTTTGTGTTTTATTAATTTCTAAACCTAGCTTATTTATGAGGTGATCTATTGGGAAATAATTATTTAATTTTGTCTCTTGATATTCTTTATACAATAGTTGAATGAGATTCCTACTAATTAAATAACTGCAAGCTGTATTTGTATATATGCCTTCAAGAAGAATAAATTCATCATTATATTTTTTAATTCTCTTAGCTGGGATTACATCTTTTAAATTTAATCCTCCTGCTAAATCAACAAAAAAATTATTAAAATCTAAACTTTTTGATCTCACAAAAATTTCTTTTAATCTTTTCTCAGTATCTTTTTTACATATGGCATCATCTTCAAATATAACCATTATTTCTTTCTTACTTTTTAAGAAGTGTTCCCAAGCTTTAATATGCTTTTTAGTTACAAAAGATTCGATAGTAAAATGCTTATAGGAATCTATAGTCTTATTCCTAGTTTTAAAAAAAAGATTTAATATGAATTTATTTAGATTTAATAAGCTTTTTAAAAGTAAGCAACAAAAATTAAATGAAAAATCCCTTTTATGTTTTAAATTATAAAAAATTCTCAAGGAATAAATTCTTAAGATTTTTAATTTATGCTTGAAATTAAAATTTACTTTTGAAATAGTTTTCTGCCTATAAATTTCAAAAAAATCAATATTTAAATTATTAGCAAGATTTTGTAATTGATTTCTTATATCAATTCTATCCTCAGAATTATTGTGAATTATATAAAAAGAGATATCGTTCATTACAAAATTCTACCTAATATATATTTGATCGAAAATTTACTTTCAATTAAGATCTGCTTGATTTTTAATTTTAAATTATTTTTTTTATCATCCTTATGAGTTAATTTTATTTTTAGATATTTTGAAAAACTTATTAAAAAGAAATGCATTCTTGCAATAAAATTTCTTGAATAAAAATGGTGATAGTTTATTGGTAAATAATTGTATCCAAATGTTGTTCCTATACCATATATTTTTTTTTCCCCTTCTAAAGCCCAAATAGGTTTAAATATAGTACTGATGGGCTTGAATAAGTGGTGATCAATTAACTCAGGTTTAGCCCAAGTAATTTCTTCACTAACATCTGATCTTGTATTAGCAATCCAGGCTGCTTCCTTTAGCTTTATTATAGCTTCAGTATTAAAACAAATATAGGAGGGACCTATGAAGAGATGACCTTCATTATTAATACAATTAGTTCTCTGGATATTACCATTAATCCCTTTAAGCATAGCAAGTACAAATGTAAGTTTTATTGAATATGTACTTAGGGGGAAAGCATCTATATCAATAATTAAACAATAACTATTTGGATTTAGATTTCTTATTAAATCTCTAATCATTACTGAATGAAAACTTAAGTAATCAGAGTTTGATTTGGATTTTGATCTTAATGATTCCAATTCGCAATATTTTTTATTCAATTCAAGTGTTCCAATTTTTACTTCTTTTGGGATCAGTAACTTTAAAATTTTATGCCTAAAAATGAATGCCCAATTTGTTGCAAGGTTATTTGTTGATAAGGAATAAATAAATAGATCTATATCTTTTTTGATTAAAATATCCCAATAATCTTCAACTTCTTGTCGCGATAAATATTTATCCATATTGATTCATTTAAAGATTTTTGAAGTAATTTATTGTTTTTTCAAGGCCTTGATCAAGATCTACTAGTGGAGTCCAATTTAAGTTATCTTTAGCTTCTTTAATTACAGGTTTTCTTTGTAGAGGATCATCTTTTGGTAAGTCTTTAAATATAAATTTCTCAGAAATATTTAATTTTTTTGAAATAATTTCTGCTAATTCAATTATGGTTATTTCTTTGGGATTTCCTAAATTTATTGGACCATGTAAATTTGCATTCATTAATTTAATAAGTCCATTAATAAGATCATCTACATAGCAAAAAGAACGAGTTTGCTTGCCATCCCCATATAGTGTCATGCTCTCATTTTTTAATCCTTGCATAATTAAATTACTTACTACTCTTCCATCATTTGGGAGCATTCTTGGTCCGTAAGTATTAAAAATTCTAGCAACCTTAATATCTAGATTATGAGATCTTTTGTAATCAAAAGATAATGTTTCAGCAATTCTTTTCCCCTCGTCATAACAACTTCTTATTCCAATTGGGTTGACGTTACCCCTATAACTTTCTGGTTGTGGGTGTACTTCTGGATCTCCGTATATTTCACTTGTACTGGCTAGAAGAAATTGTGCACCCACTCTTTTAGCCATTCCTAACATATTGTATGTTCCAAGAAAACTTGTTTTTGCGGTTTTAATTGGATTGAATTGGTAGTGGATTGGAGAAGCAGGACATGCTAAATGCCATATTCTATCAACTTCAAGAGTGATAGGTTTTGTTATGTCATGTCTTATTAATTCAAAATTAGAATTATCAAACCATTGGACTAAGTTTTTTTTGGCTCCTGTAAAAAAGTTATCTATGCAAATTACCTCTTCACCTTTATTCATTAATCTGTCAATTAAGTGAGATCCAAGAAAACCAGCTCCTCCAGTAACTAAATTAACTGTATTTGATTTGTTTTTAGTCATATTTAGGATAATTTATATAGTATTTTCTTTCTGTAATGATCTAACATAATAACATAAACTAAAAAAATTAAATTTAAGAAAATTCTATAAAAAAAGATTTTATCTTTCTATTTTTTCTCTTTTAAAATCTTTTTTAAATAGTTGCCATATGGGCTCTTAATATATTTTCTAGAAATATCTCCAAATTTTCTATCATCAATGTAATTCAACCTCCATGCAATTTCTTCAGGACAGCCTATTTTTAATCCTTGGCGCATTTCTAATGTTTTTATAAAGAAACTAGCATCCTGCAATGATTCGAAAGTTCCTGTATCAAGCCAAGCTATTCCTCTACCTAAGATCTCTACATTCAGGTTTTTTGCTTTCATATAAATATTATTCAGATCTGTAATTTCTAATTCTCCTCTTTCTGATGGTTTTAGATTTTTAGCGTATTCCACTACATTACTTTTGTAAATATATATACCTGTTATTGCGAAATCACTTTTAGATGCTTTAGGTTTTTCCTCTATATAAGTAGGAATGTTATCTTTATTAAAATTTATAATTCCAAATCTACTTGGGTCTTGAACTCTATATGCGAATATGGTTGCATCGCAATCCTTGGAAGCTGCATTAACTAATTGATTTGTTAAATCATGACCATAAAAAATATTGTCACCAAGTATTAAAACTACTTTTGAATTTCCAATAAATTTTTCAGCCAGAAGGAATGCTTGTGGTACCCCTTTAGGTTCTTCTTGAACTTCGTAGGAAATTTTAATTCCAAAGTTCTCGCCTGTACCTAATAAATTCTTAAAAAGAGATTGATCTCTTGATGTAGTTATTAGAAGGATATCTTTTACACCCATAAGCATTAAGGTGCTTAAAGGATAGTAAATCATTGGCTTATCATATACTGGCAAAAGTTGTTTACTCAGCGAGTTTGTTAATGGAGCAAGTCTTGAACCACTACCCCCTGCAAGAATTATCCCTTTTAAATTATTTTGGTTCATTTTTGATTATCCATATTTGATCCAAATCCAAGTTTCCAAATATTTAAATCACTTTCACCAAAATGATTAACATCAATTATGTCTCTGCAATCAAAAATCCATGATGGTTTGCGCATTAACTTTGATATCTTAACCCAATCAATGTTCTTGAATTCAACCCATTCAGTTAAAATTAAAATTGCATCTGAGCCATTTGCTAGTTGCTCAAAAGATGAAGCCGTGAAAATACTATCTTTAATTTTAATTGTATGGTCCTGTGCATTATTTAGATCATTTAAAGAATCGGATATTTCCTGAAATTTAACTTTTGGATCGTAAATGGATAACTTTGCCCCCTCTAGTAATAAATTGGAACAAATATTTATAGCGGGCGATTCTCTCGTATCATTTGTATCGGCTTTAAAAGCAAAACCTAGGATTCCAATTTTTTTGTTTGTTACCGTTCCAAATAATTTCTTTACGATGATATTTGTAAGTCTGTTTTGTTGCCAATGGTTTATTTTTAAAACTTCTTGCCAGTAATTTGCTACCTCATTTAAACCGTATAATTTGCAAATATAAACCAAATTTAAAATATCCTTCTTAAAACAGCTCCCTCCAAATCCAGGGCCTGATTTTAGAAAGTGCCTACCAATCCTGTAGTCCATCCCAACTGCTTTTGCTACTTCTGATATATCTGCACCAGTTTTTTCGCATAATGCTGAAATAGAATTAATTGAACTTATCCTTTGAGCTAAAAAGGCATTGGCTGTTAATTTTGATAACTCTGAGCTCCAGATATTTGTTTTTATAATTTTTTCTTCACTTACCCAGTTTTTATATATATTTACTAATGCATTTATTGAATCTTTACTCTCACCTCCAATCAATACTCTGCTTGGGTTAATTAAATCATCTATGGCAGTACCTTCTGCTAAAAATTCTGGACTTGATAATACAGTAAAAGACTTTGAAGGCTTATTTTCTAGTCCTTTTTGTGAAGAAAAAAGTATAGTTTTGATAACTTCAGCTGTTTTGACTGGGATTGTACTTTTTTCAACAACTATTGTATGCCCAACAGCAAATTCAGCAATTGATCTTGCAGAACTCTCAATATATTTTAAATCACTCGCTTCTCCAGCTCCTAGACCTCTTTTTTTAGTGGGTGTATTTACAGAAATGAAAACCATATCTGATTGAGCAATTGATTGCTGTATGTTTGTGCTAAAAAATAGATTTTTACCTCTGCATCTTTTTATTAAATCTTTTAATCCTGGTTCGTAAACAGGTAATTTTGTTAAGTCCTCGTCATTCCAAGAATCAATTTTATCTTTATTTAAATCAACAACTATGACCTTTAAGTATTTACATTTATCAGCAATTACGGCCATCGTAGGCCCTCCTACATATCCAGCTCCAATACAACAAATTGTTTTAACCTCAACACTCATATAAATAATTATTATCAGTAAAATGATTTTAAATCATTGCAGCTCTTATACCTGCTAATAAGATCCACGACATAATACTTATTCTTAAATCAAAATACTGCATATCAAATAGATGTGAATAAGTAATAAATAAAATTGATGAAAACCAAGCTTTTTCGAAAATTAAATTATTTTTAATACTATTGATTTTTAATACTGCGTAATTTGCTATTAATTTATAATATTTGTATAAATAGAGTGAAATTCTTGAAGAAAGAATGACTGCAGTTATTACTCCGTAATTAAAGGCAATTTCAAAAATAATATTATGTGGATGCCCAATCCATTTGCCCTTAAGTGTTTCATAAACAATGGGGAAAGAACCTCCACCCCATCCAAGAAGAGGTCTTTTAAGAATATTTTCGATAGTAAATCTCCATATTTCAAGTCTTGGATACGCTTCACTTAACTCAATTGATGAATCTGGAAAATTATTAAATATATTGATAGGAATAAAGGAAACAAAATCATTTCTTATTGAGGTTGGTAATACAGAAATAAGAAAAGTTAAAATGATGAAAGATAATAAAATTAAAGGAATTAGAAAAAATATTGTTTCAAAGCCCAGCATTATTTGAATTGAAATCAACATTCCTAGCCATGAATTTCTCGAGTTGGTCAGCAAAATAGAAATTATTAATAAAGAACAAATTATCGCAGTAATAAGTCTTTTAGATTTTTTCGTATTTATCAGAAAGTAATAAAGAGAAAAGGGCCAAACAAGTGTTAACCAAGATCCAGCATAATTAGCATTATTAAATGGTCCTGTTAATCCGTCTGTTAAAATTATTGGCTTTTGGTACCAAATAATTAATCCGTTTAATATTTGAAATGGACCTGTCACGTTAAAGAAATATTGGAGAAAACCAGAAATTATTACTGGTATTGAACCAATAACTAACAATTTTCCGACCATTCTTCTCACCTTCTGTTTCTCAAGATAAGGCTGAAATCCCCAAAAACACCAAAAAAATGGAATCCAATTAATCAAACTAATCCATGATAAATTCCCAGTTTCTTTTTGATTAAAAATTGGATTGATAAAACTATTATATATGCAACTTAAAATCATTAATAAAGAAACAATAATAAACACATTATTTTTTCTTTCTCTAAAAAAATTAATTGGGTTATTATTATTACTAAATAATAAAGATATAAATAGTGTAAATCCAGCAATAACTGGTGCTGATGGTAATAGGAAAACTCCTATATATAGGAATTTCAAACCGACTTTACTTAAACTTAGTCCCCCTTGATTAAAAAAATTTATTTTTTTAAGCATATATTATTTGGAGAGCATGATTTTATTCTCTGAATCTATAAAAAACATTTATTTTAGTTCTTTTTTGATGTTTTTTAGTTTTAAATTTAACGCTTCCTGCAGGATTCGAACCTGCGGCCCACTGCTTAGAAGGCAGTTGCTCTATCCAGCTGAGCTAAGGAAGCATCTCTCTATTATATCTGAACGGAAAGGTCTAAACAAACAAAGTATTCCTTAATTTATATTATTTATTAGATAAAGTATCTCAAAAATAATTCTTTTTATTCCAAATTTTCTTTATTATAGTTTTGATGTTCTTATATTAACTTGGCCAAAAGACTTACCGAAAAACAAAAAGGTGAAATGACTCAAGGTTTTAAAGATGGAAAAACTATTGAAGTTCTTTCTGCAGAATTTAATTGTACAAGAACTACCACCATAAGAAATCTGAAGATAAATCTTGGAGAGGCAAGTTATGAAGAATTAAAAAAATCTAATAAAAAATTAATTAAAAAAAATATTCTTGAAGATTCTGAGAAAAAAAAAGAAGTCAATTCTCTAAAAAATGAAGAAGGCTATAAAGAGGGTGATGTCCAGGAGCATAAAAAATCTTTTCAAATTGCTAATGAAAAGGATTTCTACCCAGATTCATCCTTCTTGGAAATTACTCCTCTAAATTTTGAAATTGATAATGCCCCTCGAAAGGAGTTTTCTTCTGTGCCTATTTCCGATATTGATTTTCCTCAAATTGTTTATATGATCGTAGATAAGAAGATTGAGTTAGAAGTTAAATTATTGAAAGATTTTCCAGAATGGGATTTTCTTCCTACTGATGATTTGAATCGAAAATCTATTGAAATATATTTTGACTTAAAAGTTGCAAAAAGGTTTTGTAATAAGGAACAAAAAGTACTGAAGGTACCTAATTCTAATGTATTCAAAATTGCAGCCCCATTTTTGATTTCAAAAGGTATCACAAGGATTGTTAGTTCTGGCTCTTTAATAGCTCTTTGAAATTAATTCCTGCTGTCAAATTTTATATTTAAAAGGCCTCCCAAAATCGATCCACTTATAAAACTTGTTCCTACTATAAAACTAATGGGAAGATTTATAGTTTTATCAAGTAGAAAATCAACTTTACTTCTATTGGAATTATTTTGTATTCCAACGATTAGCATCAAAAAAAGGGATAAGTTGAATAAAAGTGTTAAAAATGTTTTTCTTAGAGGCAAAATCATATTTTTTACATTTATAAAATTTTAGCTTAAATCATAAATAACGCTTTTTTTAATGCCTGTTTTTTTTGCTAAATATTTTGAAGCTGAAGATAAACTTAAACCTGCATTAAGCAAATCCTTTAGTTCTTTCTTAAGGTTTGATTCCTGAAAATCTAGACCTTTTGCTTTAGCAATGCCTTTAATTACAATTGTTATTTCGCCCTTTACTTCTTCTTTTTCGAAAAAACTTATTGCATTCTTTAAGTTATTCCCAATATGTTCTTCAAATTTTTTTGTTAATTCTCGAGATATTTCAATTTCTCTTTCACCTCCGCAATATTCTGATAATTCTCTCAACAATTTTTTGAGACGATGTGGGGATTCAAATATTATTGTTGTTTTTTCATGGTTGCTGATTTCCGTAAGAATTTTTTCTCTTTCAATCTTTTTTCTTGGTAGAAAACCTTCGAATATAAAACTTGATGAAGGCATGCCGCTAGAGATCAGTGCAGTTAGGGCAGCACAAGGACCAGGTACGCATATAACATCATATCCCTGTAATTTAACTGCTTTAGCGATATTCTCTCCTGGATCACAAATCCCAGGCATACCTGCATCACTTACAAGGGCTATTGATTTACTTTCCTTAAGATCTTTAATTATTCTTGGGATTTTGCTAAATGAATTATGCTTATTACAGCTTATAAGGTTATTAGTAATATTAAACTTATTCATTATTTTTCTTGTATGCCTAGTATCCTCGCAGGCAATTAAAGAAACATTTTTAAGAATGTTTATGGCTCTATAAGATAGATCATTTAAATTACCAATAGGTGTTCCAACCATATATAAGACACCACTTTCCGGTTCTTGACTTCTGTGTGATAATGGATAATTATTTTTCATTTAGTGATTAAATTACCTTTTGGAGTAGATATTGATAATCTTATCGAGGATCTAAGGATTTTCAGCTGGGAAGCTGCAGAAATTTTGTTATTTTATTCAAAAAGGATTAAAGATAACTATCAAAAAAAAGATATTATCAAAAATAATAATGATGAGGATCCTGTTACATTAGCCGATTTAAAAGTAAATGAATTGATTATTAAAAGAATTAAAGAAAAATATATGAACATAAATTGGTCAATTTTAAGTGAAGAGAGCGTCAAAATTTCAAATGATTGCATTGATACTGATGCCGAATGGTTATGGATTCTTGATCCCTTAGATGGAACAAAAGATTTTGTTCAAGGGACTAAAAATTATGCAATGCATTTGGCCTTAAATTATAATCAAAAACCTATATTAGGAGTAGTACTGATTCCAGAGAGAGATGAATTATGGATTGCACATGGAGATCAACTTTTTTGTGAAAACAAAGAAGGCTTAAGAAAAAAGATTAATATTTCAGAGAAACGAGATCTCAAAGATATGTCTTTAGTAACAAGTAAGAATCACAGAAATGAAAAATTAAAAGAATTAATTTATAAAATTAATTTCAAGAAAATTATTGTTATGGGAAGTATTGGGTGTAAGGTTGCTTCAATTATTCGAGGAGAAAGTGATATTTATATGTCTTTGAGTATGCCTGGGCAAAGTTCTCCAAAAGATTGGGATTTTGCTTCGCCGGAAGCTATTTTGAAAGCTGCCGGGGGTGCTATAACTACTATATACAACGAGGAACTTATATATAATAGTAAGAGTTTTGAGCATCCTGGAATAATTATTGCTTCCAACAATAAAAACAATCACAAAAGTGTTTGCAACCAAGTGAGAGAAATAATCAAAAAAAACAATATTTACCCAATTTAATTCAATGGTGCTACTGGTGTTGGGGTTGGTTCTGGATAAGACATGCCACTATTTTGAGAAACACCTCTCAAAGTAAGGTTAATTCTGCCTCTACTGTCAATTTCTCGAACTCTTACAGTTACTTCATCACCTTGTCTTACTACATCTTCAACTCTTTCTACTCTAGCTTCAGAAAGTTGAGATATATGAACCATTCCTTCTTTCCCTGGGAGGATTTCCACAAAAGCACCAATTGGAATAATTCGAGTAACAACTCCAGAAAAGATCTCTCCTTCGTGGACTTTCCTTGTTAATCCCTCTATTATCTTTTGAGCTTCTTCTGCAGCGGCTCCATCATGGGATGCGATAGTAACTATTCCGCCATCTTCAATATCAATTTTTGTGTTAGTTCTTTCAGTAATCCCTTTTATAGTTCTACCGCCTGGTCCAATAACAGTTCCTATGAGCTCAGGGTCAATCCTAAAGCTTAAGAGTCTTGGGGCATGGGGAGATAAGGATTCTTGAGGTTTATTTATTGCCTCTTGCATCTTTTCAAGGATATGTAATCTAGCAGGTCGAGCTTTTTTGATTGCATCAGAAATAATAGAAACGGGCAAACCTGTAATTTTCATATCCATTTGTAAAGCAGTTATTCCCTTTTCAGTTCCTGCAACTTTGAAATCCATGTCTCCAAGAAAATCTTCAATTCCTTGAATATCTGTGAGAATTCGAACTTCTTTCCCTTCTTTAATTAACCCCATAGCAGTACCACTTACAAGAGCTTTTAAAGGAACTCCCGCATCTAATAGTGAGAGTGTGCTTCCACAAACTGAACCCATAGAAGTTGAGCCATTGGAACTTAAAACTTCACTAACAACTCTTAGCACATATGGAAATGTTTCTTTGCCTGGCAGAACTGGAATGATTGCTCTTTCAGCAAGTGATCCATGACCAATTTCTCTTCTGCCAGGAGTTCTCATCGGTCTAGTTTCTCCAACAGAATATGGTGGAAAATTGTAGTGATGCAAATATGTTTTTTCTGTGCTTGGGTTAAGATCATCCATCTCTTGAGCATCGCTTGGAGTTCCAAGAGTGGCAGTAGATAAAACCTGAGTTAAACCTCTTTGAAATAAGGCTGAACCATGTACCCTTTTGGGAAGTATACCAGCAGATGCTGTAATTTTTCTCACTTCATCTAGTTCACGACCGTCAACTCGTTTGCCATCATTAATGATTTGGGCCCTCATTAATTTCTTCGTAAGTTTTTTAAAGTCGGAACTTAACAACTTATCATTATCTGATAATAAAGCTTTTAGTTGGTTGTCATCTTTCAAAGATTCAATTTTTTCTTGAGTTTCAATTTTAATCTTTTCAAGTTCAAGATCTCTCTCTTCTTTTGAATGGTCGAATTTCTTTAGAACAATATCTATAGGCTTTGAGCAGTTTTTTTCCAAATATGTAGCTAATGTTTTATCCTCTTCAGGATCCGATGGCTTAATCTGTTTTATTCCTAAGTCTTTTAGTAAATCTTCTTGAGATTTAATAAGTTCAGTAACAGCTTCGTATCCAAAATCTATTGCTTCGATAGTATCTTGCTCTGATAACTGGTTGGCACCTGCCTCAATCATGACAATACCTTCAGGTGATCCTGCAACAACAATATCTAAGTCTCCTTTCTCTATTTCCCTATAGCTTGGATTTAAAATGAAATCATCTCCTATGAGCCCAACTCGAACTGCAGCCATTGGCCCATAAAATGGTATCTCCCCAAGTAAAGTTGCTATTGAAGCCCCAGTAACAGCTAAAACATCAGGCGGAACTCTTTCATCTAGAGAAAGGCAAGAGGCAACAATTTGTATCTCGTCTCTCATCCATGATGGAAAAAGTGGCCTCATTGGCCTATCAATTAATCTTGAAATCAAGGTCGCTCTTTCTGGAGGACGACCCTCTCTTCTCATGAAACCTCCTGGAATCCTTCCTGCAGCATATAACTTTTCCTCGTAATCGCATATTAGAGGTAGAAAGTCAGCAACATCTTTTTTGGTAGTTTTAGTCGCTGTAACCAATAAAGAAGTGTCTCCACACTCAATCATTACTGATCCACTTGCTTGAGGAGCATATAGTCCTGTAGTTAGTCGTATCTCTCGTCCGTCAAACGTGATCGACTTATTTTGTCCTTCCACTTTTTAAATTATAAATCTATACATGATTTATTCTTACATTTTATAGGGACATATTGAGTGAATTATTTAGATACGCTATAAAAATTTTAAAAATGTCCTAAAAATTGATATTAATTTATTTGGTTAGTAGTCTTTCGGTAGAAAATATAATATTTAAATAAAGGACTTATACTACCAACTTGATTTAACCACCCCAGGAAGTTCACCGTTATGAGCTCTTTGCCTCAACTGATTTCTACAAAGACCAAAATCTCTGTAAACGCCTCTTGGTTTACCAGTCGCCCAACATCTATTTCTTACTCTATTTGGAGCAGAGTTTCTTGGTAGAGCCTGAATCTTTCTATGTATTTCTAATCTTTCCATTGGATCTTTTGCAGCATTAAATTCATCTAATAATGATTTCCTTTTCGCAGCATATTTCTTCACTAGCTTTTTGCGTTTGACCTCTCTTGCAATCATGGACTTTTTCGCCATTTAATAGAATCTTTAAACTACCTAATATATTAACAGCTTGACTAACAATTTTAAAAATTTATTTATTGGTTTAATAATTTTTGAACGATTAAAAGTTGACTAGTATCTCTAATAATTAGTAAAACACTGAGTCCAACTAAAAGGAAAAAACTGGATTGAGTAACAACCATTTGCACCTTAAGTGGTACAGGCTTCCCCCTCAAACCTTCAATTAAAGTAAAAACAAGTTGTCCGCCGTCTAATAGAGGTAAAGGCAATGAGTTTAGAACTGCTAAGTTAATAGAAATTAAAGCAGCAAATAATAATATCCCTGTTCCTCCTTGTTGAGATAGTTGAGCGCCAATTTCAACTATCTTAACTGGCCCACTTAATTGTTGAGCTGTTGAGGAGAAATTTGTTATTAGCCCTTTATAACCTTGAATTGTTTTTACTAAAAGTGATGAAAACTCATTGTTGGTGTATTTAAAAAGTTCGTAAATGTTTTTTGTTTTTTTAGTTTCTTTTCTTATATTAGGCTGTAATTGAGCACCTATTGTCCCTTTGCCTTCAACATTCTTTGGTACCAAATTTAAATCTTTAAAAATCCCATCTCTTTCAATCTTTATTGAAATTGACTCATCTGATGAATTTTGAATCTTTTTTACTAAAGTGGAAACAGCTTGATCACCAGCTCCCAAAGTAATAGTTTCAATTTCTAATATTTTATCTCCTGCTTCTAAGCCAGCAATAGAAGCAGACTTATCAGGCTGTGTAGCTAAAACTAAAATTCCGGGTTCAGGATCAAATGGGATACCTATTGTAGTTACATTTATAATTAAAATAGTGTATGCAAGAATTAGGTTAGCGAATACTCCAGCAGAGATTACAATAACCCTTTGAATTATCGGTCTATTTTTTAAAAGATTTGGATCTTTAGGGTCAATATTATTTACTTCTTCATCAGGGAAAGAAACAAATCCCCCAAGAGGAAAGGCTCGAAAGGAATAAGTGATACCTTTATATTTTTTCTGAATTATTGAGGGTCCAAAACCAATTGAAAATCCATTAACATAAATTCCCTGTAAAATTGCTGCAAGAAAATGGCCCATCTCATGAAAAAAAATGAGAAATCCCAGAACTGTTATTGAGGTTAAAACATTCATTTTTTTATACTAAGCATTTTTTAACAAATTTGATCCAAAATAAGGAACTAGAGAATCTGGAAGCTTAACGCTCCCATCTATTTGTTGGCCATTCTCAAGAATCGCAGCCATCGTTCTTCCAATAGCAAGGCCACTACCATTTAAGGTATGTAAATATTTATTTTTTTTGTCAAGTTTTGTTCTTATTGATGATCTGCGTGCTTGAAAGTCTAGACAATTGCTACAACTTGAAATTTCTCTATAACATTTACTACTTGGTAACCAGACTTCAAGATCAAAAGTTCTACTTGAAGAAAAGCCTAAGTCTCCAGTACAAATATCTATTAATCTGTAGGGTAGATTGAGCTTTTTTAAAATGCTTTCTGCATCTGAAGTGATTTTTTTATGAGCTTCTATAGATTTACTTGGATCACAAAACCAATATAATTCAACCTTATTAAACTGATGGAGTCTTATTAAACCTTTAGTATCCCTTCCATAACTACCAGCTTCTCTTCTGAAACATGGGCTATATGCAACATACTTAATAGGTAACTGTTCGGGATCAATAATCTCATTTTTATGAAAAGCGGTAAGTGGTACTTCAGCTGTTGGGGAAAGCCATAAATCGTCATTAGAACACTTAAAACTTTCATTTGAAAATTTAGGTAATTGACCAGATCCTGTAAGACTTTCTGAATTTATTAAAGCTGGAGGTATTAACTCTAAATAACCATTTTTAGTATGCATATCGAGCATGAAATTTATTAATGCCCTCTCTAATCGTGCACCATTACCAATAAGTGTAATAAAACGACTTTTTGATATTTTTGTTGATTTTATGGAGTCAAAAAGATTAAGATTTTCTCCTATCTCCCAGTGAGATTTAAGATTCTCTTTTATCAACGGATCTCCCCAAGTTTTTAATTGGACATTATCACTTTCATCTGTACCAACTGGTGTATCTTTGCTAGGGAAATTTGGTAAATTATAAATCTCACTATGTATTTGTTTATCTAATATTCTTTTTTTCTCCTCCAATTTAGAAATTTTAATTCTGTATTCGTTTCCTTTCTTTTTTAAATTTTTAAGTTCTGGTGAATCATTGTTTTGAGACTTTCTGATTTCTTGACCAATTAATTTACTTAATTTTTTACTCTCAGATTGGAGGCTGGATATTTCTATATCAATTTCTTTTTTCTTAACAGTTAGTTCATGTATGTGAGATATTTTATAAGGTTTTCCTCTTAAGGATAAATTCTCTTCAACAGATTTCGGATTTTCTCTTATTAATTTTTGATCTAACACTCTTTTTTTTTTTTAATACCTTAATCAAGATAGTTAATATCCATTCATTATTAGGGATTTTTGATGAAAAATTAACTAAATTAATGATTCCTAACTTATTTTCTATTTTTTATAAATTAGAATTTAGTTACGACGCATAACGAGCCCGCCCTGTAGAGGACCAACTTTTTAGTAAATCAATTTGTTCTTTAGCTGTTCTGGATAAGGGAACTAATTCAGAAACTGCCTTTATTAAATCTTTCTCCATAAGCTCTCTATTTTCAGAAAATGAAATGTGCATTCCTTCTATTACAGCTTGTTCAAGCTCTGCTCCAGAAAATCCATTTGTTCTGTCAATAATTGTGGAGAGAGGAAAACTGTAACTAGGTCTTCTTTTTTTTAAGTGCAAATCAAGAA
The DNA here is from genome assembly GCF_034093315.1 of Prochlorococcus sp. MIT 1314. Taxonomy (GTDB): domain Bacteria; phylum Cyanobacteriota; class Cyanobacteriia; order PCC-6307; family Cyanobiaceae; genus Prochlorococcus_A; species Prochlorococcus_A marinus_Y. The sequence continues at coordinate 624,401 of NZ_CP139300.1, read as the reverse complement.
TATTTAATCTTTCTTCAGAATTTGGTAAATCAAGAAAAAATATCTCATCAAATCTACCCTTTCTTAATAATTCCGCAGGAAGTTTATCTATAGCATTAGCAGTGGCAATCACGAATACGGCAGATTCTTTTTCTGCCATCCAAGTAAGCAAACTTGCTAAAACTCTTTGACTTGTACCTCCATCACTTCTTGCATCACCCCCAAACCCCTTATCAATTTCATCGATCCAAAGAATACAAGGAGACATGGCCTCAGCTCTTAATATCGTTTCTCTTGTTCTCGCCTCGCTTGAACCAACAAGGCTAGAAAATAGTCTTCCCACATCTAACCTGAGAAGAGGCATAGACCAACTCTTGGAAATAGATTTTGCAGTAAGTGATTTACCGGTTCCTTGCGCTCCTACTAGTAAAACTCCTTTTGGGATAGGTAGTCCATAGTCTCTTGCTTCTTTAGAAAAAGCCCTATATCTTTGATTAAGCCAAACTTTTAAAACATTTAAGCCACCAATATCATCCTGACTTGAGTTAGCCTCGAAAAATTCTAAAACTTCACTTCTAGCGATGACTTGTTTTTTTTCTTCAAGAATATCTTTAATATCTTCTTTACTTATTTTCCCCCTTTGAGCAAGTGCTTTTGCAGTAACTTGCTTTACCTTTATTTCGGTTAATCCACTTGCAGCTATAGATAGTTCATTTAGCTCTTGTTCATTAAGATTTGAATTAGTATTAATAGCAATTTTTTTTATTAGATTTTTCAAATCTTTTTGATCAGGCAAAGGCAAGTTTAAAATCGTCATTAGTTCATCAAGCTCTTCGGATGATGGAAACAAATGAGAACTAATAATTAAATTATTACAAGTTTCTTTAAGCACAGAAGATAATTCTTTAATAGTCCTATTTATAGATGGATCTTCATAAAATTTATGAAAATCTTTTACTAATAATATTGTCGACATATCAGGATTTTGTTCCTTTAGCCAATTAAGCACTCCTAATGGATTGTTAGAGAATTTTCCTTTTTCATTTAATAATCCTTTGATTCCGTTAACACAATCCCAACAAACAAATCTTTTTATGTTTAGTCTTTCAATCGAATAATTGATAATTTTTTCTAATCTTTCTTCTTCTTTAGTCTTAATCCAAATTAGTGGGGTTCTTGATTTTATAAGTAGTTCAAAATTTTTACACCAAGAATTCATTATTTAAGTTTTAGACTATTTTTTACTATTAGGTTCAAAAGGTAATCTTTTATCTGAGATAGTTGTAGCAGTAGTTGTTATTGCATCATTTTTAGCCATTAATTGTTGATCCATGATTTTTTGTAGATTCTCAGGAAGAGCTTCTTTGTTAAGAAGAAAGGTCTGAAATGCTTGAAATATGTTTGCAACAACCATATACAGTAGTACTCCTGCTGGGAGTGGGAAAAAAAGGAACATACCAGTAATCATGATAGGAGTTATTTTGTTCGCTGTTGATTGCTGTGGGTTTGCCGGCATTCCCTGACTAGATAAAACTTGAGAGAGTAATAAGGTTAATCCAAAGGCTCCAACAAGGGCAGCAATATCCCAATTAATAGATCCATCTACATAAAAGCCAACTTGACCAAGAGCTTTAATAAAAAGAAATCCACTTTTAGCAGCTAGACCAGGTATTTTAGCTTCAATTGTTGCATCGCCTGGCTTAATAGCAGTTACTGTACCGTCTTGGGAAACTTTTAGATTTTCGGATCCTTTTGAAACCTTCCAAGTAGGGAGAAATTTTGATCCGTTATCATACTTAGATAAAACTTCTGAATAGCTGTTACCATTTGTTGTCTGCAAATTTATTTTTATTGATTCATCTGCTCCTAATTTTGTTCCATTAGGAATGGTAGCTACTACAGGGAAATGAGATTTTTCTGTAATAAATATTGAGTGTCTTGGGGATTTATAAGGTTTTGGGTCAATAGCCGCAATTTGATCCTGAGGTACGACTTTAAGATTTATGTTGTAAGGAACATCAGCAAATGGTGATCCTCTTAAGGTTGCAAATAATGCAAATAGCACAGGCATTTGCACGATCAATGGGAGACAACCTGCGAGAGGACTGCCAAACTCATTCATTAGTTTTCCTAATTCTTCTTGCTGCTTCTTTGGATCACCTGAAAACTTAGATTTTATTTCTGCTTGTCTTTTTTGCATCACTGGCTGGGCAATCTTCATCCTTCTAGCACTTCGTATAGAACCAGCGCTTAAAGGGAAAAGTGCAATTCTAATTACTACTGTTAAAGCTACAATTGCCAAACCATAACTAGGAACTAATCCGTAGAAAAAATCCAGAATCGGGATAAGTAGTTTGTCAGAAATGAACCCTATCACGATATTAAAAAGAGTGAAATTTTATTAGACATTTTATTTTACAGGAAAAAAAGGTTTTTGTAATTAATTTATTTAGGATTTAGTAGCAAATCCTTCTACCTCGTTTAGATTTGGGATTTGTGTTCTTTTATTTATATTTTCTTCAATAAATTCTTGCTTTTCTCTGAATTGAGGTAAAGATTTCATTTCAACCTTTGATCCGTCATTGAGAATAAGAACCATATCACCATATGAACCAAATCCCCTTGGAATAGATCTGATTTCTTCAATGTTACTTAATGAAACTTGTGTTTTGTTTTTACCAAACCAACCTCCATTTATTGTGATTCTTTTATTTGTAATTTTATATCTCAACCACAAGGCTCTAACTATTGCGGCAAAGGTAAATGGCAAACCAAGAATTGTTATCCCTGCCAATAAATTTGTAATTAAATCACTTTTTGCGGGACCACCCTCGTAAAAGGTTTCTTCATTCATGTTAATCATTTGATTAGACGAGATTTGAACATTAAGTTGTGAAATTCCTCCAAAAGTTTATTTTCATCATTGCAGAAATCTCCAATTTTAAGGTTAACAAGTAACCAATAAGGTTTGTGGTTATTAATTTTTTCAAAGTTTGTTAATAACCACTCTTGTAGGATTCTTCTTATTCTATTTCTCTCTACAGCTTTTCTTGAAACTTTTTTACTAATGGTAATTGCTATCTTCAAATTGTTTGTGGTATACCTGAGTTTATGAGATGAGATAATTTCTGGATTTGATCTCGCCACTTTAAAAGTCATTAATGTCCCGTGATATTTTCGTGAATTGTTATGTATATAATTAAAAGTCCTATGACCTTTTAAACGCATATCTTTAGGTAAGGCCATTTTTTAGTTTAAACAGCTATTCTTTCTCTACCTTTTTGTCTTCTGCTTTTAATAACTCTTCTACCAGTATGAGAACGCATTCTTACTCTAAAACCAGATACACGTTTTCTTTTTCTTGAAGTTCCGCCAAAAGTTCTTTTAGTCATTTTTTTTATTATCCACAATTAATCTATCATTTAATCGATCACTATAGTCCAGCTTCCTAAATAACTTGAAACTGATTTCCCTTTAGGTTGCCCATATGAATGAAATTGATGTAGACCTGATTTCCTTGGATTAAAGACTTTTAAGACAATGGCATAACTATCTTTGTTAGATGGAATTGGCCTAAAGGGGTAAATATTTATTGAACGTAGGGATGAATCATCAGTATTGATTTCAATATCAGCTGGAATATCTTCTAAACATTTAGTTCGATTTTCAAAACCACCTATTCTTACCTTGCAAAGACTTATTTTTTCTTTATTTAAATTTGATTTAAAGGATTTAGGAATTGCTAGATTTATCTTCAAGAGTTCATTATTTCTGTCAAATGGCCTCAAGAAAAAATAAATTGTATTTCTAAAACCTCTTTTATTTTGTTTTTGCAGCCACTTTAATCTTCTGTGTCCAGAGTTTTGGTCCCATTGAAATTCTAACCCTGCTTTAGCAACTTGGATTTGACTTAAAAATGGAGTTGAAAATAAAATTGTAGGGATAAGAAAAAATCTTAAAATTTTAGAATTTAAAGCAAGTTTCTTTGTTGTTTTTAACATTGATTAAATAAATTTTTAAAGGATTAATTAGTCCTATCCAAATTAAAGAGGAAAATTATTATTGTAAGGTTAACATCTATCTGGCCTTAATTTTGAAGCACCTCTTAAATAAGGATGCTTTACTGGAAAATTTGACGGTAATAATACTTGTGCCATTATTCTTATACAAAAATCGACATCATTAGAGACATACATTTGTTGACAGTCTAAAAATGCTACTGAATCAAGTTGATTACATTTTCTTGCAATTGAAGCAGGGAAACATGCGTCCAAATCTTTTGTTGCGGTAAATGTAATGGATAATAAGTTCTTTTTAATAAGATTGTTGCGTGAAATTAATTCATCTATCAATTCCACTACGGCGTCTTCTATTTCCCTGACAGAATTTCCAGATGCTGTTGTAGCCCCTCGAATAAATGTAACTTTATAATCATCTTTCATTTTTTCATGCAAATTGATTCAATGCTTATATAACCAAAGTACTTTATTGGATGAATCAATCTCAAAAAAGATATTATTGATAACTTTTTCAAGAATTTTACTCCCAGGAATTAGTCCAAATATTTTCTTTTTTTTCTTCCCAAATGTTAAGGGCTGAATTTTGGGATCAATATTAACCATTTTTGCAGCAAGTTCCCTAGCAACAAATTCATCTCCAACTTCATCAACAAGACCTAATTCTTTTGCTTGTGTCCCAGTGAAAATCCTTCCATCTGCAAATTTTCTTACTTCTTCAACAGGTAAATTTCTTCCTTCAGCAACAGCTTCAGTAAATTGTTTATAACTTTCATCTATCAAGCCCTGAAGTAGTTCCCTGCCCTCCTTACTTAAGGGTTTATCTGGAGAAAGTATATCTTTAAATACACCGCTTTTAACTGTTTCAAATTTTATGCCGATTTTTTCTAATAATTCAGATAAATTATTTCCTCTTATAATTACACCAATAGAGCCTGTGATTGTGCCTGGATTCGCAACTATCTTGTCAGATGCAACACCAATGTAAACACCTCCAGATGCCGATATGTTTCCAAAACTAGCAATGACTTTACATCCTTTATCTTTTAGTCTTTTAATGGCAGAGTATATTTCTTGGCTATCACCAACAGTACCCCCTGGCGAATCAATTCTCACGATTAAGGCAGGAAATTCTCTATCCTCAATTTGTTTAAGAGCTTTAAGGACAGAAACTCTTGTTGAACTTGTAATAGGCTCATCAATAACGATACGAGCCATTCTTTTTTTTGATTTTCGTCTAAAAGGCCAAATCATTCTTTTAAGGTAAATACATAAAACTACTTTAAAAAGATTATCAGCAGAACTAATGAATTCAATCCTAAATTGGTTTTTAATGATACTCCCTTTTGCACTTTGGGGTACTTCAATGGCTGCTATGACACCCTTAGTATCTAGTGCTGGGCCAGAGTTTGTAGCTTCTTTAAGATTACTTCCTGCGGGAATCCTTGTTCTAATTACAACATATTTGTTTAAAAGAGATTTAAAAATTTATAGGTGCGACTTGAAGTGGTTTTTTGTTTTTACAATTGTAGACGCCACTTTTTTTCAGTTGTTTTTAACTTATGGGATTGAAAAAACTGGAGCAGGTCTTGGCTCTGTTTTGATTGATTCTCAGCCCCTTTTGGTCGCGATTTTAGCAAGGGCAATTTTTGGAAATTTAATTAATCCAATAGGTTGGTTAGGGTTGCTTTTTGGCTTAGGAGGAATAGTATTCTTGGGTGTTCCGAAAGAATTTCTAGAAAGTTGGTGGTTAATGTCTGACACTTCCATGACTAATGTATCTTTTAACTTTGGAGAACTTTGGATGCTTGCAGCTGCGCTAGCTATGGCACTAGGAACAATTTTAATTAGATTCACCTGTACTAAAAGTGATCCAGTGGCAGTTACGGGTTGGCATATGGTTTTAGGTAGTTTGCCCTTGATTATCAAGCATTGCTTGCAATCAAATTTTCAAATAATCCCAGATTGGACAATCTTTGATTGGGGACTTATGTCATTTGCAAGTATTTTTGGAGGTGCAATAGCTTATGGATTGTTTTTCTACTTTGCTAATAATAAAGAGATAACTGGATTTAGTACTCTTGCATTTTTAACTCCTGTATTTGCTCTTCTTAGCGGAGGAGTTTGGTTAGATGAAAGACTTACTCTTCTTCAATGGATAGGCGTAGCTTTTGTTCTTATCTCGGTATTTTTTGTTAGCCAGAGAAGGTCTTTATGGGAAAATAAATTTACTGATACTACTATTTAATTAGATACATGGTGTAAAAATCTAATAATGCGAATAGTTTTGATTAGTACCCCAATAGGTTTTTTGGGAAGCGGTAAAGGTGGGGGAGTTGAATTAACTTTAAATTCCTTAGTTTCAGGGATGCTTTCTTTAGGTCACTCGGTAGAGGTCATAGCTCCGAGGAATTCTAAATTATATAAAAGTAATGAAAAAGCAAAATTACATTTTGTAGAAGGGGAAGATCAAATTAGTTGGCAGCATCAAAATTACAATGCTCCTGTAAATATTCCAGATAATTCACTTCTGGCAGGAATGCTTGAAAAGGGATTAGATATCGCTAAACAGGCAGATGTATTGTTGAACATGTCTTATGATTGGTTACCTATTTGGATGACTTTAAATGTAGATATACCCATTGCACATATTATTAGTATGGGTTCTGAAAGTTCAGTAATTTGTAATTTAATCTCAAAGGTATATGCTAAACATCCATATAATTTTGCTTTTCATTCAAAAATACAAGCTAATGATTATCCATTCATAAAAAAACCAACAATTATTGGGAATGGTTTTAAATTAGATAATTATATTTTTCAAGATTCTGAAAAGGGACCCTTGGCTTGGGTTGGAAGAGTAGCACCGGAGAAAGGTTTAGAGGATGCGGTTTATATAGCAAATCAACTTGGCGAAAAACTAAATGTTTGGGGAGTTATAGAAGATGAGACCTATGCCTCAAAGATAGAACAATCATACCCTCAAGGAACTATAGATTGGATGGGTTTCTTGGCAACCGATGAATTACAAAAAGAACTTGGAAAATGTAGGGTTTTGCTAAATACTCCAAAATGGAATGAGGCATATGGAAATGTTATTGTCGAAGCCTTGGCGTGTGGGGTGCCAGTTATAGCTTATAAAAGGGGAGGACCAAGTGAAATTATTCAGCATGGGCAAACAGGTTATCTTGTCGATCCTGATGATAAAGAAACCATGCTTTCCTATGTAGAAATCATAGAAAAAATAAGCCGTAAGGATTGTAGAGAATGGGTAGAAAAAAATGCTTCCACAGATATATTTGCTAACAAGGTTGTGAACTGGCTTAATAAGGTAATCAACGAATATAAGTTTTTTTAATATAGTAAATGTTTCTTCTCAAAACAAAGAAAAGGCTTTCAACTTTATTGATAGTTTTAGTTTCTGGGATTTTTATATTTTTTTTTGGTTTAGGTACAACAGGACTGGTTGATGAAACCCCCCCTTTATTTGCAGCGGCAGCAAGGGCAATGAGTGAATCTGGTGATTGGATAACTCCAAAAGTTAATGGAATATTTCGTTTTGATAAGCCTCCATTAATATATTGGCTAATGGGTTTTTTTTTCTCATTACCGAAAAACGAGCTTTGGGATAGTTTCGGTTCACTTTCAGCAAGACTCCCTTCAGCATTGGGATCATTATTTTTAATGTTGATGATTGGAGATACTTTGTTTTGTTGGCCACAGAAGGGTGATAGGCAATTCCTCACTCCAATAGTTGCATCATTAGGATTTGCTCTGTCTCCATTAATAATAATTTGGAGTAGAACTGCCGTGAGTGATGCTCTTTTAACTGGAACCTTAGGGATTACCCTTCTTTTGTTTTGGAGAAGAATGGCTAGTGAAAATAATGATCAATGCACTTCAGCGTGGGTATTTTTAGGGTTTGCAATTTTAACTAAAGGACCTGTTGCATTTGTTTTAGCATCATTGACTATTACATCTTTCTTATTTAGTCAGAGGGATTGGAAAAGGTTGCTCTGTAAGATAAATCCTAAGAAAGGTTTTTTAATTACAATATTAATAAGTGTTCCGTGGTACATTTTAGAACTTATAAAAGAGGGAAGACCTTTTTGGGACAATTTTTTTGGTTATCATAATTTCCAAAGATATACTGCAGTTGTAAATAATCATGCAGAACCATTCTGGTTTTTTCTTTACATAATGATTTTGGCTTCATTGCCATTCACTCCATTTTTATATCACGGGATATTTCAAGCCTTTAAGGATCTCTTGAAAAGTTCAAAAGCAAGTTGCAATGTCACTGAAACCCTTTATACATATTCTCTATGCTGGTTAACATCAGTTTTAATCTTCTTTAGTATTTCTGCTACGAAACTACCAAGCTATTGGTTGCCGGCAATTCCAGCGGCAGCAATCTTAATTAGTAAAAGTTTTATAGACTTAAAAAATTCAAATAAAAGTTTTTTGTATTTATGGATTTTTAATATTTTAATTTTGTTTGGTATCTCAATAGCATTCTTTTTTTCAAATATTTGGTTAACTTCAATAAATGATCCTGAAATGCCTAATCTTGCATCTGAACTAATAAGCTCGGGGATAATTTTTAAAGCTAAATTTTTCTTCTCTTCATTCACACTTCTTGCAATAATTTTATTTTCTTTACAATCCAAAAATATCTTTCTTTATCTTCAAATCTTACTTTTAATTGGACAATCTTTTTTGATGTCACCAATTAGAAAATTAGCAGATACTTCTAGGCAATTACCTTTGAGGAATATCTCAAAATTAATTTCAAATACTCGTGAGGGGAACGAAACTTTAGCAATGATAGGCATAAGAAAACCATCCTTACATTACTATTCAAGACAAATAGTTTTTTATGAACCAAATACTAAAGAAGGATTAATTAATCTTTCAGACAGACTAAATACTGATAGGAGAATAAATTATGAGGACCAACCTGATTATGATCACAAATCTTTATTGGTAGTAATAGATGAATATTCTTCGCGCGAACAGCACTGGTCAAATATTAATCACCAAAAATTGGGCGCATATGGCATTTATAATTTATGGAGAATTCAGAAAAGTGATTTAAATAAGTATTCTGAACTTTTAGTGAATAGTGGTTATAAATCTGACTGGAAAAATAGAAAAGTTGAAAAATTTTAGCATAGTCTTTTTTTTAAAAGAGCGTTTTTTAGATCATCAAGACTGCACTTACTTGGAATTTCAATTTCATTCAAATCTTCAAGTAATTCGAGATCGACGACAGAATCTTCGGCTAAAAAACTAAAAACTTCATTAATACTTATTCCCATATCTTGAGCCATCTCTGAGATTAGCCTTAGAGTATCTCTCCTCACAGAAATCCTGAGCTCTAAAGGGATGTATTCATTTTCAGGACTTGCTGACTTCATAACCTAAATCTTAAGACATTATTTAGTTATCGGAACATTATCTTTACAATATTCAAAAAACATGTATTAATTTTGGAAAGTTTCTAGTTGATTGCATTCATAAGAATTTTTAAGAGAGGTATTGTGATTATTGAAATTAAAGTTGTAGTGAAAAGAATAGTTGATGCGATTTTTTTATTCACGTCATAAGCCTCTGCCATTAAAATTGTGGATATTGCTGTTGGTGTTCCTGCCTGAAGTATTACCGCTGATGATTGATAGAAGTCAAAATTTAGAAATTTGCTTATTAAAAAAACAATTAGAGGAAGAATAAGCAACTTTAATAAAATTGAAAATTTAATTTCTTCATTAAGATCGAAAAATTTACCCTTCTGATTTGTTATTATTCCAAGCCTTGTGCCAACAATTATTATTGCCAAAGCGATAACTATTCTTGCAGGTATCCAAAGGTAATTACCCAATATCTCATCTATATGGAAAAGATATGCCAAAAGTACACCAATGATCCCTCTTGATGCAGGACTATTTATCAATGCGTTTAATAAACCTTTGATATTTGGGATATTGTTGTTTTGGGATTTTCCTTGAAGAAAAAAAGGTCCAAAAATCCAAGCGAATAGTGTTGTTCCTAAGTCAAATCCGATAGTGAAGTTAATAGTTTTTGAAGGTAGAAGAGCTATTGCAATTGGTATCCCAAGAAATGATGTATTACCTATTAGGCCTCCAAGCTGCAAGGTGTAATTTGGAAGCCTGTTTTTAAATACTGGGAATATATTTATTAGAACTATTAATATTCCAATTAGAGAAAATGCCAAGAATGCACTTTTAATAAGGTTTATATCTATACCCTCTTTTAATAAAAGCCCCATTACACTTAATGGAATACCAAATCTTATTAGAGGTCTTGCAATATTTGCAGATATCTCTGGGGTCTTTTTACCAAGGAAAAAACCAACAATTAAGAAAGGTATAATATTTATAAAAAGAGAGTAGATGGTATTAATTAAATATTTAATAAAGCAATATTAACCTGCCGGAGATCAATTAAAAGAGTTTTTAATTATGAATGGATAATTTAAATTATTTTCCATATTGCTTTATCAGGAATTAAAGGAGATTTATATAAATCTTCTGGTTCTTTAGTCAATACTCTCCAATTTGGAACTCTACAATTTACGTAGGCTGGACTTTCTATTAAAACTCCTGGTTTCTCATCAAAAGTACAAGTAAAACCTTCTTTCCAAAAACCACCTTTGTTAAGGCTACCTTTAAACCAAACCCAGCATTTTGAAGTTTTCAAGATCAAAAAAAAACTTAGTCTAATGATATATAAAATTTAAGTAAAATTTCTATGATTTTATATTATTAAGATAATTATTACTGACTTAATGTTTTTGAAAAATATATTTTTGAGATTAATATCAATACATTTAAGATCATGGTAATTAAATTGGCTATCAATATTGGTGTTGAAGAAATTTTATAACCGTAAATAATCCATGATAAAACTCCGATAATAAACATTATCAAAGTTGTCAAAGAAACATCATCTGCCTTTTTTGATTTTAAAGTTTTTATCAATTGAGGTAGAAATGCAGCTGTTGTCAAAATTGCTGCGAAATATCCAAATATGTCTACATTCATAAAAAGGTTTTAAAACTAATCTTTAATTAAATCAGATAAAAATCCTAGAGGATCCCTCATGTTTGATGAATATCCAAGCACATCGCTCGAAAAAAATTTATAGATAACTTGATTTTTATCATTCAATAAAAAAGAAGCTCCTCTTTGAGGAAGGTATTTTTCATTAAGAATATAATCACCCCAATTTTTAATTATTTCATTCATATTATTTAATCTAAATGTTGCCAATTCAAATGGTCTCAAATAACCATCCCCAAAAACCTTTCTAAAAGAATCACCTGAAAAGTTTAGAAACTTTAAAACGTCAATTTTGTCGAATTCTGAATAGATTTGCTTTGCTTTACGGTCTCCTGTATAGCCTCTAAGAACTTCTTTAATAGTTTTAAAAGAATTTATTCCAGATAACATTAAAAGCATATTGATCCAACCACCTAAACCTATATCTAAACCTCTTGGGATTTTTAAATTATTATGAATGTGGTTATCAGAAACAACTATTAAATTTTCTTCACGAAAGCCAGTAAATTTACAGAATTTCCTTTTCCCATTTATGTTTCCAATAGCAATGGCGAAAATATCTAAATTTTTAACTTGTTGATTATTGATAAAGTTTTTCAAATTTATTGCATATTCAAAGCTATCAAAATCTCCCAATAAACCAAATAAAACAATTAATTTAAATCGTTTTTCTCCTTTAAAGTTGAATTCCTCAACAAGATTATTGATACTATTTTGAAATTTGTCAGTCACGGTTTTTTCAATGTTTTTTATTAATTTTCCTCAAAAAAATTTTCTTACCTTAATTGGTATAAAATTTTACATGAAAAAGTTTTTAAAGAAATTAATTTAAGGTTTTTTAATTTTATTATTCTAAGGTAAACAATTTGAAGTTATGACTGTAGGAATTTATTACGCTACTACAACAGGAAAAACAGAAGACGTTGCGGATCGTCTTCACAACTTTCTTTCTTCCGCAGAAGCACCTAAAGATGTATCTGATGTGGATGACCTTTCAGAATTTGAAGGTCTTGATGGAATTATCTGCGGGATCCCTACTTGGAACACCGGAGCAGATGAAGAAAGATCAGGGACTGCATGGGATTCAATCTTAGAGGACATTGGTGAATTAAGTTTATCAGGGAAAAAGGTTGCAATTTTTGGTTTAGGAGATTCTTCTACCTATACAGAAAATTATTGTGATGCCATGGAAGAACTTCATAGCTACTTCATTAAAGCAGGCGCTGAAATGGTCGGTTATGTAGATAAATCTTCTTATACATTTGATGAGTCTAAAAGTGTCATTGGAGAAAGCTTTTGTGGATTGCCTCTTGATGAGGATAGTGAATCTGATTTAACTGATTCACGTCTTGAAAGTTGGGCTTCTCAGCTAAAGGGCGAAATTTCTTCATTGGCGTAATCTTTCAAAGATATTACTTTCTTCTTTGTAACATTTGTTCTTTCAAAATATGTTTTTTTTACATAAGTAATTAAATCTGTAAAGAACATGTAAAAAACATTACTGATTAGCAATATGCTCAACTTGCAGTTTATTTAAAACAAGTGTTACAAACTTACGGAAAATCTGATGTCACCTATGACTGGTACGCAGGGAATTCTGGTGTTGTTGGCCGTTCAGGTAAATTCATAGCTTCTCACGCTGCTCATGCAGGACTTATGATGTTCTGGGCAGGTGCTTTTGGATTATTTGAGTTAGCTCGTTACGATGCCAGTATTCCAATGGGTTCACAAAATCTAATTTGTTTACCTCACCTCGCAGGTCTTGGGATCGGCGGTATTGAAAATGGAGTTATTACCGAAACATACGGAATTACTGTAATTTGCACATTGCATCTAATCTTCTCTGCTGTATTAGGTGCTGGTGGATTATTACATTCCAATAAATTTGCTGGGGATCTTGCGGATTATCCTGAAACCAGTAAGCCAAGAAAATTTGATTTTGAATGGGATGATCCAGATAAATTAACTTTTATTCTTGGTCATCATCTAATCTTTTTAGGTATAGGAGCTATTTGGTTCGTAGAATGGGCTAAATGGCATGGGATCTATGACCCAGCTCTCGGAGCAGTAAGACAAGTTGAATATGATTTGAATTTGTCAGAAATATGGAATCATCAATTTGATTTTCTAAAAATAGATAGTTTAGAAGATGTTTTAGGAGGTCATGCATTTCTAGCCTTTTTAGAAATTATTGGCGGAATTTTCCACATTTTTACTAAGCAAGTTGGAGAATATACGGAATTCAAAGGTAAAGGTTTACTTGGAGCTGAGGCTATTTTGTCTTACTCAGTAGTAGGCGTTTCCTATATGGCTTTTGTAGCTGCATTCTGGTGCGCTTCTAATACAACAATTTACCCAGTTGATCTTTATGGAGAACCTTTAAAACTTCAATTTGAATTCGCTCCTTATTTTACTGATACAGTTGATTTAGGTTCTGGTGTATATAGTTCAAGAGCTTGGCTTGCAAATGCTCATTTTTATTTGGGATTCTTTTTCTTACAAGGTCATTTATGGCATGCTCTAAGAGCTATGGGATTTGACTTCAAGAAAATTGGTCAAGCGTTTGACAATATGGAAGACGCAAAAATTACACAAAAATAGTTAAATTTAAAAAAAATATCCTCTCTTTAAACTAGAGAGGATTTTTTTTGTAGAATTATTTTTATGAGTTTAAGAATTAATGGAGAATCCAAAAGAAATTAATTGTAAGGAGATTTTTCGAAAAGCCTATGAAAATAGGTATACCTGGAAGAATGAATTTCATGGTTATCAGGGTAAATGTATTTTTTCAATTAATAATATTATTCATGAAGGTAAATTCGTATTAGGTAAAGACTTTAAACCTAACATTCAGGAAATAGATGATGACAAGATTGTTAAAAGTATTTCCTCACAATTATTTGAAGTATGTATACATAGAGTAAAGAGACAATTTCAATCTGTGCATTCAGAGAATAATTTTAATTTAGTTAAAAGTTCTGAAAGTGGAATAGAAATGAAAGTTTCAGGGAAAAATGATGGAGATAAGTATAGGGTTAAGGATAAATGTATTAATATGGTTTATAGAAAAATTCATGGGAATATAATTGAAATCTTTGTTGACGAATTTTTAGATACAGGAATCGGGGTTTTAAGTAAAAAATACAGTAGTCAACAAATTGATCTGAATACTCTTAAGGCAAACTCACAAAAATTGGAATATGAGGATGACTTTATAAAAATAAGTGAAGAGAATTATTGGATTTTAAATTCGAGAACAATAAAATATTTAAATCAAAATCAAGAAGAAGAAATACAAAAGTTTGTTTTCAAGGATCTATGTTTATTAGATTAAGTTTTTATTCAACCAATCTAAATCCTTTGTCCAATAGTTTTTGATAAAGGAGTCTTGCTCTAAAAGCTAATATCTGTTCTTCATTTTCATTACTGATTACATGAAAATAATTATTATCTAGTTTATTTTTACTAAAACATACGTTGGCTTCTCCTAATCTTAAAGTCCAGTTTTCTTCATTGGCTAAATTTTGATTAGGACCAAGATCCCAAGGGCATTTTTCGGGATATTTTTCTCTTTTAGAACCCATAATTATTTATTTTAACTATCCAATATTAGTAAGAATTTTAAAGTATGGCTATGAGATATAATTTTCATTTTTTTTAAATTTGTTTCATATTTGATATGGGAATTATTTACTCTTTAGTTGCAATTAAACAATAAAACGGGTCTTTATTTAAGAAATTAAAGATCTTAAGAGGAGGTTCATTAAATTTTTTTATAATTTTTGGCTCATTAAATCCGTTTGAAATTAATACTTTTCTTACATATTTGACTCTCTCTTCTTCAGTAGATGAAGTCCATATAGTAGGAGCCTTATGCCAAAATGCTCTATTTGAAAAAGCAATTATAATTTTGCCCTGACTACTCAAGATTCTTGCGATTTCTTTGGTTAAATTCTCTGGATATTGTAAGTATTGCCATGCTGCTACCAATAAACAATAATCAATGCTTTCATTATCTAGAGGAATTTCTTGATTTAAATTGAAATTTTGTATCCAATAAGAATCAAGTATCTTATTCTTTTCAAGTTCTTGTTTGTTTAGTCCATGCCCAATAACTTTTTTATATTTTTTCCCTTTTGGTAAATAACTATCCCAACTGGACATTAAGTCAAGGACATTTGAATACTCTTCAATTTCATTTTCATAAATACTTGATAGATATTGCCTGAAGTTTGCATCTAAATGATAGACAAATTTTGGAGCAGAATAGAATTCTTCATCATTACTCTCATCAGGTTTTTTTCTCTGATAATTATTTAAAACTTCCAAAATTTCAGTTAATTACATACTAAATTTAATAAATAAGAATTAATATTGTGTTTTATAAATATATTTTAGTTTTAATTGATTAAAAATTCTGAAAAAAACTAGACATCAATAAAAAAAAAGTTAAATTATTAATTAATAATTTAATTAACAATGATTGGATTTAAAAGGAGTAAAAAAAGCAGGTCTAAAAATGCTCTTTTTAATCCCTATAAAAATGGAATAAGTTCATATGATATGGCATATCTATCATCAAAAAGAGTTTTAAAAAATAAAATTGTCAACAGCCAAAGTGATTACCAGAAAAATTATCTGGCTTCATAAATATGCCTTACATTAATGTTGTAACTTCAGTAAAAGTAGAAGATAAGAAAAAATTACTTGAAGAAATTTCAATCTTAATTTCATCTTTAACTAAAAAATCAAAAAGATTTGTAATGGCTAAGTTGGATGATGAATCTGAAATATATTTTGAGGATGAAAATCCTTGTTGCTTTTTGGAAATTAAGTCAATAGGTTCCTTAAATCCTTCTGAGATGGCAATGGCATTAAGTAATTTTATATATGAGAAAATGGGTATCCCATTAGATAAGATTTATATTTCTTTTGCGGATGTACCCGCCTCAATGTGGGCATGGAATGGTAGAACATTTGGATAACAGTTAACCTCCCGTTGAATTAATTAAGTGGAAATAGAGAATTTATTTGATTTAAACACTCTTAGATCAGCTCCTCATTTAAGTAAAGTACAAATAAAAAAATTATTAGAAGAGCTTGAGATAAGTATTAATAATGCCGACTGGATAACAATAGGAATAATGGCTCCTTCCGATGTTGATGCGATCTCGGCATTACAATCAATTTCTAAAAAATATTCTTCAATTAAATTTAAGGATTTAGAAGCCCTTCATGCTGTTGGAAGTGTTTTTTTAAAAGGCAATCAAAAAACTGGAAACGTTTTTATTAGATCCGAAAAAGGTCTTGGAGAAGGAATTTTATTAACTTGTCAGTATGATGAAGACTCTAAAGAATCCAGTACTTTTGGACCATTGCCACTAGATTTTTTTGATTAATTAAACTCTTTATTAATGATTAAATCAATAATATTTAATCCCGATAAATTTTTAGCTGGAGAATTATTTCATAGACTAGATTGGATAATTAATTTTTTTGTCTAATTGGGATGATTATTATTAATGTTAATTGAAAAAAATTAAAAATTTTTATTCTTATTTTAAATAGGCTTTGTTATTATGTTGTATGGAATTATTCAAAATTTCTAAAATTTTTAAATAGATGTTTTTTCAGGATATAATTCAAAACTTAAATAAATTTTGGTCTGAAGAAGGATGCCTAATAATGCAACCATATGATACTGAAAAGGGTGCCGGGACAATGAATCCGCATACTTTTTTAAGGGCAATCGGACCAGAACCATGGAGTGTCGCATATGCAGAGCCATGTAGAAGGCCTACAGATGGAAGGTTTGGTGATAATCCAAATAGGGCACAACATTACTTTCAATATCAGGTAATAAAAAAACCTTCACCAGAGGGAATACAGGAAAAATATTTAGCTTCTTTAGAAAAATTAGGAATTAATCCTAAAAGTCATGACATAAGATTTGTAGAAGATAACTGGGAATCTCCTACTTTAGGAGCCTGGGGAGTTGGTTGGGAGGTTTGGCTGGATGGAATGGAAGTTACACAGTTCACATATTTTCAACAATGTGGTGGCTTGGATTGCAACCCAATTCCAATTGAAATAACTTATGGTTTAGAGAGGATTTCAATGTTTTTGCAGGATAAGGAAAGTATTTGGGATCTAAATTGGAACGAAGATTTAAGATACAGTGATATTTGGCTTCAATTTGAAAAGAGTCAATGTGCTTATAACTTTAGTGAATCTAATCCTGAAAACATAATAAAATTATTTGAAATCTATCAGAATGAAGCAAGTTCTTTAATTGAGAAGAAACTTACTTACCCTGCACTTGATTTTGTACTTAAATGCAGTCACTCTTTTAATTTGCTTGATGCAAGAGGAGTAATATCAGTAACAGATCGCGCGCAGTATATTGAAAAGATTAGAAAACTAGCTAGAGAAGTAGCATTTTCTTGGATTGAAGAAAGAGAATTATTGGAATATCCGTTAGTTAAAAATAGGAATCTTCTTGGCTCCTCTTAATTATTCAAGAATGTATCAAAAGATACACGGCTGTATATCTAATTTTTCTGTCCTCTTTGGTTACACACGATACAGTATAGTTACCCATTCTTATGGGTTATTTTCGTGTGAGGTAAAATGAAACTCTTCCAACAATTGTTGGTTGCTAGTACAGCAGTTGGTCTGTTTTCTCCAATAGCTGCACAAGCTTCCGAAACAATGAATCTTGAGGGTATGAATAGTTACGGTCGTAGCGATTCTAAGTCTCAAAGATTTGATAATAAAACATTCACTAACGAGTTTAGTGAAGAACTTGCAACACTCAAAGGACGCGTAGATGGTCTAGAAGCTCAGCAGAATGATTTTGCAGCAGGCAGTTTCTCTGACACTACAACTCTTGATGGTAAGGCTGTTTTTACAGTAGGTATGTTTGATACAGATGACAGTGGCACAACTGATGATGACACTGATGATTTGTACGGCAAGATTCAAGCAATGTATACCTACACCATGAACTTGAATACAAGTTTTTCTGGTGATGATAACCTTTATGTGAGAATTAAGTCAGGTAACCATAGTGGTGGATCTGTATTAAAAGGTGAGGAAAATACTTATCTAAGTGCAGGTAACAGTAATGCTGACGTTTTAAAGGTTGATAAGATTTGGTATTCAACACCAGTTGGCGAACGTAATACAGTTTGGGTTGGTCCAAAGATTGAAAACTACTACATGCACGCAACAACTCCTTCAATCTATAAGCCTGTTTTGAAGGCTTTTACTCTTGGGGGTAACGCAGCTGCATATGGTGCTAGCACAAGCCCTGGAGCAGGATGGGCATACAAAGCTGATAACGGTTTTGCTGTAAGTTCAAACTTTACAACTAAATCTGGTAATTCTACAGGATTACTTACTGATGAAGGTGGAACAAGTTGGGCTACTCAAGTTGGGTACACTAAATCAAGATATTCAGTTTCAGCTATTCTTAACCAAAAGTATAACGGCTGGGCAGATACTTCTTACTTCACATCTGACGATGGTGCAGCAAGACCAGGTGATGGAAGCAGTACAAACATAGGTTTGAGAGCTTGGTGGAGACCAGCGGAAACTGGAACAGCTACTCCTTCAATTTCAGTTGGTTATGATACTTCTGAGACTGATGCTACTGGTAATTCCAATACAACTGCATATTTTGTTGGTCTTAACTGGCAAGATATTTTTAATGCTGATGACAGAATTGGTATGGCTATTGGTCAGCCTCAAAAACATGAGGATGATCCTGTAGATCCATTCTTGTATGAGGTTTATTACGAATACAAAGTTAACGATTCAGTAACTGTAACTCCTACAATTTTCGGAGGTTCTTATAATGAAGCTTCTTCCGACGTTGAAGCTGATATGTTTGGATATGTTGTGAATACAACTTTCAAATTCTAACTTTCTCTTTGGAGATACTAAAAACGCCCTTAATCGGGCGTTTTTTTTTGATTACATTTCAAAAAATACTTATTAAATCATATAGTAATTTAAAATTACCAGCAATTCTCGCCCTCTCCTATGGGGATGCAAGCACTTGATTTAGCAGCTTCATCGGCAAGTTTTTGGGCTTGAGCATCTAAGACAAAATCTGCATCAACGTCCATATCTGTATTCCATTCTTTAAGCCCACCCATGGCTTTCTCTCCACTATTGACAGATGATGATATTGCTAGGGCACTTGTGGCAGCTATAAATAATGCAATGGAGCTTTTTTTTGGCATTTTTGGATATTTATCTTCCGTTATTTTATAAGGTTTTTTTCAGGTTTTCTATTTGGTGTATAAAATGATTCTTTAGTTCCCAAGTAATCTTAATAGATTGGAATAAGACTTGAAAATTAAATCCAATTCATCAGATCTACCATTTCTAGCTAGTAAACCTCTAGCACCAGCATCAAGATCGAATAAATATTCTCTTTCTTCAATTGATTTTACATAACTTTCAATCCAACCTACACATACTAGTCTTTCTCCGTATTCGATTTTCTTTACTGAATGTAGGTAAGAACTAGGATAAATAACTATCTCTCCAGCTTTTAATTTGAATTCTTTTTCATTATTCATCTCTTCAATAATTAGTTCTCCTCCTCCATATGAATTTTTATCTGTTAAGAAAATTGTAAAAGACAAATCTGATCTGCCCGATGACATAAATGGGTTATCTATATGTCTCCCATATTCCATATTCTTTAGGGATTTAGTAAACATAATTCCATGAATGGTTTTGGGTAAAGCAAAACTTTTTATTAATGGATTAGATAGGATTTTTTTAAGAATTAATTGAGAGTATTTTTTTGAAGTTTTTGAATCCCTATTTAGTTGCAGATTATTCTTTACTTTTGATGCATAACTTCCAGCGGTTTTTTTCCCATCCTCCCAAGCTGCAGATTCTTTTTTAAGGTCTTTAATTAATATTTCAATTTCATCTTCAATGAGAAGTTGGCTGGTTAAATAATTCATTTCATGTATAAAAAATGATACAAGAGAAGGTATAGAAAATATCTTTTAGGGGCTTAGTAATGTAGATAGATATAAAGTAACCATAGATACTATTTTGTAAAAGTGCAAAAAATTAAAAAATTACTCTATTCAGCTTTGTCATGTGCTTTTCTTTTTAATGTTATAACTCCAGTAAATTCTACAGAAAGGGAAGTTAAAGTTTATTCAGGCAGACACTACAACACTGATAGAGGTGTTTATAAAAAATTTGCCGATGAAACTGGGATTAAAGTTCGATTAATTGAGGCTTCTGGTATTTCTTTAATCGAGAGATTGAAAAGGGAAGGTAAGAATTCTCAGGCAGATTTGATTCTGCTTGTTGACGCAGCAAGAATTACTAATGCAGCAAAAGCAGGTTTACTTCAGAGTATTCAATCATCAACTTTAGAAAATGATGTTCCGGATGGATTGAAGGATCCTGGGAAGGAATGGTATGCATTAACTAGAAGAGTTAGGGTTATGGTAGCTAATCCAAAAGTTGTAGATGTTGAAAAAATTAAAGACTATACAGATCTTGCTGACCCATCCTTAAAGGGCAAAGTTTGCTTAAGAAATAGAAAAAGTCCATATAATCAGTCTTTAGTCGCTAATCAAATAGTTAATAAAGGTCAAATGCAAACTAAATCTTGGTTGAATGGAATGATTTCAAATGTTTCTCAACCCTTTTTCCCTGGGGATATTTCTATAATTAGAGCTGTTTCGAAGAAAAAGTGTGGTGTAGGGATTGTGAATCATTATTACGTAGCAAGAATGCTTGCAGGTGTTAACGGAAGAAGAGATGCCTTATATGCAAAAAAAACATCCGTTATTACCCCTAATCCAGCACATGTGAATATAAGTGCAGGCGGAATTGCTAAATACGCAACAAATCAAACTGAAGCTGTTAAACTACTTGAGTTTTTAGCATCCCCAGAAGGAAGTAAAGGCTTAGCAGCACCAACTTTTGAGCATCCTCTAAAAGAAGTAAATCAGAATGAGATAGTCAGAAATTTTGGAGACTTTACTCCTGATAAAGTTACGATAGAAGAACTAGGGATTAATAATTCTCTTGCTATAAGGTTAATGAAAGAAGCTGGTTGGGATTAAAACAATTACATCTTGAGCAAAAAAATAATAATTTATATATTTAAAGATATTCTTTAAATAGGGAGAGGTGGCTGAGAGGTCGAAAGCGAACGACTCGAAATCGTTTAATAGGGAACTATTCGTGGGTTCGAATCCCACCCTCTCCGGATTTTTTTAGTGTCTGACAGTGTCAGAGGCATTCTGTTAGAGTCAAAATTTTTGTAAATTCCTGCTATAGCAATAATTATTATATTTTCTTCTTAAAAACAGTGTCTGATAATGTCAGGTTAATTCAGAGAAGATCAAACCTTTTTTATCTAAAAGTGTTGGGGGAAATGTTGGGGGAATTTTGAAAGTGTTGGGGGAATGGGTTCGATTTTTAAATATAAAAAACTTTTAATTAAATCTAAAAATTAATTATTCCCAGAAAAAGATTTTGAGTTTATATTGAAAAATATTTGAATCAGAATAATGAACAAAATTCAAAAGGAATTTGAAGAAATTAAAAATTATTATTTATTATTGTTTAAAAATGCATTTCGTTTTGGTGGGAGAGCAACTCGTAAAGAATATTGGTATGGAATTATTTCTCATTACATTATTTTTGCCTTTATCGCATTCATATTAATACCAATTTTTGATTCCATAACAACAACAAATACCTTTGCGCAATTTTGCGTGGGTATTATTCTGTTATCTTACTTTTTCCCAGCAATCATAGGTTTGTTATCTATTTATTATCGTCGTATGCGTGATGTCGGTAAGAGTAGTTGGTTTTCATTCTTATTCCAGATTTTGAGTGCTATCCCTTTGCTTGGTATTCCCTTTGTGATTGGGACTTTTGCTTTTTTAATTCAACCTTCTTTAATTAAAAATAGTGATAACTAAAAAAGTGTTGGGGGAAATGTTGGGGGAATTTGGACGATTTGCAAATATATTGGAGTCAGTAAGTGTCTGAGAGTGTCTAGTGAATTCATCTCAACTAACACCCTCTCCGCTTTAATAGGATAATTAGCACTTTTAATTTAAAACTAAAAATGCCTTTTAATCATTCAATATCTAAATATGATTGGCAGTACCTTGCAACTGGATTTTTTTTAATCTCAGTTTTTATTTTTACAGATTTAATTGGAGTTGTTGATAAAGAATATTTTTACTTTGTACCAAGATTAATTAGTGATCAATCCCATAGGATTTTCACATCAATTCTAATCCATGCAGATTTGAATCATTTATTAAGTAATCTTGGTGGAATAATCCTCACTAGATATTTTTTGATGAGACTCGGAATTAAAAGCAAATTTTTTTATTTGAAATTTATTTTAATTTGTTCTTTTTTAAATTTTTTTATTATCTGGATTTACGAAAAGATCTTATCTTATTTTAATATCTATCCGAATTATTATGCTTTGGGCTTCAGTGGAATAATTTATGCTTTATTTGGATTCTTACTATTAACTTCTTTTCATGGAAAGAAATATTTTTTAGGTAAAGAAATTGGTTTAAAATCCAATTATGAAGTTCAAAAAATGTTAAAGACTATATGCCTTATTGGGTTGATTTTCTCTTTTTTGCCAGAGGTAAGTTTTTTAGGTCATTTAAGTGGATTTATTGCAGGATGTTTTTTATTCTTAATCTAATATATATTAATTATTATTTGATTAAATTAATATAGTTATTTGCCCAAGCATCCAACTTTTTTTACTCTTTACTTTTAAATAAATCGATTTTGATATCAAACGTAACTACTATTCCGATACTTATAAGCAGTAATCCAATCGCAATTTGAGGTGAAGGTAATACCATATAACACTTATTATTTAACCACCCTATCGAATCTGTTAAAGTAACGTTGAAAGATTGAGTAATATTAACTTTGAATAAAGCATCTCATTAAAAAATGGCAAAAGTAGAAAATGATCTCGATATATTTATTACGCAGTTGGAAATGCAAGTACTCAAAGACAAGAAAAAAACTTGCAGCAATTATGAAAAAACGTCATTCTGCATTATGGAAGTTGATCTCAACAATTATCGCAATAGTAGATACTAAAAACCAGTTTTCAAATCCTTATCTGTTTTGGGAAAAAGAATTAGTAAATAATACTTTAGATATTTGATACCTTTTGGCATTATATTAGATTCATCAGAAACTCCTCACACACTAATTCTGATAAGTAAGCACCCTTCTCTCTAAATTAGGGTGTTTTTTAATGACATATTTACTGTAATAGGCAACTGGCACATGTGACAGTTAAGTAACATTCCATTCGCTCATCCCACGAAAAAAAATATATGGCATAATCTAAAAGTGTGAAGGAGTGGTTTTACTAAAACAGTGGAAACAAGGAAACACTTGATTTAGTAAGTCCAATAAAGACCTCTAGAAATAGGGGTTTTTTTATGCAAACTCACTACTTTTATTGACTTTCCTCTATTTTCCAATATCTGAAATTTTTTGATTTCTTTGGATATTATCATAATCACTCAAAAATAAGTCCTATATTGACCTGTATCTACGTACTGATGTTGAGATCTAATTTCATCCTCTTCGTTTTTTTATAGAAATAAGGTGTCGTCAGATATCGTCAAAAGTTCCAGTATGATCGGTATAACTAATTGATTTGTCACAAAGTTTAATCCCAAGACAGTCAAACACCACCCAAGAAAAACTGATATTCTTAAAGATTAGATTGTTTTATTATGAAATATCTTTCTGAATTAATAAAACAAATAAGTACACGAATAATTAAAATAAATTATTTCTTTCTGTGATAACCAGTTGAAACTGAATACTTTGTCAGTTTGTGAATTAGTCTTTTTGCAAATGTTCGAGATAATGCATTAAGTTTCAGAAAAGAACCCTTAACAAATTCCCTTTTGAATCCACGAAAGGAAGTTGAATGGTAATAATTTTTTCCAGTTGGGGAATTTTTAGAAAAATAATAGTTACTTATACACTTTCTACGTTGAGATTCTGACTTGATTATTTTGACTCCATGTAAAGATCTGTTATCTGTCCTCATAATAACAAGTCTGTTGAAATTGCAGGCAATTTCTTCCTCTTTATGTTTAATCCCATTTGGATATAGCACTAATTCACCACCATCTTCTTTAGGATGCCATTCATTGTTTACATAATAAAGTAGATTTAATCTTCTAAAGTTTTCCATATTTCTATCATGAGAATTATCAATGTGAGGATTAAGAAAACATCCTTTACTCATACTAGATATCCCTCCTGCATATAGTTCTGGATCCCCAATCAACGTTTTTATATTAGTAATTTCTGAAATTATTTGAATTAAATTTTCCTCTTGAAAAGCATAAATACATTCTTCTACTAATTTCTGTTTATCAGTAAAATGAACACCTACGTATTTATTCTCTTGAGGACCAATTAAATGATTAAGTTCTTTCTCTTGAGGAAAATGTTCACTTAAGTTTGTTGCAAGTTCATTTGGCAATACTTTTTCAATTATCAGGTGGTTGATTTTACCTGATTGTTCATATTTCTCTTTCAAATACTTAATGCCAATTTCATTAAATCTCTGAATTATGAGACTAGAAATATCATATCTATTCATTAATTCTCCTTAATTCAATTTAACTTTTTAAAGTGATATTTTTTTCAATTATAAAGTAAATCTATCTTTTTATTTATGAGCTGCAATAAATTAAACTTTCACCAAGATAAACAATAACTTCAAATTTTTAGATTTTCTTGTTAAAAGGATTAATACGAAAAACTTCAAACTTTTCTGAAAACATTGGATTTAGGAATCTTGTATTACTTTGATTTTGTCTCAATCGATAACCTCTTTTTAAAGCAATTGATTATCTAACCCTATAACTCTCCTGGTAATTCACAATTAAAATTCTAAATGATATCGATGCTAAGAAAAGTAATGTGTTATTGCTAGATTGTTTTAAACGTGTCCTGTAGTTAAAAAATAGAATAGATAAATGGTGCGATAACAGACCCCTGAGTAAATACAATTAGTGCTCCCATCAAGACAATTGTAATTATTAGAGGTGCTAACCAATATTTCTTCCTCACTTTTAGGAATTCCCAAATATCTTTAAATAATTCTAAAAAGTCTTTCAAAATTTAAAAAATCCTCGTTAAGTCTACTTTATGATTTTCTTTGATTTCCCTATAAGTTAATACATTTCTTTTCTTTTTTTTAAGAGGGTCATAACCAAATACTTTCATAACTATAGAAATAGGTTGAAGAACTAATAGAAAAACTAATCCAAGTATTATACGACTATTGATCCACCCTAGAGCAAGACCTATAGTCATCCAGGCTTGGTAAGGATACAAAAGTAAACGTGGTTTAAGAATTCCCAATATAAATAATGGAATGCCTATCCATAGAGACCAAAATCTAAATAGATGACCACTTATTAAAGGTATTATCCATCCAATAATAACTGGGAATCCAATTCCAATAAGGAATCCAAATTCGCGGAGCTTTTTGGGTGAAATAGGAGTTTGTTTCATTAATCCAAATCAAAGGTTTCTTTCCAAGTCTCGTCCTGCTCAGTTTTTGGTTGCTCACTTTTTAATAGGAGCTGATTTTGTAAAACAAGAACATCCATTTCTGTTCTCATGAAACAGCGGTATGCATCTTGAGGGGTACAAACAATAGGCTCTCCTCTTACGTTAAATGAAGTATTAACAATAGTGGGACATCCAGTTCTATATTTAAAAGCAGTTATCAAGTTGAAGTAGCGAGGATTAGTCTTTTTACTAACTGTTTGGACTCTTGCTGAGTAATCGACATGTGTAATAGCAGGAAGAGAAGATCTTGCAATATTAAGTTTTTCAATTCCAAAAAGTTTTTGCTGCTCTTTTGTCATTTTCTTGCAGAGTTCATTTTTAATTGGGGCAACTAACAACATGTAAGGACTTTTGACATTCATTTCAAATTGATTCGCAACATCTTCTTCTAGAACTGAGGGAGCAAAGGGACGAAAACTTTCTCTATATTTTATTTTTAGATTCATTACACTTTGCATCTTTTGATTCCTAGGATCGCCAATTATTGATCGACCTCCTAGTGCTCTCGGTCCAAACTCCATAGCACCATTAAACCAACCAATCACCTTCCCTTCATCAAGAAATTGAGCAAGTTTTTCAAACAGTTCTTCATCTTCTACCTTTTGAAAAGGTACTTTAATTCGTTTTAAATAACTAATAATTTCCTCATTAGAGAATTGACAACCAAGGTAAGTTCCTTTCATAGAATCACTCTCATCAACTTTCCTGGGTTTCTTGAAATAGTCATACCATGCAATCAGTGCTCCTCCTAATGAAGAGCCTGCGTCTCCACTAGCAGGTTGGATCCAAATTTCATCAAATATTTTTTCTTTAAGTAACTTTCCATTCGCAACGCAATTCAGTGCCACTCCGCCTGCTAGACACAAATGTTTTAATCCTGTTTCTTTTTGAAGGGATCTTGCCATTTTTAGAACAACTTCTTCAGTAACAACTTGAATGGAAGCCGCTATATCCATATGAAATTGAGTGAGTTCTTTTTCTCTCTCTCTTGGAGGTTCCCCAAAAAGTTTATAAAATTTTCTACTTGTCATACGAAATCCACGGTGAAACTTGAAATAATCAATATCCAATTTAAATGTGCCATCATCTTTAATATCAATAAGATGATCTTTTATCTTGTTGACGTATTTGGGTTCTCCATATGGTGCGAGACCCATTAATTTATATTCACCAGAATTCACTTTGAAACCACAGTAATAAGTAAATGCAGAATAAAGAAGACCTAGAGAATGTGGAAAACTTATTTCCCAAAGGGGTTTAATTTTACTACCCTTCCCAATCCAACTTGATGTTGTTGCCCACTCACCTACTCCATCCATACAAAGTACGACTGCCTCCTCAAATGGACTTGGATAAAACGCAGCGGCAGCATGCGATTGATGGTGCTCTGAAAATAGAAGATTTGGAAGATAAGGTTCAGCATTAGGTACAAGTTCTTTTTGCAAGTATTTAAATTGCTTTTTAAGTTCTGATTTTAAAAATAATTTTTCTTTTAACCAGACTTGCATTGCTGCGATAAATGAACGTATTCCGCGGGGTGCAACTGCGAGATAGGTTTCTAATAGCCTCTCAAAAGTTAGGAGAGGTTTCTCGTAATAGACAATGGATTTTATGTTTCTTAAGTCGATTTTTTGCGATTTAAGACAGTATCGAATGGCATTTATTGGAAATCTTGAATCATGTTTTTTTCTTGAGAATCTCTCTTCTTGAACTGCAGCAATAATTTCACCGTTGCAAATTAGTGAGGCAGCACTATCGTGATAAAAACATGAAATTCCTAAAATATATTGCTTTTCGATAATTTTCATTAGATTCGTCTTGATTTTACCTCAATTGTTTTAATTTGTCTTTACTTAAAGAAGAAATGCTTGAGTGATTTCAATGGTTTAGAGCTTGTCTTGTAAACAGTAGTAAAGAGATTTGTATAAAGCAGTTAAAACTTTCTCCTTCGACAGGTTGAAGGGTTTAATTATAATTAACTCCCAATTGAAAAGAATGTTTTAAGTTTATAGTGACAAGTTTCAAAATTAGGAATACCCTTTTTTGAGAGTTGGGATTGCTAAAGTAGTAGGGTAATCACTTCATATATTCGCTTAACTGAGTTTGTTATGAATTGTTTTAAATTTCAGATTATTTTGTGCCTAGCGGAACCCAATTTACAAAGAGAATTTTAATCTTCTACCAATCGACATTCGCCCCTAAAAGTTTACCTGACATTGAAAATTGATAGATTTAGTTCATTAGGGTTATTATTTAGAAAAGAATTATGCAAAATATTAGATTATTGAGATGAGGTTAATATTTTATATACTTCTTTTAAGTCAATTTTTTAATTATATAGATGTTCTAGCAGATAAAATTAAAAAAAATCCTGATGGGGTTCTAATTAAATGGGAGAGGGTGGAAGACAAAAATTCAAAAAATTTGAGAAATATTATTTGGAAATCATATAATGATGATGAGAGTTATTTTGAAAGCAAGAATCTAAACAACATAGAGAATAACTCAAGTAAAGATTTATTTAATACAAAAAAAGAAACTACTAAATTTTTAAATCAGACAATAAATAAACAAGAATTACTAGAAATACAACCACATATTCCTTTAAATAATTTCCTGAATTCTGGTGATTTAGTTTTCTCCAGTAATTTGGTCTCAGCTTTTAGTGGGGGGGCAGGAGGTGGAACTGGACATCAAAATTATGGTTTTAAATTTCATTATGGTTTAAGTGATTACTCTTTATTTTCACTTTATTTATCTGAGACTGATGATCCGCTCTATAATTTGATTAGGGGCGAATTGATTCCAAATAATTGGGCAAGCATTGCATTAGCGTATAAGAATCAAATTTTAGAATCTCAAGATTTTAAAAAATCATTGTCTTTCTCAAGCTCCCTAGAGTATTGGGTTGTTAGTAGTGGAAGTGATAATAAAAAAAGTATTTATAACGAAATCGATAATTCTGTTGGCCTAGATAGATACCAGAAATTTATTTATTCATTTTCTCTCCCATTCAATAGTCAATTAAATAATCAAACAAAGTTCTCTATTGTTCCAGGAATGACTTTTATTCCGGATAAATTGGGAGCTAAAAATATCGGGAGAAACTTTTACGGGAATAATTATTTTTTAGCATCAGGTATAAACTTTGATATTGCAACTAATGTTCAATTGATAGGTTCATATACATATATATTTGGTCCTGGCCATAATAGCTTCGATGAAAATCTAAAGTTCCACAGGACTCCCATTTATAGCTACGGGTTTAATTGGAATGTAAATCCTATTATTGGTATTGAAGGTAAAATTACTAATGGATATGGAAGTACACCATCTACTTCTTTGTTAACAATTCCCTCAGATAATAAACCATTGTATTTCTTAGGTGGAAAATATCAACCTTCATTGATTGATACTCGATTTATGCCTCTAGAAAAAGAAAATGATTTATTACTTTTTGGAGGATTGACGGTCAATAATGCACTATTCCCTGAAAGAGGTGTTAATCAGATAAATATAAATTATGACGAACAAGGTAATTTATTTGCTTTTTATGGATACTCTTTATCTAATATATTTCAATTAGAATTAAGTACTGGGTCTTTTAATGATGTTAATTTAATTAATAAAGAAAATTCTTCATTGCAAAACATATATTTAAACGAAAATACTTTTAATTATAGATTGGGAGGTAAACTATTAATTTTTAGTCCTCAAAAGAATGATCTTTTTTGGATGTCACTAAGAACATCTTTAGGAAGAAATGAAGGTTCAAACCATCAAGGATATATGTTCTCTGAATTAATAAATACTTTTAGAGTTAATGATTGGTTGGCATTAAATATAAGCCCTAAATATTTTTTCAGTGGGGTGGAAAGTTTTGGGGGGCTTGGTATTTCAAGTAATATAAATTTATTGGAAAATCTTCAATTTATCCCAGAAATAAATACTTCATTAAAAAATAATTCTGATTTTAATTCTTCCTACGCATTTAGATATTCATATGCAAAAGATAAATCAGTTGATTTTTATTATTCTAATGCTGCAGGTATTCAAGATGTTGGACAACTTCTTGAGAATAAGAAATTTAGATTTGGTATTAAGTTTAATTTTTTATATTAAAAAAACAAAAATTTAGGTTTCCCAAAATGGGTCTGTAGTTAGAGTAACTTTTAATATAGATTTTTTATTACTTTTAATATCACTTATACAAGCCCTTACCGTTTCTCCATTCACATCTATTTCACAGGCTCCACAACTTCCTGTTAGGCATCCAGTTGGAATTTTTAAACCTGCTTTTTCTGCGGTAGAGAACCAATCTTCTCCTTCAGAAACATATGTTTCAATATTATTTGGCCAAATGATTTTAATTTTTGAGGTTTTCAATTTAATAATGATGAGAGATTTAAATGCTTATCAAATTCATTTGCGAGATTTTCAATTATTGATTCTCTCTTAACTTTATAAGAGCTTGTTATTTTTTCTAATGCGGGCAATTTTCTCTTCTTTCTTATTAAATTGATATATTGATCTCTCCAATTATCATTTTCAAAGATCCCATGAATGTATGTACCTGAAATAGTCCCGCCTTCTTTATTTTCTTTGTACCAACCTAGATTAAAGTCTTTGAAGATAGGATTAATATCTAATGAGTTTTGTGTGTTATCAATTTCGGTCTTGCCATGATGAATTTCAAATCCATTTATTTTTGCTAGGCATGGCCACAAAGATTCAGAGCTGATTTGTCTCGTTAATTTTTCTTCAGAGAAAGTGGTCCTTATTGGTAGTAATCCAATGCCTTTAATTTTTTGTTCTGAATAACTTTTCGATCCCTCTTTAAAAAAAGGATCTTCAAGTGTTGTACCTAACATTTGCAAACCTCCACAAATGCCAATAATATTCCCCATATTATTTGAGTATTCCTTTATATCTTGAGATAAACCACAATCTTCAAGAAAAATTTGATCTTTAATAGTTTGTTTACTTCCAGGAAGGATAATAAAATCGAACTTATTTAAGTTTTGGGATTCTTGTACCCATTCAATTAATATTGATTTTTCATTTTCCAATGGATCAAAATCTGAAAAATTGCTTATGGATGGTAATTTTATAATTCCTACTTTTATCTCAGGATTTCTGTAACGAGATTTGTTTTTTAATAGATCTAGTGAATCTTCTGGGGGAAATGTATCATTTAGCCATGGAATAATTCCAATAACGGGAATTTTAGTTTTACTTTCTATCCATTTTTTCCCTTCTGTAAATAATGAAAGGTCCCCTCTGAATCTATTTATAATTATTCCCTTAATAAGTTCTTTTTCTTCAGGTTTCATTAATTCAAGGGTTCCGATTATTTGTGCAAATACTCCCCCTCTTTCAATATCAGTAACCAGTATGCAATTTGCATTTAAGTACTTTGCAACTCTTAAATTAGTGAGATCTCTATGAATTAAATTCATTTCTACTGGACTACCAGCTCCTTCGATAATTAAACGACAATCTGGATTTTGTTTATAGATAGACTTTAAACTTTTTTTAATTACTTCCCATCCTCGATTAAACCAGTCTTCGTAGTAATTTTTAGCGGTTGTGGTTCCTATGCTTTTGCCAAGGTGAATAACCTCACTTATTGAATTGCCTTGTGGTTTTAATAAAATGGGATTCATCTCTGAAGAAGGATTAATGCCACAAGCGAAAGCTTGAAGTGCTTGTGAATATGCCATCTCGCCACCTTCCCAATCAACCCAAGCATTGTTACTCATATTTTGTCCTTTAAAAGGTATCGGTTCTTCTCCTGAATTTTTAAGAATCCTGCAAATAGCAGTAACAGTTAAAGACTTTCCTGCTCCACTAGAAGTGCCTAGAACCATTATTGGTTTCTTTATTTCATGTAATTTTGCTTCTAAGTCCATTAGTAATTTATATTAATTTTGAAATTTATTATTTATAAAATTGAATTATAATTCGATAAAAAATTTGTGTTAATTCTAGCCTCTGCTTCTCAATCTAGAAAGAAATTACTTGAAAATTGTCAGATTGAATTTATTCAAATCTCAAGTAACTTTGATGAGAATTCAATAAAAGAAAAGAATATATTTAATTTAGCTTTAGAATTATCTTTTCAAAAGGCTAAGAGTCTATCTGAAAATATTCAAAACACATCATTGCCCAACGAATTCGATTATGGTCCTTTAGAAATACTTGGTTGTGATTCAATTTTTGAATTTAAAGGAGAAGCTTATGGAAAACCCTCTGATAAAGAAGAGGCATTTATAAGATGGCAAAAAATGTCTGGAGAATTTGGATTCTTACATACTGGGCATACGCTAATAATTGGAAATTTTGATGCAACTTCCAAAATTTTTAAAATCACTGAAATAATAAAAAAAACAGTTAGTTCGAGAGTTTATTTTTCTAAGTTGGAAGATGGGGAAATCAAAAGTTATGTAGATACAAATGAACCTTTAAATTGCGCGGGAGGATTTGCCTTGGAGGGTATAGGCGGTAAATATATAGAAAAAATAGAGGGTTGTTTCAGTAATGTGATGGGGTTAAGTTTGCCATGGCTTAGAGAGAATTTATATAAATAAGAAAATTTAGCAAAAAAAAACCCTATCAATTGATAGGGTTTTTTTATATGAAGTAGAAATTAATCTAAATCAGGCATTTCTAGAGCTGGTTCACTCTTTCTGTCGATTCCTTTTTCGAAACCAGCAGCGGCTGCTCTAGCACGTCCAGCATGCCAAAGGTGACCGATGAATGTAAACCATCCTAGGAAGAATTGAGCTGCAGCTAACCATTGTCTTAGATTAACGAAGTTAACGGCATTAGGCTCTGTAATGATTCCACCAACTGAGTTGATAGAAGCGTTAGGGGCATGAGTCATATATTCAGCGGCTCTTCTAACTTGCCAAGGCTGAATATCATTTTGGATTTTCTCAAGACTCAATCCATTAGGTCCTCTTAGAGGCTCTAACCATGGTCCTCTGAAGTCCCAAAATCTCATTGTTTCACCACCAAATATAATTTCACCTGTAGGAGATCTCATGAGATACTTACCAAGTCCTGTTGGTCCCATAGTGGTACCTACGTTAGCTCCAATTCTTTGATCTCTCACAAGGAAAGTAAAGCTTTGGGCCTGTGAAGCTTCGGCATTTGTGGGGCCGTAGAATTCTGATGGGTAAGCAGTATTGTTAAACCAGATGAATGTGGATGCAATAAAACTTGCTACACAAATACCACCAAGTGCATAACTTAATAATCCTTCACCGTTCCAAATGAATGCTCTTCTTGCCCATCCAAATGGTTTTGTAAAGATGTGGAATATACCTCCAAGTATTTCAATTACACCAACATAAACGTGGCCACCAACTATATCTTCTATTGAGTTAACACCGATTAGAGAACCAGCACCTCCCCATGGAGATCTAAATAGATAACCAAAAATTACTCTTGGATCTAGTGTCGGATTAATAAGTCGGACTTCTCCACCACCAGGTGCCCAAGTATCATATGCACCGCCAATAAAACACCAGTTTACTGACCAAGCTAATGCACCTACACCTAGAACTATCAGATGATATCCAAGAATGTTGGTCATCTGATTTTTGTCTCTCCAATCAGTAGAGAAGAAAGGGAAGTCTTGCTCAAGCTTTTCTGGACCAGCTAATGAGTGGTAGATTCCACCGAATCCAAGAACTGCAGAAGCTATTAAATGAACCACACCTACTTGGAAAAATGGCATGATATCAGTAACTTCACCACCAGGACCTATTCCGTAGCCAAACATAGCTACATGTGGCATGCAGATTAGGGCTTGCTCCCACATTGGTTTATCAAAAGTAAAATGATTAACCTCATAAAGCATCATTGCTCCGGCCCAGAACACTATAAGTCCAGCGTGAGCGATGTGAGCTCCTAATAAACGTCCAGATAAATTGATTAGTCTAGCGTTACCTACATACCAGGCATAACCAGTCTCTTCAATACTTTGGTTTGGAGCTCTTAATAAATTATTAAAGGGCGTTTCCACGTGGAAGAACCTCCTCAGGGAATACAAAATTTTCGTGTGGTTGATCCACAGAAGACATCCATGCTCTCATACCTTCGTTCAAAAGTATATTTTTTGTGTAGAAAGTTTCAAATTCTGGATCTTCTGCTGCACGGATCTCTTGGCTTACGAAATCATAAGCTCTCAAGTTTAGTGCTAGTCCAACAATACCTATTGAAGATGTCCACATACCCATAACAGGTACGAATAACATCAAGAAGTGCAAGAAACGCTTGTTAGAGAAAGCAATACCGAAGATTTGACTCCAGAATCTATTCGCTGTAATCATTGAATAAGTTTCTTCTTCTTGTGTTGGGTCAAAAGCTCGGAAAGTTGAACTTTGAACTTTACCATCAGTATAAATACTTGTATCTTCATACAAAGTGTTTTGTACTGTAGCGCCATGTATAGCGCAAAGTAGAGCACCACCAAGGATTCCAGCTACTCCCATCATATGGAATGGATTCAAAGTGATATTGTGAAAACCTTGAATGAATAAAATGTAACGGAAGATTGCTGCCACACCAAATGATGGAGCAAAGAACCAACTGTGTTGTCCTAATGGATAAATTAGGAAAATGCTAGTGAATACTGCAATTACTGCTGAAAAAGCTAGTGCGTTGTATGGTCTAATTCCAACAAGGCCTGCAATTTCAAACTGTCGAAGCATAAAACCAATAAGGCCAAATACTCCATGTAATGCAACGAAGTTCCAAAGACCACCAAGTTGTAGCCATCTAACGAAACTACCTTGGGCTTCAGGACCCCATAGAAATAGAAGACTGTGTCCCATGGCATCACCAGGGGTACTTACAGCTGCTGTTAAAAAGTTACAACCTTCAAGGTATGAGCTTGCAACTCCGTGTGTGTACCAAGAGGTAACAAATGTTGTTCCGACGAACCATCCACCTATAGCAAGATATGCACAAGGTAGTAGAAGTAGTCCGGACCAACCAATAAATACAAAGCGGTCGCGCTTTAACCAGTCATCGAGGACATCAAACCATCCTCTCTGTGGGGCGCTACCAACTGCGATCGTCATGAGAAATCGTTTTTAGCTTCGGGATACGCAGTGACTGTAACAAAGATTGTGAGTAATGTGGGGAAAATTTGTATATCTGAAATGCCTTGTAAAGCTTTTCTGACTTTTTTATTAAAAATTAGGTAAGAATACTCCCTTAGTTTGTTAAATTATCTGAATTAGTCTTAAAAAAAATAGAAATGAATTCAGACCTTAATACTTTCGATAAAATCGAACAAAAAATTGATGGATCAAGAAAAATTTCTAATTACATTATTGGTGGGATGCTAACTATTGGTGGGATTGGCTTCCTTTTGGCCTCTCTTTCCAGCTATACAGGAAGGGATCTATTACCTCTGGGGAATCCGTCAAATTTATTGTTTATTCCTCAAGGAATAATAATGGGAGCTTATGGCGTAATAGCTAATCTATTAAATTTTTATCTATGGTATATGGTTTATATAAACTTTGGTTCAGGAAGTAATTCTTTTGATAAATCATCAAAATCTGTAGAAATAAAAAGAAAAGGATTATTTAAAGATATTGAAGTTAAATTCAATTTCGATGAAATTAAATCAGTTAAATTGGATATAAGTGAGGGATTTAATCCTAGAAGAAGAATTGCTTTAGTACTCAAAGGTAGAAAAAAACCTCTTCCTCTAAGCGGAGCAGGTGTACTTAAACCACTTCTTCAAGTTGAAGAAGAGGGCGCCAGGCTGGCAAAATTTTTGAATGTTAATCTGGAGGGCTTAAAATAAAAAGAAATTATTTATTAAAAGCATTTTCTTTCATTCAGATTTTGTTTTTGTTACCAGCTTGTAGTTTTAAAAATAATATAGATTCAACTTATTATTGTAAGAAACTTAAATTAACTTGTACGAATGATAATAAGATAGTCTATTTTAAAACCTCAAAAGGTAATTTTGAGGTTAAATTATTTGTAAAACATAGCCCGGTTACAGTATCAAACTTTTTAGAAAATATAAATAATAATATTTATTCAAATCAGAAATTTTATAAAATAATAAATTATCCCCAAATAAGATTTATTCACGTAGGTTTTAATCCAGAAAATAAATCATATATAGAAAGTAATAAGGTTATAAATAAGAGAGGTCCTTCAATACCTTTAGAAGTGAAATTTAAAGATGAAATTAATCCAAGATATAAATATCAAATAAAAAATCCTAACGAAACTGAAGATTTAATTAATACTTTCGAAAGCGGTTCAATAGCTATGGTCAAAAGAGGTAAAAATAACTCTTCCTCTACTGAATTTTTTTTTGTAACTAATAAAATTCCAGAACTAGACGGAAGATATTCAATCTTTGGACAAATTATAAAAGGATTAGATGTCCTCGAAAAAATTAATAAGGGAGATTATATAGAGGAAATACAAGTGTCTAATTAAATTTCTAGTGAATATTTGTTAATCTTCAACATTTCTGTATTAACGCCTGAAGAGCGTTTAAGAGCTACCTTACCAGTTCTTGCTATTTCGAGAATGCCATAAGGTTCAAGTAACTTCTCTAAAGCAACTAACTTCCCAGGATCTCCCACTACTTCAAGTGTTAAGGCTATATCTGAAACGTCTACAACTTTTGCGCGGAATATCTGAACAATATCTAAAATATTGCTTCTTGTATCTTCTTTCGATGAGACTTTTAGTAACATCAATTCCCTTTCTACAGCTGCGAGATTAGTAAAATCTACAACTCCTAGAACATTAAATAACTTATTAAGCTGCTTTGTCATTTGTTGAAGTGTTTCATCGTCGCCTTCTACAACCATTGTTAACCTTGAAATCCCTTTGGATTCTGCAGGCCCTACTGCAAGGCTATCTATGTTGAATCCCCTTCTGGCAAAGAGACCCGAGATTCTACTCAAAGCTCCAGACTCGTCTTCTACAAGAACTGATAGTGTATGTTTCATATTTTAAAAGTTTTTTAAATCTCTAATCCATTCATAAGAGATTCTATTGAATACTGAAGGATCTTCGTCATGTATGCAATGCCCTGCATTGGATACTACTTTTAATTTTACCCATCTATGAAAATTTGCAATCTTTTTCCCAAGGAATAAAGGTATGAAATTATCTTTATCTCCCCAAATTAATAAAAAAGGAACTTTTTTTGAGGAGCAAAGTTTTTTTAAAAGGTAAGAAGCTTTTAATTTTTTATCTCTTAAAGACATGCCAATACACATTGCTCTTAATGATCTAGCTGCAGTTCTCCTTAGAACTGGTTTTGTTACTAAATCTTTCAGTTCTCGATCAATATTATCTTTTTTGAAATAGGCAGAATTCAGACCTAGCCTAATAATCCTTAATTTGGTTATTAAAAATAAAATAATCTCTAAAGGGCAAATGAAAAAAAATAAAGTTATTAATCTATGTTTAAACTTCTTAAATAATGTTTTATTTATTATTTTCTTATTATCCTCTTGAAATCTATCCGGAAGAGGTGATGCAATAACTGTTTCAATTTGCTCTTCTAGTGAAACGGCGCACGTTAAAGCCACTAATGCTCCAAGGGAATTGCCAATAAGAATGACCTTCTTAGAACTCTTTGGTCTTATAACCTGCGTAATAAAGTCGTTAACCTGGTTACACCAAATCTCATTATTTAGTCTCCCAATTTCTCTTACTCCAGGTTGATCTGAATCTCCAAATCCAATTAAATCCAAAGCATAGGAGGCACAATTTCTTTTTGCAAAATATCCTAAATTGTTTCTCCAATGTTTTCGACTAGCTCCAAATCCGTGGAGAAAGATAATTGGAATTTCATTATCTTCTCCCATCACACTCCAACAAATTTTAAAACCATTCCAATTCCAGTAATTTGGACAGTTAATATTTTCTTCTTTAAAATGACTATTCATATTTTTCAAAAATTTTCAAGATATTTGCATTATCTACTTTTTTAACAAATATATGTAAATTGAATGTAAATTATAGTAATCATTAAATTTTACTATGGCTAAAGAAATTTTTAGTATTGCTGCAGTTTTTTGGATATTGATACCAATAGGATTGGTTGGTGGGGCACTATTATTAAAGTTTCAGGGAGATTGATTCTCACGAATACGTAACAAAGTGAGTTATTGTCTACAAGTTAAGTAAATCTTAAATATGAAGATTCTTTTAGTGGGAGCAACAGGGACTCTTGGGAGGCAAATAGCGAAGCAGGCTATAGAAGATGGACATGAAGTCAGATGCTTTGTTAGAAATCCAAAAAAAGCCTCATTTCTTCAAGAGTGGGGTTGTGAACTCACAAAAGGTAATTTGTTGAATTCTTCTGATATTCAATATGCATTGCAAGACATTGAAGTAGTTATTGATGCGGCAACTAGTAGACCAGATGACTCTAAAAGTATTTATGAAATAGATTGGCATGGTAAACTCAACTTATTTAATGCTTGTGAATCTTTAAATGTAAAAAGGGTCATATTCCTTTCAATACTTCTAACAGAAAAATTTAGAAATGTTCCATTAATGGACATTAAATATTGTACAGAGAAACTTCTTGAGAAATCTGATTTAGAATATACAATCTTCAAATGTGCAGCTTTTATGCAAGGTGTTATAGGGCAATTTGCTATACCAGTGTTAGATAGTCAAGCAGTATGGATGAGTGGAACTCCAACGAAAATTGCTTACATGAATACTCAAGACATGGCAAAAGCCATTGTCTCAGCGGTTGATAATCCAAAAACTCAAAGAACATCATTACCATTGGTAGGTCCGAAAGCATGGGATTCAAATGAAGTTATCTCCCTATGTGAAAAATTTAGCGAAAAGAAGGCTAAAATTTTTAGAGTTTCACCCTTCCTAATTAATGTCACTCAAGCAGTAGTTTCTTTTTTCCAAGATTCTTTAAATGTTGCTGAAAGATTGGCTTTTGCTGAAGTAACAAGTAGTGGAGAATCATTAGATGCTGATATGAGCAAAACTTACGAAATACTAAATCTCAATAAAGAAGATATGACTTCTTTAGATGGTTATATCAAAGAGTATTATCAACAAATACTTAAAAGATTAAGAGAAATGGAAGCTGATTTAAATATTGAAGAAAAAAAGAGATTACCTTTTTAGTATTGCAACTTTAGACTAATGCAGTATATTTGTACTATAAGTTTATTCCTATGTCTGTTTCTAAATCTAAAAATCTTGAACGAAAACTAGATAATTTTGCAAAAGAAGCAAAAAATGAATTGAATAATGTTTGTGGATCTTCATTATGGGAAAGCCTTGGCTTTATTTTCTTTGATCAATTAGAAGATCCTGAAAAAATTGCGAAAGCTAATTTTTACTATGGGCAACTTCAAATAATTAATGAAATTAAAATTTCAATTTAAATTTAATTCCATAGGTTTGACTATGTAATTTTTCTGAAATAAATTTTGGCTAATCTTTTTCTGATAATATGAATTTAGTAAAAAAATTAATTAATGATTGAAACTTCAGGTGTAATAGAAAAAGAGCAGGGAAATGGATTTTATTTGGTTACCTTAGAGCAACCTGAAGGACATCAATGTTTATGTAGAGCTGCAGGAAAACTGACTAAATTTAGAATTAAATTATTAGCAGGAGACAAGGTTTTAGTTGAGATAAGTCCTTATGATCTTTCTAGAGGTAGGATCACTTATCGAGAAAGAAATGCAGGTGGTGCTAGACCTACAACTAACAAAAATAATCCTAAG
Source organism: Prochlorococcus sp. MIT 1314 (assembly GCF_034093315.1). GTDB lineage: Bacteria > Cyanobacteriota > Cyanobacteriia > PCC-6307 > Cyanobiaceae > Prochlorococcus_A > Prochlorococcus_A marinus_Y. The sequence goes on along the minus strand of NZ_CP139300.1, from coordinate 584,894 downwards.
AGAAATAATAAGTAAACATGAACTTTAGATAATATTTTTTATCGCTTCTTTAAACTCACTTCTTTGTTTAACACCTTGCCATTGTTTTTTTAATAATTTTTCTTTAAAAAGTTGAACTGTTGGGGTGCCGTTTATACCAGCTTGTTTAGCAATATCTTGATCTTTATCAATATCTATTTCAACGCCGAGCACTGCACCATCAAGTTCCTTAATTACCCTTTTTAATTGAGGTTTCAAAACATGACACGGGCCGCAGCTTGGGGAACTAAAAATAACTAAAAGAGGTTTTTTGCTCTCGTGATAAAGTTTTCTTAATGCATAACTGCCTTTTTGCCATTCAGAGTTTGAATCGAAGGTATCTTCATTGACTTCGTCTTCATTAAATTCTGATGAATTAAGTTTTTTTTCTGGTTCGGGTGTTTCTCTGACTATGGTGTTTGCTAAGTTTTTCTCGGCTAGCCATCTTTCAGTGGCTAATGCTGCCATGCATCCTGTTCCTGCAGCGGTAACTCCTTGTCTCCACTCTGAATCAACAACGTCACCTGCCGCGAAAATGCCTTCAATAGATGTCTCTGGTCGTCCTGATTTGCAAGCAATATATCCTTTACTATCTAAATTAATTTTGTTGCTTAAAAACTTTGTATTTGGTGTGTGCCCTATGGCATAAAAAAGACCCTTGATATTAATTTCCCCTTTACCTTCTTGAGAGTGAATAGTTTCTATTTTCTCAAGCCATTCAGAACCGTTAGCTTTCTCTACCTTTGTATTCCAGTGAATTTCTATTTTTGGATTAGCTTTTATTCTATCAACCATTGCTGCGCTGGCTCTTAATTTCTCTGATCTAACAATCAAATGCACTTTGCTTCCATATTTTGTAAGGTATGCTGCTTCTTCACATGCAGAGTCACCTCCCCCTACGACAGCTAATTCTTCATTTCTAAATTGTGGAGTTGCTCCGTCACAGATTGCACAAGCGCTTATGCCTTTACTCCAGAATTTATCTTCATTTATTACGCCTAATCTATTTGCACTTGCTCCAGTTGCAATAATAATTGAGTTCGCTTTTATGGTTCCTTCTAGAGTTTTTAATTCAAAGGGATGTAAATTAGTATTAATTGAGACAACATCACTTTCGTATAAATTTGTACCCCATCTCTCTGCTTGAGCCTTCATTAAGTCCATCAATTCAGGACCTAGTACTCCATCGGGGAAGCCTGGATAATTTTCAACAAATGTTGTGGTCATTAATTGACCACCAGGAATACCACCTGAATTAAATCCTGTTACAAGCAAAGGTTGAAGATTTGCTCTTGCTGCATATATTGCAGCTGTATAACCTGCAGGGCCAGAGCCTATAATTACAACATTTTCTACACTTGAATTTTTCTCTTTATTTTCCATTTATTTGCTGATTTCACTACTAATAATAATAAATAAACCCAAATAATGAAGGTCGGGTTTACAAGATGGATTTATTATTTAATCGTTGATTTTTTGATCCAATAATTCTTTTAATTCCTTTGGGAAGTTTAATAGGGAGTTTCTTAAGTTTTCATTCTTTTCTCCAATATGGAGAATCCATTCTCTAAATTCCTCTGCAATTGCATAACTGTCTTCATATCTTTCTAGAGTATCCATTACAGAAATTCTATTGGTAGCCCAACAGGTTGCAATATCAACTCTTTTTCTATTGATACTTTCCATTGAAAATAAAAAAGTTGTATATAGATAAGCACAAGAAATATTAAAAGTATTGTCTAATAAGTTACAACTTTGTACTTCCAAACAATAATTTAATTTTTAATTTATATTTGAGGCGGTTTTCGCCAACATTATAAAGAAAATATTAAGAAATAGAGCTAAACTGCCTCGCTATGATTTGCAAGTAGCCTTTCAACTTCCTCGAAACCCTCTTTGGCTGAATTTATTGCAAGTTCCTCGCTAACTTTTTCTTCTGATACTAATTTTGCAGATATTTTCTTCAAAAGAGTTTCTTTCTTTTCTCTTAGGGAAATAACAATTTCTTCTTCAATGATAGATTTTATTGCTTTAGAAATTATTTTTTTGTTATTTGCTTCTTCAAATGTGCCCTGGACTAATTCCTGAATAAATAATCGATGCACTTCGCTACTTCTTAAAAAGCTTTCCGTAGCATTGATAATTCCTTCAACAAGAGCTTCATCAGGTTCAGAATCATTTTCTGCTAGCTTGAATTCCCAATCTAAATGTCTTCTTTGCCAACCCGCTGAGTGTAAGCTTGGCATTACTGTCTGTGAATAAGTATCAACTGACATTTCATAAATTCTCTCGGCTAATTTTTCGCACCAATCTTTACCATGCTTTTCTAGGTTCTTCTGCATAGCTTGTCTGGGAACAGCATGACCACCATGATGGCTGTGACATACTCCATCAGGACATTCGATTGCTTTTATACTCATTGGATTATTTAGTACCTATATCTTCTAGTTAGCTATTTTTCTTTAAAAAGAAAATATATTTTTAACAAAAATCTAAGACTTTTGACTTTCTTCAATTTATATTTAGTATGTTAAAAAAATAAATAAATTGACAAAGATACTTATTCCTTCCGAAACATGCTCTGGTGAAAGGAGAGTTTCAGCTACGCCAGACGCGGTAAAGAAATTAAAAAGCCTTGGATGTGATGTTTATATTGAAAGTTCAGCGGGGAAATTATCAGGATTTAGTGACTTATCATATCAAGATTCCGGGGGCACAATAATCAGTGACTTAGATCAAAACATTTGGGGAGAAGCGGACATGATTTTTTGTGTTCAAACTCCATCTGAAGATAATTTAACTAAATTAAAAAAAGGCGCTATTCTTCTTGGTCTTCTTAATCCATATGGTAACAAGGAACTGCTTAAGATTATAAATAGTAATAAGATTTCAGCCTTATCACTAGAGTTGCTTCCTAGAATTAGTAGAGCTCAATCTTCTGATGTTCTTTCTTCTCAGGCCAATATTGCCGGTTATAAAGCTGTTCTTTTAGCTGCAAGTGAGTTAGATAGATATTTCCCCATGCTTATGACTGCAGCAGGAACTGTTCAACCAGCCAAAGTGGTAGTTCTTGGCGGAGGGGTTGCAGGATTGCAAGCAGTTGCTACTGCAAAAAGGCTTGGTGCAATAGTTTTTGTATCAGATATAAGACCTGCTGTGAAAGAACAAGTAGAGTCACTTGGAGCAAGATTTATAGAACTTCCTGAAGTGGACGAAAAACCAAGCGAGTCAGGGGGTTATGCAAAAGCCGTAACTCCTGAATTTCTCTCAAAACAGAAGGATACTTTAACTAAATACTTATCTGAAGCTGATGTTGCCATTTGTACTGCGCAAGTTCTAGGGAAAAAGGCTCCTGTTTTAATAGATTCTCCGATGATTGAAAAAATGAGGTCTGGTGCAGTAGTAATTGATTTGGCAGTTTCTCAAGGAGGTAATTGTGAAGGAACAAAATCAAATGAAACTATTATCAAAGATGGGGTAAAACTTATAGGAGCGGGAGAATTACCATCATCAGTTCCTTATGATGCAAGTTCACTTTATGCTAAGAACTTAACATCTTTGATTACACCTTTTATAAAAGATGGTGTAATTAAATTAGATAAAGAGGATGAACTCATTTCTGGATGTTTATTAAGCGATGAAGGAGTTGTTCTTCAAAATAAAGTTTTTGAAAATTGAGGTTTTAAAATTATGTCTTTTATAAGTCTTCTTTGGGTTCTTTTACTTGGCAGTTTATTGGGCCTCGAGTTAATTGGAAAAGTTCCTCCTACTCTTCACACACCTCTAATGAGCGGAGCAAATGCAATTTCAGGAATAACAATGCTGGCAGCATTGACTTTAATTGTAAAAGCAGAAGGTAACGTACCACTTTTAATTATTGGTTCGGTTTCTCTTGGCTTCGCTCTTTTCAACGTTGTAGGAGGTTTCTTTGTAACTGATCGAATGCTCGCGATGTTTAGTCGTAAGCCATCAAATAAGAAGTAATTTTTAACATGAATCTACCCGTAATCATTAAATTCGTTATTGACCTTCTAGCTGTACTTTTACTGGCTTTGGGAATAAAAGGATTGTCAAAAGTAAAATCAGCAAGGGATGCCAATAGATTAGCTGCATTTGCAATGTCGCTATCAGTATTAGGATTACTTTCTTATTATTTGGGTACTTCTGGAATTGCTATTCAGTCTTGGATTTGGATAATAATTGGATCAATCATAGGTAGTTTATTCGGAGCAATACTTGCAAAAAAAGTACCTATGACCTCCATGCCAGAGACAGTGGCATTGTTCAATGGTTGTGGAGGAATGTCATCACTTTTAGTGGCCCTAGGAGTAGCTATTTTTCCTATATCTGGTAGCCAAGAAAATTTTGATTTTTTTAAGTCACTGATTAACGAAGTTTCAATATCTGTTTCTATATTTGTTGGTGCCATAACTTTCACAGGTTCAATTGTGGCAATGGCTAAGTTACAGGGTTGGTTGTCAACTCCAGGATGGACTCAGAGCAAAGTTAGACATTTTGTAAATATTGTTTTTGCAGTTGCTTCCATGATAGCCTTTTTTGATTTGATAAACGGCAATACAAGTTCTATTTGGCTTTTAGTTATAGTTTCTTCTTTATTAGGTATTGGAGTTACTTTGCCAATTGGTGGAGCTGATATGCCAGTCGTTATATCTTTATTAAATAGCTATTCAGGGATTGCAGCGGCAGCAGCAGGTTTCGTTGTAGATAGCCAGCTTTTAATAGTAGCAGGCGCAATGGTTGGAGCGGCAGGTCTAATACTTACTCAAGTAATGTGTAAGGGTATGAATAGATCATTGGTTTCAGTTCTTTTTGGAGGATCTTTATCTGCACAAAGTACAGCCTCTTCTGGTTCAGGAGAATATACAAATATAACTTCTTGCAGTGTTGAAGAATGCGCATTGACTTTAGAGGCAGCTAATAAGGTAATAATTGTTCCTGGATATGGTCTTGCAGTAGCTCAAGCCCAACATACCTTAAGGGAAGTGACAAAAAAACTAGAGCAAAATGGTATTGAAGTTGTTTATGCTATACATCCAGTGGCAGGAAGGATGCCTGGACATATGAATGTACTTTTAGCAGAAGCAGATGTGCCTTACGAGCAACTTAAAGAAATGGACGTTGTAAATCCTGATTTTCCAGCAACAGATGTTGTTTTGGTTTTAGGAGCAAATGATGTAGTTAATCCTCAAGCTAAAAATGATAGTTCTTCTCCTTTATATGGCATGCCAGTTCTTGATGTGCAGGAAGCAAGAACTGTATTTGTAATTAAAAGAGGTATGAGCGCAGGTTACTCTGGAATAAAAAATGATTTATTTGATCTACCAAATACTTCTATGGTATTTGGTGATGCGAAGAAGGTATTGAATGATCTAATTGGGGAATTAAAGGATCTTGGAGTTGGGGAGAAATAATAGTATATCTTCTAGTTTTTCAGATTACTTAAAAAACAAGCCATTTCGAGAAGTATTTCCTTGGATAGGTGGCGACTTACAAACTTTGAGAGATACTTTTGTTATTGATTTTTTTAAATCAAAAAAAAATAAAAAAATATTCTTTCCGATTAATAAAATTCTTTCTGAAAAATTTGAATGTGATTATCTTCTAGGATTTCTAGAATTACCTGAAAACTTAAACTCTCTTAGGGGTTTTGTAATCGTTACTCATGGTTTAGGGGGCTCAACAAAACGGTTTGGTTTAAGAAGAATCTCTAGGAAATTAGCAAATAATGGTTTTGGAGTTCTCAAATTAAATCTAAGAGGATCTGGATCTGCGAGATATTTAGCTAAAGGAAATTATTGTGCTAGATGCTCGAGTGATGTTATTTCAGCAATTAATTATTTTAAAAAATTGATTAATTTAGGGTTTAAAGATCTCACTAAGATGAATAATCCTCCAATTTACGGAGTTGGATTATCTTTAGGCGGAACAATTCTTTTAAATGCCTGCTTAGATTACCATTCAAACAAAGGAGAAAAACTTTTAGATGGCCTGGCCTGCGTGAGTAGCCCTTTAGATTTATCATCATGCAGTCTCTGTATTGAAAAATCTAGAAATTATATCTACCAGAAATGGTTACTTCACCGCTTAAAAAATCAGTTATGGGACGGATTTCATGATGAAGGCAAAATTATTAATAACGAGAAATTAAGAAAAAAAATTAGAAATTTAAAAAGTATAAGGGAATTTGATCAGAAATTTACAGCTCCTAGTTGGGGATTTAATTCTTTAGAAGATTATTATTATAAAGCTTCTCCAATATTTAGAATCCAAAACTCAATAAAAAAATTACCTCCAATGCTTTTTATTCATGCCAAGGATGATCCTTGGGTGCCATATAATGATACTTTGAATTTGAGGAAAGAATCTATTGATAAATTTACTATTTTTATAACTGAGAAAGGAGGTCATAATGGTTTTCACTCCATTAATGGTTGCTGGTCAGACGAAGTCGTAAAGAATTGGTTTATAAGTATTTAGGACTATTTAAAAATGGTGTTTTTTTGAAAATCCATTTTTCTATTGGCTTACCGTTAATAATATGTGATGCAAAAATTTCTGAAATTTTTTCTGGAGAAACTTTTTCGTACCAAATACCATCAGGCCAAACAAGAAGAATTGGGCCGTTCTTACATATCCTTAAACAGTCAGCTTTTGATCTTAATATATGAACGTTTTTTGTAGAGGGATCATTCTCAAATTTTTTTAAAGTCTTTTTCAGACATTCCCATGTTTTTTGACCTTCATTGCCTTTAAAACATTTCTGTTTTGTGGGTGTTGCGCATAGTAGAAGATGCTTTTTGATATTCACTTTTATCCAATACTTACGTATTTTTTCCCTTTTTTAATTTCTTGCTTAACAAAAAGTCTGGCCCAATTGTCTACTTCAAGAATATCCTCCAATTCTGGACTCAAATTCAAATTCTCCATATGTGATTCACAAGCCTTACTTATAAATGTTGGAATTTCTTGAAAAGAAATTTTTTCTTTAAGGAATTGTTCAACAGCCATTTCATTAGCAGCATTTAAGACTGCAGGCATAGTCCCAGAAGATTTTCCCGCTGAATAGGCAAGTCCCATGCATGGATATTTAAACTTGTCAGGCTCTTTAAAAGTTAATTTTCCAATTTCACTTAGGTTTAATCTTTTCCAATTTGTTTTAAATCTTTCAGGCCAACTCATCGCATATAGTATAGGTAGCTTCATATCTGGCCAACCTAATTGAGCTAATACTGAAGAATCTTCCATCTCAATCATTGAATGAATAATACTTTGAGGGTGGATAACTATTTCGATATTTTCGTAAGAGGTCCCAAATAAATAATGAGCTTCTATAACTTCTAATCCTTTATTCATAAGAGTTGCAGAATCTACAGTTATTTTTTTTCCCATATCCCAATTAGGATGTGAAGTCGCATCTTCCACTGTGACATTTTTTAAATCCTCAACGGCCCAATCTCTGAAAGCACCACCAGAAGCTGTTAAATGTATAGCTTTTAAACCCTTAGGCGCCTCTCCAGTTGAAAAATCTGCATTTTCATAATTAGGTAATCCTTGTAAACATTGAAAGATAGCAGAGTGTTCTGAATCAGCGGGTAAAAGCCTACTATTATTTTTCTTTAATGCAGGAATAACAATTGGCCCTGCGGCAATTAAAGTTTCTTTGTTAGCAAGTGCAATATTTTTCCCTGCATTAATTGCTGACATTGTTGGAATTAAGCCTGCACAGCCTACTATCCCGGTTACCACAGTATCTGCCTTTTCCCATGCCGCAACTGCGTTAATCCCTTCCTTGCCACCCAAAACCAAGGGAGCACTATCCAAATCTAAGTTATTAATATTATCTTTTAAATCTTTTATAAGATTTTCATCCTCAATTGCAACTACTTCTGGTTTATGTGTTTTAACTTGTTCAGTTAATAAATCAATATTTCTTCCTGCCGAAAGAGCTACGGCTTTAAACTTATCAGGCTGCTCACTAGCTATTTCGAGTGTTTGAGTCCCTATTGAACCAGTAGAACCGAGCACAGTAATGTATTTCAATTTTCTCTGATATTTCTAATATCTTCCCATTTAACGGTGTATTTAAAAAACAAAAATTTCAAATTGGTTTTTTTCTTAAAATTTAGACCCTTATCCATGTTGTTATTTCCTTTGATTGATCAATAAGTTCAATACCTTTCTCTTTTAACAAATTTCTGATTTCATCGGCCTTCGCATAATTCTTATCCTTTTTTGCTTTCAATCTTTCATTAATTAGCGATGATATTTCTTCTTCTGTAATGTTACTTTCTTTTACTAAAACCTCCTTTTTAAGACCGAGTACCTCAGTCAACTTTTCAAGAGTCTTAAAATTCTCAAGTAGAAAGAATTTTTCATTTAGGTCTATTTTTAAACCTTCAACCCTTTGAAATTGGTTTAAAAAGTTTTTTAATGGTTTTGCTAAATCGTAAATAATTGCAATAGCACCTGCAGTATTAAGGTCATTTCCCAGAGCTTCAGAAAATTTAAGCTTTTTTTGAGATAATTCAAAACTTATTTTCTCTTTATATTCTTCTTCGATAGATTCATTTTTATCAATAGATCTAAAAGTGCCTTTTGTAAGGTCCATAAAAGAAAGGGCTACATTAATGTTTTTCCAAGCTTCTGAAGCACTCCTTAAAGCTTCCTCAGTAAAATCAAGTGGTTTTCTATAATTCACAGTCATAACAAAATATCGCAAAGTCATAGGGCTTATACCTGACTTAATGAGCTCTCTGATAGTTTTAAAATTTTTAAGAGATTTACTCATCTTTTGTCCATTTACATTGACCATTCCATTGTGTAACCAATAGTTCGCTAGCTTTTTGCCATTGGCTGCCTCTGATTGGGCTATTTCATTCTCATGATGTGGAAAAATCAAGTCAGAACCACCTAAATGGATATCAATAGTATCTCCCAATTCATCTTTAACCATCGCTGAACATTCAATATGCCATCCTGGCCTACCTTTACCCCATGGCGAATCAAAAAATGGTTCATCATCTTTGGCTTTTTTCCATAGTGCGAAATCTTGTGGATTTAGTTTTTTACTATTTTCCTCATTAGCCATTCTTCCTTGCTGATTTATATTTTGTTCTTTTATATTTTGATTACTTAGCTTTCCATAATTTTTATTTTTAAAAACAGAATAATAAACATCTCCATCCCTAGAGTATGCATAACCTTTGTCCTCAAGGATTGTTATGAATGAGCAGATATTGCATATATGATTCGTTGCTCTTGGCATACTATCTGCACGCATTATCCCTAAAGAATCCATATCTTTATGAAATTCAATAATATTCTTTTCAGATACTTCCTTCATTGAACTGCGTTCTTCTTTAGCTCTTTTTAAAATCTTGTCATCAATATCTGTAAAATTTTGAACATACTTCACTTTGAAATCACTGTATATTAAAAATCTTCTCAATACATCCCAAGCGATATAACTTCTGGCATGACCAAGATGACATAAATCATAAACAGTTACTCCACAACAATAAATTTTTACTACATCATTAATAGGCTTAAAAACCTCAACTCTTTTGCTTAAAGTATTAAAAAGTTTGATCATCTTAAATTAAATATTTCATAAGGTTTATTTTGTCTCCATCCAATTGTCTCCAATACCAATATCAACTAAAAGAGGCACATTTAATTTTACACAATCTTCCATAGTCTTCTTAACTAATTTCGTCGTAATTTCCAAAGAATCTGGTTCAACTTCAAACAATAATTCATCATGTACTTGTAAAAGCATTTTTGCGGGGACATTCATTTGTATGAATTTCTTATTTAGTTGAACCATTGCAATTTTAATAATGTCTGCACTTGAACCCTGAATTGGTGCATTAGCTGCGGCCCTTAATGACTGTGCTTCCATGCCAGCCCTTCTTGCGGACTGCAAGTCAATTTCGTAAGGATCTTTTCCTAATAATCTCCCAAGTCCATTTTTATCAAACTTAAATTCTCTCTTTCGACCAAAAATTGTTTTTACATAACCTTTTGATAAGGCAAGCCTTTCTTGGAGTTCAAGAAATTTGAAAATTTTTGAATACCTTTCTTTGTATTTTATTAGGAATTCTTTTGCCTCTGCGGTACTGACTCCTGTTGAACGGGCGAACTTTTTTATCCCCATACCATAGATAACTCCAAAATTTATTGTTTTCCCAACTCTCCTTTCTTCGGATGATATTTCTTCTTTTTCGAAAATTAATCTTGCAGTCAAAGAATGAATGTCATCATTTTTATGAAATGCATTAATTAATATTTCTTCATCCGCTAAGTGAGCAAGTATTCTTAATTCGATCTGAGAATAATCAGCTGATAAAAGTTTCCAATTTTTTTCAGGCAAGAATGCTTTTCTAATTCTCCTACTAAATTCAGTCCTGATCGGGATATTTTGAAGATTAGGATTGCTACTACTAAGTCTCCCAGTCGCTGTAGCAGCTTGATTAAAGTTTGTATGAACCCTTCCTGTCTTTTCGTTAATAAGATTTGGAAGAGCATCAATATAGGTGCTTAGTAATTTGCTAAGAGTTCTATGTTTTATTAAATGTTGGATTATTTCATGCTCGTCGACTAATCGTTCAAGAACCACTGCATCTGTACTCCATCCTGTTTTTGTTTTACGTGATTTCTTTTTATCCAAATTTAATTTTTCAAACAAGATCTCTCCGAGTTGTTTTGGTGAAGCTAGATTAAAATTTTCCTTTGCTAATTCATAAACTTTACTTTCAATATCTTCTAAGGTACTTTTTAGTTCTTTTGATAGTTTATCTAAATAAGGGATGTCGATGGTTATGCCATTCATTTCCATTTGAGACAATACCGGCTCTAAAGGAAGCTCGATTTCTTCGAACAATTTGATTAATTCATTTTTTTCTGTTAAAAATCTTTCTTTAAAAATTTTGACAATCTTTAAAGTTAGAAATACATCATAACCGCAGTAAATACTAGCTTCATCAATATGAACAAATGAAAAGTCTTTATTTTTTCCAACTGTTTCCTTAAATGAAGGAGGCTTAAATCCAAATAATCTAAAACTAATTTCACTTAACCCATGCTTCTCCTGATTATTTAGAAGATAGTCTGCTAACAAGGTGTCAAAGGTTACTCCTTTAAGATCAAGTCCGTGATTAAAAAATATTTGCCTGTCAAATTTAGAATTTTGGAGTGCCTTTTCTTTTTTTGGATCTTCTATCCAAGTTCTTAGTTTCGAGAAAACATCTTCAATTGTTAATTGATTGGGTATCTCTTTTTTTGTTTGATGACCAAGAGGTATATAAAATAAATCATCAGTTTCTTCTCCAAGACATAGTCCTATCCCAACAAGTTCGGCATCGATTGGATTTAAACTATTAGTCTCTGTATCTAAAGAAACTATCTCATTGGTCTTTTCTAATCTTTGAGTTAATTTATCAAGTAATTCAAAATCATTTACTACAGTTACTTTGATTGTAGGGATTTTATTTTCACTATTTTCTAATTCACTTTTACTAGAGACCTTTGGATCTTTCTCCTCTTCTTTAGCTACTTTATTTTTGTCAAAACCACCTTTACTAAAAGTTGAATTGAAAATATCAATTTGCCGAAGTAGTGTTGATAATTCAAGTTTTTGCAGTGACTCTGAGAGGAGTTCTTGATTTATATTTTTTAATTCATAACCATCATTTAATATCAAAGGTACTTCAGTATTTATTTTTGCTAGATCCCTAGAAAGAAAGGCATTATGTTTATCGTTTCTGAGCTTTTCTATAACTGAACCTTTGATGAATCCTTTATATTTTTTATCATTGTTCTGCTGAATCTTGTCCAAAGCCTTATAAATCCCATCAAGTGTATCGTTTTCTTTTAGTAGATTAATTGCGGTTTTTGGACCTACCCCTTTAATTCCAGGAATATTATCAGAACTATCACCCGTTAGAGCTTTAAGATCAACTACTCTTTCTGGAGCAACACCTAATTTTTCTTTTACTCCATTTTCATTTATAAGAGTTGGATTACCACTTTTTGCATATGGACCACCACCCATATAAAGTACATAAATATCTTTTTGATCATCTACTAATTGAAATAAGTCCCTATCGCCAGAAAGAATATTAACGCACCATCCTTTAGAAGAAGCATCATTTGCGATTGTGCCTAGAAGATCATCTGCTTCGTAACCTGGAGATTTAAAAATTGGTAAATTAAGACTTTCTTCTAAGATGATTTCTAGTTGTTCAATATCCTGAAAAAAAACATCTGGTGCTACATCTCTATTGGCCTTATAGTTTGGATCTAATTCATGCCTGAAAGTAGGTTTTTCAGTATCAAAAGTAATACAAACACCCTCAGGACTTATATTTTTGCAATTATCCAGAAGGCTTTTAAGAAATCCATAGGTGACACTTGTGGGAAATCCCTCTTTGGTCGTTAACCCTCCATCAATCCCTTTACTAAATGCATAGAAGCTTCTAAAAGCAAGTGAGTGACCATCGACTAAAAGTAAAATTGGTTTTTTAGAGTTTTCAGATTTTAAACTCATTATCTCTTCTTAGCCCAAGGTGGAATATCTATAAAGATTTGCTCTCCAGGTTCTAATCCATCAATAACTGATGTTTTATTTCCACCACTAATGCCAATTTCAATTTTTTCGAATTTGGGAGAATTGTTTTTATCGACTTTCAAAATTCCTTTTTCACCTTTTTCAGTGACAATAGAAACTGTTGGCACTAGAATTTTTTCTTCAATACCTTCAACTCTAAATTCAAGATCAGCGGTCATTCCAATTTTTATTTCTTCAGAAATATCTTTAAAATTTAAAGTTACTTCGAATGAGGTTACATTATTATCTTTTACAGCTCTTGTAGCTATTTTTTTAACTATGGCACTATATTTTTTTGATGGATAAGCCTCAATTCTTACAGAAGCTTCTTGACCTATTTTTATTCTACCAATGTCGCTCTCAGGAACTTTGGCAACAATTTCGAGGCCCTCTGATAGTTCAAAAATAAAGTTTTTAGTTTTAGAGTCTGAACTTAAATTTGTACTTGGGGTAACATATGATCCTATCTCCGCATATTTTGCAGTTATCTTCCCTCCATAAGGAGCTTTAATTAAATAGAAACTTTTTTCAGCTTTTGCATCATTAAGTTTGGCGCTACTAATGTTGTAGTTATTTTTATAACTTTCATAATCTTCTTTGCTTACTGCACCTTCTTGATATAAATATTCTCTCCTTAAAAATTCAGATTTTTGTTTTTCTACATTTAATTCAAGCTCTTCAATTTTATAGATGAAATCTTCATCATCAAGAGAAGCTAAAACTTGATCTTTTTTTACAAGATCGCCCTCCTCTACTTTAATTTCTTTTATTACACCTTGCTTCCTAGGACCAATATTGCTTGTCCTGATTGCTTTTACTTCACCACTTGTATTAATTGAATCTGAGAGGATTCCTTTTTCAACTTGAACGACAAAATTAGAAATATCTTTTGACTTATTTTTCTTGAAGGAATTGGTTATAAAAAAGAAAAGTATAGCTAGAGAAAGCAATATAATTCCACTTCTTAGATTTATATTTTTTTTTATTAAATTAAGCATTTCTTTTGAAAAACAGTAATTGAAAATATTTGGGAACTAAATAAATAATCAAAACGATTATAATTAACTTATCCAAGATTGGTTAAGTAAATACTATATTACTAGAAGATGTTTTCTTGATAATTTTTCCATAAATTTTTTCAAATGTTAAAAGCAGGTATTATTGGATTACCAAATGTTGGAAAGTCAACTTTATTTAATGCACTTGTAGAAAATGCTAAAGTACAAGCGGCTAATTTCCCCTTTTGTACTATAGAACCTAATAAAGGTATAGTTTCAGTCCCAGATCAAAGGTTGCAAGAGTTAGGTGATTTAAGTTCTAGCCAAAATATTATCCCAACAAAAATTGAATTTGTAGATATCGCAGGACTAGTAAAAGGAGCCAGTAAAGGCGAAGGTTTGGGAAATAAATTTTTATCAAATATTAGGGAGGTTGATGCAATAGTACATGTTGTAAGGTGTTTTGAAGATAGTGATGTAATTCATGTATCCGGGAAGGTAGATCCTTTGGATGACATTGAGATAATTAATCTGGAATTGAATTTAGCTGATTTATCCCAGCTCCAAAAAAGAAGAGAAAGAATTAAAAAACAGGTTAGAACTAGTAAAGAGGCAGCGAAAGAAGATACTTTACTAGAAAAAATTGAAGAAGAGCTACAGAAAGGACTTTCAGTTAGATCAATATCTCTCAGCGAAGAAGAAAATTTAATAATTAAGCAATTAGGCTTCCTTACCGCAAAACCAATTATTTACGCAACAAATTTGAATGAAAATGATTTAGCTGAAGGTAATGATTTCTCATCAAAAGTTCAGAGTTTGGCAAGTAGTGAAAATACAGAATGCATAAAAATATCAGCTCAAGTAGAATCTGAATTAATAGAGTTAGAACCAGAAGATAAAAAAGATTATCTTATTGGTTTAGGAGTAAAAGAAGGGGGCTTAAGTTCTTTAATTAGATCAACATATAAATTACTGGGATTAAAAACTTATTTCACTACAGGAGAAAAGGAGACAAGAGCCTGGACTATAAAAGATGGGATGACTGCACCACAAGCTGCAGGAGTAATTCATACTGATTTTGAAAAAGGATTTATTAGAGCTCAAACTATTTCATATCAAAATTTAATTGATTCTGGTTCAATTGCAAATGCAAAAACTAAAGGTTTATTAAGAAGTGAAGGTAAGGAATATGTTGTAAACGAAGGAGATGTAATGGAGTTCTTATTTAATGTTTAGTTAGTCTTTTAAGGCTTACTATTTTGTTTTTTTGCATTTAAATTCAAAAAAAGAAATTAATAAAATCAAGATACATCCCAAGCAACTCCCTTTAACCCAAAAACAATGATTGTAAAGACATCATCGTAGCCGTATTGTAATTATGGTAAGTAAGGGGGCATTGGCATTATTATTTTTCAACACAATTTCCAATATCTTCCAGTAAATGTTTAGTAGATCTACTAAAACCGTTAGCTTTTAAATAGTTTTGAGCCTCTCTAAATTTTTCAGCTACTCTTTTTGCATAAGGAGTATTCATGGAATTTTGAGTCATGTTGAAAATGCTACTCACTCTATAATCTAATTTAAGTACACCCTTGATAAGTATTCAAAAATACAAGAATATAACAATAGGACTTTTTACTTATTAAAAAATTTATTGTGAAAAGTTCTTGATTCTCCAAAATAAAGTTTTTTAAAATTAGAAAAAGTGACCATGAAAAATATATTATTAATTCTTTTTTTGCTGATTGTTTTTTTTGTACTTTTATTTCTATTATTTTTTTATTCAAAACGAAACAAAAGTTTAGCCAAAAAAACAAAAATTAGTCCAACTTATGTACCTTTCTTAAAAGAAGAAGAATTTAATCCTGATATAAGTACAGATAATTGGGATTTACACAAATATAGATTAAATAAATTTAGAAGATCACAATATAAGGGATTAACTTTCTTTGTAAGTTCAGAAAATAGAATTTATTATCTTTCTGAAGAGGGAGATAAAGTTTATTGCTAACAGGAGAAATTAATTTTATAAATAGGAAAAGCTGATAGAAATTAATAATATTAATGAAGTATTTATTTTTATTATCAGAAAAGTTCTATAGGTTGATCGAATGGGAGTGGAATACCTTAAAAAATCTAAGAAGAACAAAAAGAAAGAATTTTTTTCTAAGAGGATCTTTTGCTTTATTTAGTTTATTCTCTATTCTTTTTTTATTATTTTTGCCTCCTATTGCTTTTGGAATGTTATTCGGAGAGGGATTAAAATTTAGTATTTTTTTTATTTGGATATGGATTTTAAATTTGAAGTTTTTTTGACAATATATAATTTATTTTCCGAGATTATTTAAAATTCAGAATATATAAAATTTACCTTATGCCAAAAATATTCAAACAAAATAAGTTCGCTTTGTTGGGAGCCAACATATTGATAATTTTACTCTGGGTAACTACATCTACTTTTTTGATAAATTTATTTCAAAGTGAAAATGCCCCATTCTATATATATAAAATTTCTTTTTTAATCAGATTTCTCCCTCCAATTTGGGTTACATGGTTTTTATGGATAAAAAGAGGTGGTTTAAAAAGATAAATAACAAAAGTAATTTAACGTATTTACTATTAAAAAAAATCAGTTAAAATCTGTGAGCTTACTTGAAATTTTCATGTAAGAATTAGGTAATTGAGAGATTGTTTTTAGCTAAGAAACAATCTCTTTTTTTATATAGTTTTTCTCATAAAAAAGTGCCTGTCAGTATCCCTATTGACAAACACTCATGACGATGATTTTTTATAATTTAAACAGATAATTTATTATCAATTTCAACAACTCCTGAATCCATTAGACGGCCGATTTTAATAACTAGAGCCATATCTAACCTTGAAAATTCAGATTGATGGTTAGTTATCCAATCAAGTTCAGAGAGAGTTATTACTCCTAAAGCATTTACCTTTAGAAAAAGTAAGCCTAAATTCATTTTAAAATATTCCAGGGATTATCCACCCAAATAAGCCGTAATTTACAACTAGTGCAAATAAGCCCATCATTGCCATTCTTCCATTAGTCCTCTCAGCTTCTTGCCAATAAGTTGGTTTTGAATTTTCCATTTTGTTAATTTATAGATTTACTAGTTGGTTTGTTTAAACAAACCCAGGAATTATTTGACCTGTTGTTAGATATGCTCCAAGAGCAGCAATTAGTCCAAGCATTGCGAATCTGCCGTTAAGAGTTTCAGCAACGACTTTTTCTTTTTCGATTGTTTTAACTTTTGTGTTTGTGTTTGTGTTTTTCATTTGATTTGAAGATAAATAGTTTGAGTTTTCGTTTTGAAATTGCTTAGTTAGATAAGCTACGAGGATAGCTGTAAAAAATACAATTACGGCTAAAAAACCTGAAAGAGGACTCATTAAAAAATGCCAGGAATAATTTGTCCAGTTGAAACGTAAGCACCAACTAAAGCAACAAGCCCGATCATTGCCCAACGACCATTAACTTTTTCTGCATTTTGTGGATAGCTGTCGTATGAAACAGACTCATCTATGTAAGGACGTGTCTCAGTTGGGAACATATTCTGCCTGCCACCTGATTCAGTAGTAACGCTTGAATTAGCCATTTAAGTTATGTAATTGTTAACTAATGTAACATTACTATTAACAAATGTAAAGCATTAAGTCGAAATTAAGTTATTCTCAAGATATTTACTACATATTTGTAGCATATACGTATCATATATCATTAAATAGTTATTTTTTGGAATTATTACGCCTTACAAGTTGGTTCGCCAATTAATAAAGTTCAACCGTTGTTTAAGTATTTATTTTTAAATCTTTAGAAAGATATAAATTTGGTAGAAAATACTAAATTATTCTAATATTCAAATAATTAGTTTTTAGAAATAATCTATTTCACTTTATTATGGAATTCGCAAAAAAACATGACCGAAAAGGCTGAAAAGCTTAATGGTAAAGATGCAATGCTTGGAATGTTTGCTCTTTTGGGAGCTTATTATTTTACTGGTAAATTCTTCCAGGATTTTCTAATAAAAATCCTTGTTAAATTTTTTCAGGGTTTTATTAAGCCCTTTTTTATTGGATTATTATTCTCTTTTTAATTATCTAATAATTCAAATGATTTAATTATTAGAAGCTTTCTTTTTAAAAAAGTCTTATCATTATGTTTTTTATTCTCTTCTTTTTAAATTTCCTGACCATTTGAGCCTAATCCTTTTAGGGTTAAGTACTCATTTACTAATAATTATTTTGTTTTTTAATAAAAAAGGTAATTTCTTTAAACTTATGAATTACAGGGAAGATTTAGAAATTAAACTACAAAAAGTTACACTTGCAATGCAGGAAGTCGTAGAGGATATCTATAAAACTGATCAAGAGAAGCAAAGAATAATTTCCAAACTTATTGAATTTAAAGAAGCAATCATTTCAAAGGGTATTGAACTTAATATTGAATTAGAGGCAGCCTAGAAATATTGAATATCTCATGAATGTTTAATAACTTTTAGAATAATGTTATTAACAAAGAAGGTTTATTTATTAAATGCAGCCTGGTACTTTTGAATTATTGATTCTAGTATTTATCTTTTTAGGTCTTCAGGCTTGGTGGATTATCCCAATAATAATTAAAAATAATAAATTGAATAAAAGAGGTAAGGAACTAAGAGAGGAAATTAAACTATTAGAAAAGTTATATAAAAAATAAGTTTATTATTTTTAAAACTAATTATTATAATTTAAAACTAATATTTAATAAAACTAAAAATATTATCCCCTTAATATACCTTTTTATTGGGACTTTAGTTTTACCACAACCTTCTCTTGCTGAAGAAAAGATTGAACTTATACCTATTATTCAAAGTTCAAAAAGACTAAGTGGAAAAAAAATTTAATTATCTAGATGTTAAGCCTGAATTAAGACTCTTAAAAGTCAAGATTCTTTCTGAATTGAAAGCTCCAATACATACTCATCTATCTCCGATGTTGATTCATGTCACCAGAGGAAGATTAAAGCATGTGAGGGGTAAAGAAAATAATTTCTTTAAAGCAGGGGAGGCATTTATAGAGAGTAATAATGGGGCGCACACTATGTGAAAAATGTTGGAAAGAAGCCCGCTATACTTTATGTGGGAGTTGTATCAGTAGTTGGAATACCTACGGCCATAAATTAATAAAATTTTTCTCTAAGTTATTCAATTTGCATTTTGAGGATTCAACTTTTATGAAGAACAACTGTAATGAGATACTCCTCCATAGTTGAAATACTGGCTTGGCTTTAGTCGATTATATTTTTGATCTATTTCTGAGGGTTGTTCTATATATGGATTGCTAAAAACAACCTGCAACTCCTTTATTTTGTCATAATTTCCTTTTTCAGCTTCTTCATATGCGGGAACGACCATCCATTCGCGCCAAGTATAGACTGGATTAAGGGATTTCATTGATGCCGATTTTGCTTTAATATTTCCCTCTTTCTTCAAGACTGATTGCCAGTTTTCAAGCCATATTCCCCACCTATTATTGAGCTCATCATTAATAGGTAAATAAAAACTGTCTTTTAAAGAATCTAAGTTATCAGGTATTTCAGAGAGTTTACGGAACAAAATTGTATAGTCTGCTTTTGAAATGATCATGAGATTAAAAAAATCATTTATTAGAGTTTCGTTGTAATGTTCTAAACCAAGCTTGTTTGCCCACATTTTCTTCAACTCTTTGTTCATCAATTCTGAAAAATCCATTTCGATTTGATCTAATTTTTCTTGATCTTGCTTGTTTTCTGAAAGTAACGGCTTAAGAGAAGAACAGAAAGTTTTAAAGTTGATTTCCGCAGCAGAAGGTTGGTTAAAAAATGAGAAATGTTCACCTCCACCTGTCCATGGTTGAAATCTTGGATCAAATAATTCACAGAATCCAAAGGGACCATAGTCCAAGGTGTAGCCTCCGGCAGCACAATTATCACTATTAAAATTACCCTGGCAATAACCAACTCTTATCCAGTTGGCTACAAGAGATATAAGTCGCGATCTATATAAAGAAGCCATTTTTATTACCTTACTTTTAAGTGAAATGTCATATTCAATTTCATCTTTATAGTTTCTTTCTATAAGATGCTGTACTATCATCTTTAGTTCAGTAAGGGCCTCCTCATGTGCATTATTACGAACTCGTCTTGCAAAAAGTTCAAGCTGTCCAATTCGTAAAAAAGATGGAGCGACTCTAGTAGTAATAGCAGCTTGATTATCAATCATGATGTCAGGTTCAAAATACTTGGAACCTTTGGAATACCAAGGTCTTCTAACTATTTCTGTACGTGAGACATAAAGTGTTAAAGATCTTGAAGTAGGTATCCCCAAAGCATCCATTAATTCCTGTGCAAGAAATTCTCTTACGCTAGACCGTAGTACAGCCCTACCATCTGCTCCTCGACAGTAGGGGGTTGGACCTCCTCCTTTAAGTTGCATCTCCATTCTTTTCCCATTGAATAAACCTTCAAAAACAGAAATTGCTCTGCCATCGCCATAACCATTGCCAGTGCCAAAGGGACATTGTTGATTATATTCAGTCCCGTAAATTGATAATGCATAACCTGTTGCCCAACCAACAGGACTCATTGGATAATCAGCAACAGAAATATCACCTGCGAAAAAACGACAAAAATTCTTGTCTCTAGTAAGATCTGAGCTTAAACCTAATTCTTTAAAAAGTTTCTTGCTATGGGAGATATATTCTGGGTCTGGAATAGCAGTTGGGAGAACTGGTACGTAATGACCTGAATATACTGAACGCGACTTATGATCATTTCCATCTTTCGTTGATTGAGGATCTGCTTTAAGACAATTCATAAAAGAATAGTCAGATAGTTGAGAAAATTCAGAAAAATTTTCAGTAAGCTTTTTTTTTAATGAATCAGAATTGGTTGACATTAAATTTGTAATCTATTCTTGATTGCGTTGTAATTTCTTTAAATTCAACACCTAGATATATTTTATATATTTTCTTATCCGGGATGTTTTCTGCCGATAATTTTGAGATTAAAAGAAGTTGAAATTTAATATTTACTTAAAAAAGGTTCCGCAGTAAAACATTTTTTAACTTACCCAGCCTTTCAGCAAATCAAACACACTAATAAATAGTCCAAAACCAATAATTGGAGGCGCAACCCATCTTGTCATGAATTTCAAATAACGTGTTGTTTTGGCTCCAACTTTAGAAACATTAAGTTCTTCATTAAACTTCCCTGGGACTACCCATCCCATAAAGAAAGTAACTAAGAATCCACCAAAGATTAGTAATACACCTCCAAAAATCGAATCAACTGTTCCAAGAATATTTAAATTTAATGCAGAAGGAATGCCTGCTAAGAATAAAAATAGAGTTATCAACCAAACCGATTTTTCTCTTTTGAAGCCAAATTTATCCATTAATGAGGAAACAGGAACTTCTAATAATGAAACAGAAGACGTTATAGCTGCAATATAAGCTAGTGCAAAAAATGCAATGGCTACAATTCTTCCCGCTGCACCATATGAACCCAAGCCTGTTGGAATTGATATGAATAAAGCCCCAACTGTGGATTCAGAAATAGCGTCACTTAAACCGAATGTTAAAACTATTGGGAAAGTTATAAATCCAG
Organism: Prochlorococcus sp. MIT 1314; assembly: GCF_034093315.1. Lineage (GTDB taxonomy): Bacteria > Cyanobacteriota > Cyanobacteriia > PCC-6307 > Cyanobiaceae > Prochlorococcus_A > Prochlorococcus_A marinus_Y. The sequence goes on along the minus strand of NZ_CP139300.1, from coordinate 563,611 downwards.
CCATTAGTCCAACCAAAGTATCTAATGATGCAACTCCAACACTTAGTTTTGGAAGATTACTTTTTTTATTTAAATACGATGCGTAGGTAACCATAATTCCAATCCCTAGGCTTAATGAAAAGAATGCTTGTGTAAAAGCGTTTCTTATTGTTTGAGGATTTCTTAATTCGTTAAAATCAAACTTAAGTAAAAATGTTTTATATCCTTCCCATGCTCCTGAAAGTGAAGTAGCCCAAATAGCAAGAATCACAATGATTATGAAAAGGATTGGCATGAAATATCTAGTAACCTTTTCTATACCTTTTTTTATACCTGATGAAACTATGATGGCTGTAAGAATAAGACTTAATAGGTGGCCCAATAAAACACTGCTACCACTACTTATTGAGCCAAAGAAGGCTTCTGCTTCAGTTAAATTCTTCGGTAATCCAAAAAATAAAGAATGGAACAAGGTATCGGCTGTCCATCCCATTATCACTGAATAATATGATGCTATACCTAAAGGAGCTATAAAGAACAAAATCCCTAATGGATACCAATTTTTCCCGGCCAGCTTAACAGGTGCAAGTAATGTACTTGCCATTGCGTTTCTCCCTAAAGCCATTTCAGCAACAAATACTGGTAGACATACAATCAATACGATCAATATATATAAAAGTACAAAAGCTGCACCTCCTCCTTGAGATGCTCTGTAAGCAAAACCCCAAAGGTTTCCGAGACCTACTGCACTACCAGCTGCAGCGAGAATGAATCCTAGCTTACTAGTCCATTGTTCTCTTTGAGAAATTTTTGAGTCCAAAATTAAAATCGATTTTTATAGTTGATTTATAACTCATAAATAAAAATTAGTTAATACTTTGCTTAATAAAAACTAATTTTTCTAGATTAATTTTTTTGAAAAAGATTTATAGTTAAAACATTTTATATTGATAAATTATTAGATGATACTTAGACGGCAACTGTAATTTTTAAGACTCAAAAAATGTTCTCTACCATATTTTTCATGAATCCTGGAGTAAAACCTATTGTTGAAGCTTCAGGGTATATTTATGCTTGAATAAAAATAACTCATTGGAGCACTTGAATAATTAAATTTTTAAATTAAAAAAATTTTTATGAATTATCAACTACTAATTGAATCATATTCTTTTGGGACAGCCCTCTCTGACCAAGAAATAGAGCTCTTAAGCCTAGAACTTGAAACTCAAATCATGAACATTAATATATCTAAAGAATTTGGCTGTTTTAAATCTGCTCCCTCCCATATTTGTGAAGTGCTTAATTTAAAAAAAGATACTTATTGGATAATGTGTCTTGCTGAAATATTAGATTTACATAAACCAAAAAAATTAGGGAAATCAAAAAGTGCGGAGGTTTTCGATTTACTTCTAGATAAAGGCCTTGTTATTGGATAATTAATTATTCGCTTATATTAATAATAAAAATGAGTTGTTTTCTCTTGATACTGATAGGATAAATTAAAAGTCATATTAATAAAAAATGGAAGATTCTAGTGAATCGGTCTTGGAAAATGTTATCAAGCTAACTAGATCAAGTGAAAAAAAATTTAAGATGGGAAATTTCAAAGGAGCTATAGATGACAAAATTAAGGTTAATTCAATATTGAGATCTAAATCTTGTAATGAAAAAATTATCGAGAGCTTTCGAGAAGAATTATCTAACTTGTATTCGTCAAAATTTGATCTTATATTCGACCATAAGCTAAAAATTGATAAAATAAGGAGAAATAAGATAGTAAAAATGTTGGAACATAAAAGTAAGGAAAAACTAAATAATCTTGATTATAAAGGAGCAATAAAAGCCTTAAGAAGGGCAGAGAAATATTTAATAAATTAAGAACAACTTAAAATTTAAATGAATTTAAAGATTTTAAGAAGTTTTGCTTATTGTGTCTTTTTTTTAAGCAGTTTAAATTTGAAGTACTTGAGTAAAAATTCATGAAAAAACAAGATAATCAGAAAAATATAGAGGTTGATACAAAAAAATTAGATAATATAGAAAGGTTTTTAAGAATCTTATGGAGAAAAGAAGTTGAATATAGAATAAATATCTTATAAAAATATATTTGTAGAAAATATCTTAAGAAAGTACAAATAAGATTCCTAATTTTACTTTCAATTTTTACTCATTTTCTGATATTGCAGTAAACAAAGAGTATTAAAAAATCAATTTAACAGGGCTAAAAAAGTAAATTAAATCATTTGATTAAAAACATGAATTTAACAAAAGGAATACAAAAAAGTTTAGGTCCAGGTATTTTACTTGCTGGGGCGGCCATTGGTGGTTCACATTTGTTATCATCTACTACCGCTGGTGCAAGGTTTGGATTTTCATTAGTAGGACTAATTCTTCTAACTAATTTTTTAAAATATCCATTCTTATTGGTTGGTACTAGATTTACAGCATCTACTGGTAAATCATTATTAGAAGGTTTCAAAGAGAGGAATTCTTATTATCTTCCTTTATTTCTGATAGTTAGTCTAATTACAGGTACTTTCACAATAGCTGCTGTAAGTTTTGTTTCTGGTGTTCTTTTAACTAATATTCCCTTTTTCTCAGCTTTCCCAGCGATGGATTTGTCTATAGGAATCCTTGGAGTCTCTGGCATGATATTAATTCTTGGAAAGTATAAAGCTCTAGATAGAATTTCTAAATTTTTAGTAGCTACATTAACTTTTTTAACATTATTTGCAGTTTTATCACTTTTATTAAAAGGTTCAATAAATGAGTCTCTAAATATGAGTTTTTTTGAACCAGAAATAAGCCCATGGAAGTTAAAAAATTTAGCTTTTTTGATCCCCCTAATGGGATGGATGCCCTGCCCAGTAGAGTTATGCGTTTGGCCTTCTTTATGGATGTTTTCTCGAGTAAAAGATTCAAATTATACGCCAAATATCATTGAGGCAGAATTTGATTTTAATCTCGGTTATGCAATAACGGTCGTTACAGCTATTTTTTTTCTTACTCTTGGTGCAATAACTATGTATGGCACTGGTGATGGAATGCTTTCTGGGAGCGGAGTCTCCTTTGCTCAAAAGTTAATCCTCCTTTACACTAAATCCATTGGCGATTGGTCTAAATGGATCATTATCCCTGCAGCATTTGCCGCAATGTTTAGTACCACTATCACTTGTCTAGATGCATATCCAAGAAGTATTTCTGCTATTCAAGGTTTATTGAGAGGTACTGATTTTGGACACATGGACTCGCAGGCCGAGCGAAATAGATTTCAAAAGTGGATGATTGTTCATATTTTTGCTTCCTTTATGGCTTTGCTAATTGCAAGGTCTGGAGGTGTAGGAGTAAAAGATTTTGTATTTGCTGCAATGACAGGAAGTTTCCTTACAGCACCTTTGTTTGCATGGATGGCCATGGATACTATTAATAGCAAATTAGTTCCAATTAAAAATAGATATGGATTGTTTTTAAAAACAATTAGTTGGATAGGATTAATTTTCTTAACTTTGTTTAGTTTATTGTTTATTGCTAATTCATTTTTTGGGATCGGTTAATTGTAAATAATTAAGAGACTTTTATCTTTCAGCTTTTCTTAAAAACGAAATAAATTTATTCATTTGACAATAAAAAATAATTTAAGGGTTGATTTTTCTTCATAGTTCGTTTTTCTAGAAATAGCTTATTTTTGGTATTAATTATGGTTATGCCCCAATCTACTTTGGAAAGTTTATTATTTTTTTTGGTACTATCTCTTGTCGCAACATATATTGTTAATTTAAAATATTCTTCAAAGTTAAAGCCACAAAAGTAGATTTTTAATATTAATCTTTTTTTTTCACTAAATATATAAAAATTTAATACGAGTTATAGTTGGTAAATATATTTACTGAATTTATTTACCAACTATCAAATTTATATAAATATAATAATAAAATAAACATTTTATACATGATAATGATTTATTTATATCAATTAAAGATAAAAGAATAGGATATAGTTTTTAAGAAACTTGGTTTAAGTAATTGGAAAACTTTGACTATTATGAATATCTAAATTCAATTTCATTTCATCCACCAGTGATGATAATAACTACATTAGTTTTCTTTTATATAAGAAGAAAAATTTTATTGAAGGGTGAAAAGCATTAGTAATTTATTTTATACCTGTATGTTTTAAAGAGTCGAAAATTAAATAAATAAAGGAAATCAAGAAAACAATTACATATATATATTGCATTTAACTAATAGTTGTAATAGAACTACTTAATCCATATGTCAGAAATATAAAACTTGCAAATGCTACCCCAATCATTACTGTTGTATAAAGTTTATTTAAAGAGAAATTATTGCTTGTAGATGAAAAATCGGCCACAATTAAATTTCTCATTGAATATTTGTCCCTACTTTGGAAATTGTTGCTCTTAACCAAATTGCCTAAAATGGGTTTTGTTGAAACATTTATTTCTTGATTGATAACAGAATTTAAACCTTTATCTTCATTAAAGAATGTTGGAAACATATAGCTATGCCATAACGCTATTACTGCTACCCAAAAGACCACGCTTACTCCTGCTATTCCAAAAAGTAAGAATCTAAATGTATCCATATTTTTTTTAAATTTGTAATTGTTGAATTAAATCTACATCAAACTAAATATCCAAATATTTATAATTAAAAAATATACTTTAATAAAATCAATTAATCATTATTAATTGTGATTAATGATTAAAAATAATGTTATTAAGTGTTTTTGTTTAAATATAAGTTAATGATTTAATAAATTATTTATTTAAAAAAGGCAAAATAATTACCAAATTTACTAACCAAACAAATGGATTTTAGAATTGTTCTTGTTATTACACCCATAATATTTTCATGGATATTTACTGTATTTTGGCTAGGCAGATGGGATGTATTTAGATTAACACCATTAGGATTACCCAAGAAGGGAGTGGCTCCTTTCAAAAACTATCAAGTATGGGAAGATTCCGCAGTGGTTCCTGATAATGGAAGACCAGCTGAAGGTTATCCAGTATTTACTGTACGAACTGCAGCTGTGAACGCTTTAGGAATCCCTACGGTTTTCTTTCTAGGAGCTATTCTGGCAATGCAGTTTAAATCTTTTTGATAAGTTACATAATGGATATAAGATTCTTTATTGTAGGAGCACCGTTCTTAATTGCTTTTTTTTATACCTTGTTTTGGCTTATAAAATGGGGTGCTTTTAAGTCTTCAAATGATAATTGGCCAAAAAAAATGACTCCTGAAAATAAATTTAAAAAACAAAATTATATTTTAGAAAATATCTTTTTAACAAAAAATTAATTCAATTTTATTTATCCTTAATTAATAAATTTTCATGATTCCAATCGAACAGTATTTATTTTTTGCAGTTTCTCTCTATGCTTTTTTTCATCTTTCAATGATTATAGTAACTACATTAATTAGCTTTTCTTAAATATTAATTACATAAAATATTAAACACTTATTTGTATAAAATAAATCTTTCTAATTATTAAAAATTATTATATAAATATAGAAGTAGATATTAGGGCAATCTACTAGCCGCTAGCTTTGATAAGTACGGTTTGTAATGAGAACCTCCCTTTAACCTCATTTTCTTTTTCGCAATCTTAGAAAATGAGGTTTAAATATTTTTAGAGAAGTAAAAATATTAATTCAAAATCTTTATTAATTAATTAACTCTTTTAATTAAAAAATTATTCATTCTTCTGTATATTATTTACTTTTAAAAAAATAGTTTTTTATTTATAAATAGGATGTAGATATTTGGCGAATCTGCAACGGTTTACAATCCGTCTTTATGAACCTAGCCAAATAAAATATTCTTAACTACGTTTTAGTTATTTTAGTAGTTAGGAATATTTTTATTTAAATTTCAATTCTTATAGTTTTACTTCCTGGATAAATAAATGATTAATAAAAAAGAAAAAGAATATACTTTAGAGAATATTTTTAAAGATTTAGAGTCTGGAGTTCCAGAGAATAAATCTATAAAAGAATATGCTCTTCCTAATGCAAGGCAATGGTTAGGAGGAAGATTTTTTGCTGTATGGGTATTACCTATTTACTTTATTAGAAAAATTGCAAAGTTTTCTGCTTCATCATCCTTTGTTAAACCATATGCCCCTTCTGTTAATGGTCCATCTTATAAGCAGCCAGAAACCCTATTTACGGCTTTAAGGAAGGTATTCAATGGTAAGGATCATCTAAGGTTTTTTGATCATAGATTTATTGGTATATGGGTTTTACCAATTGCCTTGACTGGGATATTATTTGAAATCCTATTAATAGCTCCTTTTAATAACACCTCACCTTTTAATTAACTAAGTATTTCTAATATAGTTTTTGTTTTTAGGAGACTTAAAATTATATTGCTATATCTTTTAGAGGTCTTTTCGAATTACCTTAGAAGATTGAGATGAAATTTTTATTTTAAAGTTATTGTGTTTCAAAATTAGATGGCTTTAATAATTGAGCATATCTTAAATGGTTTTTAGAATTGTGATAGATTTACTTATTATTTATTTCTATAATAATAACAACCTATTTTCTTGTAAGATTTAAAGTAAAGTTGAAGAAAGGGTTCTAATTTTAGATTAGCTTATAATAATTATTTAAAATACATTGGGATTCCTAAGAATTGATTATGGGAGAAGCAAAGAGAAGAAAAAATTTAGGAATTTCGCCTAGAGGAAAAACTGAAGATATAAAGTTGCCAGAACTCGATAAAAAAGCCTTACAACAAAAAGTTAGGTCAATATTATATAAATATCCAATAATACCTTTTCTTTTTTATGGAGCTGCAATAGTGATCCTAATCGGTGGATTACTTCTTGTTTTTAAATCCTTTAAGATTGCATAATTAAAAGTATTGATAATTTTAACAAAAATTTCTTTATTGATTCGAATTGTTTATGGTTCTTTAGCATCATCAATTAAGAAAATTTTTAGGATAAAAATGAGAAATGATAATTGTGCAATAAATTATGAAAAAAATAATCTATGAGTCTTATTCCTGATTGACAATAAATTATGGTGTTGTAGTTTTGGGTATAATTAAAACTTTTCATGAAAAAGATAAATAAAAAATATGCTGAAATAATGCGTCAAGCTGATAATGCAGTTGGAAGAAAAGAAGTAGTTACTCTATTGAAAAAAGCTGCAATGATAATTTCAAAATCTGAGGAAAATATAGCTGCTTAAATTAGAAAACTATTTTATTAGAATAAATAAAACACCATAAAGAATAATTGATGAGGATGTAGCCATTAAAATAAATGGTAATATCATTCCTGAGTTCAACCATCTAAGAAATCTGATTTTTTTGTTAATTACTCTTGGCATCGTTTTACTTATCTCTTATTTGAAACTTAACAATTCAATAAAAGGTGTAAATGAATAATTCATCTTTATTTAATATTGGTCTCCAGCAATATTTTTATTTTTTATAAAAATTTAAATTAGGTAATTAATCCCTTGTATTTTCCCAATTTTCTTAGCAAGATTTAGAAACATAAGATTTCCCAATAATGATTAAAAATTCCAAAGATAACTTTGAAAATTTAAAAGATTATAATTCAGAATTGTTACTTAAGATTCTCAATAAGACCTCTATAGAATCTAAAAAAAATGAGGATAAAGAACTATTTGTAGATGAAAATTGGAAAATTAATTCAAAAAATTTGCATAATATAATTCCTTCTGATAATTCCAACTTGAAAAGAATTTTATCAGAAATTTTTCCAGATAAGAAAATATTGATACAGGACAATAATGACGGCTCTCAGACAATTTTCTTATCATAATAATATTTGAAATTTTTCATAGTTTCTAAAAAGTTGTTATCGAACTCATAATTTCTAAAATTATTTTTATGTTTTTAATTAAATTAATAATTTAAATTTAAGAGATTTTTTTTTATTTATTATCTATTAATTTTTTAGAGCAAAATTAGTAAGAATTACTCTCCCATAAATTTTTTGTGGGTGTTATTCGTCAAAGACGTTCATCCGAATTGGTATATCTGGATGCATGACATGGGAATAGGGAACGGGATTCTCATTATCTGCAAAAAACCATGAATAATCTCTTAAAAATAAGAGAAAAAATAAACAGATTAAAAAGGTTAAAAAAAAGCTCAACTCTTGGCAACTAAATATGGAGAAGTTACTCCTTATAGAAGAAGCGTTTTTATTGAAAGGATAAAATATGCTCAAAAGGACTTGGAAAACCAAAATCCAAAATAATTCTATGCAAGTTTATAGAAATTAAGAGGTTTATAAACCTTTACTTCGTTATGCATAGTTATAATTAAGTTTTTTTAATAAACTATAAAAATTTAAGAAAGATAAATCTGAAAAGAAATTATTCGTAAATAGAATTTTGTTTTAATTATTCATATCCGATCTATTATTAAAATACCCTAAGATTGATCTTCATAATATTGCTTTTATATATATTAATGTCAAATTTGACTAAATAAATTTGATGATGCTAAAAATGTTTAAAGAGAAATCTAAACAATTTAAAGCCTCAACCAATAAATCAAAGTTAGATAAAGTCTTATGGTTAATAGAAAATTATTTGCCCCAGAAGAAAGTACGAGTTGGCAAAAAAAAATTGTATATAGATAATCTAGAAGCAGAGTTTATCCAACAATTCTCAAAATTAGTTTCTCTATGTTCTAACAAATTAATTCAAGGACAAAAAAATACTACAATCTCTTTTACATTTGGTGATTGGGCCTTACCTTACCTTAAATTCCTTAAGAAGCTAGGAATAACTAAGTAGGAATATGCTGATGTTCTAAGCCAAGACTTATTTAACTATAAGGTTAAATTAATAACGATTTGGAAGTCTTACTAAGTTCTTTTTGGAATTTAAGGAAGAATCCTGACTTTACATAAAAAATACACTTGCTAGTTTTAAGATAATAGAGTTATTTATTATGTTTCTAAATTATCTACCTCGTGAGATAGTGGAAGTTGTTGGTTTAACAATGATTTTTTTATTTTTAGTTGGAACTATATTGATTTTGTTATTTACATCAGATCAGGCAAATACAAAGAATTTATATTTGAAGAAGGCTAAATAAATTGAAAATAATTTCCTTAAATATATAAGGATTATTCTTTAATAAGATTAACTCGCAGTAGTGGGACTTATTTTTTATAATTGTGTTTACATTTTAAAACCATGGGCGAAGCTCAAAGAAGGAAAGAATTAGGTTTGCAACATAAAAAATAAGAAGTTTTACTTCATAAATCTTATAGATACTTTTCATGGATTCCAATTACCAAATCAATAATAAAATTCCTTATATGGGTATAACTAATATGGTATTTAGGAGTGATTTTTTTCTTATTTAGCTGCGAAACAAAAAAAGGATTTATTAGTTTTTAATCTATTTTATGCTTAATCTAGGATATTTCTTGTAATAATCTAATGCCAGATATCAAAGAAATTATTGATGCAATCCCAAGAAATATCGAATAAAAAGGTTGCAAATTAACAATGCCAAAATTTCCTGTATGCCATTTGATCAACCAAAAAGCATCTACTCCTAATGGTTGGAGGAAACTATAGATAGTCCCCGATAAAATAGTAATTAGTAAAGGGATTGCGGAGATTGCAGCTATTTTTCTGTGTATTTGCCTTTTGTTGAGGTTGAATTTTTTCATTTATTTACTTAAATACTTATGTAATTCTTTTTCGTTTTCGCAAGGAAGCCATTTATCTTTGTTCTTATGTATCCCTTCGCAACCAATTTCGAATGATTTATTTACAGCATCTTGCTCAGAAGAAAATGTACCCCTCAAATGAGCATGTGAATAATGATTGAAATTTAGGGCTAAGAAAAAGAAAAAAATAAGAATTTGTAACTTTTTAAGAACAATATGCATTAATTCAAATTTAGTTTTTTATTACAGAGAAGTTTTTTAAATATTTTTGTTTCTCCATTTTTCTAAATTTTAAGAATAGATTCATAAATACTAGATAGATTTTCTTCTTTAAATATTTTTAGTCTTTTTATAAGTGTATCTCGAACTACTTGATGTTTTAAATATTTAATAAATATATATTTTTGATATAACTTTGCTCTAGATGCGATTTTTAAAGCAATAGCAAAAGTACCAAAAACTAAAAGAATATTTGTAGCTAATCGAATATCTGGTTTAAATTTGATTTCATCGTTATTCTTTATTTTGGTTTAAAGAGCCTAATATATATCTTTTAACTCATAATTATAGCCTTTTTTTTAAATGTATCTAAATCATTTTGTTCATTTATGCCCTTAAGAAGCTTTAGAAATGTTGTTTTTCATATCTTCAATTTTGTTGATTAATTCATCTAACCATTCTTTATTGTTTTCTGATCTTTTCCGAAAATATGAGATTTTTGGCTGATTAATTTCTAGTGTCTCATAATCTCCACTCATGCATCCCCCTAAATTCATATTCCGCTTAATTTATCTAGAGAATTTATCTTGATCAATAAGCGCTTATACTTATAGTTTTGAATATCAAAAACTAAATAAGTTGCTATTAAAGAATTCAACAAACGGTAAAATTTTAATATCGGATAATAAATATGGCTACTAACAAAGAATTAGAAAAAAGAATTGAGACTTTAGGAAAAGAAGTGCAACACTTAAAAGCTATTTTGCAGTATCAAATGAGAAATAAGCAAAAGTGACTCATTATTATGGCATAACATTTACTTATGGTGTAATAAGCAGTTTGTTTCTTCTTGGTAGGTTTGGATATCTAACATCAAAGCTAAATATTAAGAAGGAGTTCATATAGTTACTTTTTTAGAAATTAATTTCTAATCATTGATATTTAGAACAAATTTGTTTATATACAAGTATATGTATTTAATATGATTAACTCTATAGCTATTACAATATTAGTATTAGGCTCTATAGTCGCGTATAGAAAACTTAAAAGAAAGAAAAGACTATTTAGTGCACCTCCTACAAATCAACTCCCCAATTGAAGATTAAATTCCTTCTTCTTCTCTAAAGGATTGTATCAAATATCCCAAATCAGAACTGCCAAATATAAAAGCAATAGACCAAAAAAGCTTGGGACTGTCGAAATATAATAAATTCAATTTAACAATTATCGATCAGCTTTGCTTATGAAAATTTCAGTGGGTAATTAATATTCTTTGGTTCTAAATGTCTTACGTAACATGCTGTAGTGCAATCCACTCCCTCACTTTTGATACTACAAGAGGTTATACATTCAAAAAAACTTTCCAAGGCATCTGATTCTTTAATATTTGTATAAATGTCTTTTTTCATAATTACAACTTAAACCTGCCGCTTATCTAGCAACTATTTACTGAGAAAGTCAAGTTTTAGGTAAACTACCTAGTCTCGTTTATTTATAGATAACTATTAAAAATACAAGTTTTCTTTCAACCCTCTTCCAATAACTGCTTATATTCCTTTCTTGCCTTTTTATTGTTTCAACCCTTGAATATTTCATAACTGCTTTACTACTTCTCTTATAAACACGACAATAAGAAATCAAAATTTAATTAATGATGGAAGAGGAACTTTCACTATCTTAAAAAGGTTAAAATCTTTTAATCCTCGATCTCTATTTATTGATTAGTGTAAATTTTTCTATAAAGAAAGGGCGTTAGCTTCGCCCCTTAATAAAAAAAAAGCGGGATAATCCCCATCACCCAGCCTTTTGTAAAATCCTAGCACTATATATGGTGTTTGTAAGTAATAAAAATTACCTATTGATGGGGTTGTTTGTTTCTATTTAATTTGTCATTATAGGAGTCCCCATCACCTAGGCTCGCAAGAGTCTTTTTTTTTGGTTAATTCCCCCTTTAGGCTTATTCCTTTTTAATTAGTGTTTAAAGATTTATTATTTAATTTTTAAATTCGACAATTAATAATTAAATAAACATTATTTAATTTATGCAATCATACATTGTTCACTGGCAATTTCCAGATCAAGAAAGTCATATGCAAGGGGCAGAAGCTTTCGCGGGGTTCGTTGAAGGAGGATGCGAAGGTGATGAATTTGATGGGTTTAAAGTTGTTAATCGAGTAGTAAATCCTGAGGGAGCTAACGGTTGGGCAATAGTTGAATCTTCAAATCATCAGAACATTTGGAAATGGAGTAGTATCTGGGTCGATAATTTTGGCGTAGAAATTGAAGTCACACCGGTTTTAACAGACCAAGAATTTCTCTCAGTCCATAAAGAAATTGCAGCAGCAAATTAGTAGTTAATCTTTAAAAGATTGACAGTCGACCTAACATGGAGGAATAAAACTCTCTTATTTTTTTATTGGAAACTTCTCTTCTCAGGAAATTGAAAGGCAATACGATTTTATAAAAATGCTTTTAGTTGAACCTGATAAGTATAAAGACGCCATTGGTGCAATTAAGAAAGATAATTGCTTATATGTCTATAGAGCTTAAAAAACTTGATGAAGAAAATAGTACATTATGAATAAAAACTAAATTGCATAAGGAATTTTCTTTAATTTATGATTTTTTTGATATAAATAATTTGAGGCTAAATCTCACTGAGTACTCTCCGTTTATTCTAAGAAAAAGATTGGCTTTATATAGTACAAGTCAATTTAATAACCCTTGCAGTAGTTGGAATTTCTGGAGGGGTTTCTTGGATTTTTGTGGTGCAGAAAAAATCGTTCTGGATTGAGATTTAAGTTCTTGAGAATAAAAATTAGGTGATTTAGTCACTTCAAAGGTATTAGTGAATTAATTCCTACCAAATTATAAAAAGGATATTGCTACTCTAGTAAGTAGCTACTATCTAAATTAGGATTCTATCGAGCAACAATAAATCTTGAGCTTTAATTGTATCCCTTTTATCTTCATCCTCGGTATCTTTATAAGATTCGATTTTGGCTTGAACTCCTCTTTTATTAAACACTCTTAATGTAATATATTGCTCTTTTCTCTTTTCTTTTTTGAGAATTGAGAATGGTGATTTTATTAAACTTTTAACTAGCTAATCGTTATAAATTAACCAAGAGAGTCTAAATCTCTTCTATGATGAACAGTATTCTTTTTATATTGTGGGACCTTCTGTTCTCTCATTAAATCGGCAATAGTTGGATAATCTTTTACATTATCAAGATCTCTTTCGTTTTTATCTTGAATTGCGAATGGTGATCTTTTTAAATTCATGTTTAATTTCCTCAAGATTTTTGTTGGATTCTGATTACAGAACCAGGATGTTCATGTACGTGAGAGTTGAATTCTCTCGCAAGCATCAAGCAATCATATGCATCACGAGCATAGAATCCTAATTGATGTGTATTATTTGATGAATCTTTGTAACTCAACACATATTTATTACAAGATTTGATTGGTGTTGAAGGCATTTGAACTAATTTTTGTTACCTTAAGGTTCTAGCTAAGAATGTTAAGCAAACGATTAATTAGGATGTACGGTTTGAGGTACAAACATATACGGATAGAGGACCAACAATCAAATGTAAAAATAGATAAAATTCCTAACAAATTGTTGTGAGTAAAAATATGTTCCCTTATCTTTATCCCTTGAAAACTTTTTTCTCTTGGTAATGGGATCCTATCAAAAAAAACTTACTTCTTTTTTGAAAAGTCGAGGCTCTAACAATCCTTTTTGACAATATAATATCTTTATGGCTATTAGGATAAATAAATATTTAAGTGAAGCCGGTTTTTGTTCTAGAAGAGGAGCAGATAGACTAATCGAAGAAGGAAAAGTAACCATTAATGGTAAAGTTCCAGAAATGGGTACCAAGGTAGAGGAAGGGGATCAAGTAGAAGTAGAAGGTCAAAGAATAAAAAAATCAATAAAAGAAAAAAACATATACCTAGCCTTTAATAAACCTATTGGAATTGTTTGCACAACAGATAGAAGAGTAGAACCCAACAATATTATAGATTTCATAAATTACCCTAAAAGAATTTTTCCTATTGGAAGATTGGATAAGCCTAGTGAGGGATTGATTTTCTTGACTAACGATGGAGAGATCGTAAATAAAATACTCAGAGCAAGAAATAATCATGAAAAAGAATATATCGTAAGACTTAATCGTCCGATTAATGGAGACTTTATCCAAAGGATGGGTAATGGAGTTGAAATATTAGACACCATAACTAAGAATTGTTTCGTAAAACAATTGGGACCAAAAAAATTTAAAATAATACTGACTCAAGGACTTAATCGTCAGATTAGGAGAATGTGTGAATCCTTAGGCTATAGAGTAAAATCATTAAAGCGTGTAAGAATCATGAATATTAAGTTAGACGTACCATCAGGACAATATCGCGAACTTAACAAAGAAGAACTCTTAGAGTTAAATGAATTACTTGAAAAATCTTCAAAAACATTTGACTAATCTTCAAGTCATTTTCATTCAAGAAGAAATAAGAAAAGCTCTGAAAAACTACACATCTATCAATTTTGGTATGGATAGACTTTACTCAACAAAAAAGAAAGCCTGGGAAACTTTTTAAGATAAATTGTATTTGATCTAGGCGGCCCCTCAGTCTTAGCACCTATGACCTAGTGCTCCCAGAATTCTATATAGATATGTTTTGTGGCGATAACTACTTTTTACTTAGTTCTGGATAGATTGTCCCGATAAATTATCCAGCATATGACATAAATATGACATAATTTTCCTATTGACAACCAATCTAAAATTAAAAGAAATAGACTCGTTATTTTAAATGAGATTTTGATGAATGCTTTAAAAAATAAATGTGTGGCAGATTTGAACTTAAAACTGAATTTGATAGGTTGCCTAAAGTTTTAAAACAAGACTATCCAATTGGTCTTGATAGTAAATACGAAACTCAAAATTTAATTAGACCAACTGATCCAGTTTTAGTAATTAAGAATGAAGGAAAAATGAAGACCACCTTTATGTCTTGGGGTTTTATTTCGCCTTATGCTAAAGACCCATTTGATAAAAAAAGACCGAGACCATTTAATGCAAGATCAGAAACAGTTGAAGAAAAGAAATTATTTAGTGGAAGTTGGAAGCACAAAAGATGCCTAATACCGGCAAGTGGTTTTTTTGAAAAAAGATTTCTCATTCGTAAAGAAAATTACGAGACTTTTTGGCTTGGAGGAATTTGGAGCAAATGGACTTCATCGGATGGAGCCGAAATAGAAAGTTGCTGTGTTTTGACAACTGAACCAAATGATTTAATTAAACCGTTACATCACCGTATGCCTGTTGTTGTTCCTAATGGATATGAGCAAAAATGGACTGAGCATGTAAAAGACTCTGATGAATTAAAAGGGTTACTCCCAATTATGATGGGTTGGTCACCAAACGGATGGGTATTAGAAGACCTTAATAAAAAGCAAACTAATCAAATGAGTTTGTTTTAAATGAAACTCTCTCTGTTCCCATAAATTGCTTTTTACTCTTTATGAAATTGTCAACTATCAAGTTAAATTAGTTTATTCGTTAGTATAAATATATTTCTCCCCATCATCATCAACATCATGGAAAGAATAGATTAATACATACACTCCTCCAAGTCCTAAAATCATAGATATATAGAATTGGATCTGTAATGAATTCATTTTGAAACAATTAAATCAAATTTGAGGAAGCTTTTTAATATCTATATTTTCTTTTTAATTATTCAATGAAAATTTTTTAATTAAATCTCTATCTCTGAAATAACTTATGATTGACGAAATGTTGAAATGTTTGAAATCAATTCCTCAAGAAAAAAGAAATTCTTACTATATAAATCTCTCATTTAAAAATAAATTCTAGATTATTAGAACTAATTTATATATAAATCATATGGTTGCTATCCTTATTGGCAGGTGCCAATTAAGTATTAATGAAGGAATTACAAGAAAACACTATTGATCAAATAAGAACTCTTCTTAGGTATTTGAGTGAAACAGATCTATTAGAAAATAAAGATATTCTTATGTGTTTAGATGTAATAGCTAGAGAGTATGGGGGAGAAGTAATAGATAAAAATTAAATGGCGAATCCAGATCAAGAAACAATATGGCTTGAACAAGCTTATGAACAAATTAAAGTCATTTGCACAAAGTTCCAAGACGATTGTGGTGCTCCAGATATGGAAGTAAAAGCTCTACTAAGAAAACTTGCTAGGGTTTGAGAAAGAGATATTGATAATTATTACTAAATAGATTGGGAAGTTTAAATAAGTATTTTCTACGTTGTTTTAGTTAGGAATTCTGATTTGAATAGTAATAGCTTTAGATATTCTTATGAAGAAAACACTTGCTAATTTCTTCTACTGGTTATTGATGAAGACAGCTGAAAGTTACTATGGCGACTCGATAAAAACAGGAGAAGAAGTTCCCTATACTTATTATTCTTTAAAGTAACTATTTCACAAATAATTAAGAAGTTTTACTCTTTTAAAAAAATAAGAATATTCCTAAGTTTGTAGTGGAAACATAATTGAGGGTTTTAATTATGGAGTTTTTTCAACTTACACTTGCTTTCTCAGGTTTAATTGGCATCATATTATTTTTATTTCTTTCTTCAGATAGTGCAAACACTAAGAATCTATATTTAAAAGAAAATCATTAATCTATTTATATATTGGGGGGAAATTAGGCACAAAGTAGAACAAAGTATTTCTATTTAACCCTCCTTTCTCAAGTCAAGACTAACTCTAAAATTTATAAACGATTACTATGACTGATCTGGATGACAGGATTGGAATCTTAGATCTAGTACTCTTAACGAAGTTGAAAATCATAGTAGAGTAATATGCCTAAATTACTTACATAAAGAGTTACGGAAAATTACTTTATTTGACATTACAAAATTAAATATTTGCTGATGTTTAGGCTGATTGTAAGGATATTTTTATCTCACTTTCTTGCTATCAGTTAATCTCTTTTCATATCTTTCTTCTTTTTCTTCTTCTTATCTTTCTTTTCTTTCTTCACTTTTTCATAAACCTTATCTGCCTTTTCTTCAATATTATCTAGCTTATTTGATATTTCCTTTATCGCGTTTGTTTTATTTTCTTTGACTAAAGTTTCTTTCACCTCAATAACTTTAACTGGATCTTCTTTTGCTAAAGTTTCTTTTGCCTTTTCTTTTTTAACTTTAAATTTTCCTTTAATGAAATTAGCTATAACAATGAGAACAGGAATATGGGCTAGACCACCTATTACAATTCTTGTTTCTGAATAAGCCATTTATGATTTTATAAGATTTGGAGTATTTAAGCATGATTAGGGTTGTTTTTTTATTTAGATTTGTTACTGGATATTAGTCATATCAATTGCTTCAGTATATTTGGATATTGATAATAATAAATTAAGAGAATTATATTTATTATCCAAATTTGCATTTGGTTGTTTCATAGATAGATTATATTTATGAAAATACTTAAAAGAAGAATGTATATTAGGCAAGGGATAGATGATTTAAGCAACTCTTTTAAAAGCATCCAAATTATCAAAAAAGTTCTTATCTTAATGCCACCTAATGCTAGGTAAGCTCTTCACAACTTAAATAGGACATTATGTCTATAGTAATAACAATGAATTTGCCTAAAATATTTACTTTATAATAACGTCTATATGACGGAGATCATTGCCTTAACTTAGATAATAAAAAGACATGTTGGGGATTCTTGTCTATGAACTGGGTTTGATTGAGTTAGGGCTACGGGATTCAAACCTGATACCTATAGCTCCAAAAGCATTAGGGACAATTTTTTAGTGATATATGAGACTATTACTACTGAATATTTTTCTGATGGAGTCTCATTTTTGAGACACCAAAATTAGTTCGAATATTGCTTTCTATTAAACGATAGAAGTCAAAAGGGCCTCTTAGGAGCTATTTAATAAATATTTCCATGGGAACTTAGTAATAAATTAACTTTTAATTGAATTACATCAATATCCTAAAATTTGTAGATAATTTATATTTTTTAATTTATAAACTATTTAACTCTTAATAAAATTTTGATTAAAAAGCATTATTTGCAGATTGCCTTTGCATCCTTTTTAATTGGTAATAGCACTTCAGCCTTCGCTGATTCTCAATTGCAAAATGAGGCAAAATTTTTAAATAATAGAAATTATGCTGAAGCTAATTGCAATTTAAATAAAGCGGCCTTAAAAAATTGCTTAAATGTAAAAAATAGTTATAGTCCAAAAGACAAATTAGATGAATACATAATTAAAGGAGCAACTTATTCAACGAAGTTTGTAACTTTAATGAATGATGGTGCAGAGGGGAGTGAATATACAGACATCGTGGCTAATGATGTTAAGACATTATTGGTTGATGCTGGATTTGATTTTGCCAATGCAAAAGCCAATGGTGAGATACAAAAAATCCCATTTTTTGCTCAGACTTCTGTAAATATTACGGGCGGAACGGAATCAGATACAAGTTTCTCAGTTAATAGCCTAATGAAACTTGGTGAACTTGCAAAAGATGAAGAAGGCGATTTAAAAACTCTCGCTTTTTCTCAGGCAAGATTTGCTACAGCCACAAATGCAGATGGTTCAACTATTAATCTTGGTTTAGGAATTAGAAATCGTCCTAATGATATATCTATGGTTGGAGCTAATGCGTTCTGGGATTACAGAATGACAGATTATAGTGATGCCCATAGTAGGTTTGGATTAGGTGGAGAATATTTCTGGAAAGATTTTGAGTTTAGAAATAACTGGTATATGTCAATTACTGAAGAGAAGGATGTAACTATAAAAGGTGTTTCTTACGAAGAGAGAGTAGTCCCAGGCTGGGATGTTGAATTAGGTTACAGATTACCAAATAATCCAGAACTTGCTTTTTTTGTAAGAGGATTTAACTGGGACTATAAAAATACCCAAGATAATTCAGGATTAGAAGGCTCAATGAGTTGGCAAGCTACACCTTATGTTGGCCTTGAAGCTTGGGTTTCTAATGAGATTTCAGCGGCTTCAACTACAGTAAACAGCTCACTGCCAGGGACAGATGAAACATTTTTTGGTTTAAGAATAAATATTACTGGCAATCCAGTCAAATTTGAGAGATCAAATTATAAGAAAACTATGATTACTCAAATGACTCAACCTGTCAAACGTAAGTATGATGTTTTACTTGAAAGATCGACAGGATCATTTACAAATAGGGCAACCAGTAAATAGCTCTTAATTCTTTAATTAATTATTAAATCTTTGATCTCCTAATTATGACTACTTTTAAATCACAAAACTATCTTCTCAGACTTTCAACTGGATTTGGTGTATGTATGAGTGCTTTCCTTCTTACGCCTGAGCCTGTAGATGCAAATGTTTGTAGTTTAGATAATCCTTCATCTATTAATGCAAATGGTTGTTATAAAACACCAGATCGATATGTCGTCAAGATATTAGAAATGGGACTATGTACTTCTAACCCTTTATCTGGAAATGATTTCGAGGATGATAGTTGTACTGCAACTTATACAAATACTGATGGTGTAGAAATTGATGTTGCCGCAGGAGTAGCAACTCTATCTGGTGGTACTAGCACAAGACCAGCAAGTGCAACATATCCTCATGCATATGTGAAGATGACTAATACATTTGGGCTAAAGGGAAGTTATCAGTTAAATGGAACTACATATTGTTCTAAGAGTGATGCTACAGCGGATGGGACCCCTAATTGTACAGCTGAAAATTTTACAGAAACTTTGCAAAGTTTCAGTGGAAGTTGCAGTAATCCATATAATGCTGATGATGCAAAAGCAAGTGAAAATCTTACTGAAGGCACTATGGCAGCAAGATTGACGAATAGTTCTTATGTAACGGCAACAGCTTGTGATGCAACTCATTTGGTTGGAGCATTAGCACTGACTAATTCTGTAGTCATTGAAGATAGTACCGAAGGATTAGAAGTGAAATTTACCGTATCTAATAGTGGAATGACAATAATACCAACTAATAATAATGGAAATGTTGTAGGCCAATTTGCCGGTGGACCTTTTCAGGCCGTTTTTAGCCTATATTAATTTAAACTATCTCTACTGATTGTTTTCTATAAAACAAATAGCTGATGCAATGGGCCATAAACTAGAAACACATTTGAAAAGCTATTCGAGACTCAATACAAAAGATCTTGAGAGTGCTTTTGATTCTGTTATTTGTAAATTAGAAAATAAGGTAGAAAAATTTAAAAATTAATTCTATAAAGTTACAAATATTAGAATAAATGAGCTAAATTGATTATAAAAAGCATGTGATTTTTAAACAAAATAAATATTTAAAGAAATTCGTATAATAGAATACATTTTATCTCCCAAAATGTCGGCAGTATCGCGATTAAAAAAAAATATTATTTAGTAATTACTTATTAATAAATGAAAGTCGACCTAAAAAAGCAGGAATAAAACTTTCTTCCTTTTTATTTTCTTCTGTTTTTTCATTTAATTTAACTACATTATTTTTGGCGGTATCAGTATTATTAAGGATTAATTCAAAATTATTAAATAGATTAATCTTTCTGGATGCCTGGAATAATCCGTTACATAAAGAAATAAAGGATAAACAAGTAGTCCCTATTATTCTAAAGAGATTTAGGAATTTAATAAAAGCAGACATCAATGACTTAAATATCCCAACTACATTTTTCAATAATGTACCTAAAAGTTCATAGATTTGAATGAAGCTTTTAAAAAGAGAATCAAAAAGATCAATTATATTTCGAAAGATTAAAGTGAAATCATTAAAAAATTTAATTGAAAGAACATTAATTGAATTCTCATTATCTTTGGTAAATATTTTTACAATGCCAAACCAAATAAGAAATGAAGTTAGAAGAGTAATTAAGACTTTAATCATTGAAGAGTATTTTTTATATCAAAGCAATATTTGCTATTAATTGCAATCAAAACAATTACTCAAAAAAGAAAGAGACGCCTAGCAAAAAGTTTCAACAAAAAAGAGGGGATAAAGCGTCGCTAAACTCCTCTTTCTTTATGCTCTCTTCGATAAAATATTTCTTCTATAAATTTTTATTGAGGTGGAGAATATCTAGAAGTAACATTCCCAAAAAGATGAAAAAATTTTAAGGGACTACGCTCATAGATTAGATGAAAAATACTGGCTAAAGTGAATTAAATAGTGGAATATATTTAACAATTAGAAGCGGGGAACCCTGGAATAATAGATATTTAATTAGAAAATAATTACTCTATATATTAATGAGTATTTTTTATCTTATTTATGGCTAGACCAAAAAAGAATCAGTTGACTTCAACTTTTAGAATGGGTGTGTTTACAACTTCTAAACTCATACAGAATTTAGGTATTAATAGAGAACAGTTTCATTATGTTGGTTCTTTTAGAAGTATTCATGGTCGAGATTAATTTGCAAGTTTGGAGCCTGTTTTTTAGTATTTTTGCTTATTGTCTCCCTAGATTCCCGACAATATAATCAAAAATAAACTTTTAATATGGGATTCCCTCATTGCCCTATATGTGTCGTATTAGCATTTTTAACCGCTAGCATCACTGTTACTAGAGGCTATTTTATCTATTTTCTTTATAGGGAGGCTGAAGAGAGAAAATCGTTACCATTAGTCCCCGTATATGATTAATTTCCCCTTATTTCTAGAGGGTTTACTAATTCCTTTAGTATTTTTAGGATTTTTTGCGGTTTATAAGAAATCAAAAAGAAAGAAAAATAATAAAGTCTATAATCGACCTGACAACAAGCCTCAAAGTTAATTAAGCAAATTGGTGAAGTTTGTATATTTTTCTATAATCTTCATGCAATCTTTTAGTTGCTAACTTTCTGCTTTTTATTGCTTCTTTAGTAAAATCCATTTCGTGGAAGTTTTTATTGAGGATAGTGAAGGGAGTAATGAGTTTCATAAGACCTCCTGTATCTACATCTATATTTTCCTCCTATTGTTATTAAATTAATAGTGTGGTTTTAGGAACTGGGAACAACATAATTAACAAAATCTTTTTAAGATATTTATATAAAATTTTTAATATAATGGTTGATTTTAAATCAGAAAATATGTCAAGCGAAAGCTTTTACCCAGACAGTAATTATTATCTTGATCAGTACAAAACTTCTGAAGAGACTCCTGTCTCAGAAGATCAAATATCCAATAAGGGGGAAATTTTTGAATGGCCAAATAGCTATTGGTTTATTGCGGAAAGAACAAATGGAAGGCTTGCAATGATAGGCTTCATGGCTGTCATTATTAATTACACCTTATTTGGTTGGATAGCATATCCAATTCTTTAAATGAATAAAGAATTTGTTAAGGAGCTTTGGCATAATCAACCAAGTACTTAAATTGGTTCAAGTGCAGCAATAGTATTATTCTTAACAATTTATATAAAATTACTCAATACATATAAATAGTATTTTTTAATGAATATTAACTCTCAGGGGTGGAGCTTGATTTTTACTGTTGGAGCAATGTTTTGCTTATTTTATATTTAATGGATAAAGTAGAAAAATTTACTTTTATAAATAAGGACAGAAGTAGGATAATGGTTTTGAACCATTTGAGAATTTATCTAAACCTACTCTTCCTATTAATGCAACGATGATTAGTTATGGATGTGTATATAAAGGAGTAGTAAAACCGTTATGAAAGATTCGAGAGTGGAGACTATCGAACAATCTAGAAAAGAATATAAGCAGTTACTAGAAGAAGGATGGAAGAAATAAGTATCTACAGGAGTTGTTTCTAGTTATTAAGGTGGAACATTTTAGATCAAAATACTTCAAACGAATCCACCCAGAGTGCCCTTTCAAAATTTAAGACAATAAACAATAAAAAAGAGAGTTAGGAAGACTTTTTATACAGTTTTTAAAACCACCTTATATAATCAAAAAAATAATGTTTAGTTCAATATTGGCCCGCTATAGTTACAATAAAGAGATTATATGAAGTAATTAACTCAAAATTTCAAATAAGAATTTTATATAGTTGAAGTTAATATTTAAAAGAAATTATTACATTTAATGGTTAGAGATATAGATGGGAAAGGTTTTAATTGGTGTTATTTTATAAATTGGCGCAAAGGTTAGCAGCGGGAGAAAAATTACTAGAAATAACATAAGGAAAAGCAGGATAGAATTTTAGTGAATACTTAAGAAGCAAAAGTATTAAAACTGCATTGGCTAGATTGGAGGGGACAAATACTTTTTTTATTTATGCTGAATCTGATAATTAAATTAGAGAATAATTACTCTATATATTTAATTAGATAATGATTACTCTCAATATATAATTGAGTAATTTTATATGGAATTTTTACAGGAGCTTTGGCAGAATCATCATGACCCATACCATGCAATTCTTGGTATAGGAGGATTAATAGTATTGTTGGTGATTTATAATCGATTACTCAATAAATATCATTAATAGTGATGGGAAGTTTACCTAAATTAATTGCTCTTTTAATGGTGTTATTACTTGTAGGAAGCACATTTGTTGGTGGGATTTTTTACTTTATTAGATAAAACAATGAATAATCCAATAGACATATTTAAAAGGTGGTTACTAGATTTACTCGTTCCATTTATAGAAGGAACTAATAAAAAAAAGAAAGATAAAAAGAAGGATTAAATGACTTAATAGCAATTACTTATGCAGTCGCTAGTTTGTTATTACTTGGTCGATTTGCGTATCTATCATTCAAAATGACCTTTAAAAATGAAACGATTACTTGTTAAATATAGAACTTATTTATCCCTTTATTTATAGTCAACTCTTGATCACCTTTTATACAGCCCCCAGCTGAAAAGCTGATGACCTTTTTTGAAATTGCACCAATACCAATAGCTATTAAACCAATTCCTAATATTGCTTTTGATCGTTTACTTGAAAGTAGTGATTTCATTGTAATTATTGTTTTTAAAATCATAGGATTATTGTGAATTTTTTGTGGTTTTCATAATCATTTTGAGCGATACCACTCTGCAAGGAAATGAAAGCTATTACAGGATCTCGCTCGAATCTCGCTCATAAGAAACCTAGTACCCTATGAGAACTAGATCATAGAATTTATAAATTTATTGATTAACAGTCGATCTAAAATAAGAGGAACTTCACCCCTTCTTTGTATGAAGTTAAGAAAAATTTTAAAAATACTGGAATTCTTCATATTCTATTGGGATTATTAATTATTTTCCTACTGAGTTTTTTCGTAGAGACTATTGCTGGTAATGCATCTAATGAAACATTGCTTCATGTTAGAGGTACTGCGGATAATGTAGCAGCTAGTAATTTAGGAATTGGTTGTTTATTGATTATTTCTAGTTCCATAAAAGATAAGGCTTCTCTAAGAAAAGTTTTATTTGGTGAATTAGTCTTAATGTCTTGTTTTTTGGCAGTAGCTTTATTCAATTCTTTTAATGCTGGAACAATTTGTCGATGGTGGACCTCCTTCTCCTTTTTGGATTGTTTTGATAGCCAATCCTCTTTTATGTATTTACGGATTAAATAAAGACAACATATAAAACTCTTACTACTTTCACCGCTATTTCATGTTAAAGTCTTAAAAAAATTTTTATTTAATGTCTAAAGGATTTTGGCTCGTTACTACCACAGTTACAAATCCAGCGTTTACTGAATATGTTGAAGCATTTCAACCTTGGATCGAATCAGTAGGTGGTTATGTATTTGCAAAGGATCTTGATAGTCAAACTGTTGAAGGGAAAGGTGGAAAATTATCGGTAATTATTGAGTTCCCGTCAAAGCAAGCTGCAATTGAGGCCTATAACAGTTCTGAATATCAGGAACTAAGCAAGTTACGCTGGGCTAACTCAATCGATACAAATATCACAATCATGGACGGGAGTGTAACTCATTAATTACTACTAAATGGGACGACACTTCTTGGCAGAAAGAATTCTTGGAGATGAAGTTCCATTCACCTGCAGATGTAAAACTATTAACTCAAGGTGTTAAAGGATTGATAGGTGCTTGGCGTTTAGGTGTTCTGAATCAGGAATACAAAAGACTTAAGAAGATACAAGAGGAAAACAAATGAAACGCTTACTGCTTGCAGCGCTATATTAAATATGATTGATAGTTGATCTAAAATAAGGGCCAATTAGCCCCTTTTGTTATGGAACTTGAGTCGATTTCAGTTGCGGGTAAAGACGCAAATCAATCAGGAGTTGGGGAAAAGTTTCTAATAATATCTATTTCTCTCACAGTACTATTAAATCTTTCAATAGCAATTTGGTTCTTTATGAATGATATGGGTAGATTTTTAATTAGATGAAAAGAATACTAATGCCATTAGTAGTAACGATAGGGATTATTTATGGTTGTGGATTATTTTGGGTACTTTGGCATTACTAAAGGAATAAATTGAATGGCTTTTTACTCACAGAGGTGGAGCTTAATTTTTAGTATTGGAGCAATTATTTGCTTACTTGTTTATTTAATGGAAGAAGATAGAAAAAAGTTAGAAAAGATTTATCAAGAACTCAAAGAAGATACTGATATAAAGAAATGGAATCATGCACTTATTCCAAAAGCAATATTATTATTCCCTCCAATAGCTTTTGCTTTAACTTTTCTAAAAATAAATACTGATAAATCAATAATAGATTTACTTGTATTTGTGGCTATGGGTGGTTTATTAGTCTTTGGAGGTATCTTTTTAAATTTTCTTTTATCTAAAGGTAAGTAATGGAGAAATTTACTCTTATAAACAAGGACAGAAGTAGGATAAAAGTATTTGAACCATTTGAAGATGTATCGAAGCCTAGTCCTAGTGTTGATGCAATAATGGTTTCTTATGGATGTGTTTATAAGAGAAGTAGTAAACCAGTTATGAAAGGCAGCAGAGTAGAGACTATAGAAAGTGCCAGGGAAGAATATAAAAAATTACTAGCTGAGGGCTGGAAGAAAACTTCTATATTTAATAGCTATTTCTAGTGATACTGAGGGACATGAGGCAGCAAAGTTATGCAGGGTATTGCAAATCATCGCTCAAATCTCGCTCCGTTTCATTATTCCAACTTCTTTACAATAAAAAGAGAGTCTGAGAAACTCGCTCTATGACTTGGTTTTATAGGGTCGGTGCGACAGGATTCGAAACTGCGACCTAGTGCCCTAAAGCACTTCCTTGTTAATTTGAGATTATCCAATATTCACTTGCTATAACAAGAGTTTATTGATGTTAGTGGAACGAGTTTGAAACTGCATATCGCACAAAGTACATACTTGTATATAGCTGATACTTAACTTTAGCTAACCATCTACGACATAGTGCCACATGTCAGTTAAGTCGAATAATGAAGATTGGATATTAGGTATAAGAGTATTTATGTAGTAGATATTTAAATGCTTTTGTCAAATTTTATGTAAAGTACCTATTCTTGTTTATTTATTTTAAGGTATTATTTTAAGCAAATAACACTATTTGAAAGATGATGAAACTTGCTATCGTTTTTTTACCAATAGTCTTTGCACTTATATGGGTTCTATTTATTGGGTTAAGAATAAATAAAGTAGAAACTAGAGATGGGAAAAGAAAATTAATTAATTATTAATTGTTTGATAAAGAAGAAGCACTTACGGAATTAAATGCTTACTATCTCTTTCTTCCAAACTTAATCATTGCGACAGGGAAGCCAACAGTCAAAACAACGCCAATAAAAATAATCAAAATTCCTATTGGAGAAAAAATATCAACACCTTGTCCAGTTTGCGCGAGGAGCATTGTTCTTGCTTAGAAAGTTTCAAAAAACATTATATATAAGGAGAAAACTAGGCACAAGTATATACAAAGTACATAAATCTAGCTACCCCTAGAGCTACCCTTTCAAAATATGAGACAATATCCAATAAAAAAGCGAGTTAGGAGACTCGCTAGTATGAATTGGGTTTTAAGAGTAGGGGGCGACAGGATCCGAACCTGCGACCTAGTGCTCCCAAACAGCTAGGTCGATCGAATGATTTATTCAATAATTCAACTTTTACTTATTAACGATTGACAGTCGGTCTACTTTCGCTGATTAAAATTAAAGAACTATGGAATAATAGATCTTTAGATTATTTCTTTTTATATATATTGGTATATTTTTCTCTAAAATTCTGTATGATTTCAAGATATTTGTTTTTTAATCATGAATTTATTAGCTTCATTTGCTATTGGTGGTTTCAATCCTTCTGCGGCTGGCGTAGGATTTGGTTTTATGGCTCTTTTTGCCCTTTTAGGGATTATTCTTGGACCAAACTTTAGTAAACTTGACACTGATCAATAAATTTTTTTATAGATTTGAATTAAAAGACTCATTAGAGTCTTTTTTTTTGTGAAATTCTAGTATTTTTTTATTATTTTAATTACTAGTTTATTTATATAAAATGAATATTAAATTTAGAGATAACATATTCCGTTATAGATAAGTAGAAAACTAGGCACATTTTGGATCAAACTATATCTATTGAGTGCCCCTTTTGCAAGTTGAGACAGTAAGCAATAAAAAAGCGAGTTGGGGAACTCGCTTGTATGACTTGGATTATTAGAGTCGGGGCGACAGGATTCGAACCTGCGACCTTTTGCTCCCAAAGCACTTAACAGCTCTAGTGCAGCAATAGGTTTTCAAGCTATGAGTATTTTTCTGCTTAGTTTTACGTAGCTCCTCCTGACAAATTAAGT
This sequence comes from Prochlorococcus sp. MIT 1314, assembly GCF_034093315.1. Classification (GTDB taxonomy): domain Bacteria; phylum Cyanobacteriota; class Cyanobacteriia; order PCC-6307; family Cyanobiaceae; genus Prochlorococcus_A; species Prochlorococcus_A marinus_Y. The sequence continues at coordinate 535,967 of NZ_CP139300.1, read as the reverse complement.
ATTATTTGTCGGCAATCAATGTATTAGGAAAGATTTTATGTAATATTGCTTGATTGACAGCGATCTAAAAAAGAGGCAATTAACATTTTTTATTTTCAGGAATTATTTTTCTTGCTAGTAATAGAAAGCTAATAAAAATTAAAAGAAATGCTTTATGTTCAGCATTGGTCATTTAAGACTGGATATCATCAAAAAGGTGCAGAAAAATTTCTTGGTGGTGGCGGAGATTATCCTGGAGTTGAGATGATTGGAAGATATCACGCACCTGGTTCTTTAGAAGGTTGGATAGTTTTAAAGACTGATGATCCAAAAGCAATATATCAACATGCAGCTGAATGGGGTGAATTCCTAAATTGGGAAACAACTCCTGTCTTTACTGATGAAGAAGCTGGTCCAATGGTTGCCAAAGTCTACTCTTAGAATTCGGTTGACAACATATCTACAATAAGGGGCAATTAGCTCCTTTTTTATGTCTTGTTCAGTTACCTCCGTGTTTACTTTTAAAATTGAAAGCACCTTCGATGAATGGGCTGCAATATTTGATAGTGCAGAAGCAGATAAAAGGCATTCAGAATTTAATATAAAGCCACTTTTCAGAGGAGTAAGCAAGGAAGATCCTCAAAAAATAATTGTTATTCATCAAGCTCCAGAAGGTAATGTTCAAAAGTTTGTGGAAGCAAACGGTGACTGGATGGCAACTCATAGAGTTGACTTATCAACAATGGAGGAATCATCTTGGACTGCTTCATTAACAAAAGATAGTTGTTGTGATTAACCAAATGGCAAATCCAGATCAAAAAACAATATTGCTTGAACAAGCTTATGAAGAACTTAAGGCAATTTGCATCAAGTTCCAAGATGAATCAGGCGCTACAGATATGGAAGTAAAAACTCTACTAAGAGAACTTGCGAGGGTTTATGAAAAAGATATTGATGACGACTACGACATAGATTGGGAAGTTTAAATCAGTTAATTTGAAATTCTTTTGCTATAAATTAAATGAGGCCAAACCTCAATGAGTACACTCTTCGTTTACTCCAAGACATAGATTGACTTTATATAGTACGAGTCAATTTAATAACCTCTCTGGTAGTTGGAATTTCTGGAGAGGTTTCTTGCTTTTAAGCAGGTAATTGATTTGATACTGGGATAATTTTAAATCTTCTAATTTTTGATACTAACTGTACTACTTCCATATAAGTTGAGTAAAACCCAAGAACCAGATAAACAATTAACTTAAGCATTTTATAAATTCTTCTGTATATATCAAAACGAATTTATGCCAACTAGCAATAGGCTTCAAATTTCATTGACATTCGATCTAAAATTGGAGGGATAAAAAACCAATTTTTTTATGGAAATATTTCTTTTTTTAGTGATTGTTTGGCTTTCTGCTGGATTTTACTCTGGAGAAGTTGCTCATCAAAAAGGGTATAGCGGAGCCGCTTGGGCTATTGGGGGCTTCTTTTTTGGTTTTATTGCTTTAATTGCCGCAGCGGGTTTGCCTGATAGGAAATTAAGAAAATATATAAGATTAATCGGCGAAAAACAAAATGCTATCGAGGTTGTTAAAGAAACAGTTGAAGTAGTAGATGGAAATACAAAAATTTCATTTTCAATGCCAAAGGATTCTAGTAAGGAAGACATATATAAAGAATTAGTTCTAGTCTTGAAAGAAGGTGGTTGTAAATTAGAAAAATACAATATAACTTCCTACGATCTAGATATGGATAATTGGGGTAAAGAATTTATTGTTAATTCGGAGGAAAAAGATCGTTTAATAGTTTTGGAAGGAAAAGATAAAGGAAACCAAATAAATTGGTCAGGAAGAATATAAATGAAACGCTTACTACTTGCACCGCTTTCTTATTGGCAGATGGCTATTAAGTATTAATGGATAAAAGTAACACTTGGTTAATTAGAGTATTTGCTATTGTTCTTATTTGTGTTTGCCTTATCGCATATCTAAATTCACAAGAGAAACCATCCTTACTCAGTGCAAAACCTAGTATTCAAAATTTGGAATATAAAGCATTCTTACTCCGTCCAAAACCTAGTATTGAGGATTTGGAATATAAAGCATTAGATAAGAAAAGGGCAAATGCTGAATTTGCCGCGAATAGGGATTATGCGGACTATGAAAAATTTGGAAGTATACTTTTTTGCAATGCTTCATTCAATAGTCGGATTGAATCAGCAAACTATGGGAAACAAATGGAATTATATATTTCTGGAAAAGAAGCAGATTTATCAGAATGGGATACTGCTATAAAAGATTATGAAAACGAAAGATCAAAATGTAGAGACTTTAATCCTTAAATGAAACGCTTAATACTTCCACTACTAGCTGTACGCGCTTTACCTACTGCTGTTAATTCATAAGTCGCTAATTATTATCTTTTAGTTGAGTGGAAAAAGAATAACTGGACAGTACCAATGCAAAGTAAACAATTATTCGAAGCCGCTGGACAAGAGGTATTAGATCAGAAAAATAATTGGGAACCTAAAGGTAATGGGAAAGATGGATTTCCTTTTTGGCCCCTATTGGGGATCTTCGAAGATACTAGCACCCCCTCTAGCGCCCCTTTCTCATTTGAGATTGCACACAATAAAAAAGCGTGTCTGGGAAACACGCTAGTATAAATTGGTTTTTAAGAGTCGGGGCGACAGGATTCGAACCTGCGACCTAGTGCTCCCAAAGCACTGGGCGTTATTTTTAAGAAAACCTTGAGACTTTAGTTATAGCCTAGACTAACTATAGATGGTGGAACGAGTTTGAGACAGCTTATTGCTAAATCTTCGAAGATCATACAAGATCTTTATAGAACTTAGCGCTCCCCCTAGCGCTCCCCTATACGACCTAGTGTCTATTTTAATAAGGTCGTAAATAATGATGTTTTTCAATCTCGACCATACAATTAAGTTTAAGAACAAAAATGATGAAATCTTTGATCATCAACGTCCGCCATTAAATCATATTCTTTTAATTTTTTAGTAATCCTTTTATATTCAATATCATTTACAAAATTAGCTAAATATTTTTCTAAAAAATTTATATTGATTTTTAGGTTCATTAATATTCTTTATTAATTAATAGCTAATAATTCTAGTTCTAACTTTTTTTTGATTGATAGTCGATCTAAACATCAGAGGATAGGACCTCTAGTTTTTAATATTTTATTTATTTCCTGTATTAGATCTATACAGAAACTTATAATTATTGGACTTTTTCTGAGATTTTTCTTTGTAATTAGTTGTCTTTATTGGGTTTTGTTTATAAAAATGTAGTTATAGGTACAAATTTTAGAACTTTAATATTTTGGGATCATATAAAGTAAAAACCTTACATAAGGAAAAATCATTTTCTTTTTCAAGAATCGGACCTGATATTTACGGCTTCACTCATCCTCAGAATTTATTATCTGAAATAAAGGAAAGAGCGGAATTTCTATATGAGTTATTGGACAGACATGTAATTTCCATAGACCCCTTCAGTAAAGATTGTCTTCTGCAACTTTTCAGGCTGGCGGCAAAATTTGAAAGTAACCCAAACAGATATATTTCCCATAACAGTCCCCTCAAGGGAAAGATACTCATAAATGCCTTCTATGAACCAAGCACCAGAACAAGGTTATCCTTTGACAGTGCATGGCACAGGCTGGGGGGCGATTCAATAAATATCACCGATAAAAGTTCCACTGGAATTGCCAAGGGAGAATCCCATCTGGATATTGCTCATATGTTTAATAACTACGGTGACTGCGTTGTCCTCAGAGAAAGTGACAATGAGGCGATCTTTGAAATGACAAAATCATTGAGAATCCCAATTATCAATGCCGGTAATGGAATCGATGAACATCCCACTCAGGCGATGGCTGATCTTTATACGATTTTTAAATGGAGACCTCATCTGGTTAACAAATCAATTGATGAAAGTGAAAAAATAACCATTGGTATCATCGGAGTTCCATCACGTATGAGAACAGTCAGATCTCTTCTGAAATTATTCTGCAAGTTTCCATATTTCATAAAAAAAATTATTGTGATTTACGATGAAAAATCCATTGATCAGAACGATCTATTTGATGAAGGCCAGCTGGAACAACTTATTGAATCTGATCTAAAGATTGAGCTTGAGACTGATATGCAAAAAGTACTGCCTTCCCTGGACGTTACATATATAAATGCAATTGCATGGGTAGGAGAAAATTATGAGGTTCATGGAAGTTCATTTAAATTGCACAGTGAGTTGCCATTTAAAAAAGATTCCATAATATTGCATCCACTTGCTCGTGGACCTGAATTGTCAACATCACTTGATCAGACCTCAAAAAATTGGTATTTTGCTCAGTCAAGAGGAGCGGTATTTGTAAGAATGGCATTACTTACCTGTCTGATGGATAGAACAACAAGAGTGATGGATGTCGTTTAACTAGATGTGTGGAATAGGCGGGGTTTTTAATAAATCAAAAAATAAATCTGTTGAACCTCAGATTCTTGTAAACATGGCGGCTATTCAAAGCCATCGTGGACCTGACGGTTTTGGATATAAATTATCAGATGATGCTTCTGTAGGATTCTGTCATGCGAGATTATCAATAATAGATTTAAATGAAAATCGAGCCAGACAGCCTTTTGTCGGTGGTGCCGAAAATCATATTCTGATGGCGCATAATGGTGAATTTTATGACTTTCAGAGAATCAGGGCTGATCTTGTTGCACAGGGCGTAAGCTTTTCTTCAAAAAGCGATTCTGAAATATTACTTAGGCTTTATGAGAAATATGGCATTGATGAATCATTATCTTATCTGCGAGGAGAATTTGCCTTTTCATTGTTTGATGCAGAACAGGATTGTCTTTATCTTGTAAGAGATCGTTTTGGGATTAAACCTCAATACTGGATTGAGACCGATGATTCCTTAATATTTGGCTCTGAATTAAAAGTATTATTCGCCCATCCATCAGTTGAAAGGAAATTTACGGGTGAAGGACTGGTACATCAATTGATGCAGGTAATGGTACCTGGCTCTACAGCATTCGCCGGTGTTAAACAAGTTAAACCCGGATATATCCTTAAGGTCAAAAGAGTAAATAATAAATTTCAGATAACAGAGGAAAAATTCTGGGATATAAATTTCCCTAAGAAAAACACTTATGAAAGAGAGAAAAGTGAAGAATATTTTATTGAAAATATTAGAAAAGAATTGTTGAGAGCAGTTGAATTAAGAATGGTCGCTGATGTTCCTGTCGGCTGTTATTTGTCCGGTGGAATTGATAGTTGCTCAATTTTGGGATTGGCTTCTGCCATAAGTCAAAAATCAGTCAAGGCATTCACGATTGGTTTCAGTGATGAAAGATATGATGAAACTTCGATAGCAAAAGAGATGGCTGTCGCCACCAATGCAGATCATGAGATTTTAAAAATAAATGGAGATGATCTGTATGGGAATTTTGAAAAGGTTCTATGGTTTACTGAAAGATCTATTTATAACACTCTTGCAATTGCAAAGTACCTTATGAGTAAAAGAGTAAATGAGCTCGATTATAAGGTCGTTATGACAGGAGAGGGCTCAGATGAATTGTTTGGAGGCTATCCCGCTTTTAGAAAAGATATGTATACCTATGGTGTCGGAATTTCTAATTCAGGATCTGAGAATCTTAGAGAAAATCTGGAAAATTCAAATGATATTTTCAAGGGCGCGATGCTAGCTAATGAAGATATAAGTAATAAATCTTTCAAGGAATTTTTAGGATTCACGCCAAGTTGCCTTCAACCTTGGCTTGCATGTGAAACTTATGCGAAAAGTCTAGTCTCAAGTAAATATAAAGAGATAACGGAAACTTATGATCCTGGGGCGGCAATTTTTGGAGAACTTGACCTTGAACAGTTAGAAAATAGATACGCAATTGATCAGGCTCAGTATGTTTGGATGAAGACTATGCTTGAGGGCCAAATTCTCACATGGGGTGGAGATAGAGTGGATATGTCAAATTCAATGGAAGCCAGACCTGCATTTTTAGATCATCACCTAGCTGAAGCTGCCGTTGCTGTTCCCCCTGAATTAAGGATTAAAGACAATGTCGAGAAGTATGTTTTAAGAGAAGCCATGTCAGGATTGCTGCCTGAATCACTATATAAACGTGAAAAATTTCCTTTCATGGCTCCCCCTTCCCATGCAGATAAAGATAATTTAAGTTCTATGAAGGAAATTGTGAATGAATTTTTAAGTCCTGAGAGGATAAGAGAATTTGGAATCTTGGATGAAAAAGAAGTAAATGATTTGCTGAATACATTTTTTAGTTCAGAGCTTGATGCCTCAGAAAAAGTACAATTGGATGCAATAATCAATCATCTTTTAAGTGTTCAGATCTTATATAAGATTTTTATAATTGAGGATATCCCTGATAAGGCTCAAAAGATGGCTGATAATTTGGGCTGGAAAGTTTGAATTCGTTTCTTAAATTAATTTCTGAAAAGGTGTAAACCAATACAGGTTTTATTTGAAAAATAAGAGACCTTAAAAAGGTTTAAGTAATAGAAGTATGAGTTATAGCGCTGGGTTAAATATCCTAGAGCCACAGGTAATAAATAGGGAGAGAATCCAAGACTTGATAAATTCTTTTTCTTCAATCGGAGCTTCTGAGAATGGTTCTGTTTCAAGAAGAGGTTTTTCTGATGAAGATATATATGCAAGAAATTTTTTTATGAAAACCCTTAAGGAATTAGGTTTAAAAATAAGGATTGATACTGCAGGAAATATTATTGCAAGATTAGATGGGCATGATAATAATCTACCTCCCATTGTTACCGGATCTCATCTCGACACTGTTCCAAAGGGAGGTAAGTATGACGGAACTTTAGGCGTGATTGCAGGAATTGAAATTGCTTTTTTTCTTCAGGAAAATGATATTAAATTAAATAGACCATTTGAAATCATTGTCTTTGCTGATGAAGAATCGACAATGATTGGTTGTAAAGGCTTTACAGGTAATTTATCTATTAAAGAAGAAGATTTTGTTACCAGTAATTCTTGCTCAATAATTGATAATCTTTCTCGGATTGGTGGAAATTGGCTTGAGATTAAAAGTGCGGCAAGAAGTAAAAAAGATATATTCGCTTTTCTTGAATTACATGTTGAACAGGGAAAGGTCCTTGAAGATGGTGGTTTGGATATCGGAATTGTTAATGGAATAGTAGGTCAAAAAAGAATAACCGTTAGGGTTAAAGGTCAGGCAAATCATGCTGGAACTACACCGATGTCAAATAGAAATGACGCACTTTTGGCAGCCTCTAAAATTATTGTTGGCATTGAACAGATAGCTAAAACTACTTCTGAAAGTGCAGTCGCAACAGTTGGTAAATTGAAGTTACATCCCAATGCGGCAAATGTTATTCCAGGAGAAGCAGTATTCACGATAGATATGAGAGATTTAGATGAAGATGTACTTGGGAAAATGAGTTTAAGAACTGAGATTCTATGCTCAGAAATTCAAGAAGTTACTGGATGCGTAGTACAGATAGAACCTCAATTTGAAGTGATTCCCACTAAGTCATGCCCTAAGTTAGTTAGCTCTTCATTTCATGAATCTGAAAAGTTGGGATTTAAAACTGGAATATTACCAAGCAAAGCAAGTCATGACTCACAAGAAATAGGAAGGATCTGTCCTATGGTTATGATCTTCGTCCCGAGCAGAAATGGTCTGAGTCATTCCTACAAGGAATATACTTCTCTTGATCAATGTGCTAATGGTATTGAAGTTTTATTAAATACAATATTTTCCATCGATAAGAATTTTTTATACAAGCCTCTAATGATATAAATGACATTTTCAATTATTGGTTTTGATCCTTTAAAAAATAGATTTGGTGTTGCAGTTTCTTCTTGTCATATAGCTGTTGGCTCAACAGTTTCATTCGTTAGATCACAGGTTGGTGCTGTTGCAACTCAAGGGCAAACTAATCCGTATTTAGGAATAAGAAGTCTTGAGTCACTCCAATCCTGCTCTGATTCGAAAATTGTTTTGGAAGATTTAATTAAAGAAGATTTTGGCAGGGAAAAAAGACAGGTTCACCTAATTGATAAGTATGGGAGAAGCGCATGCTGGACAGGTCAAGAATGTTTTCAGACAAGCGGACATATAAGTGGAGAAAACTTTTCTGTAGCTGGCAATTTTCTAGAGAATATTGAAGTTCTTGAGGTGATGGCTGATGTTTTCAAGCAAAGTGATCCAAATATTAAATTAGGGAAAAGACTACTTGATGCTCTTAATGCAGGAGAAAATATAGGTGGAGATAAACGAAGCCTCCGTTCAACCTCAAGCGCTCTAAAAGTTAGTGGAGAACTAGGCTTTCCTCTTTTAGATCTGAGAGTTGATTATCATGATTCCTCTGTAGATGAACTAATTAGAATTTATAGACATAGTCAAAGTGAATGGGCCCAGGAATGGAGAGACTCAATGAATGACTTGCCAGAAATGAATATGAAAAAGGAATTTAGAGTTGCATAAGCTTTAATAAGTTCAGCTTATAGAGGGTTGGAATTATTTTTATCTATCAATTAACAATTTAAGCACCCTTTTAAGATCTTCGAAGATACTAGCGCTCCTTCTAGCGCTCCTTTCTCATTATGAGACAATTATCCAATAAAAAAGACAGGCTGGGAAACCTGTCTATGACTTGGATTATTAGAGTCGGGGCGACAGGATTCGAACCTGCGACCTAGTGCTCCCAAAGCACCCATACGACAAATTGAGACAGTAGGTTAAATAAACAAGTCAGGCTATAGCTTGTTAGTTGCTATATCTACAAAATTACGAGTCTTAAAAATAGGCCAAAGATATACAATATTATCCTTAGGTATACAATTAATCGCTAAATAATCGCTAATTTTTAAAAATGTCTAAAAGATAATTAATTTAGTCCGTAAGGAGTTCGTAATCCAAAATTATGCCTAGAAACGAAAGATTTACCCATCCAATAAAAATGATCGAGATCAAGATGATGTTTTTTCAAATTGCCATAATGTTCGAGAATGTCATCAAATTCGACTGGTTCTCCATCTGCGTAAATAATCGCATCAATATATGAGTAAGACATTGGTTCATCAAAAACATTTAAATCTAAACCATTGTCCTCTAAATGCTCTTCATCAACTTCGAACCACTCAAGCTCTGTATCAGCATAGTTTTGTTCTAGACATTTATTTGACATATATAAAATCCCCTCTTCATAAATTGTATGAGCAAGGAAGTCATTTAATATAAAAAAATCTGGTATGAAATTAAAGTCAGGATTGACTAATTCATCTTTAGAACTAAGGGGGGTTAATTTTTTTTCGGGTATTTTTTTTGCATCCTCAATAGCTTCTCTTAAATCATTCTCATCACGATAACCAAATAATTCAGGGAATAGTTTTTCATCTTCACCTTGAATTTTAAGATCATCTATACCTTTAAGCAGATATCTACCTTTTACAGCCCAATCCTCTTTAGCCATTGAACATAAAATTCTTAATTACTTTATAGCTAAAAAAATAAAAAGGTACTCAAAGATAAATATAATCATTAGCGATTAAGCCTACTAGGTATATCAAAGCTATACAAATAATCGCTATTTAATCGCTATTTGAGTTTTTAAGACAAATGAGAAATAAAAAAGCGAGTCGGGAAACTCGCTGATATAACTTGGATTTTAAATGGTCGGGGCGACAGGATTCGAACCTGCGACCTAGTGCTCCCAAAGCACCCGCTACGCAAAATGCGACAGCCCCCATGAGAAACAAGTTATGCTATATCTTATTTGTTGCAATAAAAGCAAAATATTTGAGTCTCAAAAATTTAAAAGATTTAGTAAGGTATTGCAAAAATATGCAAAATCTCGCTCAAATCTCGCTCAAAAAATAAAAAATAAGGTTTTTAAGTTTACCTTTGAATTCAAATCTATAAAAAAATTTATTGATCAGTATCAAGTTTACTAAAGTTTGGTCCAAGAATAATCCCTATAAGGGCAAAAAGTGCCATAAAACCAAATCCTACGGCAGCCGCAGAAGGATTGAAACCACCAATAGCAAATGAAGCCAATGAATTAAATGAAAAAGAAAACATGAATTTATTTGTAATTAAGAAAATATATTAGATTCATATTAAATTGTTTTTTTTAACTATTAAGCAAAAAAATATACCAAGAGGGTTAAAGATACTTTTTAGACACTAAGAAGTAATTATTAATTCAAACAAGTGTATTAAATGATGTTTTAAATATGTCTTATGAACAAATGCCATAAATTCTGTAAAGCTATTTAAAAATAGGTTCAAAAGATAGTTTAGAAGATGTTTTAGGAGGTCATGCATTTCTAGCCTTTTTAGAAATTATTGGCGGAATTTTCCACATTTTTACTAAGCAAGTTGGAGAATATACGGAATTCAAAGGTAAAGGTTTACTTGGAGCTGAGGCTATTTTGTCTTACTCAGTAGTAGGCGTTTCCTATATGGCTTTTGTAGCTGCATTCTGGTGCGCTTCTAATACAACAATTTACCCAGTTGATCTTTATGGAGAACCTTTAAAACTTCAATTTGAATTCGCTCCTTATTTTACTGATACAGTTGATTTAGGTTCTGGTGTATATAGTTCAAGAGCTTGGCTTGCAAATGCTCATTTTTATTTGGGATTCTTTTTCTTACAAGGTCATTTATGGCATGCTCTAAGAGCTATGGGATTTGACTTCAAGAAAATTGGTCAAGCGTTTGACAATATGGAAGACGCAAAAATTACACAAAAATAGTTAAATTTAAAAAAAATATCCTCTCTTTAGCTAGAGAGGTTTTTTTATGCAATCAGATACTATATATATTTTGTATAAATTTTACTATTGGAAATAGTTAAGTCTGTCCTATAAATTCTTATTTAGAATTTTGGTAATCTACATATTTTAAATAATGCTATTGGTCATCTAGCCCAATAATATTTGAGAATTAAATAAAGCAAGGTTACTCAAGGTATTGCAAATCCTCGCTCAAATCTCGCTCAGTCTCATTATTCCAACTTCTTTACAATAAAAAAGAGAGTCTGGGGAACTCTCTCTATGACTTGGTTTTGATTGAGTCGGGGCGACAGGATTCGAACCTGCGACCTAGTGCTCCCAAAGCACTCGATCAGCAAATTGCGACAGCATCCATGAGAACGAAGTGAGGCTATAGCTTATTAGTTGGTATGACTAGGATTAATATGAGTCTCAAGAATTGTCTTATATGCAGCAAAGTGTTGCAAAGTTAAGCATTTGATCGCCCAAGGATCGCCCGGCTATGACCTAGTGTCATAAAGACACTAATAATTTTCACGAGCCAATCATTGTCACATTGTGGCCTTAAGTATTAAATAATGCAGGCTCAGCTTTTTTATGCAAGTAGTAAGCGTTTTAATTGAGCTGCTAGATTATATATCAAGAATTATTGATTATATCAAAATAATTTGATGTATTTCTTAACCTTTGAATTTCGTCTTTTGTTTGATGCTATAAATGAATTGACTTTAATTAAAGTGGCTAATGAGTATTTTCAAAAAAACTCTCATTTTATCTTCTGCAATTTCATTAATACTTGCTCCATCTGCGATGGCTTCAAAAAGATTGAGTGGAGCTGGTGCATCATTTCCTTCGAAAATTTATACCAGGTGGTTTTTTGACTTAGCTAAATCTGGAGGTCCTAGAGTTAATTATCAAGCAGTAGGTTCAGGATCTGGAAGAAAAGCTTTCATAGACGAAACTGTTAATTTTGGTGCATCAGATGATCCAATGAAAGATTCTGATATAGAGAAAGTTAAAAGAGGACTCGTACAAATACCGATGGTTGGTGGAACAATTGCGTTTGGATATAACTATGATTGCGATTTGAAATTAACTCAAGAGCAGGCTGTTCAAGTAGCAATGGGAATGATAAAAAATTGGAAGGAATTAGGATGTAAGTCAGGTAAATTAACTTGGGCGCATCGCTCTGATGGCTCAGGCACGACCAAAGCTTTTACAAATTCGATGGAGGCTTTCTCTAAAACCTGGAATTTAGGTACTGGTAAATCAGTTAAATGGCCTTCCGGAGTTGGCGCAAAAGGTAATTCTGGTGTTGCAGGTGTTATTCAAAATACTCCAGGTGCAATTGGTTATGTAAACCAGTCATACATTAAAGGTAATGTTAAGGCTGCTGCACTTCAAAATCTTTCTGGTGAATTCGTTACCCCCAATACTGAGTCAGGTGCAATAGCTTTAAATGGAATAAATCTTGATGAAAACTTGGCGGGTAAAAATCCCAATCCTACTGCTAAAGGAGCTTATCCAATAGCAACATTGACTTGGATACTTGCTTACGAAAGAGGTAATGGAAGAAATACTAAGGCAATTCAAGATACATTCTATAAATTGCTCAGCGATGAATATCAAGATAAAGCTCCTGCCTTAGGTTTCGTTCCCTTGAAAGGAGAAATTTTAAAAAAATCAATTGAGGCTGTTGGAAGAATAGGAAGGTAATTTAGAACTAGTAAGCCAAGCAATAAAAATCAAAATAGAGGAAGTATATAAACAATACTGCATACCTATAGTGGCATTTTTACCGAGCATAAATAACAAGCCAGATAGTAGGGTTCCAAATAATCTTCCAGCTGCATTAGCCATATAGTAATAACCAACATTTAAACTTACTTTCTCATTATCTGAATAAGCCAAAATCAAGTACGAATGAGTAGATGAATTCATTGCAAAAATAAAGCCGAATATTATTAATCCAATAACAATTACAGGACCTAATGATTTATCACCGTTTAATGCTCCAGCAATAAATAAAGGAATAAAAGTTAAGATAAGTCCCCAAAATTGAACGGTAGTTTTTGTTGGGCTATTATTTTTCCCCCATACTTTTCTAAGTAATGGAGCTAATACTTGAAAGAAACCATAGATTATTATCCATCCACCCAAGAAGAGTCCTATTTTTAAATAGTCCCATCCAAAAGAAATGTCTAAAAATACTGGAAGAGCTACTACAAACCAGACATCTCTTGCTCCAAATAAGAAAAACCTGGCACTTGAAAGAATATTAATACCTTGAGACTTTGAATAAAGATCTTTAAAGATTGGCTTTCTTTTCATTTTCCCTGAATCTTTAGGAAGACATAAAGTTAAGAAGAATGCCAAGCATAGACCTAAACCCATTATTCCAACTGCATTATTAAAGCCCAATAGCTTGTATAAGAGACCCCCTAGGAAGAAGCCAACACCCTTGAGTGCATTTTTGGATCCTGTTAGAACTGAAACCCACTTAAACAATTGTTTTTGACTATTTTGATTATTCTCTCCTGAATCTGGAACTATTGATTTAACAGCACTTTTTGCACTCATTTTATTTAAATCTTTTGCTACCCCACTAAGCGCTTGGGCTAACATAACGTATGAGACGCTAAAGATTACTGACCAATTCTCTTTGACTGGAATCAGCATAAAAAGAGCAAGAATTTGCAGAATTGTTCCTATCCATAAAGTAAGTCTTAAACCATATCTTGCCCCTATCCAGCCTCCAAAAAGATTTGTAATTATTCCAAAAAATTCATAGAAAAGAAAAAGTAAAGCAATTTGCAGAGTTGAATAACCAAGTTCATGAAAATGACCAACAACTAGTATCCTCAATGCACCGTCAGTAAGAGTAAATGCCCAATAGTTTGCGGTAACGACACTATATTGTTGAAGGCTAGATAACTTCATAAAAACTAAAATTGCTTTTCTTTTTCAATTACATAAGAAGTAAGATCGGCAAGCCTGCAACTATAACCCCACTCATTGTCGTACCAAGCATAAATCTTTAATAATTTTGAATTTACAACCATCGTTGAAAGTCCATCAATTATTGAACTTCTACAGTCATTTAAGTAATCAGCGGACACTAAGGGTCTCTCCTCGTATCCAAGAATACCTTTTAAGTATGTTTCAGATGCTTTTTTAAATTCATTATTTACTTGCTCTTCAGTTACTTCTTTATTTAATTCAAAAACTACATCGGTTAATGAGGCGTTTAGAAGTGGAACCCTTACTGCATGACCATTTAGTTTTCCCTCTAATTCAGGGAAAATTTCAGCAATCGCCTTAGCTGATCCAGTTGTAGTAGGTATTAAGCTTTGCATGCATCCTCTCGCTCTTCTTAAGTCACTTTTGTAAAAATCTACTGGAGATTGTGTATTTGTAAGGTCATGAATAGTTGTTATGACCCCATGTTTAATTGAGAAATTTTCATTAACAACTTTTACGATGGGAGCCAAGCAATTTGTAGTACATGATGCTGCTGTAATTAATTTATGTTTTTCAGGTTTATAAAGGTCTTGATTAATTCCATAAACAATATTAAGTGCTTGTTCCCCTCCAACAATTCCTTTTACAGGGCAGGCAACAATTACTTTTTTTATTCCAAGAGAATCAAAGTATGGATTTAATTCTTTGGGATCTTTATTTTTCCCTGTACATTCCAAAACAAGATCAACCGAAGATTTATTCCATGGAACATCAAGATAATTCTTTGTTGATGTAAAGGAAATTTTTTTACCTTCAATTATTATTTCGTTGTCATTCGAAGTTATATTTTTATTCCATCTACCATGAACGGAATCAAACTCTAGAAGATGAGATGCAATTAAAGAATTCCCACTTATTTCATTTATATGAGTTATTTCAATATCTTTTCTTTCCCATAAAATTCTTAAAACTAATCTCCCAATTCTTCCAAATCCGTTAATTCCAATTTTCATAACAAATATTGAAAACTGCTTTATTATATATCAAAAATATTTGATGCATCAATAATTCTTGATATGTGTAATTAATTTTTTTAGGTTAGTATTTAATAAGTTAATGATCTTTTGATTTTGTTAGAACAACTTAAAAAGATTAATAGTAAGCAATTTATTGGGATAATGGAGTCCCTCTCAGATCCGATCAGAATAAATATTCTTGAATTAATGATGGGTGGAGAGATATGCGTTTGCGACATAGTTAAAGTAACTGGATTATCTCAATCTAAAATTTCTTATCACATAAAGATCCTAAAAGATTCAGGTCTTATCTCTGATAGGCAGGAGGGTAGATGGGTTTACTACAAATTAGATTTGGAAGTCTTATCAGATATTAAAAATTGGATGGGTAATTTAATTCAGTCATCATCAAGTAAAAGATCTTGTGAATAAATGGTTTTTAACATAGCGGGCGATGCACCATGCAAAGTTATGCAAGGTATAGCAAATGATCGCCCAGAGATCGCCCAGAGAGTTTTTAAGAATTGTGAGAAGTCAATCGGGGCGACAGGATTCGAACCTGCGACCTAGTGCTCCCAAAGCACTGGGCGGTATTTTTAAGAAAAGCTTGAGACTTTAGTTATAGCCTAGTCTAATTATAGTTATTGGAATGAGTTTGAGATTGGATATTGCATAAAGTTTAAACATGTTTTAACTTGTTTATATGTTGTAGATCCCCCTACAGATCCCCCCTAGTCAACCTAGTGCCCTATGTTAACTAGGTCGTTGAATTGATAGTTTTTTACGAAAGTAGATCTAATATAGAGTGATAAAATCCTCTTTTTTTATGTCCTCTTCAATGAAAGATTTCTTGAATAAGTTTTTTGATTTATGTAGAGAATATCAAGAAGAAATTCCACCTCAAAAGATGGCAGAGATATTAAGAGATTATGCTGACAGGCTAGATGGATAATAGGTTATAGAAATGGATACAAAACTTGGAACACTTAAGAATGTAAATCTTAGAGAAGCATGGAGTCATGAAGCACAAGATTTCACTCCTTGGCTTGCCAACAATCTTGACCGGTTATCTGCAGCTATAGGAATACCTCTCGAATTAGAAGGCCAAGAAGTGAGTGTTGATTCATTCTCTGCGGATATCCTTGCCAGGAATCCACAAAACGATTCAAGAGTTCTTATTGAAAACCAATTAGAACAAACTGATCACACACATCTTGGACAAATCCTTACCTATTTAGCTGGATTAGAAGCGCAAGTTGTTATTTGGGTTGCGAGCAGTTTTAGAGATCCTCATGTATCAGCAGTGCAGTGGCTCAATGATCACACCGTTGCACCTTTTGCTTTTTTTGCTGTTCAGGTAAAAGCTGTCCAAATTGGTAATTCTCCAATAGCTCCATTATTCGAAATCGTTGCTAAGCCAAATGATTGGGATCGTCAAATACAAAAACAAGTACGTTCATCAGGAGAACTTAGTGGATTAAGTAAATGGAGACTTCGCTTTTGGGAACATCTTCTTGAACGTCATCCTGAGCAAGAAGAATGGGATGGACGTTTGGCGACTAGTTCTCATTGGCGTCACGTTCCTGACTCTGATCTTTGGGTTTCTATTTATATTGGAAAAAAGGAAGTAGGTTTATTTGTTCGAGGTGGGCGAAATGCAGACATTGAGAATATATTCCTACAGTTGGAACCTCATCAAGAAACATTAGAAAAGTCTCTTGGTGCCCCTCTCGGTGATGGAGGGAAAAGAGGATATTTCTTTAACCAAAAATCATCTGGGGATTTGACTGATGAAACTTGTTGGTCAGAAAAGGTTGATTGGCTTCATCAGATGCAAGATTTATATGTAAAAAATTTAAAAGAAGTCCTGTAAAGAAAAGGAAAGCTTACTATTCCTACTATTAGATTTGATAACTTCTTTGAGTTATTTTATCCTCATAATCGTTTATTTATTTCTAAATTCCCTTAAGGATCTTCTCCTGACCCTTTTCGTAATCTGGCAAAAAGGAAATTGCCTCTACTATTAAATCTGCAATTCTATCGCCCTCGTTTTCTAGTTTTGCTTTTTTCAGATTAGTTTTCAATCTTTCAATTATTGTTAGTTTTTCAGAATTTTCTTTTAAAGCTTTTTTTTCGCTCGAATAACCATCAATTTTATAAGAAAAGAACATTTGCGCGCATCCATAAAATAATTCTAGACATCTATATCGCAAAGCATCTTGGTATTTTTTTTCTCTTACACTCGAAACTCTCATCTTGTCATAAATATCCCTACATTCCCAAGTTTTTAAATGATCTTTTTCTAACCCATTTGAATTTGGAACCTTAATTGGAAAGTTCCCTTTCAAAAAGTTATTGAAGGTTTCCCAAGCTTCTTCAATGTATCCTCCCTGATGCATATATAGTGGAAGTCTTATAAAATCTTGAATACTAAAGTCATATGGATATTCAAGAGGAGATTTTTCAAAGGCAACAAATGATTTTTTTAAATATTTAATAGCAGAGTCCCAATTCTTCTCCGCCTTGTAGGAAAACGCCATGTTCATAAATTTTGCTGGGTCATCTCCTGTATATTCTTTATCACTATGATTACCATCTTGAATAGTTATATTAAAAATATTTCCTAATTTCATTGTTTCTAAGGCTTTTGGCGCAACTTCAATTAATTTTTTATTCCATTCTTTTAGAGCCAAAATATACATATCAAACTTTTTTTTGTATTCTTCCACCTTATCAGCCGTAATATTTTCATTATCAGGTTCTTCGGGAGGTTTATCTTTAAATAATTTTGTTTCTTCCTTTAATTCATGGTCGAACCAAATCACAAGAAACCATTCAAGACTTTGCTTAATTTTATTTTCTTTTATGTGATTTGAAAGATAGTCAGACCACTTCTCCTTGAATTCAGCCCATCCTTTTATTTCTTGTAAAGAGCTTTCTGTTTCTATATATATTTTATCAACTTCATCATAATAAGGATAAGGTCCATCATCATTTTGTTCCGTTGAATCAATCATCTCTTAGCAGTTTTAGGTAGATATTAAACAATGAAAATCATAATATCTATTATTAAGCACCTTTTTGAAATGTTTAAACATTCTAGATCCCCCTACAGATCCCTTTTCTCATTTGAGATTGCAGACAATAAAAAAGAGAGTCTGGGAAACTCTCTAGTATAACTTGGTTTTTAAGAGTCGGGGCGACAGGATTCGAACCTGCGACCTAGTGCTCCCAAAGCACCCGCGCTACCAAGCTGCGCCACGCCCCGCTCATAAGATCTTAGTTCATAACAGACATCTATAAAAGACCAAATTCTTAAAAAATTTATAAAAAATCACTTTATAAGGCTAAATAATATTTTTGTCGCTATTTATGACTAAAAAAAGTTAGTGTTTGGTCGCTTAAAATTATTGTTGCTCAGCTACAGAAATAATAATTATGTTGATTAACTTTAGGGAGTTATTTTCTAATTTGTCTAATCGCAATATATTGTTTTGATTTCGAGAAATGATTTCAACTTTTAAAAACTAAAAATTAATATTATTCAAATAAATACTATTTAATATGAACGAACTTGAAAAATAGTAAGGGAATCGACTCAGAGCAAACCTAGTTTTAATATTTAATTTTACTGTTGAATCAACATTGTTTTTTTTGAACAAATAAAAAAAAGTTAATTAAAAATTAAAGTCTGGTTTGAGAATTGTACGAAAATAAAATAAAGTAAAACACTATAAGTATTTTATCTTTAATGCCTAAAGAAATTAAAACAACTTGGGGGACAATAACTCCAGAAGTGAGCTTGTTCCCAATTTATTATTTGTTTTTTATTTATGGCTTTGTTTATATACTTCCCTATGGCAAGGATCTTATTGGAGTTAGTTGGTTTGATTGGCTTAGAAGTGAAGATGGCCCTCTTGAATGGATTCAGTTTTTAGAATATCTGATTTCATCTGGTCTTGCCTTCTTGATTTTTATAAAGAAAAAGAAAAAGAAAAGTCTTAATTCTGTAATTTGGCTTTTGATAGCAACATTATCTTTTATAGTTGCTGGGGAGGAAATAAGTTGGGGTGAGAGATTAACTGGAATTGGAATTGATATGGTTGCTGATTTTAATGTTCAAGGAGAAACTAATTTTCATAATTTGCCCTTTTTTCATAACTATTTATTAGATCCAGTTTTTGAAGTAAGTTGCATTTTTCTAGGATGGTTTGGATGGAAGAGATTTAAAAATTTAGAATCTTTACCAAGTAAAAATCTTTCTTTATTCTTTTTGTCTGTAGCCCTTTTTTATTTTTATTTTGACATTTCTTGGGCTTCAACAACAGAACAAATAAGAAATGATCAAGAAATTTTTGAATTTTTACTTTCAACAGGAATATTCCTACATTGCTTTAGGAATTTCAAGAAAATGAAAAATAATTTTTAATACTTAAAAAATAACCCTACTTATATTTATCAAGTTTGGAATTTGTGATTTTTTAGGGATTTAAATCAGACCAACAGATCCAGCTGTAAAACCAACTACAAGAAATAAACAGAATTCAAGTAGATCTCTAGGTAAAGAATTTACAATTAAATTTAATTGAGTCATTTAACCTTGTGCTCCTCAGGTTTAATAATTTTCAAAAAATATAGCCAATAAATTTTTTTGTTGAGGCAGATATACTCTTTTTTTTCTTTTTTCTAAAGAATTCAATGATTTACTTTCACTTTGCTCCAGAAAATTATTACATTACTGAAAATCTTGTGATTCGAAAAACAAACTTTTTAATTTATTAGCAAATTCATCAAATTAATTTATAGTGGTTATCTAAATTTCTAAGGGCAAAAAATTTTTAAATGCTATATTTTATAGAATATTATTTTTTAAATTAAAAATGGATTATAAAAAGAAATCGCTTAGCAATTTAAACTCTAATGAAAGTTATGAGGAAATTGATACTCGTTTAGCTTCTGGATGGTATGTAGATACATTAGGGAAAAAGAACAAAATTAAAAAATATAAAACTAAGGAAGTTTCTTTTAAAATTTCTAAAAAGTCAGTATAAGTTACCCCAAGGATTAATTTATAAAAATGTTTCATGTTAATTTATTTATGGAAATAAAACATTAAGATTTAAATTCTTTATTTTGTATAGGTTGAGAAAGTGGCACAAAATATTCAAAAATGTAGCGGTCGATACTTGATTTTGTATGCATAAATACATTATCTTAAAGTGTCCTTTAAATTTCGTGTGAGGAAATTTATGAAGCTTTTCAAAAGCTTGCTTATAGCTCCTGCAACGTTAGGTCTTTTAGCACCTATGTCTGCAACAGCTAATGAGCTTAACCTTGCTGAGGTTTCTGGCTACTCTTCTTCTGAAGAGGTACAGAACATTAGCGAATTCTATCCAAAAGAACTAGCTGTTACAAACAGCCGTGTTGATGGATTGGAAGCAAGAATGAACAATATTGAAGCTGGTAGTTTCTCAGAAACTACAACTGCTTCTTTCAGCGCTGACTTCATGTTAGGTGCTGTTGATGACACTCCAACCGCTGATACTGGTGACACTGGTGAGGGATCTCAGTCTCTAATGGGTGCTTACAGTTTTCAAATCGACCTAAACACAAGTTTTACAGGTGAAGATTCACTTGATATCTCTTTAGATGCTGGTAATGCTGGCAGTGCTGGTGTTGCTGAATTCGATGGAAATGCAACTTCATCTGATTCTTTAGTTGTTGATGGCGTTTCATACACTTTCCCTGTTGGTGGAGCAACAGTCATGGTTGGTGACAACACTGACGGTAGTGCGCTTTTCACAACAGCTTGTGTATACGGTGGGCCATCTAACACTCTAGATGATTGCGGTAATGTAAATGCTGGTATCACTAATGGTGGTGCAATGGCTGGTGCTGCTTATGATTTCGGTAACGGCTTTACAGGTGCTGTAGGTTATGCAGGCCCTGAAGGCGGAATCATGACTGAAGAGTCTGATGATGCTTATGCTATTAACGCTGCTTACACCGCTGATAACTACGGCTTATCACTTACTTATGGTGTTGTAGAAACAGGTACAGAAGAAGATACATTCACTGCTATTAATGGTTACTACACTCCTGATGGATTCCCTTCAATTAGTGTTGGTTTCGAGTCTGGTGAAGATGGTAGTGTAACTACATCATCTGATAGTCTTGAAAGCTTCTTCGTTGGATTGACTTGGGATGAAATTGGACCAGGTTCTGCAGGAATCGCTATGGGTACAAAAACACCTACAGTTGAAGATACAGATGAGGAGTATATGTATGAAGCATATTACTCATATCCAATCAATGATGGTATGACAATTACTCCATTAGTATTCATCAAGGAAGTTTCAACAGCTGGATCAGACGATGAAACTGGAATAATGGTTAAAACATCATTCAGCTTCTAAATTTAAAATAATTTAGAAAAATCTCTTACATGCCAAAAGGCCTGCATAAATGCAGGCCTTTTTTGATGACAAATTTATTATTGTCTACAGCGGGTTGTAAAACTAATTTTTTTGATTTATCTTTAGTAATATTTGATTTCTGTGTGAGGAATTTTTATGAAACTTTTTAGGAGTTTGCTGGTAGCACCTGCGGCTTTGGGTCTTTTAGCCCCTTTGTCTGCAACTGCTTCTGAAACAAATTTAAATGAAATTTCTAATTACTCTGATATTGAGAGTATAGATTTTGCTAATTCTTTTAATAACGAAGATTTAAGTGAAAATAATTTAGTTGCGGGAGGAGAAGGCTTAGTCGACGTTCATAGTCATGACGGTAGTTTCTCAGAAACTACAACTGCTTCCTTCAGTGCTGACTTCATGTTAGGTGCTATTGATAATGAAGCCACTGCTGATGTTGGAGATACTGGTAATGGCGGCCAATCTGTAATGGGTGCCTATAGTTTCCAAATCGATTTAAACACTAGTTTTACAGGTGAAGATTCACTTGATGTTTCTATTGATGCTGGTAATGCTGGTAGTGCTGGTGTTGTTGAATTCGATGGAAATGCAACTTCATCTGATTCTTTAGTTGTTGATGGTGTTTCATACACTTTCCCAATTGGTGCGAAAACAACAGCCTTTGTTGGAGACAATACAGACGGAAGTTTACTATTTGACACAGCATGTGTATATGGAGGCCCATCAAATACCTTAGATGATTGTGGTAATAACTATTCAGCTTTGAATGCTGGAGGAGGATCAGCTTTTGGTGCTAGTTATGATGTAGGTAATGGATTCACTGCCGCTTTCGGTTATACAGGTAGCCCAACTGGGTTAATGACTGAAGAGGGAGACGATGCATACGCAACACAAGTAACTTACTCTGGCGATAACTATGGTGTATCTTTCACTTATGCCTACAAAGAGAATCCAACTTTCACCCAGGTAGTAACTGATTCAGATATTTATGGATTAAATGCCTACTTTATTCCAAGTGGAGAAGGTTTACCATCAATAAGTGCTGGTTATGAGACTGCTAATAGCGACATTCCTGAGCTAAGCACAACTAGTAATATTGATTCATCATCTTGGTTTGTAGGACTTTCATGGGATGAGCTTGGTCCAGGTTCAGCTGGTATAGCTGTGGGTACAAAGCAACATACTGTTGATTTTGACTCAACCTCAGTTGATGATGAGCTCTTAATGTATGAAGCATATTACTCTTACGAAATTAATGATGGAATGACAGTTACACCATTGATTTATACAAAAGAGTTTGCTTCAGGAACAGAAGATGAAAGTGGGGTAATGGTTAAGACATCATTTAGTTTCTAATCAAAATCTTAATTCCAAAAAATTAAAGATCTGTCAATATGGCAGATCTTTTTTTTAGTAATCTATTAAATTTGACTCTTCATCATCTGAAAATTCAATTGTTGACCTGGATTTAAAATCAATAGTTGATCTGGATTTAATAGCCTCTTCTCTCCTCTTGGCATCTGCTTCTCTTTTAGCTTTAGCCTCTTCTCTCCTCTTGGCATCAGCTTCTCTTTTAGCTTTAGCCTCTTCTCTCCTCTTGGCATCTGCTTCTCTTTTAGCTTTAGCCTCTTCTCTCCTCTTGGCATCAGCTTCTCTTTTAGCTTTAGCCTCTTCTCTCCTCTTGGCATCAGCTTCTCTTTTAGCTTTAGCCTCTTCTCTCCTCTTGGCATCAGCTTCCCTTTTAGCTTCTGCTTCCCTTCTAGCTTCTTCTTCTTTTCTAGCTTCTGCTTCTCTTCTAGCTTCTGCTTCTCTTCTGGCTTCTGCTTCTCTTCTAGCTTCTGCTTCTCTTCTAGCTTCTGCTTCTCTTCTGGCTTCTGCTTCTCTTCTAGCTTCAGCTTCCCTTCTAGCTTCTTCTTCTCTTCTAGCTTCTTCTTCTCTTCTAGCTTCTTCTTCTCTTCTAGCTTCTTCTCTTCTAGCATCTGCTTCTCTTCTAGCATCAGCTTCCCTTCTAGCTTCTTCTTTTCTTTTAGTTTCTTCGTTTGTTTTTATACTATTTTCAAAAGAATTCGAATTTATACCAGAACTTTCTTTTTTGTAAGTCCCCATATTCATGAGATTTGTACATGATATTAAGTTCTTTTTATCTTTCCCCTTAACTGTTTTTTTATTGCTATTTAGTAATTTCTGACAACTTTTAAATAATATTACATGCCTTTCATTTTTATTTTCTGCTGAATATAGATAGTATATTGTGAGGTTTACATAATTAATCAATTCTTGAGTTCTGTATTTTGTAATTTTTTCAGCTTTGTTTTTAGTTCCTTCCCCTCCATAACCTGCGAACAATGGATTGGATAAAGAAGCAAGTATTACTAAAGGAAAAAGGTATTTATTTATATTTATTTTTCTAATTAATTTCATTTGTTAAAAATTGAATTTAACTTTGTAAAAAAATTTTAATATAAAACTAATATCATTAGTCTACAGCGGATAATTCTAAATTATAAAATACTTTAAATTTTACATATGAATAATTTATTAAAATATGCTGTAACTGGATCCATTGGTTTGGGATCTCTTGCATTAGTAATTTCAGCTCCTTGGACGGCAAGAAACCTTAGGCCTTTAAAAAATGAGCGAATGCAAGAAAGCGAATTGTTTTCGATTTACACCGATAAAGAAACAGGTGACATGTATGGATATATTGATGGACCACGAGGAGAAACCAGGTTTGTCAAGATGGATAAAAACTCCGAAAACAAAGTTAGACAGGAAAAAATAAATGAGGAAAGAGCATTAGCTAGAGCAGAAGCTAAGGGAGTAGCACCTGTTGTTAGTGTTAATAAAAATGATGTCAGATCAGGAGAGATATTTAGTGTTGATGATCAATGGAAAGACTTCGAAATAAATACTCGCATCAAGTATAGAGCTCTTGAAGGACAAATGCTTTACAGACTTGCTATTAAAGCCCCAGTTACCACAAATAATAAGGGTACACTTAACTGTAAATTTTCTACCGATAGACAAAAAGAATTAGAGAATTTGGTTAAAAATCGTGATAATTCTGTGAGATTAAGATTTAAAGATGCAGATGATTTCTGGATCAAGGATTATTTAATACCACTTGGTGGAGATGTGGCTGAAAACTTTGTGACAACTGCTATCGATGGTTATTACAGGGATGATTGTGATAATAAGAATCAATTAGTCTTTCATGGAATATTAAATGGTTTATCTTTTCCTGGTTTTAGTTGGGTAGAAGATGGAAAACTTTTATTTAAAGGAGTAAAAATAAGCGATCCTGATAAAGCTAAGTAAAAGAAAATTTATCTTTAAATTTTTGAATTAGAGTGTGAAAATAAAAATTTTTTATAAACTATCATCTTGTCCAATTGCATTGATGTGAATATTTTTTATAAATTTTTCCATGACCTTTTGCCACTATCATTTCTTGAATATTTAATCCGTTTTTAAATAATTCACCAACTGTTCTTCCATATCTATCCTTAGTAATTCTTCTAACCGAAATTTGTTTGTTAGCTACTAAGTTATTTAAGAATTCTTTGGCTTCTTTGGCTTCAACAGGCTTAGCTTTAGGCCCTTTTAATTCAGGTGTATCTATACAAGCTAATCGAATCTTTTCTCCTTTGATTGTTGTGCAAGTGTCACCGTCATAGCAATCTTTGATGATGACTTCTGTTATTAGGGACGCGTAAGCTTGATTTAAAGAAAATGTTGAGAGTATTACAAAGATAATTCTTGCCATTATTTTTAAATAATTTATAACATTAATATCATCAATACTCCCATTAATCTAATAATCATAAATGACACCAATATTCAAATGTTTAATATGTAGGAAGGATATAGAGAGGTCTACAAAAACTTTCTGGAAAAAAAAAGGTCATTTATTATGCTCCTCCTGTTTAGATAGCATGGATAAGAAATTAGATTAGCTAATTTATAAATTTTTTAAATTTTATGTTTAATTTTTTCTTAAAACAAAAAAACCCTGAATAAATCAGGGTTTAAACTGAGGTATTCAAATTGAATAGCTCTCAGTAAAGTTCAAACTAAAATGGAAATAAATTGTTTAGGCTCCTATAAAAATGGATGGTACCTAATCAATTATTTATATTTCAGAATTGAGCCAAAATCAATTGGGAATTAAATCTAGAACCAACCTGGGATGATTTGTCCTGTTGTAACGTATGCGCCAACCGCTGCAACGAAACCTAACATTGCTGCCCAACCATTAAAACGTTCTGCTTCTGGAGTCATGATAATTGAATAAATTTATGTAAATGATTGTAACAGTATTCATGAAGCTTTGTAAAGTATTTTTTTGAAATTTCTAAAAATAATAAAATTTAATTCCGAAATGCATTTCAGATACACAAAGATGTTTCATATTTGTGTAAGTCACTTATTTTCTTCTGGTTTGTTACGAGGATTGAAGCTTAATTAATTTTTTTGTGAGAGCAGGGGTTTATATTACTTAAATGTAATTGGTGTAGAGAGCTCTCCTCACACATTGAAAACGTAATATATTGTTCTAGCATTGAGATAATTAGAGATGATTCTCTAAAACCCATTTTGGAACAGTTTGCTTTGTCAATTCGAGTTCAAGTCCTTCTATTGATAATCTTTGTTAGCCTTTTTAAGATTATGCAGAGAATTAATTTCATAGAATGACTATCTTTAGGATTCTTAAACTAATAGTCAATAACTTAAATTTTATGGAAGAAATTTTCTTATTCTTAAGAAGTTTGTAATTATTTTTTGATATCTCAATAATGAACTCAATTTAATGAATGTGGGTCGCCTGAGATTCGAACTCAGGACCAGCCGGTTAAAAGCCGGATGCTCTACCACTGAGCTAGCGACCCATTTTGTTAAATTGAGTACATATGAAATTATCCCTTTTTAAGGTAAAAAAAACAACTTATTATCCTAACTTGAACAATAGAAATACATTTCTTAACTTATTTACTAAAAAATTAAGAATCCTCTCTTTAATTGAAATTAAAAGGTAGGATATTTAACAAATAACGGAATTTTTCAAATGTTAAGAGCTATTGTAGTTTTTGCACCAATAATTGCTGCAGTTGTATGGGTTGTTTTCAATATTCAAAAACCTGCAAGAGAACAATGGAATAGACAATTCGGAGAGAAATAAATATTAATTGATTGATAAAGAAGTAATTGTAATAGGAGCAGGTCTTGCAGGTACTGAAGCTGCTTGGCAGATAGCAAATACTGGAGTACCAGTTAAATTAGTTGAAATGAGACCTGCCAAATCGACTCCAGCTCATCATACTGGTGAATTTGGGGAATTGGTTTGTAGTAATAGTTTTGGAGCAATAAGTCCTGATAGAGCTGCTGGTTTATTGCAAAAAGAATTAAGAATTTTCAATTCATTAATAGTTCAAACAGCAGATAAATTTTCTGTCCCAGCTGGAGGTGCTTTGGCTGTTGATAGATCAAAATTTAGTAATGCTTTGACTGAGGTTTTATCTAATCATCCTTTAGTTGAAATTAAGAGATTTGAACAATTGGAGCTTCCCGGCAAAGAAAATATAACTATCCTCGCTACTGGTCCATTAACTTCAGATGAGTTGTTCCATAAAATTCAACTCTTTACAGGTATTGATGCATGTCATTTTTTTGATGCTGCTAGCCCAATTATTTATGGTGATACTATTGATCAAGATATTGTCTTTAAAGCTAGTAGATACGATAAAGGAGATCCGGCATATTTGAATTGCCCTATGGATAAAAATGATTACATCAATTTCAGGAACGAACTAGTAGAAGGAGAACAAGCTAATTTAAAAGACTTTGAAAGAGAATCTGCTAATTTCTTTGAAGCTTGTTTGCCAATTGAAGAAATTGCTAGAAGAGGAGTTGATACAATGAGATACGGCCCTTTGAAATCTATCGGGTTGTGGAATCCAAAATGGGGAGATTTATTAGATAGGGAAAATAGATTAAAAAAAAGACCTCATGCAATTGTCCAATTAAGAAAAGAAGATTTAGAAGGGAAATTATTAAATATGGTAGGTTTTCAAACTAATCTCAAATGGTCAGAACAAAAAAGAATATTTAGGATGATTCCTGGTTTAGAAAAAGCTGAGTTTGTACGTTTTGGAGTAATGCATAGAAATACTTTTTTAGAGTCTCCAAAATTACTTTTACCGACATTGCAATTTATTAAAAGAGAAAATCTTTTCGCGGCTGGTCAAATAACGGGGACGGAAGGTTATGCCGCTGCTGCCGCTGGGGGCTTGCTTGCAGGAATAAATGCATCTTTATTGGTTAAGGGTGAGAAACCTGTAAGTTTCCCTAGTGAATCAATGATTGGTTCTCTAATGAATTTCATCAGTAATAGAAATCAAATATTGTCTAAACAGAAAAAAAATAAATTCCAGCCAATGCCTGCTTCATTTGGGTTAGTTCCAGAACTAACTAATAGAATAAAAGATAAAAGATTAAGGTATAAAGCTTATCAAGAAAAATCTATAGAAGCCTTGAATGGGTTTAAAGAAATTTTAGATTCTTGTTTTAAAAAGGATCACTTAGTTACCAAAATTAACTAAAATAAAATATTAAAAGATTCAAAAATGAAATTTAATAAGGAAAATTTTGATGCAATTATTATTGGCTCAGGTATCGGAGGGCTCGTAACTGCATCACAATTAGCTGTTAAGGGAGCTCAAGTTTTGGTTCTTGAGAAATATATTATTCCTGGAGGAAGTGGGGGCTCTTTCAAGAGAAAAGGTTATACCTTTGATGTTGGTGCTTCAATGATTTTTGGATTTGGAGAAAAAGGCTATACTAATTTATTAACTCGTGCACTCAAAGATGTAAATGAAAAATGTGAAACTATTCCTGATCCAGTGCAACTCGAATATCACCTCCCGAATAACTTTAGTATTTCTGTAGATAAAAATTATGAGCAATTTATAAGCAAATTATCAGCTATTTTCCCCAAAGAAAAAGTAGGAATCAAGAAATTCTATGATACTTGTGCAAGAGTTTTTAAATGTTTAGATTCAATGCCTCTTTTATCAATAGAGGATCCAAGTTATCTTCTTAAAGTTTTCTTTAAATCCCCATTATCTTGTTTAGGGTTAGCTAGATGGTTGCCTGTAAATGCGGGTGATGTCGCAAGAAAGTTTATAAAAGATCCTGAACTTTTGAAATTTATAGATATCGAATGTTTTTGTTGGTCAGTAATGCCAGCTCTCAAAACACCTATGATTAATGCAGGAATGGTTTTTACAGATAGGCATGCTGGAGGTATAAATTATCCAAAAGGAGGGGTAGGAAAGATAGCTGAAAAGTTAGTTTCTGGTATCGAAAAATTAGGAAGCAAAGTTCGCTACAAAGCTAATGTGACTGAAATACTTTTAAAGGATAAGAAAGCGGTAGGAGTTAAGCTTTCAAATGGTGAAGAAATTTACTCAAATATTATTATATCCAATTCTACAAGATGGGATACATTTGGACTTAAAGATAAAAAGAAAGGATTAATTGCATCTAAAAACGTGCCAAAAAGTGAATATAAGTGGTCAAAAACTTATAAAGCCTCTCCCTCTTTTGTGTCAATTCATCTTGGAGTAGAAAAAAGTTTATTAAGTGAAGACTTTAATTGTCACCATATTATTGTTGAGAATTGGGAAGAATTAGAAAATGAAAAGGGTGTAATTTTTGTTTCTATTCCTACTTTACTGGATTCATCTTTGGCTCCAGAAGGTAAACATATTATCCATGCATTTACTCCGTCTTCAATAAAGGGATGGGAAAATCTTTCAAGGAAAGAGTACCTAGAGAAAAAAGAAAATTATTTTTCCTTTTTAGTACAGAAGATTTCAAAAATTATTCCAAATCTAGATCAAAATATTGATCACAAAGAAATTGGTACTCCAAAGACTCATAGAAAATTTCTTGGTAGGTATGAAGGAAGTTATGGTCCAATCCCAACGAAAAAGTTACTTGGTCTTCTTCCTATGCCATTTAATACTACTGAAATTAAGAACTTGTATTGCGTTGGAGATTCATGTTTCCCAGGACAAGGACTTAATGCAGTAGCCTTTAGTGGATATGCATGCGCGCATAAAATAGGAGCAAAATTAAATATAAATAGTTTTAATCTGCCAGACTGAAAAGTTATTGTCTTATGATTGAAAAGTTTAAAACTCTTTTTGTTGTAAAAAGCTCTCTGATTTCTTTATATTTAGCTCTTACAATTCCTATCCCATATATATCAAGCGATAAATTAAAAGTAGTTTCGATAGTTTTCTTTTTTTTTGGGTTATATTTTATAAATAGTTTAACTAGTGACTGTGTAGAAACTAACGATAGTAAAATTTACTACAAAACAAGTTTTCTTTCTAATCTATTTGGTAAGAAAAATTGGGAAATCTTTTGGAAAGATATTAAGTTAATAAAATCGCTGCCAACAAGCCAAGGCAGTAAAGTTTATTATTTTACATTAAATAATGAAGAAAATTATTTAGTACCACAAAGAATAGAAAATCTAGAAAAACTTTTATCTTTAATTAGCAAAAATACAAATCTTGATATAGATGTTAATCAGATAACTTATATCTCTCCTCTTTGGACTTATAAATTATTAACAGTATTATCAGTACTAATGATTATTGGAGAAATCATCTTATTTTTGGTTTAGATATTATCAAGACTAAATCTATAACCTTGCTGCCTAACTGTTGTTATCCCCCCACCTTCTCCTAGGCCTGCCTGTTCAAGTTTTCTTCGTAAAGTTAATACTTGAGTATCAACCGACCTTGGCCCACCGCTAAATGGAGGCCAGGCCATCCTTAAAAGCTCCTGTCTGCTTCTGACCATCCCTGGAGGCATTAGTAAGGCACAAAGCAATGCGAACTCCCTAGGGCTTAATTCAACCGGTTTCTCACTTAATGTAACTTGTCTTAGGAGAAGATGGACTTCTAAAGGTCCCACTTCAACTTTTTCTTGTAGTCCTATTCTGCCTCTTTTCAAAAGAGTTCTGCATCTTGCGGCTAATTCTTCTAGACCAAAGGGTTTTCTGAGTACATCATCAGCTCCTTCATCTAATAAATTTACTAATGCTTCAACACCTGATCTTGCAGTTAAAACGATCACTGAGCATCCCAACTGTTGGGCCAACCTCATTGCAGTGTTCTGCTCAAGAA
Organism: Prochlorococcus sp. MIT 1314; assembly: GCF_034093315.1. Classification (GTDB taxonomy): domain Bacteria; phylum Cyanobacteriota; class Cyanobacteriia; order PCC-6307; family Cyanobiaceae; genus Prochlorococcus_A; species Prochlorococcus_A marinus_Y. Next base: position 505,559 of record NZ_CP139300.1, on the reverse strand, counting down.
TTTCAGCGCTGACCAAAAGGTCAGGTGATTGTTCTCTGCATAGGTCAACTGCTTCCGCAGCGGATCCAACTGCAGCAGCAAAGTGACCATCTTGCCGAAGCCTTTGTACTAGGACTGTTCTAAGTGTGGGGTGAGGTTCAACAACAAGAACTCTGGAGGGTGCTTGAGAGCTCGAAGGCAATTGTGAACTGCCAGGAGTTGAAGCTAAGATTTGCTCAGTTGATTGCATTCTTAATTACTGTTGGGCCAGGCAATTTTTTATCATCCTTAATAAGGTATAACAAATGCTAAAAAAAAATCAGAATCTATCGAATTATGACATCATTTGAAAATCCTAGAGCAATTCGTCATTTTCAATCAATTTGCGATAGTTGCCAAGACTTGATTAGTCGTTTTCATACACCTACGGACCTTAAATTATATTGTGATGGTTATCTCCAAGCCCTGAGGAATTGCAGTAGTTTAGAGCCGAGAGATCAAGAGAAATTGGAGAAATTAATAGAAAGATGGATTTTAGATCCATCAAGTTTTATTGAACCAGGTGGTGATGAAAATAAAGGTTTTTTTGATAAAAAAAGATTTTAAAATATTAATTTTTATTAACTAATATCAGTATTTATACTTATAAATTGTTTTAGGATGCCAATTCAATTTCAATTTTTTCCTTTAGGGTTCCAGAGTTGTACATTTCGATAAGAATGTCTGATCCTCCTAGGAATTCACCTTTTAGATAAACTTGAGGGATAGTCGGCCAATCTGAATATTCTTTAATACCTTCTCGTATATCAAAATCGCTAAGAACATCAAAAGTGCTAAATTCAACACCTAGAGAGTTGAGAATTTGAACGACATTGTTCGAGAATCCACATTGCGGCATTAATTTAGTACCTTTCATGAAAACCATAATTGGATTTGATTCTATTAGATTTTGGATTTTATCTTTAGTATGATTTTCCATAATTTAACTTGGGGTTTCTGTTTTTAGAGCTAGTGCATGAATAGCCTCTGAGGCTAATTCTTCTTTAAGGGCAGAATAAACTAGCTGATGTTGTTTAACTAATGATAATCCATTGAACTTAGATGAAATTACCGTAACTTGCAAATGATCGTTTCCCTTAAGATTATCAACTTTTACTTGAGAATCTGGTAATTTGTTAGTTATTAAGCTGATGACTTTTGATTTAGTAATCATGATAATTATTTAGAAACCTTTATATGTTGTATCAACGAAACCAAGTTGTAATAAATTCTCATATGCTTCTTTCCCTTCAGGACTATTTGGAGTCATTAATCTAATAATCTCAACAAGTAAAGGTACAGCCACCTCAGGTTGTTTTTTGCTTTTGTAGAGAGAAACTAATCTGGCATTTGATTGTGCCCAAATTTTTATAGATTTCCTTCCTTTTTTTTCCATTTCAAGAGGTATTCTTGCATCCAAACCTTTGAATGAGCCGTTCAGGTCTCTGTAGAATCCAGCAAGTTGCTTTGCTAAATTCCTAGCTTTATCGTAAGTTTGCTTTGCCTGTTCAAAATTACCATTTTCTACAAGGTTGTCTCCCTTCATTAAGTATTCTTGGACATCGGAGATTGATAATTTTTTGTTTGTACTAGAAAGTACCTTATATTCATTTGGGTTTTTACTTTCTGCATAAGAAAGGTTCATATAGGGTGGTATCCCAAGAAAAATAAATATTATTGGGATCATTCTTAAGAATTTCATCTTCTCATAATTTATTAAATCTAATATTAACTGATTATGGATTTATCGACCTACATTTTTTAAAGCAATTTTTTCAGCGTTGTGCATTCTTTTGTTCAAAATTTCATTAAATTTTTTAATTGATAAATTTTGACTTTTATTTACTAATAAAGGTTCTCCAAAGCATAAAGAAACTTTACCTCTAATTCTTGGAGGAACTTGGCTATAAGCAATTCCTATTGGAATTATAAATATTGAGGTTGTTTTTTTTGAGGCCAATAGGGCCAATCTATATAAACCCTCTTTAAGAATTAATTTTTTGCCATATTTGTTTATTTTGCCTTCAGGGAAAACTACTAGCTGATTTTTTTTAACTATTAGATTTACAGCATATCTTAATATTGAAAGAGAAGGAGACAACTGATTTATTGAAAAACAACCAAGTCTTTTTAAAAACCAACCTTGGATTCCTTTCATTTCGGGTTTTGTAACCATAAATCTACAATCTTTACTAGTTATCCTTCTGCCCATTGCCTTAGTAAGGACCAATCCATCCCATCTTGATCTATGGGTTGGGGCTAAAATAATTGAAGAATTTTTTGGTATTGAAAAATTTCTATTTTTTATTTTTATTTCACTAAAAAAAACCTTTATTACAATGTCTTGTGTAAGAACCATTGCTAATAAACCTAAGAAAGGATTAATACCATAATCATTATCAATAGATTTTTTCTTCAATTTCAATTTACTATATATTAATAATTTATAGGTTTGTAATTTTTTATTAGCTATTATTGGGCGGTTACTAGATTGTCTAGAAGCTAAGATTTTAAATTATGGCTACTTTAGGAGTAAACATTGACCATATCGCTAATGTAAGGCAGGCTAGGAAAACTGTAGAGCCTGACCCTGTTCAATTTGCTTTTTTGGCTGAATTAGGAGGCGCAGATTCAATAACAGTTCATTTAAGAGAGGATAGAAGGCACATACAAGATCGAGATGTATTTCTTTTGAAAGAAACCATAAAAACAAAACTCAATTTAGAGATGGCTGCTACAGAAGAAATGTTAGTAATTGCCCAAAAACTTCATCCGGATTATGTAACACTTGTACCAGAGAAAAGACAGGAGGTGACTACTGAAGGCGGGTTGGATGTAAAAAGTAATTTTAAATATCTTAAGAATTTTGTTGAAAATTTAAAAAATTCAAATATTGAAGTAAGTGCATTTATTGAACCCCTTAGTGAGCAGATAAACTTTTCTAAGGAAATAGGGTTTAAGTTTATAGAATTACATACTGGTAAATATGCCGAACTATCCGGTCGTGATCAATATATAGAGCTTCAGAGGATTATAGAGTCTACACATGAAGCAAATGACCTTGGATTAGTGGTTAATGCTGGACATGGACTTAACTACAATAATGTTAAAAAAATTGCATCAATTAACAATATGAACGAGTTAAACATAGGTCATAGTATTGTTGCAAGGGCTTTAGCGGTAGGATTAGAAAAGTCTGTTCGTGAAATGAAGTCACTTATTACATTAAATTAATTTCAAAATGACAACATATTATTTTGTGGCCGCAAGTGAAAAGTTTTTAACAGTTGAAGAACCACTTGAAGAAATTTTGAAAGAGAGGGTGAGGAATTATAAAGAAAACAATAAAGAAATAGATTTTTGGCTTTTAAAAAATCCCTCTTTTTTACAAACTACTCAATTTGTTGATCTAAAATCAAAGATCCCCTCCCCTCCAGCGGTTGTCTTGTCAACGGATAAAAAATTTATAACTTTCTTAAAGCTTCGCTTAGAGTTTGTTGCTGTGGGAGAATTCGAACTTCCTAATGCAGAAATAACTGATCCATTTAAAGTTGAATAATTAACCAAAACTTAAATTGCTCAATATTTACAAGTCAAACAAAATTGAAGTAATTAGTGAGCTTTTAGCAGAAGAACTAAAAATATCTCCTCCTTTTATAACTGAGAAACTAGAAATAGCTGTACCCAATTATTTTTTTGGTAAGTGGTTACGTGAACAAATAACTATAAAAAATCAAATAAGTGCTCTATATGAATTAAAGACAATATCAAGTTATACAGAGTCATTATTAACAAATTTTTTCCCTGAGATTGATATGGGCTTATGGAATTTCGAGTCAATTAAATGGGGGATTATAGATTCCTTAGAAGAATTAAATAGCTTTAAAGAATCATTGCCACTTAGCAATTGGATAAAAAAATATTTGAAAAATAAAAAGACAATTGATGGAGATATTTATAATCTGACAACAAAGATAACGAAGAACTTTATTGATTATCTTATATTTAGACCTGAAATGATTGCTGAATGGAATAGATATGAAATTAATTCACTAAATCTTTTTAAAAATTTAAATTCGAATCAATTTTGGCAACCTATCTTATATAAATTATTAGAGAAAAAGATATCTGAAAAACCTTCATGTTTATACATGATGGATTTAATTAATAATTTAAAAAAATTTAAAAAATTACAAATTAAGATACCAAATCAAATTTATATTATTTCGGATAATAATTTATCAAAACTGCATATTAATTTTTATTCTGAACTTTCAAAATTTACTAAGGTGAATTTATATCTTTTATCTGTAGGAGATGATTTATGGAATAGAATAAATTGTCTTGAGGGCGAGTTGGATTTTGGTAGTTTTGAGACTAAATTCAATTTAAATAATACAAATATTGAAAAAATATTTGCTAAATTTGGAGCTAATTTCCAGAAATTAATTGAGGAAAATATTTATACCGATGATATAAATTTAAAAAATAATTCAATATATATTGATCCAACAATTAATTTTTATAATAAGACAGATATCCCCTTGCTTAATCAAATACAAAAAAGACTAATTGATAATAATAATAATGATTTTATAGTAAAGGAAAATGATGATTCAATAATACTTGTTGAGAATTCTAATCAACTAAGTCAAATAGAATATTTAAGAAATAAAATCATAGAAATACTAAATTCTTCTGAGGATATTAAATATAGTGATATTGCTGTTTTATCTCCCATTACTAGTCAAATTAAACCTTATCTAAGATATATCTTTAATAATGAGTTAATTAATGGTGAAAAGGTACCTTATTTTTTTATAGATGAGGATAATGAAGATTTTTCGCATATATATAAATTTTTAATTGATATTACTGAGATAGCAGATTCGAAAATTACAGTTGAAAAAATAGATTATCTTCTTTCTAAAGAATTTACTCAGAATATTTTTAATTTTAATATAACTGAGAAGGATGAAATTATTTTGTTACTTAGTCAAGTAGGTTTTCATTGGGGTTTAGATGCTAATGAAAGATTAGGAGAAGAAGAAAATACTCTAGATTGGTGCATAAATAGAATTACTTTAGGACTTATTTATGATAAAGAAGACAACTTAAGGACTTTCAATCTAAAACCATTTAGCCCAAAAAATATAAGTTTGGATTTGAATAAATGGCTTAAAATATTACTTAAGTTGAAAAAATATATTAATTTGCTAAGGGGTTCATTTAATTTCTTAAGTTGGGTTGAAAAGATAAAGTTTATAATTAAAAATATTGCTGATTTTAATGCGAATTTTAATTTAGAAATTAGTGAAATAAATAGAATACTTGATAATCAAGCAATACCCTTAATACCTGATGACCTAATAAAGTTAAATGTTTTCAGAGAGATATTAATTTCTTATATTAATAATGTTAGATATCAAAATCAATCACGTAACAATAAAATTCTGGTAAGTGATATTGAGAGGGCCAGGCACATTCCACATAAGGTTATCTTTCTATTAGACATGAATAGTGTTTATTATCCAAAATTATCAAAGAATGAAAATATTAATTTATTGAATAATAAATACCATTTAGGAGATCCCTCAGTTTTTGAAAGAGAGAAATATTTTTTTCTAGAGTTGTTAATTTCTTGTAGAGATAAAATTATAGTAACTTGGGTAAAGAATGATAAAGACAATAAAAATTTAGATGTTTCTTCTCCTATAAAAGAGTTAATTTATTTTTTTGATGGTTTTTTAAGCAAAGGCCAAAGAGAATTAATAATCAAAAATTATGATTTAAATAAAAAAGAGTTTGTTGATCTTGATAGTAGTAAAATTATTAAAAGTAATTATTCTTTAATAAACAATATAGATTGGAAAGAAGAAAAATATGATATTAAAAATTATAAATTATCAGAATTAATTTATTGGTTCAAAACACCACAAAAATATTGGCTTAATAAAATAAATATTTCTCCCAAGGGAATATTTGTGCATCATCCAGATGATGAGCATGTAAGTAATTTTCAAAAGTCGCGGTTAATAACTAAAGTAATTCAGCAATTAGAGATTGATAACCATAATATTATTGATGATTTAAAAAATTTGAATATTAATGATCAATTTATTGAAAATGGAATTATTACTCCCAAAAATAGTATTCTTACAAAAGAAAAAGAAATTAAAGATTTAATAGGAAGTCTATCTGAACAGTTGAGTCTTGATAACAAAATTAATAGAATTTACGTTAAATTAAATTCAAATAAAGAAGAATATTTTATTGCTGATAACACAGTTATTGAATTAATTCATGCGAAACTAAGTTTAAGTCATTTGACAGAAGCTTGGATAAAATTACTCTTTATTTCTTCTTTAAAGAAAAATATAAAAAAGAGTAAAATTATTTTTAGAACAGAAAATCAATATAAATCTCAAATTCTTGAATCCCCTGGAGCAATAGACTCAAAATTAATATTAGATGAATATTTAAATCTTTTTAAGAATTATTCGGAAAAATGTTTGCCTCTACCTCCAGAAAGCACTTATAAATACGTAGAAGCAAAAATAAAATTAAGAAATGAGAAAAAAGCTTTTTCAGATAGATGGATTGGTAATAAAACGTTTTCTAAAGGAGAAAGAGATAATATCGAAATGAAAATGTGTTTTGGAGATAAAAAAGAACCAGATTTCTTTTTTGGAAATACTAATTTTGATAAATTATCATTCAGATTATATGGGCCTCTAATTGAAGCATTAAAGAAATAAATAATGACTAAATTTCAGTTGAAAGTTTTTTTTAAATCTTCCTATGAACTAATACTTGTTTGTTTTCAGTTTTTTATTATTAGTCTCCATTTTTTTCAATGGGAATTACTTCCAAAAAAACAAATAATGCAAGTTAGTCCTATATTTTATTTAATTGGGATTTTAATTATCATAATCGCTTTCATAATAATATTATTCGCAATTAAAGACTTAGGTAGAAATTTATCCCCTTTCCCAAGACCTATAAATAATGGCAAGCTGGTTACTAAAGGTATTTATCGATTTACGCGTCATCCTATTTATTATTCTTTAATATTTATTTCATTAGGCGTTTTTATAATAAATCTATCTATTTATTATTTATGTTTATTAATAAGTTTGTGTTTTATAATTACACTCAAGATTTTCTTAGAAGAACAATATTTAAACAATAAATTTAAAAATTATTTACTTTATAAAAAAGAGGTCAAATATTAATTCAAAAAGGATATGGATATTAATCAAATCAAATTAGATAATAAGTTTAAATTATTAGAAGCAAGTGCAGGAACTGGCAAAAGTTTTACTTTGGCGCACATAGTTTTAAGAAATGTTTTAGAGAAAAAAATTAAACCAGAGGAGTTACTCTTATTAAGTTTTACAAAAAACACTTGTTCTGAATTACGAGACAAAATACTTTCAAGATTTAAGAATTTAAAATTATTTTTGCAAAATCATAATGGAACTGAAATAGATAATACTCTTAATGATTGGTATTTAAAATTTAAGGAGAAGGAAAATTCTAAGGAAAAAATTATATATGAAATTGATAATTTTATTAATGAAATTTATAAATTAAAAGTAATTACATTCCATTCTTTTTGCAATAATATTATGGATGAATATAGTATAGAGATTGGTTTAAATCAAGATCCATGCATTGAGAATAATATAGATAATTTTTATAAAGATGTAATAGATAATTTGTGGATCGAAGATTTTCTAAATCTTCATCCAAAACTAATTTCAGCGGTCAGCAAAAAAAAAATAAGTTCTAGATTTGGAATTAGACTCAATAAATCATTTTTTGTAGAAATTTTAAAAAATATAGATCATGAAAATATTTGCAATATTCAAATAATTAATAAATATAAGAATATTGATATAAATAGTTATTTAAAAGAGTTTTTGTATTTTAATTGGAATGAGTTTTGTTTGGAATGGAATAAGAAAGGAAATGAATTATTTTTGGAACTTATTGAGTTGGGAAATTTAATTAAGGACTGTGGAGGTAAAAGTCAAATATACGCAGCAAAACCAAGAAATGATAAGTTTAATCAAATCATTTATTGGATTGATGATATTAATAAAAGGCTTAATTCAAATAATGTGATTGATCTTCTATATGATATTTCTAATGATAATGATCTTTTATTTAAATATTTTTATAAAGAAAATATATCTAAAGAAATTAAAAAACATAATCTAAAATTAGATTTTAGTAAATTTAATCTACTACAAGATAAAATTTATAAAATAAAAGAAGGGTTATATACCGAATTTGTAAGAATATTTACCCAAAAAGCTTATTTGAAATTAATTGAATTAAAGAAAAGTTCTTCAATTTTTAATTTCAATGATCTTATAAAAACTGTTGAAAATACATATCTAGATTCAGATGTATGTAATAAAAGTACTCTATTGCAAATTCAAAATCGATTTAAATGTGTCTTAGTAGATGAGTTCCAAGATACAGATAAAATTCAGTGGAATTTAATAAAAAAGTTTTTTAATACAAAAAATCATTTTTTACTTTGTGTAGGTGATCCAAAACAAGCTATCTACAAATTTAGGGGAGGAGATATTGAAACTTACTTAGATGCAAGGTCTAATGCAATCGAAGTATTTAGTCTCACAGATAACTATAGATCCTCTAAAAGATTACTAGATGTTATTAATAAACTTTATAAGAATGGACTTAAAGAATCAAAACTAAACTATAGGAAATTAACCTCCAGAATTAATCAAAATGTTAATTCTGAATTTGAATTTAAGGATGTATTTGAAATTGTAGATTTTTCAAAAAAAGAGATTGTTTTAGAGGATCTTGTAACTAGTTATATAGTTAATTTTATTTTAAATAATAAAGAAATTGATATTAATAAGATTGCGATTCTTACATTAAATAATTCGCAATGCTTAGATCTGAAAAATAAATTAATTCAGTTTAATATTCCATCCAAAATTCAAAATAAACAAAATATTTTTGATACAGAAGCAAGTAATCTATTATTAATCTTCATTGACTGTTTATTGAATCCTAGGCTTTATAAAAATATAACTTTGTTGGCTGCTTCAAAATTTATAGAAATTGATTTAGAAGAATTAGTTGATGATGGAATTACTAATAAGTTAGAAATTTTGATTAATAAATGTATTAATTGGTCGGAGGGAATTAAAGAAAAAGGATTTCTAAATATTGTTAATGAACTTCTTATAAATTATAAGTCATCCTCGATTATTCGAGATTCAGATTTAAAATCAAATTTATTTCAACTTTCAGAAATTATTGAAAAAGAATTAATCAATAATGATTTTAATCTTAATAAAGTTTTTAACTGGTACAAAAATCAGTTAGATCATTCTTTAAGAATTTGTACTGGGGAAGAATTTTTAAAGAAAGATTATAGCCTTCAAAATGGAATTAATCTTACTACTATCCATAGTAGTAAGGGTCTTGAATTTGACGTAGTTTTATGTCCCTATCTCTCATTTATTTCTAATAAATCCAATAAAATCAAAGGACCTATTTGGAGATCAAATTTTGATAGAAATATATATATTAATATTTCTAATAATTACGGTAAGGTTGAAAAATTTAAATTAACAGAACAATCAGATTTATTTAAAGAGAGTGAGAGGTTAATTTATGTAGCCCTTACAAGGAGCAAATATAAGCTTATAGTTTTTAATGATTTAGAAGATATAAATAATATCTTAAATAATGATTTACTTTCGAATTTGGAAGATATTAATATTTATAAATCTAATTTTGAAGAAAGGATAGAGAAAGAGAAAATTAAAGAAATTTTTGATAAGTTCCAAATTAAGGGATTGAATAATAATCCTTGGAAAATAGAAAAAGTTAATAAGAAAATATCTAAAAAATTTACCTCTGATCAATTGATTTCTTATTCAAGTTATTCTTCATGGATACGTAAAGATAAAAAAACTGATGCAACCATTAATCAATATAAGGACTATGAAGATAATATCTCAATTATCAATATAAACCAAGATTCTAATTTCAATAAATCAAATAATTATCCTGATTATTTTTCTTATCCAAATCCCTTAAGTGAATTTCCGAAAGGAACTATTGCTGGGACTTGTTTGCATAAAATAATAGAAAAATTTGAATTTAGAAACGATAATAATCAAGGATTAATAGAATTAATTATTGAGGAATTGAACTTTCATCAAATAGATACTTCTTTAGCTTTTAAAGTAAAAGATGCGATTTTAAGAATTATAAATATATCTTTAGGAAGTAAATTACAAAACAAGAAACTAGTTGATATTCCAAATGAGCAACTACTTAAAGAGGTTAAATATGATTTGACTTTGTCTTACGAAGGTAGAAATTTAAATGCTCATGATATATCAAAATGCTTTCTTTTAGATCAGGAATATGAATTTGGTGAAGAATATGCAAACAAAGTAAGTGATCTACAAATTATGAATAAAGGCTTTCATTCAGGATGTATTGACGCTGTTTTTCCAGTAGGTAATACATTAAAAGATAGTAAATGGTGGGTCATTGATTGGAAAAGTAATTTTATTTGTGGAAGTGATAACAGTGATTGTTTACCGAGAAACTATAACTATGAAAATATGAGAAATGAAATGATTAAACACCATTACCCCTTGCAATCTCATCTTTATTTATTAGCATTACACAGATTATTAAAGTGGAGATTTAAAAATTATCAACCACATCTACATCTAGGAGGATATATTTATTTGTTTTTAAAGGGATTGCCAGATTTTGAATTGTTTGAAAAATCAAATTCGAAAAATATATCTCCTGGAGTTTTTATTAGCAATGCACCTTTAAACAGAATTAATTATTTAGATAACCTTTTTTAGAATGAGTAACACAATTACTGATATTGAGAATTTCCAATATGATCATGTATTTAATTTAATCTTAGGTATTTTCAAATTTAATGAAAGTAAATATGGAAATTTCGTAAAAGATGTAATAAAGATCTTATTAGAGTTTGAAAAAAACGGTGAAACTATTATTGATATAGATAATAGTTTAATAATCTTTCAATTATTAGAAGATGGCTGGCCCAATAAACATTTAGAAGTACTAAATGATATAGGCTTAATAGGTGCCCTTGATTCTCCATTCGTATTAGTTGATAGAAAATTATCCCTTGCAAAATGGTCAGGAAAGATAGATAGAGTTATTAATTCCTTTTTAGAAAAAATAGATACTGATATTTTGATAAATTCGATAATTTATGAAGATGATAATAAAATTGATCAAATTAAAAATATATTTAAATATTCAAACTTAGTTTTCCTCCAAGGAGGACCAGGAACAGGTAAAACAACTTTAATAATAAATTTAATATTAGAACTACTGCTTATTGATAACTTTTTAAATATTGGTTTGTCTGCTCCAACAGGGAAAGCTACCGCTAGACTAAAAGAATCTCTTAATGATAAAAATAATATTTCCTTTAGTAAATTTCTAGATCAAATAGAATTTCAAACTTTACATAGATGGATTTTAAATTCTCAAAATAAATCTCTTAAGTTGAAATTTAAACTAAAAGAACTAGATATTTTCATAATTGATGAAATGTCAATGGTAAATATAGATTTGATTGAATCAGTTTTAAGTTTATTAGCAAAGGATTGCAAAATTATTTTAGTTGGAGATAAAAATCAATTATCCCCAGTAAATAACTATTCTATTTGGAGTTATTTGTTTGAATATTGTGATGATAGTTTAATTAAATCTTGTGTAGTAAATTTAAACAAGATTTATAGAAATATTGGAGATGTAGCATTAATTAGTAGTTTAATATTTAATAATGATGATTCTTTTCTTAACCAAAAGATTAAAGAATTAGAAAAAAATAATAACTCAAATGAAGTTAATATAACAAAAACTAGAGAAAAAAATATTCCAAAACATCTTTTAACTTCAATTAGAAGTCATCTAAATAAGTTAAATTATTCAACTTCAAATTTAAGTAAAAAAAAATATATGTTTGATGAGGGTATTGAAAATCTAATGCTTAAAGAAAAAGATCTAGTAGATAAGATATTTCTAGATTTGCAAAGTCACTTGATTTTATGTGAGAAAAATACTGGAATATGGAGTGTTGAATATTTGAATGAAGTTGTTTTTGGTCAGAAAAAGCCTTATGACCTTAAGACTCTCAACGAAGGTGTTCCGATCATGTGTACAAAAAATAATAATGAACTTGGATTAACAAACGGAGATATCGGCGTCCTTGTTGGGTTAAAAAATGAAAGAAAATATCTTTTTAGAAAATTCAATGATAAAAACGAAGAAATTTTTGAATTAATTGATCCATCTAATTTAGAAAATGTTGTGCCTGCAATAGCTATTACCATTCATAAATCTCAAGGAAGTGAATCTGAAAAAGTTAGCATTTTGTGGTCCCAAAAATATAGAAGAAATCAATATTCTGTAAAAAAACAAGAAGATAGTGAAAATATCTTTTGCAGAGATAATTTTGAAAGAAGGATGCTTTACACTGCAGTTACAAGAGCAAAGAAATTTCTAGATATATATTATTTAAATTAAATCTTATTTTTGAGAAATCAGTAAGATTTTAACCCCAAGATGCTAGATTAATAACTCGGCTCTGTAAGGCTAGTCAACAATTTAAGTAAATTTAGATATATGTTGAATGCCTGATCAGAAGATAATTGGGCATTTAAAATGGCTTTTAAAAAAGATGGCACCTCAGTTGATAATGAGCAGGAAAAATCTCAGAATGATGATGTTTCCCCACTTGAGTTAAATAACTTAGAAAACAAAAGAGAAGTTGGATCTCAATCATTGGAAGTATCAAAAAGTAATGATAAAGAGAATGGATTTCTCAATTTTGGATTTAATCAATCGATATTAAATTCGTTAAGAAATAAAGGTTACAAAAATCCAACTCCTATACAAAAAGCTGCTATTCCAGAACTGATGTTAGGCAGAGATTTATTAGGCCAAGCTCAAACTGGAACAGGTAAGACTGCAGCTTTCGCATTACCTTTAATAGAAAAACTTTCAGATAATAAAGAATTAAATGCCAAGGTTTTAGTTATGACTCCAACAAGGGAGTTGGCAACTCAAGTGGCAGAATCTTTTAAAAGTTATAGTTCTGAATCCAGAAACTTTAAGACTGTTGCTATATATGGAGGCACCGACTATCGAAATCAAATTTCTGCATTGAAAAGAAAAGTTGATGTTGTAGTTGGAACCCCTGGCAGAATAATGGATCATATAAGGCAGGGAACTTTTAAAATTAACTGCATAAGTTGTCTCGTCTTAGATGAAGCCGATGAAATGTTAAATATGGGTTTTCTTGAAGATATTGAATGGATAATAGATCAACTTCCCGAAAATAAACAGATGGTATTGTTCTCAGCAACAATGCCTAATGAGATTAGAAACATAGCAAAAAAATATCTAAATGATCCCGCCGAAATATTAATCAAAAGTGTTAAAAAAGAAACTCAATTAATTTCGCAGAAGTTTCTATATGTTCAAAGGCATCATAAGTTAGATGCTTTAAAAAGAATTTTAGAACTTAATAACGAGGGAGTAATAATTTTTGTAAGGACAAAATTACTTACTACCTCAATAGCCGAAGCTCTAGAAAATTCGGGTCATACTGTCGCAGTGCTTAATGGAGATATTCCTCAGAATCAGAGAGAGAATACTGTAGATAGATTAAAAAAAGGATTTATTGATATCCTTGTCGCAACTGATGTTGCAGCTAGAGGATTAGATGTTGAGAGGATAAAACTTGTTGTTAATTACGATTTCCCTTTTGATAAGGAAACATATACGCATAGAATTGGAAGAACAGGTAGAGCCGGCAGATCTGGAGAGGCAATTTTATTCGTTAATCAAAGAGAAAAACATTTTCTAAGAAACTTAGAAAACTCAACAAGAACTAAGATTGAAGAAATTAATATACCAAGCAATAACATAATAAATGAAAAAAGGATGGAGAAACTTATAGAAAATGTTAATGAGAGTTCTTTAGCTCAAGAAGAAAATGAAGAAAACAAAGCTTTGATTATTGATATATTAGATAATTTGAAAGAAAAATACTCTATGGATGACTCAAATATTGCAATGGCGGCGATTAATTTAGTCATAGGTAATAAAGCATTTTTTGTGGATGAAGATGATTCTTGGATTCATAAACAAAATAATACTGATCGAAATAGATTAAATAGAAGTGGAAATAATCGCAACAGAAATTCAAACAGAAGAAATAATTATCAAAATGATTCTTTTGAAACCTATAAATTTAACTTTGGTAAATTTGACGGGGTTAGAGTAGCAAATATTATATCCTCAATCTGTAATTCAACTAATATTAATGGTAGATCAATAGGTAAGATACAGATTTTTAATGATTATAGTTTAGTAGATTTACCTAGAGATCTACATAAAGAAACTAAAAATAAATTAAAAAAAATTAAGGTAAGAAGCTAAGTATAGAGGATGAAAGCGAGCAAATATAAATTCTTTCTTCTGGTGAATGTAATGATTCTATTAAACTCTTTTAATCTTCATTATTTAGCAAATGCAAAACAAAATTCGATCATAAAATTCTTTTGTCTTCAAAGTGTCAAAGAGGAGATGCTTAAAGCGGAAATACAATATATTGAAGAGATCGCAAATGAAACTTGTGAATGTTACTACAAAGAATTTACTCAAACTGCAAGTCATCAAGATGCAAAAACAAAATGTAAGTTAGAAACCAAAGAAAATTTATATCAAAATAAAAAAATTTAATTGCAGTTTTATGAGATCTAAGAAGAATCAAAATCCAATAATTAGACTTTATTTGAATCTTATTGAAGAAAGGAGATTACTATTTCTTGCGTTTTTTAGTTCCATAATTAATAAAATATTAGATTTAGCTCCCCCTGTAATAATAGGTCTTGCAGTTGATATCGTTGTAAAAGAACAGAATTCATGGATTGCTGGTTTTGGTATAAAAGAAGTTCCAGCACAATTGATTTTTCTTGCATTTGCATCAGGGATAGTTTGGTCTGGTGAATCTTCCTTTGAATATTTATATTCGGTTTTATGGAGAAATCTGGCTCAGCTATCACAACATAAATTAAGAATAAAAGCTTATGACCATATACAGGAATTAGATATGGAATTTTTTGAAAACGATAATACTGGAAGGCTATTGTCTATTTTGAATGATGATATAAATCAACTCGAGAGATTTCTAGACCAAGGGGCTAATCAGATTATTCAGTTAATTATAACTGTCTTAATAATTGGTGGCACGATGATTTTTGTTGCTCCAAAAATTGCTTTATTTGC
Source organism: Prochlorococcus sp. MIT 1314 (assembly GCF_034093315.1). GTDB lineage: Bacteria > Cyanobacteriota > Cyanobacteriia > PCC-6307 > Cyanobiaceae > Prochlorococcus_A > Prochlorococcus_A marinus_Y. Next base: position 490,181 of record NZ_CP139300.1, on the reverse strand, counting down.
TTTCTTTCCTATACCAATCATATTTTTAGGATCAATTAACTTTCAAAGAAAGCTAGCTCCAAAATATAAAGATGTAAGAAATAAGGCAGGAATGTTGGCTTCAAGACTTAATAATAATTTAAGTGGAATTCTGACTATAAAAAGTTTCACTAAAGAAAAATGGGAACTTCATAGATTAAATAAAGAAAGTCTTGCTTATCAAAGAAGTAATAAGGCTGCAATTAAATTATCTTCAGCTTTTATCCCACTTATAAGATTTGCAATATTATTTGCTTTTATAGCAATTCTATTAATTGGAGGCTTCCAAACCTGGAATAATACTCTTAATGTAGGTACCTATAGTTTTCTAGTGTTTATTACACAAAGATTATTGTGGCCTTTAACTACTTTAGGACATGTTTTAGATGATTTTCAGAGATCTATGGCATCAATAGATAGAGTAATTGATCTTATTGATACTCCTGTAAAAATAAAAGATGGAAAAATAAAAATTGAACCTAAGCATACTAAAGGTCAAATCATTTTTAATAATGTAAATTTTAGCTATCCTGGAAGAGATTTAACTTTAAAAAATATAAATTTCAAAATTGAAAATAACTCAACTTTAGGAATTGTTGGGTTAACAGGTTCTGGGAAAAGTACGATAATAAAACTACTTCTTAGGATTTATGATAGTAATAATGGTTTAATTACCTTGGATGGCATTCCTATTAAAGAAATTAATTTGAGAGATTTAAGAAAATGTATATCTTTAGTTAGTCAAGAAACTTATTTATTTCATGGCACTGTACAAGAAAATATTGCTTATGGCTCAATTAACCCAAGTTTTAAAGACATCATCAAGGCGTCAAAGATTGCTGAAGCTCATAAATTTATTGAACAATTACCAGAGGGTTATAAAACTATAGTGGGAGAAAGGGGGCAAAGGCTCTCGGGCGGCCAACGCCAAAGGATTGCCTTGGCGAGAGCTGTTTTAAAGGATGCTCCAATATTAATATTAGATGAAGCTACCGCCTCAGTTGACAATGAAACAGAGGCTTTAATTCAGAAATCATTATCTAAAATCACAAAAGAAAGAACCACGATTGTAATAGCTCATAGATTAAGCACGATAAAAAATGCTGACAATATTATTGTTATTGATAAAGGTAAAATAGTTGAAAGTGGAAAACATAAAAACTTATTAAATCAGAAGAAAATATATGCAGATTTGTGGAATGTTCAGGTAGGTATTTAGGATGTATTTTCTAAAACTATATTAAGAAGTTAAATGATTCAATTACATTACTAAACATTCCATCAACTTTGTTCCATCTCTCTTCATTTGTTCCTACAGCAAAAGTATAAAGTGTTCCCCTATCAATTACGACTGTAGCTAGTTCATTCCTGGCTTGTTTATCTAAATTTAATTCATACTCTAAATCATAGAAAATATGATTGGATAGCTCCCTCTTGTTGGCATTAATAAGTTTTACCTCTCTACCTGAACCTTCGGGAGCAATTACTTTATCAATTAATGTTTGACCCACTTCACTTGGGGTCCCCAATTGCTCTAATTGAACCTCTTTATTTACATCAGAAACTACTAAACTTAATGTCTCATTACTATTGATTAAATCATGATAAATAATTTCAGGTCCTCCATCGACTTTTATTCTTGTCCATCCTGTTGGATACAAAAATGCATATCTTCCGTCGGGACTTTGATAAGCTTCTAATCCCGCATTGATACCTCCACTACAAGCGTTAAGTATTAAACACAAAAAAATTAGAAATAAATATTTGAAAGGGTTGAATTTATTATTTTTCATTTTGTTTGAAATTACTAACTAAAAACATAATAAGACATTAAAAGCAAACAATTATGGCAATTCAGAATTTTGGGTCTAAATTAATCCTAGAAATAGTTGAATTTTGATTACCTATACCAAACCACTTTCAAAATTAATTGGTCATTTTGAGAAATTTCCAGGGATTGGTCCAAGAACAGCTCAACGATTAGCACTATTTATTCTAAAACAACCTGAAAGTACAATAAGGGATTTTTCAAAAGCTTTGTTAGAAGCTCATAGTAATGTTGGCCGTTGTAAAAAATGCTTCAATTTGACATCAGCAGATGAATGTGAAATATGCAGAAATACTGAAAGAAACCAAAAACTAATCTGCGTAGTAGCAGAAACCAAAGATTTGCTTGCTTTAGAACGAGCGAGAGAGTTTAAAGGTGTCTATCACGTCATTGGTGGTTTAATATCTCCAATGGATTCTGTGGGACCTGAACTTTTAGAAATAAGAAGCTTAGTAGAACGAGTTAGCAAGTCTGAAATAGATGAGATCATACTTGCATTGACCCCAAGTGTTGAGGGAGATACAACAAGTCTTTATATTGGAAAATTATTAGCCCCTTTCACTAAAGTTACGAGGATTGCCTATGGCCTCCCAATGGGAAGTGAACTTGAATATGTAGATGAAGTGACCCTCGCTAGGGCCTTAGAAGGAAGAACAAAGCTTAATTAGAAATGAAACAAAATAATCTAATCAAGAAAGAAAAAATTTTAAGACTTCCTCCATGGATAAAATTTCCTATTAGTAAAGCTTCAGAGTTCGAAACAATACAATCACTTATTAAAAAACTAGATATTCATACTATTTGTGAAGAAGCAAGATGTCCAAATAGAGCAGAATGTTATGCCTCAGGAACAGCCACTTTTTTACTAGGTGGATCAATATGTTCTCGTTCTTGTGCTTTCTGTCAGGTAAATAAAGGTAGACCTAGTTCAGTCAATAGTAATGAATTTATTCAAGTTGCTGAAGCAGTAAAAGTATTAAATTTGAAATATGTTGTTTTAACATCGGTAGCTAGAGATGATCTCACTGACCATGGTGCAAATTTATTTATATCTACAATGAATGAGATTAGAAAAGTTGATTCAAAAATAAAAATAGAGGTTTTGACTCCTGATTTATGGGGTGGGGGCAAGAATTTTGATGAAACTAATAATCTTCAGACTAAAAGATTGAAGATGATTTTAGATAAAGATCCAATTTGCTTTAATCATAATCTTGAAACTGTCGAAAGACTTCAAAAAGAAGTTAGGAGAGGTGCAAATTACAAAAAATCACTAAGTTTACTAAAAAAGTCAAAAGAAATTGCTCCTCATATTCAAACTAAATCAGGCATTATGTTGGGCCTTGGGGAAACATTGGATGAAATAAAACATACAATTTATGATCTTAAAAATATAGATTGTGATCAAATTACAATAGGTCAATATTTAAGGCCCTCATTAAATCATTTGGCAGTCAAGAAATATTGGGATCCATCAGAGTTTGAATATTTATATCGCTTCTCCAAGGAATTAGGATTCAAGAAAGTATCTTCTGGCCCCTTAGTTAGAAGTAGTTATCATGCCGGTTAGCTTTCTTCAATTAAAGAGAGTTTCTTTTCAAGTTTTTTCAATATGTGAATACATTCTCCTGTCATAAGTGTCCCGGCACCTCCCCAAACCAATCTTAAAAAAAGATCTACTGGACTAGAACCAACTTCTTTTATGATTTTAAATCCGATTAATTTGAAGTATCTTACAAGTTTTTTGCTATATCCTTCACTATCGAAAATGGCTAAAAGTCTTGCTTTGTTGCTTGATTTTTTTTCAATTCCCCAAGCCATAGTTGTTGCCCATATTAATTCTGAAACATAGGGAGGGGCTTTACTTAGGATTCTTAATGTATCAAGTTGAATCCCCTGCTTATTCAAATAAGTCCAACCTTTCATTTCGGCCCAAATCTTTATAATCTTATCTTTTTGTTCTGCTACAACGATTCTAAAGAAACATAATCCAAGAGTTTCTCTAACTTGTATTTTAATTAATAGTCCAATTGAACTTGCTAATTTTTCTAATTCTTCAACTTTCATGATTTTGGAAAATTATTCCTTATAGATTTTATGATTCTATCCTTTTAATCTATCGATCTGTTTTTGCCTTTCTTCAAATCTTTTTCTATCATCATCACTGAATTGATTTATGCAGAAATGACATTGGATACCCTTTCTATATTCTTTTCTTTTTTGATCTTGAATTGAAATTGGCATTCCACATGCATGACAAATCGAGTAGGAACCTTTTTTTAATTCTTGATCTAAAGCAACTCTTTTATCAAAAACATAACATTCGCCTTCAAATAAGTTTTCTTCTCCTGGTATATCATCAAGGTATTGAAGGATGCCTCCTTGTAGGTGATAAATATTTTTATAACCTTTCTTTTTCAGCAAACTAGTAGCTTTTTCACATCTGATACCGCCGGTACAAAACATTGCTATATTTGTAGATTGTTTATTTTCTAAATGACTATCTAAATGATCATCTACCCACCTGGGGAATTCGCTAAAGTTTCTCGTATTTGGGTTTATAGAATTCTGAAATGTTCCTATAGAAACCTCATAATTATTTCTAGTATCAATGACTATTGTATTTTGATTTTTAATTAACTTATTCCAGGCAACTGAGTCAATATAAGTCCCATTATCTTGTGAAGGGTTTATTCCATTAATGCCCATCGTAACTATTTCTTTCTTGATTTTTATTTTTAATTTTTTGAAGACTTTCTTTTTTGAAAAGTTTACTTTCATATTCAAATTTCTATTATCTGTATATTTGTTAAGTAAATTGATAACTATATTAATTATATTTTTCTCAGCACAAATAGTTCCATTAATACCCTCACTTGCAAAAATTAATAAACCTGAAAGATCGTTTTCATTTTCAATTTCTAATAATTTATTTTTGAGATCAAGAATTAAGTTTTCTTGAAATGGGAAGAAAGAATAAAGAGAAACAATTTTATAATTTTTGCCTTTCATAAAGAAGATAATGTTTTTTCACAAGTTTCAAAATCTTTGTTAAAAGATACTCCAACTTCTTTAAGAAGCTTTCTGTCTGATTGAAAAGATGGATTTGAAGTTGTGAGTAACTCATCTCCATAAAAAATTGAATTTGCCCCACATTGAAAACATAAAATTTGGGCTTCTTTTGAAAGCTTTTCTCGCCCTGCACTTAATCTTATTTTACTTTTAGGCATAAGAATTCTTGCTGTAGCTATCATCCTTATCATTTCAATAGAATCAATTTCTTGATTATCTTCTAAACCAGTACCTTCAATAGCTACTAATGAATTTATAGGAACACTTTCAGGGTGCGGATTCATGTTTGAAAGCACTTCCAAAAGAGATGCTCTATCGCCATTAGTTTCACCTAAACCTATTATCCCTCCACAACAAACATTTATTCCTGCATTTCTTACTCTTTTGATAGTATCTAGTCTGTCTTGATAAGTCCTAGTCGTAATAATATTTTTATAATGCTCAGGACTTGTATCAAGATTGTGGTTATACGCGGTCAAACCTGCATCAGCTAGCCTTGAAGCTTGGTCTTCTGTAAGCATCCCAGCGGTAACGCATGCTTCCATCCCTAAATTTCTTACACCACTAACCATCTCTAACATTGCATTAAAAGATTTCCCATCTCTAATTTCTCTCCATGCCCAACCCATGCAAAACCTATCTGCACCCTCATTTTTTGCTATTTGAGCTCTTGCTAAAACCTCTTCAACTTGAAATTGCGGATGACTTTTGATTTCGCTAGCACTATAAATTGATTGACTACAGTACGAACAATTTTCCTCACACCCACCAGTTTTTACGCTGAACAATGATGCTAATTGAATGTTGTATTTGTTAAATTTCCTGTGAACAATTTGTGATTCCCACATTAAATCAATCAGAGGCTTATTAAGTATTTCCAATATTTCTTCTTTATTCCAATCGAACCTAATTTCTCTTAATAACTGCTTATTCGAATTAGTCATTTTTCGTCAGGAAGAACATTGAGGATCTTTTAAAGACTCGTTTGGTAATGATTCTATACCTCCGAAACGTCTATTCCTTGATTGGTAATCAATTATTGCTTTAAGAAATTCGAACTCATTGAAGTCTGGCCAAAGTACTTCAGATATATAAATTTCTGAATAAGCTAATTGCCATAGAAGAAAATTACTGATCCTTTTTTCTCCACTAGTTCTAATTAGTAATTCTGGATCCTTAATTCCTTGAGTTAATAGCTCTGAATTAAATAATTCTTCATTAACTTCACTTGGTTTTATTTCCCCAGAAAAAGATTTAAATGCTATTTCTTTCGCAACTTTTACTATTTCTTGCCTCCCTCCGTAATTGACACAAACATTTAATAAAAAAGTGTTGTTGTTTTTTGTTAGAGATTCAGAATTGTAGATTATTTTTTTTAAAGTCTCTGGGAAAGGAGTTAAATCTCCAATAAATTTTATTTTAATTGATTCTTGATGGATCTCTTCAATTTCCCTTTCCAAAACTTCGCTAAAAAGATTTATGAGAAAATCGACTTCTTTCGTTGGTCTTGTCCAATTTTCAGTTGAAAAAGCATAAACAGTTAGGACCTTACAACCTAATTTTTTTGAAGCTTTAATAATTTCTTTTAATACACTAACCCCCTTGTTATGACCAAATGATCTAGGTAAACCTTTTTTAGTCGCCCATCTCCCATTACCATCCATAATTATTGCTACATGTTCTGGCACTTTTTGCTTATCTATTCTCTTGGATAAGTCATTATTTTTTTTGTCAATTATTTTTCCTAAACTCATTAGTTAATCCTTTTTATTAGTAATGATTTCTGTTTTGTTTGACTCTTTTTCATTGGTATCACTGATAATATTATCACTTTGGATTGGCTTTTGGGCCAAAATATTTTTACTTGAAGATGATTTACTTGTTCCCATTGAGTTTTGGCTCCCAATCAAATTTACAAGAAGTTCTTCTAATCTGCTGCTAGTAATTGGTCTCTCAAGTTTTCCCTGATTTGCTAATGATAACGTACCTGTCTCTTCAGAAACAACAATACATATACATCTGTCAAATCTTTCTGTAATTCCTAATGCTGCTAAATGTCTTGTTCCATATCTACTAATTCCTTGCCTCGAGAGAGGAAGTATTACACCCGCAGATATTATTTTGTTACCTTTCACAAGAACTGCTCCATCATGTAACGGTGTATCTGTGGCAAAAAGATTTATTAAAAGGTCAGTTGATAATTGTGCCTCAATATTTGTACCTGAATATAAAAAATCTTCAGGCCTTAAATCACTCCCCAAATCGACAACTATTAAAGCACCTCTCCTGTTTTGAGAGAGTTTACCTGCAGTATTAACTAACTGAGAAATAGTAGTTGATGATGCTCTAAATTCTTTTGGGGGATTTCCTAATAAAACAGCTAGCCTTCCAGTGCCTAATAATTCCATTAATCTTCTTAACTCTCCTTGCCAAAGGATCGCTAAGGAGAGAGAACAGGCGAGAACTACAGCATCAATTAATTTTGATGTTAATGGGAGGTAAGCATATCTTTGTATAAACCATGCGGAAGAGACTAAAAACAAATATCCCCTCAAAAGCCATAATGTCCTCTGTTCTTTTACTCTAGAAAATAATAAAATTCCGAAACCAATAGCAAATAATACATCTAATAAAAGTTTTAAATTTATAATCCCCCAGAAATTCACATTAAATATAAAATTAATTTAAATGTACCTAATTTTGTTTAATAAAGCGATCAGGCAATACATCATATTTCAAAAGATCTAATGAACTTTCTCTCTTTTGAATAATCTCAGCTTCACCATCATAAACTAATAGGGCAGCGGGTCTTGGAATTCTGTTATAGTTAGAACTCATTGAATTATTGTACGCACCTGTACCAAAAACACATATTAGGTCTCCTGTTTTACAATCTCCTAGTTCTATCTCCTTAAACAATACATCTCCTGATTCGCAGTGCTTACCAGCAATAGTATATTTATTTTTGGAATTAATATTTAGGGGATTACTAACCAAGCATGCAGAATAATTTGATTGATATGTTATAGGTCTTGGATTATCACTCATCCCCCCATCAACAGATAAATAAGTTCTGATACCAGGAATTTCTTTAAATGCCCCAATTTTGTAAATTGTTACCCCTGCTGTAGATACAATCGATCTTCCAGGCTCACACATCAATGTAGGTAAATCTAAATTGTGTTTTTTGCAAGCTTTAACGACTGAGGTGGAAATTGTTTTTACCCATTCATCAATAGAAGGGGGGTCGTCATTTTCTGTATATTTAATGCCTAAACCTCCACCTACATTCAATTTTTCAATATTATGGCCAAATTTTTTGGCGTCTAAAATAACATTTACCATTATTTCGCCCAGATCCTTATGAGGGTCTAGTTCAAAAATCTGGGAACCTATATGAGCGTGTAATCCTTTTAATTTTAGATTTTTGGTTTTACTGATTTTGGCAAATAAAATATTTAAATATTCAATTCCGAAACCAAATTTGCTATCAAATGACCCTGTTCTTATGTATTCATGTGTGTGACATTCTATCCCAGGAGTAAAACGAACCGAAATTTCTAAGTCACGATTAAATGAGTTTGAGATGTCCTCTAATCTCTCTAAGTCATAATCATTATCTACAATTACTTTAATATTGTTTCTAACTGCAAACTCTATTTCCTTGTCTGATTTATTATTTCCATGAAAAACAATGTTTTCATTTGGGACACCACCTTTAAGAGCAGTTAATAATTCTCCTTCTGAAACCGCATCAAGTCCTAGACCTTCTGAAGAAACAAGGTTACTCATAAAAATAGAACTATTCGCTTTGGAGGCATATACAGGTAGCGATTCCCCTGGGTAAAATTTTTCTAATGCTTTTTTATACGCTCTACACGATTGTCTTAAAGTGATTTCATCCAAAATATATAGAGGAGAATCATATTTTTCGACTAATTCTTCAATTGAGCATCCCCCAATGGTTAACTTTCCATCGCTTCCGATAGATGCAGTAATAGGCACTATATTTTTATTAGGGCTTTTAAGGTCAATCTTTTGTTCCAAAAAGGATTTTTTTTCTTCCATGAGAGAACTTTAAATAGGTTTATCTAAAACTGTCATATTTTATAATGACTTATGTTCGAACTTTTTTTGAATACCCTTCCATTATAAAATGATATCTATTAAACAAATAAATGAGAAAGATATTGATTTATGTTATGAATTAGATTCAAATACGATTGCGTTATGGAGCAAAAAGCAATGGTCTAACGAATTCAAAAAAGAAGGAATAAAAGTCTTTGGATTATTGCTTGCAAATTTAGTAATAGGAATATGCGTTTTGCAAGTAGTTCTTGATGAAGCTCAAATAAATTATTTTGTGGTGAAGCAGAAATTTAGGAAAAAAGGTTTTGGATCATATTTAATGAGTTATTTAATAAAACGATGTAGATTATTAAATTTAACAAAAATACTATTGGAAGTTTCTGATAGTAATATTAATGCTGAAAAATTCTATAGCAGCTTTGATTTTTTTACTGTGGGAATAAGAAGAAACTATTATAGAGATGGATCAGATGCTCTTTTAAAAGAAAAAGAATTAATGACTAAAAAATAAAAAAAATTAATTGTTCGGATAACCAGAATGCTTGAAATTACTATAATTTATTGCTATATCACTGAAAAAAAGTAAATTTTGATTTAATAAAATATACTTTTGGGTATTCACAAAAGCTCATTGTGAACACAAAATTGACATATTGCTGGTAGGTTATAAGTAGGGTTTAATCTTCTAATGTTTGAAAGATTTACAGAAAAGGCAATAAAAGTCATTATGCTCGCCCAAGAGGAAGCAAGAAGGCTTGGTCATAATTTTGTTGGTACAGAGCAAATTCTATTGGGTTTAATTGGCGAGGGAACTGGAGTCGCTGCAAAGGTCCTTAAATCTCTTGGGGTTAATCTTAAAGACTCAAGGATAGAGGTAGAAAAGATAATTGGTAGAGGTTCAGGTTTTGTAGCAGTTGAAATACCCTTTACTCCTAGAGCGAAAAGAGTTTTAGAGTTATCTCTGGAAGAAGCTCGTCAACTAGGTCATAACTATATAGGAACTGAACATCTATTGTTAGGATTAATAAGAGAAGGTGAGGGTGTAGCAGCGAGAGTTCTTGAAAATCTTAGTGTTGATCTTACCAAAATAAGAACTCAGGTCATAAGGATGCTAGGCGAAACTACCGAAGTTGGAGCTGGAAATAATTCAAGTAAGGGTAATTTGAAAACTGCTACTTTAGATGAATTTGGAACAAATTTAACAAAGCTAGCTTCTGAATCAAAACTAGATCCAGTAGTTGGACGTCACGAAGAAATAGATCGTGTAGTTCAAATATTAGGTAGAAGGACTAAAAATAATCCAGTACTTATTGGAGAACCTGGGGTAGGTAAAACTGCTATTGCAGAAGGTTTAGCTCAGAGAATACAGTTGGGAGACATTCCCGACATACTTGAAGAGAAAAGAGTTTTAACCCTTGATATAGGCCTTTTAGTAGCCGGAACAAAATATAGAGGAGAATTTGAAGAAAGATTAAAAAAAATAATGGAAGAAATCAAATCTGCAGGTAACGTAATACTTGTCATAGATGAAGTGCATACTTTAATTGGTGCTGGAGCCGCTGAAGGAGCTATAGATGCTGCAAATATACTTAAGCCAGCATTAGCCCGAGGAGAACTTCAATGTATTGGAGCAACAACGCTCGATGAATATAGAAAACACATCGAAAGAGATGCTGCATTAGAAAGAAGATTCCAACCGGTCATGGTAGGAGAACCCTCAATTGAAGATACAATCGAAATCTTAAAAGGACTTAGAGAACGTTATGAACAACATCATCGTCTAAAAATAACTGATGATGCTTTAGAGGCTGCAGCACATCTTGGAGATCGTTACATATCTGATAGGTTTTTGCCTGATAAAGCGATTGACCTTATTGATGAGGCTGGTAGCAGAGTTCGTTTAATTAATTCTAAACTTCCACCCGAAGCCAAACAAATAGATAAAGAACTACGTCAAGTTCAAAAGCAAAAGGAAGAATCTGTAAGAGACCAGAATTTTGATCAGGCAGGCCAATTAAGAGAAAAAGAGATGGAACTGTCTGCAAAAATCAAAGAGGTGCTTGAGAACCAAAAAGAATCTACAATCGAGGATGAATCTAATATCGCTTCAAACTCAGTTAAAAGTGATTCAAAGCTTTTACAAAATCCCCTTGTTAGTGAAGAGGACGTAGCACATATCGTAGCATCATGGACAGGTGTTCCTGTTCAAAAACTAACAGAAACAGAATCTGTCAAGCTTCTTAACATGGAGGAAACTCTCCACCAAAGACTTATTGGACAAGATGAAGCAGTAAAGGCTGTATCCAGAGCTATTAGAAGAGCAAGAGTTGGATTAAAAAATCCTAACAGACCCATAGCAAGTTTTATTTTTTCAGGCCCTACTGGTGTAGGTAAAACTGAATTGACCAAATCTTTAGCTTCATATTTCTTCGGAAGTGAAGAAGCAATGATCAGATTAGATATGTCAGAATTCATGGAGAGACATACAGTTAGTAAACTTATAGGTTCTCCTCCAGGATATGTTGGTTTTAATGAAGGTGGACAGCTTACTGAGGCGGTAAGAAGACGTCCATATACAGTTGTTTTATTTGATGAGGTAGAAAAGGCCCATCCAGATGTATTTAATTTATTATTGCAGCTACTTGAAGACGGTAGGTTAACAGATTCAAAGGGCAGAACTGTAGATTTTAAAAATACTTTGCTAATAATGACCTCTAATATTGGTTCAAAAGTTATCGAGAAAGGTGGAGGCGGATTAGGATTTGAATTTTCCGGTGATTCTGTTGAAGATAGTCAATATAATAGAATAAAATCTCTAGTCAATGAAGAGCTAAAGCAATACTTTAGACCTGAATTTTTAAATAGACTAGATGAAATAATTGTATTCAGGCAACTAACCAAAAATGAGGTTAAAGAAATTGCTGAAATTATGTTGCTAGAGGTTTTTGAAAGATTAAAAGATAAAGGCATTAAGTTAAATGTCACTGATGCTTTTAAAGAAAGACTTGTAGAAGAAGGCTATAATCCTTCTTATGGAGCAAGACCTCTAAGGAGGGCTGTTATGCGCTTACTAGAAGATAGTTTGGCTGAAGAAGTTCTTTCAGGGAGAATAAAAGATGGAGATACCGCTTTAGTTGATATAGATGATAATAAAAAAGTTACAATTAATATTTCTTCTGAAGAATCTCCTCAGGAGCTAGCAAGTGCTAACTTTTAGAAATTAGCAAATATGCAGACAATTTCTCCAGAAATCATATTTAGGGGAAAAGATGCTTGGGTAAATGCTCTACCTCAAATTACTAAAATAACTAAAAGTCCTTTAATTTTAGGGAGAAGCATTCATACTGGTAAACCAAGAAATAAAATTTTTAGAGATTTAAAAAATCATAATCTTCATGTTAATTCTGCTAATTTACAATTTGATTGTTGTTTCGAAGATATTTCAAGAATCAAGAAAATAATCTTAAAGAATAAACATGATTCTGTTATCGCAGCTGGAGGCGGCAAAGTTCTTGATTCTGGGAAATATATAGCAGAATGTCTTAATATTCCCTGTATTACAGTGCCTCTTAGCGCCTCTACATGTGCTGGTTGGACGGCTTTATCGAATATTTATACAAAAAATGGCCAATTTATTCGGGATATTGTATTAAGATCTTGTCCAAAAATCCTAGTATATGATCATGAATTCATTCAAACAGCTCCATCAAGAACACTTGCAAGTGGAATAGCAGATGCTTTAGCAAAATGGTATGAATCCTCAATAACAAGTTCAGCAATAGATGATGGCCTTGTACAACAAGCTATTCAGATATCAAGGGTTTTAAGAGACCAATTACTAATAGATGGAGCTAAAGCTTTTAAGGGTGAATTTGAAGATAATCCTTCTTGGAGAAATACTATAGAAGCATGTGGGCTTACAGCGGGATTAGTAGGAGGTATTGGAGGAGAAAAGTGTAGAACAGCCGCAGCACATGCTATTCATAATGCGATAACACAGATAATTACCCCAAATAAATTTTTTCATGGTGAGATAGTTGGAGTTGGATTATTATTGCAATTAAGACTTGAAGAAATGAAAAATAATAATAAATTAGCCGATCAATCGATTAAACAATTGATGGTACTAATGAACGAATTGAAATTGCCAACTACTATTGCACAATTGGGAATAAATGTTTTTGAGAATCAAAATTTAGATAAAATTGCTAATTTTACTTGTAGAGATAAATCTGAGATTCACTTCTTGCCTTTTGAAATTAGGAAACAAGACATAGTTGAGCTTATTACTAATTTCGAACAACAAAAATTAAAAATATAAATATCTTTTTGACTAAAACTAATTTCGAACAACTTAGTGATTTAAACGTTGAATTTTTTGAGAGGGCAAAATTGTCACTATTAGACCCATTAGGTATTTATTTAGCAAACGATGTTAAGTGGATAAAACTTAATGAAAAATGGAACTTTTTGAAATTCCCAGTAGTCATTGGAGGAAAAGGTGAACCTATACTTCTCTTGCATGGCTTTGATAGTAGTTTTTTGGAGTTTAGGAGAATATATCAGGCATTAAAGAGAGATTTTCAAGTTATAATCCCTGATCTGTTGGGTTTTGGTTTTAGTCCTAGGTGCGCAACAAATGAATACAATCCTCAGAAGATAATTTCATATTTAATTGATATCCTAGAAACCCTAGAAATTACAAATAATCTAAAAATTATTGGTGCTTCTATGGGAGGATCAACAGCTTTAAAACTTGCTTTTGAAATTCCAAATTCTATAGATAAAATAATTCTATTATCTCCCGCCGGATTGTTCGGTGAACCTAAGAATATTCCTTTCCCTCTTAACCAAATTGGGGCCTCATTTCTAGGGTTGCAACAAGTCAGAAAAAGTCTTTGCAGACAAGCATTTGCTTATCCAGATAAATATGTTGGTGAAATGGAAGAGCAAATTGCTTCAATTCATTTAGGTTGTAAAGGATGGAGGAATTCACTGGCATCATTTGCAAAAAGTGGAGGGTTCGCTGGAACACATAAATATATTCAAAATATTCCAATCAAAACACTTTGCGGAGAAAATGATCGAATTATTGGTAAAAAAGAAATTAAAAATATAAAAGAAATTGAAAAATTAAATTTTATAGGTTTGCAAAATTGTGGTCATCTTCCTCATGTAGACCTTCCATCATTGTCTAGTAAGATTATTCATGATTATTTTTGTAATAAATTCTAAATTAACTAAAATATTTAAGAATTACAAAAATGTAATATAAAACAGATGGAGTAAAAATATAGCTGTCAATTCGGTCAAGAATACCTCCATGACCAGGTAAAAAAGTTCCTGAATCTTTTATTTTTGCATCTCTCTTCATCATTGATTCAATTAAATCTCCAACTAAGGCCATAAGAGAAATTAAAATTCCATATAAAATTCCAACTAAAAATGGATTTTCCCAATTAAGTAAAAATGCGAAGAATATTGCTAGCAAAGTTGAGCAGGATATTCCTCCAATTAAACCTTCTATAGTTTTACTCGGAGATATTGGAGAAAGGGATCTTTTGCCTAATGACTTCCCAATAAAGTAAGAACCAATATCACTCGCTACGATTAAAAAACAAGAAGTTAAAGTTAAATTCAGCCCTGAAGTATTTGACAAGTTTTCAAACGAGATAAAGCCTTGATTTGAACTTATTACCACTGACTCTAATCCCCTTAACTTTATCCAGTAACTAGGCAGAAAACCTAAATAAAATAATCCAAAAATTGAGGCTGCAATATCAGAAATTGTTCCAGATTTTGGTTGCAAAAGTAACCATGTGCATATTCCAACTGAACAGACAGGCAAGACTGCATTTGATATCTCTCCTTCAAGCAAACCTATGGTCTCGAGATAAGTAGAAATTATAATAACTAAGCATGAAAATAATGTAGTTTTTGTTGCTGGTTTTATCCCTTTAAATTCGGCCATCCTAAAAAATTCTAATAATGCTAAATAAGTAAGTAATGCAATTGCCAATGTAAAAAACCATCCTCCTAACAAAACAACAATTAAGCCAAAAATCCCTATAAGTAATCCGCTTTTCAGTCTCATATCAAATTTTTAAGTTTATAAAACTCTTATATTAAAATTTACCAGATCTTTGTTATATGTACTTTGATTTTTTATCCAATTAAACCTATCCATATCTATTCTTTCTCCAGGAACTAATATAGGAATCCCAGGAGGATACGGACAAATAATATCTCCAGAAATTTCATTTAATGATTGGGAGAAAGGAATACTACGAGTCTTGCTTCTCCAAACAATTCCAATTTCAATTTCTGGTGCTTGAACTAATTTAAATGGGGATTTGAGCACTTTTAATGTTTTTAAATTTTTAGAATTGTAAATTAATTTATTCCATAACTTTTCGAATAAATTAACAAAATCTTTTTGATTTGCAAATCCTAAGCAAAAAGTGAGGGTCATCATTTCTGGTAATTCAGCAATAAGACCATTCCTATAAAAGAATTGATCAGCTGTAAAACCATCAATTCCAACCTTAGAGGTATTTAATATTATTTTTAAAGGATCTTGGGTTTCAATTAGAGGAACATTCTTTTGGATTAATTTTTTGTAGATACTTTTTGCATCTAAAATTCTTTTTTGATATTTTGATAAACTTTTTTTATTAAGCCAGTCTTTAAGAGATTCTTCACAAGAAGAAAGTAACAATGAACTTGGACTAGTAGTTTGGAGCAAATTAATACTTTTGATTAAATTGTGCTCATTTACTAGATCCCCCTTGTACCAAAGTGCTGCCGTTTGAGTTAATCCATTTAGCGACTTATGCAATGAGTGAACGACTAAATCAGCATTAGATAATAATGCTGATTTTGGTAAATCTAAGTTTTCACAAAAAAGGAAATACGAACCATGGGCTTCATCAACCAAAACAGGTAAATTTTTTTTATGACAAAGATCTATTAAAGGATCTAGTTCTCCTGCATAACCATGATAAGAGGGACTTACAAGAATCACTCCTACAATTTTTGTCTTGTTAAAATTTATTTTTTTTAATACATTTTCGAACCAGTTTTTTGTTATTGGTTTGTAATGCCCAGTTTCGGATGAAAATTCTAAGTCAAAGAATAATGGAATTATGTTTTGCATCACACAGGTTTTTATAACACTTATATGTACATTCCTAGGCATTAGGATAGTTTCTCCAGGATTTGCCATTGCAATTACCGCTGATTGTATTAACCCAGAGGCTCCATTAACTCCAAAAAAACATCCTTTGGCCATAAATTTTTCAGAAAATTCTCTTTGCGATTCGGCGATTAGTCCGCTTTTGGATAATGGTGAACCTATCTCTGGCAGTTCAGGTAAGTCCCAATGACCAGGCTTATTATTTAATAATTTAACTAATCTCTTGGGTAAGGCTTCCCCTCTGTTATGAGCCGGAAAGAAAAGTGACTTTAAAAACTTTTTAGTTAGAAAAGATGAAATGCTCATAAAGTATTATTGACACATATAGAATGAAATGGATGGAATTCTTCTTTGATATTTTTTAACTTTAATGACGAGAACTTATTCGAAATATTCAGCAAAAGGAGACTTGATTTGGTTGATTTTGAGACCATGGATTTTTATACCAAGAGTTTTATACATACTTTTAACTTTTATTTTTCTTTTTTTAAGAATACTTTTTCAAGGTAACAGTAAAAATAAAAATGTACAGAAAAATCTTTCAAAATATCTTTTCGATGTAATTACAGATTTAGGACCTTGTTTCATAAAATTAGGTCAGGCACTTTCAACTAGACCAGATCTTGTTAGCCAAGATTGGCTTACAGAACTAACAAACTTGCAGGATAATCTACCACCTTTTGAACACAAAATTGCTTTAAAAATAATTGAAGAGGAACTTGGAGCACCCGCTAATGAATTATTTGATGAATTCCCTGATAGTCCTATTGCCTCGGCAAGCTTAGGTCAAGTCTATAAAGCAAAAACAAAAAATAATAATTATCTGGCTGTAAAAGTACAGAGGCCAAACTTGTACTTTCTAATAAGAAGAGATGTTGTAATCTTAAGGTTTTTAGCAACTTTTTTGTCACCATTTTTGCCATTAAATATTGGGGTTGGAATTGGAGAAATAATAGACGAATTTGGTAAGGCACTTTTCGATGAAATTGACTATGAAAAAGAGGGGGAAAATGCTTTAAAGTTCGCAGATTTATTTAAAGAAAACCCCAACGTTTTTATCCCTAACTTTGAAAGACAGTTTTCATCTAAAAGGATTATTACAACCTCCTGGATTGATGGCGTGAAGTTAAGAGATCGGGCTTTATTAGAGCAAAATAACTTAATACCTGCCTCTTATATAAAAACTTGTGTAATCAGTGGACTACAGCAATTATTTGAATATGGATATTTTCATGCAGACCCCCATCCTGGAAATATGTTTGCGCTTAAAGGGGGAAATGCAGATTGTGGGAATCTAGCTTATGTTGATTTCGGAATGATGGATACAATTACAAATACAGATAGACTTACTCTCATCAAGGCAATTGTTCACATAATAAATGAAGAATATTATCTTCTTGCAAAAGATTTTCAGAAATTAGGTTTTTTAACTAATGATCAAGATCTTCAAAAACTTGTTCATCCTTTAAAAGAAGTTCTAGGTGACTCTCTAGGTGCTGAGGTTGGGAATTTTAATCTTAAAAATGTAACTGATAAATTCTCAAAACTTATGTATTCTTATCCATTTAGAGTGCCCAGTAGGTTTGCCTTGATAATAAGAGCAGTTGTTAGTCAAGAAGGTTTGGCACTAAGACTAGATCCTGAATTTAAAATTCTAAAAATCGCATATCCTTACATAGCTAAAAAACTTCTTACCGATAATTCTGATGAGATTTTAGAAATTCTTTTAGAAGTTGTTTTTGATAAAGAAGGTCGAATTCAAATAGAAAAGGTCGAAAGTTTATTAAACATTCTTTTTGGAGATGCTGAGAATATTAATTCAGATCTCATACCAGTAGCTAATGCTGGATTGAAATTATTTGTTAGTAAAAAAGGATCAGAAGTTCGAAAAAATCTTCTTCTAAGCCTTATTAAAGACGATAAATTAGAATTTAGTGATGCAAAAAAACTTATAGGTTTAATTAGAGATACCTTTAGCCCTTTAAATATTGCTAAAAGTGCGGTTCAAAATTTTATTTCTCCAATTTAGTTTTTATATTTATACTAGGAAATTAACTAATGATTTTTGATATATTAATGGATTAAGATTAAATGAAGTAGTTTTTTTCTAAGAATTGAGTATTAAAAGAATTAATTTTTCTAATAATCGATTTGATTACCTTAAGGAAGGTGATTATAAATTAATACAAAATAATAAAAATCTTAATATGAAATGAATTTTTTGAATAATCTATTTTTATTTAATAAAAAAACTGAAAATAATAAAGGCATCAAGCATGGGTTGGAAGATCAGTATAGAGAAATTGCAAAGTTAGTAAATGAAGCAAGAATCAAAAAAAAACTAACAATACAAGAATTGTCATATATTTCGAGAATTCCTGAGCAAACAATAAGTGCTATTGAAAATAATGATAAAAATAATAGACCAGAGTATCCCTTTATAAGATCTATATTAATTAAGTTAGAGGAATGTTTAGTTTTAGAAAAAAATGCCTTAGTAAAATTGGCAAGTAGAGAAAGTGAACCTTTTAAGAAAGAAAAAAAAGATTTTCTTGTTAGAAGATTCGATCTTATAAATACTTGGCAGGGAAGTCTTTTGTATTTTTTTATATTAGTTTTAACTATATTTATATTAAAGAGATACTTTATTCCAACTGTGAATGTAATAGAGATTCAAAATATTGAAAATAAAATCATTGATAAATAATCTTCAATAAATACCTATTTTCTAGTTCGCCCGAAATTATTCCCTAGCTCACCATAAATTCTAATATTGTCTTCTATATCATCTAAAGGAATATTTAACTTCCATTTCCAGTTGTTTTTTGTAGTGCCAGGTCTATTTAATCTGCTTGAGTCATCTAGAGATAATATATCTTGGATTGGAGCAATAAAGAGATTAGCATTTGAGTCCATCCCCATTTCTATTAAACTCCACGAAGGATTTTCTGAAAATTTATACTCATCTTTTATTTTTGTTTTGGATTCATCGTCTAAACATTCCCACCATGAAAGTGAAGTAGAGTTATCATGTGTACCTGTATAAACAACCCAATTTTTGCCTTCAATATTCTTAGGTAAGTATGGGTTATCGTCGTTGCCGTCAAAAGCGAATTGTAATATTTTCATTCCAGGCAGTTCAAAAACTTTTCTTAATTTTTCCACATCTGGTGTTATTACTCCCAGATCCTCGGCAATTATTGGTAGATAGTCAGCCCCTAAATCTTTTTTTAATTTATTTAATATTGTTCGCCCTGGAGAATTTATCCATTTGCCGCAAATTGCCGTTTTAGAATTACCACTGACTCTCCAGTAACCTGCTAAACCCCTGAAGTGGTCTAATCTTAACAAGTCAACAAGTTCAAATTGCCTTTTAAATCTTTTTCTCCACCAATCAAAATTAGACCTCTTATGTTTTGACCAAAAGTAAGTTGGGGTCCCCCATAGTTGTCCTGTTGATGAGAAATAATCAGGAGGAACACCACTTTGAAATATTAAAGTTCCATTTTTGAAAATTGAAAATAGTGATTTATTACTCCATACGTCGGCGCTGTCCCTGGAAACATAAAAGGGCAAATCTCCTATTAACTTAACATTACTTGATCTTGCAAAGTCTTTAATAGCACGCCATTGCTCATCTAAATGCCACTGTATTAATTTTTTAATAAGTACTTCTTCACTTCTTTCCTTAATCCATGATTCTAAAAACTTTTTATTTCTTGTTTTAAATTCTTTAGGCCATTGCCACCAAGGTAACATATTAAATTTCTCCTTAATAACAGTAAATGTTGCATAATCTTCAACCCAAGAATTCTTGCTAATCCATTTATGAAAATCAATTTTTCTCTCTTCAGATTGGGAACTCCAACCTTGCAAAAGGAGTTTACCTAATTTTTTTGTTAAATCATCCGCAACATCAAAATCAAAATGGTTCTTATTTTGATTAGTGGCTCCAAATTCTTCTTTATTAGAAATGAAGATAAAACCTTTATCGATTAAATCATTTATATCAAGAAACCATGGGTTAAGTGCAAAACTAGAAGGCGAACTATAAGGAGACCCTTTAGAGTCAGTAGGGGTAAGAGGTAAAAATTGCCAGTATTCAATACCATGCTTATGAAGCTTTTTTATCCACTCTTTAGCTCCTCTACCAAAAGTTCCACATACAGTTCCTCCTGGTATACAGGAAGGGTGCATAAGTACGCCTAAAGATTTTTTTGTAAGAGGTGTTTGTATAGGCATTTTTTTAAATTATATTTTGATTCTTTGCAATATAATTGTTATTAATTCTCTAATTTTAAAGATATACAAATTATTTTTAAATGACAAATATTCTTCAAAGTATTTTTCGGATAAATTAAAAATAAAGTAAATTTTAATTTATTTTATTTTGTATTTTGCTTAAAAGTTTTGACTTTTGAAAAGATCTGGTCATTATCTTTTGCGAAATTCACATAAACGATTACGATGATAATATAATTTATATTGCTAATATCGTGACCAGTTTCATCACGGCAGTGCAGAATAAAGAACCGAATTTTAATCTAACTAATAGTAGATTAAGGCTAGTAAGTGGAACAACAAATCCTAAATTAGCCCAGGAAATTGCATCATACTTAGGGATTGAAAATGTACCTTTAATATCTAAAAGATTTGCTGATGGAGAACTCTATGTTCAGATTCAGCAATCCATTAGAGGTTGTGATGTATTCCTAATACAACCTACATGCGCTCCAGTAAACGATAGTTTAATGGAACTTATGATTATGGTTGATGCTTGCAAGAGGGCATCTGCCAGACAAATAACTGCTGTAATCCCTTATTTTGGATATGCAAGAGCAGATAGAAAGACTTCTGGGAGAGAATCTATAACTGCAAAACTCACGGCTAATTTATTAGAGAAATCAGGAGTCGATAGAGTACTTGCTATGGATTTGCATTCAGCTCAAATCCAAGGTTATTTTGATATACCATGCGATCATATTTATGGTTCACCTGTATTAATTGATTAT
Organism: Prochlorococcus sp. MIT 1314; assembly: GCF_034093315.1. Taxonomy (GTDB): domain Bacteria; phylum Cyanobacteriota; class Cyanobacteriia; order PCC-6307; family Cyanobiaceae; genus Prochlorococcus_A; species Prochlorococcus_A marinus_Y. The sequence goes on along the minus strand of NZ_CP139300.1, from coordinate 468,967 downwards.
TTAGAAACTTTAAATTTAAAGGAAGTTGTAGTTGTCTCTCCTGATGTAGGGGGAGTTGCAAGAGCAAGAGCATTCGCAAAATTAATGAAAGATGCTCCGTTGGCTATCATTGATAAAAGGAGAGCAGCTCACAATATCGCTGAAAGTTTAACAGTTATTGGCGAAGTCAGAGGTAAAACGGCTATTCTCATAGACGATATGATAGATACGGGTGGCACAATTTGTTCTGGAGCCAATTTATTAAAGAAAGAAGGTGCCAATAGAATATTCGCATGTGCTTCACATGCTGTTTTTTCTCCGCCTTCTTATGAAAGATTAAGCACTAAGGATTTATTCGAACAAGTTATTGTGACTAACAGTATACCAGTTCTTGTTAAAGATAATTTCCCACAATTAAAAGTCCTTTCTGTCGCAAATATGCTAGGTGAAGCTATTTGGAGAATCCACGAAGAAAGTTCCGTTAGTTCAATGTTTAGATAATCAAGAAGATTATTTTTTGCTTTCCTTTACCAATTGTTTTAACCTTTTTTCATAATCACTTTTTACGTTATTTGGAATACTTTCAGGACAAATATTAAGCGCACTTCCAACAATCTGAAATAAGCCTGCGTTATATAACTTTTTTTCGTCAAGCTTTTCATTTCCTAATTCTTTTATAGCTCCACCATGCTTTCCAATTATTACATTTGTAAAAGTAGCACTGGCAATTCCAAGACCTTTTTTGAAATCTACTTCAGCTTTTGAAGCTATACAAAGATAAGATGCCCCCATTTGCCTATATAGGAAAAGATCTTTTTCAGAGGCAGGAATTGTCTTGTTTTCTGCTTTGACTTGTTTATTTATTGCATTAATCTCAAAAAGTGTAATGGGTATAATAAGGCTAACTCCTAACAATTTAAGAAATTTTTTTGAAAAAAAATTAATAACCATTAACTACTAATATTTCCTTAAAGATAACATTTTTATATTTAACATTAGTTTATAAAAAAGACTTACTTAATAATTTTTATTTCGTGATGATTTTCAACTATTTTTAGCTTATTTTGGTTCCATGAATATATAACCCTAAATCTATAATTATCCGAATCTACTAGCCTTGTATGTTCAAGAATAAACCAATCTTCATAAGAAGATTCAAAAATCATTTCGTGTTCATCTACTTGCTTAATGTTTGATATGCCTCCAGCACTACTTAAATAAAAATTTTCCCTTACAAGTTGGTGACCTTTTAAAAATGCCTTCATTTCTCCTTTTTCTTTATATTGAGGATTTTCTTTAAAGAAATCATATTTCTTATCTGGATACCAGGTAAATTTATATTGCGACTCCCATTCGGATTTATTCTCAAGAGCTTCTATTTTTATATTCATGCGTAAAGTATAAGTTTTTTGTACTTCATCAAGAAAATATGTTCTATTTGATTTCCATAAACCAATATTTCTAGAAAACCATCTTTTTAAATTGCTATTTAAACTAATTTCTGGAGAATTATTTTCACCAAAATTTATATTTTTCTTTTGATTAATAACAACCATTTATAAATAAGTCCTATCTATTTCATAGCTTATTTGTAGAATAAAAATAAATATCTTAAGGTGTTTATAAGGATTAACAGCTTTTCAACACTTCAGGGCAAGCAATTTGAATGATAAAAAAGAACTAAAATTAATACTTGTAGCATCTAGAAATCAAATTTCTAGTGGTGATATTAAGTCCCTTATAGCTTATTTAGAATCAGATGATTGTGGATTTGAGATATCTCTTCAGATTTCTGACCCCACGGAACAGCCTGAATTACTTGAATTACATAGATTAGTCGCCATTCCCGCTCTTATAAAGGTTTCCCCATCTCCAAAGCAAATATTTGCTGGAAGTAATATTTTCTCTCAATTGCAGAAATGGTTGCCAAGGTGGAATCAGGAAGGGTTAACAAAAAATCTAGGGATTAATTTGCAGCCATCCAAAATTGATTCAATAAGAACTCAAAAAGAATTTCTTTTAGAAGACGAACTTCTTGTTTTAAGACAAGAAAATGAGACATTAACAAAAAGAATAGAATCTCAGGAAAGATTATTAAGAATGGTCGCGCATGAATTAAGAACTCCCTTAACAGCAGCTACTTTGGCTGTTCAAAGCCAAAAACTTGGACAAATAGATATTTCAAAATTGCAAGAGGTTATCAAAAGACGTCTAGAAGAGATTGAACTCTTGTCTCAAGATCTGTTAGAGGTTGGAACAACCAAATGGGAAGCGTTATTTAATCCTCAGAAAATTGACTTAGGTAATATTAGTGCTGAAGTAATACTCGAATTAGAAAAATTCTGGAGATTAAGGAATATTCAGATTGATACTGATATCCCATCTGATCTGCCAAGTGTATTTGCAGATCAAAGAAGAATGAGGCAAGTATTTCTAAATTTAATTGAAAATGCTATTAAATTTTCTGCAGACTCTGGAGCGATAAAAATTACAATGATTCACAAGACAAATCAATGGGTAGAAATAACAATTTGTGACAAAGGAGTAGGTATTCCTATGAGTGAACAAAAAAGAATTTTTCTTGATAGAGTTCGGCTACCACAGACTTCTGAAGGAACTTCAGGATTTGGGATAGGATTGTCCGTATGTAGGAGAATAGTAGAAGTCCATGGAGGAAGAATATGGGTCGTATCTGAAATTGGTGTAGGTTCCTGTTTCCATTTTACAGTTCCTGTGTGGCAAGGACAAAACAAAGAGCAACAATACTTGACGAAAGGCTAGCCTTACTCTTAATTTTTAATAAGCTGTTATGCTAATTTCCTGGCCCCATCGTCTAGAGGCCTAGGACACCTCCCTTTCACGGAGGCGACAGGGGTTCGAATCCCCTTGGGGCTATTATTTAAAAGTTTTAAACTATTTTATAGATGATTTCGCTTGCCTATCTACGGCAAGCAGATTTTCTGAAAGATCTTTTTTTAGTCTTTTCTCTATCATACCTATTGGCATCCACTGACAACCTTGTACAGTAAGATCATAGATTAATGAATTTTTTGAAGTGTTTTTAATGTTTTGAATTTTCCAGCTACCTTCAAATTTTCTGAAATCTCCTTTAATTAAATTAAATTTTAAAAGGCCAAGATCCTTATCTTCAAATAGATCTATAGTTACTTCTGCAGAAAATTTCATGCCAAGGAAATCTTGAGCGCCAACTTGTTTAAGGTGAACATTATTGTTCTTTTGATATATTTTTTTGCTTGACAATAGATTTGGGATGTAGAGATTCAGTCGATCATAATCTGTTAAAACATTCCACAAAGATTCCAAACTTGCTGAAGTAGTTAGTTGAGCTGCAAGTCTTCTTGTCCCTCCAGAAAGCTTTTCCATTGTTTGCTCAATTGTCTTGTAATCATTCTTTTTAGAGTGATCTACTGATTCTTGAGGATTAATCATTAATCAATTTTTTAATCAGATAAAAAATTATTTCTGTGTAACTATACAAATAAAAACAACAAATAATGAAAAATAAAAATAATTTTAATTTTTTATTCCGATCTCAAAACGTAACCATTTTTGTAAAATCACAACAATTTAAACTACAAATTGATAATCTTTTATATAAAGAAAACTAAAAAATGTATTCACAATCAACAGTTATTGCAGGTGGCTTAGCTCATATACCAGTATTAATAGGAGTTTTTACTTTTATTCAGAAATCTTTCAGTAAAAGACGCTCAAATTTACCTCAAGATCTAAAACTAAAAAAGTCTCAGGTAAAGCCTGTTGAACAAAAATCAGCTCCTAAGCCTGATCCTATTGCAAAGCCAGCAACTAGCACACTAGTTAAGAAGAAACATGCTGATGTACCAGTAAATATCTATAGACCAAAGACACCTTATGAAGGTACGGTAATTGAAAACTACAGTCTTCTTAAAGAAGGAGCTATTGGGAGAGTAAATCACATAACTTTCGATCTCAAAGATAGTGATCCATTTTTAAATTATGTTGAAGGCCAAAGTATTGGTATAATGCCCGCGGGAGAAGATGCTAATGGAAAGCCTCATAAATTAAGACTTTATTCTATAGCTAGCACAAGGCATGGAGATGATTTTAAAGGAAATACAGTTTCCCTTTGTGTTAGACAGCTCCAGTATGAAAAGGATGGCGAAACTATTAATGGTGTTTGTTCCACTTACTTATGCGATATTAAGCCTGGAGATAAAGTAAAAATAACTGGTCCTGTAGGTAAGGAAATGCTTCTACCAGATGAAGAGGATGCAAACATCATTATGTTGGCTACTGGGACTGGAATAGCGCCTATGAGAGCTTATTTAAGAAGGATGTTCGAAGCATCTGAAAAAGAAAAAAATAAATGGAACTTTAAGGGTAAAGCTTGGTTATTTATGGGCGCCCCAAAATCAGCAAATTTGTTATACGAGGAGGATCTACAAAGATATCTTACTGATTATCCAGATAATTTTAAATATACAAAAGCTATTAGTCGTGAGCAGCAAAATTCAAAAGGGGGAAGAATGTATATTCAAGACAGGGTTTTAGAATCAGCAAACGAGCTTTTCAATATGATTGAAAATGAGAAGACACATATATATCTATGTGGGTTAAAGGGTATGGAACCTGGAATAGATGAAGCTATGACTAAGGCGGCAGAAGAAAAAGGATTGAACTGGGCAGAATTAAGACCTCAACTAAAAAAAGCAGGAAGATGGCACGTAGAAACTTACTAAATATTTGATATTTAGATTTAAGTTTAACCTTTGAGATACTTTTTGGTTTAGACACAATATGTAGCTAATCTTAGAAAAAAAGAGGATTTTAAGATAAGAATACTAATGATATGCCTTCAACTTTAAGTAATCCTCTTAGATTAGGCTTACGACAGGAAAGAGTCATAGCTCCTCAATGCCTGGTAATCTTTGGTGCTAGTGGAGACCTTACTCATAGAAAATTAATACCAGCCCTATTTGAACTTTATTTGCAAAGAAGAATTCCTAGTGAATTTGGAATAGTTGGTTGTGCGAGAAGACCTTGGACTGATAATGAGTTTAAAGAAAAGATGAAAGTTAAGCTTGCCAATAAAATATCTGGTAAAGAGAAGGAATGGCAACAATTTTCTAATTACCTTTTCTATGAACCAGTTGATTTGCAACAAAGTGATCACGTTCTAAGGCTTTCTAAAAGATTAAATGAAATTGATAAAACACAAGCTACTCATGGAAATAGAACATTTTATTTATCAGTATCACCTAACTTTTATGCAAGTGGATGTAAAGCACTTAAAGCAGCTTCCCTTTTAGATGATCCTAAGAAAAGTCGTTTGGTGATTGAAAAACCTTTTGGAAGAGATTATTCAAGTGCCAAAAAATTAAACAAAATTGTTCAAAGTTGTGCGCAAGAAAGTCAGATTTATAGAATTGATCATTATTTAGGTAAAGAGACAGTTCAAAACATTCTTGTTTTGAGGTTTGCCAACACTATTTTTGAACCAATCTGGAATAGAAATTATATATCAAGTGTTCAAATCACTTCATCTGAAACTGTAGGTGTTGAAGATAGAGCAGGTTATTACGAAAGTTCTGGTGCTTTAAGAGATATGCTTCAAAATCATATGACTCAAATGCTTGCTGTAACTGCTATGGAGCCTCCTGGAAAATTTGAACCAGAAGCAATAAGAAATGAAAAAGCTAAAGTTCTTCAAGCTTCAAAACTTGCTGATGAAAATAAACCCTGGAATTGTTGCATAAGAGGTCAATATGGAGAGGGAGGAAACACTTCAAATCGACTCGTAGGATATAGGCAGGAAGATGGTGTGTATTGTAATAGCACTACAGAAACGTATATTGCGGCAAAAGTTTTCGTTGATAACTGGCGTTGGCAAGGGGTACCTTTTTATTTGAGGACTGGGAAAAGACTGCCTAAAAGACTTGGAGAAATAGTTTTGACTTTTAAAGATGTTCCTGTTCATTTATTTGAATCAACAATAATAAATCCTGCTCCAAATCAACTTGTTCTAAGAATTCAGCCAAATGAAGGAGCTACTTTTAAATTTGAAGTAAAGTCGCCAGGTTCTGGAATGAAATCTAGACCCGTTGAGATGGAATTTTCTTATGATGAATCATTCGGAGAGCCCTCAGATGAAGGCTATGTAAGATTATTAGCTGATGCAATGCTATCTGATCCAACTTTATTTACAAGAAGTGATGAAGTAGAGGCTGCGTGGAAACTTTATACCCCATTAATAGAATTGATGGACAATTCTCCTTGGAAGTTACCTATTCATAATTATGAATCTATGACGTGGGGACCTCCTGAGTCTGATCAATTACTTTCAAAAGATAATATATTCTGGCGCAGACCTTAAAAATGAAACCTCAATTAACACTTCAAACCCCATTAGAGCTTCCTCATCAGGAAATTTCTAATTATCTTAATAAGTTATGGATTGCAGAAGATAAAGATAATACTGGAGCTAATACTTTTACATTAATGGTATGGCAGCCTGCCTGGTTAGAACAATGTTTAGTTCAAAAAGGTTTAGTAAATTCGCCAATTACGGGGAATTTAAGTCCTGAGATAATTGAAGTAGCCAAAAAATTCATACTCGATGCAGGACTTCCTATAACTACTTCACTTTATAGTGAAGAATTATTGGATTTGTTGAAGGAAAATTTATCTAATATAGACTTTGAAGACTTTAGAGGGCAATTTTTTGAGTCATCAATAAGTACATTAAATCCAAGGAGATTGGTAACTTTAGCTCCAACGTTAAATGAAAATTCAGATATCAAAACTTTTGTATCCGCTTACTGCCCATTAAGTGATAGTTCGGCTTTGAAACCTATATGTGGTGATTTAGTTGTCATTAGGGGAGGGGCTGCCTCAATAACCCATAAAGGATTGAAAATAATTGATGAACTATCTATTGATGAATTACCATCTTGGCTTTGGTGGAATGGAAGCTTGGATGAATCGCCCGATATTTTCGAATACTTTACTAAACATGGCCTAAGGTTAGTAATTGACACTGCTCTTGGATCTCCTAATAGATGTTTAAAAGTTTTAGATCAATTAACGAAATCAAATAAAGCTATTAATGATTTAAATTGGGTTAGGTTGAAAAATTGGAGGGAATCATTGGCGATGATTTTTGATCCGCCTTCGAGGAGACCGATTTTAGATCATATTACGGATATTGATATTGATATCGTTGGAGATCATATAATTCAGGCTTTGTTTTTGATTTCATGGATTAGCGATAAACTTGGTTGGTCTTTTTTAAGAGTTGAGAGGGATAAAGAATCAACAAAAATAAAATTTGAAAGAATTAATGGCGAAAAAATTTCTACATCAATTAATCCTTTACCTTTGGGTAATCCAAGTATTCATTTAGGACAAGTTATTGGATTGAGGATTATTTCAAAAATTAGTGATGTACCAAAAAATAACACTTGTGTAATTCTTGGATGTGAGTCAGTGGAATGTATGAGACTTGAAGCAGGGGGAATGGCTAATATGCAATTAATAGAACAAGTTGTTCCAAATTCTTTTTCTTCATCAGAGTATGATGTTAGTAAATTATTGGGAAGTAGTAGAGGTAATACTAGTCCTCTTTTTGAAAATGCTATTAAAATAGCCCTTCAAATATTTAATGGTTTTAATAACTTATAAATGCCTTGTGTAATATCTTCTCCTTCAACTGATAGTGGGAAAACTACTGTATCTCTTTTGATATCTTGTTGGGCTTTTTCAAAAGGGATAAAGTTACAAACTTTCAAGGTTGGCCCAGATTATCTTGATCAACAACAACTTAGTTCAATTGGCCAACCTATTTGTAGGAATTTAGATATTTTTTTATGTGGTAAAGAATGGGTTCAAGAAAGTTATTTTAAACATTCTTCAAAATATGAATTCTCATTAATTGAAGGAGCAATGGGCCTATTTGATGGATTAGGATCGACAACATTTTCAAGTACAGCAAATGTTGCTAAACTTCTAAATGCCCCAGTAATTTTTGTTGTAAATGCTAGGGGTCAAGTAGCTTCTCTTTTGGCTACTGTTCGAGGTTTCAGAGATTTTGATAGTAAGTTGTCGATACCAGCAATTATATTTAACAACGTTAATTCAGATAGACATAAAAATTTAATCGAAGAAGTTTTTAAAAATGAAAATATCGTAATTCTAGGTTTTTTACCATGTGATTCAAAAATAACTTTAAACAAAGCTAATTTAGGTTTGATATCTCCATTGGAGAATAGCAAAGAAATTGATGTTGAATATTTTGCAAGTTTCGCCGAAAGAAATCTTGATGTATTTTCTCTAAGTAAATTTCTGATATCTCCTCAACAGAAAATATCTAGTTCTTTTGGTTTTGAGGCTTTTAAAATAGACAAAAGTAAACCTATTGCAATTGCAGAAGATAAAATCTTTCATTTTCAATACCCTGAAACTAAGGAGTTTTTGAGTGATATAGGAATACCTTTGATTTCATGGAGTATTTTTGATGATGAAGAAATACCTAATGAGGCTTCTTCTTTAATTATTCCTGGAGGGTTTCCTGAAAAATATGCTGATCATATAAGTAACTCTAGAAAAAGTTTAAATTCGTTAAGGAACTTCCGCAAAAATGGATTCATATATGCAGAGTGCGGAGGGATGATGATTTTAGGAGACTTTATAAAAGATGAAAATGGTAATAATCATAAAATGAGTGGTATCCTTCCTTTTAGCTCAAAAAAAAGTAGACTTTCAGTAGGTTATAGATACATTGAGGGTTTAAAAGATACTCCGATCATTAAAAAAAATCAATTAATTAGAGGACATGAATTTCATTATTGGGAAATAGAAAATAATTTATCTGAATTTGATTTAAGAAACACTGAGGATCAGAATAAACTCTGTTATCCATGGAAAGTTAAATCTTGGGAAACTGAATACATAAATGAAGGTGTTTTTGATAATAAATTACATGCAAGTTGGATTCACTTACACTTTCCAAGTTCTCCAGAAGTTGCAAAAAACTTTATAGAGGCTACTCAAATTGTTTATTCAAACGATTCTTAATTTATTATCAAATCAAATATCTTAAGAGGAGAACCTAAAAAAAACATTCCAGGCAAAGTAATTAATGGTCCTAAAACACTCCCCACAATAACCTCAGTTTTTGTATGGCCCAGGGTCTCTTTTAAAAGTACTTCAGATTGAGGTTCTAGTTTCTTTGATATTTTATTGATTTCTGCAGCTTGTATGCCAGCTGATTTTCGAACACCACTAGCGTCATACATAACTATAAGTGAAACAGCAACTGCTAATGCGAATATTGAGCTATCAAATCCTAATTCATATCCTAAACCAGATGTAGCACCAGTTATTAAGGCAGAATGACTTGAAGGCATACCACCTGTTTCAAACATAATTCCAAATCTTATCTTTCCAGTTGAAAGGAAATTGAACACAATTTTAAGAAATTGAGCTAATAAACAGGATAATAAACTCCAGAAAAGAACTGAATTATTAAAAATGGTAAAAAACTCAGACATAAATAAAAACTATTTATCTGTCTCTATTTGTAATAAAGTCAGCTAGGGATATTAAATACTTTGCATCTGGACCCCAAGGCTCAATTGCTTTTTTTGCATTTTCTACTAAATCAAATGCTCTTTTCTTTGACTCCTCCATTCCAAGTAATTTAGGGTATGTGGTTTTGTCAGCTAAAAGATCTTTACCAGCAGTTTTACCAAGCTTTTCGCTGCTTGATGTTAAATCAAGAATATCATCTATAATTTGGAATGCTAATCCAATTCCCTCTGCATATGTTGTCAGAGCTTTTAATAGTTTTTCGTTAGCGCCTGCAATCATCGCACCTGTTCTTACGCAAGCTTTTAATAAAGCCCCAGTCTTGTGAAGATGAATATACTCTAGGGTTTCAAGGTCAACTTCTTTGCCTTCGCATTCTAAATCAACAACTTGTCCCCCTACTAAACCCGGTGCACCTGCGACCAAGGAAAGTTCGCCGATTACATTTAATAATCTAGTTGGATCAACTCCAGGACTTCTTAAAGAGACCATTTCAAAGGCTCTAGTTAATAAGGCATCGCCTGCGAGAATAGCTATTGCATCTCCATACACTTTATGGTTTGTTGGCCTACCTCTCCGTAAATCATCATTGTCCATAGCGGGCAAATCATCATGAATCAAGGACATTGTATGAATCATTTCTATCGCTACCGCGGTAGGAACAGCTAAAGAGGGGTCTCCGCCGGCAAGTGAACAAGAGGCTAAACATAAAATTGGACGTATTCTTTTCCCTCCAGCCAAAAGAGAATATCTCATTGAATCTCTTAGTATTTTAGGATCTTCAGGGCCTAGGGAGAAATCAAGTGCTTCTTCTACAACTTTTTTTGCGTTTTTAAGATATTTTACAAAATCTGAGTTGTTATTAATAACGTTAGTCATTTTTTACCTTTAAAAATAATTTTTTCATCTTAGATTTATGGCAAAAGGTCATTTAGGGTTGAGGATAATCCAAATTGTTTTTTCCAGCTAAAAATAGTATTTACCAGTAACATTGTTACCGTCATTGGTCCTACACCTCCCGGAACAGGTGTATAAGCAAATACTTTAGGAATGACATCTTCTAATAATACATCGCCGCATAATCTGGTTTTATTTATATCAGAACTTTTTAATCTATGTATGCCAACATCAATAATCACTGCACCCTCTTTTATAAAACTAGAATCTACAAGATTAGGTTTCCCTGCAGCGGCAATTAGTATGTCAGCTTCCTTACAGATTTTTTTTAAATTTAATGTTTTTGAATGAGTCATCGTTACCGTCCCATTAAGGTTTAATAACATAAGAGCAAGGGGTTTGCCAACTAGTAAACTTCTTCCAATAACAACAATTTTCTTCCCTTCAATTTTAATATTTTGGGATCTTAATAAATTAATAATTCCTGCTGGTGTACATGATCTCATCGCAGGCTCATTTTTAACTAATTTTCCGATGTTTATCTCATTCAAACCATCTACATCTTTATCTGGGTTTATAAAACTTATCAGTCGTTGCTCGTTGAATTTATTTGGGATGGGGAGTTGTAGCAACATTCCATCAATATCCTTGTCAAAGTTTAGTTTGTTTATTAATTGTTCAACTTCTTTCTGCTCTACATTGTCTTTTAGGTGAAAGATAAAACTCTTTATTCCAACCCTTGAACATGCTTTTTCCTTGTTATTGATGTAAACACCACTGGCTGGGTCTTCTCCTATTCTTATTACAGCTAAACCAGGATCTCGATTGGCAATTTTTTTATTACTAGAAATATAGTTATTTAATCTTTCCTCAATTTTAAGGGATAATTTTTTACCATCTAATTTTAATGACATTTAGAAAAACATCTCCTTTTTACACCTAGCATGCCTATAATTTTAAATTAATCAAATAGATTTAATTATATTCTGTGCAAAACATTACAACTACCTTAAAAAAATTGTTTTATCTGTGGCGGAGGAGTCAAGTTCCAATAAAACAACAAACTAGAATATCAAAAATTGATAATCTCATTATTTTTTTAATATGCATTTTAATTTCAATAGTTTCTTCATATAAATTACTTCTTATTTCACCTTTAAATATCTCAGATATTTTTTCTTGGCTTTTGACTTTTACTGAAGCACTAATTATTTCCGGGATCCTGATCTTAGTTTCAAAGAAAGAGAATCCTACAATTTCTTCAAGACAGATTATCTTGCTAATAACTCTTCTTTTAGCTGTTCAGGCTTCGAAATCAGCCTTGGCTTCAACTTTAAGTCCATTATCTATCATAATCCCACCGGCGTTGATAATATCTCAAGGAATGGGAAGCATAACGGCTTTAGCTTGGGTCTCAATAGCTAGTCTTAGTTGGCCTGACCCAGCTGTTGCTATCAATAATAATTTATTTTTTGTTTTATTAGTTTGCGCCTCAGTAGTATCTCTGCTTGGAGGAAGAATAAGAAGTAGAGCTCAGTTACTTCAACTATCAATTTTTGTCCCCATTGGATCGTTCTTGAGTCAATTGATATTGATAGGTAATGATAAAATGTCTCTTATTGATAAACAAGAATTTGTTTTTGCTAGCGGCAATATATTTTCTGATTCCTTTTTATTGGCAATAGTAATGCTTTTTACTATTTTATTTATGCCTATTTTTGAATCGATATTTGGACTATTAACTAAAGCAAGATTACTCGAATTGGCTGATAAAGAGAAACCTCTCATTAGAAGATTATCTCTTGAAGCTCCTGGTACTTTTGAACATACCTTACTTATATGTGGTTTAGCAGAGGAAGCAACAAGAATGATTGGTGGTGATATTGACCTAATTAAAACTGGTGCACTTTATCATGATGTTGGTAAATTACATGCCCCTAATTGGTTTATTGAAAATCAGGATGGGTCAAAAAATCCACATGACGAAATAGATGATCCTATTAGAAGTGCAGAGGTATTACAGGCGCATGTTGATGAAGGTTTAAAGTATGCAAGAAAAAATAGACTACCTAAACCAATAGCAAATTTTATCCCTGAACATCAAGGCACTCTAAAAATGGGATATTTTTTTCACAAGGCTAAAGAAAAAAATATGATGATTAATGAAAATGATTTTAGATACAATGGACCTGTCCCCCAGTCAAAAGAAACAGCTATTTTAATGCTTGCTGATGGATGTGAAGCAGCACTAAGAGCTATGAATATTAATGCCTCTGATAAAGAAGCTTTGAAAATAATATCTAAAATTATCTACTCACGTCAAAAAGATGGTCAATTAGATAATAGTAATTTATCTAAGGGAGAAATTTTTTTAATAAAAATGGCATTCTTGAATGTATGGAAGAGAATTAGACATAGAAGAATTCAGTATCCAACTAGCAAAAATAATACTTTTTCTTGATTTTCACTTTATAGCCTAATGGTTCTTCGATGTTTTGGATTACACCAATATAGAAGAGCTAACGTGCTTAATAATGTTGTTAAAAGAGTCAACCCACCAATTCCAAAAATGTCTTGAAGAGTTATGAGCCTTACCACTGAATAAGGACCCATTCCAGAAATCACCATTGATAAAGATACTAGAGTTAAGGTTACACCCCACTTTCTCTCTGCTAAAAGAGCTGCCGAAGAAACTATTCCAACGATTGCGGCAGGCCAACCAAGACTTATTGCAAGAGTTATATTTGCAACTTTTAGTGGAGGTCCAAAACTTATTATTAATGCGATAATTGGAAGTGCAATTATATTGCTGATTAAGCCAACCCATGAAAGTACCCAATATCCTATTAACCTTTCTCTCATTATTTATTGCTTTAACTATTACATAAATCTACATTATTAAGAGACTTTTTTTGAATGCTGCTTAATAATCCTGAGAAATAATTTAATTTGCAGGTTTAGAGAGAAATGTTTTCTCAGGATTTTCTAAATTATCAAATTGTGGGTGAATTGAATTTTTTTTATCAGAAAACACCAGCCTATTTAAAGCATTAACGTAAGCATTCGCGGCAGCAACAACCACATCCGTGTCAGCGGAATGACCTGAATATATCTTATTGTCCCTTCTTATTCTTATTGTTACTTCGCCTAAAGCATCAATACCTTCTGTTACCGACTTTACAGAAAATTCAATTAATTCATTAGGAACTTTAGCTAATTTATTTAAAGCCTCGCACACAGCATCAACAGGTCCAGTACCTATTGAGACAGAAGTATCTTCTGTATTATCTTCGGTGTTTATAAGAGTAATGGTTGCTGTTGGTTTAGACGTGTTGCCGCAACTTACTTGTACAAGACTTAATTGAAATTTAGCTTCTGGAAGCTGTACTTGTTCACTAACAATTGCTTCTAAGTCTCTATCAGTAATTTCTCTTTTCCGATCAGCTAAATCTTTAAAACGAGCAAAAGCATCATTTAAGTCTTCTCGGCTTAAGTCATATCCCATTTCTTCTAATCTTGCTCTTACTGCACTTCTTCCACTAAGTTTTCCTAAAGATATTTTGTTATCAGTCAAACCAACAGTTTTTGCATCAATAATTTCATAAGTTAGTCTATTTTTTAAGACCCCATCCTGATGAATGCCTGATTCATGTGCAAAAGCGTTAGCTCCCACAATTGCTTTATTAGGTTGTACAGTCATTCCAGTTAGGTTGGAAACAAGCCTAGAGGTTTTTGTTATCTCTTCTGTTCTTATAGCTGTGAGAGGAGTTGGTGAATCTGGACTTCTTTTGAAAAAACTATTAAAAAAACTTTTCCTAACATGCAAAGCCATTACTAATTCTTCTAGAGAGGCATTCCCTGCTCTTTCTCCAATTCCATTAATCGTACATTCTAGTTGTCTTGCTCCATTTTTTACTGCATCTAAAAAATTGGCGACTGCTAAACCTAAATCATTATGACCATGGACTGAGATTACTGCCTCATCAATATTTGGAACATTTTTATTTATATCTGAAATTAATTTTCCAAATTCACTAGGAGTTGTAAATCCAACAGTATCAGGAATGTTTATTGTTGTCGCTCCTGCAGAAATTGCTAATTGAATCACTTCATATAAGAAATCAGGATCACTCCTTGAGGCATCTTCACAAGAAAACTCAATGTCATCTACAAATGATTTTGCATAATTAACCATCTCTGGAACAATTTTAAGAACGTCTTTTCTGGACTTTCTAAGTTTATGTTTAAGGTGTATATCACTAGTTGCAATAAAAGTATGTATTCTTTTCTTTGGAGCTGGACTTACCGCCTCATAACATGCTTTTATATCACCTTTAGAGGCTCTTGCTAAACCGCATATTATAGGTCCATTTTCTTTTCCTACAGCATTTGCAATTTTATTAACAGCCTTAAAATCTCCTGGACTTGCAAAAGGGAATCCAGCTTCAATTACATCTACTCCTAATCTTGCTAATTGATGCGCGATAGCAAGCTTTTCTTCAAGATTTAAACTTGCACCAGGAGATTGCTCTCCATCTCGAAGAGTTGTATCAAAGATTAAAATTCTGCCTGGATCTTTAGACATCATTTGAAATGACTTAAACTTATATTAAGCTAATTAAAAAAAATTGACTAGATTTTTATTCAATAAAAACTCCTTATAGGATTATTCGTTAACAATATTGGTTAAAATTTTCTGGAAAAAAATAAATTACTTTATTTATTAAAGTATTGTTTTAAGATTAAAGCTCTCCTTTTATAAAAGGTTAATTTTGATTTTTTAAAAAATTCAGGCAAAAATTATAAAAAATATGAATGGGCAATACCCCAAAAAAAATTTTTTAGGGCAATTAGCGATAGTTTTACATGCTCATCTTCCTTATGTCAGGAAAAATGAAAAAAACTCTTTAGAAGAAGATTGGTTATTTCAAGCGATTTTGGAATGTTATATACCACTACTTCAAGCAATAGAATCCTCCGAAAAAGAAAACCCTTTAAATACAAAACTTACTATTAGTTTATCTCCAACATTATTATCACTTCTCGATAATAAACAAATTCAAGAAACTTTCCCATCCTGGATTAAAACAAGGAATCATTTTTTAAGCGAGTTACCACAAAAAGAAAAAAATGCCTCTGCATTTTTAATCAAAAATCTCAATGATAAATACTTATATTGGCAAGAATGTTCTGGAAATTTAATTGAAAAGTTTAGAGTCTTAAATAAATCTGGAAATTTAGATATTCTTACTTGTGCCGCTACTCACGGATATCTACCAATTCTAAGGGAGAATCCTGAAACTGTTAAAGGACAAATTAATACAGCCATTAGGAGCCATGAAAATATTTTTGGAACTAAGCCTTTAGGTATTTGGTTACCTGAATGTGCATATTATGAAAATTTAGATGAAATACTATTCAATTCTGGGATTAGATATGCAATTTTAGACGGCCATGGGATTCTAAATGCAACACCAAGGCCTAGATATGGTGTATACGCACCAATCTGCTCGAAAAAAGGAGTTGCATTCTTCGGAAGAGATAGTGAGTCAACCTTGCCTGTTTGGTCTGCTAAAGAGGGATTCCCAGGGGATAGAGTTTATAGGGAATTTCATAAAGATTTGGGGTGGGAATTACCTGCTTCCAAACTCCAACAAAATGGTATTCCAACTAAAAGACCTTTAGGTTTGAAATTTCATAAAATTACTGATGCAAATGTACCTTTAGGTGAAAAGGAGTTTTACTTAGAAAATGAAGCCATTAAGAAGGCTTCTGAACATGCTGATGCTTATCTTCTGGCAAGATCCAAACAATTAGAAAAATTAACTTTAACCTCTTCCTTTAAACCCTTATTAGTAGCTCCATTTGATGCTGAGTTATTTGGTCATTGGTGGTATGAAGGACCTTTATTTATTGAAACTCTTTTAAAGAACTCTAGTAATTATTTAATTAAACTTACAAATTTAAAAGAATTTTTAATGCAAAAGCCAAATCTTCAGATTTGCGATCCATCTCCATCAAGCTGGGGGCAAGGAGGCTACCACAATTACTGGATTAATGATTCAAATGCATGGATCGTTCCAGAAATAACAAAAGCAGGCTCAACTTTTGTTGATTTATGCTCTAATGAATTTACTAGTGACTTGTCTAAAAGACTTTTCAATCAAGCAGCAAGAGAATTACTTCTTTCTGAATCCTCTGATTGGAGTTTTATCTTACGAGCTGGAACCACAACTGAGCTTGCAAAAGAGAGGATAAAGAGACACTTATTTAGGTTCTGGAAATTAGTTGGAATGATTAAAAATCATTCCAATATTAATTTAAAATTTCTTGAAGAGATTGAGGAAGAAGATAAAGTTTTTAAAGATATTAATATTGATGATTGGAAAAAATAAAATACTAATTTAAATTAAGCATTCCAAGTTTTACTTTTAATGGTGAATTTATAAACATCTTACTCATCACATAAATTAGTTTTGGTAGAGGAAGTGTATTAGTTAGAAAACCCACCCATTCTTTGGTTGATAATCTAAAGAAATTTGAGAAAAAGCTTCTTAACCTACTTTCGTCAAAACTCATTAATCTTTGCAGACCATATTGATAAAGCTTATGCCTTTGTGTTAATTCGTAAGGCCATAGGACGTCCCAACCTTTTGTTGCTAGTTCTAGAGAACTTAGATCAGGCTCTTTTAGAAATATTGCTAACTTTTCTGCAAGTAGTGGCGCCCGCCTTAATAATGAGCCCACCATATATCCTGAGGCAGGATGTACCATACTAGCTGCTCCTCCAAACCCAAGTACAAATTGTTTTTTAAATGGGAGAGGTAAATTCATTGGAAAAAGGCAATTTTCTTCATGAAAAATTTCATTTACCTTAATACCCTTACTATTAAGTCTCTTCAAAAGTCTTTTTTTTAGATTTTCTTGCGACAATGCTGGATAACTAGCTAATGATGTTTCCTCAACAAAAAAAGTTTCATTTCCTAGATCCATTGCATAAAGAAAGGAAGGAGAGTATAACTGTTCTTCTTTGTTTAAATGATTTGGACGAAAATCCATTAAAACAAACTGTTCCTTATTAACAGGTGGGGATGAGAATTTGCCCACAATTCCATAGGCAGCTTGTTGAGCGATTTCACTTTGAACGGGTCTTTTTACAAAATTACTTTTATGTCCACTTGCATCAATAACTAATCTTGCCTTTATTTTTAGACCTGAGAAACAAATTACTTCAGATAGTTTATTTTTCTCTCTAATATCTTTTGCGGTTTCTTTCAACCAATCGATTCCCTTGCATTTATTTAAAAGCTCATTTTGAAAAGCTTCTCGATTTATTAAACCATAATCGTAATTATGTTTTGTTGGAATATTGCCCTTTTTATTCTTTCCATTTCCAAAAAAACTAACTGTTTTACACCATCTGTGAGACAACAAAGACTCTAATCCTAATTCCTCTAATTCAGAGGCCCATATACCATATGTATTCTTCCATTTTTCATATGGAGAAGTTTTTGATATACCCTTTATGTATAGATCTTGCTTGGCTAATTCAGAAGCTAAACATAATGCTGCAGGACCGGAACCTAAAATTAAAATATCAAGTACTTCCATATTGTTTAAGTAATCATTTGTCTTTAAATTTCTTTCCCTGAGCTTAGTTGGTCAGTTTCTTCTATTTGTTCACGAGGAACTAATACCACTTCTGATAAATGATCACCTTCATCTAATCTTTGTAATTTTACTCCAGTAGCTGCTCTAGATTGCTGAGAAATTTTATCTGCATTTGTTCTTACTATGACACCTTTTTCGGTCACAAAAAGTAATTCTTCTCCTGCTCCTAGGACCTTTAAACAAACTAGTACATCATCTTTAAGTCTGAATTTTATCGCTCTTAAACCCATCCCTGCTCTCTTTTGTAATCTAAACTGAGTTACGGGTACTCTCTTTCCTAGTCCAAATGCACTAGCTATTAATACCCAGGGGCCATCTGAAGAGTTGACTTCAAGCTTATCATCAGTTCCTTTAGTAAGATCCTCAATTTTAGCCAATTGGTCAACTAAATCAGATGTTAAAACATCCATGGAAACTAGATTATCTCCTTCTCTAATGTTCATTGATTTTACCCCCCTTGCGGTCCTGCCAAGTGGCCTTAATTCATTGATGTCTAGTCTGAAATGAATAGCCATTCCTGTTCTTGATCCAATCAAAACACTATCGCCTTCTCTCGATAATCTGACCCATGTTAGGGCGTCTCCATCCTCAAGATGGATTGCTATTAAACCATTTGAGCGAACTTTTGAGAAAGCAGAAAGTGCAGTTCTTTTTATAAATCCAGCTTTGGTTAGCATTAACAAATAACAATCGTTATCAAAAGAATCTACCGCAACTAATGAAGTTATTTTTTCTTCCCTTGGGATTGGGAGGAGTTGAACAGATGGAGTACCTTTTGCCGTTCTGCTACTCATTGGAACTCTATATGCTGGGAGTGCATAAGCTACTCCTTTATCACTGAAAAGTAAAAGAGTATCATGATCATTACAGCTTATAAATAATTTCACGTCATCATCTTCTTTTGTCTTTGTGCCAGCTTTACCTCTTGAACCGCGACTAGTAGATTCAAATTCATTAACAGGCATCCTTTTTAAATAACCTGCTTCAGTTAATAAAACTACTGATCTGTCATTAGCTATGAGATCAATATCATCTAATCCACCTCCTAAATCTAGTATTTCTGTTTTTCGTGGAGAAGAGAATTTTTCATCGATTTTATTAAGTTCTTCAAGAATAATTTCAAGAATCCTCTCTTTGCTATTTAATATTTCCCTATATTGGTTGATTTTTTGAGTTAATTCATCATGTTCAGCTTTGATTTTATCTGCCTCTAGAGCTGTTAATCTTCTTAACTGCATTTGTAAAATTGCTTCTGCCTGTGTGGAAGATAAATTATGATTTGTTTGTAACTGTTCTCGAGCTGAAATTGTATCTTTTGCTGATCTAATTAAATTAATAATTTGATCCATGGCATCTAAGGCTAATAAAAGTCCCTTTACTATATGATCTCTTTCTTCTGCCTTTTTTAATAAGAACCCTGTTCTTCTTCTTATTGTCTCTACCCTAAAGTCTAGAAATACATCTAACATATTTCTTAGTGAAAGAGTTGTTGGTTCTCCTTTAACTAAAGCTAAAATATTCGCACTAAAGTTATTTTGTAGAGGGGTTAACTTAAACAAATTATTTAAAACTACTTGTGGATAGGCATCTCTTTTTAGCTCGATAACAATTCTCATTCCATCTCTATCACTTTCATCTCTAATATCAGAAATACCCTCTAATTTTTTTTCATTAACTAAGTCTGCAATTCTTTCTATCAAGGCAGCTTTATTTGTTTGAAAAGGAAGTTCTGTAATAATTACCGCATCTTTATCAGCTCTTCCAGAAGATTTAATTTGTTCAATATTTGCTACACCTCTCATAGTTATTGAACCTCTTCCTGTCTTGAAAGTTTCTCGTATACCGTCTCTTCCTAGGATTTGCCCACCAGTTGGAAAATCAGGCCCCTTTATTAATTCAAAAAGTTCTCTATCTTCAATCGAAGGGTTTTTAATTATTGATTTGAGACCATTAATTAATTCCCCTAAGTTATGTGGTGGAATATTAGTAGCCATTCCTACTGCTATTCCAGATGATCCATTTAAAAGTAGTTGAGGTATTCTAGCGGGTAAAACTGTTGGCTCTTGTTGAGAACCGTCAAAATTATCAGCGAAGTCTACAGTTTCAGATTCAATATCCTCTAGTAAACTTTCATCTGTAAGAGATTTTAGACGAGATTCTGTATATCTCATTGCTGCAGGAGGGTCGTTATCTACAGAACCAAAGTTCCCATGACCATCTATCAATGGCATTCTCATAGAAAAATCCTGAGCCATCCTGACCAAAGCATCATAGACAGCGGTGTCACCGTGAGGGTGGTACTTGCCAAGTACTTCTCCAACAACCCTTGCACATTTTCTGTAAGGTCTACCGCTAGTCAACCCAAGTTCATACATTGCATAAAGAATTCTTCTATGAACAGGCTTTAATCCGTCCCTTGCATCTGGAAGAGCACGACCAACTATAACGCTCATCGCATACTCAAGATAAGAGCGAGACATCTCATTTCTTAAGTCAGTCTGAATAATTCGATCGTTATCTTCGCTTAACCCAGAGTTCCCGGAATCTAGAATATCAGACATACAAAAATCCTTTCTTTAATAATAATCGCTGATTGTCATAATGAATAAAAAAAAAGGTTTATTTAATTCCCAAATACTCACATTTACACACAAATTTAAAAAAAAAACTTTTGTTTTTGAAAAAACCTTGGCTTATTACCCCTTTAGTTGTTAATTTAATCAGAATAAATTAAAAATTTCGTGAATATTGAACTTGGTTTAAACAAAAAAGTTAGAAGGGCTTATGGCATTGATGAAATAGCCTTAGTCCCTGGCAAAAGAACTCTTGATTACGATTTGACTGATCCTTCTTGGTTAATAGGTGATTTAAAGAGAGAAGTACCAATTGTAGCTAGTGCTATGGACAGCGTTGTCGATGTTAACACGGCTGTAGAACTTACCAAATTAGGTGCTTTAGGTGTTATTAATATGGAAGGAATACAAACACGATATAAAAATCCTGATGAAATATTAAGTCAAATAGCATCTGTCGGAAAAAATAACTTTGTCCCATTAATGCAGAAGATATACAGTGAACCAGTTAAGGAAGAATTAATTTTACAAAGAATAAATGAGGTTAAAGAGAGAGGAGGTATAGCTGCATTTAGTGGAACCCCTCAAGCTGCCATAAAATTTAAAGAAACACTTAATAATTCCCAAATAGACTTATTTTTCCTCCAAGGCACAGTAGTTTCCACTGAGCATATTGGTATGGAAGGGAAGGAAACCTTAAATATTAAAGATCTCTGTCAATCTATGAAAGTCCCAGTTGTAGCAGGTAATTGTGTAACTTATGAAGTTGCCAAACTTCTTATGCATGCTGGAGTTTCAGGATTAATGGTTGGTATTGGACCTGGGGCAGCATGTACTTCAAGAGGTGTATTGGGAATTGGAATCCCTCAAGCAACTGCAATTGCTGATTGTAGTTCAGCAAGAGATGATTACTTTAAAGAAAGTGGTCGTTATATTCCTATTATTGGCGATGGAGGAATTGTGACAGGCGGAGATATTTGTAAATGTTTAGCTTGTGGAGCGGATGCTGTTATGATTGGCTCTCCAATAGCTAAATCTTCAAATGCTCCAGGCAAAGGATTTCACTGGGGAATGGCTACTCCAAGTCCTATATTGCCAAGGGGTACAAGAATTGAAGTTGGTTCTACAGGATCCTTAGAAAGGATAATTAAAGGACCTGCCTTGCTTGATGATGGTACACATAATTTACTAGGGGCTATTAGAACATCAATGAGTACTCTTGGAGCTAAAAACATCAAAGAAATGCAAGATGTTGAAATTGTTATTGCACCATCTCTTCTGACAGAGGGTAAGGTTTATCAAAAAGCTCAGCAGCTTGGTATGGGTAAATAGTTTGTTCAGATCAAAATTATAAAACCTTTGTAAATTAAGCATTAAATTGAACAAATTTCGCATTAGGCGTTATTATTAAATGATGGGGGATACCCCATACTCCTCACACACTAAATCGCCCGATTAATCGGGCTTTTTTAGATATTTTGTTACTTATATTGTTTTATCTGTAATGAAATCATCACTTAAAATTATTGACTGCTAAATTTTCTAAAGGGAATACTTAAATTATGTCATCAGCTCAAGCCGTAACTGATTCTTCATTTGACAAGGATGTACTGCAAAGTGATCTACCAGTATTGGTTGATTTTTGGGCGCCATGGTGCGGTCCCTGTAGGATGGTCGCTCCAGTTGTAGAAGAAATCTCAAAAGACTTTGAAGGAAAAATTAAAGTTTTCAAATTAAATACAGATGAGAACCCAAATGTTGCGAGTCAATATGGAATTAGAAGTATTCCAACATTAATGATCTTTAAAGGAGGTCAGAAGGTAGATACTGTGGTTGGAGCCGTACCAAAAGCAACTCTTTCTAGCACTTTAACTAAGCATTTATAAAATAAAGATCTTTGCATAAAATTGGACTTATAGACTATGGGATGGGGAACATTCATTCCGTAACAAAATCTCTAGAAAGTCTTGGAGAAGAAATACTATTAATTAAAAACTTCAATGAATCAAAGGCTTGTAAGGCAATAATTCTTCCAGGAGTTGGAGCTTTTGACCCTGCGATGATTAATCTTATAAATACGGATTTGATAACTGATTTGAAAAATTGGATTAATAGTGGGAAGTCTTTTTTAGGGATTTGTTTAGGACTTCAACTCCTTTTTGAATCTAGTGATGAAGGAAAAGTTCATGGACTGGGTATTTTAAAGGGGAAAATACAAAAAATACCTAATATAGTTAACCAAAGAATCCCCCATATGGGTTGGTGCCAACTATTACCTACAAAAACAAATACTGTTTTAGATATAGAAGAATTAAATAATTGGGTCTATTTTGTACATTCATATCATGCAATCCCAGATGACTTAAATATTATCGCAGCACAAGTTAATTATGGTTCTGAAAAATTAACAGCGATGATTGAGAATGATAATTTATTGGCCTGTCAATTTCATCCGGAGAAATCTGGTAAAACTGGAGAAAAACTTTTGAGAAGGTGGCTCAGAAATATTCAATAACTAATAATTACGGATGAAGACAAACTTAAGATTAATAGGTGGTAAAAGACTCCAAAGTCCAAATGATATCTATACAAGACCTACAACTTTGAGAGTTAGAGAGGCTATTTTTAATATATTGAACAATATGGTTGAGAATAGTACATGGTTAGATTTATTTAGTGGAACAGGGGCCATATCTTGTGAAGCATATAATCATGGAGCAAGAAAAATAATTGCAATTGAAAAAAACAAAAACAACTCAAAAATTTGCTTAAAGAATCTTCTTTCGTTGCAGGATATGGACAATAGAAAAAATGATATTGATGTTATTTGTAAAGATGTTTTGCAATGGACAAAACCAAATTACCAGAGAAATTTATCTTCTAAAAAAATCGATTTAAAAAAATTAAAATTTGATTTTGTTTATCTAGACCCTCCATATGATGCGAATTTTCATGAATTAGTTTTAAATCAAATATTTAATTGTAATTTTTTAAAAAAAGATTCAATAGTTATTTGTGAACATTCTCCCAACCTATATATTAAAAAAAGTATTTTATGGGAGACTATAGATATAAGAGAATATGGTCAGTCAAGATTAACATTCTTAATCAGTGTCCAAAATCCCTGAACCTCTTCTGTATTGGTTCCATGCACTAACGAATAATCCCAGAAGAGTTATTGGAACCAAACCTAAAACAATTCCACATAGAAGAGGCTCAATCATTTTTTGCTTTTTTTATATTTCTTATACACAATTGTTACATAGAGACTATTTTTTGTGTCAACATCTTCATCATCTGCAGCGGAAAGAGAATTATTGAAAAAAATTTTTATTGTTTTTGTGATTTCATTTATATGTTTTTTAACGTTTTTTTTAAACCATAATAAAAATAATAAATTTATTATTGAAACTATTGAGTTTAATGGATCTGCTAAGGAAGGATATGCTCTTTTTAAGATAAATTGTGTCGGATGTCATGGAATTACAGCAAGAGGATTAGTGGGTCCAGACTTACACTCAATAACTAAACGTTTGAACGATAAAGAGATAATAAAACAAGTTACTGGTGGCCTTACACCTCCTATGCCAAGCTTTGAAATTGATCCTGTAAATATGTCTAATTTATTAAAATATCTACATAGCCTTGAATGATTTTGGATAAAAATTTTTCTAATTTAAAGGTCATATTAGTTGAACCAAAAGGCCCTTTAAATGTTGGTAGTGTTGCAAGATTATGCTCTAATTTTGAAGTCGATGAATTAAGAATTGTTTCTCCAAAATGCGATATATTATCTTTAGAAGCAAAAAAAATGGCCCTTAAAGGTCAAAAATATATTGATCATTGCAAAGTTTTTGACAATCTTAAAAATGCAATTTTTGATTGTGATTTAGTTTTAGCATCTTGTGGAAGGATTGATGTAAGAAAAGATTCATTTTTTGAATCTTCTGAAAATATCTTTAATTGGATTTTTTCTCTTAAAAAGATAAATAATTTAGCGATTATATTTGGCAGAGAAGATAGAGGTTTAACTAATAATGAATTACTTCTGGCAAATAAGACTTTTAATATTCCTACTTCTAAGAATAACCCTTCTTTAAATCTGTCTCACGCAGTTTCGATAGTTTTATATGAATTAAATAAATCTTCTAAAACAAATTCCAATAAAAAATTGGAAGTTTTTAATCTTGCATCATCAAAACAAATACATGATTCATTTGTGGAGATAGAGGAAATGCTTCTAGGGGTTGGATATCTTTTAAAGCATACCTCTAGGGCAAAAATAAGTAAGTTCAAGAATTATATTTTAAGGGCAAATACATCAATGCACGAAATAAATGTTTTAAGAGGAATTGTCCATCAAATTAACTGGTTTTTGAACAATTCAAAAAGAAATTAGGAACGTAAAAAATAAATTAGATTTTATTTCTCTGTAGTTTTAATTTAATGGGGATATTTACTAAAAACATTTTCTGAAGTAGCATCTATTGATTATTTGAATATTAAAGAAAACTAAAACTGTGACTCCAACAAAGAAAAGAAGAGTTTTTCCTTTTACAGCTGTAATTGGTCAGGAAGAAATGAAATTAGCACTCTTGTTAAATGTTATTGATCCAAGAATAGGAGGAGTGATGATAATGGGTGATAGAGGCACCGGAAAATCTACTACAATTAGAGCTTTAGCAGATTTATTGCCGGAAATAGACGTAGTTAAGGACGATCCATATAATAGTTCTTTAATCGATCCTGATTTGCAGAGTAAAGAAGTTTTGGAAAAAATTGTTCAAGGAGAAAATCTAGAGAGTATTCAAAAACAAGTACCTATGGTTGATTTACCTTTAGGGGCTACTGAAGATAGGCTTTGTGGAACCATTGATATAGAGAAGGCTTTGAGTGAAGGTGTTAAGGCATTTGAACCTGGGTTATTGGCTAAAGCTAATAGGGGCTTGCTTTATGTTGATGAAGTGAATTTGCTTGATGATCATTTAGTTGATGTACTTTTAGATTCGGCAGCTTCAGGATGGAATACTGTTGAAAGGGAGGGAGTCTCTGTTCGACATCCTGCGAGGTTTGTACTTATTGGTTCTGGCAATCCAGAAGAAGGTGAATTAAGGCCTCAGCTACTTGACAGGTTTGGAATGAGTGTTGAGGTCAAGACAGTTAGAGATGCTGAATTAAGAGTTCAAGTAGTAGATCAAAGAACTTCTTTTGATGATAATCCTGATGAGTTTTCATTGAGTGTAGAGAAACAGCAGGATGAACTTCAACAAAAGGTTATTAAAGCTCAAGAAATATTAAATTCTGTTCAAATGGACGATGACCTCAGGTTGAATATTTCTGCAATTTGTGGAGAGCTTGATGTTGATGGTTTACGTGGAGATATTGTTACAAACAGATCGGCAAGGGCAATTGCAGCCTTCGAGGGCAGAACTGAAGTACAAGAAGATGACATAGCAAGGGTTATTTCTTGTTCTTTAAGACATAGACTAAGGAAAGATCCTCTAGAACAAGTTGATTCAGGTGAAAGAGTGATTCAAGCTTTTTGTAAAGTATTTGATTTAGATGAAAAAGATAATCTTTCAAAATTTCAATTATCTGCAGAAGCTTAATTACAGTGAGAATAATTGGGATTGACCCTGGATTAGCTCGAGTTGGATATGGGATTATTGAAATAGAAAAAGAAAAAAAAAGGTTGTTAGATTGTGGCGTTATTGAGACAGGTAAAGATAAAAAAGAAGAAGATAGACTTTATGAGATATTTAAAGATCTTAATGAGTTAATAAATCATTGGAATCCAAATCTAGCAGCGGTTGAGAAATTCTTCTTTTATAGATCAAGTACTACTATTAGTGTGGTGCAGGCTAGAGGCGTGATTATGATGGTGTTGGCATCTAAAAAAATTCATGTAAGTGAATATTCACCTGCGCAGATAAAGTTAACCATAGCAGGATCTGGAAAAGCATCTAAGAAAGAAGTTCTTGATGCTGTTATGTATAGCCTAGAACTTAATAAACCTCCAAAACCTGATGATTCAGCAGATGCATTGGCTATAGCACTTACAAAACTAAATGAAGAAGGTTTCAATTGAACATTAAGTATGAATATATTTGAAAAAAAGAAATTTGAGAGAGATACGTTTAGAAAACTTAGAGATGAGATCTCCCTTAATCAAATGGAAAATGTAGAAAAGAATGTAAAATTATATGTAGATTCATTTCTTAAGGAATATAAAAATATTGTTTATATAGCAATATATTGGCCTTTAAAAAATGAAGTAGATATAAGAAGTCTTAAGGAACAGAATTCTTTGGCTTTGCCAAGATGTAATGATAAAAAAGAGTTGTTATTTTATCCGTGGGATGAAAAACCACTTACAAAAGACTCTGAGGGGATACTAAGTCCAAATAATTCTTTTTCATTAAGTCATAAT
The DNA here is from genome assembly GCF_034093315.1 of Prochlorococcus sp. MIT 1314. Taxonomy (GTDB): domain Bacteria; phylum Cyanobacteriota; class Cyanobacteriia; order PCC-6307; family Cyanobiaceae; genus Prochlorococcus_A; species Prochlorococcus_A marinus_Y. Next base: position 441,829 of record NZ_CP139300.1, on the reverse strand, counting down.
CAGATAAGTATGATATTTGTCCCATGCCTTTCTGTGGATAAAAATTTAATAAGACTTGGTTATGGAGGAGGTTATTTTGATAAATTAAGAAGAGATAAAAATTGGAGTAGTATTCCATGCATTGGAGTTTTAACCTCTAATTGTGTAAGTCCGAATCCATTACCGAGAGCTGAGTGGGATATCCCCTTATCAGGTTTTATAACAGAGAAAGAAATATTTGTATAATAGGTAACCTAAACGTGATTTATTAATAGTTTTTAAAATATGGAAAATCAAGAAAAATACAATAACTTATCTAAATTAGTGGAGAAGTTAAAGAAATCAGAAGATCCAAAAAGAAAGTATGAGTATATTTTGTGGTTAGGCAAGAAATTAAAAGAACCAGATAGTGAAATTCTTATTGAAGAAAATAAAGTTAAGGGATGCGTTTCAGAAGTTTTTGTCAAGGCAAAAATTAAAGGCGGTAAATTATTTTGGGAAGGATATTCTGATGCTCTAATAACAAAGGGTTTATTGGCATTTCTAATAAGTGGATTAAATGAATTAACACCAAATGAAGTTGTTAAAATAAATAAGAAATTTATAGAAGATACTGGTTTGAAAGCAAGTTTAACTCCTTCACGTTCAAATGGTTTTTTAAACATACTTTTAAAAATGCAATCTCAAGCAAATGAATTTTTGGAGGTCTAATAATATAAAATTAAATTCTAAGTAATAAAGAAATAAAAAATGAGAAAATGCAAAATTGGTATTGTTGGTTTTGGAACTGTTGGTTCAGGGATTTTTAAAATATTAAGTTCTGAGGTTGATTCTCATCCAATTTTAAAAGAGATAGAAATTGCAAAAATAGCAGTTAAAGACCTTAATAAAAAAAGAAGCATAGAGCTAGAAAATAATTTATTAACTGATGATCCATTTGAATTAATTAATGATGCTTCTATAGATGTAATTGTAGAAGTAATGGGTGGGATTGATTTAGCTAGAGATATCATTCTGAAATCATTAAAATCAGGTAAATCTGTCGTTACAGCTAATAAAGCAGTTATTGCAAGATATGGAGAAGAAATATATGAAACTGCTAGTAAAGAAGGAGTTTATATCTTGTCAGAGGCGGCAGTTTGCGGAGGGATTCCTATAATTGAACCCTTAAAAAGATCCTTAAAAAGCAACACCATAAGAAGAATGGTAGGAATAATAAATGGTACAACAAATTTTATTCTTTCAAAGATGACGAACGAAAAAGCTGATTATGAAGAGACATTAAAATTGGCTCAAAGCCTTGGTTATGCAGAATTCGATCCAACGGCAGATGTTGAGGGACATGATACCGCTGATAAGATTTCAATTCTTAGTGAACTCGCATTTGGAGGGAAAATTAAAAGAGATGAGATACACGCAGAGGGTATTAGTAAAATTAACCTCAAAGATATCGAATATGCCAATAAATTAGGATTTGAAATAAAACTTTTGGCACTCTCCGAAAGGCGACAAATTAATAGTAACAATTCACTTGCTTTGAATATTTGGGTGGGACCTTCGTTAATTCCAAAATCTCATCCCTTAGCAACAGTTTTGGGAGTTAACAATGCCTTATTGATAGAGGCTGATCCTCTTGGAGAGATAATGTTGTATGGTCCAGGTGCTGGAAGTGGTCCAACCGCTGCATCAGTGGTATCAGATATATTAAATCTACATGCTGCTTCAGTAAAAAATAATAATTCAATAGATCCATTATTATCTTTTGATTTCTGGAGAAACTGCCATATCATAGGATCTTCTGAAATAAATAAAAAAAATTACCTTAGAATCATTTGTCTCGATAGTCCAGGCGTAATAGGAAAGATTGGAGATATTTTTGGTAATAATAATGTATCAATCGAATCAATTGTTCAACTAGATGCAAGTGAGGATAAAGCTGAAATTGTTGTTATAACTCATGAGGTGAATAATGGAAATTTTGAGAAATCGAAAGATGAAATAAATTCTCTTAATGAAGTCAAAATTATTGCAAGTCAATTAAGTTGTATTTAAAAAAATAGTTTGCAAATTTCTCTATAGCTTGTTAAACCGAAGAAAGTAAGTGTTTGTTTTTAGCACCTTAATGATTGATTCAAAACAATTAGACAATAAAAATGAAAAAAATAATTTAATTTGTTCTGAAGACCTTTATAAAGGCGCTTGTGTAAAAATTAAAAATAGCAATAAGACTTTTCAATTAATTGGTTTAAATATAGGAAAGAAAATTTGTTGGGTGAGAGAGTGGCCTTTTGCTTGTGATTCAAAAAAAACATTTGCCTTAGAAATAAGTCAAATAACCTTACAAATTTTTTGCTCAAATCAATCATCAAAATAATTTATTATTAAAGAAATATGAAAAGAAAAGTTATATTATCAGTATTTTTTATTTTAATTTCTTTTTTACAGAATTCTTGTGGTTCAAAAAGAATATCTGAAAAAATCATAGTAGCAAGCTCTGGCAAGATTGAATCTTTAGATCCAGCTAGAGCTAATACTCTTAAATCAATTCAATTAATTAGTTCTCTGGGAGATAAATTATATGAATTAAATTCTGATGGAGAATTAATACCTGAATTGGCTTCGGAGATGCCAATTATTTCAAAGGATAGACTTCAAATAATTATCAATTTAAGAAAAAATGTTTTTTTTCACGATGGAACTTCATTTAACTCAAATGCAATAAAGTTTACTTTTGATAGATTCAAAAGAATTGGAACAATGAATTATATTTTAGGAAATAAGATTAAGTCAATAGAAACGCCAAGTGAATATTCAGTCATAATAAATTTAAATAAACCATCAAGTTCTTTAAATGGTTTACTTACATCAGTAAATTTAACTCCAATATCTCCTACATTTTACAAAGAATATTCTGATAAGTTTCTAAATGAAAAATTCGTAGGTACTGGCAAGTATGTGCTGACCAGTTTTTCTAATGAAGTTCAATCAATTGATCCAAATTTAAATTATTGGGGTGAAAAGCCCTTAAATAAGGGTATTAATTTTGTAGGATATTCAAACTCATCTTCTCTTTTTGGGGCTTTAAAAAATAAACAAATTGACGTACTCTTATCAAATTCAGTTGATGATAGTCAGAGAAACAGTCTAAGTAATTTAAGTAAAAATAAAAAGTTTAAAGAAGGTAATAGTCCTTTCACTGAATTAAGTTTTATAAGCCTTAAAACCAGTTCTTATCCCTTAAGTAATTTAAATTTAAGACTTGCTTTGGCAAAAAGTCTTAATAGAAAATTAATTAGTGAAAAAGTAAGTTATGGGTTAAGGAAGCCATCTAGATCAATTATTCCTCCGATTTTTAAAAAAGATAATAAAGGACTTTGGCCTAAATATGATTATTTAGAAGCGAGAAGGTTATTTCAAAAAGAAAATTATTGTAATGGAAACATACTGAAAATTCCTCTTACTTATAGGTCAAATGTACCGGCTGATAAACTTATTGCCTTGACATGGCAGGGAGAAATAAAAAAATCCTTGAATGATTGTATTGATATTGAACTCAATGGGGTTGAATCTACAACAGTTTATAAGAATCTAAGTTTAGGAATTTATACAGCGGTTATTCTCGATTGGACTGGAGCTTATTCAGATCCAGAAGCCTATCTTACCCCACTTTTAAGTTGTAATGAAATAGTTGATGGAAGATGCAAAAAAGGAGAGTCAGTTTACAGCGGTAGTTTTTGGGGATCTAACAAAGTGGAAAGTTTATTTCTTGAGAGTGAACAAATAAGTGGAAATAAAAGATTAGAAAAACTTATTGAAATTGAAAAAATAGCCGCAAATTCAATACCTTATATTCCTATTTGGATATCCTCTCAAAGTGCATGGTCTCAAAATAAAATATCAGAACCTATTTTTAATGGTGCAGGAATAATTTCATTGAGCGATCTTAAGTTAATTGATGAGTAGAAATTTAAATAAATTACTAAATTATTCCTTATTAAAAATTTCATTAATACCAATAATGTTATGGATAATTTCTTCATTAGTTTTTATTTTATTGAGAGCTGCTCCTGGTGATCCTGTCGATGCAATTCTTGGATCTGGTGCTGATGAGGTTTCAAGGGAATTTCTAAGAAATAAACTGGGGCTAAATGAACCTTTAATAAATCAATATTTTTCCTATATTAAAAATATATTGCACTTAGATTTTGGCCAATCTCTTAGTACGCAGGAGCCAGTTCTAAATATTATTCTTAAGTCGTTGCCCGCAAGTCTTGAGCTTGGTTTCTTTTCAATATTAAGTGCCACACTAATAGGCTTCATAATGGGATTAATTGGCTTGAGAAATAAAGGTAAAAAGACTGATTATATTGTGAGAATTTTAGGAATTGCCACATATGCCATACCTCCTTTTTGGGGAGCAATGTTAGCGCAATTATTGTTTTCTGTATTTTTTAATATTTCCCCAATTGGTGGTAGATTTCCAATATTTCAGCAACAACCTCAAATTACAGGTTTTCTTGTTTTAGATAGTATTCTTTCAAATAATATTATTGCTTTGAGAGATTGCCTTTATCATCTCGCACTTCCTTCCATTACACTTGGCTTTCTTTTAAGTGGTATTTTCAGCCGCTCATTAAGAGCAAATTTGGATAAGACATTAAAAAGTGATTATGTAAATGCTGCTATATGTAGAGGGATATCGAGGAAAAAAATCTTTTTAAACCATGCATTGCCTAATGCTCTATTGCCAATTGTCACTATTTCTGGTTTGACTATGGCGTCATTAGCAGGAGGTGCTCTATTGTTTGAAGTAACTTTTTCATGGCCAGGTATTGCTTTAAGATTACATGAAGCAATTTCTCAGAGAGACTATACCCTTGTTCAAGGTATTGTAATTTTTACCTCTATGCTCATTGTTTCTTTAAATCTCTTTGTTGATATTCTAATTGCGTATTTAGATCCAAGAATAGAGTACTAATTTTTCAGAACTTCTTTTATAGTTTCAAGATCTAAAAGATGGAAATCAAGTCCCAAATTTCTTTGGTTTTTAATTACAATTGGTAGCTCTTTGTCCTTAATATTTTCTAAAAATTTAACTATAAATTTGGCAGATAAAGCCTGTACTAAAATTGGATCTGAACCAATGAAAGATTCACTTATTTTGAAGACGTTATTATTTTCTTCATAACTATTATTAATTCTTATTGGAGAGAAATGACTTGCACCTTCAATAATTAGAAATCTATTTGATGGATTATTTAAAGCAGAAAAGACTCTAAATTGTTCATTCATTAAGGGTGTAATAAGATCATATGTTCCACCTATTAAAAGAGTTGGTATTTCAATGCCTGAACTTTTTTCTTTTGGCCATAATAAACTACCAAACGAATTAAAACCTATTATCGCACTTGCCTTATTAGTCTTATTTTTGCCGGGGAATGGTATTTCGACTAATTGACATTGAAGTAATTTAGATAAATTTGTTACCGCAAAGTCTTTTAATGCTGAATCACAGTTTTCCTGAAGTTGATCAGTTAGTTTATTGCTTTCATATAAAAGTGCTATTAAAGCACCAAGTGAATGCCCCATTAAGATATAAGAATCATTAGGCAAGCCAAATTCTCCATTCCCATGTGCTTTTATTACAGCTTCTAAGTCTTTAATTCTATATAAGAAAAAGTCTGCACTTCCTGGAATTGACTTGCCACCCTCAAGTACTTCTGTAAATGCTTTTAAATTACTTCCTCTATGGTCTATAAAGACTACTGGCCAACCCCTTTTAGCTAATTCGTTTCCTATCCACTTAAAATTATTAATTTCGCCTCCTAGTCCTGGCATAAAAATGATTAGTTCTGTGTCATCGTTTGTTTTATTACTTTTCCATAATTCAATTTCAAAAGCTTTTACTCGGTGAGGAGCATAAACTTTTTTACTTATCTTTATAAGATTTGGATTTAATTTTTTTCCAGTATTTTTAAATACCTCTTGGTTTGTTATTTCAAGATTATTTAATTTGTTTATAAGATCTTGTTGCATGGCTATTTCATTTTTCCAAGATGAAATTATTAAAATTAAATTATCAATATCTAAAGTAATTTCTTCTGATGGTAATGCCTTTATAATTTCTAAAGTTGAAATTTCTTCTTTTTCATCTAATAAATTTTCTATAGTGTTATAAATTTCTACTCCATTATTGTCATTTGGAACTGTAATCGTTTTGCTTAATTCTGTTAAAATTTTACGCCCTATCCAACTTCTTAATAATTCTCTATTTAATCCTTTTTCCTTGAAAACAGGAAATTCCAAAAATTTTGATAATTCAAAAACTTTTGTTAATCCATTATTTTTTAACCAATCAATTAATTCTGTAGAATCATCCTTATATTTTTCTAATTTTGATAATTGTTTTATAGTGAGTGGGATTTCCATCTCTTCAAACTTAATATTTATCTTTTCAGCGGCCTTTAAACCATTATTAAAAAATAAACTACAAAAACTAAAAAAAATTATAAAAATGGATTTCACTAGTGATTAGTCCCAACAGTTTTCAAATTAGCAAAAATTGGTGGATTCAATTTCCTTACCATTTGAGGTTAATAACCAAGATAAGATTTTACGCTGCATTTGGTGCAGGAGGTGTTATTTATTTAACATCACTCATTTTTAATAACATCGGCTTATCGGCAACAGATATTGGCTTGGGGTTTACCATTTCAGCAATATTAGGTACCTTAACGAGACTCTTTACAGGTAATTATTTAAATAAAACAGGGGAAATACAATTTCCATTAATTGCTTCATCAATACTAAGTATTACTGCTAGCTTATTCCTCATCTTTTCAAGAGATACTTTTTTTTACATAATCGGACAATCATTTGTTGGTGCGGCTGCAGGTATATATTGGCCTGCAGCCGAGTTTGGAGTGCCTTTTTTTTGCAAAAAGATCGACACACGAAAAGCTTATGCTCTTGTAAGAAGTTCGGAGGCTTTAGGAATATTTCTAGGGGTATTCCTAGGAGGGTTTATGACGAATTTTATATACTCCAAATCAGTTTTTATTAATGATATATTTTGCATGTTAGTTATTTCATATTTAATATCGAAAAATAGTTCTTCAATTAAAAGAAACTTAGCAGATTTCCAAAAAAATTTAATAAATCCAATTAATCAGAGTCAATTAAAATGGAATAAAAATTCCATAATAATAATTTTATCTATTTTATTGATAACTACTTCTTTAGCTTTGATTCAAGTAACTTTACCTTTGGATCTTGTTATAGGTGGTGTATATAGGAATGCATTAAGTACAGAAATTACTAGTCTTATAATTTCTACTCAGTTAATTTTATTATTGTTTTTACAATGGCCAGTCGGCTATTGGATATCCAAGAAAGGAAGATTATTTGGATTGAAATTTAGTTTGATAAACTTCTCTTTTGCTTCATTTTTATTATTTATTTCTAGTTATTTTAATATTCCAGCTTTTTATTTGATTTCTTTTTCCTTGATATTAGTTAGTTTTGGGACTGCTTCATTTCTTCCAACATCAACAGATGTTGTTTTCAGAATAGCTCCTTCAAACAAAAAAGGGTTTGCGCTTGCTCTACTATCACAATGTTTTGCTATGGGTTATTTTTTTGGACCATTTATTTCGGGAAGAATATTAGATCTATTTGGTTATGCTTCAATAATCTGGCTCTCTATCTCATGTTTTTGCTTTATTGTATTTGCAATTATATTTAAGAAAATATTTTAATTAATCTTTTCTAATTCAATAATTCTTCTCTCTCTTAGAAATAAGAAAAAAGGAGCGGAGAATGCAAATGCAATAAGAAATGTTCCAACATAAACAATCCACATGTTCTTCATATTCAATTTTTTTGATTCATTTAATATCCATATAAAAGTGGCGCTTGCTCCTATTAATAAGTCTCTAGAGATTGATTGAGCTGCAGGGTTGGCATTCGCTAAGGAAATGAAATTATTGATATCAAAACTATTTCCATACTCCCTAGCAAATTCAAAATTTGCCATCATTGGAAGGATAGCACCTAAAATAGATAGAAAAAGGTAAAGATAAGCTAGGATCTGTTTATTATCTTTTAAAATGTTAAATGAATTCACTTGTCAAAAATATTTCTTTTAATAATAGTATTTAAAAGCTTATGGCTGTTGAAAAAAAAAATGATTTTGAAGACTATTTATTTAAAAAAGGAAATTTAAATTTTGCTGTAGTTGGTCACGTTGAGTGGATAAATTTTTTAAAGGTCGATCAATTACCAAAACCAGGAGTTATTTCTCATTCTGAAAAGTCTCTTGAATATCCAGCTGGTGGAGGATCTATTATCTCGAAAACACTCTCTGACTTAACTTTAAATCAAATTCATTTTTTTACTGCTTTAGGTAATGATGATTATGGAGATAGATGTTTCAAAATTCTCTCAAATATGGGAATAAAATTGCATGTGGGATGGCGTGACAAACCTACTAGAAGAGGTTTTAGTATGATTGACTCTCAAGGGGAGAGAGCAATAACAGTTATTGGAGAAAGATTAGCTCCAAATTATAAAGACAACTTAGACTGGAGCATTTTAAAAAAAATGGACGGAATTTTTATAACTGCATCTGATTCAGAAATTTTTAAAATGGCTAGATCAGCTTCAATACTTTGTACAACTCCAAGAGTGGGATTGAATACAATTAATAATTCAAATGTCCTTTTGGATGGATTAATAGGTAGTAATCTCGATCCTGGCGAAGTTTTTTCTTTCTCTGAATTATCGTTAAAGCCCAAATATACTATTAAAACTGAGGGAGAGAAGGGAGGTATAATATTTCCAGGAGGAAGATATGATGCTCTTGAAAACAAAAAATTAAAGGTTGATTCTTATGGATGTGGCGATTCTTTTGCCGCTGGTATTCTTTATGGAATGGCATCTAAATGGGATATAGATCAAAGCCTAAATCTTGCTAAAGTAATAGGTAGAAATGCTAGTGAATTTTTCGGCCCATATTCAAATAATGATGAAAAATAATTAAATTTAAGACTTTTATGAGCAATTTAGATAATAAAAATAAAAATATTCTTGTAGAAAACCTTATTTTTTTCTTTCTAGTTGTTGTTTTTTTGGTTTTTAAATCGTTGAAAACTTTATCTAGAATTTTTACTTATGGAATCTTAAAAAAAGAAATATTAAGTACTAAAAGTAACTTAGGGGTAGATATAAAAATAAAAATTAAATAGGTAATGAATAAATTTTTAACTATTTTAATTTTCGGAATTATCTTTTTGCTCTATAGAAAAATTAATTCTAAAAAAACAAAGAACATAAAATTAAACAAATTTAAAAATAAACTGCAGAGCACGCAAACAAATATAGAAAGAATTTTTTTAAGAGAGGAAGAAAAAACCTTTTCAAACCCTAATATAAATATCTTTATTGGAATTTATGATAAAGAAGACAACATTAAAAGAAAATCTAATATACACAGAGCAAGGCTTTCAAAATTCAGTAAATCCAAATTAAATGGTGAAATGATATTTCGAGATGATGAACAAAGAATTTATAAATTTGTTAATGGTGAGAAAGTTTACTTATGATTTAAATTTTCTAACGACATTCAAGACTTTCTCTCGTTGAAACTCCTGTTGTTGGATTGATTCCATCAGCAATTTCACAAAGATTTCTTTGATCTTCGCTGTCAAGAATAGCGAATGAAAAATCTGCTCCTTCTATTTGAGCTCCTGCAAAACTGCTGCCTGATGCGATCATATTTATTAAAACAGCATTTCTAAGATCTGTTTTTTGGAAATTAACTCGATCAGAAAGAGTATCTGTAAGGTTGATTCCATTTAAATTAGAACCTTTTAAATCAGATAGCGTTAATGTGGTTCCATGTAAATCAACGTCACTAAAATCGGCGTCTCTGGCAACCGCTCCCGCTATAGACGATAGATGAAGATCCTCTCCATGGAAATCGTATCCTGTAATATCAGATCTTACATAACTTGGCACCTCATCTCCCTCTCCCTTAACAGCAACATTTGCTCCCGCAAAAACTGGAGAAGATAAAACTAAAAAAGAAAAAGTAATGCATAAAAAATATTTTAAAAAACTAAAAAATTTCATACCAAAGTATTTGAATATTTTTATTTTATAACAATTAGATAATTATTTAAATTGATGTATAAATTTGGGACTCCTTTTTAAGATTATTTAACACTATAAATTTTAAATCTAGGTTCTAAATTGGTTATACAATCAAGAAGTCTTTTGTTATCTTTACTATTTCTAACCTTGAATTCAGATTTAACTGTGCCGCCTTTATCTCTTATGGCTTGATTTAAAACTATGGAACCGTTTTCGTCAGATACTGATCTATGAAATGTTCCTCTAGGTATTCTTAGAATATATCCGCAAGATTCTAATCTAACTTTATAAAATGGATAATCCCAGCCAAAATTTACAAGAAAAAAAGTTCTTCCACCAGAGATAGCTAATAGATTATCTTCTTGATTGTAATGTATGTAAAACTGCCAATTATTAAATTCTTCATCATTTGGCGGACTAACTGCAGGACCACTGTGAATAACTAGATCTCTATAGTTTGATTCATTAACACTAATATCAAAAAATCTTACATCTTTTGTATCGCGAAATTTTTCATAACTTATCAATTCAAACATTTTCGATTTGTTTGATTTGATAATTGGAATTTCTAAACTTGAGTTCAATTTTCTTTAAAGATTACACAAATGAAAACAGATATATTTATCCAAGAACGTATCAATTAACACTAAAAAAGAAACATATTGTTATTTATATTTTCCTGTTTTTAAAAGATTAAAAATTTAGTATTTATTTTATTTCAAGAGTTTTGATTTCCCAGGATAAAGTATTTTCTAAATTATTTTTTCCTATAAAGTTTCCTGTAATTACAGAAGTTAAATTAGATTTTGAAGAGGATACTAATGTTAAATATCTATCATCTATTAATCCTTTTCCGCTTGGATCAAAACCTCTCCAACCAGCGCCTGGAATATATAATTCAGCCCAAGCGTGTAAATCCAACTCAGAGGGTAACGGATCTTCAAAATGATAACCACTTACAAACCTACTTGGGATACCTATAGACCTACAAGCTTCTACCATCAGCATTGCTAAATCTCTGCATGAACCTATACGTTCTCTAAGTGTTCTACTAGCCGGCCATGCTGGTCCTGTATGTCTTTTGGTATATTTAACCCGATCTTGAATAATCTCTATTAGCTGGTAAGTAAATGATAATGCGTTATTAATGCTTCCTGCTAAGGCTTCTTGGGCAAGTTCTACGGCAGAGGGATCGTGTTGTCCATTAGGCATCCATCCCTCCAATGCTCCCTGTAAATCTCTGTTAATAATGCTTCTACAAAAAGGTAATGTTAAATCTCTATTTTTAACTCCATCAATAATGTTTGGATGTTTAATAGTTTCAACTTCGCTAATTGATTCAATAATTAAATTATCTGTTAACCCATTGAATCTGATTCTATTAATCTCTTCTCCGCTGGCAGCAAGTAATGGATAAATAATTTCTGGTTCTGGGGTTATTTTTAATTCAAAATTCTTTAATTTTTGGAAGCCATTTGACCTTGGCTTTATACATAATCTATGCTCACCTAATTCAACAGGGTCTTCGTATTTATATTCAAGTTTGTGAATGTATTTAATTCTCATTAATAAAATTATTAATTAATAAAATATTTTTCTTGAATGAGTTCATTTAATTTATTTAAATCCATTTGCAATGAATCGATTGCCTCATGTAAACCATCATTGATTATATCTTCAATTCTGATATAACTCCACTTTGCTTTAAGCAAACCTCTCATGCATTCTAGTTCTGAAGGATTTTCAGTTGAAGGAGAGGTATCAATTGTTTTAAGAGTATTGCTTATCCCATCAAGACAGTATCTTACTGATCTAGGGAAAATTGGATCAAGTAAAAGAAATCTCGCAACTGAATTAGGCTTTATAGAATTTTGCTCTGCTTTCCTAAACATTTGATAAGCTCCAGCTGAACGTAAAAGTGCTATCCATTGCAGCTCATCAAGAACTCCTCCAAGTTCATCTAAGCTGGGAAGGAGTAAATAATATTTCACATCTAAAATTCTTGATGTTTTGTCAGCTCTTTCGATTAATCTTCCAAGAATGCTAAATCTCCAGGCAAGATCTTTGCTTAGAGTCGCATCTGTAATTCCATAAAAAAGCTGACATTCCCTCCTTATTTCACTTAATTGTTCTTGTCTTGGTTTATTCCATATTGCTTCTCCTTCTTGCATATTCCAATATAAAATATTAATCTGTTCCCACATTTCTGTGGTCAAGACATCTCTGATTTGTCTAGCATTTTCTCTTGCCATTTGAATGCAAGAAATTATGCTATTTGGGTTTAAACGATCTCTTATTAAAAAATTAATAACGTCATCGGGTTTTTTCTCTGGGAATCTTTTATCAAAAGATTCTCTATCACTCGAAGCATCAATTAACGGGAGCCAAGGTTCTGCACTTCCTGGCGGACAATCTAATGACATTGCTTCACTTACTTCCACGAAACGAGATATGTTTTCTGCACGTTCTAAATAACGATTGATCCAATAAAGAGATTCTGCTACACGACTTAAAAGCATATTATTTACCTACAACCCATGTATCTTTGCATCCTCCACCTTGAGAAGAATTGACGACTAATGATCCTTTTTTTAATGCTACCCTCGTAAGCCCACCAGGGCTTACCCATGAATCTTTCCCTCTCAAGATATATGGTCTTAAATCAACATGACATGGATAGAGTTCTCCATCACATAACGATGGCACAGTAGATAATTCTAAGGTTGGTTGTGCTATGAAATTTCTAGGATTTTTTTTAATTTTATTGGCAAATTCTTCTATCTCACTTGTTGTTGAGTGAGGTCCAATTAACATTCCATAACCCCCAGCTTCGGCGACAGACTTAACAACAAGTTTTGGTAAATTTTCTAGAACATATTCCCGATCCTTTTGGTAATGACAAATATACGTTTCTACATTTTTAATAATAATTTCTTCATCAAGATAATATTTAATCATTTTTGGAACAAATGAATAAATCATTTTGTCATCTGCTATCCCAGTCCCAGGCGCATTTGCCAAAGCAACATGACCTGCCTTAAAAACATCAAGTAATCCGCTAACACCAAGGCAGGAATCTTTTCTGAAATTAAGAGGATCTAAGAAATCATCATCAATTCTTCTGTAAATGACATCTACTCTTTTTAATCCAGAGGTAGTTTTTAAATATACATAATCATCATTACAAACTAAGTCATGACCCTGAACTAGTTGGATGCCCATTTCTTGAGCTAAATAACTATGTTCAAAATAAGCACTATTAAAAATTCCAGGAGTAAGTAGAACTATCTTGGGAGTATCTGTCCATACTGCAAGTTCTTGAAGAGTTTTTAAAAGATATGATGGATATTCATCAATTGGTTTTACTATTCTTCCAGAGAAAAGATTAGGAAAAATATTTTTCATAACTAATCTATTTTCTAAAAAATAAGCAACCCCAGAAGGGCACCTTAAATTATCTTCTAAAACATGCCAATCTCCTTTTCTGTCCCTTATTAAATCAAGTCCTGAAATTTGACACCATTTATTTAGTGGTGGTTTGAAGCCTATCATCTGGGGTCTCCAACCTTCTGAACTCTCTATTAATTCTCTTGGAATTATTCCATCATTAATTATTTTTTGAGAATTATAAATATCATCTAGGAATAAATCAATTGCCTCAAGCCTTTGTTTTAGCCCTTTTTCTAAAGTTACCCAATCATCTCTACTAATTATTCTAGGAAGTGGATCAAAAGGTAATATTCTCTCAGTACCTTTTAAACCAGTATCATTTAATCTAAAAGTTGCACCATGTCTTAGTAATAATTTTTTTGCGGCAGAATGATTCCTGTTTAATTCCTCAAGACCCATATTATCTAAAGATGAAAGAAGTGGAATCAATATTTCTCTAGCAGAGTTAACATTATCCTTAAAATATTCATCAAAACTATTTTTAGGCTGATAACTTGAAAACATATATTTCATCGTTTAGTAATTTTTACTTTAGCTTTTTATCTTTATTCGTATTTATGGCTACCAAAAATAATATCTCTTGACTAGATCCATATCATTATTTTGATCATTGAAGTATATTTCTTAAAAATCTAAAAGGTATGAGTTCTAGTAATTGGCAATTTGTTTTTTTTAGATATTTCGCAAGCTTTCTTTTTATCCTCTCTCACAGTCTGCTGGTTCTTGATCATCTACCAGTAGGGGCGGCACTTCACGGACTTGGAGAAGTTTTTATTGCACCTTGGGCTTTTAGGGAAAGAGCATGGGATCTTGTTGTTATTGCAGTTTTATTTTTCTTCTTCGATATATGGGGACTTATAAGCACTCCTTGGAATTAACTGATATTATTTATTTACTAATTCTGGGAAAATGATATTAAAGATTAAGTCTTATTTTTATCAAATTTATAAAATAATTTTTGTTTTATTACTTACGAATATTACCAATTTGTATGCACATAATTTATTTAATGGTGGTTGCAAAGAACATTGTGGGCAAAAAGTTAAAGTAATAAGTAATAAAAACAAATTAAAAAATATTGATGATCAAATAAATATTGAGAGTAAAAATTCTTGTTTAAATAAATCACTATGTAGAGGTTAACCTCTCAGGATCTTTTAAATTGTTTTATTAAAGTGTTTCTTTTATAATTATCATTAAATTACTATTTGCTTGATAATTTTTATTAGGAGGATTTATCTGATTTTTAATTAAAAAAATAAAAGTATATATTAATGGTAGAAGTAATGATGACGCAGCAACTAACGCAATTATCTGGTTCAACCTAATAAATGGTTTTTTTATAAGTTCCTCTCCGCACAAGCCACAAATCAAAGTACCTTTTGAGGTTTGTTTTTGAAATTGATATTTAGGATTGCAATATGGGCAATAATATCGAACCATTTTAAAATTTTATTGTTTTAATCATTATCTATAAAACTGGAAGAAAGTCATCTTAAAAAAAAAGAGGGCTTATTTAAGCCCTCTTTTATCTCTTACTTATATTTTAACTGAAGTTAATAACGCACCTAAATCATGGATCCTTGTAATTAACCTCTATTACCTCTATTAAGGTAATGCTCACCAAAATTAACTAATTGTCTTTAACTGGGGCAAACACTCTAGAATTAAGCTTGTTTCTTAAAGGGCACCTGAACGATGCAGAAGATGTAAGCTTAGACATTAATAAAAAATAATTGGAGCAGTTAATTAAATTAGTTCGGGTTATTCCGAAATTTCAGGCAGGCTATCGATCATTTTGAAAGACCTCCTAGAACTCAACAATATAAAATTAGGAAAATATTTCTCTAAAGACAATCCGTTTTTATACGCATTGCTTTTTAATTAAAAATGTCCGAGAGTAGTTATCAATCGTGTTAATTTTTTGAGATATTTTTAGTAAGTTTTGCTTATTTCTTTTGATATTTAATTCGACTATCTTAATTTTAAATAATTGAGGAACTCTTTTATGAATCATTCGAAAGAAGCTAGTAAAACTGATAAATCTAATCCTATAGACGAATATTTTCAATGTCTCTCATATTGCGATATTCACCCAAAAGGAATAGATAATGACTGTGAGGTCATTTGTATGGAAAGACATTTAAAAGCAAACTATTGGTAGTTTGAATGATTTTTATTTTCCTGCTTAAATTCCTTCAAAAGGAATTAGTACGAACTTTAAATTTCCATACATTTACCACCCCTTTTGCATTAACTGCAGCTAGTGCACAATCATCAGGTCTCCAAGATATTGCACCCACTAAATCGCCTGCGAATGCAGCCCCAACTGGGTCACCATTACCGTCTTTTTTTAGAAAACTTGCGACTACAGAACCATCTCTAGATCCTGAAGCTACAAGCATACCTTTATTTGAAAAGGCTAGACTAGAAATAGGTTCGGTATGGTGAAATAGCTCTCCCGGCATAGTTCCCTCAGGACCGTCACCTATAAAGCTCCATACCGTAATTCTTTCACTGCCGCTAGTCGCTAATAATTTTCCACTATCATCAAAGGAAAGATGACTAGGTTTTCCTGGGTATCCTGTCATTTCAGCATCCATTCCGGTTGATCTTCTCCAAAAATGAACGGAATTGTCTTGACTCCCGCAGGCGACTATATCACCATCAGGACTTAATTCCATTGAGACTAATGATCCTTGCCACTCGAGTTTTTGATTCGTTTTATTATTTACTATGTCAAAGAATGTTACTCTCCCGTAGCAGGCTGTAGCTAGCTCATTATTATTTGACCATTTTATTGCACTCACTGTGCTTGGATGATCATCTGAGACCCATTTTTCTTCACCAATTTCATTAAAAACATATACTTTTTTTGAAGAAGCTACTGCAAGAAATAAGCCATCATTCGACCACTTAAGATGCTCTACCCAAGCCTTGCCAAGTTCGAGAGTTTTAATTACTTTACCTTCGTGGCAATTATATATTTGGATATTTCCATCTTGACCAGAAGTTGCAAAAATCTCTCCTTCTGGATGAATGGACATTGCTAGTAGACCACCAGAGTGTGTATTTTCTTTTTTCCAAATAATTTTCCCAGTATCTCCTTCAAAGGCAAAAATGCCTCCTGCTACATCCCCAACAATGAATAACTTTCCTTTAATAGCCCAACCACAAACGATTGCATAATCATTAACTTCAGCTGTCCATCCCTCGTGGAACATCCCCCTTGGGCTAAATGATTCTATATCAGGCATTTTTCAAAACCTTCACGCATCTCTTTCTCGTCCAGATTTCTACCTATAAAAACAAGTTGGTTTCTACGAGGTTCATTACCCCATTCTTTATCAGGTTGTGCTGTAAATAACATATGTACACCTTGGAAAACTATTCTCTGTGGGTTTCCTGCGTAGCTAATGAAACCTTTTGTTCTAAAAATATCCACCCCTTTTTCAGAAAGAAGTCTGCCCAACCAAGTATTAAGTTTTTCTGGATCAACATCTCCAAATCGTTCAATTGCAATTGACGTTACTTCATCATCGTGTTCGTGCTCAGCTTGCCAGAATCTTTCAATATTAAATGGAATCTCTTTTGAATTATTGTCTTCACTTTTAATGATTTTCATATTGAATTCTTCAGCGGTGTGCTGTGTATATAAACCTATCTTTGATCCCTTTTCGATATCTAATATGAATGATTTATTTCCTTTATCCTGCAATTTAAGGTTTATATGTTCTCTAAATGGAATGATATTCCCAGGTTCTAAGCTTTTAGCTTTTTCTGCATAAAGTCTTACGCAGGATTCAGCACCATCTTTAAGTTCTTCTTCACTCTCACCTTGGTTAGCAAAAGCTACTAATGACATTTCTGGATCGGGACCTTCATCTAGCATTAATTCATATTTACCTGCATCAAGGTCGTAAACACCTGTCCATTCAAAAGGATATTCTGGTTCAAGAAATGTTGGTCTGCGTTTAAGGATTTGATCGAGATCAAATGCACTTAGATTTAGGACTGTTTCGATGGGTACTTGGGCATTCTCGGCTCGAATGATTCGAGTCATTCGGTTCATATCTCTCAATCTTGATTCAAGAGTATCTAGAGCATCATCAGAAACCAAATCAGTTTTATTTAGGACAAGAACATCTGCAAACGCAACTTGTTCTGAACTTTCATCACTTCTTCCTAATTGCTGATCAATATGTGCAGCATCAACTAAAGTTACAATTCCATCAAGAGTAAATTCGGAACTAATTTCTTCATCCATGAAAAAAGTCTGAGCAACTGGCCCAGGATCTGCTAACCCTGTCGTTTCTACTAAAACATAGTCAAACTTATCTCTCCTTTTCATAAGGTTGCCAAGGACTCTTATTAGATCACCGCGAACAGTACAACAAATGCACCCATTTGACATCTCAAATACTTCTTCATCGGCATTAATTACGAGCCCTTGATCTATACCTACTTCACCGTATTCATTCTCAATTACGGCTATTCTTTTCCCGTGCTCTTCACTTAATATCTTATTAAGCAAAGTAGTCTTCCCTGAGCCTAAGAATCCAGTGAGGATGGTTACGGGAACTTTATCTTTGATGCTCATTTAAAGATTTTTACTAAATAAACAATAGTCTAATAATAGTAATAATAAGAAATGAAAACCGTTTTTATTAGAAAAATTTAATCTGAAAGTTTGTACCATTCAGACTCAAGATTGGAGCCAGATTCTTTATCACAACTTCCTCCTAATGAATCAACAATTGTGCAAGTGTTGTGAACAGCTACTGAAACCGTATTCCCGTCCATCATCAATCCATCAACGAATATTTGATTAGAAGCTAAAGGAACCGAACTTTGTCTACTTAAGTTTCTTAATAATTTAGATGCTGGAATTTGTTCAGGAAATATTGCCTGAACTTTCTCTTCATCTAACATTTTCAAAGTAGAACTTATGTTCTCTGGCCTTAAACTTGATGAGTCTCCAAGAAAGTCAAGTAAACTAATAGTTTCAAAACCAAAAGCATCACCGTAGTATTCCATTGCTTTGTGTTTAGAGACAATTACTCTGTTTTCCTCAGGAATAGAGCTTACTTGTTCGACGATCCAACTATCTAAGCCTTCTAAGAGTGAATCGGCTTTTTCAAATCTTTCATTAATTAATTTTCTGTCCCCTCTATTAAAAACTGAAATATCTTTCTTTAAACTTTTGCTTATAACATCTCCCATTTTTATGATGTTATGTGGATCATGCCATACATGTGGATCTAGACCTCCATGGTCATGATGGTGATGATGTCCCTCTCCTTCGTCTGGTACTTGTGCTATGGGCTCGACATCACTATTTAAGACGTCTTTAAAGAAGTGTTGAGTTGCTTCAAACTCAAAAGGCATGTGTTCAGTAAAAAATATATATTCACCATCTTCTTTGATATCCACATTAAAAACAGTGCTTTCTTTTCTTTGATCAAAGTTAAGAATAAATGCTTTATTACTTGCGATCAAAGTACCATTATTTTTTCTGCTTATTGAGTCTTTAGATCCTAATAATTCTTTAGCCAAATCTTCAGACCCTTCTATGTCATTAGATTTGAGAATCACCATCTTCATTGCAGGATCTGCATATTCTCCATCGACTTTTTCAAATGACCATTTGTATGAACCCTTAGAAAGTTGGAATTTACCTGCCCATTCGAAAGCACCCTCAGCATGATCATCATGTCCTCCATGGTCTGAATGATCATCATGACCTCCATGATCAGAATGATCATCTACCTTAGCTGAATGTTTAGCATGATCATCATGTCCACCATGGTCTGAGTGGTCATCGTGACCTTCATGATCAGAATGATCATCTACGTCTATTGCACTAACACCTACAACAACAGTATTCTTTTTACTTTCCCAATTTCTCATACTTGGAGTCATTTCTTTGCCAAGAGTGAATACTTTGTCTGCGCTATTTAGTAATTGAGCTTGTCTTGGATTGATCTTTAAATCATGAACATCCTGTTTTCTATCTACTAGGCATGTAACTTCGTCAGATGGTAATGCAATTGATTTAACTAAATCACAAACTAGTGGTTCAACTGCAACGTATGACTTTCCTTTAGCCATGACATCCTGCCCAAAACCAGAAAATATAATCGTTCCAGCGATTACGGAATTTTTAATAATTGACTTACTTGAACCTTTTTTATTTGATAGAAGTCTTTTAAAAATTGACATAAAAAGTTATTAAATACTTAAAAATGATAATCATTTTCATTGCCTCTGACAAGAAAAGGTATCAAATGTTATGAAAATAATACGCAGCTTATATTATTGGTAAGCTTGTAAAGTGACTTTTTTCATGAAGATTAATTAATGGCTACTTTAGTCGCTGAAAATTTAACATTTGCATACACAAAAAAAAGTAAGCCAGCTTTAAATAAGGTATCGGTTGAGATTAAACCTGGAACTCTTACAGCGCTAGTAGGTCCAAATGGTGCTGGTAAATCTACTCTTTTGAGGATATTGCAAGGACAAAATACTCCAGATAAAGGCGATATAAAAATTGACGGTGAAAATTTATATAGATCTAGAGCTTTAGTGGCACTTATGCCTCAAAGAAGTTCTATGAATTGGAAGTTTCCCATTACAGTTGAAAAATTGGTATCTCTTGGTCAAATAAAGTATTCAAAATCAAGAAGTAATAACCCCTTTCAAATCAAGGCTCTTCTAGAATATCCTAATTCTTGGATTAATAAATGTTGTGAATTAGAAGCGACAATGCAAAGAGTAGGAATTGCTAATTTGGCTAATAGAAGACTCGATTCTCTTTCAGGAGGACAGCAACAAAGAGCTCTATTAGCAAAAACTCTTATGTCCCCTGCAAAAATATTTCTTCTGGATGAACCTTGTGCGGCATTGGATCCCCCTGCAAAAGAGGACTTCCTGAAAATTGTTCGTCAACTCGCAGATGCGGGACTTTCTTTACTCGTAAGTAGCCATGATTGGGGTGAGTCTCTAAATAATTATGATCAAGTAATAGTTCTTGATAAAAGCGTTTTAGCAGTTGGTAGTCCTGATCAAATAAAAGATAAATTAGATGCGATAAACATAAGCTCTATAAAGGAAAATAATTTCTGTGATTAGAAAATGTTCCTTCTTAATTTTGAGCTTGATAACAGTTTTGGCAAAGGCCGAAATATTCGAGTGTATGAAACAAAAGTTGAAACTTTCTTGGATTTTTTTTAGGGGCATGAATATTTTTAACAGGACAACCTTCCATTTTCGACGTCTCTCCGCATTGAACGCAGGTCAAATGATGAATATCTCTGTCTACGGGAGTGTAAAGAACCTCTCCTGTTGGGAGATGTCTGGAACGAATTAATCCATGCTTTATCAAGATTTGCAGATTTCTATAAACAGTGGTCAACCCCATAGATTTGCCTTTTGTGATCAACTGCCTATGCAATTCTTGACCGCTCAATTCATCCTCGCATTTATTAAGTTCTTCAAGAAGTTGTTCTTGTCTTTTGGTAATGTCAGACTTAGTTACCATTGTTTCCAAAATCTTTTTTTGTCTCGTATTTTTGATCATACCGAATCTTTCGAATAATGTCTTTTATTAATAACAACTGGTGGTTGGTTCCATTAATAATAACTATATTTTCCGGGATCTTATGCCCAGCTATGGGAACTGTATTAATCACCCATAAGAGATTATTACAAGTTAATTTAATCTCTCATTGTGTTTTGCCTGGACTTGCTCTCGCATTAGCGCTTGGAATTCACCCCTCAATTGGTGGTGTTATCAGTGGTCTTTTAGGCTCGGTAATTGCGGAAAGTTTAACTAATAGAAAAAGTGAAAATTATGAAGCAGTTATGAATACTATTCTTGCTGGAATGCTTGGGTTTGGGGTCCTTATAATCCCTTTACTCGGAATAAGGATTGATTTGGAGGCAGTATTATTTGGCGATTTATTGACAGCAAATTTTGGAGATTTACTTAGAACAATAATTGCTTTTTTAGTATTTATACTTTTAATGACTTTTGGATATGAAAAGGTAGTTTATGTTGGATTAGATCCAGAAGGTGCGTCCGCAAGTGGTATAAACGTTTCTTTATTAAATCTTGCTTTGAGTTTTACGACGGCATTAGTAATTGTTAGTTCAATGTCAGCAGTGGGAGTAATTCTTGTAATTGCTCTTCTTTCTTCGCCAACTTTGTTAGGGCTAAATAAGGCTCATAGTTTAAGAATTGCAATGATGAGGTCTTCATTTTTTGGATTATGTATCTCACTTATGGGATTTATTCTCTCTATAGTCTTTAATCTTTCGCCTGGACCTGCGATTAGTGTTATTTGTGTTGCATCTCTTTTGATTCCTAAGCTTCGCAAATAATTAAATCTTAAATGTCCAATCAGAGTTTAGTGCTTGAGCTTCTGGATTGTTTTTTAAAGCTACTTCCACAGCCTCTTTTTTATTATTAGCTATAACAACTTCATCAAATTCCTTTCCATTTTTTTTGAGACTTACTTTGAAACGCATAAAAATTTTTTAATTAATCAAAAGTTAACTACTATGCAGCTAGATTTAAATACTTTTAAAAGTTAATTGATGAAATAGAAACTTTAGTTATTTTGAAGTTTTTCTACTACAGATTCTTTCTCAATCTTTGCTACATCCTGTAATCCATTAGCATCAAACCAAGGAGCGTTTTCCCAATTAAATCCTTCCCCAAAAGTATTATCGGGAGCAGCTACGTACCAGTGACACGATGAATCGGGAACATCTACTGCACATTTTGACCAGTCAGCTTCCCATTGTGGAACTTGTACCCACATTACAGATGCTAATAAAAAAGAAAAAATAAAATTCATAATTATCGGTTAGCAAAATTTTGAAAGATTTTTTTCACATTCTTTCTTTCTTTTCTTCCAGTAATTCTCAAGTATTTGATATTTATGCTTATTTTTAAATTGACTTAAATGAATATTATTCTGATTAAGAACTGAAGTATTTTTGATTTTCATGACTCAATCTGTCTATGTATAACATATTTAAGACACTTTATAGATTTTTTGAAGTGAATTTATACTTAATTTTTTCTTACTTTTCCGTAGGTAAGTATTTTTCGGGATTATTTTCAATATAAGTTAGCGAATATTTGACAACAACCAATATTACTGAAAAAAGAGCAATTGCCGAAATAATAAAAATGATTTTTTTGTAAATGCTTTTCATGAATTTTTTATGTTTTTGATTATTTTTTTCATCAACGCCCAATTTTTCTAAAAGATTTAAATAATTAGTAATTTATACTGTAGCCTTTTAAATTACCTACGGAGTAAATTAAATACATCAGAAACTCCTCACACACTTTTTTCTGATAACTTTAAAAGTACTCGATCTCAATGTTTGAGTACTTTTTGTATTTTTTGCGATGTGACAGTTAAGATAGAGGCCTATTAGATATTACATATTTTGAATTTAGGTGTGATATTAGGATTGTGTGTAGGAGGAATTGATTTATTTCAGTGGAAACAAGGAAACACTTGATATAAATCAATTTTAAAATGATCTCTCTCTGAGAGATCTTTTTTTTTTGGATTACTAGAAATACATATTAAATCCTGAATATAAAAATATATATGCTGTATTCAAAAATCATGAGATACGTCATTACAAATTAGTAATTTAATTCGTTAGATTATTGGTTGTTAAATTCCTCTGTTAATGAAAATAGTTTTTTTTGCAATTTTAATTTGTTCAAGCTTTTTATTCCCTTCTTCATCATATGCCTCACATGTAGAACTAAAACCTTGTGTAGAGATTGCTCATTGTGTACGAGAGGAATGGGAGGTTAACAATATTGAGAAACCTTTTGAAGAGATTAAAACATTTATCGAAAACACTCCAAGGACTGTGATTATAGAAATTGATGGCGATTATCTTCATGCTGAGGCAACCAGTAAATGGTTGAAGTATGTAGACGATTTAGAAGTATCCTTTCTACCTGAGTCAAACATCTTATCAATAAGATCAGAATCAAGAGTTGGAGAAAGTGATTTGGGAGTGAATCGAAAAAGAGTTGATTTACTAAAATCGAAAATGTTTAAGATAAAAAGTTAAAAAAAAAAAATTTGTTTTTATTGTTTTTTGTATAACTTTTCCAATTTAAAAAAAAATTGTGGGATAAAAAAGTGATAATTATGATCATGCCTAGATAATGGCAAATTTGTTAGATTTTCTCTAAAAAGATGATTATAAATTTTATATATTTATTGGTATCTAGTATTGTTTTTTTTTGGTTTTATATAAACATTAAAAAAAATGGTCTTATATGGATAATCAAAGGTCTTTTTCAAATTGGAATATTGGTATTATTCATTGGAGGTTTTTTCAAAATATTTTTCACCTTACCCCCTAATTTATTTATAAAAATATTTTTTCTAATTATTTATTCATGGTGCACTATTGGAATAAATGTAAATTTTATGATCCCATTGATTAGTTTGATTGACCAAAAAATAGTGAAAAAATAAAACTAAAATATTCCTTAATTCTTAGTACACAAATAAATCTATTTTCTAAAATTCAATAAAAAAATTACAAAGATTTATTTTTTCCCTTTGAAAGTCTTTTTCTTGTATATCTAGTCTTTAATGCCAAATCTGTCATTATATAAATACCAAATAACAGAATAATTATTCCAATAAAGTATTTCATTATTTTTTATCTAATTACTATTTTTTGAGTTATTCATGTGATGCCAATTTATTTTAATATCTATTTCCTTAGATAAATTTCTTGAAACTGGACAATCTTCGGAACTTTTTTTCATAAAATTAATAGTTTCATTAGAGGTGGTCTCTGGTATGTAGATATCTATTATTATTTCCTTTATCTTTCTCTCGTTATTTTGCGTCATTAATTTTTCAATGTTTAAATAGATACCCTCTAAATCAAATCCCCTTGATTTAGCTTTAATTGCCATAATGGTTAGAAGGCAAGTACCTAGTGATGTCGCTAATAAATCAGTTGGTGAAAAGCTTTCACCTTTACCAAAGTGATCTAAAGGCGCATCCGTTTTTATTAGACTTCCTGATAGTTGATGAACAGCTTCACAGTTTAAATTTCCCAAATAAGAACATTTAATCTTAGTCATTTAAAAAAAGTTTATTAAGCAAATATTATTAATAATAAAGAATCATGGGACATACCAAGTTAATTGATCAATTAATGATTGAATTCCTTGACATGTAAGTGGAGTATTCAAAAATTTATCATTAAGATTTAGAAATCATTTTTTATATCCATATTCCCGCAAGCAATATTTAATTAATTCAATTGATTTATTAAGAGTTCTTTCGTTTTTGTTTTCTAGATCAAAGCATTCATTTAAAACTCGGGTAGATTCATTTAAGATCGATTTTTTTTTGTTTCTTGAATCTTCGGAATGATTGATATGAAATAAATTTTTAATTCCTAAATAGGATAATATGATTAGGGATATCGTAAAAATTGTTATCTTAACTTTATTCATGAAGATTCGTTTTTAAAACTATCTTAATTTATTAAGTGTCTAAGACTTTTTAAGAATGTTTGTAGTAACAAGAACTAGGTGATTACATAAACTGCTATTTGTCTTTCAAAAAGATTAATTGAAATAAAAATGTAAGGAAAAACCTTTAAAGAAAGGTACAGATTTTTCAGAAAAAAGTGAACCCTTTATATAAATTTTTACTTTCCTTTTAAAGTTTATAATGCTTCAAATATACAAATTAATTTCCTTAGAAAAAGTCAACCTTTTTAATAATTATTAAATATTATATTCATTGAATTTTCATTAAGTAAAGTAACTCTAAATCTTGTCTTGAGTCCGATATTTTCCTTTTCAAGAAGATTAATTCTTCTTGGCTCATTTTTGATTCTTTTATCATCATTTCCGCTTGTTCAATAGCATGTTCTATATTTCTAATTTTAATTTCTCTTATTGATGGATCCTCTTTACATGCTTTTTTAGTTTTTGCATCTAACATATGTAGTTAAAAAATTATCTTGACTATAAACTAAGTTCAATCTCCATAATGAAATTAACGCAAATTTAATTAAAATAACTTATGATTCAATCAAGAACTTTAACATTAACCAACCCTCTCTTCAATTGATCGAGTGGGTTTTTTTTATGGTGTAATATACTCGTAGCATTTACTAATAATTTGGAAGATTCAAAACTTAATCCTGAGGAAAATAATTCAATCGAATCGTCCCCCAATTTGAATGAAGATAATAAAGATCTTAATGAGGGGAATAAAAACGAAGAGAATGTTAAGGCATTTACGGAATTTCTAGAGAAAGCAAGTAACCAGGATTCTTCTAAAGAAAAAATTAATCTTGATTCAACGCAAGAAAAACTAAACAAAGCTAAATCACTTTTTGAAAGATTTCTTAATAAGGGATTTGATGGCATTTCAACTAATCCAAACCACAAAATGTTGGCATTATTAATAATCCTTTTAATTAATTTGTCTGCATTTCTTTTGATTGGCAATATTGGTAAAGCTTTTTTAAGAAATGCAGGAATTATGGATTAGAAATTATCTCTTTCTTTTTGGATATTCATCTTTACAATTTTGATTCTTCTATTGAAAATGTGATATTTTCGTTTCAAATTAATATTTAAATAAAATTTGGATAATAAAGAACCTGAAAATCCAGTCGTATATCTTTCTAATTTAGTTAAGAAATTAGATTATAAGAACAGAAATGGGTTGGTAGCCTTAGCAATAATTAACCTTTTAGTAATTCTTTTATTTAAATCTTATTTGAAAAGTACTGGATTATTATCTTGAATTTTCAAACTCTTAGTATTATTCAGCATTCTCAAATTGTTTTGCTAATCTAAATGCCTTCTTAATTATTAGAAAGCCGCCATATGCTCCAGCAAGTAAAGGTAATACTATTAATGGATTAGGAGAATATTCTGAATAATTTTTTACTCCATCAACATATTCATATCCTGAACATTTAAGAAAACCTAAGCTAAAAAATGTGAGACTCCAACCTATGATTGATAAAAAACCACCTTTTTTATCTCCTTCATAGAATCGGTCTAAACCTAAGCCCCATCCCACTATTAAAAAAATTCCTCTAACAAGTGAGTTTTTTTCTTGATTTCTAAGCATAATAAAAGAATGTTCATTATGAACATAAGCTATTTGTATTTGACCTGCGAGATTAATTTATTAATTAATCTTTAAGAAGATTTTTTAATAGATTTATTTTAGAAATTACTTATTCTAATAGTCAGTCTGTTAGTTATTAATTAGATAATGTATTTGGACCCAATAAAGAAATTGAAGGCCTTATATAAATAAAAATAGACCCATACATATCCTGCATAATTCTCATTTCTTCATCTAAATATATGATTGATACCTGGCAATTTGGTGATTCTTTATTCCAAGGTAACTTATTCCATACCTCTTTAACTGGATACCATCTATCCATAAGTAATCCACTAAAGAATGGAATCTTATTAAGTCCATCAACTTTGGAAACTTTTGTTTTTTGTAAGTTCATATCAAGTAAATTATTTTTTAAATCCAAGTCACTCGCTAGGGTTATTACTCTTCCACCAAAAGTAGGTAAAAGTTTGAACCAACCTAAGATAGGAATTGTTGTAAGCCCAAATATTGTAGTATCAAAAGTAGATATAAATTCTTTTTTTTCAAAATCAATTTTTTGGGCAATTCTCCCAATAGTAGATATTCCAAAGGATCCTACTTGCAATTGATGTAATTTAAAAAAAAGATTACTTTTAAATTTATCATTTAATGCCCTTTCAATAGCAAGGAAGAAAGGAGAACTTCGAAATAATTCAACATTAGAAAAAATTAATTCCCACTCTCCAGACAATGATTTTTCTGATATTTCAAAACTACGGTTTTTAAGATCATCAATCAATTCTCTCATTTCATTGGTTTTTTCCTCATACATAGCAGAAATTAATTTATTTAATCTTTGCCCTCTATCTGTAACAGCGGCTATTTTATATATATTTGCCTTTATCTCTCCAATTTCTTTCATAACTCCAATACAAAAAATACTAGTTAATCTTAGGAATTTAATTTGAAGTTTATGACTATTTTAATTATGCTACTAATAAAATAAATTAATATTCTCCCCACCTTTTGCCAATATCAAAGCCCCATTCAGAGGTTAATTTAATTACTTCATCATGATTTTTGCATCTTGAAAGGGACAACTTTTTACTAGGATTATTTTTTATTAGCTCGGCAATTTGATTAAGTTGCTCTATTTTTTTTAGAAAATTGCTTAGATCTTTATCTGACATTTATCTAGGAACTCAATTTTTGATCATAAGTGAATATGTAGTAAATAAGCCAGGCAACACCAATTATCAGGATTGCAATCATTATATTTACTGACCAAACAACTTCTATCATGTTATTTTTTTAAATTCTATATATATCCATAATATATAATAAATTAATAGATACTAATTCAGATTTGGAACAATACACTAGGGTTGCTAAATGTATAAAATAGTTTTAATTATATTAAGAAATTATGGGAGAAGCTAAGAGAAGGGAAGAGTTAGGCTTACCGCCTAGAGAAAAGAAAAAGGAAAAACAAACATCGAAAAATCAACTTAATAAAATCTTAAATAAATATCCTTATTTACCCTTCATTTTAGGTTTCTCATTACTAGCAATATTAATTATCGACTTAGTGAATTACTACAAATAGATAAAAAGAAAGGGGATTATTTGGGAGAAAAAAGATATTAAAGAAGAGATTAAACCGAAAAAAAAAAAAAAGGGTGGTTTAAATAGGTAAAGGTACTAGAACTCTATTTTGATATCTTTTATACAAAAAATATCTTTAGTAACTTTATAATTTATTTATATAAATATTAAAATGAACCATAGAGAAATCACAAAAAAATATAGTGAGCTACTCAATAAGGCTGAATTTGCTACTGGACGAAAGGAAGTTGTAGGTCTTTTAAAAAAAGCTGCTAAATTGAAATCTCAGATAGAAATCAATTATTAGATCTGCAAATTAGTATAATTCTAAATGTAAAAAATTTTTTTAAATAAGTTTTTACATGAGATAATCTGCATAGATTATTTTTCTTATGAATAAAAAAGGTTATACAACCGAAAGCGGTGGTAGACAAAATGGTTTTGCAATTGAACCAGAAATTAATCCCATATCAGAAGGTGAATCAAAGAAATCTATTTTTTTATTTATTGGAATATTATTACCTGTTCTAATAGGTGGTTTTTATTATTTAAGGACTCTCAATATATTTTGATTATTTATAAGCCATTTTTAGCAATATATTCTTCTGAACTTACTATATCTTGCATTAAGCTCTCTGATGAAGGATTAAATCCATTTTGCTCTAAAAAAGACTTAACCTTTTCAAATTTTTGCTGAATTTTTTTTGTATATGGAGTTGTCATCAAATAGTCATCTTTTTCTGTTGAATAGTTCATTTGATTAACAAATTACTTTTACACTAAAATTTTGCAAAATATCTCATTGCTAGTGAAGTTATAAATATTACATAAATAATTTAATAGTAATAAATACTTATATAAAGTTTGTGTGAGATAGTTATTAGTTGGTTTTTTAAAGAGTACTTATAGTAACAAGTTCCATTAAATCTCTGGACTGAAGATATTTTTGAAATACTTCAGAATAAAATGCTTTTTTAGCAGCAAATTTTGATTCGAATTCTATTACTAATCCAAGCTGCCCTCCATCCCATTCATTTGAGGTTGATTCTTGTATCAAATCTCTTTTTACTATCACTCCTCCCACAGATTTAATCCAAGGCAATACTGTCCTTATATATTCCAGAAATAAATCAGCATTTGGAATTGAAATCTTCTTTAGCCAATAGCTCTTTGTCATCAAATCAACACATTCTGGATAGAATATAGCATATGAAGGTAAGTATTTATCCTTAGCTTTATAGTTAGCGGTTATTAAATGTAATTCGAAGATGACTTACTAAATTTACTTCTTAAATTTCCAAATTCAGTGAAGATAAAGGGTATTGCTGAGCAGCTCGAAATTGATCATAATTTTTTCCTCTAGAAATATAGAATTGATTTGCAGGTTGTCAGCGAGCTTAGGTGGAGTAGTTCTAAGCGTCCTTTTTTAAAATATTCTCCTTTTATTGATAATCTTCAAATTCTTGATCCCTTTAATTTAAATGGTCTTAATTTACTAAAACCGAGATGAATAAAATCAATTATTGGCACTGCGATTTTAATAAGACTTGATTACATAAATGAAAAAAAAATTGGGATCAAATTTACACACGCTGGTGTTATAGGTACTAAATTTGGAAGAAAAATATAAAGGCTATGAAAGAAATAAATAATGTAAGATTAGTGCGCTTAAAGATAACTTATTTAAGTAATAGGCTTAGAATCTTTGGAGGGGGTAAAGTCACTTTATTTGTTTTAAGAAAAATAAATCTACCTACTTTATCTACGAATTTTAAGGAATTTATTAAAATCTTTTAAAGAGAAATTTAATTCTTTATCCAAATAGACTTTAAAACGAAATAAATTGGAAAATATTTAAAAGATTCTTTAGGTATTTCATAACTTAAGAATTTTAGTGCTTCTTCTAACCAGTAACCAACATCAATACCTAAAAGAATTTTTTCTACAACAAACCAAAATTCTTTATCAAATATAATTCTGAAGTTTAAGTAAATATATTCCCAATGAAAGGTATTCCAATATTGTGTTAAAAATGAGGATAAAATAAGCCAAAATGATATAAATAGAAAGCTTTTAAGGAATTTATAAAATTTTTTCATATATCGGCAACTTTTTTATGAAAATTCAAATATCTCTTATTATTATTGGGATCAAATTTTATTTCCATGAAATATATCCAAAAAGATATAAAAATATTGTGAAAACTAATAAATTTTGGTGGAATTAATAATCTATTCTTCTTTTTTTAGATTCTGTGCCTTTAGATTTTTATTTTTAAGAAAAAAACCTAAAAAAAGAAAAGCAAAATATATTACTAAACTTATGCCAAAAATCAAAATTAGCTTTGAAATATCCATAAATGATTTTTTTAATATAAATTAAAGCATTTTCTTCGAAGTTTTATCTATGTTAATGATTTTTCATTTATCACGATATTAATTAGCAATTATTAAGCTGGAGACAATTATTTAATTATATGCAAGTTGTTTTTGCCTGGAGCCTTTGTCTCTCAGTAGGTGTTGTTTTAATATCAATTATTCCATTAACTATTGGGAGGATTAAAGCAGGTTATTCTGTTGAAAACATGACAGCCCCAAGGGCTTTGTTTGACGAACTACCTGCTTTTGGTAAAAGAGCAGTTTGGTGCCATCAGAATTGTTGGGAAAGTATTTCATTACATGCTCCTGCATGTCTTCTTTGTTTGATTACTTTAACTGATTCAAACATTGCAATTATTGCAGCATGGATTCATCCTCTTTTACGTTTTTTATATATTGGTGCTTACATATTTAACATTCCAACGGCAAGAGGTTTAATTTGGGCCTCAGGGATATTTACAACTTTATTGTTGTATAAAGAGGGGTTAACTCAGTTGATATAAACTATTTAAACAATAAGTTTTTTAAGTCTTTTAACTGATATTCATTAATTAATCTAACATTGTTTGATTTCGCTAGTTGTTGGGCTGACTTTGTAAAGCCAGATTTTGACACTAATATTGCATGAGTACCTTTCCAAAATAATTTACCAGCTGAAATTTCCTGCACTGCTTTATTCCCAATAGCTTTTTGATGATCTTTGCATTGAATACATATTCTTAAATCATTTATTGATGCAATTAAGTCAACCCCTTGATCTCCAGTATTAGGGGTTTCTTTAACTTCCCAGCCATGTTGTTTGAGAATTTCCATACAATAATTTTCAAATCTAATACCTTTTTTGTAGCTTTCGTTAATTATTTTTGAGTAATCATTTTCTATTAGGTTTAAGCATGATTTCTCAATTTGACTTGCTATGAATACAAACCAATCTTCAGTCTCGAGCTTTCTAATAGATCCAATTATCTCATCATCAATAGTAGGATTCTCATTACGATACGATCTCCACTTTTCGAAAAATAATTCTATACTTCCAAATTTTTTTAAAATTACTTTTTCCCAGAAGTATGGTATACCCTCTTTAAATCGCTTGGATCCATTAAATATATTTTTCTCAATAGCTTTTTCATCAAGAGGTGGATTGCCAATCCATTTTTTATAATCCACGTTGCCGTAAGCATCTTTTTCACTTAATCTGTTCCTTTCCTCTAACAAATTGTATTTGTTTTCTTCTATCAAATTATTAATTGTTTGAATAAAGAAATTGGAATTTAAGGCATTATTTAATTTAAACTTTTTCTTTCTAGATTGATAATCACTTACAATTATAAAAATTAAAAAGATGATAAAAATAATTAAAATAAAAAAAAATTTCATTAAAGATTTTTATTTTTGATCTAAAAAGTTTTTGTTTTTCTAATAACAAAATTATTTTTTGTTATTACTGAAGATTCATTCACTTCAAACCCATTAATTGCTGATATTTCTCCTTTTATGCCTTCTAAGGTTAATTGCTCGATAATGCCTTTTATTACTTCATCCTCGACCAATTTCCTGTCAATCCTTTCAGGTGTAATATCGGTAAGCCATTTTGATGTCTTTTTTTTTACAACTTCTGTAGAATTAGTTATTTTTAAGTAGATAGCCATTTTTTAAGTCACTCAGTTGAATTATAAGCATTAAATCTTCTTAACTTTTATTATTGTCATTACTTTCCCACTCAAGAAATTGAAAAACAAAAATTGCAAAGATTGAGAAAAATACTATAAACAACCCTAACCATCCTATGAATTTGTGCTCTGTAAAAAGATTTGTAAGCATTGATTTTTCTTGATATCTTGATTCCATTTCATATTGGTAAGAGTCAATAACCTGAAATATATACATAATTAATAATTTAATAAAGCTTTCAATTAATGGATAATAATTTCAACCGTTTAATTTAATAAATGCTTCCGATAGGAAATCTGGTCTTTTTCTTATTATAGAAAAATTTAGTTTATTTATTAAGACTAAATTGACTTCAGCAATCGTTAAGATTTCTTTTTTCTGGTTAAGAAATTTTGAAATCACATTAATCCTAGGACTTTTTTTAATATTGAATTTGCTTTCTATTGTTATTTTTTCACCAAGAAATAAAGGGGATTTATATTTTATTGAAGTATTGATTAAAGGTAAATCTAAGCCTTTTTTAGTAAGTTCAAAATAACTTATACCTACTTCTAAAAGTGCATTTATTCGACTTTCTTCAAGCCAATTAAAATATGTACCGTGCCACATTACTCCTGCATGGTCTGCATGTTGAGGTAAAACAAGTTTTTCTATTTTCCAAACTGGTTTTGAGTTCATTTTTTTATAAAAAAAATTTTTATTCAATGAAAAAAAATTATTTTGATATTGTAGATTAATATTGTTGATTAATATAAGAATCACCAAAACTATATTTATAAATTTATGTTTAATCGTAATAATAGAAGTAGAAAAATGAAGAAGATTTTTCAATGGGAAGAATATCTCAATTGGAAAAATATGTCACAAGAACAGAAATTAAATTTTAAGAGGGCTTGCTTATTCCCCTTTCTCGTTTATATAGTTTATGTTTTTCTTAATCAGTACTCCTTAGCAATTCTTTTATTGCTAGGCCTTTATTTTTTAATTAGATTAAAAAATAGAAATAAGTTGGGAAGATGAATATTTTTTACTTTGATTTATTTAGATTTGTTTTAAAATTAACTAGTTTTTTTAAATAACTATATTGGCATATGACAATAGTATTAGATAAATTTTTTTTATGAAAAGAATTATTTTGTTTTTATGTGTATTAGTTTTTTCAATATTTTCTAATACGAATAATTTATTAGCAAAGGAAATTAGAAATAACATTAAAGATAATATTTCTAATGAAATTGAAGAAATTAAGCCTGATAATAATAAAACTAATATTTCTAATTCTTCGGCAGAAGATATATTTGGTGATGAACAAACATTTCCATTTGTTGCAGGTTTAGGAAAAAATGCAGCCCATTAATTTCAAAGTTATTGATTATGTAGAAAAAGATTTTTTTCATCCTAATGAAAGGTCTTAGGGTCCTAGAGCTTTCTGAAGCACTTAATGTTGATAGCGCCGATTTATTAGCTATCTGTGCAATTCTAAAAATAAAAGCCACATCTAGATTAAGCATGATTTCATTTGAAGAATGTAAAAAGATAACGGATTATTATGGAAATAAAAAGTAGATTTTTTTATAAAACATTTTATTATTTAATCTCTTTAATCATTGATACTAAAGTTGAATGAATTTCTTCTTCAGATATTTCATTTTTAAAATTGATAATTGCTGACTTGCCATCATAATTGATTTTTATATAACAGTTATTAATTTCTTCCATATAAGCATTCTCAAATCTTGATATCTTCCCATAATGAATAAGATATTTGTGAACCGAATCAATGTGATCATTGTTCATATGATCACAAACTCTTTTACTTGTTTCTTTACTAATAATTTTCATTTAAATAATAAGTTTGTTTTAAGCTAATGTATTCTTTTCATTTTTTAATGTTTTAATCATTTTATTTATTAAATTTTTAACTTCATTTTTATCAGCGGCTCTAACCAATTTATTTCTCAAAGTTGATGCTCCTTTAAAGTCTTTGCATGTCCATGAGATATGTTTCCTCGCAATTAGCAATCCGTGATCTCCTTTTTCTTTTATTAATTCATCAAGATGCTCAATAATTAAATATAGTTTTTCTTCTGTATTTGGTTCTTTAAATTTTTTATTTTCTCTAATAGCATAATCTATTTCTCCTATTTTCCATGGGGATCCTAAAATCCCTCGTCCAATCATCACACCATCAGCATTTGTTTTTTTTAAACAATTAAGAGCGTCATCTGGGTTTTTGATGTCTCCATTAGCAATTACTGGAATTTCCAATAACTTTTTAAGTCTCCCTATCATTTCCCAATCTGACTTACCTGAAAAACCTTGTTTTCTAGTTCTTCCATGAAGTGTGATCATTGTTGCTCCCGCATCTTGAAGCTTAAATAAAAAGTCCTCTATATTTTCTTCTTTACTATCCCATCCGAGTCTTGTTTTTACTGTAACTGGAACTTTAACAGCTTTTACGACATTTTTGACTAATTCTATAGCAAGTTTTCGATCTTTAATTAAGGCACTGCCTCCACCTTTCCTTGCAATTTTTTTTACTGGACATCCCATATTTATATCAATTAAGAAAGCTCCAAAGTCCTCAGCTTGTTTGGCAGCTTCAGAAACAGCATATGGTCTATTATCAAATATTTGTACTCCAACTGGACCTTCTTCTAAATCTATTTGATTGATTTTTTGTGTTCCAAATCCTTTTTTAAGACTTGTGGCATTTATCATTTCTGTAAAAAGTAAAGAGTTTGGAGCCCATTTGCGTACAAGTCGTCTAAAAATGTTATCTGTAACTCCTGCTAGTGGCGATAGCATCACCTTACTAGTAATTACTCTGTTAACTCCCCTTCCTTTTAGCTTTATACTTGAATACATATAATTTTAAACTTATTTAATCTTTCTTTAATTATAAATTCCGATATGGAGTTGATTTTATATTTTCTATATTATTTCTTTAATTTTACAATAAGTTCTTTTACTTAAATAGGCCTAATTTATTACTTTTTTTGCTAGTTTATATTGAGATGAAATTAAAAAAGGAAATTTTTCTTGTTTATATTAGTATCTATTATTTTTCCAATAATTATTTTTATTGCACCAATAAATGTAAAAGCTATCCAAGGTAATTTAGATTTATCGAGTGCTCAAACTTCAGTAGGTAAAAGATTTGCCAAAGTTTTTTGTGATGCCAAGAGGGAAGGATTAGATTCTGATTTTGCTAGTGAATATGCTTTGAATAACACATATTTAAAATTTGTAGCATTTCCAGACGATGATGAATATTTGGATAATTTATGGAATTTTACCCATAATAATATATTAGATAATTGCGGTGAATTTGTAGAAATAAATGATTTAAAAGACCTAGAGATGTTTTTTAAAGAAGAGGGTTTAATTGCATCAAATAGGGAACTCTATTTACCAACTTTTGAAAATAATTAGATTAAATTTTTACCATGTACTAAAATATAAATAGAATATGAAACTTTATGAAACTATTAGGTTTAAATTCACCTGAAATATTCATAATTTTAGTCGTTTTGCTCTCAATTTTAGGTACAAAAAGAATTGAAAAAGGCTTCTTATTATTTAAAAAACTTTTAAAATTTCTTTTAACTACAGAAAAAAGTGAAGTTAAAGAAGAAAAAATAGAGCCAGAATTAAAAACAGAGGAAGCAGAAGAAAGTGAAGTTAAAGAAGAAAAAATAGAGCCAGAATTAAAAACAGAGGAAGCAGAAGAAAGTGAAGTTAAAGAAGAAAAAATAGAGCCAGAATTAAAAACAGAGGAAGCAGAAGAAAGTGAAGTTAAAGAAGAAAAAATAGAGCCAGAATTAAAAACAGAGGAAGCAGAAGAAAGTGAAGTTAAAGAAGAAAAAATAGAGCCAGAATTAAAAACAGAGGAAGCAGAAGAAAGTGAAGTTAAAGAAGAAAAAATAGAGCCAGAATTAAAAACAGAGGAAGCAGAAGAAAGTGAAGTTAAAGAAGAAAAAATAGAGCCAGAATTAAAAACAGAGGAAGCAGAAGAAAGTGAAGTTAAAGAAGAAAAAATAGAGCCAGAGTTAAAATCAATTAAACCTAAAAAAATAACGGTTAAAGATGAAATAATAGATGTAGAAGTTGATTCTGATAATAAATAAGATTTAAAATTAAATTAAATAATATTAGACAGGCTTGAATCCTGAAAGAATAGTGTTTTAAGAATAATATTGTTATTTTTTAATTCAATATAAAGGTATTTATTTTTAATATATTAATTTGAATTATAAGAAGGTTGTTATGAATCTAAGGCTACTTCGATAGCTGCTATTAAGTTTTCGTCAAAAGGTTTAACACCTGGTTTGAATCTTGCAATTACTTTACTATCTTTTCCTATCAGAAACTTCTCGAAATTCCATTCAACATCTCCTTCAGGGTCGACTTTGTTAAGGGTTGTGTATGGTTCTGTGGTGTTGCCTTTAGCATGAACTTTTTCATAGATTTCAAACTTAACTCCATATTTTGTGGTACAAAAATCTTTTATTTCTGAAAGAGAGTCGGGTTCTTGTTTTCCGAAATCATTACAGGGGAATGCAATTATTCTTAGGCCTTTGCTTGAATATAAATCATGAAGCTTTTGAAGATCCTCATACTGAGCAGTATTTCCGCAATAACTAGCTACATTAACAACTAAAATTACTTCCCCTGAGTATTCACCAAGTTTTATAGATGATCCGTCTGCGGAAAGAACAGTAGTATTTTGTACGTCAACTTGCATATCTAAAAAAAATTACCCTTTGAAGATAGCATTGTATATACTTTTTTGTGTTTAAATTATCTAATGGTTTTGTTTATTTCTTTTATAAATTTTAATTTTTCATTTCTTTAACCCTTTATAATTAATATTATTAGTCAGTTTAAATTTGGACCCTTTAGACCCACTTACTGAAATTATTGATTCCGGTCAAGGTTTTTTACCTGCAATTGCTTTAGAAAGAATTATTTGGGCAATGATTGGAGTCTTTTTATTAGGAGCAATTTCAAGATCAATAATTAATAGCATGCAAAGTCAAAATTGGTTTGGTAGAAAATTTTTATTTACTTATTCTAAAGATAAAAAAATTACAGATGATACATCTGCACAACCATCTTGTGATGACGAATAAATTTTATAAATATGAAAGATTCAATTTTTTCTAAAAAAAGAATTTTATTACTTGGTAGTGGCGAGCTTGGAAAAGAATTAGTAATAGAATCCAAAAGGTTAGGATTAGAAGTTATTGCAATTGATCGATATAAAAAAGCACCTGCAATGCAAGTCGCTGATTATTCAAGAGTAATTGATATGGGAGATAAAAATATTTTAAAAAATGTCATAAAAGAATTTAATCCTGACTATGTTGTACCAGAAATAGAGGCACTTTCGATTGAGGCCCTAAAAGAACTAGAGGATGAAGGATTCAATATTGTTCCAAACGCCAGAACTGTCGAAATAACAATGAATAGAGATAAAATTAGAGACTTAGCTTCTAGAGATTTAAAAATAAAAACTGCAAAGTTTGATTACATTTTTGAATTTGATGATTTAGAAAAAAAAGCAGATGAAATTGGATTCCCACTTTTACTTAAGCCTTTAATGAGCTCTTCTGGAAAGGGACAGAGTTTGGTTGAAACAAAAAATGATTTGCAAAATGCTTGGAAACAGGCACAAGCAAATTCAAGAGGAAAGGTTAAAGGTGTAATTATTGAAGAATTTATTAATTTTGATTTTGAGTTTACTCTTTTAACTGTAAGAAAAGAAAATGGTGAAAATATTTTTTGTTTACCAATTGGACATCTTCAATCTAATGGAGACTATCAATGTAGCTGGCAACCTATAGAGATCAACGAGTCCTTAATTATTGAAGCTAAGAGAATGACAAGTAGAATATTAAATAACCTTAATGGAGCTGGTTTATACGGAGTAGAGTTTTTTATAAAAGGAAGTGAGGTTATATTTTCAGAATTATCTCCAAGACCGCACGACACCGGTATGGTTACATTAGTTAGTCAAAATATTAATGAATTTGAATTACATTTAAGGGCTTTTTTGAATTTACCAATACCGTATATAGATCTAATAGAACCCTCTGCGACCAGAGTTATCCTCTCTAACCATGAGTTTATAAATCCTATTTATGAGGGTCTTAATGAAGCATTAGAATTTGAAAAGACTAAAGTGCTCATATTTGGCAAACCAGTTTCCAGAAAAGGCAGAAGAATGGGTATTGTTCTCTCATCAAATTCTGATATTAATTTGGCTAGAAAAAATGCAGATGAGGCTGCTCGTAAAATAAAAGTCAAGGCTAAATAAATATTAAAAAAAAATAACGAAAAAAATACTTATTTCCTTTGTTTTTGTTATTTGTTTCTCTGAGTATTATTTGAGTATGTTCTCTCTTTCTCAATGATAGAAAATTATAAAGGTTGGGATATAACTTTAAATTGGGATAATAAAGATTATCTCGAGAGGGATAATACTAAATGTAATTTTTTTAATCAAAAGGAAAAATGGATTGGTGTTAACTTAAATGGTCAAAAAATATATGGTTCTTCTCTAAAAGAAATTAGGCATATTATTGATTATCCTAGTTTGCATGCAAAGTAAGTTAAAAAATTTTTAATTATCCTGATTGTTTTCATTATCTTCAATTAGTTCATTAGCAAGTTTTCTTAAATCTCCCTTAATTGAGACCCATGTAAACGCGATTATAAAAATTGAAGCAGATATTGCAACAGTGATTTTTTCGATAGGAGACATACCAAGTGCAATAGCAAACATTACAAACAAAAATACTAATTTCTCATTATATAGAATTTTTTTAAATAGTTTGAATCATATTTGTTTTTGCAATGATATTTAATTATTCAAAATATAATACATTAAATTTAAATTACTTATTTTATTTATTTTTTCTGATTTTAATTTTATTCAGTAAAATCAAATTATGGAAAAAAAAAAGTGCCCCCAATGTAAAAATTTAATTTTAAAAACTTCTCCAACATGTTTATATTGTGGCAGACCTAATAAATTTATAACTAAGGAATACGTCAATAAAAAGTGGAATAAAGATAATAATAAAAATGTATTTGATTATATTTTTATTAATAAGTATCTTCTATTTATTATATTATTAATATTTACAATTGTTATTATTATATTTAGTTAAATATCATCAATAAATCAATCTATTATTGCATCTAATACTTCTTTAGTATTTGTTGATAGTTTATTTTTTTTAATCTGCTTTAATGTTTCTATCATATTACTTTTGTAAGGTTCTGAATAATAATTGTATCTACTAAATACTTTTACAAATCGGGAAATTACGATTGGATTTAATTTGTCAAAGTCAATTATCTTTTTTGCAATATATCTATAACCAGAACCATCCATTGCATGAAAAGTACTATTCCTTGTTACGAAAGTATTTAATATAGCTCTTAAAGTGTTTGGTGATTTTGAGTCAAAAAACTTATTTTCAAATAATTTTTCAATGCTGCTTGTTTTTTTATCAATTTCTATAGATGCATTGAATGAGAACCAACTATCCAAAACTACACTATTATTTTTCCATTTATTGAAGAATATATTTGAAATAATTTTTCTTTCAGGACAATTAATCCTACTAAAAGAATTCAATGCAGCTTTTGCTAGCGTCATCGAATTACTATCGACATAATTAATTATTTTGCTTTTAATTTCCTCATCATCACTCTGTAAGAGTAGTTTCCAAATAGTTTCGATTAGTTTTCTTTCATTTTTACCGTCTGGCCACACTTTATCTAGATTTTTCTCTATCTCTTGGAGCATAATATATAATTCTTTTTTTAATTTGGTACCGAATAAATAATTTAATTCGTCAATAGTTTTATATATTTTTAAAGGGTTTATATTTTCTATCTCTGATTCAATTTCAGCAAATGGCGGAATACTTAGTAATTCTGATAAAAGAGATAAATTAATATCTTTATTTTTTAAAAAAGATATTAAGGTGCTTATTAATTTATTTTCAAGTTTATGATCTGGCTTTTCATCTAATCTGCATAAGATGATTTTTTTATAAAATACTTTTACAGTATTAGATAATGTAAAAAAATCTTTTTCATATTTTAAAATTAAAAATTTTTCATCCAAGGTAGTGTCTGATTCCCACTCAACTGGTGAAGAGAATTCGCGAAAATAAGTTACTAAAGGGATTTGAAGGTGAGATCTTACATTGCTAAAAGTAAATTCTTGTTTTTTTGTTTTTAAAACAACTGTTTTTTCTATTGTTTTATTTTCACCGCAAAATATAGCCAGATTTATAGGCATTATTAGAGGTAAATCATTATATGGGTTATTCTTAATTGGATTACTTTGAGAAGCCTGAATTGTAAGTTTTTCGTCTGTTTGATCCCAGATTCTCTTGAATTTAACTTTTGGTGTGCCATTTTGCTTGTACCAGACTTTAAATTTTTTAGGATCGATTTCCTTATTGTGCTCTAAAATTTTATCGACAAATTGGTCTATTGTTGCGGCCTTCCCATCATATGTTGAGATGTAATTACTAAATCCTTTATGGAAATTTTTGTCTTTTACAAGATTGCAAAGCATTCTAATTATTTCTGAACCTTTTTCATATATCGTAGTCGTATAGAAATTGTCTATCTCTTGATATCTTTCTGGCATTACTGGATGTGATGTTGGACCGGAATCTTCCCTGAATTGATTATTTTTAAGAAATTTTGCATCCTCAAGTCTCTTTATTTCATAATTATGAAGGTCTGCAGTGAATTGTTGATCCCTAAATACTGTTAAACCCTCTTTTAGAGATAATTGAAACCAATCCCTACAAGTAATTCTATTGCCGGTCCAATTATGGAAGTATTCATGAGCAATGACTCCTTCTATTCTTTCTAACTCATCATCAGTTGTCGTTTTAGAATCAGCAAGTATTAGTTTTGAGTTAAAAATATTTAGACTTTTATTTTCCATTGCTCCCATATTAAAGTGCCTGATTGCAACAATATTGAATAAGGATAAATCGTATTCAAGGTTATATTTATCCTCGTCCCATCTCATTGATTTCTTTAAGGAACTTATTGCATGTTGAACATATTTTTCATCCCCATTCTCAACATAAATATTTATTTTAACTTTTTTATTGGATTTAGTTATGAAATAGTCTTTTACACAATTCAGTTTTCCTGCTACCAATGCAAATAAATATGAG
Organism: Prochlorococcus sp. MIT 1314; assembly: GCF_034093315.1. Classification (GTDB taxonomy): domain Bacteria; phylum Cyanobacteriota; class Cyanobacteriia; order PCC-6307; family Cyanobiaceae; genus Prochlorococcus_A; species Prochlorococcus_A marinus_Y. The sequence continues at coordinate 400,219 of NZ_CP139300.1, read as the reverse complement.
GGTTTTGGATATGGGTCTTCCCAAATTATTTCATGGCGATTATATGTAAGATTATTTTCTTGTACGACGTTACCATTTGAAAGTAAGACAGGATAATCATTCTTGTCTGCCTCAATCCTTACAGTATATTTGCTTAGAATATCAGGTCTATCAGAGAAATAACTTATTCTTCTAAATCCTTCTGCCTCACATTGTGTAGTTATAATCCCATTACTTTCATACATTCCTAAAAGGGATGAATTTTCCTTTGGTTTAATTATTCCTTCTATTTTTAATGAAAAACTATCTTTATTTATATTTTTAATCATTAAATTATTTTTTTTCTGTGTGTAGTATTCCTTTTCTAAAACAAAGTCATCAATATATATTGTTTTAATAAATATGTCTGTACCATCAAGAATTAGATTATTGGTAAATTGATTTTTTTTTATTAATTTAAGTTTTGTTGTGACATTTACTTCATTTTTCTTGATTACGAAGTCTAAAAAGATTTCAGGTATTTCATAATCAAATACTTTATAGTCTTCAATTTTTATATATCTTGAATTATATTTTTGATTTATTGGGTTTTTCATCTTTACTAAAGGGGTTAATAATTGAATAATTTAGGATCCTTTTTGAAATTATGAGTTTGAACTTTTATCTTCTAGTTCACAAAAATGTGTTTTTATTTCTCCAGAAGGAAGTAATTCTGATAAAGAAGGATTATTAATATTAGGGTATCCTTCCCTATTAAGTTGGTAACTCCATTCCCATTTTCTATCTGTAAATGAAATGTAATCTTGCCTTAGAGAGTATGGAAGCATAAGCTTTTTTGTATCCCAATTAATATTTATAAATGCACCTGGCTTTAATTCAGATATCTTTTTTATTATTGAAAAATCACCATTAATATTATTTCTAATCACTAAATCAAGCTTTGAATCATCACATAAATAACTACTATTTAAGACTAATAAAATTATTGAGGTGAAAAAAATGGAATGAATTTTATTAAACTCCTTTTAACTTGATTTACCTTAATTCTAAATGAAGGAATTGAAAATTACTTCGAATCAATTTATACAATAATAGATTGCATACTCTCTAAATCTATAAGAGTACAATTTAATTCTTTTTTATATTCCTCTACTGAAATAAAGTTATTTAAGAAACCAGAAAATTTTGCATCTCCTCCTACAGTACTTGAAAGTATAAATTTCGGATTGAATTTGTTAATTAATTTAGGTATTACATCAGCACCTTTTACAAAAGAACCTAATAAGGGCAATTCTAAATTTTTTGTAGGAGTTATGACTGCATCAAGATTTTGATTTTCTAAATTTTTATCAAGATATCCATGCGGTTCTATATAAAAGCTATTATTTTCATCGTCTTTAACAATATATCCGTTTTCGATTTGTGGAACAGGAGCCCCAGCGGTGGCTTCAATACTTAAATTACATTGATGAGTTTTGTCTTTTGGCTCTAGAATTTTAATTGAGTTGAAACCTATTTTTTCTAATATTTCTTTTGCACTTCTAGGGCAAATTATGGGAATATCTTTTTTGAAAGTTTTTAAAGTTGGAATATGACAGTGGTCAGGTAATCCTTGGGTTAATAAAATAACATCTATATCTTGATCTATTGAAAGTTCTCGTTCTAATGATCCTTTGAAAAACCATTCTCCTGGTGGAAATATTAAATCACCTTTGAGCCAAGGATCAATTATTAAATTGGTTTTTCTAAATTTTATGAACCAACCATTTGATCCAAGGTAGGTAGCTTCAAAAGTCATTATCACATGATTGTTAATTAGACTATAAATAAATTTTGACTTTATCGAGAAAGTAATGATATCTATTATTTTGCTTCATTTAAAATTTGAAATGCTTTTCTTTTTAGATTAAATATTAAAACTTGATTATCTTTGTAGCTGATTTTAAAATCCTCTTTTTTTAAAATTTGTATAGGAATTAGAGCCAATCCTCCTGTTTTTGAAAATATGATTGGCATAGTGCTATTTTTAGTGCAATTCATTTTTTGTAAGTCAATTGCTTGTGAAACTATTTTTCTGGCTTTATCAAATCCATAATCTTCTATTAATTCAGACCATAAAAATTTAACCGGTTCATATTTTGAAAACTCAATTTGTATCGTTTTCATAAAAATAATTATAAATATAAGTATTTAAACTTAATTACTATTTTTAAACCTATCCATAACTAGTTGCAACATATCAACTACATCTCCATCAGTTAAATTCAAATCCTTCTTTAAATCATTACATGTTAAATTCATTTCAAGTGCTGCTTCTGCCATATGATTAACTTTTTGATTATCTCCACCTAATGAAATAAAGGGATTGAAATTTTCTATCATTAAATATTTAGTGTTTCAATTTAGTTCTAGCTAATATTTAATCAATTATCTTTTAATGATACAGAAGCTTATAAATATGTTATTTAATTTTTAGAAATTATTTATTTTTATACTAATGATGTTGATATACCTTTTGATATCAATGCTAATCTTCTTGCTGTTATAAGTAACGGAAATAATACTTTGGTTCTTTTATTTGATTTGAATACACTAGAAAGTACCAAAAGTAAACTACTGGAGGGGTTCTTAATCTGTTTGCATATAGTATTTATTGCCTCTGCACCATGAAAGATTTCTTCATCTTTTAGGAGAATAGCACCTTTATCTAGGTCATAACCTTTGTCTAATAGAGAATTAATCATATTTAAATTTTTACGACCATCAAGAATTTTGACATTAGTTATCTTGCTTTTGACTTCTAGGAGCTCTGCAAAATGATTGCAAAATGGACATTCTCCGTCATAAATAAAGGTAAAGTTGGAATTCATTAATAAAATATAGTGATAGTTCTCTTGAGAATATGCCTCTCAAAAAGGGATTTACCTTCATAATAAAATAAAAAATGAAGTTTATGTGAATTGGCAATTAAGAGATTTATTTAAAAGATTTTCATAATTACAAAGAAATGTCTCAAAATAGGTATATTTTCCTCAAAAATTTTGTATGCTTAACTCCAAGATATTTTTTGTTTTCTAAATCATGAATTTATTAGCTTCTTTTTCTTTAGGTGGTTTTAATCCTTGGGCTACTGCTTTTGGAATCTTTTCTTTAGTGCTTTTCGCATTAGTTGGTTTGGTCGCAGGTCCAAATTTAAAGAATTTTGACACTGATGAATAAATCAATAAATTTCCTATAGATATAAATCAAAGACTCTTAGGAGTCTTTTTTTTATGCAGTTTTTATAATTTGGTTTTAAAATTAAATTTAATTATCTTTGTCTGATGAAATGCTGTTGAATCCATTATCAACATTAACTTTTTTAAAATTTTCTTCATTAAAAGCCACTATTGTTTTTTTATTAATCCTTCTGATAAAATCAAATTTACTTAGATTGAAAGGTGGGATAATTGGAGGACTTTTCGCTCTGCTATTTATATCAGGAATATTAGCTTCTAGTACTTTGGCTTTAGGGTCTTTAGTTTATGCTTATAGATTGAATAAAAAATATAAAACTGAAGTAAATCAAACTCAGGATTTAGAAGCTGTTAATGTTTAATAGATTTTGATGTGATTAGATCCAAATGGCTTAATTAGAATGGTGTACCAGGTACAAAATGTAATACTAAAAATCCAAAACCAGCGGCAAACACTACTGATACTGCAATAATTAGTAGGCCTGATGCCATTCCACCTTCTTTAAATGCCATTTAGTTAATCATTTAAAGATATACTAGTCTATATTTGTTGTGCATTGATAGGGCTAATTACTCAAATCATCCAAATTTATTATTAATGGTGAATAAAAGTAAAAAAATAGATGTCAATGAGATAATAAAACCAAATATTATTAATGGTTTAGATTTAACGTTTTCTTCTGCTTCCTTAGGCTTGTTTTTAGAAGAAGACAAATTTCTATTTTTTTTTTTATAAATAAGATTGGGAAAAGGTTTAATCACGATAAAGTTTGAATTTAGTCTTATTACCCTAGTGTTTTGAACAAATCTTTATGATAATCAACAACATTTTGACAACTTATTACAGGTGTAAATTCCATATGAATCCCGAATTTAGCTCTCCATGGTGCAAAATGCTCAAAAATTTCTTTATCACTATGCGCATTACATAAACAAACTACTCTTCCTTCTCCTGGTGCGTGTACTCTGAACAACATTTCAAATTTCTCTGTTTTATCTGTTTTCGCCATTTCACCGCTTTCCCAAGCTTCTACAAATAATTGATAAGCTTTGACTTGATTTTCAATATCTGGGAATTGGCAATCTGCTAGAAATAATTGCATTGGAGTATTCTTAAAATTTTATTTATTATCCCTCAAATACTTATTTATTTATCAAACTGTTTGAATTTGAAGATCAGAAAAATAATATGTTTCTAAATAAAGTTAGAAGAGAGAGTCTCTAGAAATTTTCCAATATCTTTTTTATATAAACTATCTGTGATTTTTAAAGAGAATAATTCATAATCGTTTCTTTCTTTCTTTTTATCAAAATTAATATTTCCCTTAAATGAAATATCTTTCATAAATATAATGATCACTATTTAAAATTTAAACAAAATTAAGTAAAAGGCAAATTTCTTTACATTATGTCTTTTAGAAGAAAAATGCCTAATTCAATTAGAAAATAATTAATTATTTAAATTTAAGAGTTGATTAATTTTCCTAGAATATAAAATAATGCATTTGTTAGAGAAAAAATAACTGTTAATAGACATGCAATAACGGGTAGTAAATTGAACCATAACTGCGACGTAGTCATTTTTGAATCGATAGGCAGAAAATTGGTTCTTTTTTTTATTCTTATTTGCAACCAGAAAATAGATAATGGATAAATAATTCTCGAAAAAGTAATTAAAAAAGGATATAAACTAGCATTATTTGAATAAAGTATAAATCCTGAAAAAAAGTATAAAGCCCAAATAAATATTCTTTTAATCACTATTATCCCCTTGCTTTTTTTTAACATTATTTATTGTATTTTATAATTTTAATCATTTTATATCTTTCAAAAAAAATATTATTTATAATTACTTTTTCTTTACGAATAATTTCCCATTCATTTTTAAGAAATAATTTATAACTTATCAAGCTAGCTTCAGTTGAAAGAGAATTCAAACCTTCTTTCTTAGCTTCATTTTCTAGTTTATAAAGTAGCTTAGAACCGTAACCTTTTCTCTGAAATTTATTTTTACAGTAAAATAATGAAATTCTATTGTTAGGATATCTTGTTGCAAAAGCAATAATTATTCCTTGTTTACTTAAAAGCCAACCTTTTCCTTTAGTTATTGCCTTATCAAAATAGGGATTATCCCACGCTTGACTTGACCAAGCCCTTTTTTGTTCTTTACTATATATTTTTTCATCTAATGATTGAATTGAATCAAAATAAACCTTCTTTAATTCAAGTTGATCTTTAATGCTAATTTGTCTTAAATTCATAAACAAATCATTTTTTATATGCTTAGTAAAAATATAGTGGCAATTGGGGGAGGAGGATTTGGACGTTCTTTAGGCTCTCTTGATATTGAAAAATATATAATTTCTTTAGTTAGTAAAAAAAGACCAAGAATTTGTTTCATACCTACTGCTTCTGGTGACAGTAGCAGATATAAATTAAATTTTTACAGAGCATTTTCTAAACTTGATTGCATAACCAGTCATATTGATTTTTTCTCAAGAACAGAAAAATTAGAGGAGAAGGTTTTAACTCAAGACATCATTTATGTTGGAGGAGGAAATACAAAAAGTATGTTAGCAGTATGGAAAGAATGGAATTTGCATAATATTTTACGAAATGCTTATGAAAAAGGAATTGTAATGAGTGGAGTAAGTGCTGGAGCTATTTGTTGGTTTGATAAGGGTATAACTGATTCTTTTGCTAATGAATTGACTATATTAGATTGCCTAGGAATAGTAAATGATATTGCATGTCCGCATTTTGATGAAGAGAGAGAGAGAGAACCTTATGTTAATGATGTTATAAATAGACAAATTATTAAATCTTGTATTTGTATTGAAGGTAATTGTGCTTTGCATATCAAAAATGATTTTGAATATTTATCAGTAGATTTTGGTAATGGCAAAAAGTGTTTTAGAGTATTTAAGGAGAATAATAATTTAAAAAAGGAAATTCTCTAAAAAAACTTTTTATAAGGATATTTTAGATGTCTTCATTTTTTGAGATAGAAGTAAATTCAATACCTTTGTACTTTACAAATGAAGCAGTCCATACTTCCTTAGAAAGATTGCCAAGGTATTTTATGAATTGTTGAGTATCTCCATCTCTTATCCATTCAGATTTAATAAATGGAAGCTCTTTCTGCATCCTTTTAGGATGCATGTGAACCAATAGTAAACCTTTATCCTCAGAGGCTCTTTTTAATGCCCCTTCATCACTCCTTTGGAAAACTCTAAGTAATAGATTTAAAATAACCTCCTCTCCAAGCTTTTTGAAGTTTTCTGCTTCCTCCAAATTAGCTTTGATTTCTTTCCCCCCAAGAGGCATTGCTCTAACAAGGTTCTGTTCAATTAATGCTATTGCAATTAAATAATCTTGGCTAGCCATATTCTTAAATAATACTTTTGAATATTCTAACCTCTTGAGTTGATCAAAATCTTTTTATGGATTAATGATTTCCAAAAGACTAGGGAATTAATTATTTCGTTATAAACTTGTTCCGTTTTTTTTTAATTTATATTATTTAAACAGATTGAATTTTAATTATGAGATATTCTTTATTTTTATTTTTTGGGATTTTAGCAGGCCTTTTTTTATCCTGGCCAGGTATAGTAATTTCAAGGAATTGGAAATGTTTCAATGATATCATTGCAAGATCAGCTGAAGATAAAATTTCTATAAAAGCTGTAATGGAGGTTTCTCCCAGCTATTTAATTAAGAGTAAGAATAAAAATATGCTCTCAAAAATAAGGATCATAGCGGATGCATGTTTTCGTTAAAATATCTAAGTATAAGTTGTTTTTTTACTAATTAATGATTCATAATTTAAGGTTTGAATTGTCATTTAAAAATATTTCTCAATTAGAAAATAAACTTAATTTCTGCAAATCTAATAAAATAACAAATGTCAACATCCCTTGCAAGGGTCTTATTAAGAAGGATTTATTTAGTTCAACTATTAAATATATATCTGAAAACTTCCAAGAATTTAATATAACTTATCACTATAGTCTTTATCATCAATATTCCAAAAATAGAGAAAAATCATATCAAAATTTTCTAGACTTTTTAAAAAATTCTTGTTCAAATAGAAATTATGAAATTCTTCTTGTATCAGGATCTAATAAGAAAAAAAACTTTGACGCAATTAATGTTTTAAATAATTTAAAAAAAGAGAAGAATTTAAAAATTAAATTAGGCATAGCTTATAATCCCTACTTGAAAAAATATTATAAGGTGTCTTCAGAAAGAGAAAGATTCGATAGGAAAATTTCTTCAGGACTAATAAATTCAATTTGGTTTCAATATGGCACAGATATTAAAGTACTTCAAAATGAAGTGACTTATCTTAAGAAGGTAGCAGAATCTGAAAAATTCAATCTATTTGGGAGTTTATTAATTCCTTCAAAACAATTTATATCAAGGTTTAAATTTCGTCCTTGGAAAGGGGTTTATATATCCGAAAAGTTTTTATACTCCTTAGATGATTTTTATGATTTTACTAGAGATTTAGTTAGTTTTTATAAAAAAAATAATATCACTCCAATTATTGAAACTGATTTCACAACAAATGAAAAACTAAATTTTCTTTATAGTATCTTTAGAAACTGAAAGGTAATTACTTTCAATTTAATTTATGAAGAGTAATTTTACATACGACTTGTCAATAATAGGTGGAGGATTATCTGCATGTGTTTTTGCTTCCAAGTATCTTCAAAGTAACTTAAAAAAAAAGGTTGCATTGATTGAGGCGGGTCGAGGGCTTGGAGGGAGATCAAGTACAAGAATAAGCAAAAAATTTAAAGGGTGGGAACTTAATCATGGTTCTCCTAATTTAAATATATACAACAGTAAAAATAATCTAGTTTTGAAAAATTATATAGATGAATTATTGGAAAACAAGTTAATTAAAACTGACGATTCAGATTTAGTTCTACTAGATGAAGAATTAAATTTAGAAAGTATAAAATTTTCTGAGTTTTCTCAGGGACATAAATATCATTCTTTATTTTCTATGAGTCAATTAGCTCAAAATATAATTGGGTTGAATAATTCAAGGGGAAATATTGATTTTTATTTTGAAAGACTTATAGTTGATTTAAAATTTTATAAAGATCAGTGGATTTTAACATCTAAAACTGGGGAAGAATTCAAATCAAAATATCTTGTTTGTTCAACTACTTTGCTATCTCATAAAAGGTCATTAAAGATATTAAATATCAATCAAATTCCATTAAGGAAAGCTATACCACAAAATAAAGACAAAAAAATAGATTCCCTTTTGAATTATTTAGAAAAGCAATCATTTACTCCTAGGTTGACTTTTTTAATTTATACAAATCAAGATTATAACTATAAAGATTATTATTCTAAAAAACAAAGGTATTTTTATTTAACAGAAAATTTAGAAAATAAATATAAATTTGAAAGAGTTATTTTTCAACTACAAGATAATAAGAAATTAGGTATTGTAGTCCATACAAAAAATATAGATTTTATTGATTCTTACATTAAATCAGAAGATGAAGATTTTTTTAAACTAAAAATATTTAAAAATTTCAATGAGCTTTTTGAGTCTAATCCTTCTATAAATCAATTAACGGGTAATGAGAACATCTCTATTATGAAATGGAGAGCATCACAACCTTCTGGAAAACAAGTACCATTATATTTACAATTTAGTAGAAAATATAGAATTGGTTTTTGCGGAGATTGGTTTGAAGGAGAGGGCTTTGGTAGAATTGAAGGCTCAATTCTTAGTGCTTTAATATTGGTGAATAAATTTATGAACTATAATTAAATATTTTTTTAATTATAAGATCAATATTAGTGCCTTTTGTAATAAGAATCTCATTTATATTTCTCTTTTTATTTTTATTTTTGGATCTCTTAATATAAATATCCCAGGATTTTAGAAAATCATTTTTAGCTTGTTTTTTTTCTTTACCCCTTTCTTTTGAATCTCTATTGATTACCCGCCTCATACAATCATTTTTATTGATTTTTAATTCTAATAAAAAAACATTCTTACTATAAATATTATTTGCAAAATCTTTGGCAAAAATTCCTTCAACAATTAAAAATTTAATATTATTTTTCTCGTTTAATAAATTTTTAATGGTTTTCTTTTTGAAATTATATGAACGTTCTTGAATTGAAATTCTATTCTTAATAATAAAGGCAAAATCTTTTTTAAAAAGCTTGTAATTAAAACTTAAGCTTCTATCGAAATAACCTTGTACAAATTTTGAGAGTACTTTACTTATTAGTCCTGTTTTATAATAATTATCTGTACTTAAAACAATGCCATTTTTGATTTTTACTAATATTTGATTAGATAATGTTGTTTTCCCACTACCTGAAGGGCCACTTATAAATATGAGCTTCATTTCGTAAGTTCTACTCCCTAATCAAACTCTAACTTTACTAATAGTAAATACTTCCAATTTTGGAAAGTAAATTTTATTATTCTACGGATTTTTAGAATAGAGGATAAAGATCTTGGATACCTTTGTAAGGTTGCATAAATATTAAAAATGTGGCTTTATATATATGTAAATAAATTAATTTAATTCAATGATATATAATTTATTATCCTCCTTTGGATTTTATAATAAGTTATAAATTGAAGATTTAATTTTATTACTTATATATTTAAATGATTTCTAAATTTTTAAGTAAACTAAAATCAATTCTATTTAAAAGTTCAGTTTCCTCAGAAACTACTTTAAAGAAAGAAAAAAAACAAATTAAGTCAGCAAAAAATTCAAAAACAAAGACCAAAAAAGTTAACTCTAAGAAAGTAATCGAAACCTTAACTACACTACCAGGTGTTGGAGCTAAAAGTGCAAAGTCTTTGTATGAGGCTGGATTTAAATCAACTAAAGCTGTTATTGATGCTGATGAAAAAGATCTACTTGCGGTATCAGGGGTTGGTATAAATCTTGTTAAAAAGATTAAAAATCTCAAATAATTAAACACATTATTATTATTTTAAATCTATTAAGAAATGAAATTTCTTAATTCGTAATTTTTTTTACCTAAAGTTTGCTTTGTGATATAGATATCAAATTATCTTCTTTTAGCTTTTCTTCTTTGTTGCAATTTCCTTTTATATTTTTCAATAGGTGTTTCATGATGCCTAAGTCTTTTTAAATCTGCAAAGATTCCTGATTTAGATACTTGTCTTTTAAATCTTCTGAGGGCAGACTCAATTCCTTCATTTTCTCCGACTGTAACTTGTGTCAAAACTTTTCAAATAAAAATATATTCTAGCACCTTAACAGTAATTTATTTTAATTTAAAAATTTAACTCAAGAAATTTTGTTTTATTAAGGTTAATTTCTTGCCCATTCCACAAATCCTTTTTTATTACTCTTAATATCTTGTAGAGATTCAAAAAAAAACTTTTTCCAATTATCTCTAGGAAGTCCAATAAATAACATAAGATTTAATGGGTATTGATTGCTATCAGAACAACTTCTGAAATCATCCCTGAATAAAAAAACTTTCTTTTTAAGAGCAATTGCAATTCCCAGTTCAACCATTACTCCTTCATCTGGGGGACAACCATTAACGATTGCAAAAATACAATCGCATTTTTTTAAATCATTATAATTACTTTTTGCAAGCTCATATGCCCATTCACCTTCTTTTTTTATGATTTGTTTTGTCCTCTCAAAAGGTTCATAAACTTCTATATTTAAATCATTGAAAATATTAATAAATTCATATAAGAGTTTATTGGTCTGTTTTGAAAATCCATATGGATTAGCTAAATATAATTTTTTTTTCAACTCAAACCTCTTTTTTTGATGTATTCGTTGCGGTCACTTTTGCAATTTATAGTATTTTCCCATGGAAAAACTATCCATTCTTTTTTTTTCGATATATTTACAGTATTCCACCATGTAGGCGGGATTTTACTGAATAATACATAAAACACTGCTCCCTCAATATCTTTAAACGTATTTAATGTAATACCAGTTTCATAAATATCATCTACTATTAGTGAATTTTTTATTGGTTCTGAAATTAAATTTATTTTTAATTTATGACTTAATGCTACAGCAAGACATAAACCACCTCGAGGAACTCCATATATTCCAGAAAACTCTAAAAGTTTACACTCGTTAGCTATGTATTCGACACTCTTGTCAAATTCGTTCCAGGAAAAATAACTTATCATCCTAATTCTCTACTTTTTCATTTGTAATTGCGAAATTTGATGCGATTACGCTTAAAAGTGCTACTACCTGTTCATTTGGGCAATTTGTATTTTTTTTTAAATTTTCACATTCTTTTATTATGTTAGCAAAAGTGTCTTCTACGATTCCATTCATTTGATCTTCATTAAAAGAATATGGCTTATTCATTTTTTATTAATAAATAATTTTATTTTTACTTAAAAAGTCTATCAAGTAAATATATTTATTATTTAAATTAGGATTATTTCCACATAGGGTCATTTATCTTTTCAAATTTATGTGAATTTGGTAAATAAGTATGCAAATCTTCAACCTTTACAGCCCACTTTTTAGAGTTACCCTTTAGACTTTTGCTTTTGATTAGGTTAGATAAGGAAATTCTTTTTCTAATTTTAAGAAGACCCAGACATGTTTCCCAGGCTTCTGGATTTTTATATACATCTAACCAAAAATCGAAAATACTTTCCAAGAGATCGAGTGGGATATCAAAAGATATCCCCATTGAAGGTTTTTCAATTAAATAATTTTTATTTCTTAGTTCATTTAATAAATTAGTTATATTTAGATTAATAGCGAAAAGTATATCTCTTGCGGATTCATTTCCTATTAATTCTTTTCTATAACAATCTAAAATTGTTTTATCTTCAAGAATATTTTCATCACAATTTTTTATTTCTACAATCCAAAATCCTTCCCCATTTTTTACTCCACTAGCAAGAAATAGATATTGAGGTGAATTCACCAAGAACTTCAACTGATTTCTTCATTTTTAACATTTTTTGCTGGTTTTGAAAATATTTCTTGCTTCAAAAAACATAATATTAATTTCTCATTAAAAAAAATTAAATGTTAAAGTATGGTTTTAGAAATCAATGTTTGACTTAAGAGAGCTTAAATTAATGTTTTTTGATCCTACAGATTTGATAATTAATAATATTAATAAATTTCTTAGTAGTAATGCAACAATTAAATTTATTTTTTCTTAGGGAATAATTTTCCTATTTTCTCTTTTTGCAAAGTCTCCTTTTTTGTTCTTATTTTTTTATCTTCTACTGACTCTTTATTTGTGCTTACAGAATAAATAATATAGAAAATCAAGCTACTGAATATTAATCCTAAAAAAAGAATCAAAATCCCTATAGGTTCATTTGGACTGAAAATATTAAGATCTAAGGATGAATTTAGGAAAATTAACATCAATAAAGTGATTCCTTAAATATCTTTATTGAAATCTAATTAATTTCTTCGTATCCAAAGAATGTAGTTGCGTCTGAATTTTTATATCCATTAGCTGCTTCCTGTGGATTCTGACTATCAATTCTTCTTGCTTTAGCATGTATCATATTGAATGGGAAAATAACTGCTCCAACGAAAAAATGAAGTATTAAGAAGTCCGAAGGTAATCCGTTTGCCCAATCAGGGAAAAAAAGCAAGGTCATCAATGATTCGTACATATAAAGTAATTCAATATAAACTCATGAATATTATTACTGAACGTATTACAATATTATTAATATTTAATAAATTGAAATTTAATTTTGCTTTTAAGAAATATGCGATTCAATTGAAAAGGCAAAAAAAAATGATTAGTATTGTATAAGTAAATGTTTATTTATAGCTATTGTTGAAGTTCTTTTTAGGTTTATTATTATTTATTTTTTATCTATTAAATCCTCCAATAGGTCTAGCATTTGATAGATCAGATCCTAATGTTGAATTTCTACAAAATAGAATCTCAAATAATTTCTCGAGAAATTATTGTAATTCTATTCAAAATGGTTTTTCTAAAGATGAAGCAATGAAATACGCTATTGTGAAAACAGAAAATATTATTTTTTTTTCTTACAATCCTCAAAAAAAGTGGATTGAGAAAGATGATTTAGCAAATCAAATTTCAATGAAAGTAGTAAATGATTGTGGACGGACTTTTGGATTAATTGGAAATGATGGTATTGATTATTTTAAATCATATTTTCTAGAATTTTACGAAAAAACCACTCCTGACAAAAATTTTTCAAAATAGATTAAATTAATGAATAATATTTCAGATAAATTAGTATTAACCGTCATCTTAATTACTATACTGTTTGTATTTGGGTTAATCTTTTCAGTAAAATCTCCCGATAGAAAGGTTTTAGATTCACCAATAATTTGGAAAGAGGACTATTCAAATATTGCTATTTTTCGGAAGAATAAAATAAATTCAGGTGGAAAAATAATAATTTAATAAAATCAAATTAAACATGATTTAATTAAATAAAAGTTATATTTAATCCTAATAATAAATATTCTTTATGAATCTTAATCAATTCATTATTTAATGTTTTAATTTATATTTTTTAAAATAACTGATGCTAGTTTTAAATCATCATTAAACCACGCTCGTATTGCCATAGACCTTCTGGGATCGTAAAATTTTTGATTTCTATACCAACTAAGAACTTCCGAATCTGATTTCTGTCCATTACAAGATAAACAACAAGGCACGCAATTTCTTGTGCTGCTGTTTCCCCCTTTTGACTTTGGATGAACGTGGTCAAGTGATTCTGAAGGATCACCGCAATAAATACATTTATATTTAGTAAGTTTGTGAAGTGACTCTCTCCAAATTTTATTACTTATCTTGGGACATAACTGATCAAGATAAATTGCATCTTGTTTGTGCATAACACAATTCTCTTGATTATTTTTGATAATAACAGTTTTTTTTAAACTATGCTTCTAAAAGGGAAGATAAAACTATGAAAGCCTATTTTTCTTTCTAAAATAATAATATTTAATTATAAAAAAATAGAATTTATATTTAATGCTTTATTTATTAAAAACAATAGTAGTTAACTTTGATTATTCTTTTTATAAAAGTATTTCTATATTTTTGATATCCTTTTTCTCTAATACTTTTTCAGCAATTTCTGGAGGTGGAGCAGGCTTACTTCAATTGCCAGGATTGATTTTATTTGGGGTCCCTTATTATCAGGCCCTGGCTGCTCATAAATTAGCAACAGTAGCGTTAGGGCTAGGCGGATCATTAAGAAATTACAACTCTCTAAAAAATGATATTTATGTTGCCTTGCAAATTTTAATTTTTGGATTACCTGGAGTGATTTTTGGTGCTTCTATAGTTGAATTTATTTCAGAACAGTATTTATACTTATTTTTAGGCATAATTTCAATATTATTAGCACTTTACTCATTTTTTAAATCAGATTTAGGGCTATCATCTGGGAATATTAAACTTAATTTAATTCATAAAATTAGATTTTTAATCTTTATTTTCCTTATAGGTATTTTGAATGGTTCTATTTCTTCTGGAACTGGATTGCTAATAACACTACTTTTAATAAAAACATTTGGAATGGATTTTCTTCGTGCTATTAGTTTGACATTCTTTACTGTTGGCATTTTTTGGAATCTTACCGGAGCAATTTTTTTAAGTAAAATAGGGTCCGTTCCTTCCAATATATTAATATTGTTAGTAGTTGGCTCTTTTACCGGAGGATATTTCGGAGCTCATTTATCAAAGTTAAATGGAAATACACTAATTAAAAAGACTTTTATAATAGTGTGTTTTTGTGTTGGTATTAGTTTATTGATTAAATCAATAATGAGTTTTTTGTAAATTAATTAATCGTAAATATTAATACGGTTGTGGTCAAAAAAAGACCAAAGAAAGCTGTAACAGTTAATAAAGATAAATTCATTTTGTCTTTATTTATTATTTTATGTTTTAAGTAAATACTCGTTGTATTAAACAATACTTTTAATTCATACCTTAATTTTTAAAAAGGTAAAAAAAAGGCCTCACATTTGTGGGGCCGGGTGATGGGGAACCTTATTTTTAAACCAATTTCTTGAAAATTGCAACCCCCTATCTGTAGTGCAAAGTGAATAACAACTAAACACTACAGATAGTGTTTTGATGATTCTCATGTTTGTAACTCTTGCGAGTCTTATTTAATTTCTAAATTTAAAAATTAATTAGTAAACTTATTATTTGAAGATTCCAAATATATTTGGGTAATTAAACTTGTTAAAAATGTCATTCATTGTATTATTCGTAAGAACTTTCTTAGTTAAAAAGCTTTAATGATTGAATTAACATTACTAACTCTTTTGAACTACGTTGGAGATAATTTCTGTGAATATAGAAATTTGGGTCATGATAATTATAAATCTTTACTTCTTTCTTACAGTGATGCTAGTAATAAATTTGGACCATTAGAAGTCAAAAAGGTTATTGAGAAGTCGGAGAATTTTAAGGTTACAGCTGTTGCTATTGCAGCAATTAAGTGCCCTCAGCATATAGTCAAGTAATGAAATTTGAACTAAAAACTGAAAATGAGAATTATTCAAAGTCATTTGGAAATGTTTTAGGGACCTTTTTTAAACTCGCGCTAATAATTATTTTTTCTAATATTGCACTCAAATTAGGTATTATTGCAAGACATTATCAAATTGAATACAACTGCAAGCTTTTAACTGTTAAAAAATCTAATCCCAATTTCAAGAGATTATCGAGGCTTTTTAATCTGAAAAGTAAACAAAGAATTTGGGAATATTGTAGAGAGGTTGTCAAATAATTTTTAGCTAGAAGCTGATGTATAGAATTTTAATGCAAATAACCAAAACTTTCTAGAAGTAAGAAGAAATACCATAGCAACTATAATTTCAAGCAATATTTTCCATAATTGAGAAATACCCAGGAAAACTTCTGAAGGGATTGTTGTTATGAATGCAATAGGAATAAAAATACTAAAAAATATTCTTAGAGAAAATGAAAATGAATTCAAAGGAAATCTTCCAATATAAAGAAATGATCTTAAAACTTCTGTTGCATTCCATGTCTTTACAAACCAAATAGTGGTTGTAGAAATAAAAAACCATAAGCTATACAAAATACAAATTGAACATACTATAGTTATCAAAGACAAGCTCAGAAAACTTAAATTTATATTGATTTGATTGATTCTGATGCAGAATAATAATAAGCAAAATCCAAGCATTATTTCTAAAAAACCAGATGGGTTTATTTTTTTTAATGAGATAAAAAATTGACTATCAATTGGTTTTAAAAGTACGAAATCCAAGGTTCCCTCTCTTATGTGTTTAACTATTTCGGTAAGATTTGGATTGAACCATGTATTAGTTATTCCATTTAAAATTGTATAAATCCCTTGAATTATCAGGGCCTGTTCAAATTCCCAGCCTCCAATATTTCCATTGTTCTGAAAGAATATAGATAATAAAAATATACTCCCTATTAAACTTAAAGTTGCTGTAATTAAATCAACTAATATATTCGTTTTATACTCCAATTCAGAAGCTAGAGAAGTATGTAAAAATTTTTTATAAACTTTAAAATATTTTCTCGGATTCATGATCCCATAGCAGTATATTTTTTCGTTCCTTCAGACCATATTTTTCTAAATACTGGGAAAAGTAAAAGAATCCATAGAATTTGCATGATAAAACCTCCACTAACATTTGTTTCATTGCCAGATAGTAAATTTGCAGGGAAATCGATTAGATATGGAAAAGGAGTTAAATAAATCCAAGATTTAACATATTCGGGGAATGAAACTACTGGAGCTAAAAGACCTGATAAAAATAAAGTTGGGATAAATAACAATCTTTCGATTGAAGAAGCTTTTTCTGTCCAGAAACATAGACATGCAACTATTGACTGAATTAAAAATTGAATTAAGAAAGATAAAAAAGTAGATATCATCGATAAGAATAATGTACCGATATTTGGAATCCATATACTTTCTGGATTTAGAGTAAAAAAGAAAATTGCGATAATTAATGCGAATGGAAATCTTGTAATTTGTTCTGCAAGATGTTGTGCAAAATACCTGAAAAATGGATTTAAAGGTTGGATTAGATATGGGGATACTTTCCCCATAAGAGAATCTTCTTCAAAAGTAAATACGACCCAAACTACTGAAAACTGTCTTACAAAAAAAGCACATAAGAAATACCTAGAAAGCATAATATTACTAATGTTTATCGATTCATTAAGGTTATTATTTGTCCATATGTTTAACATGAAAAAAGGAATAATCCCCGAAATTGCCCATAATGCAATCTCCACCCTATATTCCAACATGTTTGAATATTGGACCTTCAATAATGTGAATATTTTACGGTGAATTAAATTAGATATCATAATTTTTTTTAATTAATATTTTTCCAATAATTTCATCTATGGGTGGTTCATTAATATAAAGATCTTCAATATCAAAGTTATTTAGGATGGTTTTTAGTGAAGAAGTAATAGATTTATTTTCAACTTTTATTGTGATTTCATTTTTTGTTTTATTTTTAACACTGAAACCTGAATGTTCTATTTTCATTGCATCTTCTTCTGAGCCACAAACTATTAATATTTCCTTAATAGGAGATAATTTCTTTAATAGTAGATCAAGTTGCCCATCATATGAAATAGAACCTTTGTGAACACATATAACTCTTTTGCAAAGCGATGTAATATCTTTCATGTAATGACTCGTTAGGCATATAGTTGCATTAGTTTCCTTGTTGTATTTTTGAAGGAATTTTCTTAAATTCCTCTGTGCATTAATATCTAAACCTAGTGTAGGCTCGTCCAAAAAAAGGATCTTTGGTTCATGTATCAAAGCTGCTAATAGTTCAGACTTCATACGCTGCCCTAGAGATAGTTTTCTTACAGGTATGAATAGCTCTTCATCGATTTCAAGCATATCTGATAATTTTTTTATTCTTCTTTTTGCTTCGAAATTATTTAGTTCATATATTGAAGCATTCAAATAGAATGATTCTATTGGTGGAAGATCCCATATTAGTTGTTGTTTTTGACCCATTATTAAAGTAATGTCCTTTAGGAAACTATCTTTTCTTTTGCACGGTAAGTATCCTGAAACTGAAATGGAACCTTCAGTGGGATGAATTAAGCCACAAAGAACTTTTAAAATTGTTGTTTTCCCAGCTCCATTAGCTCCTAGAAAACCCACTATTTCTCCTTCTTTAATTTCAAAGCTTATATTCTTTATGACCTTTAAATTTTTTGTTTGTCTCTTAAAAAAATGTTTAATTGTACCTTTTAATCCTTCTTCTTTAGAAGAGATATTAAAAGACTTTGATAGATTTTTTACTTTTATAATATTATTTTCCATTTAAATTTTAAATTTCTTAAAGTTCTTCTTTAAATAATTTTATTATTATTTCTATTTTAGAAAATTTCTTAACTATTTAAAAAATATCTTTAAACGATACAATTAACCAGAGAAAAAAGTTAATTGGATTAATTAACTCGCCAACCTTATTTTTATTTTCATACTTTAATTTTCTTAAGGTTTCTAGTATCAAACTATTATTGGAATTTGTATTATTTTCTTTTATTATTATATTACCATTTTCATCGAGGAGATTAATTTCATCTTCAAAGAACCATTGCTCTTTGCCATTTGATAATTGCAAGACTACTCCTATACCTTTACCATCAGTTATTCTGAAATCGTTGATTCTACAAACGGAAGAAACATTTATAGCATCAATGGTTTCTTTAGTAAGCCTATCCTTTGAAAGCTCTAAGTTTACTTGAACAGATTTCTTTATCTTGGCTTTATCTAAAATTGACATTTTTAGGTTATTATACCTATTCATAAAAGAATTATGTGGACAATTCTAATGTATTGAATTATTTCTGTAATTAGGACTCTTTGAATATTGCTTCAAGAATTCTTTTTATTGAAATTGCTAGGATTCTCAGAAAGACAGATATTAAACCTAGCAATCCTAGAATAATCGCTATTGATAGTAAACTTGAACCTAGGTCACGTTGTATTAAGTTCTCCATTTATTAACAAATTAATAGTTTTAACTCTACCCTATAAAAGTAAATTTTTAGATTTTGGAAAGTTTAAGCTTTATGTTGTTTTTTTATTATTTGTTATGAGATTATTTAATAGAAATAATTTATGATTTAATATCTTGTTAGAAACTTAATTAAATATTTTGGAGCTATCTCTGAACTCGTACATTGGAATTTTTTTTATCATTATAGGCTTAATAGTTAGAGTTGATTTAAAGTTTTCTATTCAAAATGATCTTTCTAATAAGTTTTAATAACTTATTTTTAGTACAAAATATAATCCTTCTGTTTTTTTAATCTTTATTAATTGCTAAAAGCAATTGCAAAAACTAAAAAAGCAACCTTGAATCTGCTTCTAAATGGTGGCGGGAGGGGAGATTTGAACTTCCGACCTTCGGGTTATGAGGCCAAAGGTATTTGGCATGGATCCACTGGTAGCAATGAGACTGTATACCTTGT
The DNA here is from genome assembly GCF_034093315.1 of Prochlorococcus sp. MIT 1314. Classification (GTDB taxonomy): domain Bacteria; phylum Cyanobacteriota; class Cyanobacteriia; order PCC-6307; family Cyanobiaceae; genus Prochlorococcus_A; species Prochlorococcus_A marinus_Y. Next base: position 380,486 of record NZ_CP139300.1, on the reverse strand, counting down.
TGATATAGGAGTTGACATCTATTTAATCTATGTCAACTTATTGAGTCTCACTTTAAGGTTGACATGAATTTCTAATTTTGATGACATAAGAATTATCAATTTATTTACCAATAATTTATTTACCAATATTTACTCGTCGGGCTGACCAATAAAAGAGATAAATCAGTAACTATAAGAATGTAATCGTAGATACAAAGAGGTGTTAAGCTAATTGATTATAAATTTAATACATGAGTTAACCCGTTCCAAATTCTTGACTCTGAGGTTTTACCGTTGATTCCTTATCCTCTGCAAGTATTCCTTGATGCTAGCGAGAGTCAAAAACGGTCTCTATTTAATTTAACAATGCAAAAGAAAATCGAATAAAAATATGCTGATTTAACGCTCCAAGCGCAACAAGCTACAGGAAGAAAAGAAGCTGTTGGTCTTTTGCATAAAGCAGCAAAGTTAAAAACTAAATTTGATAGCTACGAGATGATGTAGCCTTTTATTGATTGACAGTCGATCTAAACTAGGGAGCAAATAGCTCCTTTTTTAATGTCCTCTTCAATGAAAGATTTCTTAGATAAATTTTTTGATTTATGTAGAGAATATCAAGAAGAAATTCCACCTCAAAAGATTGCTGAAGTTTTAAGAGATTACGCAGATAGGTTAGATGGATAATTAACACCTATAGTTTCTGGATTTTTAAAAATAAATTTAATTGGTTAACTTATAAAAACTTCACATTTTTTTGGTAATTTATACTCTTTTATTCAATAAATATTTGAGAATTTTAAATAATCATGCTAATTAATTATTCCCGACCTTATAAAGTCATGATGAAGAAAACAAAAAACACCCCTCAACGTAAAACTACACTTAAGTGGAACGTTAATGGAGAACTATCTTCTATTGATATGGCAAGAATACTTGAGGCTCTCTCAGTCAAAGAGTTAAGCCAGTGTGAGCTTGCATGTAATAGGGATGCAAAAAAATTAAATCTCGGTATGTGGTGGTAAATAGGTTAAATTTTCAAATTTTTAGGAAGAGTTGAAGGATTAGCTACTTATTAATGATTGACAGTCGACCTAACATAGAGGGATAAAACCCTCTTTTTAATGGATAGAAGATTTATTGCTGAAAAAATATTAACCCTTATTATTTCTTTGATTGGTTAAGTGACTCATATGTATGGAATAGTTATTACGTATGGTGTTGTTAGTTTGCTATTACTAGGTGGCTTTGCATATTTAACCTTTAAAATGACCTCTAAAAAATGAAGCGCTATTGAAAAAAAGAGAGCTGTTTTTACAGCTCTCAAGATTTATTGTTGAGAGAATTGCTATGACTTTCCTCTCTTAACGAAATACTGATTTCTTAGAGCTAGGTCAAAACCCATTACCATTACAAGCTTAATCATTAATTGACTTTCTTGAATTAATAGGGTCTTAAGCTCTTGAAACGTATTCCATTTATGTGACTTAATAGCTCTTGAAGTTTTTAAAAGTGACTTCGTAAGTTTTTCGAGATCGTTCGTCAATGTTCTCAATCCTCCTCATCGTCATTGTTCCAGATCTTGAAAATCTCTCTGACTTTATTCAAGTCTTCATCTAAATATTTAGACAAGACAATTTTTTCTTGCACGAGTCCCTCCTTAGACGATTATGGATATAGGTAAGCAGAGATATAGATGGTCTCTCGAAATGCTGACGCTCCATCAGAGCAGTTACCGGTTTCACGGTTTGATAATGGGTCTAGTCTTTCTATCACTTAATAAGTGATTATCACGATTTTGAGCGTTTGCAACAACTTTTTAAAAATAGCTATTAAATATACTTGTCTTCTTCAAACCCTCTACCAATAACTACTTATATTCTTTTCGTGCAGCTTCAATAGTTTCAACTCGACTCCCTTTCATAACTGGTTTACTACTCCTTTTGTATACACATCCATAACTAACCATCATTGCATCAATACTAGGACTAGGCTTCGATACATCCTCAAATGGTTCAAATACTTTTATTCTTGATCTATCCTTATTTATCAAAGTAAATTTTTCCATTAATTATCTTTTTCTCTTAATTCAGGAAAGCAATTAGCAATATGGATTAATTCATAAACTTCTTTGCTGGCATATCTTTTATCTGGGACTCCACTTCCTACTTCTATTCCTTTAGCTTTCATTTTCTTTAGGATCAATTCTTGCCTTTCTTGGCTTGTCATTGATTTATATTTTTTCCTTCTTTCTTCTTTATTCATGCGATTTTAGTGTTGCTGCTGATCTACTACTGACTGTGTAAATTCTAGTCTTCTTGCAAGTCTATGAATGGCTGACCATGTTTCGGTTTTCCGTTTAGATAGTAAGACTATTTGCTGCTTATTCTGTGGAGTTAAATTGTACTTCTTTAATACTTTTCCAAGTGCTAGAGGATTAATTAGGTTATTCATTACTCTTCATAGTCTATTTCGTAATCTTTTACGTCTTCATAAAGTGTACTAAAAGACTTCTCTATTAAATCCTTACCTTTCCGTGTTAGCTTCAAAAGTGTTTTCCTTTTATCTTTAGGATCAGATTCTTTTGAAATTAATCCTAAACCAGCTTTGCCTAGTCGGTGATATCTACTTAAATAGTCTGTGAGTCTTGATGCACTAGCTTTGCTCATTTTAAAGTGTTCCTCAATATTCTTTTTACTGCAATTCTGATAGGTTGCTACAAACCAAAATACTGCCATTGCTTGAAGTGGAACGTCCTGCGTTTTATCTAACTTCATAAACATAGTAAGGACTCGTAAAAGATTATACGATTCGTTGTCTATCTTCAGTATTTGCTCAAGTTTTGACTGTGTCATCTCAAGTCCATTCCTGTCTCTATGACTATGATATTAACGTATTATGTGTCGGTTTTCGAGTATAGATCCACTAGTGGATAGTTTATGCTGTATTGGTAAAACTAGATCTCCATGTATGAAGTCAAAAAGAAGGCATGAAACTCTATTAAAAGCATTAAACGCTAAGAAATAATTTATTAATTTTTACCTTAAAGAACCTAGAAAATTTAATAAAAACGTTTGATCGTATTAGAAGGAACTTTTACTGGAACTAAGGATGCGCCGTAATGGGATTCTACTGATCTCATTAGTAACCAGTAAAAGAAATTTACTAAAGCTTTTTCCACGAGGATTTAGTAACTGACCTAAATAACCTTATTCGAAGTGTACTAGCAATATACAAAACTCTTATATCCAACAATCAAAACATTTGTATTATTTCGAACACTTATTAATAACGTTATTCAAACAAAAAACATGTCTAGAACAATTACTCGTAAAACAAAAATGCTCGAATCGGAGCGAACTAAATCCTCGTGGAGTTTACAGACTTTAGTCCGCTTTAAATTTATAGCAATACGAATTTAGAGTGGCAACACAGGTCTAAAATAAGACTTCCAAGATCCTCTCAAAAATATTTTTATCTCGCTCACTCGGGATCAGTGAGTTCTTTTTGATCCTCAATCCGTACATTTTCGTACCTCTTACCGCACACATAAAATTCTCAGCGAACTATTTAAATGGATTAGACCATAGATGTGAATACGAGGTAAGTACCATGAAACTAAAAACAACATTCTGCATTCAAGATAAGAACTCAAGAGATCTTGATAATGCAAATGATTATTCAACTCTCAAGGAACTAATCCAAGAGAAAAAGATGTCAACAGACCTAGCAGACTATTGGGATAAGGAATGCGAATTAGATCCATCCGACCCTCGTTGTCTGGTCTACGATGATTAGGTTTTGTTTTTTAAAGAGTATGGAAATTTAGTAAGAATTACTCTCGCAATAATAATTATTGAATGTTATTTTTTATTTACGTTCATCCAATATTTATATAACTGGACGCATGACATGGGAATAGGGAACGGGATTCTCATTAACTGCATAAGACCATGAATAACCTCTTACAAATAAGAGACAAAATCAACAAAGCCAATAGGCTTCATCAAGCCCAGCTTTTGGCAACTAAAAATGGAGAAGTTACTCCATACAAGAGATCCGTCTTTGAAGAAAGAATCAGGCAAGCTCAAAAAGAAATGGAATTATTAGATTCCTAAATTTTCTTGCTTAATTATGATCTAAAAAGGGGGGTTGGTTAAACCCTCTTTTTTTATTGGCACATCAATATCATTGCTATTAATTGATTAGAGACTTTTTTTATTAAATGCCATTAGACGTATTTCTAATGAACATGTGTGTTGTTGTTATAGCATTACTTATTAAGAGAGAAATTAAGCTTACTAAAGCTAGATAATTATGAGAATTAATTCTAAAACCATTAGCTTGCTCTTAAACATAGCTGTCTGTATTTTGGTATTTGTTATTTAGTTAGACCTCTAATTTTTCTCCATCTGGAATACATATATCCCATATAAATTTCCTGCATATAATTCTTTGCTCCAGTTTCTAATATATTTTTTGAAAATTGATTATTGAACTTTCCGCTCTCTAGTAATTCTTTTTTCCAATCTATTTCTTCTTTCATTGTTGTTGCTGCTCTTGTATCTTCTTTAGTCTTTCGTATTCAACATGAAGAACACCTAAACGCCAAGCATCTTTTAATCCTTTTACACCTCCCATTAGTAGCTTTGCATCAGCAGGAGAATGTGACTTCATATTCAAAAAGTCTTTCTGCCAGGATTTGTCATTCCATTTAGTACTCATTACCACCAACCATCATTAAACTTATTTTCCTTTTCGTCTATTAAATCATCTATATCAGGAATTGGTTTGATTTAGTAAGAATATATCGACTTTTAATTATTAATAAGTAATTAATACATTGCATTATCGAGGATATTCATACTATCTTCTTTAGCAGTTTTTAAAATTAATGATTAATAATCTCCTTGATAATGATGAAAACATAAAAGATAAGTTACTTAAACTAAGCTTCAGAGAAATACGTCTAGAAGCAAAAAAATTATCAATTCACTTATATAGTCGTAAAACAAAAAAAGAATTGGTCGAATTACTTTTGAAAGACCAAAAAAAATTTTTGATTGAAAACAATTCTAATGATGATGTAGTTGCAGAAGAAGATAGGTTAGCTATAGAGAAAGCTAAAGAAGATGAGAGGATTGCTTTTTTGAAGAAGACGCAACTGATCAAGATAGAGAAAGCTAATGCCAAAGAAAATCAATATATAATCTCAAACAAAAATAAAAATTTGAAAAGATTATTATCTAAGTCATTTCCCAATAAAAAAATAACCGTAACAGATAATAAAGATGGATCTCAAACAATTCTTATTAACTAAGAACACATGAAAGAAAGTTGACATGAAAGTTGACATTTGGGTGTCTTTTAAAGGGTTTTTGGTGTCTCTCATGTCTCTTCAGTACCCTTATTAGCACCCTAGTCATATCCTTGAGTACATTCAGGCAATAAAAAACCCGTCTATGACGGGCTTCTCATTGGTGGCGGGGGGGAGATTTGAACTTCCGACCTTCGGGTTATGAGCCCGACGAGCTACCAGACTGCTCTACCCCGCGTCATATACATAGCATACATCTGAAAGGGTTGTTTTTTTTTATTTCTTTAGGATTCTTGGAATTTTAATTTACCTTTAACTTCAATTCGCACTCCTTCAGAAAAATTAAATACCTTTTCTTCAATGTCTTGAATTCTTAGGTCAGATATCCACTCTAATTGTTTTAGTAAATGAAGACTAACAGCATGCTTGGCTCTTCTTGATCCATCTTCTACTTTTAAAGCTAATCCTATTCCTTCATTTACTTTGCAAAAACACTGTATACCTTCAGCACCACCCTTACCTATAACTTGTCCATGAGAAGCCTCAATTATTTCTGTATCAAATTTATTTTTATCACTTATCATTATCGGGTTTGTTGTCATAGCTCTACTGATTTGTTCTAATTCAGCATTGTCTGAACTGCTTAGAAGCGAATATAGCTTGGACATTTCTACTAGCTTTAAAAAAAGAGTTGGGGCACCACAATCATCGCGTTCTGCGTTTATATCAGATATGGGGATTTCAAGTAATTCGGAAATAATTCTAAATATTTCTATTTGAAGTGGATGATCTCCCTTTAGATAAGTCTCTATTGGCCAATTTAATTTTTTGCATGTAGCTAGAAAAGCAGCATGTTTGCCTGAACAATTATGTTCTAGTGGACTTGTGTTTGCTTTTGGACATTTCAAATTATGAATATCGATGTCGTACTCCCATAAAATTTTAAAAGCTTCTCTTGTATGGATTTTGGAGCCACTATGGGAACCACATGCTAATGCAATTGATTTTGAAGAATTATTGATATTTGATGCGGCCCCACTGCTTACAAAAGGTATTGCCTGAAATGGTTTTAATGCTGACCTTATAAAACTTTTATATTCTGGATTCCCTGCGCACATTAAAACCCTCCCTTTTTTGTCGCTAATAACAGCATGAATTTTATGGATTGACTCAATGTTAGAACCTCTAATTAAGGTTGCTTGTAAAGGTGGATTATTTGATGTGTATAGGTTTTTGAAGTTTGTACTCATTTAGAAATTGTAATATTGAAAAAGCAAAAATCCTACTAAAACTAAAACTGAAATTATAGATAAAATTTGAATTAAATTTTTTAAAATAGGCTTTACCTCAATTGAGGCAATAAGTGATTCTTTTTCTTTTAAAACTAATGGCTTTATCCATACTTGACCGTCATACCAACCAGACTCTTCGTACTCAACTCTTTCAGAAATCAATCTTTTAAATACATGATTCCAACCAATGTATAATCTTAATGAAATCAATAGAGGTATTGATAAGCTACTAAAAAAACTTAATAGAATATATTTTAAAATTTTTGTTTTGAAATATATACTTCCAGACGAAATAACAAGAAATAAAACAAAAGCACCAACCCAAAATTTAATCAATATTAGAATCAGTGATTTTTTTGTTTTTGGCCATGAAAAAATTTTAGATTTTGATAATTCAATAAATTCATTTGTCGGTTGTTGCTCCCTAGGTACAGGACATTTTGTTTCTTTCATAAATACCAATTATGGGAATTTAAGATTATCTCCATTACTCCAGAATGATTCAAGATCATAATATTTTCTTATTTCTGGTTGAAAAATATTTACAATCAAATCACCATAATCAAGTAGAGCCCATTTTGCCTCTGTAACACCTTCTTTCCTTATAGGTTCTATTTTAGCCTTCTCTCTCAAATCTCCCTCTACAGAATTAGTTATCGATCTAACTTGTACATCAGATAATCCCTCTGCAATTAATATCCATTCACTTATGAAAGAGACTTTATCAATTTTTATAAGTTTTATATCTTTTGCCTTTTTTTCATCACAGGCTTTAGCTGCCATTAAAACCAAACTTTTATTGTCCATATACATTTTCACTTGATACTGATTTTTCTGATCCTTCTTGCTGGGATAACTCTGATCTGGCTTTTTCAGCACTTTTTCTTAGGGCATCTAATCTATCCTCAAAGAAACTTCGTTTTTTCTTTTTCCTGGTTTTCTCAATTAGCTCCTTTAATGCTCCCCCAAGACTTTTGTAAGCATTTGGTATGCTGTATCCAAATCTACAAGCAAGGTCTATAGCTCTTTCATCTGCAAAAATAGCATCTTGGAGTTTCTTTTCAGAATTATTCTTTAAATATAATCTATACCCTGCAAAACTTGATAAACCAAGCGCCAGTAATAAAAGCAATCCATCTTGTACCCATAATTCCCCAATTGCTCCTCCAAGACCAATTGCAAGAGCGGCCATTTCCCATCCATCTCTTGGAATAGCGTCATTTTGAATTTTTCCTACCTCGTGCCAAAATAACAAATTTCTGTGGTCAATAGCAAAGTTATCCCATTCATCTAAATCTATTTGAATTTCTACTTCGTCACGACCAATCTCCTCAAGCATTATCAAAGGTGGGTCTATAGCGGCAGCAGCTTCAACAAATACCCAACTTTCATTCTCTGGAGGCAACAAACTTTTAAGTCGCTGAAGTTCGCTCATAAAAAATTATTTTCTTTCAATACTATAGAAACAAATGTTGCTTTTCAAGTAACTTGATTAACATCTGATGATTTATAAGTAGCATGAAATAAATAAAGGTTTAAATTATGCCTCAAAGAGGTGATCTTAAGAAAATTCTTATTTTAGGTTCAGGACCAATTGTTATAGGACAAGCTTGCGAATTTGATTATTCTGGTACTCAAGCTTGCAAAGCTTTAAGAAAAGCTGGTTATGAAATCATATTGATAAATTCAAATCCGGCATCAATAATGACTGATCCTGAGATCGCAAGCAAAACATATATTGAACCATTAACTCCTGAAATTGTTTCTCAGATCATTCTAAGAGAAAAACCAGATGCAATACTACCCACGATGGGAGGTCAAACCGCTTTGAATCTTGCGGTTAAATTATCAGATTTAGATTTTTTGAAAAAAAATAATGTTGAATTAATTGGAGCTGATTTGCAAGCTATTAAAAAGGCTGAAGATAGAAAGTTGTTTAAGGAATCGATGGAAAAAATAAATGTAAATGTATGCCCATCTGGGATAGCATCTAATTTAAATGAAGCAAAGGAGGTATCAAAAAAAATTAATTCTTATCCTCTTATAATAAGGCCGGCATTTACTTTAGGTGGTGTTGGAGGCGGAATCGCATATAACCTTGAAGAATTTATCGAATTATGTAAAACAGGTTTAGAAGAAAGTCCTAGTAATCAGATATTGATTGAGAAATCACTTATTGGGTGGAAAGAGTTTGAATTAGAGGTCATGAGAGATAATGCAGACAACGTTGTAATAGTTTGCAGTATTGAGAATTTAGATCCAATGGGTGTCCACACTGGAGATTCAATTACAGTAGCTCCCGCACAGACCTTAACAGATAAGGAATATCAGAGATTGAGGGATTTGTCATTGAAAATCATCAGAGAAGTAGGAGTTGAAACTGGGGGAAGTAATATTCAATTTGCAATAAATCCAACTAATGGAGAAGTAATTGTCATAGAAATGAACCCTCGCGTAAGTAGATCCTCTGCTTTGGCAAGTAAAGCAACTGGATTCCCCATAGCTAAGATTGCAGCTTTATTATCTGTTGGATATAAACTTGATGAGATTATTAACGACATCACAAAAAAGACACCTGCATGTTTTGAACCGTCAATTGATTACGTTGTCACCAAAATTCCTAGGTTTGCTTTTGAAAAATTTAAAGGGACATCAAATACCTTAAGCACAGCTATGAAGTCAGTTGGTGAGTCAATGGCAATCGGTCGTTCTTTTGAAGAATCATTTCAGAAAGCATTAAGGTCCTTAGAAGTTGGTATTTGTGGATGGGAATGTGATTTACTAGATGAATCTAAGAACGAGAATGACTTAAAGAACAGTTTAAGAAACCCTACATCTGAAAGAATTCTTATAATTAAAAAAGCTATGCAGCTGGGGAAATCTAATTCTTATATTCAAGAAGTAACTAATATAGATTCATGGTTTATCGAAAAATTGCGTAATATCTTTAATTTTGAAAATGATTTTTTGAAAGAAAAAGAACTTTTTGATTTGGATAGAGATTTGATGCTAAATGCTAAACAATTAGGGTTCTCAGATCAACAAATAGCAAAGTTAACTAATTCAGAGTTTTTTGAAGTAAGAAGATATAGAAAAGACATGAATGTAATACCAATTTATAAAACTGTTGATACATGTTCTGCAGAATTCTCATCCTCAACTCCTTATCATTATTCAACTTATGAAGAGTCTTTTGTTAATTTAAATTCTCAAATTTTTGATAGCGAGATTTCAAAAGATAATAAATCAAAAAAAATTATGATTCTTGGGGGGGGCCCCAACAGAATTGGTCAGGGAATAGAATTTGATTATTGTTGTTGTCATGCTTCCTATCAAGCTTCTACAAATAAATACCAAACAATAATTGTCAATAGTAACCCTGAAACTGTATCTACCGATTACGATACTAGCGATATTTTATATTTTGAGCCTGTAACTTTTGAGGATGTTATCAACATAATAGAGGCCGAAAACCCCTATGGTTTGATTGTTCAATTCGGAGGTCAAACTCCACTAAAATTATCATTACCTTTATTTGAATGGCTTAAATCTAATGATGGTGTCAGAACTGGATCAAAAATTCTTGGGACTTCTCCAACCTCAATCGATTTAGCAGAAGATAGAGAGGAGTTTACAAAAATACTTAATGAATTAAGTATTAGGCAACCTTTAAATGGTATGGCACGTAATCAAAATGAAGCTCAGACTGTTGCAAAAAATATAGGATTCCCTTTGGTTGTAAGGCCCTCTTATGTTTTAGGAGGCAGGGCAATGGAAATTGTTAAAGATGAGAATGAATTATCTAGATATATCTCTGAAGCAGTTAAGGTATCCCCTGATCATCCAATTCTTCTTGATCAATATTTGAATAATGCTATTGAGATAGATGTAGATGCTTTATGTGATTCAGAAGGTTCTGTTGTAATTGCTGGTCTAATGGAACATGTGGAACCTGCAGGAATTCATTCTGGAGATTCAGCTTGCTGTTTACCTTCCATTTCTCTCTCAAAACCGACTTTAGATACTGTAAAGAAGTGGACTACATTAATTGCAAAAAGACTAAAAGTTGTTGGTTTAATAAATTTGCAATTTGCAGTGACAAATTTAAATAACAAAGAACACAAGTTATTTATTCTTGAGGCAAATCCAAGAGCTTCTAGAACTGTCCCATTTGTTTCAAAGGCCATAGGAAAACCAGTTGCAAAATTAGCTACCCAGTTAATGCTAGGCTTTACATTACAAGAGATTGATTTTACCAAGGAATTTTCTCCAAAATATCAGGCAGTAAAAGAAGCTGTTTTGCCTTTTAAAAGATTTCCTGGATCTGATACACTCCTTGGTCCAGAAATGAGATCAACAGGTGAAGTAATGGGTTTAGCTAAAGATTTTGGAATTGCTTATGCTAAGTCTGAATTGGCAGCAGGAAATGGTGTCCCTTCTGATGGAGTAGCTTTTTTGTCCACTAATGACTTAGATAAAAAGAATCTTGAAGAAATTGCAAAGGAATTGTTAATTTTAGGTTTTAAATTAATTGCGACAAAAGGTACAGCCTCATATTTGGTTAATTTAGGCATTCAAGTTGAAGAGGTTTTAAAAGTACATGAAGGTAGACCAAATATAGAAGACCTAATTCGTTCTGGACTTGTTCAATTAATAATTAATACTCCAATAGGATCCCAGGCTCTACATGATGACGCATATTTAAGACGAGCTGCTTTAGAATATAATATTCCAACCTTTACAACCATCCCTGGAGCAAAGGCAGCCATTAAAGCAATAAAAGCTTTGCGAAGTAATAAAATTGATACCTACTCATTACAAGAAATCCATAATTATTAAAACTTTAATCTATGTTTTTTAGTTTTTCTCTCAATTGATTAGCTAGAGAGTTTCTACTTATTGAAAGTAATTTCAATGTATCTTCATGCATTTTAAGTTGTGTTTCAGCTATTTGTAACCCTTTTATTGATTCTTTTATATCTTTAGAAAGTTCATTTATCAGATACTTCTTACCTTCAAAGGTTAAAACTGGATTGCCAGATTCATTTGTGCTTTCACTCATGGATTTAACTTTTTATTAATAAGTTATTATTATAATTTCTTAATCAATTGTTTTTCACATAATTCTTTATAAATTCCATTTTCATTAAGTAAATCAATATGTTTCCCAACCTCAATAATTTCTCCCTTATCGAAGACAACTATTTTATCTGCTTCCTGAGTAGTAGCTAATCTATGAGCAATTACAATAACAGTTCTATTTTTCATGGCTCTATTAAGACCTTCTTGAACTTCTGATTCTGATTCTGCATCTAATGCACTTGTTGCCTCATCTAGGAGAAGAATGGATGGATTTCCTAATATTGCTCTTGCAATTGCTATCCTCTGTATCTGACCACCTGAAAAATTTGACCCTCTTTCAGTTATATTTGTTTCATATTTATTTGGCAGCTTTTGAATGAAGCAGTGAGCATTTGATTTTTTTGCTGATTCTATAACTTCTTCTTTGGTATAATTCCTTCCCATTCTTATTACATCAATAATCCTTCCAGAAAATAAGAAAGGCTGTTGTTGAACTAATGCAATATTTTTTCTTATATCTTTTGTATTTAATAATTTAAGATTTTTATCATCAATAAAGATTTCTCCTTTATTTGGGGTTAGAAATTTTAATATTAAGGCCATCATTGTACTCTTACCAGCCCCTGATGCTCCAACAAAAGCTGTAACTTCACCTTTTTTAATTTCTAAATTTATATTTTTAAGAACTTGATTATCTCTTTTGTATTCAAAATCTACTTTCTTGAAACTTATTTTGCCTTCAATATTTGATATACGTTTTAAATTTTCTTTATCATCTTCGATGGGTTCTAGATTTATTTTTTTTAACCTTTTTATTGATGCTTCTGCCTGTTTATAGTCATTAAAATTCGTACTCACATGGCTTATTGGATCGATAAGCATCAATATTGCAGCAAAAAAACTACTAAATTCTTCACTAGTCAGAAGGCCTAGATTAATTCTTGCGGCTCCTAATCCTAATATTGCTAATATTCCAAATGCTTCTACAAAACCTACAACAGGATGCTGAAATGCTAGTAATTTTAATGTTTTATATTTTGCTTTTTTATTTGCACTTAATCTTTTATAAAATCTATTCTCAATCCAATTTTCGGCAGCAAAAGCTCTTATCGTTGAGATTCCATTAATAGATTCTCCTATTAATCCTGCTAAGTTACTAGTTGATTCTTGACTTTTTTCAGATGCTAATAAAACTTTTCTTCCAAAACTATTAACTGAAAGAATAATCAATGGGGCCAATACAAACGTTGACAAAGTGAGTGACCAATCTAAATAAAACATATATATTATTACCGCTAATAATTGTAAGGTACATGGAATAGTATCCTGAGCTGTTTTATAAATGACTTCGCTTACTCTGTCGGCATCTTCTGTAAGTCTATATGTGATATCCCCCGCTGATAGCTTTTCAACAGAATTCATATCAATTTTTTGAATTTTGCTAAATAAATTACCTCTCATTATTTCGCTAATTTCTAAAGATGGTTTTGCTATAAAAACATCCTGTCCAAATTGAGCAATTTTTTGAATTAAAAATACTAATAATGAATTAAGTATTATGTTAGAAACTTTTGAGAGATCACCAGATCCAATTGCTGGGATTAAGTTTCCAGCTAAATAAGCTAACAAAGGCCAACAAGCTACATAAATAAGCATGCATATAAAACCCTTAATAAACCTATTTGAATATGGTCTGACTGGAGGTATTAATCGCAAGATATTATGTATTTATTATTTATCCTACTTTATCAATATTATTTGATACACAAAACAATGAAATTAGATCAATTCTTAAAATGGAAAAATTTGGTAACTTCTGGTGGAGAGGCAAAAATTTTCATTAAATCTGGATCAGTTAAAGTTAATGGTTTGATTGAAACTAGAAGGGGAAGAAAGTTAAATAAGGGAGATAAAGTTATGTTTCTAAAAAATGAATTAATTTTTGATTAGTCGACCTATTCAGCTCAGTTTATATTAATATGATTTTCTTGGAGATAGTATTTTGAGAAAATCTGTTATTGCTGGTAATTGGAAAATGCACATGACTTGTGCTGGGACAAAGTCTTATTTAGAAGAGTTTATCCCTTTAATAAAAAATATAAAAAATGATCGTAAAGTTGTTATTGCTCCCCCTTTTACAGCTATTTCAACCTTTTCTAATTATTCTGATTTTGATTATTTAGATATTGCAAGTCAAAATATTCATTGGGAAGATGAAGGAGCATTTACGGCGGAAATATCTCCAAAAATGCTTCTTGAACATCGAGTCTCATATGCAATAGTTGGTCATAGTGAACCCAGGAAATATTTTAGTGAAAGTGATGAACAAATTAATAAAAGAGCCGTTTTTGCTCAATATAGTGGACTTACTCCCATAGTTTGCGTTGGAGAAACATTAGAGCAAAGAGAAAGAGGGGAAGCAGATAGAGTTATTACTAGACAAGTTGAACAAGGGTTAGAAAATACAGATCCATCAAATCTTATAGTAGCCTACGAACCAATATGGGCTATTGGAACAGGTAAAACTTGTGAGCCTAAAGACGCTAATAAAATATGTGCATTGATTAGAAAATTAATAGGCTTTGAAGAAGTGATTATTCAATATGGAGGATCTGTTAAACCTAATAATATTGACGAAATTATGTCAATGAGTGACATAGATGGAGTTTTAGTGGGAGGAGCTTCATTAGATCCTAATAGTTTTGCCAGAATTGCAAATTATCAATAAGACAAACCCATGGCCACAAGGCTGGGGAGACAAAACTTCAATTATGGGAGTTATTAATTTAACTCCTGATTCATTTAGTGATGGTGGAGATTTAAATTCAGCAAAAAAAGTTTTAGACCAAGTTAATCAATTTTTGTGCAATGGTGCAGATATTATTGATCTTGGTGCCCAGAGTACGAGGCCTGGGGCTGAAGAAGTTGGACCTAATGTGGAAATAAAAAGGTTAATACCATATTTGAAATTAATAAAATCTGAATATCCAGATATTTTAATTTCTATTGATACTTTTAATTCTGAGGTAGCTTACGAAGCACTTTTAAATGGGGCTAATTGGATAAATGATATCACTGGAGGAAGGAGAGATAAAGAAATTTTGGAGGTCGTTTCAAAATTTAACTGCCCATTTGTCATTACCCATAGTCGTGGAAATAGTCAAAATATGAATAAACTTTCCAAATATGATAATTTATTGAGTGAGGTTAAGTTGTCTCTTGAAAGTTTAATAAAAAATGCTTTAGAGAAAAATATATCTAAAAAAAGTATTATTATCGATCCAGGTATTGGTTTTTCAAAGGATTTAAATCAAAATCTGGAAATTTTAAAAAACTTAGATGTTTTTAAAAATTTAAAATTGCCAATTTTAATTGGTGCATCAAGAAAAAGATTTATAGGGGAAATCTTAAATGAAGTAAATCCTAAAGAAAGAGATATAGGCACACTTGCAGTAAGTTGTCTCTGTTCTCAATTACATATTGATATAGTGAGAGTTCATAATGTGAAAATGAATTATCAAATTCTAAAAGTTGCCGATAGGATTTATAGAAAATAATAAAGAATTTATTCTTTTACACCTTCTATCTTATCCTCTACCTCTTGATAAAGTTCCTTCAACTGTTCAATATTTTCATCTGATGTTTCCCAATAACCTCTTCCATTAACTTCTAGTAAAGTACCAACTATTCTTCTAAAACTATTAGGGTTTAGATCCATTAATCTTTTTCTCATCTCTGCGTCATTTATAAATGTTTCATTAGTTTCTTCATACACGAAATTATCTACTTGACCACTTGTCGCACTCCAACCAAGAGTGTAATTAAGTCTGTTAGAAAGCTCTCTAACTCCTTCATATCCAGATTTGAGCATACCTTCGTACCACTTAGGATTTAAAAGTTTTGTCCTTGAGTCTAATCTGATAGTCTCTCCAAGTGTTCTAACTTGAGCATTAGAAGTGGTAGTATCTGCTATATAACTACTAGGTTCTTTGCCGTCATCTCTTAGTGTTTTAATTAATTTAGTTGGATCTGAATCAAAATAATGACTCACATCTGTAAGAGAAATCTCTGAAGAATCAAGGTTTTGGAATGTGACATCTGCTGTTTTCATAACAGATTCAAATACATCTCTTTTTTGATTCATTTCACCAGGATTATCAGCATTAAAAGCATACGTCTTGCGGGATAAATACATTTCTTGTAATTCATTTTCTTCCTCCCAAGTTGAATTTTCTACGGCTAAATTAACGTTGGAACTGTAACTTCCACTTGCATTAGAGAATACTCTTGATGAAGCCTCTCTTACAGAGGTGCCTTCTTTTTCTGCTTGTTCTAATGAATGCTTTCTTACAAAGTTAGACTCCAAAGGTTCATCAGCCTCAGCCGCTAATTTGACTGCCTGATCTATTAATGCCATTTGATTTATAAATAGGTCTCTAAATACCCCAGAACAGTTAACTACTACATCTATTCTTGGTCTCCCTAATTCTTCTAATGGTATTAATTCTAATTTGTTAATTCTCCCAACAGAGTCTGGCTTTGGTTTTACACCAACAAACCATAGGATTTGTGCTAACGATTCTCCATAAGTTTTGATGTTGTCAGTACCCCATAAAACGCAAGCAATTGTTTCAGGCCACGTTCCTTGTTCTTCCTTTTGTCTTTCAATCAATTTATCAACAACAGACTTTGCTGCAGCCACTGCTGCAGTAGTTGGAATTGATTGAGGATCAAGTGCATGGATATTTTTACCACTGGGCAAAACACCTGGATTTCTTATAGGATCTCCCCCTGGTCCAGGTAAAACATAATTTCCATCTAAAGCTTTAATGAGACTATCCATTTCTTTGTCTGCACAGACTTGTTCTAAACAGAAAAGTAAGTAGTCAAATAATTTATTTAATTCCTTCTGATTAACTTCATTAAAGCCATTTAATCGACAGACTCTAAGCCAAGCGGTTGGTAAATTTAGACCAAATACTTTAAGTAAGTCAAAAAGTTTAGAAAGAAGTGATTTCTCTAAATAAACTCTGCCATCAACTATTTTTAAAGAGTTGACCATCGCAAAAATCGATTCTCTTGCTGTCTTTATAATTTTTTCATTTAACTCTACAAATTTAAGTTCACCTTTATTATTACCATCATAAATTTGTTCAATAGTTAGACCTATGGATTCTGCAAGTAGTCCAGGAAGAGATCTTAATCCCTCTTGTTCTCTTTCTAAAGAGGCAATATTTACAAGTGTTGCAACAGCTTCTTCTGCTGTTGGGGCTTCTCCAATAGTATGAAGACCGCAAGGTAATAATCTACTTTCAATTTCCATCAATTGTTTATAGACATTACCCACAAATAAATCTCTTTCATCTAAAGAAAGTTCTTCTATGTCTTTTGAAGGGAGCTCTACATCTTTGTCAAGGTTGCATTGTTTAGAAGTCTCAACTATTGCATTAACAATTTGAATACCCCTACTATTTTCTCTTAGTTGTTGATAAGAACCAACGAGTTCACTTAGTTCTTTAAGTCCTTTGTAGAGTCCTGCATTTTCTGCAGGAGGAGTTAAATAGCTTATGGTTGAAGCATACCCTCTTCTCTTCGCAATTGTTGCTTCAGAAGGATTATTCGCAGCATAGTAATACAAATTAGGTAATGATCCAATCAGGGAATCCGGATAGCATGTTTCACTCATACCCATCTGTTTCCCTGGCATAAATTCAAGTGAGCCGTGAGTTCCAAAATGAAGAACAGCAT
Organism: Prochlorococcus sp. MIT 1314; assembly: GCF_034093315.1. Classification (GTDB taxonomy): domain Bacteria; phylum Cyanobacteriota; class Cyanobacteriia; order PCC-6307; family Cyanobiaceae; genus Prochlorococcus_A; species Prochlorococcus_A marinus_Y. The sequence continues at coordinate 363,071 of NZ_CP139300.1, read as the reverse complement.
CAGCACCCCAGATTTTTTCTACATAGGTGTAATAAGCAGCAAAACCGTGGTGAGGACTCGCACTTCTTGAATAAAGTAATCTCATTGGATCACCTTCATAACCGAATGTAGGTTGAACTCCTATAAAAACATTTCCAAAATGTTTTCCATAGATTAGAAGATTTTGTCCGTCACTATTTAGATTGCCAGGAGGTTTACCCCAATTCTCTTCAAGTCTTTGTGAATATGGTGTGAACTCTTCATATTCTTTTACTGACATCTTATGAGCAATATTTAACTCCGGAGAACCATCCATTGCTTCAGGGTTGTTAATTACTTTTTCCATTAATTCTTTTGAATTACTTGGAAGGTCATCAATTTGATATCCTTTCGATTTCATTTCAAGAAGTACTCTATAAATTGAACCGAAAACATTCAAGTATGCTGCCGTACCAACATTTCCTTTGTCTGGTGGGAAACTAAATACTGTAATAGCTAATTTTTTGTCCTTTCTTTTCTTAACCCTTAAGGTTGACCATTTTATGGCTCTTTCAGCGATTACATCAACTCTATCTTGGAGCGTATGCGCCTTACCTGTGGCATCATCACGACCTGAGAGAATAATAGGTTCAATAGCACCATCAAGCTCTGGGATTGCAATCTGAAGTGCTACCTGAACTGGGTGTAACCCTAGATCACTATCTTCCCATTCTTGTGTTGTTTGGAAGACTAATGGAAGTGCAACCATATAGGGTCTGTTTAGCCTTTTTAGAGCTTCAATAGCTCTAGGATGATCTTGTCTCGCTGGCCCACCAACTAGTGCAAATCCAGTTAGAGATACAACTCCATCAACTATAGGTTGATCTTTATTTATTGAATCATAATAGAATTCATTTACTGGTTTAGAAAAATCTAGACCCCCACAGAAGATAGGAAGTACTCTCGCACCTCTGTATTCCAATTCTTGAATAACAGCAACGTAATGAGCATCATCTCCAGTAACTATATGACTCCTTTGAAGCACTAAACCTATTGTTGGTGTTTTGTCATCTTTCGGCTTTATATCTTTCCTATTATTTTCCCAATTTTGATATTCTTTGAGACTTTCAAACATACAGGGCGCTATAGGATGCCAAATTCCCAAATCTGGAAATGTTTCAGGGTCTTGAATTTTGAATTCTTCTATTTGATCCTTAATGTTCTCTGAAACAGCGTACTTTTCAGAAATCATTAACAAGAAGTTTTTTAAGTTCTCAGTAGTACCACCTAACCAGTACTGAAAACTTAAAATAAATGTTCTTGCATCTTGAGCTTTTTCAACTGGTAGATATTTAAGTATTGACGGTAGTGTATTTAGTAATTTCAACATTGAATCTTGGAAACTTGCACCATCAGATTCTTTTTTCTTTTTTATTAAATCTCCAATAATACTTTTAGATTGACCAAGTTGGGCCATACTAAATGAACCTAACTTATTTAATCTCATTACCTCTGGCATAGAGGGGAAAATAATTGATGCTTTAAGTTTGTCTTTATATGGAGATACTGCATCAACTACTTTTTGAGCAAGATCTTCGATGAAAATTAGAGAAGCAACAAATATATCTGCATTAGCTATATCTTTTTTGAAATCTTCAAAATTACTATCATTTCTGAGTTCTTCTATAAGATAGCCGCTAAGGTCAATACCTATTGGCCCATTCATCTTATTTATTGACTTTGCAGCTTCCGTTAAGGAATTTTGGTATTGTGGCTCAAGGACAACATAAACTGCTTTTATTACAACTTTGTGTTTGTTATCCTCAACAGGAGATACTCTGCGGTTTGCTGAGCGGACCTGCGTAAACATTGATTTTCTTTAAGTATTACTACCAGCCTACGAATGAAAAGACGTTATTGTGTGCAATATAAATAGCGTGTAACAACCTTTAAAAAAATTTTTTACAAAAAAAATGATTCAAAATTCTAAAAAAACCATACCAGTACTAGTTTCCGGAGCTTTAGGTAGAATGGGAAGTGAAGTTGTGAATACTGTATTAAATTCTACAGATTGTGAACTTGTTGCCGCAATCGACATAAACGAAAAGAACAATGGCTCAAATATTTCTGAATTATTGAAGGTTAAAAATTGTGATGTTTTTGTTTCAAATGATTTTGAAGGAACTTTATGTTCTGTTAGTCAAAATTACAGAAATGAAAATATCAAACCTGTTCTGGTCGATTTTACTCATCCTGATTCTGTATATGAAAATACCAGATCAGCTATCGCATATGGTATATCACCAGTCGTAGGAACTACAGGTCTAAGCCCTTCGCAAATAAAAGACTTGTCTCTTTTTGCTAAGAAAGCATCTGTTGGTTGTGCAATAATTCCTAATTTTTCAGTAGGGATGGTTCTTCTTCAGCAGGCTGCATCTGTAGCAGCAAGATTTTATGACAATATAGAATTAATAGAGATGCATCATAATCAAAAAGCTGATTCTCCTAGTGGAACGTGTATAAAAACTGCAGAAATGATTGAAGAATATCCAAAGAAATTTAATCAGAATTTAGTAAAAGAGTCCGAGTCATTGAAAGGTGTGCGAGGAGGGGTCAGAGATTCAGGAATTAATATACATTCTGTAAGATTACCAGGATTATTAGCCCATCAGTTAGTGATTATGGGATCTCCAGGTGAAACTTACACAATTAAGCATGACACTATTGATAGAAAGGCATATATGCCAGGTGTTTTACAGGCTATTAAAAAAATAGGTAATTATGAAACTTTAGTTTACGGACTTGAAAAATTGATTTTTTAAAATGATAATTCCAATTAATTCAAATCAAATTTCAAAACTTATTCCTGCAGTGGGTACCGGAAGTCAATTTAAGTACACTTTGGGTAATCCAAGAAAAATTCTTCAAAGAGTAATAGTTTCTTCAATTGGTGGATTTATCTCATTAATCATTAGTTCGACTGGAGATCAAACAAATAATTTTTGGTTATTGCTATGTGTAGGTTTCTTTTTGTTTATCATATGGGGCCCAATTCTTGAATCAAGCAGAAAAAATTTGCAATTAAGAAAATATAAATTTTTTTCTATATTTGATGGTTATGTATCAGATATCTATAAAACAGAAAAGATTGAAAGTTCAAGAGAACAATCTAATAGGCAAGGTCGTTTAGAAGTTATAGAAAACAAAAGGACTTGGTTAGTACTTGAATTAGAAGATGAAGATGGTTATTTGGAAAAGTTAAGTTTCCCCATGGAAAATAAGCACAGTCAAATTAGGGTGGGTTCGAGTATTAGATGTTTATTAACATCTAATAACCGTAAATTTGACAGAGATTTTTATTTGACCGATGCATGGCTGCCAGAAATTAACTTATGGGTTGGGGAATACCCTTATTTATTAAGACCAGCATTTGAGGAAATTTGCTATATTTATTTGAATAGATAGTTGATGTTTATATTATCTGATGAAAAATAAATTCAATTTTAAAATTCTTGGTTCAGGTCCAACAGGTTTATTTCTTTCAATTGCACTTTCAAAATTTGATTGCAATATTTTTTTAACTGATTTATTAACAAAAGATAGATTAATTGATAAAGAAAAAACTTATGCAATTACTCACTCAACAAGAAAAATTTTATCGAAATTCAGACTTTGGGAAAAATTAGAACCATACTTATTTGCCTTTGATTCCCTTTCAATTTCAGATAGCGTAACTTCTTCTATGACAAACTTATCTATATTTGATTTAGATGATGATATAAGTTCTGCAAAAGCTATTGGCTGGGTAGTTAAACATTCAGATCTTATGACCGTATTTTTTCAAGAGATTGATAATTATGAAAATATTTTTTTTATGACACCGCAAAGATTGTTACGTAAAAAAATAATATTTGATTATCAATTCCTTTCAACAGGAGCAAACTCACTTGATAAAAAGTTGTTTGATTTTGTAGATATAAAAAAATCTTATAATCAGTCATGTTTAACTTTTAAGGTCTCTCTTAGAGGTAATTGTGAAAAGCGTGCTTATGAAATTTTTAGAAAAGAAGGCCCACTAGCATTACTTCCTTTAGAAAAAAACTTATATCAAGTGATTTGGACATCTAGTACATTAAAGGCTATTGAAAGATTAAATTCTGATAAGAATTTTTTAATGGATAATTTATCAACTATCCTGCCTGATGAATTTAAGTTAGATCAAATAATTGGCGAATTTAATATTTTTCCTGTCTCATTATCACTTAATTTTCAAGCTTTTAATTTTAAAAAATTAGTATTTGTAGGTGATGCATTTCACACATTTCACCCTGTTGGTGGTCAGGGTCTAAATATTTGTTGGAGAGATGTTAATACTATTTTTGATCTTTTTAATAAAAATATTGTTATTACTAACATGCATTTGAGTTTATTTAAATTTAAATATTTTTCAAGCAGAATTTTAGATATTATTTTTACTATGTTCATAACTGACTCTTTAATATCAATTTTTGCAAATAAAAAACTGTTCTTATTTCCAATAAGGAAGGTGTCATTTTTGCTTTTAAATAATTTTCTTTTTATAAGAAAATTAGTACTTAATCAAATGACTAAATCTTTCATTTATTCAAGAATTAAATAAAATCCATGAATAATTATTTATATAAAAATATGATAATTTTTTTAATTAATGATATTGGTTTGGAAGAGTCATCAATTGAGCTTGGTCTAAAATTATCAATTAGAAATAACACTCCATTACCAATCTTATTATGGAGTTATGGAATGTTATCTATTGAAGAACTTGATAAGTTATATTCATTTTTATTTCAAAAAGTGGAATAATTATTCTGTTATAATCTACCTATAGCGTAAAAAAGAACAATTACTGTTTTAACAAAAGGAAATCAGGTATCAAGGCAATCTATAGAGAAGCTTGATTTTTTATTATTAATTCTAGAGACCATAGATTTAAATGGTATTCAATCTCTATACGCTTTCTCAAACAGACTTAAATTAAATGATGTTTTGCCAAATAAAGTTACTATTTGGAAACTAAGGAATAATAATCCATTAAGGAAATCTTATGTGAAAAACAATATTAAATTAGAGGAATTTGATGCCTTAATTCAAATTACTGTTGAAATGGCTAGATATTTATATCCTTACATCAGAGAGATACTTCAATCTAAAGAAGATCCTAAAAAGAATACAGTTATTTGGAATGATTTTAATAATAGATTCAAAGAGTTACTTAACGAGAGGTTAAATATAAATAGTATGAGAGTTAAAAAGCTTTTAAATAATAATGGAAATGATGAGATTCTTATAATGTCATTGCTTACCTTATCCCTTTGTATCTCTAACCAGGGTTATCAAAAGTTGAAGAATTTTTTATTATAATTTTAAGATGATGCAGAATAAATTATCATTTCATCAATCTTCAGTTAGTCTCGAAATAATCGGATTACCAGATTATTCAAATAATGAAAATAATGATCAAATTTCAATAATTTCACAATGGAAATTAAGCATAATTGATAAACCACTTATTGAAGGTAAATTTGAACATTTAGGGCCAATTATGGATGCATTTTATATTTATTCAAATCTACTTATAAATAACGAAACTCCATTATATGAGTCGAAATTGATTGATATAAAAGCAGACAATCTTCACATACATAATATTGCTCTCAAGAGCTCTAAGGTAAATGTTAAACCACTTATTATAAAAATTGGCAATTCATTGCTGGCAGACACCATAAATTGTTTTGACCAATTAAATGAATCATCAAAAGTCAGGATAAAAAAATCTGTAGTTTTTAATAATATTCCTAAAAAAACAAGATTTGGCTTTCATAACAAAGTTAAATATTTTAATTTCTTTTTGCCCCCGCTTATTGCAATTTGTTCTTTAATTCTATTCTCCTCTACTTTTATTTATTTTTATAATCCCATTGAAGATAAAAATAATAATGAATTCATAAATTCAAAATGAATACTTAATAGCATCTTAATTGCTAACACGATACTATAGGATAATTTTATTTCAGAATAATTATTAATTTATTCTTATATCTTTGATGTATGGCAGATTTAAGTATCCCAAATTTAAATATGAAGACTGATAAATACATTTTTAAGAAGAAATTAAGTTTAAGAAGAAAATCTAAAAGAAGACTAATTATTGAATCTGCTTTTATGTTCATTTTGAGTCTTTTTTTAGTTTATTTAAATTATTTAATACCTAATAAGAATCAACTTTTACAGAATCTCCCTAATACTTTTAATAAATCTTTTTTGTTGTTTATTGATCTTACTTTCAATCTCTACCAAATATTTTTGGTTGTTTTTATTTTTATTTCTTCGGTGATTACTGTGTTTTTATTGATAGGATCTTTTTATAGAATATTTAGGATCGCTAAAAGAAAAAAAGTGCAATCAGTTATAAGTAATTTCAGATAGGCTGCATTAGACCGCCACTTCCTGAATCAGAATCATCATCGTCATTTTCTGTTTCTACTCCCAACAGAGCGTAAAGACCAAGTACAATTGATGACAAGATTATTGATAATGGTAAAATAGAATTTTGAATTCCGACGTCTATATATTCACCCATTTAATAAAAATTTTTTTTAAACCTAACCGAAATTAAACTCTTTCGCGGATTTTAATTAATTATTTAATAATTTATTCTTTTTTACTTAGAAGATCTTTGTCAAAATTATTTATTTCTTTTACAAATAACCCAAACCAAAACATTAATTGATCTATTTGATTTTGAATTTCAGTAACTCCTAAACCCCTTATAGTTATTATTGAAATTAGTTCACCTTCATCAAAATTAAATTTATTTTGAACACTACTTGGTAATGAATTTTTAAGTGTTAAGAAAGTAGATTTCTTTAATTTTGTCTCTATAAGTATGTTTGGTTTTTTAAGTTTTATTTTGTTAAAACCGCATCTTTTAGCTAGTAATTTCAGTCTCATTAACATAATTAATGCTTCAACAGGTTTGGGCAAGGTTCCATATCTATTTAACCAGTCTGTAGCTAATTCAGTTAATTCATTACTATTAGAACATTCAGTAGCAGATTTATAAGCGTCAAGCTTTTCTTCTCGGTTTAATATCCATGTTGCAGGTATAAATGCATTTATTGGGAGATCAATTTGTGTGTCACTAACTTCTGGTATTTCTTGTCCACTTATTTCTGAAATAGCCTCGTGGAGCATTTCAATGTACAAATCATAGCCAATAGCATTAACTTTCCCACTTTGTTCTTCTCCTAGTAAACTTCCAACTCCTCTTATTTCCATATCTTTCATTGCAAGTTGGTATCCACTTCCTAGTTCCGAAAAGTCTTTTATCGCTTTTAATCTTTGTTTTGCAGCATCATTGATTTTATTTATATTTGGATAGAATAACCAGGCATGAGCTTGTACTCCGCTTCTTCCAACTCTTCCTCTTAGTTGATATAGTTGTGAAAGTCCAAATTTATGAGAGTCCTCAATAATAATTGTATTTACTTTCGGGATGTCTAATCCACTTTCAATTATTGTTGTGCATATCATAAGATCTACTTCGCCATTATTGAAAGCGATCATTGCATTCTCAAGCTCTGTTTCATTCATTTGTCCATGTGCAACAATAAATTTTAAGTTCGAAAACATGTTTCTTAATTTACTTACAGCCTGTTCAATATCAGAAATCCTTGGAAGAACATAAAATATTTGACCTCCCCTATCAAGTTCTTGACTTATTGCTGTTCGTATTACGTCCATATCTATTTCAGATAAATATGTTTTAATCGATCTTCGTGATGGAGGAGGAGTATTTAGTAAGCTCATTTGTCTAAGTCCAGATAAGCTCATATAAAGAGTTCTTGGAATAGGAGTTGCAGAAAGAGTTAAAACGTCAATATTGTTTTTAATTTTTTTAATTTTCTCTTTTTGCTTTACTCCAAATCTTTGTTCTTCATCAATAACGAGTAGTCCTAAATTTTTAATTTCTATTTCTTTTCCTAATATTTGGTGTGTTGCAACTACTAAATCAATTTTGTTATTTTTTAATCCTGCATAGATCTCCTTTCTCTCATTAAGGGTTTTGAATCTATTGAGTAATGAAACTTTTATTGGGTAAGGTGAAAATCTATTATTTATTGTTCTCCAATGTTGCTGAGCTAGGATTGTTGTAGGAGCTAATAATATTGCCTGTTTGCCTGATGTTATAGCCTTGAAAATAGCTCTAACAGCAACCTCTGTTTTTCCAAAGCCAACATCTCCACAGACTAATCTATCCATTGGCTTATCGCTTTCCATATCTGATTTAATTTCTTTTACAGCAGTAATTTGATCAGGCGTTGGTTGATAAGGGAATGATTCCTCTAATTCGTTTTGCCATGGTCCATCTTCTGGATAAATATGTCCCTTAAGTTTCTCTCTCTTCGCATAAAGTTTTAAAATATCGATAGCAACTTTTTTGATTAGCTTCTTGTTTTTATCTTTTATTCTTACCCACTCTGTTCCTCCTAATTTATTTATTTTTGGCTTTATATTTCCGCTTGATCTATATCTATTAACACTACCGAGTTGATCAGCTGCAACACTTATTTTCCCATCTTGATACTGAATAACTAAATAATCTCTTGAATCTCCAGTTATATTAATTTTTTCTATTTTTATAAATTGTCCTATTCCGTGATTCTTATGAACTATAAAATCTCCCGGACTAATCTTATTAACATTTATATTTGAGTTGACACTTCTTTTCTTTCTTCTTATGAATACATTATTAAAAAGAGATTGTTGTGAAAATATTTCTTTATCTGTTATTAGGACAATTTTCCATATTGGAAGATAAAAACCCTCGATTTCATAATTATTCTTATTTTTTATAATTAATGGAGTGGACTTATTAATTGACTTAAATGCTTCATCAATATCATTAGGATTATTTAAAAAATTTGTATTACATTCGTGCTCAAAAAGTAATGTTCTAGTCCTTAATGGTTGAGCAGATAATATCCATACTTTATCTTTATTTTCTATATTTTTATTTATATCATTAGATAATTTTCCTATGTTTTTAGAATATGAATTTAATCTTTTATCGTTTAATAGAAATCTATTATTAATATTTTCTTTTGATTCAAATTCATATAATTTGATTAATTTTAAATTTCGAAGTGAATTTAATACTTCTTCAAACTTTAAATGCAAATTAGGTGTGGCTTCGAAATAAATACTATTATTTTTTAAATTTTCGTTTAATTCGTTTTTACAATTATCAAAATTATTTTCTGAATCTAGATACCAATTATTTGCAAATTTTTTACAATCCTCTATTTCATCAATTACGATAATTGTCTCCTTATTAATGAAATCTATTATATTTGAGGGCTCTTTTTCAATTACTCCTAAATAACGATCAAGATTATTTTTATTTATTTCTTTTGAATTAAAAACACTGTTCTCGGATAAATTATTTAACTTATCTTTTATTAGTAAATCAAATCCAGCCTGTATTATTTCAATATTATTGATACTTTCTAGTGTTTTTTGTGTATTTGGATCATATTCTCTTATCTTTTCAATTACATTATCAAAAAATTCTATTCTTATAGGAAACTCATTATTGACAGGATAAATATCTATTATTTCCCCTCTCCTACTCCAAAATCCTTCTGAAGAAGTTATATTTTCTTTTGTATATCCCAGCATAGTAAGTTTATTTGCTAATTCTTGAATCTCAATTTGAACCCCTTTTTGCAAATCTAATTTGTTTTCAATTACTAAGTTTTTATTTATTAGATGAGGTTGTAGTGACCTCTCTGTAGAGATAACAATATTAAGTTCCTTTTTCTCTTTTTTTATTAATTTGGATAAAACAGTAAGCTGGGTAAATTCAATCTCTTTGGATTTATTAATTGTGGCGTATGGTAGATGCTCTGTTGGTGGATAATATAAAACTTCTCTAGCATTTATACTTTCAAAATATCCAATCCATTTGTATGCAATTTCTACATTAGGACAAATTAATAATATATTCTTTTTCTCTTTTTTTGCGATGCTATCTAAGATTATTGATTTTGCATATCTACTTGAACCAACAATATTTAATTCTTTATTTTTTGAAATTCTTTTTATTAATTCAGATGTAATTTGTGAGTTCGAAATATAATCAACTAAAGTATTTAAACTCATTTATAGTTATCAATCTTGATTACAAATAACCGATCCATTATATTAGATTTTATACTGATTGTGAATAATATTTGATGGATTCAGCTGCAATAAATTCTTTTATACCCACACTAGATCAAGTAGACAGTTGGTACGAAATCATTACACTTTTACCAATATTAATTGCTCTGGAATTATTATTATCGGCTGATAATGCTGTGGCACTAGCTTCTCTTACTAAATCCCTCGACAGTTCAGAATTAAGGTCAAGAGCCCTAAATATTGGTATAACAATATCTTTATTATTTAGAATTATTCTCATCATATTATCTAATGTTCTTCTAAAGTTTACCCTTATTAGGGTTTTTGCTGGTTTTTATTTAATATACTTATTTTTCTCTAATGTTTTTTTAAATTCAGATATAGAAAACGCTGAAAATGGCACAGATAATAATAAAAAAAATTTTAGGTTCTTAAGGGTTGTTGCTCTTCTTTCAATTACTGATTTTGCATTTTCCATAGACAGTATTACTACAGCGGTAGCTATCAGCGATCAATACATATTAATTATATTTGGAGCAGTAATTGGAGTATTAGCATTAAGATTTACATCGGGGATTTTTCTAAAACTTTTGGATATATTTTCTAGATTAGAAAAAGCCGGTTACGTAGCAATTTTAATTGTTGGGATTAAGCTTTTACTAAATACTTTAATTAAAGAGTCTATTCTTCCAGACTATTATTTTTATATCTTGATTCTTTTTGCTTTCATTTGGGGATTCTCTAAAAAAGAATCTAAAACTTAATCTGAGAGATATTCACCTACTGATGGCTTTAACTGTTGTATCAATTGATTTTTGCTAGATATGTTTTTGCCTTCAAGTTTTGCTTCTAACAAAATAATCGGATCAGTTTCAGTTGAAATTATTATTCCTTTATTTTCTATGACAGCAAGAATAATACCTGGTTTTGAATAGTTGTTCATGAAAATGTATTTTTCATTCTTAATTTCATCACTACTCAAAACTTTGATTTTAATTATTTTTAGGTTCTTACCTCTAAAAGTTGTATTTGCTCGCGGGTATAAAGCTTTTATTTGTCTAGAAATTTTATTTGCCTCATTACCCCAATTAACGTTAAAGTCTGATTTTTCAATCATTCTTGCGTATGATATTTCTCTTCCAAGAGTATTTTGTTTTGTTAATTGAGTATTTATTTTTTTATTAATATTATCTTCGAGTAAAGATGTGGCATTTAAAAATAATTTTGCAGATAAAATACTAAGTTTTTCTGTAAGTGTATTTAAATTATCATTATTATCGATTTTAATTTTTTCTTCCAACAATAAATCGCCAGTATCTAGTCCCTCATTCATTTTCATAATTCCTACTCCAGTAGATTCATCGCCTTTCATTAGGGACCATTGGATTGGAGCAGCACCACGCCATCTTGGAAGTAATGAAGCATGTGCATTCCAACAACCAAGTTTTGGAATTTCCAATATCTCTTTGGGTAAAATTTTCCCATAAGCTATAACAATAAATAAATCACAAGATAGTGATTTAAGTTCATTGATAAAATGTATATTGTCCCTGATTTTGTCTGGAGTATAAACTTTTATAGATTCTTGCTCGGCAAAGTTTTTAACAGGTGAAGATATTAATTTATTTCCCCTAGACCTTTTCTTATCCGGTTGGCTAACTACTGCAATTACCTCGTGTTTAGATTTAATAAAAATATCAAGGCTGGCAAGTGAATATTCAGGTGTACCCCAGAATACAATTCTCACGCGTCACCAGTTATTGATAATTCATCTACCCATATATGTGGAGAAATCCCATTTGTTGTTACCTCTTGGTTTGATTCGATATTTACGATATTTTTCAAAAGATATTTAATATCACCTGCGACAGTTGCAGATTCTATTGAAATTTTTGTACCGTTTTTATAAAGCCATCCATCAAATGGAAGAGAGAATGAACCTTGACTCGCTCGGACACCTGCATGGATTGCATTTAGTTCTTCAATATAAACAAATTCTCCCTCATAAGTAGAGTGATTTAATGATGTTTTGAGATCAATGTTTTCCTCTGATTTCTCAACTACTATCCAATCAGGAGATACTGAAACTTTTGATCCTAGTCCAGCGTGGCCTGTGGGGATTGTTTTAAATATTCTTGCAGTTGATTCAGAATGTATAAAATTTTCAATTCGCCCTTTGTTAATTATACATAGTCTTTTGGTAGGAGTTCCCTCTCCATCAAATGGTGATGAAGAAATATTCTTTTCGTGAAGACCATCATCATAAATATTAAGTGCTTCTGTAGATAGTTTCTCTCCAATAGAATTTTTATTAGATAAGCTAACTCCATCTAAAATGCTTCTAGCATTAAACATTGAACTAAAGGCATTAATAATCGTTAAAAAAGACTCTGGGGAAAAACATATTAAATATTTATCAGTTTTAATAGATGAATAATTTAAATGAGAAATTGTTTTATTAGAAGCGTCTTTAATACACGACTCTATATCAATATCTTCAACTCCATATCCAAGTTTTACGGAACCTGAGCTACGAGGTTTCTTATCTTTCTCCTCTGCTCTTGCATATAGATAAAGTGCAGCTTGACTTTTGGTATAACTCCGAAAGGCACCATCACTATTTGCATAAACTCTTTCATAAAAACTCTCAGATAGACCATTATATGGAACAGATTTTATGGATTCATGACTTTCTAATAGTTTTACTTCTGCTTCTCTTAAAAGCGTAAGTAATTTTTTAATTCCAACAGGATTTCTTTTTTTTGCATCCTTAACTTCAATAGGATCCTTGGCTAGTGGTGAGAATTCCGTTCTTTCATTCTTGTTGCCAAAATCAGATGCAATATTTGCTTGATTTAGAGCCTTTTTAATACCAGATTCACTGATATCACTTGTTGTTGTAATACCAACTAAATTAGATTCGTTCCAAACTCTTAAAGTTAAAATTTGCTTTTGTGATGCCTTAAGTTGTTTAGCCTCACCTTTATCTACTTGCACAGAATAATCATTAGAAAAGCTTGCCCCATAATCCCATTTTTTAAGATTTAGGAAATCTGCAGCTTTGGAGATTTGTGTTGTAATTTCTTTTGAATTCATATCCTATCTTCCTCCAACAGTGATTGAATCAACCTTAATATGAGGTTGGCCAACAGTTACGTTGACACTTCCACTAATGGATCCACAGAATCCAGGAGCTAATTCCAGATCATTTCCGCACATTGATATTTTTGGCATAACTTCTTTAGCCTCACCAATCAAAGTTGCTCCCTTTACTGGATTAGTTAATTTCCCATTTTTAATAAGATATCCTTCTTCTACCGCAAAATTAAATTGTCCTGTGGCGCCTACACTGCCGCCACCCATTGATTTGCAGTAAAGGCCATCACTAATACTATTTATTAAATCTTCTTTGGAGTGCTCACCTTTAGCTATATAAGTATTTCTCATTCTTGAAGCTGCAGCAAAAGAATAATTTTGTCTTCTTCCACTCCCTGTCCTTTTATGGCCAGTTCTTAATTCACCCGCCCTGTCTGATATAAATTTTTTTAAAATTCCATTTTTTATCAGAACTGATTTTTCTGGTTCCATACCTTCATCATCTACTGATAATGAACCAAAGGATCCTTCTGAAATCCCTTCATCAATTGCTGTTACAGATTCATGTGCAATTTTTTCATTCAATTTATTCGCAAATGGTGTTGTTCCTCTCTCTATTTGAGTAGTTTCAAGTAAGTGACCGCAGGCTTCGTGGAATATAACGCCACCAAACTTATTAGCTAATACAACAGGCATTTGTCCCGCATCAACATAATCTGCATACAACATATTCATTGAACTTTCAAATACATCATTAGCTGCTTTTTCGTGATCCCATAATCTGAATTCATTAGGCATTCCTGACGATCCAAATCTTCTACTTCCACTAGATCTATATTGGGCATCACTAGCAATTACGTTGAGTCCAACTGTTTGATGCAACCTAATATCTGAAACATAGGTTCCATCGCTGGAAGCTATAATAACCTCTTGCAGATTTCTTGAGTAACTTCCTTTTCTAGTTATTATTTTATTATTCTTTTTAAGAGACTTTGTGCTGACTAATAGTTTTTCACTTATCTCATATATCGATGGTATCTCATTAATCCATTTTTTCTTGGATAAACTATAGTCCCTATGTTTATTTAAACCGTTAAATACTTCTCCTTTTTTGTTGTCTGTTATGTCTAACATTTCAATAGCCTGAGATACCGATCTCATCAAGCCGTGCTTTGTTAAATCATTTGTACTTACAAATCCATCCTTTTCTTCTTTAAAGATTCTAATACCAGCACCCCTTCCAAATGATGGACTTACACTTGTAATAAAATCTTCTTCAGCTAATACACTTGAGTTGTCTGTATTCTCTATGAATATTTCTACAAAATCAGCCCCAAGTCCAATCCCATAGAAAATAATTTCTTCTAATAAATCTTTATTGCAACTTCCAAAAACTATTTCATTTGATTTGATTTGTGACGAAAGCATTTGAGGTTATAAATCTTCTCTGTATAAAAGATTATCTAATCGAAGGTTGGAAATCTTTACTATCAAGAGGTTTTAATAAGTATAGTCTTAATAAATGGTAACCGTTTGATAAATATTTAGGTAATTTTTTAAAAGTTTTAGATACTTTATTTCCATCACTGTTTGCAATATCGGAAAGAACCTTATTATTTTCTACTATTTTATCTAATCTTCCATAAAAAGATTTATCATAAACGTCTAGTACTACAGGAAAAACTCTAGCAGAAGTTTCATTTGTTTTATTAATAACATACTGGTCGTAATCTTTAGCATCTAATCCTAAAGATGCGTAGAAATCCTTTTTGATTCCCAGATCCCTTGCATACATAGTTGCAAACACAGCAAGTAGGAAAAACCTCGACCATAACTTGGATGTTAATGGAAGATTGTTCAAAAAGTATCTAAATCTATGGAAATAGTCAAATAGTGGATGTGTAAAGGTAGAGCCCCCAATAGTAATTTTTTGGCTTAATGATTTAACGGTACGTGGTTGTGCTTTCATTAAGGCGTCAAAGAAATCACCATGCCTATTTTCATCTTGACACCAATTCTCAAAGTAATTAAATAGTGGAAAAATCTTGCTATCTGGATTCTTTTCGAGATGCCTATAAATTGCTATGTATCTCCAATAGCCTATTTTTTCAGATAAATAAGTGGCGTAAAAAATACTTCTTGGTGGGAAGTAAGTGTAATCTTTATTGGCTGTTAAAAAACCTAAATCTAACTGCAGTCCAAAGTCACTCATTGATTTATTCAAAAATCCTGCATGTCTAGCTTCATCTCTGGCCATATGAGCAAAACATTCAGCAAGAAGAGGGTTTTTGTCTTTAATCCTCTTGCTAAGTTCCTTATAAAGTAAAAAACCTGAGAATTCTGATGTACAACTTCCCTCGAGAAAATCAACAAAAAGCTCTCTCGTTTCAGGATCTAATTTTTCTGCAGCACCTTCAAATTCACTATTTCTTACAAAATGATGCCTATTGTAATCTTTCCTAAATTCCTCACATATAGCTTCCAATTCCTCCTCGTTTATTGATAAATCCATATTTTCCATTGCCTCAAAGTCTGTTGTGTAGAACCTTGGAGACAAAATAGTTTCCTTTGCAGGTACCTTTCCATTATTAATTTCTTTTTTATTTTTTGATTCAATAGTTGATTGAGTCATCTTTGATTTTATTTATTAATACTATTATTTACTATGATTTGTATTTTCGAGGGAAAAGTTAACTAGGTGTTATTGTTTCTTTAATTAACCCCTATTAATTTTTGTCCATTTAACCTCTGCAATACTCTTGAAATAATTAATTTAAGGGTTATTCTTTTTTCATCAATAAGGAATGATTCAATAATGCTAGGTTCTTGATTTGGTTTTGATAAAGAAATACTTTTTAATGAACTTATGTCCTCCTTTTCAAAAGATAGCCAAAAGCTGCAAGTATCTTTAATTTCACAATTTATTACCCAACATTTATCTCCAGCAATAGGTCTATTGGTGTTTTTGAGATTGATATTGTTTATTTCTAAACCCCTATGATTAATTTCTTCTATTAAAGCAGGAATCAAATGAATATTAATAAATTCTTGGAATGGCTTTTTCTCTATAGGAAGTTCTTTTTTGGGTTTAGGAATAGTTTTAGTGGGTGTATCATTTTCATTTTTTTTATCAACTTTAGAAGAATTATTTTCGTTCATATTGATAACTTTCTCTGAGGTACATTCTTTTATTTCCTCAGAGTTAGATTTATTATTATTGTTAGATATTTCATTATTTTTTTCTAAATTTTCTTCCATAAAAAAACACAATATATACTTATTATAAATTAAAAAACCATTTTTTATTACTTAAATCATGTAGATTTCTACCAATCATTATCATCATTATCCCAGTCGTCATTATTATTGGGCTCATTTGAATAATTTTTATCCCTTTTTAAATTATTTTCTTCAATATTTTTTACTACCCTATAATTAACAGATATTGTTGGTTGAGCATCTCTAATGTCCCTTTGTGGTGGCATATCAATATTAGATTTCAAATCTTCATCATTATTTAGAGGTTTATAATTTTCTTCAATATTTTCGAAAGTATTTTTTTTAGGACTATTAATTGTAGTATTTAATAACGTGCTTATAAATAAACCAGAAAAAAATGAAATACTGATTAACTTACCTATACTTACTTCTTGGACAGTCCATTTAAAGTATCTAAATGTTGTCTTATGATTATTATTCGTATATAAAAAAGTTTGAAAGATTATTATTAAAAAAAAAGTTAATAATAAAAAATTTTTCTTGAAAATCATACTAAAAAGTTATCTTCATTTTTTTGGTTAATATTTTCATACTGTAAAGTGAAATTTATTTATGTTAATTCTAAATCAATTTGATATTTAAGAATATCGACCTTTATAATTTTAACTTTTATTTCATCACCCACCTTATATGATTTCTTGGATTTCCTTCCAATTAAAAGATTTTGTCTTGATCTATATTCATACCAATCATTATTAAGAGTGCTTACGTGAACAAGGCCTTCAACATTTAGTTCTGATAAATCTACAAAAAATCCATAACTTTGTACTGACAAAATAAACCCACTATAAATATTGCCTAATAATTTTTCTGCCTTTCTTACTTTTTTTAGACTTATCATATTAGATTTATATTGGTTTACTTTATCCTTATATTCATTAACTTTATCTATTACAAACTTATTAAATAATGTATCTATATTTTTTGAAATTGATGAATTAAATATATCCCAATTTACTAACTTCCATGAATTACTTTCAACTATATTTATATTTTTAATATTATTTTTCTTTGATTTCTTCCCATTTATTATCATATTGAAAATACAGTACTGGTTGATAAGGTTAGTGAATTCATATCCAGGCATTGTCCATGGAGAAATATATTGTTTTTCTGATTCATCATTATCTGTATTTTTAGAAATCAGGCTTAATTCATATTCCTTAAATTCATTAATTAAAAGTTTATGTAAGATTCTTTTTTTATCATCATCATCGCCGCATGACTTAATTACTTGACTAAATGATAAATTGCCATCTTCATTTAGCTCTATATCTTTATCGACAAATTCTGAATATTTGATAATTTCATTTGTATTAATGTAATCTAATCCCTTAGATAAGTATCCAGCACTTTTTAAGCCATATTGATTTGAATGTTTAAACCATATTAAATTCGCTTCATGCAGTATTGGGGAAAGGTATGTTTGGCAATCTTGTTTATTTAAAGGTTCAAAATATCCTTTTGAATAATCAACTGGGTTATGAATAAAAAATTCATCTAATGATTCTATTTTATTTAGTGGCATAGGGATTTCAACCTTGCCTTCTAAGAGATGTCTTTCTCTGAATGAAGTTGAAATTTCCAGTATTTTATCTAAATCCTCTACATATTCCTTTATAGGTTTTAATAACCTTGAGGTTATTCTGGTTTTACTTTTTCTGGAAAGGAGGGCGTCAGTATGATCACTTCCAACAATAAGAGAGCATTTTACTAATGTAAGATGAAATGACCATTTAGTTATTTCATTATCACTATTTAGATGCAAACAGAGGCTTATTGCTTCATTCTTTTCGCCTAAGTTAAATTCACAAGATTTTCTTATGTTTTCACTAATGTAGTTTTGCCAATTATTCAACAAGGGTAGTGATTCAAAGCCATTAAAGAATAGTTCTAAGGATTTTCTACCATTTAGCTCTACTCTTTCTGCAAGATTATTTGTATGTAACCATAATTTATTACTTCTATCTTTTCCCGGCTCTATTTGAATCATTGGGAGCATTGGGGAATTATCAGAATTCCAACTTTTGAACAAGTAAGAATTTTTATCTGATAAGTCTATTCTTTCCCTTTTTTCTATCTTCTTAGATTCAATAAGGTTTTCATTGCCTAACTTGAAGATATTGCTTTTTGATAAAACAAAATCTGTATCTAATTCCTCATTATTATTTAGTTGTAGTTCTTGTATAACATGGCCTAATCCTTCGTCTTGACCTATGGGGAATCTTTCGATCTCAACTTTAACTATATTCTTATTCTCTGGCTTATAGATGTATTTCTTATCCTCTTTTGGAAGTTTTATTTTAGAGAGAATCCTATCATCGATAGGAATGGCATATACATCATTATTTATTTTTTCAACTTTAGAAAGAAGTATTTGATTTGATCTTTCAAGAATACAATCAACTATTCCTTCAGGGGATCTTCTTCTATATCCCTCCTTTATTATCCTTACTAAAACTTTGTCTCCATTCCATGCATAATTAAGTAGATTTTCTTTAATGTAGATATCTTCTTTATTTTTCTCCCTTACGGCAAAGCAATAACCTTTGCTACTACACCTTATTTTGGCGACAATATGATTGCTATCTTTTGTGCAGGTATATTCATTATCTGCATTTTTATTTATTATTTCAAGTTTCTCAAGAGCTGTTAAAGCGATATCTAATTTATCTTTATCGGATTTCTTTGTTATTTTTAATGATCTGCATAATTTTTTATATTCTAATCCCTCTGACTGATTTAGATTATCAATTATTGACGATGTTGTGAACATAGTATAGATGGAAAATTATAAATTAATTAGATTGTATACTCTCCATTATTACACCTTATTATCCAAGCTTAAACCTAATTATTTTCTTTGTCTTCTTTGTCGATTGTGAATGAGTTTATAAAAAGCTTTATACCAATAATAAAAAATGTAATGGCAGCTATTGATTTAAGAACCACCTCGGGTAAAAAACTTGACATAGAACCACCTGTCAAAGCTCCAAGTAAACTTGCAATGATAAGAGCTGAAGAAGAACCTAAAAATACTGCCAATGGTTTATTTGAAGTGCCGCTTATAGTTAAAGTAGCTAGTTGTGTTTTGTCACCTAATTCAGCTATAAAAATGGTTAGAAATGTTGATAGTAATAAACTTAAAACCATTTATAAATAATTTCTGAATGTATCATAGGTCAAAAACAAACTTATTATTATCATTAAAGCACCTGTAAATAAAGCAAATTTGCTTGGAGATATTTTTTTTGACAACCATTTACCAATAAGAACTCCTACCAAACTAGAGCTTATCAAAGCAAGAGAACTTCCAAGAAAAACAATTATTGGCTTACCCGATTCAGCAGAAAGCATTAAAGTAGCTATCTGAGTTTTATCGCCAAGTTCAGCAATAAAAATTGTTGTAAATGTTGTAATAAATATAGATAAGAAACTTTTTTCTATTTTGCTCTCTTTTTTTTCTGATTTACTATTCATTTACCTGAAATTGCCATTTTAAAACTTTTCATCTCTTTACTTTTGTATCCATAATTTGAAGAAATATGCTGTTTGCAACAATCTATAAGAAATTTATCACCAGAATTCAAATATCCTTTAAATGCAATTGAGAATTGATTCACCCTGCAAAAGTGGGGTCTAGTTTCGTAAATTAAGCATTTTTTATTTTCTCTGTCCAAATTTTTACACCATCCGTCTTTAGCAGTCATTGAATTTATCAAAGCAATATCTTCTTTGTTAAGTTTGTCAGCCAAGTCGCTTCTTTCGTTCAAGTCGAATTTACAACAAGCTCCACAATTTTCTATACATGTCCATGATTTCATAATTTAATTCAATCTTGTAACGTATCGGTACAGTTCTTTCATTTATTTGTAAAAATAGTATCACAAAACATATTCATTATCATGGCAAATCTTATTGTATTAGGCGTAGTTGCGCTATCAGGACCAGCAATAATTGCTCTAGTATTTTTTAGAAATAAATAATCTCCTTTGTGAATACTAATCTCGAGGGTGTTTATTGGGATTTAGATGGTACTATCGCAAATACAGAATTAGAAGCTCATTTACCTGCTTTTAATCTAGCTTTTAAGGACTTTGGTTTAAATTGGAATTGGGAAACTAATAAATATATCCAGCTTTTGAGAATTAACGGAGGCAAAAATAGAATTGCCTACTATTCTAAATCAAACGATGATGATTTATCAGATGATTTAATTATCAAAATCCATGAAAAGAAACAGTTTCACTATTTAGAAATTATAAAAAAAAATTGCGTTAACTTTAAAACTGGAGTTTTTAGATTAATAAATGAATTACATAGCAAAAAAATAAGGCAATTTATTGTTACTTCAAGTTCTAGAAAGCAAGTTGATTTACTTATTAAATACTTATTTAATGGTTTCAATCCATTTGAGTTCATTATTTCAAGTGAGGACGTTGAATTAAAGAAACCAAATCCATTACCTTATTTAAAGGCAGTTAAATTAAGTGGCATTAAAAAAAATAACTCAATAGTTTTTGAAGACTCCAATCCAGGATTGATATCTGCCTTAGCAGCTAACCTGCCGACAATTTTTGTTCCTTCTAATATCCCAATAGTTCTTGAGGAAAATATTAAATTAGATTGTATTTTAGACAGTCTAGGTGATGAGAACAATGTGGCAAATGTAATTAAAGGTCCTAAACTTAAAACACCATATGTTGACTATAGTTTTCTCAATGATTATTTAATGAAAATTAGCGATGCAAAAAACTAATTTTTCAAGAATTACTTATCAATTAAATAATTTATTATTTGGTTTTCTAAGTGATACTTGGAGGTCAAAATCTATTGGTTTAATTTCTGTTTTAACAGGTTATTTTTTGTTTGCAAATTTTCTTACAAAATTTATATCTGAAGGTAAAAATGAGTTAATTATGGTACCAATAATTATTCTGATTATTGAAATTATTATAAGAATTAAGCCTTCCTCAAGTTCAAAATTTTATAATCTTTGGTCCGTAGTTGACAAATTACGAATCGGTGCAGTCTATGCTGTTATCCTTGAGGCATTTAAATTAGGATCATAATAATTATTCTTCTTCCTCTTCTTCAATAGGGTAAACAAAACCTTGAGCTTTCCCAGTTAAGACTGATTTGCCTAAAGAAATAGCCTTTTGAGCCGCTAATGCTGCTTTCCCCTTCCAGACAGCATGTCTCTGATTTCTTTTGCTCTTTGATTTTTTCTTCTTTGGTACAGCCATTCATCTTCTATATCTACATATAATAATATAACCTTTAAGTGGTTATCTCCAAAATATTTGAGTATATTTTGTATATACCTCAATTTTTTAAATAAGCTTATATGCTTTATAAATCACTTATAAAGATTAGTGTTTAGACCAAAATTCTCATATTCAAAATCTAAATCAAGTTATTCAGATCTTCTAGAAGATATAGAAACGGGAAATATAGAATCTATATTTTTCTACCCTAGACAGAGAGAAATAGATGTTTTGTATAAAAATGGTGATAAATTCAAAATCCCTATACTTTATAATGATCAATTAATCCTTGAAAAGGCTACTGAAAATAAAGTAGAACTTACCATTAACAATAGTAAAAAAGAATCTGTTGCAGCTAATTCATTTGCCTCAATTAGTCTTTTCCTTATTTTTATATTATCAATAGTTTTAATTTTCAGGAGTACATCAAAATTAGCTTCTAGAGCTTTTGGTTTTAGCAAAAATCAAGCTAAATTTATAACTATTGATGATGTTGATACGAGATTTGATGATGTAGCTGGTGTTCCTGAAGCCGCTGAAGAATTAAAAGAGGTAATAACCTTCTTGAAGGAACCAAAAAGGTTTGAAAATCTTGGAGCAAAAGTTCCTAAAGGAGTTCTTTTAATTGGCCCACCTGGAACTGGTAAAACATTATTGGCTAAAGCTATTGCTGGTGAATCGGGAGTGCCTTTTCTCTCAATAGCAGCATCAGAGTTTGTAGAACTTTTTGTTGGTGTTGGTGCAAGTCGTGTACGAGATCTTTTCGCTAAGGCAAAAGAAAAATCTCCTTGTATAATCTTCATTGATGAAATTGATTCAATTGGTAGACAAAGAGGCTCTGGGATAGGAGGTGGAAATGATGAAAGAGAGCAAACTCTTAATCAGCTTTTAACTGAATTAGATGGTTTTGCTGATAATTCAGGGATTATTGTTTTAGCAGCCACAAATAGACCAGATATATTAGATGCAGCGTTATTAAGACCAGGAAGATTTGATAGAAAAATAGAAGTAATGCTTCCAGATTTAAATGGTAGAAAAAAAATTCTTTCAGTTCATTCTCTTTCAAAACCGCTTTCAAGCGAGGTTGACTTAGGATATTGGGCTACTAGAACGGTTGGTTTTTCTGGAGCAGATCTTGCAAACTTGATGAATGAGAGTGCTATTCATTGTGCAAGAAATGAATCCAAATTTATAAGTGATTTTCATATAGAAAACGCTCTAGATAAAATTACTATTGGACTTAGAACATCATTAATAACTTCTCCTAATATGAAAAAAATTATTGCTTATAATGAAATAGGGAGAGCTATTGTCTCAGCTGTGAGAAATGGAATTGAATCAGTAGATAAAATTACTATTTTACCTAGATCTGGTTCTCTAGGAGGCTATACAAAAATTTGTCCAGATGAAGATGCAATTTCAAGTGGCTTGATTTCAAAAAAATTCTTATTTTCAAAAATTGAAATTTCTCTTGCAGGACGTGCTGCGGAAATAATAGTTTTTGGTAAAAGTGAAATTACACAATGCTCTATAAACGACATTTCTTATGCGACAAATATCATAAGAGAAATGGTTACAAAATATGGATTTTCAATTATTGGTCCAATTTCAATGAACCCTGAAAATAGTGATATTTTTATGGGAGAAGGATTATTTAGAAGAAAGTCTTTAATAGCTGAGAATACTAGTTCTAGGATTGATAGAGAAATCATGAATATTTCTAAGATTTCGTTAAATAATTCAATAGAAATATTGAAAAAAAATAGAATTTTACTTGATAAATTAGTTGATACACTTTTAAACGAAGAAACTATAGATAAACAATTATTTAAATTGATAACTTCTGATTTGTTGAAAGTTTGATTTAATTGTTTTAAATTAAATAAAAATAAAATATTATTCTTGATAATTAAAAACAACTCCACAACGTTAATAATTACTCTTACTTTTTTGCTTATTCTCCCATTTGTTCAAAAGCAGTGGTTTAATTTGTATTTATTTAATATTAATAATATTTCTTTTTATTCAATTCTTTATTATCTGAGCGGGACTATCTGCCCATCGCTGATATGTTTAAACTCATTAAATAACTTTACGTACTATAAGTTTAATAAGAATGAAATTAATACAAAAAAAATAATAAAAGGGAAAGCTTTATTATTTTTAGTAGCGGTAATTTTGATATTTCTCTCGTACTTAATAGCTGATTATTTTTATATAAATTTTGATCTTCTAACTAATTTATTTATCAAAGATATTAAATTAAAACAACCTGATGTTATTCAGTTGAGCATTTTCATGTTTTTTATATCTCTATTATTAATATTCAAGAAATCTAGGCTTTTATTTAAGAAATTGATATTAGTAAATTTTATTTTAATTTCTTTCTTTATTTGGTATCTACAAATTAATAATATTAAATTAGATGATCAGTTTTATATCTATAAATATTATGCATTAGATAATATTAATTTAATTAATGTTTTTATCCTAATCACAATAGAAATATCTTATTTTATTTGGTCTTTTCTATCCTATAAAAGCAATCTGAGCGATTGGTTAATTCACATACCCCAAGTGGGAAACTTTAGTCCAATTTTGAAAATTTTATTTTTTTATTTTTTTATAATTGTTTACTACTCCGCACTCGCTTAAAAATTATAAATCTTTTTATAGCGCTGAAAAATATTCTTTACTACCTTTTGGGTCTTCTAGCATTGTTTTTTCACCAGGTGTCCAGTTCGCCGGACAAACTTCATCTGGGTTTGCTGCCACGTATTGATATCCTTGTAGGATTCTAAGTGTTTCATCCACATTTCTGCCTACAGGTGCTTTATTTACAGTTGTATGCATAATTACTCCTTCTGGGTTGATGAGAAATAAACCTCTATCTGCCTCTCCATCATCATTTAATACATTGTATGCCTGGCAAATTTCTCTTTTTAAATCAGAAACTAATGGATAGTTAATATCACCTATTCCACCCTCATTTCGCGGAGTTTGTATCCAAGCCAAATGGCAGTGTTTGCTATCAACTGATACTCCAAGTATTTCTGTATTAAGTGATGAGAAATCATTATATCTATCACTAAATGCAGTTATCTCGGTTGGACATACAAATGTAAAGTCTAATGGGTAAAAGAATAAAACAACCCACTTACCTCTTAGATCTGAAAGTGTAATCTCCTTAAACTCTTGATCATATACTGCTGTAGCACTGAAATTTGGTGCTTCTTGTCCAACTCGTAAGCTCATGAAAAAATTTGTCCTTATTTGAATTATGTATGGTCTAATTGACCGTAATTCCTATTATAATTTTAATAACAATAAATTAGCAAGTTTTTTAAAATTCAATGAAATGGCATTATTCCTTCACTAGGAAGTTTACAATATTCAATCATAATAAACTTTTAAAAAATCTCAAAAAGGAATTAATTAAATATCCTATTAATAGGCTTGAAAATAAAAATTCAAATTAAAGGAAATTTTTTTTTATTTAAGATTCCTTTAAATTCAAATCTTTATAATAGGTATTATTCTTTTTTTTCAATTATTTTTAATATGGCTAATTACATTGAAAGGCTAAAGAATAAAATTAAAATAAAAAAGTTCGATTCTGAGCAGCCAATTGGAGCTTGGATTTTTGTTGCATTGTTAAATATAGTTGGTTTTGCTGGCTATTTTTACTTAAAAATAAATAATATTCAACTAAATAGTTGATAAATTATCTTATTTCTTTATTAATCGAGCGACAAAAATTTTTTAATCTTTCATTTCTTGTCAAATCAGGTAAAGTCCATATTGATTCTGTTTTTGGAATAGGATCCTTACTCCACTCTTTGAATTCTTCCATTATTGATTTTTTATTCAACTTTGAGATAAGCTTTTTTCTTTTTTTTAAATGTTGTCTAATAACAGTTAAATTTTCTTCAATATACTCCCTCATAATAGTAAATCCTAAATTAAATATTAATCTATCATCTCAGTTACTCTGTTTTTAGGGTGATCTTTGTTTAGACGTTTTGTACAGCTTGAAAAAGGCCAAATGAATAGCCCCCTATTAAGATCCAGCCAAGTATACTTGAAATTATTGTAGATCTTCTATTGTGTCTCCTAATTGCTGATTCAATCATCTCATTTACCTCCTCTTTATTAAGGTATTCTTTACTAGAATCTTTTTTCATTTGATTTTTTCTTTTAAGATAAACGAATTTATAAGAAAGTGAGTTACTGATTTTTACTAATTACTTAAGATTTTGAATTTGATTGATTTTAATATTCAGTATTAAATATATAAAAAATTTTTAGGGTTTTTAATTTCTAAGATAGAATAAGAGAAATAAAACATAATATTTTTTGCAATACTAATAATGAATATTAATGATAAATATGTTTTAGAAATGCTTAATAAACTTATAGCGATAGAAAGGCTAAATAAAAGTCAAATTCTCCAGATGGTCAATTTAGTTTCTTTATCAAATGACATAAATGATTTAAAAGATAATTTAATGTGGGAAAGTTCCAATACATTTCTTTAAGTAACTTTTTGTATAAATGTCGTTATTTGAAATTAAAAAAAGACGTTAAGTAATAGTTAAATAAATTAATTAATTGTTCTAAATAATAACTACGTATAAAAAATTAGACATTATTTTAAAGGCAAGTTGCTTTAATAAATTTTTGATGACAAAGTTTCGATATAAGATATTCTTTCTTGATTACTTTGATTAAGTGTTGTTTTCTTATCCTTGTTAAATGTTTTAATTAATATTGTAGTAGTCAGAATTATTATTAATATGATTAGTAAATCTCCAACAGTTATGCCTCTCTCCTTAAGATTCATAGTTAAGTTTATATTTTCTTTAATATAGCCTGTTTTAATTATTAAATAAATAATTTTTACAAACTGGCTAAAAGAAGTATTAAGGAAATATAAAAAAAATATGAAAAAATTAAGACTAAAGGTTGTTAAATCATATAAGAATAATAGATTAATAATTTTTTTAGATGGATATCAAAAAGAATATTGATAGTTCTAACAATCCTAATTTTTTCTCCAAAGAGATGATTATTACAAAAAAATCTCTTAACGAAAATCAGCTCAAATATACTTATCAAAAACAGTTGATCTCTGATCTAGATAATAAGCACAAGGAATGGTCAAAATTTGTTGAAGGTTAGTTTTAAAAGCTGTTATTAATTATATCTAAAAGTTTGTTTCTTTTATTTATGTTGTTCTCTTCCCAACGAAGTGTTACTTCATCATTAATTATTGGCTTGGCTTCATAAGCTAAATACCAGAGAATAAATCCTGCAGGCAATATCAAAATATGCATAACTTAAATTAGTTGACTTAAATCAAATATAGTGCAACACTTATAATGTGCAAGTGTGACACTTAAAATTTATTTATTATGCCCTCTCAGAGAAAAAGAATTGGGTTTTTGCCGAGTGAAGAAGTTCACAGTATTATTGATAAATTATGTAGCGCTAATGAATTTAGTCAGTCAAAAGTTACTGGATTATTGGTTGAAGAAGCATTAAGGTCTAGAGGAGTATTAAGCGAGTCAAGTTCTTCTAAAACAAGTTATAAATTGGATTTCTTTAATGATTCCTTTGAACAAAAACATTTTTATGAAAATAATAAATCACCAAGTAATAGTGATTCTTATACAGTAAATAAAGAATTATTTTCCTATGATATTAAATTGATGCATGAATATATAGAGTTTAAGTACTTTAAAAAAATCATGAAGCAAAATAAGGATATTTTAGGAAATTAAGTGTCACACTTTTAATTCTCTTATGCATTAGCTTTTTTTATGTGGGAATTAAGTAAAGTATTTTGAAAATATTTCTAAACAATTGCTAAAAAATGCGATCCCACTATTGAATGAATCTTTAAAATTAAACGGACTAAATCCTCGTGGAGAAATAGACTTTAGTCCGCTTTAAAAAAATAGCAAGAAAATAATATTAAGCCAATTAAATATTTAGATTTATATTTCCTTTCGATCTTAAATTGTAAGTTTAAAAGCATCTTCTTTAATGCCAGTATCTGAATTAAATTAAGAAATACAGGATCAAATATGTGATCTTCTTGAAAATCTGCTGTTATAAAGAGAAACTTAGGAATAATGATATGAGTATTTTGCTAGATAAAATAGTTAGACAGTATGGAGAAGAAATAATAACTAAATGAAATGTTTTTTAATCCTACTATTTGGTGTTCTTTCTTTACCAACTGTTGTCTATTGCTCTAATTCAAATAATCAGCGAAAACTTATAGTTACGTCAGAAAGTACTAAAGAATTTATCTCGTTTGAAAATACCTTAAAGATAATTAAGAAGTTAAATATTTGCATTTTAGTTTCCTGATTATCTTAATCAAAGTGAAGAATTCTTTATTTTGCTTATTTTTGTAAATCTTTTGACCCCTAAATTTTTCAAATTTAAAAGAAATATTCTGTAACTCTAAAATATTTTTATGTTTTCTCAATAGGTGCCATATTTAAACCTTTGCTCACAAGTTGCTCATGATATAGCTCTGCCTGTTCAAGATTCCCTCTCCATACTTCCGCAGAACCTAACTTGTCAACTTTTATGGTTAGATCCCATGCTTTTTTTTCATTCATACCTGGGATTATCTTCAGAAGACAATTAACGACATGTTGAAAAGTGTTAAAACTATCATCAAGAACTATTAACCTTGCTTCTGGATAATCTGCTTTTGCTTTCTTTGGTTCTAAGACTGTACTAGGTGAACTGAACATAATAATTGTTTTGCTTTATAGAGTATTTTATAAATTACGCTTAGGCACCTTCATCTCAAAGTATATGGTAATGTCTCGAGCGTGACTTGAACACGCGACCTGCGGGCTATGAATCCGCCGCTCTAACCAGCTGAGCTACCGAGACATGAAAATATTGTAAAACATTGTTTGTACTTAATTACCATTTTGAGAATTTATTTGTTTATGAGCCTCATATATAGCAATCCCGCATGCAACAGACAGATTTAAACTCCTAACACCTTTCTGATCATTTTTTCCAGTTTGTAAATTTGGCATAAATATTGATATTAAAAAGTCGCTTTTATTAATAACATAATCTGGCAAGCCTGAATCTTCTCTTCCAAATAGCAAAATATCATCTTCCTCAAATTTAAAATCCTTCAAATAAATCCCATTTTTTTTACTAAAAGAAATTATTCTTTTTGTTGATTTTGAATCTAAATACTTATCAAAATTTCCGTACTTATTAACAGTAACTAGAGGCCAGTAGTCTAATCCTGCTCTTTTTAAATATTTATCTTCTAGTTTAAAACCTAAGGGCTCTATAAGATTTAATGGAATGTTAAAAGCAGCACATGATCGGGCAATATTACCTGTATTTTGTGGGATTCTGGGTTCAAAGAGCGTGACTTCCAATTTTAAGTAGGTATTTCTAAACTTATGTCATCTATTTTGATTGCTCTGCCGTTTATTGCAAGCCAATTATCTTTTGATATTTTAGTTATTCTCTTTTGCAGCTCGCCGATTCTTTCAATATAAGTATTACCAATTTTATATTCTGAGACCAGACTCCAACCTACTTGCTCTCCAACAATAAACGTTATGCTTTTTCTTTTCTTTAACAAAATTATTAGTGATTGCATTTTGGTTAACCATTCATTATGTTCACATTCAATACTTTCCATAATAAATCCACCAATAGAGTCTATTAATAATGGACCATCTTCTTTGATTAATGTATTTAATAGATCTGTTGTCTCAATTAATTGCCAATCTTTTGGCCTTCTTTTTCGATGTGAATTAATTTTTTCTTGCCATTCTTTATCATTGAGATTGTTTTCTGATAAGGCAACATATGATAATTTCTTGACTTCCTTTGCTAAATATTCTGCAAATTCACTCTTTCCACTCTTTGTTCCTCCTGTAATAAAGATGATATTAGATAAATTATCGCTAAGAGTTGAATCCTTGGCATTCATTAATTCTCTTTTATTTAGAGAAGTACCACCAAGTTGCTAAAGGAATAATCGTAGCAGCAATTAATAGACCAATAACTATATAAGTAGCTGTTGAACTTGCAGTATCATTTGATCTCATGACGTTAAAATTTGGATCAACTACTGGGTTATCAATAGATGAAGGCTGACTTTTTTCGTAGTTGATGATATTCTTTTGTTCAGTGACAACAAATAGTCTATTTATATTGCTAATACTATCTGCAAATGCTGTTAGAGGATTAAGGATAAATATTAAACCAGTAATGATAGAAGAAAGTAGATATTTATTTATGTTTAGTTTCATTTTAAGAGTTTTGATTAATTATATATTAAAAACTATATTTTTGAGTATTTTAAAACTTACTAAACAATATAATAATTGCATAAATTAAATAGAATTCACATATCTTATATATGGTATTCAACGGTAAGTCTTTAATATTAATCGGGATAATACTTTTTATTTTTCAAATAGCAAATTTCTTTTCAATAGAAACAGTTACACCTGAGCTTGAAAGAGCACAAGTACTAGCTGCAATAGCTTCATTGATTATTATCTTGATAGGTTTCTTATTTAAACAATTTGAACCTTTAGCTGGTGAGAAATCAGATCTTAAAGGAGAAAATAAGTTTTTCTACGACAAAAACATCCCGGCTGAAGTTATTGATGAACTTGCATGGGGATCTGAAGCGATATTAACTTCTACTGCCGCAGCAGCAATATTAATTCATAACGATGGAGTAAATATATTGAGAAGAGGAATTATTTCAAGTAATGAGTTTAAACCCGGAGTAACATGTCTAAGATCAATAAAAGATATGAAATTAATATCATTAGCAAATACTAAATTCTATCCTGGAAGAGATGAATTTTATAATTTCTGTCCCGATATTCCATCTATTTTAGTTGTCCCGATAAATACTAAGGCTTTTATCTTGATAGGAGGTTGGAGCCCAAAATGTTTTACTAGGTCTGATGAAAAATGGATAAATAACTGGTCAAAGAAAATTAATAATATTTTTTCAAAAAATAATATTTAAAAATAGATTGTTGAGCGAACTCTTTTATCCTTTGCTTTAAAAGTTACTGATTCTGTTTCAAGATTATAGTAGGCATTCTCTGATTTTATTTCATATTTATTCTCATTACTATCATCTTTAATTATATATTTTACTGGATTAAAAAATTCTATTATGTTATCTGAATCCAATATGGCTTTGGCTGAACTTAAGATAATGTTTTTATTTTCAAATCTTATATTTCCTTCTAAAAGATAGTTAGAGCCTTCTATATTCCAGGAAAAATTATCTGCATATAAAATATCCTCATCTAACTTAAGAGTTTTTAATTTTACATTTCCATTTAATTGCAGGAGTTTATTTTTCTCTGATAATGTAGATTCATCTGAATAAATAATATATTTAGTTTCCTCACCGTTAAAAATATCTATTGTAGTGTTCTTTAGTTCGAATTTTAAGTCATTATTATCATAACTTGAGTATGGACTTGTTATAGAAAATATTTTATCTCCTCTCTTAGAGAAAATATTCATATCTAAACTGTCTATTTTCTGGATTACTTTATATTCTTCAATTACATTAGGAGCACATCCAAGAATAACAAATGGAAAGAAAATTATTAATCTATTTATGTTATTCATACTCAAGCTTATTTATTATTGGAGTGGGTTTAGGAAGGCTAGAGTTACTAATTAATAATCCCCATTTTAATTGTTGTTTCCAAGGAATTTCTTCTTTGTATAAAGAACCTAGTTGTTCATTTATTTTTGATGATAATTCTGGTAATAAAGGTAGTAATAATAATCCTATTATTCGTGTACTTTCTAATACGTTGTAAATAATTTCTTTAACAATAGGCAATTTATCTTTCTCTTTTATTAATAACCATGGTTGATTATCATTTAAATATAAATTTGTATTAATAGCTAGGCTAAGCGCTTCATTAGCGGCTAGATCTAAATTGTATTTATCAAATTTATGAATATAATTTTCTACCGCATTTTTAGCAAAATTCTCTAATTTTTTTTCACTTAATGTCTTTTCATTATTAGGCACTTTATTATCAAACCATTTTCTAGACATAGATGATGTTCTATTTAGTAAGTTGCCAATTGTATTGGCTAAGTCATTATTGATAATGTCAACAAATCTTTTATCTTGAAAATCTCCATCATTACCAAGTGCTATATCTTTAATCAGGTACCACCTTACAGGATCATTTCCATACTTAGAGAGCAATAGGTCAGGGTCGAGTACATTTCCTAAACTTTTACCCATTTTTTTACCTTCTCTGGTAAGGAACCCATGTCCTAAAACTTTTTTAGGAACTTTCATACCAGCGGAAATGAGCATTGCAGGCCAATAGACGGCATGAAATCTAAGTATATCTTTACCAATTAAATGAATATCAGCTGGCCATCCTCCATTAATTGATTTTTCCAATGAATGTTCTGTCGAATCAGAACTGATGGCACTTACATATCCAAGTAAAGCATCAAACCATACATAAAAGGTATGGTTATCGTAATCAGGGACAGGAATTCCCCATGTGACATTTGTTCTTGAAATTGAAAAATCCTTTAAACCTCTAGAAACAAAATTTATAATCTCATTCTTTCTTTCTATTGGCTCTATAAAAGAAGGTTCGTTGATTATGTTTTCAATTTCTTTTTGATATTTCGAGAGCCTAAAAAAGAGATTCTCTTCATTTTTCCATTCTAGATTTTTTTGATGTATGGGGCACTTATATGTTGATGAGTTTTCTGGATTATCTTTAAATTCCTCACAACCGACACAATACCATCCTTTTTGAACTCCCATATAGATATCATCTGATGCTTTTACTCTTTCATAAAATTCATTAACAACAAATTCATGATTTTTTGAACTTGTCCTTATAAATTTATCAAAGGATATATTCCAATTTTTCCAATTAATATTAAAAACTTCTGAGATTTCGTCACAATGTGATTTTGGTTCAATACCCTTTTCATTAGCTGTTCTTTGTATTTTCAAACCATGTTCATCAACACCTGTGATGAAAATAACATCTTCACCTATAAGCCTTTTATACCTAGCGATTGCGTCACAAATTATTGTTGTATATACACTTCCTAAATGTGGTTTATCATTAACATAGTATAAAGGTGTAGTAATGACAAAAGTCATAAAGCTTTTTTATTAATACTAACAGATATTTTTTAAACTAATAACAACCTATTATATTTATAATATTATTAATAAATAAACTCTAAAAGATTACTATCATTTTTATTATATTTAACTTTATATATTTTATTACTATATATTTCTATTGATATAAAAAGAGTAATAAGTATTTCTAGTGAATAATCTGGAAAATAAACCAAAGCAATATTTCTTTTATGATTAATCCACTTGACGAAGATTATTTTATAACAAGATTTTCTTTCATTCATAAAAAATAATGTTAAATACTTAAATTTATCATTTTTAAAAATATTATTATTTTCTGTTTGTCTATTTTTTGAATAATCAATAATCTTAGAGATTGAATTTATACTTAGAGGTTCGTAATTATTAATTTTATTATATACTTGTCTTTGAATAATCAAATCAAGGTATCTTCTTAATGGCGAAGTACATTGTACATACATATTAAGAGCTAATGATTCATGGACTCCGGGCTTAGTTGTTATATAACTTCTACCCATATATTGTTTTAATATTATATATTTAATTTCACTATCATTGTATCTATTAAGTATTTCAGATGGATTACAATTTAATTTCTGAATCCTAAATGCAGCCGCTAAAGTATATTTATCTAAAAATAAACTTGTTACATAACCCATTAATATCATTGATTCTGCAACAATAATTTGTGATATCGTTTTCTCTAATTTATTTAGTACAACTTTATCCTTATATAATTCAATTTTACTATTAGGACTTTCGAAAATAATTGCTCCTTGTTTCTTTCTAAATGTAATACTTTTTTCTAATAACTTTTTAATCTCAATTAATTCTATTTCTTCTTTAGGTTCTAATTCTAATATTTCATTTGCATCTTCATATGTTAATTGATATTTTGGTTTGATTATTGCTTCTGTAATTTCATAATTATTTATTGATCCATCGTCATTGAATTCTATTGCTGCACTAATAGTTTCCGAAATTTTATTTTGAGCTAAATTTGCCTTTTCAAGAATATCTTTAGGTAGCATTGGGACATATTGATCAATTAAATATAAACTGCTATTTCTTTTTCTTGCATCTAAATCAACATTAGAGTCATGCAAAAATAACTTGCAAGGATTACTAATATGTATCCATAAATTTTTTATATTTCCTTCTTTTATTTCTAATGAAATAGCGTCATCAACCTCATGTGGATTATCAGAGTCAATAATATATGTTTTTAAATTAGTTAAGTCTTTCAAATAATTGAGATATTAATTATAGTGCCAACTATACTCAATATGAAATTAACCTTCAGGATTTACGAAGGGTAAAAGAGCTACAATTCTGGCTCTTTTTACAGCTAATGTAAGATCTCTTTGTTGCTTAGAGGTTAAACCTGTCATCCTTCTTGGTAGGATTTTACCCCTCTCAGTTATGAATTTCTTTAGTAGTTCTACATCCTTATAGTCAATAGGATCTCCAGGTTTAATAGGTGATAATTGTTTTTTAAAAATTGAATTAGGCATGATTAAATTTGATTTAATTTGATTTAATTTAATTTAATTACTTTATTTCTTTGTGAATTGTCATTCTGTTTAAATGAGGATTAAACTTTTTTAGTTCTAATCTTTCAGTTGTATTTCTACGATTCTTTTCAGTAGTATATCTTGAGACACCATTTGATCTCTTAGGATCTGTGCTTGTCCTAGCTTCAGTACATTCAAGGGTCACTACAACTCTTGTCCCTTTTTTGGCCATTTTAATTAATACTTTATTGTATAATTTTCTATTGTACATCTTCAACAAACTTTTTTGAAGATATATCCAATTGTTTTATCATCATTGATTAAAAAATATATATGAAAGTTTCTCAAAATTGGTTGAAAAATTTAGTAGAAATTTCTTCTACTCCTGAAGATCTCTCTGAGAAATTGTCAATTGGTGGTTTTGAGGTTGAATCATTAGAAGATTGTTCAGAAAATGTAAATGGTGTTGTTTTAGGTAAGGTCTTATCTGTTGTAAAACACGAAGGATCTGACAAACTATCAATTTGCCAAGTCGATATTGGTACTAAAAAAAATTTACAAATTATCTGTGGAGCGCGCAATATTAAACCAAATATTTATGTTTATGTTGCTACTGTCGGTGCGAAATTAAAAGCAGTTAATTTAACTATTAAAAGAAGTGAAATTAGAGGTGTTATGAGTGAAGGAATGATATGCTCTCTGCAGGAACTAGGATTACAAGACTCTAGCGAAGGGATAGAGATCATTGATGAAGATTTAGCCATAAAATATGAATTGGGCACTCCAGGGGCTGAATTACTTCAATTAAATGATTTTATTTATGATTTAGCAATTACTGCTAATAGACCTGACGGAATGTCGGTTATGGGGATAGCCCGCGAAATTTCAGCCCTTTTAGAATCCACATTAAATTTTCCAGAATTAAACCATAAATACAATATTCATTTACTTAAAGGAAATAAACTTTGCCCAGAAGCTATAACATCTGATTGCATTTATACAATAAGCTGTATTGATGGAGTTAATGGAGATATATTTTCGCCAACATGGCTTAAAGACCGTATAGAAAAATCAGGAATAAATTCGATTAATCTCTTAGTTGATTTAACAAACTATATTCTTTTAGAACAAGGACAACCTTTGCATGCATTTGATAAAGACAAACTATCAAAATTAATTGGGAAAGAAGTTTCTCCAGAAGACTTCTCTGTACGAAAAGCCAAAGATAACGAAAGCCTTGTATGTTTAGATGGTAAAAAATATGATTTAAATGAAAATATTACAGTAGTTACTTGTTGCGACAAACCTGTTGCTATTGCTGGGGTTATAGGTGGTTTAGAGTCTTCTGTAACCAATACTACCTCTTCTATTTATCTTGAAGGCGCTGTTTTTAATCCAGTTATTATAAGAAAATCTTCAAAGGCTCTTGGAATTAGAACAGAATCTAGCAGCAGATATGAAAAAGGTATTTCATCAAAAAATACATTAAGTGCAGTTACCAGAGCAATTAATCTATTAGAAGAATATTTTTCTATTAATTTACCAATCATAAATGCTTCGAATTTAAAAAATGATGAGGATATTTTTGTTAAATTAAGGAGAAGTCGAATACATAAGATTCTTGGTCCATTAATCATTAACGATCAATTAGAAAAAAGAAATTTATCTGATTCTGAAATAGTTGATAAATTAACACTTATAGGTTGTACTTTAAAGAGTAAAGAATATGGATGGGATGTAGCAGTAATTCCTCATAGATCACAAGATTTAATAAGAGAAATAGATTTAATTGAGGAAATTGCGAGATTAATAGGTTATGACAGATTCGACTTGAACCTTCCTAATCCAATTAAGCCTGGAAAATTGTCGCCAGAACAGTTGGCATTGAGAAAAGTAAAAAATGGTTTTACTGACAATGGTTTTAACGAAGTACTTACCTACTCTCTTGTTCCAGAAGATAAAGAAACACTTATAAAGATTTCTAATCCTTTGTTACTAGAAACTAGCTGCCTAAGAGATAATATCTGGAAAGAACATTTGGAAATTGTAAACCGTAATATAAAAGCTGGACAAACAAGTTGTTTTATATTTGAAATTGGAAATATTTTTCATAAGAATACTGAGTTCATTCAAGAAGAAATTCTGAATGGTGCAATTTATGGCAATAGAGAATTTGGAAAATGGGCAAATTCTGGTAAAGATAATGATCTTAATTATTATCAGGCTAGAGGAAAGTTAAAGGAAGCCTTATCATGTTTGAATATAAAAATTGATGATAAACCAACTGATGCAATAGATTTCCTACATCCAGGAAGAACAGCAAAATTAATTATTGAAGGGAAAGATGTAGGTTATTTTGGTGAAATTCATCCCAAATTAATACTAGAGAAGAAGTCATTAAAAAAAGTTTATTTATTTAGCATAAATGTAGTTAACCTTTTGGGAGCTAGTACAAGAAAAAATAAATGGATTCCAATATTTAAGCAATACCCAATTGTTCCGAAAATAGAAAGAGATATAAATTTTGTTTTTAATAAGAAATTTTTAATTAGCAATATAAAATCACAGATAAGAAAAACAGGTAAAAATCTCCTTGAGGATGTAAGTTTAATTGATGTTTTTGAAGATATTAAACTTGGTAATGATCATATAAGTTATACATTTAGATTAACTTATAGAAATAAAGATAGAACATTACTGGAATCAGATAT
This sequence comes from Prochlorococcus sp. MIT 1314, assembly GCF_034093315.1. Classification (GTDB taxonomy): domain Bacteria; phylum Cyanobacteriota; class Cyanobacteriia; order PCC-6307; family Cyanobiaceae; genus Prochlorococcus_A; species Prochlorococcus_A marinus_Y. The sequence continues at coordinate 325,816 of NZ_CP139300.1, read as the reverse complement.
TACATCAATACATTCAAATATTATTTCTAATATAGAAAAATGTTTTAACACCAAATTGAGGAATTGATTGTATACATAATCTTATATGAGACTAGAAACTAGTCTAGTTATAATTCTCATATAGGATAATTAATAATCCTATAAAACTAATTAATGTTGTAATATAAACTATATGATCTATCTACTCTCATTATTGTTATCTTCAGTGTTATGGGTACAGGTTCCCCAATGGTCAGACGATTGGTCAAAATGTTCTGTAGATGTTCCTGATGCTTCATGTCATTGGTACATAACTGCACCTGATAACACTTTTGGAGAAGGGTTTGATTGGGCTAGTGCTCCTTGGTTTGACGCAAATGGATTAAGTGATGTTCCCAGCATTGATAAGCAAACTGCTATTCAGAAGCTCCAGAGTAAGTAGTACTGTCTTTAAGGCAGTACATATAGATATAAAACTCTTTAATAGCAAGACTTTCTAGGCCTTATTAATTTCTTGGACATCGAAAGGACATGGTTTAATGATTTATTATTCAAATTTTAATTTTCTTGGGTAATAAATAGATTGAGTGTGATTTATCCAAATTGAAAAATTAATTTATCTTGCTTATCTATTATGAGACTATATAGTAGACTTATGGTAAGTCTCATATAAGATGGACTATACATTAAAATTTTTATTTTTTAAAAGTAATTCTATTTTAATTTCATTTATACATAATTATTTTTTCCATTAATTTGAATAAAAATAATTGAGGAAAATTAAAATTTAATTCTTAACATCTGTCTTGTATGAGACTATTAACTAGACTTATAAATAGTCTTATTTGAGAATTAGTATACTAATTTCTATATAGATTTTTTAGCAATTGATACGCTTCATTTAATTTTCTCATTTGATCTGTTGATCCTCCAGCATCAGGATGCGTCTTTAAAGCTATTGATTTATAGGCATCCCTTATTTTACGGAACGTATGTGCGGATCCTGCGGATGTTGATAAATTCAATAATTTAAGTGCTCCATGTACTGTCATTGTTGAGTCTAAAGTTTCAAATGAATTTGATCTATTATTTCGCTTAAATCTACTTACAAACCTTCTCATAAGTGTTGGTATTCTTTTTATCAGATCTGAAGTAGCAAAAGGGTCTTCTAAAACGCCAATCATTAATAAAACAATTTCAAGAGATGGATTTTTCTTTATCCAAAATGGGCATAATTCTGACATTAATTTATTGGCTGCACTCCACGTAAAGGGTAGATTTTCAGTTCCATCAAGATTTGGCCATATATCCCTTTCAAACCAATCAATCGAAGCTTCTACTACATGATCATTAGGAACTGATCCATATAATGTTTTCCAATGACTAATTAACTCAATTCGACATTTTATTAATTCAGTTTCTTTAATTGTATTAATTTGTATATCATTAATATTCTCTTTTAATTTTTCACTATTAATACTTCTTCTTAGATTCTTTACTTTTTTTTCAACAAAATTCGGAAGGCTTATGTTTAAGTTGGCTTTTTTATTATATTGATTGTTATTTGTAAATCTTTTATTCAAAGATATCTCATTAACTTCTTTTTTTACGTCTGATTTAATTAATACCAATGCAGTATCTTCATCAATATTTAAATTTTCATTATTATTATTCTCGTTAAAGTCTATTTCTTGCTGTTGGTTCTTAGGTAGTAAATCATCTTCTTGAAGAAGTTCTTTAAGTATCTTTTCTATTACAGGTCCTCTTGCTCTAAATCCCCACTCTTTTCGTAATTGATCAAACCTGGAAATTAGTTCCTCAGGTAAATCAATTGAAATTCTTTTTGTATTTGAATTTTCAGAAATATTCAATAATACTTTCTTGAATAGTATGGAATTTATTTAATTTTATTCAAAAAAAATTGAAAGTCCATACGGAATATTGTTTTTAAATTAAAACCAATTTATTTTTTTTGTCACAAGTCAATTAAGTCTCTTTTTATAATAAAAATAAAAAAAATGTTTAATTGTTATTTCAAGTCATCTAAAGAGAAAAAGAGTTTTTATCAACATAAGAAATTAGAAATGCTCAATTATATTAAGGATTCACTTGAACGTAAAATTGCCTCCGTAACAGCATCTATAGAAGTTCTTGAAAGCCAAATAAGCAGGGATAAGGATGTTGAAGTAACTAACTAGTATTCAAACAAAACTTTCTAGAAGTTTTTCAGGGCCAAATTTCTTTAAATAATTAATATTTGAATTTTCAGTTACTAATAAATATCCTGCAAATCCTAAACCATTAATACTGAAACCATGAATATGATCATTTTTTCTTTTTATAATGGCGATCCATTTATTAGTTATTAAAATGTTGTAAGGATATATCGGTTTCTTATCACTAATAGGGTCCCCAAGTCCTAATTTCTTGCATAATTCTAAGTAATATTCAAAAAGACATGATGGATTTTCTAAAAAATTAAATTTGGATACAACAATATTTTTTTTAAGCTTACTATCTAGATCTTGATATGAGTTCATCTCTAAAAACCACTTTTCTCTAGGGCATGATTTCTCACCTTTCGATCTACGCAGAAGTTGAAAATGCCTGTGAGGTTGACTTGCTCCCGCAATTGGAGAACTATTGAAAAACCATAATCCACTAGTATCTTTATTAACTTGTTGGATCGCTCTCCAATCTTTAATATCTAACCATCCATTTTGAGGTTTCCATTCATTTGTAATAAGTAAAATATGACCTTTTTGTACAGGGTACTTATTTAATATTAATTGATGATTATCACCAATTTTATCAATTTCTAGTATCTTTTCCCAAGGACAAAATGGATTTTGCTTAGGACCATAAATTTTTCTTTTATTAAATTTTGAAGTATCGAGTTTCCTAATTATGAAGTCGTCTTTTTCATATAAATCTCTTGTAATAATATCAGTTTTGAGAGGATATAATGATTCATCATCAATTGATAATCGAGTTTGTTCTAGGGCTTTTTTCCAATATATTTCTAAACTCATTTAAAAAAATTTATCATTATCATTTTAAAAAAAAAAATAAACTTGTAATTACTTTTTATTAAATTGATATTCTTTCAATTTTTCCAGAGGTACTGATTCTAAGACTACAATATTCGTTGATTCTAATATGACTTTTGGTGCAAGACCGTCTAATAATGCTTGCTTCCACCTATCAAGACAAATACACCAATGATCACCATCCTTTAGTCCTGGGAAGGAATAAATAGGCATGGGAGTTATTAAATCATTACCTTGTGATTTACTATATTTCAGGAAATTATCATCCATTACACAACATATGGAATGATTCCCTCCATCATTTTTGTCATAGTTGCAAAATCCATCCCTGAACCACCCTGTCATAGGTGCGCAACTACAAATTTCAATTTCTTCTCCAAGGACATTTAACTGATTTTGATTATTTATGGTCATAGACTTTTTTAATAATAATAAAACACCAACATTTCTTTAAAAAAGGTTGACGAGTATGGGGGGTAAGGAGGTAATAATTCTAATAAGGTTTTTTTCATTATGGATTGGGACTTTACTGAAAACATAGCATTTAAAGCTCTTTATGAAGCTTTTAAAAATAGTGATGAAACTTCCGCATTAGAATTTTTATCTAGTGATGGTGCTTCATATTATCTTGAGTTAACACAGGATGCCGCAGGTGAGGGACTTGATCTGGGTGATAATGAAACGATGGAAGAACTACAGGAAGAAATTATTGAATATTTAGAAAACAACTAAAAATTTAGCTTAAGCGCTGAAATATTTAGCTTTTGAGTGTAGTGAAATGATAGCTGTAGTACTTTGTTCTGGATGAAGTTGTTCAGATTCATCCATGGTCAAGTTTATTCTTTTTGCATCCAACAATGATAATTGTATGTTTGAATCAGATACTTTTGGACATGCAGGATAACCAAAAGAATATCTAGCTCCTCTATATTTTTGAGCTAGTACTTCTCTATTTTTGTCTGGTTCTTCAGACCTAAAACCACACTCAATACGAATTAATGCATGGACATACTCAGCTAGAGCTTCTGCTAATTGCACTGTAAGTCCATGGAATAACAAATAATCGCTATATTTATCTTGTTTAAATAATTTTTGAGAATATTCACTAGCAATATCGCCCATGGTTACTGCCTGCATAGGAAATATATCTATGGGTTTATCATTTTTTAAATCACAATAAAAATCAGCTATGCATAAATTATTGCCAGATTTTTGTCGTGGAAAATTAAATTGGGAAATTTTATTTAATGATTTCTCATCAAATAAGAAAATACTATTATCTTTTCTCCCGCATCTGAAATATCCATAAACTGCTTTGGGTGATATAAGTTTTTTCTCTATAATTATCTCTAACCATTTATCTAACAATGGTTTAGCATATGAATCCAAATAGTTATTGTATTCATCTACGCTTTGGTTTTTTCCTTTTTTTATTTGCCATTGCCCGCTAAATAGAGCTTTTGTATCTAAATAAAATATTAACTTATTTAAATCTATATCAACATCGTTCAAGACTTTCGTTCCCAAGAAAGGGGCTTGAATTGGATCTTCTTCACTTATAAATTTAGATCTTATAAAATTTTCTTTTAAATTTAATTTGGAAGTCTCGGTACGTATAGATATTGATTTTTTAAGAGCCTGAGAGTTGGATTTTGATGAGGCTAAATTAATATTTATACCCTTATTGTTAATGAAACCCTCTGTATTTGACCAATTACCCTTTTTCTTATTATCCATATATTCATTCATGAATTTAAGATCAGTGAACGCATCTTTTCCGTACAATATTTTCCCTTTATATATTTTGCTGCAGTCCTCATTTACAAATTTTGGGGTTAAGGCTGCACCTCCTAATATTACTGGTACACTAATATTTTCATTGTTAAAAGCCTCTAAATTATCTTTCATAAAAGCAGTTGATTTAACAAGTAATCCGCTCATAGCGATGCAATCTGCATTGTGTTTTTTTTGTGCATCTATAATTGCTGAAACATCTTGCTTTATTCCTAGATTTATTACGTCATAACCATTATTTGTAAGTATTATATCTACCAAATTTTTTCCAATATCATGTACATCGCCTTTGACAGTTGCAATTAAGAGTTTTCCATTTGATATTTTTTCATCTACAGTTTCCATATATGGTTCTAAAATTGAAACAGCAAATTTCATTGTTTCAGCGGATTGGAGTACAAATGGCAATTGCATTTGACCTGAGCCAAATAAATCTCCTACAACTTTCATCCCATCTAGTAAATAGGTATTAATTATTTCAAGAGGTTTATATTTTTTTAACGCTTTAATTAATTGATCCTCTAATCCTATTTTTTCTCCATCAATAATATGATTCTTCAGACTTTCTTCAAGAGTTAGGTTTTTATTTTCTGAAGATGCTTTTTTGAAATCTTGAATAGATAAATCTTGAAAAGCCTTTGTTAATTCTACTAATGGATCATAAATACAAATATCATCCTCAAATTCTCTTTTATCATAAATCAAATCTAAGCAAAGCTTTTTAGTTTCTTCAGATATTTTTGATAATGGCAAAATTTTATTTGGTGCGATGATAGCAGAATCTAATCCTGCTTTAATGCATTCATCTAAAAATATTGAATTTAGATTAATTCTTGATAATGGTGAAAGACCAAAACTAATGTTTGATATCCCAAGTATGATATGAATATCTGGGAAATTTTCACGAATTTTTAATATAGCACTAATAGTTTCTTTAGCGTTTAATCTATCTTCTTCTATCCCTGTAGATATTGGCAAAGCTAATGGATCAAAAAATAGCTCATAATCTGACAAACCACATTCTCTTGTTCTATTAATCGCTCGTTTGACAATCTTATATTTTTTTTCTGAATTCCTTGCCATTCCATCTTCATCAATTGTTCCGACAACAAGACCTGAACCATACCCTAAGGCTAAATTTAGAACTTGATCAAACCTTTCATTGCCATCTTCGTAATTGGTTGAATTTATAATACATTTACCACCAGCTGACTTTAATCCACTTTCCATTTTGTCAGCATCTGTAGAGTCAATCATTAATGGTAAATTTATATTGGTAACAAGTCTTGAAGTTATTTCTTTCATATCTTTAACTCCGTCTCTTCCTACATAATCGACATTTACATCAAGAACGTGAGCATTTTCTTTTTGTTGTTGCTTGGCAATTGCAACTAAGCCATCCCAATCGTCGTTATTTAATAACTCCCTTACCTTTTTAGATCCACTTGCATTTAATCTTTCTCCTACTATCAAAATTGAATTGTCTTGTTTATATGGAACAGAGTTATATATTGATGAGGCAGATGGAATAAAACCGCTTGAATTTTTCTTACCATTGTTGGTAGTCCTTTCATTATCAATAATTTCATCGATTATTGAAGACAGGTATTTTATATGTTCAGGTGTTGTCCCACAACATCCACCTATTAATTGAACATTAAAGTCATATATAAAATTCATTAATTGCATCTTTAATTCTATTGGTTTTAATCTATAGTGAGCCACACCTCCAATATTTTCAGGAAGACCTGCATTGGGAATACAGCTTATAGCGAAGGGAGAATTTTCAGACAAATATTTAATATGTTCCTTCATTTGCTCTGGACCAGTTGCACAATTAAGTCCAAGGATATCTATATTAAATGGCTCTAATATTGTTAAAGCAGATGCAATATCAGATCCAACAAGCATAGTACCTGTTGTTTCCATTGTTATAGATACCATTAAAGGTATATCAATATTTCTACTTTCAAGAATTTCTTTTGATGCTAATAAGGCAGATTTAATTTGTAAAACATCCTGACAAGTTTCAATCAAAAGAAGATCAACACCTCCATCTATAAGACCATAAATTTGTTCTTTATATGATTGCTTTAATTCATCAAAATCTATATGTCCTAAGGTAGGTAATTTAGTTGTTGGCCCAATTGAACCTGCTACAAACCTTGGTTTATCAACTGATGAGTATTTGGCAGCAGCTTTTTTTGCTATAAATGCCGCATTTTTATTTATCTCATAAGCCTTATGCGCAATATCATATTCATCAAGAACTATTGATGAGGCTCCAAATGTATTAGTTTCTATAACATGACAACCTGCTTCTAAAAATGAATTATGAACCTTCTCAACAACCTCTGGCGATGATAAAACAAGGTTTTCATTACATCCCTCTAATTCTTTTCCTCCAAAGTCATCTGCAGTAATATTTAAGTTCTGAAAAGATGTTCCAGTACCTCCGTCAAAAATAATTAATGGTTTTTCATCTCTATTTAGATAGGTTCTGAAAGATTCCATTTTAGGTAAAAATTAATTTATTTTAGTGAAATTCTTGTTACCCAATTATCATAGTCTTGAGAACGACCTTCTGTTATTTCTATAAGTTTACTTTTTAATTTATTCATTATTGGTCTTTTAACATTTAATTCAGTTGATTCAATTATTTTAACTGGTGTAATTTTTGCTGCTGTACCAGTTAGAAAAACTTCATCTGCTATTAATAATTCTGTTTTATCAACAGGCCTCTCAATTACATCTATTCCAAATGATTTTGCTAATTCAATTACACTAGCTCTAGTAATCCCCTCAAGGATATCTTGATCAACACCAGGAGTGATTAAGTCTCCATTCCTTACAATAAATAAATTCATACCACTAGCTTCGCTTACCTTACCACTTGAATTTAATAGCAAGGCTTCATCAAAACCCGATAAACTAGCTTCTGTTTTGGCTAATGAACTAGTAATATATGCTCCACTTATTTTTCCTCTTAAGGGGAGAGATCTATCTTCTTGTCTTGTCCAACTACTCATTCTACAAGAAACACCATCTGGGGATAGATAATCTCCTAGTTCAATACAATAAATAAAGAAATCTGTTTCAATATTATGTAACCTTGGAGCTATACCTAAATCGCTTGTATATACAAATGGTCTTATATAAATAGGTTTTTCAGGCTTGTTTCTTTTTATAACTTCTTCTAAGGCTTTAAAAATATATTCTTCAGAAATTTCAGTTAAGAGTAATTTTGCACTTTGAGATAATCTTTTTATATGTTTATCAGTTCTAAACAAAAGGAATTCTTCTTTGTTTGTTGGGTTAGGTATCGCTCGCATTCCTCCAAATGCAGCGGTACCGTAATGTAGTGCATGAGTAGCTATTGATATTTTTGCTTCTTTAAATGGAATACATTTACCTTCGAACCAGGCGTATGGAAGAAATTCATGCATATTTAATTTATTAAATTAAGGTAAACTTGTTTTATCCTACTTACCTATTCTAAACCTTATTTATATATAAAAATGCACAGGATATTAAATATTGCAGGAAATGAAAAGAATAAGGATGATTTAATTGAGCAACCAGCTGCAGATTTTATTTTTATAACAAGTGTCAAGGCTGATTTAAATCTATTATCAAATTTATTGTTAGAAAAAGAATTTGCTTCATTAAAAAATAATATAAGAGCTTTAGAAATTTCAAATTTAAATTCCTCAGCGCAAATAGATAATTATTTATTAAAAACAATTAATTATGCAAAAGTTGTCGTACTTAGAATATTTGGAGATAAAGGTACATGGAACTATGGAATTGAACAACTTTTAAATTGGCAAGCAGTTAATAAAAAAAGGAAGTTAGTAATCCTATCAGGTACAATTGATCAGGAAATTTCCTTATGTGAAATAAGTAGTATAGATAAAAATATTGCATTAAATATTTCTAGATTACTAAGATCTGGAGGACTGGAAAATTATAGAAAGTTTCTTAATTGTTTAAATTATTTAGTTTTAGATGAAAAATTAATTCCTGATAAGTTTTTGAATATTACTTTTTATGCAGATCCCTATTTACATGATTGGAAAAATGAAAAAGGCGAAAAGATAGGAATAATATCCTATAAATCACTTTTTTTGGCTAATGAAATTGAAGTAAACGAAAAACTTAACTTGCAATTAAGAAAATGCGGACTATCTCCTAAAACATTTTTTATTTCAACACTAAAAGATCATATTATTCAGAAAAAATTAATAGACATTTTTAAAAAAGAAGATATTAAACTAATAATTACCACAACTTCATTTTCTTCATCTCAAATCAAAAATAACGATTTAATTGAAAATACAACAAATATTTTTACTTCTCTTAAAATTCCAATTTTACAGCTTCTTTCGTCTAATAGATCAAGGAAAAAGTGGTTAAATTCATCTATTGGAATGAATTCATCTGATTTATTAATGCAAATAATTATTCCCGAATTTGATGGAAGAATTACTACCTGTCCTTCAGCATTTAAGGAAATAATTTCTACCAAAAATACACTATATAGTGAAATAACTAGTTACAAAGCTGATCAAGTAGGTATTCAATGGATTTCAAAATTTGCAACAAATTATGTGAAACTTCAGAAACTTAATAATTTTGATAAAAGAATTTGTTTAGTAATAAGTAATTATCCAGTAAAGAACGGAAGAATCGGTAATGGCGTTGGTCTAAATACACCATCTTCAATAATAAATATTCTTAATTGGTTAAAAGAAGAAGGTTATGACCTTGGATCTTGTAATTATCCTCAGGATTCTTCGGAATTAATGTCAATGCTTATAAAAACTAGAACTAATGATATTGAGTCTCAAAATAATAAACCATTAGATTACTTACCACTTAGTGAATATATAAAATATTGGAATTATTTAGAACTTGATCCCAAAAATATTATTGTTAATCGTTGGGGTAAACCATCTGATGCGATCGATCTAGATAATAAAGGCTTCTCAATAAATGGTCTTAGATTTGGAAAAATAACATTATTGATTCAACCTCAACGAGGTTATGACGCTTTTACTGATAGAGATATTCATTCTCCCGATCTTCCACCTCCCCATAGATATTTAGCACAATATTTTTGGATTGAAAAAGTTTTTGATGCAAATGCTATGTGCCATATTGGTAAACATGGGACTGTTGAATGGTTACCTGGCAAATCTATAGGTCTCAGCAATAAATGTTTTCCAAATATTATTTGTCCAGCAATACCAAACATATATCCCTTTATCGTAAATGATCCTGGAGAAGGATCCCAAGCTAAAAGAAGAACCGCTGCCACAATTATTGATCATTTAACCCCTCCTTTGGATAGGTCAGAATTATATGGAAAATATTCAATATTAGAAAATTATTTAGACGAATATTTTGAAGCAAAATTATTAAATTCTAATCGGATTGAAATAATAGAAAAATCCATTTATGAATTAATTAAAAAAGATTTTAGCGAAATTACTTTAAAGAATAAAAATAATCAAATAGAAGAAATTGATTCCTTTCTTTGTAAAATTAAAGAATCTCAAATTAGGACAGGTTTGCATATTTTTGGCAATAGGCATAACGACATTAATGAAATAAATTTATTCTTGTGTATTGCTAGAGTACCAAACGCCAACCGAATTGGTGTTATTCAATATATAGCAAAACATTTAAAACTAGATTTGAATCCTTGGACAAATCAATATGATCAGATGTTAAGTGAAAAGGATAAAAAAATATTATTGACTTTTTCCAACAAAAACATTTTAAACTTTAGAATGGCTATTGATTTTTTGGAAGAACAAGCAAAGTATTTAATATATTTATTTTTTTACAAAAAGAATAACAATATAAAAAATCTAGAAAAATATAAAAATCAGAAAATAATAGACTATTTCTTTAATGAAAAAAAACATAATAAGTATTTTTTATTATTAAAAAAAGAGATTCTATATCCAATCATTAATTCTTCATATAATGAGAAATTATCATTTATTAATTCATTAAATGGACAATATGTAAAGAGTGGTCCATCTGGAGCCCCTACGAGAGGGAAAACTGAAGCTTTACCCACTGGTAAAAATTTCTTTTCAGTTGATTCGAGAGGACTGCCAACTGAATCAGCATGGAGTGTTGGCTGCCAATCCGCTTCACAAATACTTGATTTATACAAACAAGATAATGGAGAAGATTTAAAAAATATAGCAATATCTGTATGGGCAACATCCACAATGAGAAATGGTGGTGAGGAAATTTGTCAAATATTAAATTTATTAGGAGTACAGCCTATTTGGGATGGGCCTTCAAGAAGAGTAATAGATCTAGAAATCATTCCTTTATCTGTTCTCGAAAGACCAAGGGTTGATGTTACTTTAAGGATTTCGGGAATGTTTAGAGATGCATTTCCACAGTTAGTTAAATTAACTTCAAAAGCAATAAATCTTGTTTCTAATCTTAATGAGGATGATAAATTTAACCCTCTTGCTGGGGCATTAAGGGATGGTGATTCAATTAATCGTATATTTGGGTCAGCGCCAGGTTCATATGGAGCTGGTCTGCAAGAACTAATTTCAAATTCTAATTGGGAAAATATTGATGATTTTGGGGAATCTTTTCTTAATTGGAGTAAGTGGATTTACAGTGATAATCTTGAACCTATAGAGGATAAAAAATCATTAGAAAATGCTCTTAAAAATGTGCAGTTAGTTGTTCATAACCAAGATAATAAGGAACATGATATTTTAGATTCTGATGATTATTATCAGTTTCAGGGTGGATTATCTTCAGCAGTAAAAAAATTGAGCGGTAAATTACCTGAAATGTATCATGGTGATTTATCTAAATTCGGATTATCTAAAATTTCAAAATTACAAGATGAAATTAATAAAGTTGTTATATCAAGAATACTTAATCCTAAATGGATAAATGGAATGAAGGATAATGGTTATAAAGGTGCGTTTGAATTTTCAGCGACAATAGATTACTTATATGCTTTTGATGCTTCTACTGAAGTAGTATCAGATTGGTGTTATGAGGAAGTTTATAAATCATGGTTATGTGATCGGGATCTAAGGAATTTCTTTCTAGAGAATAATCCATGGGCTTTAAGAGATATTGCACAAAGATTTCTTGAAATTGTCAATAGAAAAATGTGGAATAATTGTTCTTATGATGTCATTGAAAATTTAAAGAAAATAATTATTAATACTGATTCAATAATTGAAAAAAACGAATTCTGAATTATCTGCCTAATAGTGAAAGTCCATGACTATCTGTTCCGCATGTTTTTAGCATTGAATATTTATCTGCTAATTTATCTATTTCTGAACATACAAATAAACTAGGATTCCATACTTCATTAAGTTCATAATCGTACCAAACCTCTATTCCATCAATACCTTGTATTTTGGCCTCTGGAATTAATTTATAAAAGGGAATCCTGTATCTCGCTGGATGTGCAAGAAATGATAAACCACCAGCTAAATTTATTGCTTTAATAACTGATTTAATATTTAAATCATTACCTATTGGAGACTCTCCAAGGATGTAGGGATTTAGGTATTTACTTTTTATATCTATTCCCAATCCAATTACATGTACTAAACATCCTAGAATTAAACAATTAATTTCTATTCCCGAAATTAATGTAAAAGAATCTTTAGGATAATTTTTTAGTATATTATTTTTTTTTATATATTCATGAGCTTTAATTGTATGATGATCGGTTATTGATAAAAATTTCAAGTTATTTTTATAAGCTTGTTCTAAAAGTTCATATGGTTCTAAACTTCCATCACTAAATTTTGTATGACAGTGAAAATTAATATTTTTAGGACAACTATTTTTATTAATATTGGAAGTTAATTTTACTAAGTCTTCCCTATTCATTACTTAATGAATTCTCATTTTTCTTTCTAATCTTTGCATATAATTGTATTGAAGCCAACATGAAAATAATTAGTCCAACTACGCTCCATGTAGCAACACTAGTTGGAAAATTATTTTTAAAAATAACTAAAAGTACAATTATAAATAATAATAAAGTAGGCAATTCATTTAATAATCTAAGGTTTTTTGCTGAAATGGTTGAAGTACCATTTTGTAATGAATACATTATTTTGTAACAATAAGAATGATAAATTACTAATCCTAAAACAAAAGAAATTTTAATTTGCAACCACTTCTCACTTAACCAACTTGGTTGCATAATAACCATGCATATAGCCATACTTAAAGCTAATATCATCCCAGGTGTTGTGATTATATTCGCCAGCCTTTTTTCCATCAAGGTGTATTGTTTATTAAAGGCAATTTTTAATTCATTATCCATATTTTTAGATTCTTCATGATAGATAAAAAGTCTTACTAAATAAAAAAGTCCCGAGAACCAAACGATTACACCAATAATGTGAAGTGATTTAAACCAGAGATATGCTTCAGCTGCCAAATTACTAGATTAATTTAAAAATATATATTTTTAATATAGTTATATTTAACAATATCAAGAAATCTATTTTTCAAAAATTAATTAATATTTATAACTCGTTAAAATATTCATATATATCATTTACTGAATTTTTTCCAAGTCCTTTAACTTTTGATAAATCCTCTTTACTAGCTATTCTTATTGCGTCTATTGATTTAAAATGCTCAAGCAATTCTCTTATTCTTGATGGTCCTAATCCACTGATTTGGGACAATTGAGATCTATTCATTCTCTTAGATCTTTTGTCTCTATGAAATGATAATGCAAATCTATGTGCTTCATCTCTTACCCTTCTTAATAGAAGAACTCCTTTTTGATTTTTATCAGTATCAAGAGACTTAGTAAAGCCTGGAATAAATATTTCTTCATTTTTTTTTGCTAATGAACATATAGTTACTTCTTCCTCAAGATTTAATTCTTTTAATGCTTTAATTGCTGCATTTAACTGTCCTTTTCCTCCATCAATCATTATTAAATCAGGCCAATCAGATAGAAGTTCATTGTCTAATTTACTATTCGTTTTATCATTTAATATTGAAAAATCCCCTCCGCCTTTTTTAAATCTTGACCATTTTTTAAACCTTCTATGTATTACTTCATATATAGAAGCAAAATCATCACTATGTCCTACAAAAACGTTTGGATCCTTAATTTTATATTTCCTATAATGCTGTTTAGAAGGAATCCCATCAATAAAAACGACTTGAGATGCTACAGGGTCACTACCTTGAATATGGCTTATATCATAACCTTCAATTCTTTTAGGTTGTTCGCTTAATTCAAGTATTTGGGCAAGATCCTCAATTGATGATTCATTATCTTGTATCCCATTTAATATTCTATCTAATTCCAATTTCGCATTTTTTAAAACCATTTCTACAGTTTCATGTTTTTTATTTCTTTTTGGGATTAAGATTTTTACTTTCTTTTTTCTTAGCTCCGTTAACCAATCCTCTATGGTTGCTTGTTTTGGAAGTTTATATTGAATAAGAATTTCTGATGGTATTTCTACAGCTTCAACATTCATATAATGCTCTTCTAATATCTTTTGTAGAATAAGATTGTCATCTTCATTATTTAATTTTTGACTATAGCCAATTCTCCCAATAAGCTTACCAGATCTCATTTGAAAAATTTGTATACTAGCTACATTTTTTTCTGAAACTATTCCAAAGATATCTCTATTAATTGAAGAATCTGGTATTGATATTTTTTGTGATTCAGTTAATAATTTTAAACCTGAAATTTGATCCCTTATTTTTGCTGCATTCTCATAATCTAAATCATTTGAAAGTTGCAGCATTTTTTTTTGTAAAAATATTTCTAAGTCATCATTTCTTCCCTGAAATATCATAGATACTTGTTTCATTATTTTTTTATAATCTTCAGATGATATAACTTCTTGGCAAACACCTGGGCATCTTCCTATTGAGTAATTCAAACAAGTTCTATCTTTATATACTGGCCTTGGTCTTTGTCTAAGTGGAAATATTTTTTTTATCGTAAATAATGTTCTCCTTAATAATCCAACATCAACATAAGGTCCATAATATCTATCTAAATTATTTCTATTTCTTCTTCTTCTTGTAATAAATATTCGAGGATATTTTTCACTCCAAGTTATACAAAGATATGGATATTTCTTATCATCCTTTAAAAGAATATTAAAGTATGGTTTGTTTGTTTTAATTAAATTTGACTCTAAATTTAATGCTTCATATTCGCTATCTGTAACTATTATTTCTATTTCAGTTATTTGACGAACCATCAAACTTAATCGGGGAGTTAAATCTGAATAATTATTGAAATAACTACTTACTCTACTGCGTAGTTTTTTAGATTTACCGATATAAAGTAAGTTATTATCAATATCTTTAAAAAGATAACAACCAGATGACTTTGGAATTTCGGATAATCTTGATTTTAATAACTCCTTATTATTAATTAATTCATATTCAATTTTAAAATTATATTTGTTATCTATTTTTTCAATAGAGGAATTACTCATTTATAATGATTACCCTCCATAATTCCAGCCAGTTGAAGATAAATTTAGTGAGTCAACATCATTATTCAGATAAGCAGAGTGAACCTCTCCTACAAAAACGGTATGGTCTCCATGCATAACACTTCCAACAACATTACATTCAACTCCCCCAACACTATCAACTAAAATAGGCAATCCAAGCTCACCTAAATTAAATTCAACAGATTCAAATCTACCTCCTAATGCTTTTTGAGGTTTAAAGAAAACAGCTGCTAGATCCTTTTGATCACTTTTGAGCACATTTAATGAGAACTTATTGGTGGACTTTATTATTTCATGACTAGAACCCTCTGCTCTAACAGCCATTACAACTAATGGTGGGGTGAAAGAACCTTGAGTCACCCAACTTGCAGTAAATCCATTCACTTCATTTTTTTCCTCGTCTCTAACGCCACAAATAAATAATCCGTGAGGTATTTTTCTTAATAAGATTTTTTTTGCTTCTAGATTTAATGTCATAATTGATTTATCTAATGATCTTATTTTAACTAAATTTCTTATTCGATCATAATAAATTCATGAAAATTCTTTATCCAGGTACATTTGATCCTTTAACAAACGGGCATCTTGATTTAATAGAAAGGGCCGAAAAAATATTTGGAAATCTAGTAGTTGCTGTTTTAGAAAATACTTCTAAAACACCAACATTTAATCTACAAAGAAGAATAATACAAATAAAAAATTCTCTTTCTCATTTACCTAATATTGAAGTTATTTCTTATTCTGGACTCACTGTTGATTGTGCAAATGATCTAAAAGCTAATCTTATTCTTAGAGGCTTAAGAGCAATGAGTGATTTTGAGTATGAACTTCAGATTGCCCATACAAATAAATCTCTTAATAATGATATTGAAACTATATTTTTATCGACAAATACAAATTATAGTTTTCTTAGTAGTTCTTTAGTAAAAGAAGTTGCAAAATTTGGAGGCGAAATTAATCACATGGTACCCGCCTCTGTTGAAAGGGATTTAAAAGAATATTTTAAATAATATTTTTATTAGCAAGATTTCAAGTGATAAACATCGCGTAATAATTTAAAAGCTTTTTCTTTATCAATATTATTAGAATTCTGGATAATGCTTATAATTATTGGCTTTTCATTTTTGTACAAAAAGCCAGATAATGCAAAGACATTTGAAAGAGTCCCAGTTTTTCCAAAAAACTTTCCAGATAATTCACTATTTACAAATCTTTTAGCTAATGTTCCTCTTACACCCATTATTGAAAGTGAAGATTGATAAGATTGAAAATCATTAGAATATCTCATTTTATCTAAAAACAATACAACTAATTTTGTTGTAATTTTATTTTTTCTAGACAATCCACTAGCATCTGCAAAGTATGTATTAGTTACTGGGAGGCCTTTATTTTCAAGCCATATTTTAATTTTTATATAGTCATTATCGTTCCATGTATTTGAGGCATTTTTAAAGAGAGATTCAGCTGTAAAATTATGGCTTTCAGAATTTGTTAGAGTTAATAATGAAAGAATTGGAGTTGAATATATTTTATTTATCTCTGTAGTATCTTTTAAGTAAAATGTTTTTTCTGCATCAAAAAAATCTATATATACTTTTGAATTTGGAAATTTATTTTTTAAATAGTTTTTAATAAAATTTTTTAAAGCATAAATATCTTCATATTTATTGTGATTACTTTCTATTGCAAGAGATGTAATTGGAGATCCATATTCGTAAAGTTTATCTGTATTTGTCCAACCATTAGGCCAATATAATTTTGAATCAATTTCTACAATATTAAAGTTAATAATTTTTTTTTCTTTAACATTTGAAATTAGTTCGATTATATTTTCATAATTCAAATCTGGATCACCTTGACCGTGCAAATAATAATTGTTTTTATTTTTTAATAAGGAAGTTTTTAAATTATTATTTAATTTATATTTACTTAAAACATAAGCTGATGAGAATAATTTTTGATTTGATGCTGGCAACCTTGGAACTTCATCATTATAGGAACTAATTATTTCCCCTTTATTATTAATAATTGATACACTAAAAGAATCATCTAGGGTTTGATTTAATAAAGCATCATAAGTAGGACAATTTTTATTTTTAGTAATTATTACAGGGAAATTAAAATAGATACTATTTAAAATAGTTATTTTCTGATTTACTAGTAAATATCTTATTAAGAAAGGAAATGTTACTAAAACAGGAAAAATTAAGAAAAATGAATAAATTTTTTTTATCAAATCAATCTATAAGTTTACAAAAATAGATTCGTTATCCGGTTTAATTTCAAATTCTTTTTTAAAAAAATACTTTTTGTTTTCTTCTTTGAAAAGTAACCAGTTATTTGGATAAATATGCATAAGAGCAGCTTTATTTAAAGGCTGAAGAAAATAAATATTTTTCCAAGTTTTGACAAAGTTTTTACGTCTCTCTCTAATAACACTTCCTATTCCAATATTGGCATCTTCAAATTTTGGATTTAATGAATAATGCTTTCCTTGATAATTATCAGACATAGGTTCAAATGAATCGAAATCATATGGTTGAGGTAGTATGGATATCATTGCACTATCAATATTATTTATATTATTTGATTCATTAAATGATTTAAAAGTAAAGATTTTATCCTTAATATCTGGATAGTCTCTTTGAGCCAATGCCACAGCACCTTGATCAGCAAATGTTATGAATACATTATTATTTATAGATAATATCTTATAGATAGTTATTCCAATTCTGTTAAACTTCAGTCCTTCAAAATTAAATTCTATGGTAAATCTTTTATTTGAATCTAATAAACTTGGAATAATTGCATCCTCCATATTCTTAAGAGATTCATTTAAATCTTTAGGTAGTCTGTAATTAGTTTCCATTAAAATTTGTCAATACATATTTGAATAAGTTCTAAAAATTTATCTATTTCTGACTTATTGTTTATTGAACCTAAAGTAACACGAATATTTGAATATAGTTCATTATCTTGTAAACCAATATTTTTAAGTGTTGAGCTAGGTTTACCAGATGAGCTTGAACAAGCACTTCCACTACTTATGGCTATTCTATTTTCTGACATGAAATTAACAATCTTATAGGCCTTTATAGGTTCAAATAGTTTATTTAATAGTAGAAACGAAATATGATTGGGAAGCCTATGGTTAATACTACCGGTAATCTTTATGTGATTATTATCCTTAATTTTTTGAAAAAAATAATTTTTAAGTTTATTAATATTATTAGAAGGAAATTCAGTTATGTAATCATATAATTTTATTTTTCCTTTAATATTCTTTAATGATTCATACATTCCAGCGATTAATGGCAAGGCTTGTGTACCTTGTCTAATTGAAAATTCCTGAGTTGCTGATATGTCTTTATTTTTTAAAATTTGTCTAGACTTTTCTTTTGTTAAAAGAATACCGATACCTTTTGGACCTCCAAATTTATGAGCAGATAAACTTAAAAAATCACATTTAAGATCTTTCCAACTGAATATTCCATTGCTTAATATTTGAGTTCCATCTAAATGAAACATTATATTTAATTCTTCACATTTGGAACCTATAAATTGAACAGGTTGTATTGTCCCTATTTCACTTTGTCCCCAAATAATTGATACAAGCTTAGTTTCATTGGTTAAAACTTTATCGATATTTGAAATATTTAAAATACCATCATTATTTACCGTCCATTCGTAAATATCCCAGTTTTGAATTCTTAATTTATTAGCACAAATATTGGTAGCTTGATGTTCAACATTCGAAATAACAACTCTACTATTTTTAAAGTTCTCATAAATATTATTAAATACAATATTTGTTGATTCCGAAGAACCAGAAGTAAAAATTATATCCTCTGGTTCTGCTTCAAATATATAAGCAATTTTAGATCTAATTTTTTCAAGATATGTAGAGCATTTTATCCCTAGCTGATATGTAGATGATGGGTTATGCCAATAATTCCTGTAAGTTGAATTTATTATATTTAAAACATTCTCAGATAATGGAGTTGTGGATGCATTATCTAAATAAATAAAATTATTTTCCATTAATTTACTAACATTGATCCTGAGAAAACCTTTTTAGCAATACCGGTCATCATGACTTCACAATCGTCTTTTGACCAATCAATTTTAAGATTACCTCCTGGTAAAGTTACTATGGTTTGTGAATTACAAAGGTCTAATTTAAAAGCAGCTACATGAATAGCACAGGCACCTGTTCCACAGGCTAAGGTTGGTCCTGCTCCTCTTTCCCAAACCTTTACTTTGATATTATCTCTATTTAAGATTTGACAAAAATGAACATTAGTTTTTTCTGGAAATAATTCATTTTTTTCAAATATAGGTCCAAGTCTGGAAAGAACAATTGACTCTATATCTTGTACAAAGAATATTAAATGAGGATTTCCCATTCCCACTGCATAACCTACATTATTAAAATTTTTCTCAATAAATTCATGTGAAGGAATTGAATTGATTTTTTTTTCAATTTTTGTTGGTATATTTTGACTATCTAAAATTGGAACTCCCATTTTTACTGTAATTTCATCATTTATATATTTTGCAATTTTTAAACCTGCTTTAGTCTCAATTTTATATTCTATATTTTTATTATTCATTGAATCATTTACATGGAGATACTCAACTAAACACCTAATTCCGTTTCCACACATTTCTGCTTCAGAACCATCAGAATTAAAGATTATCATTTTTGCATAATTATCTTCATTAGGTTCTTCTATAAAAATCACACCATCTGCTCCAATACCAAATTGCCTGTTGCAAATTTTTTTTATATCAAATATTTTATTTGTCTTATAATTTTTATATAAATCATTTCCTCTAGAATCAATTACTACGAAATCATTTCCGTTACCTTGATATTTTTCAAAAGTTATATTTTTCATTTGTAGATAATATATTTTAAATTTTAATTATAAATTATTCCTTTTAACAATCTATTTCTATTTTATACAATGGATATTAAAATAATAATTTAACAAATAAAAATTAAGTGATTTCTCCCGATAAACAATATGAAGCTGATACCAATTTATATAATCCATCTGAAATAGAAAATAAATGGCAGTCAATATGGACAGAAAACAATTTATACAAAACAGATGAATTAACTGAACAAAGCGATAAATTTTATGCCTTATCAATGTTTCCCTACCCATCAGGTAATCTTCATATGGGACATGTTAGGAATTATGTTATTACAGACTTAATAGCTCGGTTCCAAAGGTTTAAGGGCAAATCTGTTTTACATCCAATGGGTTGGGATGCTTTTGGTTTGCCTGCTGAGAATGCAGCGATTGAAAGAGGAATTAGTCCAAGTGTATGGACTAAAAAAAACATTTCTCATATGAAGTCACAATTAAAGCTTTTGGGACTATCAGTTGATTGGGATAGGGAATTTGCAACCTGTGATGAAAATTATTATATTTGGACACAATATCTATTTTTGGAATTATACAAGGCAGGTCTTGTATATCAAAAGGAATCAGAAGTTAATTGGGATCCTATAGATAATACAGTCTTAGCTAATGAACAAGTTGACTCAGAGGGTAAATCTTGGAGATCTGGGGCAGTAGTTGAAAAAAAATTATTAAAGCAATGGTTTTTAAGGATTACTAATTATGCGGATGAGTTATTGAAGGATTTAGAAAAATTAGATAACTGGCCAGAAAGAGTAAAAATAATGCAAGATAATTGGATTGGAAAGTCAATTGGTACAAATATTAATTTCAATATCAATAACAATCCAGAAAAGAAAATAACTGTATTTACAACAAGGCCAGATACTTTATTTGGAGTAACTTATTTAGCAATTTCTGTTAATCATTCATTAATTAAAAATATTTCTGATCAAGAAACCATACAAAATATAGAAAATCTTAAAGAATATTTGAAAAATAATAAAAATAATGAACTAGAAAAAATTGGAATAAAAACTAGCTTAATAGCAATAAATCCAGTTAATTCTCAACCTATTCCTATTTGGATTGCAAGTTATGTCCTCGATGAATACGGAACTGGCGCTGTTATGGGCGTGCCTGCTCATGATCAAAGAGATTTTGAATTTGCTAAGAAAAATAATATTGATATTAATCAGGTAATAATAAAGGATAAAAATGAACAAACTAATGAGCTTGATGAAGCTTATGTGGAAAATGGATATCTTATTAATTCAAATCAATACAATGGTATAGCAAATACTTTTGCTAAATTAAAAATTTTAGAAGAGGGTGTAAATAATGGATGGGCCGAAAATAAGATTCAATATCGTTTAAGAGATTGGTTAATATCTAGACAAAGATATTGGGGATGTCCGATTCCCATCGTTAATTGCAAAAAATGTGGATCTGTTCCTTTAAACCAATCAGATTTACCTGTTGCATTACCAAAAGATATAGATATCTCGGCTAACAAGATTAATGCTTTAGGTGATAATAATAATTGGATAAATACAACATGTCCAAAATGTGGAATAGCGGCAAAAAAAGAAACTGATACTATGGATACTTTTATGTGTTCATCATGGTATTTTTTAAGATATCCATCTTCAAAATGTTCAAATAAGCCATTTGAAAAGATTGAAATTAATAAGTGGTTGCCTGTAGATCAATATGTTGGAGGAGTAGAGCATGCAATATTGCATTTGTTATATGCAAGATTTTTCACTAAAGCTTTGCGGGATAATGAACTATTTGAAATTGATGAACCATTTAAAAAACTATTAACGCAAGGAATGGTTCAGGCGGCAGCCTATAAAAACAATAAAACGGGTAAATATGTTTCTCCTTCCGATATTACTGACCTATCAAATCCTACAGATCCAATCGACAATTCTAAACTCGAAGTTCTTTTCGAGAAGATGTCTAAGTCAAAATATAATGGAATAGACCCTGAATCAGTAATTAAAAAATATGGAGCAGATACAGCAAGAATGTTTATATTATTTAAAGCACCACCAGAAAAAGATTTGGAATGGGGAGATACAGATGTTGAAGGACAATTTAGATTTTTAAGCAGGATTTGGAAGCTTTATGTAAATTGTGCAAAAAATATAAATAGTAAATCTAATTCCTGTCCAGATAAAGAAATAAGTTTAATAAAGTCAATGAATATAGCTATAAAAGAAATTTCAAATGACATATTAAATAACCAATTTAATACTGCGATTTCAGAACTAATGAAGTTTTATAATTCATTATCAAATTCCATTAATGACGTAAACAATAATTTAAAAATTGATGCTTTAAAAACATTTTGTATTTTGTTGGCTCCATTTGCACCTCATATTGCAGAAGAAATATGGCATCTTATAGGTTTTAAAAAATCTGTGCATTTAGAATGCTGGCCTTCATTTAATGCCGAGGCACTAAAGGAAAATTCATATGAACTAGTAATACAAGTTAATGGAAAAGTTAGAGACAAGGTAAATATTAATAATGATATGAGTGAAGATCAAATTAAAGAATTGACTCTTAAAAGACCTAACATATTAAAATGGACTCAAGATAAGGATATAAGAAAAATAATTATTGTTAAAGGAAAAATTATGAATATTGTTGTTTAAGAATTTATTTTTTGAATAACTAATGAATTTGGATTTGACCAATCGCCCTTAACTAAATAATTATCATTACCGAAACACATTTCACGGAGTATGAAAAATATAGGTTCACTCACTGAATTATCAAATAATGATGTTATGTCATTTATAGAATATTCTCCACCTTCATCTAATAAATTACTTACTTTTTGTTGATAATCAATAATATTTGCGGCTGCTTTCTTTCCAGCTTCAACTCCAGGTTGATCATATGCATTTATATTTACCAATTCAGCGTAGAAGGATACAGCCCTCTCAAATAAAGCGATTAAGGCACCTAGTGTAAAACAATTTAAATTTTCTAGCGTAATAGTGATACTTTGTCTGTTTTCACTAGAGAGTGCTGATCTGGTTCCTTGCAAAAAACCAGAAAGATATTCTTTAGGATTCTCTTTTTCATCAAAAATATTAGTAGATGGAGAATCTAATAATTCAATAAAAATACAGAAGAAATTATCAATACCATCTCTCAGTTGCTGAACATAAGCATGTTGATCTGTAGATCCTTTATTACCAAAAACGGAAATACCTTGATTAACTACCTCACCATTCCTATTAAATTTCTTACCTAATGATTCCATCACTAATTGCTGCAGATATTTACTAAATACCTGTAACCTGTCTCTATAAGGTAATACGACCATATCTCTCTTCCCAACGCCATCCCCTGTTAAATACCATGCAGATGATAATAATGCCGCTGGATTATTTTTAAAATCACTTGTACGTGTGGCTATATCCATTAATGATGCACCTCTAATAAATTCAAATATATTTTCATTGATAAGAGCTAATGGGAGTAATCCCACGGAGCTTGTAATACTAGTTCTTCCTCCAACCCAATCTTGTAAATTAAATATTTTTAACCAATTTTCAGAAGTGGCCTTTTTAAATAACTTACTATCTTTCATTGTTATAGCTATAGCATTAGAATTCCATTCAAGAGAATTGTTTTCGCAATGACTTTTAATGATTTCCATAGCAATTCTAGGCTCAGGCGTACCACCTGATTTGCTTACTACTACAAATAATGTTGTGGATAATTTCTCAGATAACTCTTCTAATTTTTCGCTAATTAAAAAAGGATCAACATTATCGATATAAGAAAAATTTAAGCCTATAGAGCACTTCTGCAGAGACTCAGTAATGAGTAATGGGCCTAATCCACTTCCACCAATTCCTATCCATAGAACATCAGTATAGTTCTCATTATTTTTATTGTTAATATCTCCATTTAAAATTTGTTTTCCAAATTCTGAGATTTCATTAATATTTGTGCTAATTTCTTCTCCTATTTTTGAAGATGGAGAAATTGACGGATTTCTAAGCCAATAATGTCCAACTAGTCTATTTTCATCAATATTTGCGATTGCACCATTTTCTAATTCTTTTATTGATGAAAAAACATCTATAAATTTTTCTTCTAGAGTATTTATATCCTCATTGGTAAAATTAATTTTGCTTATGTCTAACCAAATATTTAGTTTTTTATCAAACCAAAGATAATTACAAAATTTATCCCAAGAGTTTAAATCTCCATTCATTTTATATATTTGTTTCTTTTAGTTATCTTCTAATTATATCTATACGAATAGTACATAGATTTGAATCATTTAAATTTGTTTAAATTTTTATCTTCAAATAAATATGTTTTTGAATATAAACAATTAAAATAAATGGTTTTTTTTATTTCATATGAATTTATCATTGGAAAAAATAAAAAATTTTGGATAAATCATTTAATTACATAATTTCGCCTGAGATATCTGATTTTAGAAGATTTTCACCAAAATTAAAAATAGGTGTGCTTGCTTCTGGGAAAGGAACAAACTTTCAGGAGTTAATTAATCTCTCAGAAAAAGGTGAATTAGATATAGATATAAAAGTTCTTATAACTAATAAAGATGATGCAGCTTGTATAAAAAGAGCTAAGAGTGTAAAAATACCACACAAAATAATAAGAGGCAAAGACTTTCTGCAAAAAGAGCTATTTGAGTTAGAAATTATAAATACTTTAATTAATTACGATGTTGAACTTGTTGTAATGGCTGGCTGGATGAAAATTGTCACTCCATTCTTTATTAATAAATTTAAGAATAAAATTATTAATATTCACCCATCATTACTTCCTGCATATAAGGGTAGTTCTGCAATAAAGGAATCTATATCAAATGGTTCAAAAATAACTGGTTGTTCAGTACATTTTGTAGATGAAGAGGTAGATAGTGGTTCATTAATAATGCAAGCTGCATTGTCAATTAGAGAAGATGATGATATTGATTCACTTTCCAAAAGAATACAAATACTTGAACATAAAATTTTACCTCACTCAATCTCTCATGCTGGTTTTTTGATAAGAAGTAATTTTATGGAAAATTATTAGTTAACTCAAGACCATCATCCATTGAATATCCACTCATAATATTTAAATTTTGAATTGCTTGCCCACTTTGTCCTTTTAACAAATTATCAATCACAGATAAAATAATAATCCTTCCATTTCGAATATCAACTTTCACAGAAAGAAAAATTTGGTTTGTATTTTTAACCCATTTTGTAGATGGGAATGTATCTACTGGTAAGACAATAATATTTTTAAAATTTCTATAATAATTGTCCAATAGAATTCTGCAATCATCCGAAGTTAACCCTGGATCTCTTAATCTTCCATAAATAGTTGAATGCATACCCCTTGCAATTGGAACTAGGTGAGGAGTAAAAAGTAGTTCAATATTGTTACCTGATATTGAAGATGCAATTTGCTCGATCTCTGAAGTATGTCTGTGATTAATCAATCCATATGCTGATAGACCTTCTCCACATTCTGATAAAAGTAGCTTTTGATTTGGTTCTCGACCCCCTCCTGAAGTTCCACTTTTAGAATCAATAACTATACCTTCATTTTCAATAATTCCTTGGGATAAATAAGGAACTAGTGGAATAAGAGCCGATGTTGGATAACATCCTGGACATGCAATTAATCTTCCTTTTGAAATATCTTCTTTATTTATTTCAGGAAGACCGTATATTGCCTCCTTACATAAATCATCATCATTTCTTTTATAAATCGCTGCTTCTTTAGGATATACTTTTTGCCATTCTTCCAAAGACTTATATCTATAGTCAGCTGATAAATCAATAACTTTAATTCCTCTATCTAATAATTTTCTTGTCAAAGTAGAAGATATTCCATTTGGTAAACAAAGCAAAGCAATATCAGCTTTATTTGAGATATTTTCAACTGAAATTTGTTCAATATAAGGATCGGTATCAAGAAAAATAAAAGGGAAATTATCATTCCACTTTGATCCCGAGGTTTTATTACCTCCTAAAAAAGAGATTTTGTAGTTTTTATTTTTCTTTAAAAGATTTACCGCTTGAATACCGCCGTAACCAGTAGCACCTACTATTGCAACATTCATTTCTTAGAATTGGCTGACTTTGAGATAGGATTATAAAGTGTTGAAATTAGGATAACTAACACACTATTTTTCTATATTGATAGGAATAATGAAAGAAACAAGTCCCAAATCAAATAATGGAACAATTTTGGATATAAATCAAAGTTTTAAAATCGAATTTGATCCTATAAGTGATGCATTAGCTGCAATAAGGAATGGTGAATGCATAATTGTGGTAGATGATGAAAGAAGAGAAAACGAGGGTGATTTAATATGTGCGGCTCAGTTTGCAACTCCTCAACAAATAAATTTTATGGCTACTGAAGGAAGAGGTCTCATATGCCTAGCAATGCAAGGTGAAAAACTTGACTCTTTAGATTTACCCTTAATGGTAGATAGAAATACAGATGAGAATCAAACAGCTTTTACAATATCTATAGATGCCGGACCTGAAAACAATGTTTCAACTGGAATTTCAGCTGAAGACAGAGCTAAAACGATTCAAGTTGCTATAAATCC
Source organism: Prochlorococcus sp. MIT 1314 (assembly GCF_034093315.1). Taxonomy (GTDB): domain Bacteria; phylum Cyanobacteriota; class Cyanobacteriia; order PCC-6307; family Cyanobiaceae; genus Prochlorococcus_A; species Prochlorococcus_A marinus_Y. The sequence goes on along the minus strand of NZ_CP139300.1, from coordinate 298,926 downwards.
AAACACAAAACCTGAGGATTTAAGGAGACCAGGACATATATTTCCATTAAGAGCTAAAAAAGGGGGTGTTTTAAAAAGGGCAGGTCATACTGAAGCAGCAGTAGATATTGCTGCAATGTCTGGACTATATCCTGCTGGAGTAATTTGTGAAATACAAAATCCTGACGGCTCAATGTCAAGACTTCCCCAACTTAAAGAGTATGCAAAATTATGGGGAATGAAATTAATATCCATAGCTGATTTAATTAGTTATAGATTTAAAAATGAGAGATTTGTTTTTAGAAAATCTGATGCCGTTCTTCCTAGTATTTTTGGAAATTTCAAGGCCTATGGGTATATTAATGAACTTGATGGTTCAGAGCATGTAGCGTTAGTTAAACAGAAATCATCAAAATTAAGTGAACCTGTACTCGTAAGGATGCATTCAGAATGCCTAACTGGTGATGCTTTTGGATCGTTACGTTGTGATTGTAGACCACAGTTAGAAGCTGCTTTATCAAGGATAGAAAAGGAAGAAGAAGGGGTTGTTGTTTATTTGAGACAAGAAGGAAGAGGTATTGGTCTTATAAATAAATTAAAAGCGTACAGTCTACAAGATGGTGGTTTAGACACAGTAGAAGCTAATGAAAAATTAGGATTTCCTGCTGACCTAAGAAATTATGGAGTTGGAGCGCAGATATTAACGGATCTTGGGATAAAAAAATTAAAGTTATTAACGAATAATCCTAGAAAGATTGCAGGATTAGGAGGTTATGGTATCGAAGTTATTGAAAGGGTTCCATTAGTGATATGTCCAAATGATAATAATGCTGAATATTTGAGTGTAAAGAAAACAAAGCTTGGCCACATGATTGATGAAGATAATTCTAATTCAAGGAATATTGATCCATTTATATCTATTTTTCTTGATGGAAAATATAAATCAATAGAGCTAGTTCCAATAAAAAATAAAGTTATTAAATTCTGTGTTAATCAAAACATTAATATTAAGTTGGAAAGTACGCCAAGATTATTGGCTTTTTGGAATCGACCAAAATTAGTTTGGCGAATTTTGCATGATCGAAACAGAACTAATTTAAACATTACTGATGAAGAAATAAAAAATATAGAATTATTTATTCAGTTTTTATCTAAATATGAAAATAGTACAAAGTTTGGGATTATTGTTTCTAGAAATATTGAACAAGCATTACATCTAAAAAATAGCATCAAACTTATCAATACTAAATTTACTATCAATAATGAAATCTTGTATTCATCTACAAGAAAATTTAATTTAGATAAGGAAACTTTTAGTATTGTTTTTGAAAACTAGAATTACTATTTTAGGGATGCTTTTAAAATTTTTGAACCATTAGTAAGTTTTAAAACTACATCCATATCCTCGGTTTTACCAAAAACAGTATGAACTCCATCAAGATGGGGTTGTGGTTCATAAACTATAAAAAACTGACTACCACCTGTATCCTTACCTGCGTGAGCCATAGAAAGTGAACCTTTAAGATGTTTATTTGTATTGATTTCGCATTTTATATTATATCCAGGACCTCCAGTCCCAGGCATTCCAGATGCTCCTTCACGAGTATTTGGACATCCTCCTTGTGCCATAAACCCAGGAATAACTCTGTGAAAGGAAAGACCATCATAAAAACCATCACTTATTAACTTAGTAAAGTTATTAACAGTATTAGGTGCATCCTCAGAGAAAAACTCAATATTAATATTCCCAACTTCAGTTTCAAATAATGCTTTTGTCATTTTTATTTATTAAATTATTTATATATTAATCATTAAAGCAACTTTTCAAGGTTTTCCTTAATGGTATTTATATCTATTTTTTCTTTATTATTGTCTCCATCCCAATCTTCTACTTCTAGGTTTTTTTGTGGTGGAGAAATTAGTAATCTGTCTTCCGCATTTTTAGGAACAAAATTTCTCTCCACTAATTTGTATTCATAATCTAACTTAATGCAGAAATCCTTTATTTCTTTAATGTCAATCATTTCAACTGTAGGTAAAGGGAAATCTTGAGCTTCAAGTAGACCACAGTATCTTATCGCATCATCCTTGTCTTCAAACATAAGAACTATAGTTCTTCCTTTAAGCTCGATTGAATGAATTCCTTCTTTATCTGTTCCTGAATTATATAAAAGAACAAATATGTTCATAAGTATCAATTTTTCTTTTTATATATTATTTGATTAAGACTCTGAAAGTGATAATTCTTGTAACCTTGTATATAAAGCAATTTCTTCATCATTAATATCTGCAGGAATTACAACCAAGATTTCAACATATTGATCGCCAACATTATCTTCAAATATTAGACCTCTGCCCTTCAAACGTAACATTCTTCCAGTAGATGATTTAGGAGGTACTTGAAGGGTTACATTTCCATCAAGAGTAGGAACCTCCACTGCACAACCAAGAAGAGCATCATGAGGAAATAACTCTAATTTATAATGAACTCTCAAACCATCTATTCTTAGACCACTTTCCGTTTGAACTTTTAACTGTAGATAATGATCTTTTCCACCCCTCGCAATATTTTCAAGTCTTAATCTCCATCCATCTCCAGCGAAGGGCGGCGTATCAACTTCTACGACAGTTTGATCTTCAAGTTCAATTAAAATTGAGGCTCCATTTAAGGCCTCATCAGGAGTCAATTCGATAATAGTCTCAATATCTTGATGAAGTTTAACTGGAGGTGGTTCTTCTGGAGATGTCGTAGGGTATTCATAATTATTGAATTCTTCATTATCTATATTTATTGATTCATGATCAAATGATTCATTAATGTTTTCATCGTAATTGATTGAGTTGTATTCATATCCAAATAATGAATCAAGATAATCTTGAAAATCTGGAAAACCTGTCTTGAAATTATTGTCTTCGTAGTTTTGCTGATTATTTATATCCGATAATTGATTTCTTTTATTTGGATTACGAAAGTATTCGTATGCTTCGTTAATTAATTTAAATCTTTCTTCAGCATTTAGATCATTTTTATTTAGATCTGGATGCCATTTTCTTGCTTCTCTACGAAAGGCCTTTTTAAGTTCTTTTTCGTCGAAATCATGGGATAAACCCAAAATTGACAAATAGTCTTTTTTAGAGGAAATAGTCATTGTCCCATGGATCATCATCCCTAGAATTACCATACCTCGAATTTCTATAATTTCTATTCATTTGATTATCCCAAGGATCATCATCCCAATAATCATCAGAAAAAAGTTCATCCTTTAATGATCCAAATGTATTTTTTATACCCTGTAACGGATTATTATCAGTTTTCCTTTCTGCAGCAAATTTTCTGTTTAAACCAAATAATGCTTCTTGGAGAGCACTTACTGAAATTTCCAATTCTTGAGGATCATCATCGTCTATATATTCTTCAACATCTTGAATAGCCAATTCAACAGCTCGTTGTTGCCTCTCGGCTCCATAAGGTCCAAACTCTAAAGAAGCATCTCTAAGCCTTCTCTCAGCTTGAGCAATAAGAGTTAAAGCATTATTTTTTCTATCTATGACAGATCTTTTCTTTCGATCTTCATTGGCTTTTGATTTAGCTTCTTCAATTATCGAATTAATTTCTTGTTCATTTAAATTAGAGCCTCCAGAAATTGTAACTGTTTGCTTTCTTCCAGTTGTTCTATCAGTTGCACTAACTTCTAATAGTCCATTTGCATCAATATCAAATGCTACTTGAACTTGAGGTATTCCTCTGGGTGCGGGCGGTATTCCAGATAACCTAAATTTACCTAATGATTTATTTTCAGAAGCCAATGGTCTTTCACCTTGCCTTACTTGAACAACTACTGAAGATTGATTAGCTTCTGATGTACTAAATACATCAGATTGTCTTACTGGAATTGGTGTATTACGTGGAATAAGTACCTTCATAAGACCACCAATAGTTTCTAGACCTAAAGATAAGGGTGTTACATCATTTAGCAGAAGATCCTGTAAATCACCACTTATTATTCCAGATTGTATCGCAGCACCAATTGCAACGACCTCATCTGGATTTACAGATTGACAGGGATTATTAGGAACGAGAGTCTTGACTAATTGTTGGACCATTGGGATTCTTGTACTGCCACCAACAAGAACTACCTCATCTATATCTTCTGAATTCCATCCAGAGTCATCTAAGGCTATTTGCACTGGCTCTAATAATCTGTCTAGTAGGTCTTGGGATAATGATTCAAATTTTTTTCTATCAAAACTCTCCTCAATATGTAATGGGCCATCTTTATTTGTTGTAATAAATGGTAATGATATTTTTGTTTTTAATAATCCTGACAATTCACATTTAGCTTTTTCAGCAGCTTCGGTTAATCTCTGCAATGCTTGCCTATCCCTTCTAAGATCAATATTATGTTTGGCAAGAAATTTCTCAGCAAGCCAATCAACTATTTTGGAGTCAAAATTGTTTCCACCTAATTGTGTATCTCCACAGGTTGCTTTTACATCAAATACACCATTAGAAATTTTTAATAATGAAACATCAAATGTTCCTCCCCCTAAATCAAAAACCAAAACATTATTAGAGGAACTTTTTTCAAAACCATAGGCTAGGGCAGCTGCAGTAGGTTCATTTAGGATTCTATCTACTTTAATACCAGCTAATATTGCAGAATCCTTTGTGGCTTGCCTTTGAGATTCATTAAAATATGCAGGAACTGTAATAACAGCGGAGTCAACAGTATCTCCAAGATATGTTTCAGCATCATTAACTAACTTTCTGATTAATGAGCTAACTAACTCTTCAGGAGCATATTCTCTTTCAGTATTTGGACTAAGAATTCTAACACTTCCAGTATTATTTGCTTTGACATTATAAGGAACAGAAATACTTGTCTCATCTAGTTCATCCCATTCGCTACCAATAAATCTTTTTAAGTTATAAAAGGTATTTTTAGGATTTAAAACAAGCTGTCTTCTTGCTTGATCACCAATTACAATTTCCTTGTCTTTTGTAAAACCAACTATTGAAGGAGTAGTTCTAGAACCTTCAGAATTTGCAATTACAATTGGACGACCAGCTTCTATAACTCCTACAACAGAGTTAGTAGTACCTAAATCAATTCCAACTATTTGCCCCATGATTTTAGATTGCTAAATTAAGCAAAACTTACTAATAATTTAATCAATTATTATCTTTGATATTTACATATAATAGTAAAAATCAAATTTTTTCAACTTTTTTTAAATAAATAAGATTATTTATAAATTGTCAAACTTATTACTATTTATTTTAAAAAATCCTTTACATGCAAAGCTGTTGATGTAATTGACCAAAATCAATTAATATAAAACGGAGAGAGAGGGATTCGAACCCTCGATAAAGTTGCCCCTATACAGCATTTCCAGTGCTGCGCCTTCAACCACTCGGCCACCTCTCCCAAGACACATATTTTAAACCTTTATCATCCCATTTTTGAGGAAAGTTATTTGAACAAGACTTTCACAGTCACAATTAAAAATAAGGAAACCGGAAAGGTTTACCGAGAGCAGGTTAATAGTGATCAATATATTCTTAAGGAATTTGAAAAGAAAGGCTTCAACCTTTCATTTTCATGTAGAAATGGTTGTTGTACAAGTTGTGCAGTTAGAATAATATCTGGTACGTTGCAACAAACTGAAGCCATGGGTGTATCCCAAGCCTTAAAAGACAAAGGTTATGCACTGCTTTGTGTTGCTAAAGCCACTTCAGATCTCGAGTTAGAAACAACCTACGAAGATGAAGTTTATGATTTGCAATTTGGACAATATTTTGGAAGGGGAAATACAAGAGTCGCTCCACCCTGGGAGTTCGAGGAAGATTAAATATCATGTTTAAACTAATTGATATTAAGGAACTAGAAAATAAGTTACCCTTACCTAGGTTGTACGAAATAGCCAAAAAATCTGCTCAAATTGGGAATGAGATTTTAAAAATTAATTACAATAAAATTCAAAAAATATCATCTAAAGGTAGGAAAGGTGATCTTGTAACCAATGTAGATTTAGAAGTTGAAAATAAAATAAAAGAATATTTAGTTAAAGAAACACCAAACATATCTATACATGCAGAGGAATCTGGAAAATTAAATAAATCCTCAGATTTAACATGGTTAATAGACCCATTAGACGGTACAACTAATTATTCCCATGGATATCCTTTTTTTGGAACCTCTATTGGTCTTGTATATAAAAATAAGCCAATTATAGGAGCTATATCAGTACCATATTTAGATGAACTCTATTCGGCCTGTATAGGTTTGGGATCTTTCTGCAATGATACTGAAATTAAAGTATCTAAACCTAATACTCTTTCTGATAGTTTACTTGTTACTGGTTTTTCTTATGACAGGTTTGAGACAGAGGATAATAATTATGCTGAGTTTTGTTACTTAACACATAAAACAAGAGGAGTCAGAAGAGGAGGAGCAGCGGCAGTTGATCTTGCATTTGTTGCTGCAGGAAAGGTAGATGGATACTGGGAAAGGGGATTAGAGGTTTGGGACCTGGCGGCCGGTGCTATTATTGTTAAAGAGGCAGGTGGAATTATTTCGGATTATCCAACTGGCGAATTTAATTTAAATTCAGGAAGAATTCTTGCATGCCCCCCCTGCCTTGAGGATGAATTTAAAAAAGAAATAGAAAAAGTTTCTCCATTTAATAAAAATCTTTATACTTAAAAACCATTAGATATTAAAATGACTGAAATAAAAGAAATTAAATTAGTAGATGTAAGGAATAACTCTAATATCATAAATAATTTAAATAATATTTATAAACTATGGGGTTATGAGGAAGTCTCACCATCATTTATAAACACTTTGGAAACGATAAAAGGTCGTGGGGTTATTGAAGAAAATGAAGTTGTTGGAATAGTAAGTAATAATTCATTATGTCTTAGGCCAGAAATGACAACATCTATTGTCAAATTATCTTCTACTAGATTAATTAATAAGAAAAGACCAATAAGATTATTCACCAATGGAATGGTTTTTGATAAGAAACAAAATAATAAAAATTCATTTAAGCTGCAAGAGAAATTGCACAGTGGAATTGAATTAATTGGATATGATACAAAATACCCAGAAATTGAAGTTATTAATATTTTGTTTGATGCAATAGACAATATTAATTTGAAGGAAGGTTGTAAGTTATGTCTACTTGTAAGCACAACAAAAATAATGGACTTGATCTTGAATAAATATAAGAATAATAATTTTGAAGAAATCAAGAAAAGTCTGGTTAACTTTGATCAAGATAAATTATCTAAATTAGGGATAGATGATGATGATAAATATATTCTTAAAGATTTATTATTCACAAGAGGAGAACCAATTTCAATATTAAATAAATTGAAAAGTATATATGGCACTAGTGAAATATTAGATGACCTAAATTTTTTATTTGAAACATTATCAAAAATATCAAATAAATATGGTGTTAAATTACAACTTGATCCCACTTTTCAACCTCACTTGAATTTATACGAAGGTATAGTTTTTCAACTTATAGGGAATATTGGAAATAATAAAAACGTTATAGCTAAAGGTGGAAGATATGATGAACTAGTAAGATTCTTTAGTCCTAATGAGAAAATATTAAATGGAATTGGATTTACAATCTCAATAGATACATTAAGAAATTTAATTAAGGAAGAAAATTCAGATAAGAAAAAGATTTTATTAATGTTTAAAGATTACTTTTTATTAGAAAAAGGTATGAATGAGCAAAAAGAACTACAGAAAAGAGGAAATATTGCCGTCTTACATTTAAATCCTTGTGATGACATAGCTAAAGCTAATCAAATAATGAAAGAAAATAACTGTACTGAGATTTTGTGGCTTAAATAAAACCTTTTAAAAGTATATTTAGGTTTTTAAATTCATATATTGTTCGGACAATACTCCTAATTAAACTTGATTAACTAGTTTTTAGGAAATAGGATTTAATATGTTTGATTTTTTTTAAATGGAAAAAGGCGAAATCCGAATTAATACCGAAAATATTTTCCCAATTATCAAGAAGGCAGTTTATTCTGACCATGAAATCTTTTTAAGAGAACTTGTTAGTAATGGTGTTGACGCAATAAGTAAACGAAGAATGGCATCTATGGCAGGCGACTGCGAAAATACTGAAGAAGCTAAAGTAAAAATATCTATTGATCGTGAAAAAAATACTCTAACGATTTCTGATAATGGAATTGGAATGAACGATAAAGAAATTAAGAGGTACATAAATCAAGTAGCATTTTCTAGCGCAGAAGAATTTCTAACAAAATACAAAAAAGATAATGATGAATTTATAGGCCATTTTGGACTTGGTTTTTATTCAAGTTTCATGGTCGCAGATAGAGTTGATATATTAACTAAATCAGCAATTGGAGAATCAAAAGCTTTCAAATGGTCTTGTGATGGATCGCCAAATTTCACGTTAGAGGAGTCAGAAAGAGAGACAATTGGTACAGATGTGATACTTCACCTACTTGACGAAGAAAAAGAGTTTATTGAGCCTGAAAGGATTAAATCATTAATAAAAAAATATTGTGATTTTATGCCAATAGATGTCTTATTAGAAGGTGAGACAATTAATAAGAAAAATCCTCCCTGGAGAAAACAACCTAGTGAATTAAAAGATGAAGATTATATTGAGTTATATAAATACCTTTATCCTTTTCAGGGAGATCCTCTATTATGGATTCATCTAAATACTGATTATCCATATGACATACAAGGGATATTGTATTTCCCTAAGTTATCTGGTAGAGCTGATTGGGAAAAGGGAGAGATTAAACTATTTTGTAATCAAGTATTCGTAAGCGATTCAATTAAAGAGATTGTACCAAAATATCTATTACCTCTAAGAGGAGTAATTGACTCTACAGATATACCATTAAATGTTAGTAGAAGCGCATTACAAACAGATAGAAAAGTAAGATCTATATCATCATTTATTTCAAAAAAAATTGCCAATAAATTGAAGGATTTGATAAAGAATTCTCCAGAATTTTATGCAGAAATCTGGGATTCTATCTCTGCTTTTATTAAAATAGGTGCTATCGAAGATGAAAAATTTGCTGATTTAGTAAATAACAGTATAATTTTTGAAACAATCATAAATTCGGAGAAAGACGTAACTAAAGATATTGAAAATAAGTCGCTTATCAAATCCAATGATAAATATTTCACAACTCTGGCAAATTATAAAGAACGAAATAAGATAACTGATTCTAAAAAAATAATTTACTGTTCAGATTCGATTGCTCAGTCAAGCGCATTAAATATCTGCTTATCTGATAACAAAGAAGTTATTAAATCAGATCCCTTAATTGATGCACAATTTCTTCCTTGGTTAGAAAGTAAAAACGAAGATTATCAGTTTCAAAGAGTTGATTCAGAAATAAATGAACTAGAAGATAAAGAATCTAAAGAAATTGTAGATAAGGACGGCAAATCAAATACAGAAAATCTTAGAGATACGATTGTAAAAGCACTTAACAATGAGAAAGTAACAGTTAAAGTTCAGTCACTTTCAAGTAAAGGTGCACCACCTGCTATGATCTTGCTTCCCGAGCAAATGAGAAGAATTAATGATATGGGTGCTTACATGGAACAAAAGATGCCTGGCTTACCTGAATATCATGTGCTTTTAATTAATAAGGAACATCCTCTTATTGTTGGTCTTAATAAAATTACAAGCAATAAAATAATTATTGATAAAAAAGACCCTATAGAAAATCCATTGGCATCTAAAATTGCAAATCATGTTTACGATATGGCTAAACTATCTGTTGGTGGATTAGATCAAGAACAGATTATTAATTTACAAAATAATAACGCCGAACTGATTTCAGAATTACTTAATTCAACAAATTGAGTCGTGTGTTAAAATTTTTACAGATATAACTCAAAAAAATATGTCAAGAGTTTGCGAACTTACTGGAGCAAAAGCTAATAATGGGATGGCTGTAAGTCACTCACATATTCGTACAAAAAAATTGCAACAAGTTAACCTCCAGAAAAGGAGACTTTGGTGGGAAGAAGGCAAAAAATGGGTAAATATAAAAATTAGTACTAAAGCACTAAAATCTATACAAAAAGTGGGATTAGATAAATTTGCTAAATCAAATGGAGTTGATTTAAAAAAATTCTAAATTTGATGAGAAATTTAGTTTTAAGTATAGTAATACCATTCATTATTTTATTTAATTGTAATTCAGCAATAGCTTTTGACTTTGCTCCTGAAGTAGGGGATATGGCTCCAAACTTTAAATTAGAAGGTTTTAATAAAAACATAAAATCAAAAAAAATATGGGAATTAAATGATTTTCAAGATAAGTGGCTTGTTATGTATTTTTATCCAAAAGACTTTACAGCAGGTTGCACTATTGAAGCTAAAGGTTTTTCTGAATTAAAAAAAGATTTTTTAAAATATAATGCCGAAATTGTTGGGATTAGTGCTGATAATAAAGATTCTCATGAAAGTTTCTGCAGCGAGAAATCCATAAACTATACTTTATTATCTGATCCTGACGGAATTATTAGTGATAAATATGGTTCCTGGATTCCACCATTATCTGATAGAAATACTTTTTTGATTTCACCAGAAGGGAAAATATCTTATAGATGGATAAGTGTTTTACCTTTAAATCATGCTAAGGAAGTACTTAACGTATTAAAGAAAAAAATATAAATCTTGCACGAACTTTCATTTGGAACATGGTTAATACATATCTCCTCAGTAGTTGAATGGATTTTTGCAATTTTTATCATAAATAAGATTTCTTCATTTAAAGAATTTAATTTATTTTTTTGGTTAAGCCTAGCTATGATTCCAAATTTAATCAGTGCCATGTGCGCAATTACCTGGCATATTTACGATAATCAAGAAGCATTATATGGTTTAGTTACTTTTCAAGGAATCTTGACTTTTATAGGTAATTCAACATTGGCCCTTGCAATTATTGTTATTTACAAAACATCGCGGACTTATGAATGATTTATTTCTGAAGTTTTTAGAAAAATTAGCAACTTATGATAATACAGTATTATTTGCCGCTTCAATTATTCCATATTCAATTTTTTTGTTTTACTTATATAAAATTAAATTTATCAATAGATTTGTAAAAATAGGCTTTTCTTTAACAGTTTTCTTTGTATTTATAACTATAATTTTATCTATTTTTTCATTAACTTATTACCATAAAACCCTTGTGGAGGTTGACTTTTTACATGGTACCGCTGAGTTTTTCTTAACCCTAAGCGATTTTGTTATATTAGTTGGATTTATAAAGATGTTAAATAATTTAGAAGTAAACAACTCTTAAGACCTTTAACAATTTTGTGTTTTTTAGGAAAAAATATTAGACAATATAAAAAATAACTTATTTTTATGCTTACTACATTATTTGCAGCTGCAGATCCAGCAACATTTTCTTGGTCTCCAAAATGCGCCATGATAATGATTACATGTAATGGTATTGCTTATGCAATAGCTAGAGCAAATATTCAAAAACCTAATGAAGGTTTTGAAATACCTAATTCAAAATTCTATGGGGGTTTAAGTCATGCCTCAGTTGTTGGGGCTAATTGCTTAGGCCACATATTTGGAATTGGAGCCATCCTTGGATTAGCATCACGTGGAGTTTTATAGAAGTTAATTAAAATAAGTATTAATTATTTTAATTTAAATTTCTCAATAATTTTATCTGCCATCTGATCAGGCATAAGACCTAATTTTTCTTTACTCTGATCAGGTGAAGCATGATCAACTAAAACATCTGGTATTCCAATTCTGTATACAGGAATATTTACTTCATTATCATTAAATAATTCAACAACCGCTGATCCAAAGCCACCAATTAATGTTCCTTCTTCCATAGTTACAACTTTTTTAATCCTACTTGCTAAAGGGATGATAAGGTTTTTATCAATAGGTTTTACAAATCTTGCATTTACAATGCATGATTTAATTTTATTTTCATTTAATATTTTTGATGTTTCAATAGCTGAAGCAACCATAGAGCCATAAGCAATGATCAATACATCATCACCTTTTTCTATTATTTCAGCTTCCCCTATATTCAAAGGTTCCCAACCCTCATCCATTACCGCAACACCTAAACCCGAACCTCTTGGAATTCTAAGAGCTGTAGGTCCTTTATGATTAATTGATGTAACCAACATTCTCTGCAATTCGGACTCATCTTTTGGTGCCATTAAGACAAAATTAGGAATAGACCGCATATAACTAATATCATACTGACCTTGATGAGTAGGACCATCAGCACCTACTATCCCAGCCCTATCTAGTACAAATGAAACAGGTAAATTTTGTATACCTACATCATGAATTAATTGATCAAATGCACGTTGAAGAAATGTACTATAAATCGCCACTACAGGTTTTAGACCATCGCATGACATTCCTGCTGCAAGAGTAACTGCATGCTGCTCAGCTATTCCCACATCAACATATTGATCTGGGATATTTCTTTGCAATATATCTAATCCAGTACCAGTAGCCATTGCCGCTGTAATACCTATGACTTTGCTATCTTGTTCACATATTTTTAATAAGGTCTGACCGAAAATTTTACTATAACTTACAGGCTTTGGCTTTTTTGATGGTATGGATTTGCCAGTAGTAAGATCAAATGCAGACTGTGCATGGTACCCAACTTGATCGGCTTCAGCATAAGGGTAACCTTTCCCTTTTGTTGTAACAACATGAACAAGGACAGGTTTTTTAAGTCTATGTGCTGCATTAAATGTATTAATTAAATTTCCAATATCATGGCCGTCAATTGGTCCCATATATGTAAATCCAAGTTCTTCAAAAACAGCACCAACTTTTGGTACAGCTAGACGTCTCACGCTTCCTTTAATATTTTTCAATTCTTCCGGAATATCCTTACCAATTAGAGGAATATTTTTTACACTTTCTTGTACACTATCTGATAAAAATTGTAATGGTGGACTAAGTCTAACCTTATTTAAATAAGAGGAAAGAGCCCCAACTGGAGGAGATATAGACATATCATTGTCATTTAGTATTACAACCAAGGGAGTATTTGGTAAGTGACCTGCATGATTTATAGCTTCTAAAGCCATGCCGCCAGTTAATGCTCCATCACCAATAACTGCAACACATTTATAATTTTCTCCTTTTCTATCTCTTGCTATTGCCATTCCTAATGCGGCTGATATAGATGTGCTTGCGTGACCCGCTCCAAAATGGTCAAATTTACTTTCACTTCTTTTGAGATAACCTGCTACACCATTTTTTTGTCTTAGAGAATCAAATTCATTAAAACGACCAGTTATTAATTTATGGGGATAACCCTGATGACCAACATCCCAAACGACCTTGTCGAAATCAAGATCAAGCGTTTGATATAAAGCCAATGTCAATTCAACTACACCTAATCCTGGTCCAAGGTGTCCACCACTTGTGGATACTACTTGAAGATGTCTTTCTCTAATTTGACAAGCAATTTCCTCTAATTGTGAGACTGTTAAGCCATGTAGATCATTAGGATGACTTAACTCACTTAAAAGCATTACATAAAAATATTTATATATATAATCTAAAACGCCGAGGTGCACTTTGAGTGTTTTTTTTGAAATAGATCATGTAATGTTTTATTAGGTTAATAATTAATGCTAAAAATATGAATATGAATGATTATTTTAAAAAGATACTTCAAGCTGATGTCTATGAAGTAGCAAAGAAAACACCACTAGAAAAAGCCCATAATTTAAGTAATTCTCTAAAAAATGAAGTTTTCTTAAAAAGAGAAGATCTTCAAGATGTATTTTCATTCAAAATAAGAGGTGCATATAACAAAATGAGTAAGCTCACTAAATCACAGCTTGCTCATGGGGTGATTACCTCTAGTGCTGGTAATCATGCTCAAGGTGTTGCATTAAGTGCTCTTAAGTTAAATTGTCAAGCGACCATATTAATGCCCATTACAACACCACTAGTAAAAATAAATGCAGTAAAAAATTTAAAAGCAAAAGTAATATTATTTGGAGATAATTATGATGATACTTATAAAGAGGCAATAAGGATTAGCCAGGAAAAAAATTTATGTTTTATTCATCCTTTTGATGATCCAGATGTCATAGCAGGACAAGCAACCATAGCTATTGAACTTGAACAACAGTTAAACGAAAAACCATATGCAATTTATATTGCTGTTGGCGGTGGTGGATTGATATCAGGAATATCCTTATACATTAAAAAAATATGGCCTGAAGTAAAAATAATTGGGGTGGAGCCTGAAGACGCAGATGCCATGTCAAAATCCTTAGAAGAATCAAAAATTGTGGAATTATCATCGGTAGGGCAGTTTGCAGATGGAGTTGCAGTTAAAAAAGTTGGTAATAATACTTTTGATATTGGAAGGAGATACATAGATAAGATGATTAGGGTTAACACAGATGAAATATGTGCTGCAATAAAAGATATTTTTGAGGACACTAGATCAATATTAGAACCAGCAGGAGCATTATCAATTGCTGGAATGAAAAAAGATATTTTAAAATCTAAACATTTAAATAAAAAAATGGTTGCAATTGCATGTGGTGCAAATATGAACTTTGAAAGACTTAGATTTGTTGCAGAAAGAGCGGAGCTTGGTGAATGTAAAGAGGTAATGATGGCTGTTGAAATTCCTGAACGAGCTGGAAGTTTAATTGATTTTTGTAGATTACTTAATAATAGAAATTTAACTGAATTTAGTTATAGAATGTCAAATTCTATAAATGCTCAGATCTTTATAGGGGTTCAAGTTTATGGATTAGTTGATAAAAAAAACTTATTAGATGAATTTAAAAAATCACAGTACCCTTTTATTGACATAAGTGATGATGAATTATCTAAAAATCATCTCAGACATATGGTAGGTGGAAGATTACCACAAAATTTTAAAGAAATTTATAATAGAAATTTTGTAGAGTTGTTATACAGATTTGAATTTCCAGAAAGACCTGGAGCTTTAATAAATTTTTTAAATAATATGAAATCTAATTGGTCAATAAGTGTATTTCACTATCGTAATTATGGTGCTGATGTAGGAAAAATTGTTATAGGCGTTTTGATCGATGAAAGTGAAATTGAAGAGTGGAACAAATTTGTAAAATTTTTAGGATATAAATATTGGGATGAAACTAAAAACCGTACATATAAATTATTCCTAGGTGCATCAAGTTAAAAATAAGGTAAATTAGGTAAGATTTCGGTATTAAAAATCAACCAATCTGATCTAATTAATAATCAACTATCTGATATAGATTTAGTCACAAGAATTGAGGCGGTACTTTATTTGAAAGGCAGACCGATAACAAAAAAAGATCTCTCAGAAATTACTAATTCTGATATCAACTCAATAAATGATGCAATTAAAGATCTAAAAAGTAAATATTCTAATCCAAATTCAGCAATTGTACTAAATGAAGTAAATAATAGTTTTTGTCTCGAGCTTAAATCTAGTCTTAATGATTTTGTTGATTTCTTACTTCCTTCTGAGTTAAAAACATCAGAATTAAGAACATTGGCAACTATTGCAATAAAAAAGAAGATCTTGCAATCGGATCTTATACTTCTTCGAGGTTCAGGAGCTTATGACCATATTAAAGAATTATTAGAAAAGAAGTTTATTGTGAAACGGAAGCAAAAAGATGGTAGATCATATTGGTTATCATTATCAGAAAAGTTTTTTCAAACTTTTGCTGTGAGTAATGAATATCTCTCAAGAATAGGTACCCGTAAAAATAAGCAGCAATAATATGTAAATGCTAAAATAATGTAAATTACAATATTAATGATGTTATTTGAGATTTTAGCAGTTCTGGGTCAAACATTATCGATTTATTCATTCATATTGATTATAAGAATTTTACTTACATGGTTTCCAGGTATCGATTGGAGTAACGGAATTTTATCTGCTTTAACATCTATAACAGATCCTTATTTAAACATTTTTAGGGGTATTATTCCTCCAATAGGCGGATTTGATATTTCATCTTTATTAGCTTTTCTAATTTTAAATGTTATTCAAAGCTTAATTACAAATCTCCAGTATGCAAGCTTAGGTTATAGCTAAATTTATCTATCGTCACCAGACCCTTTTATCATACCTTTAGCAGCTCTTGATCTTAATTTTTCTAGATTTTGCAATGCAACATCATCCAAATTGAAATTTAATTCTGTACAAAGATTTGATATATACCATAAAACATCTCCTAACTCTTTTTTTATAGCAATTTTTGATTCATCATCAAATATTCCATTTTTATCTCTAATTACTTTTTTAACTTTTTCTGCAACCTCACCTGCTTCTCCAACTAAACCAAGAGTTGGATAAATATTATTTGAACCTAAATTTGGATATTGTGCTGTTTCTCTTGCTTTTTTCTGATAAGTTTTAAAATCCATGACTTAAACAACTAACTTTGGGTATGGTAAATTTATTTATATCTAGCAATATTATTTATATATGTCGAATATTGATTTAAAAAGAAGAACAAAAATAGTAGCCACTATTGGACCTGCAACTCAGTCTGAAGAGATAATTACAGATTTAATTAAGGCTGGAGTAACAACATTCAGATTAAATTTCTCACATGGAGATCATAAAGATCATGCAGAGAGAATTAAAACTATTAGGGAGGTATCAAAAAAATTAGATATTGATATTGGAATACTTCAAGATCTACAAGGACCTAAAATTAGATTGGGACGGTTCAAAGATGGCCCAGTCAAAGTAAAAAAAGGGGATAAATTTACACTTACTTCTAATGAAGTTGAATGTACAAAAACCATAGCGAATGTTACCTACGATAAACTTTCTCAAGAAGTTAGTGAAGGAAAAAGAATACTATTAGATGATGGTAAAATTGAAATGATTGTTGAAAAAGTTGATATCAAAGCTGATCTTTTAGAGTGTTTGGTTACTGTAGGTGGGGTTCTATCAAATAATAAAGGTGTTAATTTCCCAGATGTGCAATTATCTGTTAAAGCATTAACAGAAAAGGACAAAGAGGATTTAGAATTCGGATTATCTGAAGGTGTTGACTGGATTGCACTAAGTTTCGTAAGAAATCCATCCGATATTAACGAAATAAAAGATTTGATAAATAAAAAAGGGCATTCAACACCAGTAGTTGCAAAAATTGAGAAATTTGAAGCAATAGATCAGATTGATACAGTATTACCATTATGTGATGGTGTTATGGTTGCCAGAGGGGATTTAGGAGTAGAAATGCCCGCTGAAGAAGTTCCACTTTTACAAAAAGAGTTAATCAGAAAAGCTAATTCATTAGGTATACCAATAATTACCGCAACTCAAATGCTTGATTCCATGGCTTCTAATCCAAGACCAACTAGGGCGGAAGTAAGCGATGTTGCCAATGCAATACTTGATGGAACTGATGCAGTAATGCTTTCAAATGAGACGGCAGTTGGGGATTATCCTGTAGAGGCAGTACAAACGATGGCAACAATAGCAAGAAGAATTGAGAGGGATTATCCGCTTAAAGCTATAGAAAGTCACTTACCTAGTACGATACCAAATGCTATTAGTGCTGCAGTAAGTAATATTGCCAGACAACTTGATGCTGGAGCCATAATTCCTTTAACGAAATCTGGTTCTACAGCTAGAAACGTAAGTAAATTTAGACCGCCAACTCCTATTTTGGCGACTACTACAGAGAGGAGTGTAGCGAGAAGACTACAACTGGTTTGGGGAGTTACACCATTAGTAGTAAAAAATGATGAAAGAACAGCAAAAACATTTAGTATAGCTATGCAAATTGCTCAGGAAATGGGTATTTTGAATCAAGGAGATTTAGTTGTTCAAACTGCAGGCACACTAACTGGTATAAGCGGCTCTACAGATTTAATAAAAGTCGGATTAGTAAGAAAGATTGTTTCAAGAGGGATTTCTATAGGTGAGACTGGAGTTACAGGAAAAGCAAGAATAATTAAAAATAATTTAGATATGTCCTTAATTTGTCCAGGCGAAATATTATTTGTTCCAGAAGAGTTAATGGACAATATTCCTCTAAGCAAAAATATTGGCGGTATTGTTACTAATCAAAAAGTAGATGATGTCTATGCTTTATTTAATAAAAATAATAAAAAAATTTCTACCATTTGTAGTTTAGAAAATATAGATGATAATCAAATTAATAATGGTGACCTAATAACATTGCAGCTTAATGAAGGAGTTATTTATATGGGACAAATAGAAGATGATGAGGAAGCAGTAGATAAATATAAATATGTCTAGAAATATCTCAATAAAGGAAGCCTTAGGCATGGCGACTAAAACATTAGTCTCAAACAAACTAAGAAGTTCTTTAACCATGCTTGGGATAATCATAGGAAATGCATCTGTAATTACACTAGTTGGGCTTGGGAGAGGAGCTCAAACATTAGCTAAAAACCAATTAAGTAATTTAGGTGCAAATGTTTTATTTATTGTTCCTGGAAATAATGACACCAGAAGAAGAGGTATTTCATTTCCTAAAAACTTAGTTTTAGAAGATGCAACTGCAATAAGTAATCAAGTGCCAACGGTTAAAAAAGTTGCTCCACAAATCTCTGCGAACGAAATAGTTCAATCAAATTCTAAGAGCTTAAATATATCAATTGCAGGAGTTACTCCTGAGTTTCTTGATGTTAGAAGTTTTGAAATTGATAAGGGTAGATTTATATCAAAAATTGATGTTAACAGTGCTCGAAGTTATGTAGTAATAGGTCCTGATCTTAAAGACGAATTGTTCGAAGATAAATCTTCTTCACTTGGGGAAAAAATCAGAATTAAAGATCATACATATGAAATAATCGGAATATTAAAACCAAAAGGAGCGGTTTTTGGAAGTAATCAAGACAAAAATGCTTATATTCCATTGACCACAATGGTTAATAGGATTACGGGAAAGGATCCAACATATGGAGTAAGTTTAAGCTTCATTAGTGTGGAAGCAAAAAATAAAAATGCAACAAGTGCTGCAAAATTTCAAATAACTAATTTATTAAGGCAAAGACATAAAATAATAAGAGATGATGACTTTGCAGTTAGATCACAAGAAGATGCATTAAACATAGTAACTAACATAACAAGTGGGCTTACATTTCTATTGGCAGGTATTGGAGCAGTATCTTTAGTAGTTGGAGGTATAGGAATCATGAATATTATGCTCGTTTCTGTAAGTGAAAGAACTGAAGAAATAGGGCTTAGAAAAGCAATAGGAGCAAAACAGTCGGATATATTAATTCAATTTTTAATTGAGGCATTGATTTTATCTACAATTGGTGGATTAATAGGAACAACAACCGGATTATCTGGTGTTTATCTTTTGTCTCTAATAACACCACTTCCTGCATCAGTAGGAATAACAACAACTTTATCCACAATGATCATTTCGGGATCAATCGGTTTAATCTTTGGTGTTTTACCCGCAAAAAGAGCTTCCAAATTAGATCCAATTGTTGCATTAAGAAGCTTGTAAAAAGAATTTATAATCATGCTCAATTTTTATAAATTAATTGAGATATTGATTAGTCTTCAATCATTAATAATATCTACAATGCTTCCTGTTTATATTAAAGTGCCATTTTTTAATGAATCAAATAAAACCTTAGATATGCCAATCACCTGGCAAATTCCAACTATAATTTTATTAACACTTATATTTGATAGGAAAGTAGTTTTTAGAGCATTTACCATTTATATAATTTTAGGTTTATTTATATCTCCAGTATTTCATCAAGGAGGTTCAATAGGGTATTTGCTTACTCCAAATTTTGGTTATTTATTAGGAACATATCCATTAATAAAAATAATTGATAATTTAAACAAAAGGAATAAAATAAATATTGGAAACTTTTTAATAAATGGAATTATAGCTATAAGTGTTATGCATTTAACTGGAATATTTTATAACCTTATTAATCTACTATTATACAGTCAATTTAATATATTTTTATACAATCTAGGTAAATACACTATAGGTAAAATTGGATATCACTTATTAATGCTTATTCCACTAATATTACTTATAAAGCCTATAAGTTATTTAAAATATAACAAATAATGATTAATAAACTTCAACCAAAATTATACTTTTTCTCTCTCAGTATTTTTATAATTCTTATAGATCAATTTACGAAATATTTAATGTTTTTTAACTACAAAATATTTGTAAATAAGGATTTATTTTTATTTAAATTAGACTTTGTAAAAAATTATGGAGCAGCATTTAATATATTCAGTGGGAATAGAATATTTTTATCTATGATAAGTATTATTTTTTCAATAATACTTATTTATTTAATATTAATAAAAAACAATTTAAATTCTTTAGATCTTTACTCTTACAGCCTTATTCTTGGAGGTACTGTTGGTAATGGTTTAGATAGAATATTGAAGGGTTTTGTAATTGATTTTATAAATTTAAACATAATAGATTTCCCAGTATTTAATATTGCTGATATATCTATCAATATTGGTTTTATAGTTATTTTATATAGCACTTTTAAAAATAATAGGTAATATGAATTATTTAAAATTAAAATATTTAAAATATTTTATATTTTTTTTATTACTTTATATTTTATTTTCTATCTTAATAAGAATAGTAAATATTTATTCACTATTATTTATAACAATAATTATGTATACCTTTTATAGGGTTGATAAAAAATTATTTAAAAAAATAGTTTATAAAGTTATATACGAAAAAAATAATAATCGACTTTCCTTTAAAAATACATATGGAGCTGCCAAGATAAGTTTAGAAGGTATCGAAAAAATCAATAGAAAAATTAGTGATAAAGTAAAAGTTGAATTGTTAAATTATGAAAAAAATAAACTAGAGTCACAATTAAGAACGGGTGATTATAAAGTTACTCTTTTTGGAGCAGGTTCCTCAGGAAAAACATCTATAGCAAGATCTCTATTAAAAAATATTGTCGGAAGAACTTCTGCAAAAATAGGTACAACGAAGCAAATTAATAGTTATAAAATTCGTATTCCTATTTTAAAAAGAAACATTAATATAATTGATACTCCAGGATTATTTGAACCATCAAAGTTAGGAGAAGAAAGAGAAAAATCAACAATAATACAAGCATCAAATTCTGATTTAGTTCTATTTGTGTTAGATCAAGATATAAATAAATATGAAAACTATTTAATTAAAGAATTATTGAAAATAAGAAAAAAAATAATAATAGTACTTAATAAATGTGATTTAAGGTCTCGAGATGATAATAACCTCATTAAAGAAAATATAATTTCTATTACTTCTGCTAAAAAAAATAAAATTTCTGTTGTTCAAACAATTGCAGTACCACAACCCTCACCTTATATAAAATCAGATACCTTAAATTTAGTTCCAGATGTAGGAAGTTTATTTAGAGAAATAATAGAAACGCTAGATAATAATGGGGAAGAGTTATTGGCTGATAATATCCTTTTTCGCTCAAATAAATTAGGTATTAAAAGTAAAAATTTCATACAAGAACAAAGATATTTAATGTCAAATAAAGTAATTAATAAGTACATGTGGATAACAGGAGGAGTAATACTAGTTAATCCATTACCTGCGGTTGATTTTTTAACTACTACTTCAGTGAATGTCCAAATGATAATGGAAATATCAAAAATATATGAAATAAAACTTACTAAAAAAGATGCTAAAGATTTATCGAAATCTTTACTAAGTGCTTTGGCTAAACTAGGCATACTAAAAGGAGGACTTGCTATTATTTCTCCTGCTTTAGCTACAAGTTTGACTAAGATAATAATTTCAAAGTCTATACAATCAATTACAGCAGGCTGGTTAATAAAAATAGTAGGACTCAGTTTGATTGAATATTTTAAAAATGGGCAAGATTGGGGCGATGGAGGTATTCAAGAAGTTGTAGATAAGATCTACAAAATAAGCAAGAGAGAGGAAATATTAAATAAATTTTTAAAAGAAGCCATTTCAAAAATAGAAATAAGAAAATTTTTTAAATCAAATAAAAGTTTGCCTCCATTTCCTAAGTAATATTTGATAATTGATCATTTAGATAAGTTCTGAAATCAAAAATAGTTATTAAGAGTAAATAGGCAATACAAATGGCTATAGATATAACCCCTGTAACTATTGCAATAATTTTTGGTCTTCCAATATTCATTGATATGCATTTAAAAATTTCAATAGTTCTTCGATATGAGATTCATTTGTATTGTAGTTTCCCATGACGACTCTTAAAAAATATTTTCCTTTAAACTTCGGTCTAGAAAGCATGAAATTATTTTTCATTAGTTCATTAATTTTATTTTGAGTCCAGAGATCTGAATCTTTTTGCGATAGTCCTTTAGGTAAAAATGAAACGATATGTAAAGGACCAGAATATATTTCAAATTGATTTTTTTTAATAATATTATCTATAAAAACTTCTTTTCTTTTTATTGATGATTTTAATATATCTTCTATTCCTTTCAGACCTAAAAATTTTAAGCCAAGCCAGAGTTTTATGACTTCTGCTGGTCTAGAACCTTGTATGCCAATTTCTCCTCTATTTATAGTTTTTTCTTTAGATGATATGTACGGAAGTCCAGTAGAAAAAGTATTTTCTAAAGTACGCATATTGGAAACTATTAACAGGGAGGAAGTCTTTGTAATACCTATTATTTTTTGAGGATTAATTGTTATGGAATTAGCTTGTTTAATATATTTTAAACCCTCTATAGGTATAGAAGTTATAGCAAAAATCCCTCCAATGGAACCATCTATATGTAACCATATTCTTCTTTCTTTGCATATTTCACTAATATCTTTAATAGGATCAATTGCTCCTCTTACAGTTGTTCCTAAGGTGGCAACAATAGCAAAGATTTTTTTATTATCTATTAAACATTTATCTAACGTTTTTCTAAGATTTTGTATATCCATACATCCATTATTATCAGTATTAATCCAGATGAGATTTTTTTCATCAAGACCCATAATTCTTGCGCACTTGATAAAGGAAGAATGAGCATCTTCACTAACAAGTAAGACTGAATTAGGGTCTGAACCTAATCCTGCATTATGTCTAGCGGCTATTAATGCATTCAAATTACTTAAAGTTCCTCCACTAGCTGCTATCCCTCCTGACAAATCATTAAACCCAATTTTATTTGCAAACCATTTGCATAATGATTCCTCAAGCAATGTGACACTTGGAGATAACTCGTAGGCAAGCAGATTATTATTTAAACCAGCAGCAATTAAATCTCCTAAAATAGAAAAAGTCAAAGGCGGGGGGTCTAGGTGAGCAAGTGATCCTGGATGAACGGGATTAAATGAATTATTCAAAAGGGAGTCGATCTCAGAAAACAAATCATCTACTGAATTACCATCTTCCTCGGGCATAGTACACTTAAAATTTTCATCAAAAGGTAAAGGACCATATTTTTCGGCTTTAGCAAACCAGTTACAAAGAGTTTGAGTTGCTCTATTTAAAAGAGTAATCAAATTATCATTCATCCCTAAATACGAGGGGAAGTAAATATCTTTATTATTATTTAAATCTTCAGCCATCAGATAAGATATCTAATAATAAGTCTATTCTTAATATTGATAAATGAGATATATTTTTGAAAATGAAAATACTATTAGAGATCAAAAAAAAAGAACAATTAATTCAAAATATCTTAATTGGATGAATTTGATAATAAGAAGATCTGAAGAAATTGGAAAAGTTGAATTACCAATCTCTTCAGTAATTTTAGATCAGCGAGGAAGATGTATTGGAAGAGGAGTTAACAAGAGAACTATTAATAAAGACCCATTAGGTCATGCTGAAATAATGGCACTAAGACAGGCATCTTTAATTAAAAATGATTGGAGATTTAATGAATGTACTATTATCTCAAATTTAGAACCATGTACCATGTGTGCATCAGCATTGATCCAAGCGCGGATGGGTAAAGTTGTTTTTGGTGCTTACGATAAGAAGAGAGGTGGTTTGGGTGGTTCAATAGACTTATCAAAGCATAAAAGTTCTCATCACAAAATGGAAATTATAGGGGGAATTTTAGAAGATGAATGCAGACAGATTTTACAATTATGGTTCAAAAAGTTGAGGACTCAAAAATAGAGAATTTCTTTAACTCGGTATCAAAAAGGTTTAATAATCTGTCTACATTATCTTCACTTGAGTTGTAGCCCATTAATCCTATACGCCATACCTTACCCGACAATTCTCCAAGTCCATTTCCTATTTCTATACCAAAATTTCTTAAAAGATGGTTTCTAAACCCTTCACCATCAACAGCTGGAGGAATCTTAACGGTTGTGAGAGTTGGCAACCTATAGTCCTTAGATACATGTAATTCCATGCCTAAACTTTCTAAACCATTCCACAATTTCTTTGAATTAGTATTATGCCTAATCCAAACATTCTCTAAACCCTCATTTGCAATTAATCTTAAACCTTCGCGAATTGCAAAATTCATATTTACGGGCGCTGTATGATGATAAACCCGGTCAGAACCCCAATATTTATTTAGAAGAGATAAATCTAAATACCAGTTTGGGACTTTAGTTTTTCTTGAACTTAGTTTTTCTTCAGCCCTTTTATTCATTGTAAAAGGACTTAATCCGGGTGGGCAACTTAATCCTTTCTGGCTGCAACTATATGCTAAATCGATATTCCATTCATCTATTAATAGTTCTAAAGCGCCAAGTGAAGTAACTGCATCAACAAGAAACAAGCAGTTATTTTTTCTACATATATCTCCAATTCCATCAAGAGGTTGTAAAACACCACTAGATGTCTCGGCGTGAACGATAGCAAATATAGCAGGTTTTTTAGTCTCTATTTCATACTTAATTTCTTCATAAGAAAAAGCCTCACCCCACGGTTTATGTATAACGGAAACATCAGCTTTATATCTACTTGCCATATCAACTAATCTGTCTCCAAAATATCCTTTTTTGGCAATAAGAATTTTTTCTCCCTCCTCTATAAAATTTGCTATTGAAGCTTCCATAGCTGCACTTCCAGTACCACTCATTGGGAGAGTAAGACGATTATTGCATTGCCAGGTATATCTTAGAAGTTGCTGAACATCAGACATTAATGAAATATATGCTTCATCTAAATGACCAATTGGATTTAGAGAAAGAGCGTTTAAAACTTCTGGATGCGCGTTTGAAGGACCGGGACCTAATAAAAGTCTAGAGGGAACATAAGTCTTTGAGAAATGAGATAAATTCTCTTCATTTAAAGCAGAAATAAGTTTTGCCTCTGTCAAAGCATTACATTCAATTACTTTTAAATTAGACTAATATCGCCGCATAAGCGAGATTTATTTAAAGAAATTCATTCAATTTAAATATTTAGGTAAACAATTATTAAACTTATGACTTGAAACACTAAAAGAAGTCATCTAGTCTTAAAAAAAGTTACGGTTGATACATAACAAGAATCATCAAGTTATTAATTTCATATAAGGTATTAAAAAATTATGTCTAAGTCACCTCAAGATGTTTTAAGTCAAATTAAAGACGAAGGAATTGAACTCATCGATTTAAAATTCACAGATATTCATGGAAAATGGCAACATTTAACACTTACATCAGACATGATAGAAGAGGACTCTTTTACAGAAGGCTTAGCTTTTGATGGGTCATCAATAAGAGGTTGGAAAGCAATTAATGCATCTGATATGTCAATGGTGCCTGATGCAAGTACTGCATGGATCGATCCTTTTTATAAACATAAAACACTTAGTATGATTTGCTCTATTCAAGAGCCAAGAAGCGGGGAGCCTTATGATAGATGTCCAAGAGCTTTAGCTCAAAAGGCATTAAAATATTTAGACTCTACTGGCATAGCAGATACTGCATTTTTTGGACCAGAGCCAGAATTCTTTTTATTTGATGATGTTAGATATGACTCTAAAGAAGGAGGTTGTTTTTACAGTGTAGATACTATTGAAGCTCCATGGAATACTGGGAGAATAGAAGAAGGTGGAAACTTAGGATACAAAATACAGTATAAAGAAGGATATTTTCCTGTAGCTCCAAATGATACTGCGCAAGATATCAGATCTGAGATGCTTCTTCTTATGGGTGAATTAGGTATCCCTACAGAAAAACATCACCATGAAGTTGCTGGTGCCGGCCAACACGAGCTTGGAATGAAATTTGATTCTTTAATAAATGCTGCTGATAACGTTATGACGTATAAATACGTGGTTAGAAACGTAGCTAAAAAGTATGGCAAAACAGCTACCTTTATGCCTAAGCCTGTATTTAACGATAATGGTACTGGAATGCATGTTCACCAAAGTTTGTGGAAGAGTGGAGAGCCATTATTCTTTGGTGAAGGTGCCTATGCAAATTTATCTCAAACAGCTAGATGGTACATCGGAGGAATACTTAAACATGCACCTTCATTCCTAGCATTTACTAATCCAACTACAAACAGTTATAAAAGATTGGTTCCAGGATTCGAAGCACCTGTTAATCTAGTTTATTCAGAGGGTAATAGATCTGCCGCTGTCAGAATACCTTTAACTGGTCCAAGTCCAAAAGCTAAAAGATTAGAATTTAGATCAGGTGACGCACTTGCCAACCCATATTTAGCTTTCTCCGTAATGATGCTTGCTGGTATTGATGGAATTAAAAATCAAATAGATCCTGGTGATGGTGTAGATGTTGATTTATTCGAACTTCCAGCAGATGAACTTGCAAAAATTGATACCGTTCCTTCATCTCTTAATGATTCACTTAATGCACTCAAAGCAGATAAGGATTATCTATTGGCTGGTGGAGTATTTACAGAAGATTTTATTGATAACTTTATCGATATAAAATACGAAGAGGTACAACAATTAAGACAGAGGCCTCATCCACATGAATTCTTCATGTACTATGATGCATAATTAAATCAATCAATAAGTTTAGATTAATCAATTTGAGAATTATCACAAAATATTCTCAAATTGATTTTTTTTTTGTTGGAATATATATATATAAATTTAAAAATGGCTAGGGAATCTATTTCAAAAATTGCATATAAAACGCTTCAACAGAGTAAAAGCATTGCTGGATTTGCTCATAAGCAAATTAGTTCAAGGATAATGAACTTTATTCTTCCCGATTCTAATCTTGAGAACTTTGATATAGATAAGAACCTTTTATTACAAATCCAAAATTCAATGGATCTATTAAGAGAGGAAGATTGGAATGACGCAGAAAAAAATATATATCCAAAAAAATTATTGTTTGATGAGCCATGGCTTAGATATTTGAGTCAATATCCTAAAATTTGGCTAGATATGCCTAATATATGGAATAGACGAAGAAACCAAAACTTTGATGACCTGCCTGAATCGATTGAAAAAGATAATTATCCACAATATTACTTAAGAAACTTTCATCATCAAACAGATGGTTATTTATCAGATTTTTCAGCTAGTATTTACGATTTACAAGTAGATATACTTTTTAATGGAAGTGCTGACTCCATGAGAAGGAGAATAATCAAGCCAATAAAAGAAGGACTAGAGAATTTTCGTGATAGAAATAAAAGTAGTATAAAAATACTTGATGTAGCTACTGGTTCTGGAAGAACATTAAAACAACTAAGAGTAGCATTCCCTAAAGAAAAAATAACAGGAATCGATTTATCTGATTCATACCTAAAAGAAGCTAGTAGATACATTTCAGAATTAGATGGTGATCTAATTGAATTAATAAAAGGTAATGCCGAAGAACTACCTTTTGAAAATAATAGTTTTCAATGCGTTTCTTGTGTTTATTTATTTCATGAATTACCAAGAACAGTTAGAGCTAAAGTATTAAATGAATTTTTTAGAGTTCTTGAGCCAGGAGGAACATTAGTTTTAGCCGATTCGATTCAAATAAGCGATTCTCCTGATTTCACATCTGTTATGGAAAATTTTTATAAAACTTTTCATGAGCCTTTCTATTGTGATTATATAAAGGAGGATATTAATTCAAGAATGGAACAAGTAGGGTTTAAAAATGTAAAATCAAATTCCTATTTCATGACCAAAGTATGGTCTGCTGTAAAGTAAATCAAAACTTCTATGACCTATTGGGATAAAGATACTATTAAACTTGTTCAAAGTCTTAATGGTAAATTGAAAATTGATCATACAAAATGGCATAAAGATAAAGGTAATAAATATAAAAGATCAGCAGAATTAATTTCAGCGGGTTTATGCCAATTAATTATTTCATGTAATGAAAAAGAAACCATTGAGTACATGGAGGAAAGCATTAAATGGTTAAAAGAAATTAACGTTGATCAACCATGTCCAAGTAAAAATCATCTTTTTAAAGCCAACTGAAGCCTATTACCTTTACTACTCCATCTAATATCATCAAAACATTCATTAATAATATATAAGCCACGGCCATTTAAACTATTTATTTTTTTGGGTAAATTATATTTTCTTTTTTTTATTTCTAAACCATTACCTTGGTCCTGAATCTGCCAAACACACCAATTAGGTGTAATAATTCTTCTGACTCTAATACTTTTTGTAGGATCTAATTTATTTCCATGTTTTACTGCGTTAACGAGAGCTTCATGTAAGCCAAGTTTAATAAGATAACTTGATTGAGATTTTTTAATTGGTTCTAATAATTGATCTACAAATTCATTTAATTGTAGTGACGATTCATATTCGTAATTTGACCAGTAAATCCCTGGCCTCTTAAAAAAAATTTTTAAAATATTTTTGCCCTGAAATAAGGACATAATAATATTTTGATACTAACTCAATTTTAACTTATTAAATACCTCAATTTCAAAGAATATTGTTATGTCTCTCAGCGATAGCAGGATGTCTTAGGATCGAATCCATAAGTCTTACTCCCCTTAATTGATTTATTAAAGGCATATGTCCATCAGGCGCCTCCAATGACCAACAAAAAGAAGTAGGATACCTTGTCCATAATCCATCTTTTTTCCAACCTATCTTAGGCCACAATAATTCATATTTTTTCCCTACTGATTTTAGAATCTTTGCTTGAATTGAGAAGCCAAATCTACCAGTAGAATAAATAGTCCATAATCTATCAATAGTTTGTAGATCTTTATCTGACATATTCTTAACTTCACTGTAGAAAACATATCCTCGTTTTTCAGCTAATTTTCCGGCTAAAATTCGTAAGTATGAACTTGTTAATCTATCAGCTTCTTCAAATTTTTGATCTAATAACATCAATTGTAATTCTTCATAATTAATACCAATATCTGAATAAGTATTAAACCAACTATTGAATTTATTATTTTCAAAAAATTCAGGCTTATATTTTTTTAAAACTTGCAATAACCAGCCTGCGGCCCAATCATCTCCATCATTATCAAATATTTCAAAAAATGATGGCCCAAGTTTAAAAATATTTTCAACTTCAGCTTCGATTTTAGTTAATAAATTTATTCTTTTTCTTTGATTAGAATCTGCAAATTTAGTTATCAGATCTAATGTACCATTATAGTTATCTTGTTCTTTGTTAGTCATTTTAAATAAATTACCTAAATTAAAAACTATCCATGAATTTCAGAAGAAAAGTACTAGAGAAATTTAGAAGTTTTAACGGACCTCTTATAGATGTTAGGAGCCCAGGTGAATATTATAAAGGACATATGCCTAATTCTATTAATATTCCACTATTTGATAATGATGAGAGGTCAATAATTGGGAAAATTTTCAAAAAAGAAGGTAGAGAAAAAGCTGTAATAGAGGGATTAAAATTCTTTGAAAAGAAAATGGAATTATTTCTTGACAATTTGTTTTTGAAGATTGAATCTCATAAAATTATTACTGAAAAAAATAATAATGACTTACAAGTAAGAATATATTGTTCTAGAGGGGGAATGCGTTCACAAAGTATTGCTTGGTTATTAGAAAAATATAAATTTAATACAATTACACTCAAAGGAGGATACAAGACATATAGAAGATGGACACTAGATAGTTTTTCAAAAAAGTGGAATATTGTAATTGTTGGGGGAAAAACAGGAACTGGGAAGACAAGATTATTATCATTACTAGAGAAATATGAAAAACAAACTATAGATCTTGAAGGATTGGCATGTCATAGAGGAAGCACATTTGGTGGTTTAGGAATGAAAGAACAACCTTCCAACGAACAATTTGAAAATAAAATTGCAGAAAAATTAAATTCTTTTAAAAGTATTAATAAAATTTTTGTAGAAGCTGAAAGTGCAAATATAGGTAAATGCAAAATTCCTCATGAATTCTTCAATCAGATGAAAAGTTCTCCTAGAATTGAGATTTTAAGGAGCGAATCAAACAGGTTAGATGAGTTGATAAATACTTATAGTGTATTTAAGCAAGAAGAACTTATAGAATGTGTACTAAGGATAAAAAAAAGGTTAGGACCTCAAAGAACAAAAATAGCTCTAGAATCAATTAAAGAAGAAAAATGGGACTTAGTTTGCAAATCAGTTTTGGATTATTACGATAAATGTTATGAATATGAAAAGGTTGGCAAAGAAAATATAAAGTTATTAGATTTAACCGATAAAAAATATGATTATAAAATTTTAGAAATAATAAATAATGTTTTATAAAATACATGTAAACGAAAATGAAAATTATTTCCTAAGATAAAACATTACTATTTGAAAATCATGCCCGCAAATAAAACTGCAAAGATACAATTTTATGAAGGAACTGATGAACCAGTAGTTCCTGAAATAAGACTTACTAGGAGTAAAGATGGTACGACTGGACAAGCATTATTTTTGTTTGAGAAACCTCAGGCATTATCTTCTATTACTGTGGGTGAAATCACAGGTATGCGCATGATTGATGCAGAAGGCGAGATAATAACGAGGGAAGTTAAAGTAAAGTTTGTCGATGGAGAACCGATATTTTTAGAAGCAGTTTATATTTGGAAGAACACTTCAGACTTTGAAAGATTTATGAGATTTGCAAATAGTTATGCTAAATCAAATGGATTAGGATATTCTGAGAAGAAGTAGAAAATTATTTAAATTGAGTAGTTCATCATATTTCAAGTTAGCAGTAATTTTAGCCACATCTTTTATAATATGGACCTTAAGAGATTTCCTACTTTTAATAATTTGCTCTTTAGTAATTTCAAATATTGTATGTAATTTATGTAACCAAATACAAAATAGGTTTAAAATTCCACGATCCTTTGCTTTGTTTTTTGTATTAACGATTATATCAGTAATAGTTTTTACTATTTTTATTCTTGTTTTGCCTCCGTTTATAAAAGAATTCAATGAAATATTAATTGATATTCCAAATGGTTTATCTAAAATAAATTTTTTAATAAATACAAATCTGAACAAATTAAATAACTTTTTTTATGGTGAAGAATCAGAAAATGTTATAGACATATTTAATCTTGTAAATAATGTAGTTACTATTCCAGATGCTGCAACTATTGCTAAAGCTATTCAAGAAAGTTTTAAGAACTTAATAAATATCGCTGGGAATCTGGGCTCAGGTCTTTTAAAATTAATTTTCGTATTAGTAGTTAGTTTGATGATATCTATTGAACCGAAACAATATAAAGAAAATATACTATTATTAATTCCTAAAAATTATCGCAATAAATTTAGAAATATTCTGGACAAATGCAATATTGCATTAGCAAACTGGACCTTTTCTATGGTCATAAGCTCATTATCAGTAGGTTTATTATCATTAATAATTTTATCGATATTAGATGTCAAATATGTTGTTTCTAATGCTTTAATAGCTATGGTTTTAAATATTATTCCAAATATAGGTCCAGTTATAAGTGGTATATTTCCAATTTCAATTGCTCTATTAGATAATTTTTGGAAACCACTGGCTGTATTAGGTGCATATGTAATTATTCAAAATATTGAAAGCTATATAATAATGCCATCTATAATGAAGAAAAAAGCAAATTTACTTCCTGGTTTAACATTAATATCTCAATTTGGATTTACTTTTCTTTTTGGTCCATTAGGGTTGATTTTATCTCTTCCTCTAGCTGTAATAATTCAAGTTTTTATTAAAGAATCAATTAGAGATATTTAAAAATTACTTAATTAATTTTTTATATAAATATGGATAAGAGAACATTATAAAGAAAGCTAAGGGATGTTTAGATAAAGCAAAATATAGTGAATTAAAAGTAAAATGATCAAATAATATTCTTAATTCAGTAGAAAGATCAATTAAAACTAAAGAAAGCAAAACTATTAGATAGCAATTGAATTTCATAATATTGTAAACTTAAACTTAATCTTTTAACAAAAAAGATGGAGCCAATAAAATACTTGAATAACTTCCAATTATAATTCCTAATGATAGAGAAATAGAAAACCAAAAAAGTGAATAGGAACCAAACAAAATTAGTGTTATTAAAGGAATTAGGGTAGTAATACTAGTAAAAGTCGTTCTCCTAAATGATTCATTAACCGATAATTGAATAATTTCATTATGCCCTTTACTAGTTGATCTTAAATTTTCACGTATCCTATCAAAAATTACAACAGTATCATTTACTGAATAACCCGCAATAGTTAACAAAGAGACTGCAAATAAACTATTTACCTCAACAGATAAAATAATTCCTAACCAAGAGAAAATTCCGAAAACTATTAATAAATCATGGAATAAAGCTAACAATGCAAATAATGCATATTTTCTATCAAATCTAATTGTTATGTATAAGGATATTGCAAATAAGGAGACAACTAATGAGGTAGCACAATTAGTAAGCAATCTTTTTCCTAGCTTTGGTCCTATCAATCTTGAATTTTTACTCTCATAATTTAAAGGGCCAATAATATTTTCAAGATTATTAATTAGATTATTAGATTCTTCAATATTTAAGTAGGGTGTTCTTATTGATACTAGTTTATTATTATTTTGGAATTGTAAATTAACAGTATTAAATAGATTTTTATTTTTGGAGCTTTCTCTTAAATTTTCTAATACTAAATCGGGAGAAATATAAGAACATTCATTTGGACAGACTCTTTCAATTCTTAATTCATTTCCTCCAATAAAATCCATCCCTAGATTAATTGGTTTCTTATAAGAAGTATTAAAAGTGGAATATAAAATTCCTAATAGGCTTAGCAATAAAAGAAATGTAGAAAAAAATATTATTTTTCTTTTATTTTTTATTAGGTCAAGGTTGAATAATTTCATAGAATAATCAGAATTAAATTTTATTATCAGAAAAGTTTTCCTTGGAAAGGTAAAGATTTTTTTGTCTTAATGATTGATAGGTTGTAAAAAATCTCAAAATTGTTTTAGAACAATTTAATGATGTAAATAAGCTTATTACTACACCAATACCTAATGTTGCAGCAAAACCCTTAACAAAATTTGTTCCTAATAAAAATAATATAAAACAACTTAGAAGCGTTGTAATGTGACCATCAACTATTGAAGAATTAGCTCTTTGAAAACCACTATCAATAGATCTAATAAGAGTATTTCCACTATATAATTCTTCTCGAATTCTCTCAAA
Source organism: Prochlorococcus sp. MIT 1314 (assembly GCF_034093315.1). Taxonomy (GTDB): domain Bacteria; phylum Cyanobacteriota; class Cyanobacteriia; order PCC-6307; family Cyanobiaceae; genus Prochlorococcus_A; species Prochlorococcus_A marinus_Y. The sequence continues at coordinate 265,375 of NZ_CP139300.1, read as the reverse complement.
TATTAGAATATTTGCATCAACAGCCATACCAATACTTAATATGAGGCCAGATATTCCAGGTAAAGTTAAAGTTACAGGTATTAAAGAATAAAGAGCTAAGTTAAAAAATCCATAGAGTATTAGAGAAATAACTGAAACCAAACCTAAAATTCTATAGTTAAAAATCATAAATATCCCAACAAAAATTAATCCACTTACTGCTGCATAAAAGCTTTTGAGAATATTATTAGAACCTAGAAGAGCTCCAATGGTGTTTGTCTCTACTATTTCAATTGGCAATGGCAATGAACCGCCTTTAAGTTGAACCTCTAATTCTCTAGCATTTTCGGCATTAAAATTACCACTTATTGTGGCAGATCCACCTGTAATACCAGTATTGACAAACTGACTTCCAACACTGGCTTCACTTATAGATTCTCCATCAAGAATAATAGCTAGTAGTTGATTAGTACCAGCAATTGACTTTGTAATTTCTGCAAATTTATCCCCCCCTGCACTACTAAAAGTTATTAAAACTTCCCAGTTATTATTTGTTTGTTCTTGTCTCCTACCTGCATTAATTAGATCCTTGCCAGATAAATCAGTTTTGTTAAATAGATTTGCAATTAATTTATCAACATGCTTTTTTATCTCTATTAATTTTCCATATAATTCGTCACTCGTGGCAGAGTAATTTAATTCTTGCTCAATATCTTTAAGGCTATCCTGAATATTATCTAAGAAATTATCTCCATATTTATTTATTTCTACAGAGGAATATTTTTCTATTAAACCTTTAATATTGGATCTCTGAAGTTGTAATTTTCTTAATTCACTTGATGTTCCTACTTTTTGGGTTCTAAATTCTAGTAAAGCAGTCTTACCTAAAACCCTGGAAGCTGCTAATGGGTTCTGCTCACCAGGTAATTCTAAAATCAATTGATCTCGACCTAAGGTTTGCAAATTGGACTCGGAAACACCTAAATTGTTAACTCGTCTATCAATAACCGACTTAACTGCTTCAAGTTCATCTTTGGTTACCTTACCTTCCTCTTTAACAAGTTGAAGTGTAAGTTGAGAACCACCTTGTAAATCCAAGCCTAAATTTAAAGGGTAATTTATTAATAAATAAACTGATAATGTAAGTAGAAATATTATAAAAAAAAGCCAGCCCTGCCTTCTTTTCATTGACTATAAACTCCCGGTTGTTAAATGTTCAACTTTTTCAATTATTTGATGTGGCTGTATTATCGTCAAATTCTCAAGATTTCCATTATAAGGAGTTGGTATATCCTGGCTTGATAACCTAATTGGTCTGGCATCTAGATCATCGAAACACTCTTCTGTTATCAAAGCAATTAATTCTGCACCTATACCTCCTGTTTTCATGCATTCTTCAACAATAATTACTTTATTTGTTTTTCTTATTGATTTTGCAATGGTATCCATATCAAAGGGTTTTAAACTTATCAAATCAATTAACTCAACATCTATTCCCTTTTTATCTAATTCTTCAACAGCTTTAAGGCAATGATGTCTCATTCTTGAATAAGTTAATAAAGTAACATCTTTACCTTCTTTTACCACGTCAGCTTGATCTAAAGCACAGGTGTAGTCTTCCTCAGGTAATTCCTCAGACAAATTATATAGAAGTACATGTTCAAAAAACAAAACTGGATTATCATCTCTTATCGCTGCTTTCATTAAACCTTTAGCATTTGTGGGAGTACTACAAGCCACAATTTTTATACCAGGGACTGCATGAAAATAGGCTTCAAGTCTTTGACTATGTTCAGCTCCAAGTTGTCGACCAACTCCACCTGGGCCGCGAACTACTGCCGGAATCTTATAATTACCTCCACTTGTATATCTAAGCATTCCCATATTATTAGATATCTGGTTAAAGGCTAAAAGAAGAAAACCCATATTCATTCCTTCTACTATTGGTCTCAGGCCAGTCATTGCAGCACCTACAGCCATACCTGTAAAACTGTTCTCGGCAATAGGAGTATCTAATACTCGAAACTCGCCATATTTTTCATATAAATCCTTAGTTACTTTATAAGAACCTCCGTATTGACCAACATCTTCACCCATAACGCAAACATTAACATCATTTGCCATTTCTTCGTCAATTGCCTCTCTCAAAGCATTAAACAATAATGTTCCAGCCACAATTAATTTCCTAATTAATCACATATATAATCTTACCATTCAGGTTAATTTATCCTCCTTCTGCAAAGGTTATAAGTAGTAATATTGACAAAATCATTCCTGGTGAGAGCAAAAGAATTAAAAGACCTAGGTCATGTAAAGTCATTAAGAATAGTATTTTTTTTATAATATTATTAATTCAACTTTTCTTCAGAAAAAAACTGCGAATAAATACAATAAAAAGGCCAATGCCTATGAAAGCAAAAGAAAAAGTTAGTAAAAAAGATAATCCAATTATTAAGGTATTAATACTAGAAGAAATATTTTGTACTATTTCAGATGAATTAGATGGTTTATGTATAGAAAAATAAATTGCAATTTTATTACTTAAGAAATAAAAAAATATAAATAATAAAAAACTTGTTAATGATCCAATAATAAAATTCAAAGGCCCTTTTTCTGGAATATTATTATTCTGAATATTCTCATCATTTTTATTTTTATCTACCATAATTTTTGTTTATAGAAAAAATTATATGAATGTTATTCCCTTTTCAAGGAAAGAGCAAACCCATGAATCGTAACCTTTATCTTTAAATAATTTATAATTTGCAGTTAATTCTTTTTTAGCAGTCTCTACATCTTTAAAGATTGCAAAGCATGTAGGGCCTGATCCGCTCATTGAAAATGTCAGACAATTCTCTAAATTAGAAAGTAAATATAAAGCTTGCTTTACAGAATCATTATCATTTTCAACAACTAACTGCAAATCATTTTTGATAGTTAAATGTTGATTATCAAAATTTAAGTTATTTAAACCATTATCTCTTAAATTTTTTCTTATGTTCTCAATCATTTCTATATTAGTAAGATATTGATCACAAAATCTATTACTATATTTTTTATAAGTTTCAGCAGTAGATACTGATACATTTGGATTTTTTAAAAGAATTACTCCATATTCAAAGTTTGAATCTAATTTCTCCAAAATTTCGCCTCTTCCAAAACATAATTGAATACCACCTTTTATAAAAAAGGGTATATCAGAACCTAAAGTTGATGCTAACGAACACAATGTTTCTTGATCTAAGTTCAAATCCCATAACTTATTAAGACCAATTAATGTTGCCGCTGCATTACTGGATCCACCAGCTAATCCTGCACCAATTGGAATATTTTTTCTTAAAAATATATTCGCACCGAAATCTATATTTGAATTTTTCCTTAAAAGATTTGCCGATTTAACAATTAAGTTATCACTAGATAAGCTTAAATCATTACAATCAGATTCTAGTTTAATTAACCCTTCATTATTAATTTGAAATTCCAAATAATCAAAAAGATCAATATTTTGCATAATCATTGCTAACTCATGGAATCCATCTTCTCTTTTACCAATAATTTCAAGGTGCAAATTTATTTTGGCAGGAGATTTTATAATAATTTTCTTTTTAGCTAAATCTTGCATATACTTAAATTTTTATTTTTTAATTTTAATACAATTTTCTGCAAGCTTAATCCATTGGTCAATTGAAATATCTTGTGGTCTTAAATTAAAACAAACTTTTGAAGATTCAGATAATTCATTTATCTCTTCATTTGACAGTATTGAATTAAGAGTATTTCTAAGCATTTTTCTTCTAGAATTAAATGAAATTCGTAGAAGTTTATCTATATATTTTTCTAAACTTATATCTAATCTTAAATCATTTTTAATTGGTTCGAAAACTACTAAAGAAGAAAAAACTTTTGGAGGCGGACTAAATGATGAAGGCGGTACATCGCAAATTTTTTTTATTTTTGATAAGAGTTGCATTCTTATACTAAGCGCACCAGCATAGGGACTACCTTCTTTTGACAAAATCCTATCTACAACTTCTTTCTGCATTAAAAAAATTATTTTTTCGTAACTATAGTTTCTTATAATCCCCAATCGGCCTATGAAAATATCTAATATTGGGCCAGTTATATTGTAAGGAATATTTGCAATCACTTTTGTAATCTTCTTATTAATCGAATCTAAATTTACAGAAAGAATATCTCCCTGCTGAAGTGAAAACTTATCATTATTATTGAATTTATCATTTAATAAATTTATTAAATCTTTATCTAATTCAATCGCATGTAATTTTTTAATTTCTGAATCTAATAACTTAGATGTTAAAGCTCCTTTACCTGGACCAATTTCTAAAATAAAGTCATTTTCATTAAGAAAAGCAATTTCTTTAATTTTTTCTAATATTTTTTTATTTACCAACCAATGTTGTCCGAATCTTTTTTTTTGATGATAGTTTTTAGAATTCATCTAAAAGATAAATAATATGTTTAAATTAAATATGAATTTATTTAATACTTTATATCATGAGCTTATCAAAAAAAAATTTAGATAAACTCAATAAATTTAAAAAAAATAAAAATTTAAATAACGAAAGTAAAAATATAAGTAATTACACAAATATACCTAACAATGATAATTTAATCACCAATCCACTTAATTCAGAAGATCCCAATAAAATTTTTTATTCGTTAATTGATAATTCAGAATCTTTAGAAGAGACTTCTAACGTTAATAATTCACTAAGAAAAATTGAGCTTAATCAAACTAATATCAATTCTAGAAGAGCTAATTTTTCTAAGAAATTAACAACCGAAGAGGAACTATATGATGAATTTAATTATCTTCTTGATGAATAATTGGTTTTAATATTTACTTATGCTTCAGAGTAATAGACTAACAATTTATGCTGTCGGCAAAATAAAGAAATTTTGGATTAGAGATGGAATTAATCAATACAAAAAAAGAATGCCTGAACTTACCATTAATGAGTTAAAGACTTTTAATTTAAATAATATTAGATCCAATAACAATATTATTATCTGCCTAAGTGAAGAAGGGAAGCAGTTTAATTCAGTTGAACTATGTTCTTTATTCTTAAATTTTAAAAATAAAAAAATTGGTTTCTTAATCGGCGATACTGATGGAATTAGTTCAGATATAAAAGAAAAATCAGATCTTATATTAAGTCTTTCTCCTTTAACTTTTCCCCATGAATTAGCTAGATTATTCCTAATCGAGCAAATCTATAGAGCTATTTCTATATCTAACAACTCCCCTTACCATCGTTCTTAAAAAAATTAGATTTAATCTAAAATTAATATATAAAATTTTAATAACTAACTATTTTTTGAATTTTCATTATATAGTACATATATACTATTAATTTAAGTCTTGGATTTCTTTGATTCAACTACTAAAAAGCTTAAGATCCCCTTATTAACTGATTCGGTATCAGCAGGATTTCCTTCTCCTGCAGATGACTATACAGAAGAAAATATTGATTTAAATGAACATTTAATATCTAATCCATTTAGCACTTTTTTTCTTAGAGTTAAAGGTGACTCAATGATAAATGCAGGAATCAAAGATAAAGATTTAATAATAGTAGACAAGAGTTTAACAGCTAGGCCTGGGAATATTATCATTGCAATGATAGACGGGGAATTTACAATAAAAAGATTATCTATAAAAAATAATGAATTATATTTAAAAGCAGAAAATCACAATTATCCTGATTTTAGGTTTAAAAACCATATTGATGTACAGATATGGGGAGTTGTTATTTATTCAATACATAACTATTTATGAAAATTTCAAGTATTGATGCTATAGCTCTTATAGATGCCAATAATTTCTACGCATCATGTGAACAAAATATTAATCCTCATTTAAGAAATAAACCAGTAGTAATTTTATCTAATAATGACGGATGTATCATTGCAAGAAGTCCTGAAGCGCGAGCTTTAAAAATCAAAATGGGAGCTCCTTATTTTAAGGTGAAAGAAAGATTAAACAAATTAAATGTAGCAGTCTTAAGCTCAAACTACGTGCTTTACGGCGACATGAGCAGAAGGCTAATGAATTTACTAAAAAGCTACTGTGAACAGATAGAAATTTATTCTATTGACGAAGCATTTGTCTCAATTTCTAGACCTAATGATAAAAATCTATATCCTTGGGCTAGAAGCATAAGATCATTAATATATCAGAATCTAGGGATTACCATAACAGTAGGAATAGGAGAAAATAAAGTAAGAGCAAAAATTGCTAATAAATTAGCTAAAAATATTGATTATTCAGCTGGAATATTTGATTTAGCTAGAACCAGCAATGAGAATAATTATTTGAAAAGAATTAGTGTAGATGAGATATGGGGAGTCGGAAAACAAACCTCTAATTGGTTAAAAAGTAAAGGTATTAAAAATGCTAGAGAGTTAAGAGATATGAAAGAAAATGAAATTATTAAGAAATTAGGCATCGTTGGGAAAAGATTGCAATTAGAACTGAAAGGTCATAAATGTTTGCCTATAGAAAAAAGCAAGAACTCAAAAAAAGAAATTCAGGTAAGCCGGAGTTTTGGTACTCCTGTCACAAAATTAGAAGACTTAACCCAAGCACTGGCGACTCACGCAATAAAAGCGTCTGAAAAAATGAGAAGTCTGCATTTGCAATCATCTGATATTAGAGTATTTGCCAGAACCAGTAAATATTCAAATCAAAATTATCAAAGAAGTGCTCATAGAAAACTTACAAATGCAACAGACGACACAAATAATATTTTAAAAATAGTAGTTGAATTATCTAAAGAAATTTATAATCCCGAACATAAATTCTCAAAAGCTGGAGTTTTAATGCAGGGTTTAACTAATAGCGAATATTTACAGCAATCAGTTATCAATTACAAATCTCAGAAAGACTTAAAAAAATCAGCAAATCTTATGAGAACGATTGATTTATTAAATAAAAGATTTAATAACAATGCAATTACATGGGCGATTACAAAAAAGCCACAAAGTTGGACAATGAATAAGAATTTCTTAAGTCGCTCATCTACAACCGATATCAATCAGATACCAACTATAGTAAAGTGAAAAAAAAAAAAAAAAAATGGAATTTATAATATTTCTAAGCAAATTAGATAAAGAGATTCTTGACTTATTGATAAAAGCAAATTACATAGTTGAAGAAAATAAAGTTGAGTGTTTATTAAATAAAAAGATTAAAGGATTACATAATTTTGAAGAAAATAAGATAATAATTTGTACTGAAAATGCAAAAAGAAAAACAAATTATAGAAAAATAAAGCAACAACCAAGCAAAGATAACCACAAAATAGAAAGGGCAATAAGAAAAGCATTAAGACATGAAGCCACTCATGCAATTCAAAAATGTAATAACAATAAAATAGTAGGAGATATAAAAAAACTAGAAAGTAAATTACATCAAAGTAAGAGGAAAGCTCTTGAGTTCTCTACTTCCAATTTTTCTGGGACTTATGCAAAAGAAGTAGAAGCTTATGTTCTTGAAGACAAACCCAAAAAAGTAAAAAATTTGATTAAAGAATACTGCCTATAAATTTAAACTAAAAATATTAACTAGCGATGAAATTACCACAGCGTTGTTTGTCTAAAAAGTTTATGTGTTTTCTTTCTAAGTAATATAGTTCCTGAAATTTAATCGCATCTGAATTTAAATCTTTAAAAAGATCATCTATCTCTTTATTGGTATTTGAAGAACCTGAAGAGGAAGTATCAATTAGAATAGATATACAATTTTCTAACGTTTTTAATCTTTGAGATCCCCAAGATTCGATCAAGTGTCTACATCTTTTTAGAGAATTATATCTTTCAATAAGTGATAAAGTACCAAGTAAATTATCTTTGGGATTACTAAGCATTGTTAAATACAACTCATCTGGATTAACAAAAATATTAATTTTATTTGATAATTCACCATTATTAAGAGCTAAGTAATCTGGCAGAAGAGAAATTAAGTTAATATCAGAAAAATCCTTTTTAAGAATTTGATTATTTGATTGTTTTAATTCATTTAAATAATTTGGACCAAGATTATTTTGTTCGATTTTTGAAATGGCCTCCCATACATTTTGAATATAATTAGTATTAAAACAATTAATTTCTCTTTTAAGAAATTCATCACGAATAAAGAGCCTAAGATTAGGACAATGAAGATAATAAAAAATTATTTCAGATTCATTTTTTTCACGTCGAGAAATTTCATGGGGTTGCTCAAATTTTTTTGCTCTGCCGTGCCAACGAAATCCTTTGACTTGATTTCTTAAATCCTGTTCGAACTGTATCGCCAACCTGGCTTGACCTTTACTTAATCTTTCGGAAACTATTTGTAAATAATGGGTTCTGGTTGATGATTGAGGTAATTTACTTAACAACTTTACCAATGAATAAATAACAGTCTGAAAATCTTCAGACTTAGTTAGATCTCTATTGTTAAATATCTGATCAATCTCCCAATCAATCCAAAAGGATGATTTATCAATTAAATTAAAATAGTCTTCTGGAGTATGTCTTTTAAGATATTCGTCAGGATCTTTAAAACCATTAAGTTGAAGTATTTTTAAATTAATTTGGTCATAGAGAGATAGACTTTCCACCTCTTTTATTACTCTTTTTGTGGCTCTTATCCCTGCATTATCAGAATCAAAATTCAAGATTATATTTTTATTATCTGTACATCTACATAATTGGGAAATTTGATACTTATTTAATGCAGTACCAAGAGAAGCTACAGAATTGGTAATACCTTTAGAATGAAGAGAGATTACATCAAAGTAACCTTCCACAATTATAGCTTTATCCATTTTTCTTATATTGCTAGATGCTTTATCGAATGCAAACAACATTTTCCCCTTTTCAAATATTTCAGATTCAGGAGAGTTAAGATATTTAGGTTCCTGACCATCCAGAGATCTTCCCCCAAAGGCAACTACACGTCCCTGCATATCATGTATTGGCACAATTAATCTATTTCTAAAACGATCATAGATTTTGTCAGAATTATCTTTAGAAATTGCAAGGCCTGAATCTAAAATAAGATTAATAGGAAATTTTTCTACCTTGGAAAGATATTCAAATAAATCATTCCATGAGTTTGGAGCAAAACCTAATTCAAAGTTATCAATAATTTTGTTATTAAAGTTTCTCTTAGATGTTAAATATTTCATAGCATCAACACCTAAAGAATTATTTAATTGAGACTTAAACCAATTTTTAGTGACTCTTAGTATTTTATACAGTTCTTCCTTTTTAGATAATTGTTTTTTATATGCTTCTACTTGAGGGCCATCAAGATTTTCAACATTAATATTATTTTTCTTAGCAAGAGAAAGGACAACATCAGAAAAATTAGCACGTGTAAATTCCATTAAAAATTTTATAGAATTCCCACCAGCACCACAAGAAAAACAATAATAAAATTGTTTACTTGGAGATACTGTCATAGAGGGTTTTTTATCATCATGAAAAGGGCAAATACCAACAAACTCCTTCCCTTTTTTCTTAAGTACAATATGTTCAGATATTACTTCGACAATATCTGACTTTTCTTTAACTTCCTGAATAGTTCTTGGATGTATAGAATGAACCATTTAGAATTTTACTAAGGAGCAAATAATGATTTTATTGTTATAGTTCAAAATCAAATAGGAATCTACTTAATTTCACAATAAGAATATTTTTTTAAATAATGAATATCGCAAAATTAGAAAAGAAATTAAACTCTTTGAATAAGTTTAATTTAGTATTTGCCTCATTTTTCTTTAGTTTGATGACTTTATGTGTAAAAAATATTGATAAAAGGATACCTATTTATGAATTAGTTTTTTTCAGATCTTTACTGAGTTTGAGCATTACATTATTTATAATTAAAATTAAAAATATAAATCCTTGGGGAGAAAATAGACCATTACTGATTCTAAGAGGTCTTCTAGGAACATCAGCATTATTTTGTATTTTTTATGCGATACGAAATATGCCTCTTAGTTTATCTACTGTTATTCAATATACCTATCCTATTTTTATATCTATATTTGCTGGCATATTAATAAACGAAAAAATAACTAGGAAATTGTTTTTTGCTTTAATTATTGGCTGGACTGGAATATTATTAATATTAAATCCAAATCAATTATCAAATATAAATGTTCTAATAGATAATACTTCGGTTTCGATAGCTTTTCTTGGTTCTATCTTCACTGCATTGGCTTACATTACAGTAAAGAAACTTTCATTTACTGAAGATGTCTATGTAATTATTGAATATTTTCCACTGGTTTCTTTAATAACACTATCACCAATTGTCTTAATTAACTGGATTACTCCAAATTGGTATGAATTAATATGGATTATTGGTATTGGTATATTTACACAATTAGGACAAACTTTCTTAACTATAGGATTAAAAAATTTACCTGCTTCTGAGGCTTCTACTATTAACTATTTACAAGTTTTATTCGGATCAATTTGGGGATTATTATTTTTCAGTGAAGTAATAAATATTACTTTTGTATTAGGAGCTTTGTTAGTTTTATTAGGAACTATTATATCTACTACCAAAATAACCAAAAACGCATAGAATATTATGAGAGTTCAAAATTCTGTGAGATTATTCTATCTAACCTTATTGTTTTGTTGTTGCCCTATCCTTCCAATTAGAGCAACAACTCCAAAGTCAGTAACTTGTACAAGAACTGAATATAGAGAAGAATATATACCTGGAACAAAATCAAATCCTGGCTATGTAAGAAGTTATGAAATAGATGTTGAAATACCCTGTGGAGGTCAAAATCGAGCAGAAGCAATAGATGATAATGACTGTAGTGAAGGTTCAGTTATTGGAGGACTTCTTGGTGCTGGAATAGCACTTTCCTCCTCTAGAGGCAAAGATAGATTTTGGGCTGTACCAGCTGGTGGCACTGCAGGGGCTCTTATTGGATGTCAGGTGGATGGTGGTTAATTGATTAGTTGGATAAGTGGAGAACTGATTGAATCATGGAAAATCAATCATAAATTTTTTGTTTTAATAAATTGTCAAGGAATAGGATATGAAATTCAAATATTAGAATCATTTTTCCTCAAATTAAACACAAATAAGATACGAAATAAAAAACTTAATCTTTGGATAAAACATATTAAGAAAGAGGATTCAGATTTTTTATTTGGCTTTACCTCGAAGGATCAAAAGAATTTTTTTATTGAAATTTTAAATATCAGAGGTGTTGGATCCCAAATAGGTATGGCAATATTAAACAAATTTTCCATTAGTGAAGTTATCAATGCAATTAATACTCAAAACAAGCAATTAATTAGTTCAGTCCCAGGTTTAGGTAAAAAAATGACTGAAAGGCTAATTTTAGAATTAAAAAATAAATTTAAAAATGAATTACAAATTGAGGAAGAGAAAAACAAAGAAGCCTTTCTAATTAAGAATAATGAAATCAAAAAATTACATGATGACCTTAAGTTAACCCTAAAGTCTTTAAATTATACTCAAAAACAAATTAGCAGTATTTTGCCAATTATTATTAAAGAAACAGTTATTCTTACCAAAAAAGAAAAAAATATATCATTTGAAAAATTATTGAAGTTAGCTATGAATTATTTAGATAGTAGTAGTAGTAATATAGACATATAACGTAGTAAGATAGACTTGAGAAAAAAATTTTTTATGTCATTAGATACAGCTGAAAAACAAAAGATTATTGAAACCCATCAGGTTCATGCAACTGATACAGGCTCAGCGGAAGTACAAGTTGCAATGCTGTCTAAAAGAATCTCTAAATTAAGTGACCATTTACAAGGAAACATTCATGATTTTGCTTCAAGGCAAGGATTATTAAAAATGATTGGGAAAAGGAAAAGATTACTAACTTACATAAAAGATAAAAATGTCCAAAAATATCAAGCATTAGTAAATAAAATTGGAATCAGAGGATGATTTCCGTTAATGAAAAAAAAACAACCAAAAAAAAAGATAATTAATAAAAAGAAAAATACTTTATCTGAGAAAACAGCATTTTCCAATCTAGAAAAAAAACCTAAAACAGTTATTACAGCGAAGCCAACAAATAGTGGAATTCCCAAATATGTAGCAGATAGGATGGCAAGAAGAATCTTTTTCACAACAGGAATACCGACTATAATGGGAATGTCAGTATTTGTAGTTAGCTACATTATCGTTACTAGAAACATCGCTGAAATACCTCCTTCTTCAACAATTGCGATATCAGCATTATTTTTCTTGATAGGTCTTGCAGGATTGAGTTATGGAATATTATCAGCTAGTTGGGATAAAGAGCCTGGTTCTATTTTAGGTATTGAAAATATTCCAATGAATATAAAAAGAGCAAAAGCTGCCTTCAAACCAGCAACTCAAAACTTTGAAGAGAATAGTTAGTCTAGGAAACTAAGGATTTCAAATTAACTTTAAATGATTTATTTTCTAATAATTTGCACGCTCCTTCTATATTGCCAATACAAAATTGTTCACCAAATTTAACGTAAGTAACACTATTTTTATTTCTTACTGCTGCCAAAACTGGAATCTTGATTCCGCATTTACCCCTATCTGGCTTAAATTTAATTAAACAGTCTCTTAAAGTATTTTGTATTCTTACATCTGATGCTTGAGAACTTTCAAGATTAATAATAAGCAATTTAAGGTTATCTATTTCCCTACAATCATCAATAATTAATTGGGTCTTATCACTTTTTTTATCTATAGTTCCCCACACCAACAATCTAGTATCAGTCAAAAGAAATTCTGATAATCTGAGATAGGTTTTAGGGAATACTATTGCCTCGCAACTTCCAGAAAGATCTTCAAGCTGAACTATAGCCATCTTATCTCCTTTTTTCGTTGTTATTTGCTTTAATTCAGGGATCATACCAACTAAAGAGACTTTAGTTCTATCTTTTGTTTCTTCTAACTGCGAAATACTAGTTGGGGAAATAAGTTTTGCTGGCTTAGTTAAATGTTTTAGAGGATGATCAGATAAATAAAAACCTAAAAGCTGTTTCTCTAACTTTAACTTCTCAATTAGTGAATAATCCTCAACTTTAGCTAATTGCGTATTTGATAATGCTATATTTGCAGATTCTTCTTTTGAATCAAATAGATTTCCTTGCCCAGACAATCTATCACGATTTCTTGAAGAGGCCCATTCAATAGTATGTTCAAGATCTGACAACAATTGAGCTCTATTATTGTTAGTTGAAAAATCATCTAGGGCTCCACAGTGAATTAGAGATTCGAGGTTTCTTTTATTAAGAAGATTAGAAGGTAGACGATCGCACAAATCATATAAAGACTTAAAATGACCAAATTTATTTCTATTTTCAATAATATTTCTTATCGCAGAATCTCCTAAATTCTTAATTGCAGAAAGTCCAAATAAAATCTGATTATTCATTATAGTGAAATCAATACCAGAGAAATTAATACTTGGTGAAATAACTTCTATACCCATCGAATAACAATTAGAAATATATCTTTGCATCTTGTCGCTGGAGCCTGAATTAACGCTTAAAAGAGCTGCCATATATGCAACAGGAAAATGGGCTTTTAAAAATGCAGTTTGATAAGTTACTGCACCATAAGCTGTTGAGTGGCTTTTATTAAAACAATATTCTGCGAATAAAACCATTTGATCAAAAAGATCATTAGCTAATTTTTCATTCACACCCTTTTTTATAGACCCTCCCACAAAAATATTTCTATGTTTTACCATCTCTGATACTTTCTTTTTTCCCATTGCTCTTCGAAGTAAATCAGCATCACCGAGAGAATAACCTGCTAAGTCCTGGGCAATTTTCATGATTTGTTCTTGGTAAACCATAATTCCATAGGTTTCAGTAAGAATTGACTTAATAAAGGGATGAGGAAAATCAACCTTTTCATTCCCATTTTTTCGATTTATGAATTTAGGGATAAGTCCAGCATCAAGCGGACCTGGTCTATAAAGAGCTAAAATAGATGAAATATCCTCAAGAGAATTAGGTTTAAAGTCCTTAACAACTTGTTTCATCCCAGAAGATTCTAGTTGAAAAATACCTTCAAGATCTCCTCTTCCAATAAGTTCAAATGTTTTACCATCATTTTGAGGTAACTCATCAATATTTATTTTCTTTCCTGTTGATTGATTAATCAAAGAAACTGTTTTATCGATCATAGTAAGATTTTTTAAGCCTAAAAAATCCATTTTCAATAATCCAAGTGACTCAATATCATCCATAGAATATTGAGTTATTATTTGACCTTCATTATTCCTTTGCAGAGGTACAAGCTCGTCGAGAGGATCAGAGGCAATTACAACTCCTGCAGCATGAACTCCATAGGTTTTATTGGTTCCTTCAATTCTCATAGCCAAATCAATCCACCTTTTCACCCTATTGTCATTAATGTATTTTTCTCTAAACTCCTTGACAGGAGTATTCTTATCGATCATTTCATTAAGTTTATATGGTTTCCCTCTCACAACCGGTATTAACTTAGCCAATTTATCTGCCTCGCCATAAGGAATAGCTAGAACCCTTGCTACATCTTTTAATACTGCTTTAGAAGTCATTTTATTAAAAGTAATTATTTGAGCAACTTTATCTTCACCATATCTATTAGTTACATAATCAATTACTTCGTTTCTCCTATCAATGCAAAAATCGGTATCAATATCAGGCATAGACATTCTTGCTGGATTTAAAAATCTCTCAAACAATAATCCGTGCTCAACAGGATCTATATTTGTTATTTGAAGAGAATAGGCAACTAGTGAACCTGCCGCAGAACCTCTTCCTGGTCCAACTGGAATAGAATTATCTCTAGCAAATTTGATATAATCCCAAACAACCAAGAAATAATCTGGGAAACCCATATCTTTTATTATTTTTAATTCTGAAGATAATCTTTTTTTATAAATATCATCAACTTCTTTAAGATCGTTTGTTTTAAGTCTCTTTACAAGACCTTCATAAGATAATTGTGTTAAAAGAGAGAATGAATCTTTGTCATCGTTAAGAGGGAATTTTGGCATTCTATATTTACCAAACAATTCAAATACTTCAATTTTTTGAGAAATTTCTACTGTATTGTTAACTGCCTCTTTAATTGACTCATCATCAATATGATCTTGAAAAAGTTCAAGCATTTCTTGTTCACTTTTAATATATTCTGTACCTGTATATCTCAATCTTTTTTCATCACTTATAAGTTTTCCTGTTAATACGCAAAGCAAAGCATCATGTGATTCAACATCCATATTAGATATGTAGTGAGCATCATTTGTAGCAATAACTTTTATCTGATGCTTCTTCCCAATTTTCAATAATTCCACATTAACAATTCTATCCTCAATAGAACCATGATCCTGAATTTCTAGATAAAAATCTTCTGCAAATAATTTTTTATACCAAAGAGCTATATCCTCTGCTACATCTAATCTTCCTTTCAAGATAGCTTGAGGTATTTCACCACCAAGACAAGCTGTAGAAACTATAAGTCCTTCCTTATATTTATTTAAAAGAAATTTATCAATACATGGTCTAGAGAAGATCCCACGACCTCTCATACCATTTAAGTGACTAATCGTTGTTAATTTTACAAGATTTTTATAGCCAGTATAATTTTTTGCTAATACAACCAAATGATATCTTTTTTCTTTTTTGGGTTGAGGATCATCAATAGAACCATTAATGACATACATTTCATTACCAATAATAGGTTTTATACCTCTCTCTTTACACTTCTTGACTAAATCAAGAACTCCATACATAACTCCATGATCAGTTAGAGCTATAGAATCCATTCCTAGATCACAAGCTTTATCAACAATTTTGGAAATTTGACTTGCTCCATCAAGTAGACTGTAGTCACTATGATTATGAAGCGGAACGAAACCCATACTCAATCAATTTATATATATAAGATAGAGAAAAATTCTAAAAGGTCTATACTTTTTGATTACAAATTAATTTTTAATAAAGTTTTAGAATAAAGGTCTATTCTTAATTACCTGAGCATCAATCTCGAAAATATTTGCTGCATTCAGTATTCTTTTTTCTTCCAATACATTACCTATTAGTTGAAGTCCTATTGGTAATCCTTTTGAATCAAAACCACAAGGAATACTTATAGCTGGTAGTCCTGCTAAATTAGCGGGAACTGTTAACAGATCAGATAAATACATAGAAAGTGGATCATTTGTAAAATCACCCTTCAAAAAAGCAGTAGTTGGACAAGTAGGTGTTAATAAAATATCTACTTTCTTAAAAGCATTATCAAAATCCTTTCTTATTAGTGTTCTAACTTTTTGTGCTTTCTTGTAATAGGCATCACTGTATCCAGCTGATAAAGCATAAGTTCCTATCAAAATTCTTCTTTGCACTTCATCTCCAAATCCTTCAGCTCTACTTTTAGAAGTCATATCTAAAAGATTAGCTCCTTCACTCGATCTGTAACCATATTTAACACCATCGTATCTAGCTAAATTTGCAGAGGCCTCAGATGGTGCAATCACATAATATGTGGCTATTCCATCGTTAAACCTAGGACATTCAACTTCAATAATTTCTGCTCCTAAGGTTTTGAATCTCTCAACACCAGAAAGAACAGATTCTTTAACTTCTGGATTAAGACCTGGATGTTCAAAGCATTCTTTAATAATTCCAATTCTCAAATTCTTTATAGATTTATTTAAATCACTCAAATAATTTGGTACTGGGATATCAAGACATGTTGAATCTAAGGGGTCTTTGCCAGATATTGAATAAAGGATTTCGGCAGCATCTGAAACAGTATTTGTAATGGGGCCAATTTGATCAAGAGAGCTAGCAAATGCTACTAATCCCCATCTACTTACTCTTCCATAGGTAGGCTTAAGTCCCACAACTCCACAAAAAGAAGCTGGTTGTCTTATTGAACCTCCAGTATCAGAACCTATCGCAGCGGCACATAATCCCGCAGCAACTGAAGCAGCACTACCTCCTGAACTACCTCCTGGAACTCTATTAATATCCCAAGGATTTGAAGTAACACCAAATACAGAAGTTTCTGTAGAACTACCCATTGCAAATTCATCTAAATTTGTTTTACCTAAACAAATTCCACCCGAAGTCCATAATTTATTTGAGGCGGTCGATTCGTAAGGGGCAACAAAGCTTTTGAGCATTTTACTTGCACAAGTAGTTACGACTCCCTTTGTACAAATGTTATCCTTAACTGCTATTGGCATTCCAGCAAGAGGAGGTAGTATTTTTTCATCTTGTATTAATTTATCTATATTTTCAGCTTGTGATATGGCATTATCTTTTGTCGTGCAAATGTATGAGTTAATTTCAATATCTTTAGAATCAATTTTATAAAAGAAATCAGTTACTAATTCTTTTACAGAAGTATTTTTAGTAATAATTTTCTTTCTTAAAGAATTAAAATTCATTTATCAAGTTACTTCTTAAAATTAAAGATTAAATAACAGTTAATGGTTCTTCTTTTTTACAGCGAAGTAGACTATGTTTAATATTTGTGGAACCTTCATCAGAAAGATCTTCTATAAATGAGGACATATTTTCTTTTAAGCTTCGCTTTGTAATAAATGGACCATACCAATAGGTGGTAGTGGGTTGATCTGTTTCAATCTTCGCCCACCAGGCTAATCCAAGTTTGTTTCCTAGTTTTCTAATCAAATTTTATTGGCCTTGTAAGACCATCAATTCTTGTTAAATTCTATACAATTTTGTAGTAAAAATTCAATAAATTTATATTAATTATATAAATGTATTGAAACAACAATATTCTAGACGACAAAAAAATTTGACTTTTGAAAATTAATCTTAATTACTTGTCAATTGAAATAGTGATATCGCTGCTGCAACAGATGCATTTAAACTTGATGTTTTACCTTTAAGAGGAATGTTTAAAAGAAAATCACATTTTTTTTGAGTAAGTAAAGAAATACCTTTATCTTCAGCCCCAACTATAACAACCAATGGAGTTTTTTCATGAAACTTTGAGATCGATAATTGACCATCTCCAGATAATCCAATAACAACAAAACCATTTTTCTTTAGCTCCTCTAATGACCTATTTAGATTAACAACTCTACTTACTGGCAAATGCTCCAAGGCTCCTGCAGCCACCTTGGCAACAGTTCCCGTTAAACCAGCAGATCTTCTTTGAGGGATAAGGATACCCTTGCAACCAAATGCTTCTGCTGATCTTATAATTGCACCAACATTATGTGGATCAGTTATTCCGTCTAAGGCCAGAATAATTGGATTTGAAGAGTTTTTTTTAGAAAGTTCGATTAATTTTTCTAGGGATATTGTTTTTGAGTAGGCCAACTGCAACGCAACACCTTGATGTGTAGCACCAAATGTCAATTGCGAAAGCCTATTCCAAGAAACTTCTTCAATGAGGACTCCTTTTGATTTGAGGTCCTTGAGTAAAATATAGAATTTCTCTGAAGAAAAGATTTCTGATGTACACCATATTCTATTAATAGCTCTATCACTGGTAAGACACTCAAAAACGGAATGTTTTCCCCATATCCAATCATCGAAATTTTTTTTATTTGCAAGCTCTTTGTAAATAGGTGCAGCATTATTCGAAATTTCTAATTTAGATTTATTTATTGGCTTTCTCCTTCTTGAAGATGAAAAGTTGCTTTTCTTTTTATTACTTTCATTTACATTGTTAACGCCCTTATTTTTTTCAGATTGGCTCAAAAATATACTATTTTTTGAGGATTTAATATTTTTAGAGTAAAAATTAGAATTAGAATTCTTTTTGTATTGTTTACCATTTTTTCCAGAAAAATTATTTTTAGAGGAGTTTTTCATAGATTTGATTCATTTAAATTTCAAGATATTCAAAAAGTGTTGATAATCTTTGAGGATCTTTCAGGAAAAGCCATCCTATCAGGGCTTCGAAACCTGTTGCTCTTGAATATATTGTAGGGTCAGAAGTCTTTGGGTTTCTCTTCGTTTTATTTCTAGCACGTCTAATTAAATCTATTTCATTTTCATTTAATAAATGTTCAATTTGACTTAAAGATTTTGATTGAGATTTAGCCTTTACTTCGTTTACAACTGATAAGTGAAGTTCTTTTGATTTCAAAGGAAAATGAACATGTCTTAGTCTTTGATGAAGTTCCCATACTGAATCACCAAGCCAAGCAAGTTGAATAACACCAATTTGTTCAGGAGAGCCATATGGAACCAAGTTTTGAATCCAATTATTCAATTTTTTAAATACTTTAAAGCATCTTCAAGACTAGACTTTAAATTAAGAAAATCCCCTAAACGGACAAGTTTAATTGTTTGAGCAACTCTCGAATTACCAACAACTGAGAAACCAAGCTTCAACTTTTTACATTCTTTAGCAGTCTGAACAAGAGCTCCAAGACCAGAAGAATCTAAAAAATCAATTTTTGTAAGATCAATTACGAATGGGAGCTCATTTTGTAAATTATTAGTTACGTAAGACTTAAATTGTTTTTCTGAGAAGGCATCAAGTTGACCTTTAAAAGTAAAAACAATAATATTTGTTTTTACATCGAGGCTTCCTCTTAAAGAAACCGTTAACTTTTGAAAATCTTCTATGATCTAATCCCTCCAAAAAATTAAAGTATCAAATGTAATTATCAAATCAAAAGAAAACAATATGTCAACATCTTTCTAACATTAGAGAAACAAATTTTTTAAATAAATAATCTGAATCATGTGGGCCTGGTCCTGCTTCTGGATGATATTGAACGCTAAATATTGGCTTATTATTAACTTCCAATCCAGCAACCGTATTATCGTTAAGGTTGTAATGAGTTATTTTAACAATGTCCTTTGAGAGAGAATTAGGGTCAATAGCAAAACCATGATTCTGACTAGTTATCTCAATTTTATTATCCATTCCGCAAGGATGATTTAAACCACGATGTCCAAAAGGGAGCTTATAAGTAGAACCTCCTAAGGCTAATCCAAAGATTTGATGACCAAGGCAAATTCCGAACATAGGTATTTGACCATATTCGATAAGTGATCTTGCTAAATCTATACCTTCAGAGACTGAAGAAGGATCACCTGGCCCATTAGAAAAGAATATACCATCAGGATTATTAGATAGAACATCTTTTAAAGAAGAGTGGGAAGGTAAAACTAAAATTTCACAACCATGGGCAACTAATCTATTTAAAATTGATTTTTTTATTCCAAAGTCGATTGCTACTATTTTTAATTTATTAGTCTTTTCATAATATCTTTGTCTAACATCAAAATTTGTTTCTGTAGGATCTCGCCATAAATAAGGTTGCCTTGTTGAAACTAATTTTGATAAATTCAAACCCTCCATATTAGGCGTATCATCGATTATTTTTAAGCAACTTTTTACAGTTTTATCTTCGGAGGTAAGAACTCCATTCATCGAACCATTAGATCTTAATATCTTAACAAGAGCCCTTGTATCAATACCATAAAGACCGATAATATTTTTCTCAACCAACCATTGATCAAACGTCTTTAAAGATCTCCAATTACTATTATTTGATGAATAATTCCTAACAATTATTCCTTTAACACTATTACTGGATTCTGAATCTTCAAGATTAATACCAGTATTTCCGATTTCTGGATAAGTGAATGTTAATATTTGGCCATAGTAGCTTGGATCAGTAATAACTTCCTGGTATCCAGTCATTCCAGTATTAAAAACTATTTCGCCAACTGCAGTACCCTCAGCTCCAAAAGAAAATCCTGGGAATATAATTCCATTACTTAAAACTAATTTGGCATTTTTTTTATAGGGATTAATCATCAATTTGAAATTTATTCATCTGTGGATAAAAAAGTTTTTAATAATAAAAATTTTTTCCAAGGATTTCCTTGATTTATTGAATACAAAGCTTTATTAAAGCCTTTATGTAAATCATCCTCAAGTCCTGATACCCAGAGAACTAATGCAGTATTTAAGGCTACAACTTCTTTATGTGATTTTTGTCCAGAACCATCTAAAACAGACTTTAATATTTCCTCATTAGATTCTCTATTAGAAACTTTAAGCTTATCGTTTAAAGTATTTTCAAGATTGAAATCTGAAATATTTATTTTAGAAAATCGTAATTTACCATTTTCAACGAATACTAATTTATTATCTCCCTGAAGTGAGGCTTCATCAAGCCCACCAGCTCCATGAACCACTATTACTCTATTCATGCCCATTTTCAATAGTGCACTTCCCATAGGTTCTAAAAGATCTTCGGAGGCTACCCCCAATACTTGCGCATCAGGTCTTAAAGGATTTACTAATGGTCCAAGTTGATTAAATACAGTTCTTATTCCAAGGTCCTTTCTTAATGGAGCAAGTTTTATTAAAGATTTATGCCAAAGAGGGGCAAACAAAAAAGTTATCCCAACTTCATTAACAGCAGAGATTACTTTTTCTAATGAACAATTTAAATTTAAACCAAGATTCAACAAAACATCTGCAGAGCCAACTTTTCCACTAGCACTTTTATTTCCGTGTTTAGCAATTTTCACACCACAAGATGCAGATACAAATGCCACTGCAGTAGAAATATTAAATGTATTAGCCCCATCACCTCCAGTTCCACAAGTATCTACCATATACAAATTTGGTCTCGCTACTGGCAATTCGCAAACATTTAAGAGTTCTTCAGCCATAGAAGATAATTCAACTCCTGTGCAGCCCTTAGCTCTTAAAGCGGCCAAAAATGCTCCGGTTTTAACCTCAGATATTTCATCATTAAGCCATCTTTGCATTAATGATCTAGAAGTAAAATCATCGAGGTTTTCCCTCTTTAACAAAGTATTTAAAATTTCAATATTCGAAAGATTTGAAGACATTTATTTATTTATTAAAAAAATATGAAGGTAATTCAATTTGACGTATCAAAACCTGAACCAACTAAATCTTTATTTGTATTAGAAGGCCTGAAGCTTTTTGACCAAATATTTTTTGTTTTTGTAAAAAGATCATTTTTAGTGGTTTTCCAAAATTTTAAAATTTTTTCAATATCATTTTTAATTTCAATTTCACCGGGAAAATTAGTATAACGATTTATTAATCTTGCTAAATTAATAAAGTCAATCTCTTCTGGTTTTTCTTTGATAATAAGAGAATCTATAATATTCTTATCTGTTGCATGTAATGGATGAGTTTGTTCGTTACTCATAAAAAAATACTGAATCATTTATAAAATTAGCTCACATATTTAAAAATGAAACATTATCTTAATCATATCGGTAAAATTAAATGAAAAATCTAAAGTTAAAAGTAATATCGAAATACCTAAGACCATACAAAAAAGAATTTCTATATGGAGCATTAGCACTCTTGGTGGTTAACATATTAAGTGTTGTAATACCATTAGAAGTAAAAAATATAATAGACCAATTACAAACTGGTTTTTCTTCAGACTTTATAATTTCTAAATCTTTATGGTTAATCTTTTTAGCTACATGTATGGGTTTAATAAGATTGGCTTCGAGACAGATTGTCTTCGGGATAGGCAGAAAAGTTGAAGTAAATCTTCGTCAGAAACTTTTCGATCATTTACTTATCCAAGACCCAGAATGGATACAAAAAAAAGGAAGTGGAGACATTATCAGTAGGGCCACAAGTGATGTTGAAAACATAAGAAGACTTTTAGGTTTCACTGTTTTAAGTCTATGTAACATTGTTTTAGCTTATTCATTCACTATTCCATCGATGTTTTCGATTAACAAAACACTAACAATATCCGCTTTAATGATATTCCCATTAATACTAGGGATTGTTAGTTTATTTGGCGGTAGAATGGTAAGTCAAAGAAAAGCTCAACAAGAATCCCTATCCAAACTTAGTGATCTAATACAAGAAGATCTTTCTGGCATAAGCGCTATAAAAATTTATGCGCAAGAAAATGCAGAAAAGAAAGAATTTAATATACATAATAATTCTTATCGAAATGCGGCAATAAAACTTGCAAGAACAGCAAGTACTCTATTTCCATTGCTTCAAGGAATTTCCTCAATTTCTTTATTAATATTATTAGGCTTAGGTACTTATCAACTAGAGAGTGGATACATTTCAATAGGTGGTTTAGTAGCTTTAATTCTTTATGTTGAACGGCTTGTTTTCCCGACCGCTCTACTAGGTTTTACATTGAATACTTTTCAACTCGGTCAGGTAAGTTTAGATCGTGTAGAAGAAATATTTCAGAGCAATCCACATATTGTAGATGGATTAAACACTAAATCTTTAAAGAGTAAGATAAAAGGATTATTACAAGCAAAAGATTTAACGATAAAGTACCCTGGATCAAAATTTAATTCATTAAATCGTCTCAATTTTACAATTTATCCTGGAGAACTTATTGCAATAGTTGGGCCTGTAGGTTGTGGTAAAACAACATTAGCAAAATCTCTTGGAAGAACCATTGAAATTCCAGACGGTCAATTATTTTTAGATGATATTGATGTAAAAAATATAAAATTAAGAGATCTTAGAAAAAATATTTCAATCGTCCCACAAGAAGCATTCTTATTTACTTCCACGATCACCGAAAACCTTCGTTTTGGAGACCCGAAAGCTAAAAAGGAATTAGTCAAAACAAGTGCTAAAAAGGCAGGATTGATAGATGATATAAATAATTTTCCTCAAAAGTTCAAAACAATTGTGGGTGAAAGAGGCATTACACTAAGTGGAGGACAGAGACAAAGAACTGCACTTGGACGAGCATTATTAGTAAATTCTCCCATTGTCGTACTTGATGATGCATTAGCAAGCGTTGATAATAAAACAGCAGCAATAATAATAGATGAGATGCGAGAAAGAAGTAAAAAAACAATCTTAATGATAAGCCACCAACTATCAGTGGCTGCAACTTGTGACAGGGTTTTAGTAATGGATAAAGGTGAAATAGTACAAGAAGGCAATCATCAAGACCTAGTAAAAGAGAAGGGGTTATATAAACAACTTTGGGAAAGAGAATTAGCAACTAAAATTGTTAACAGTTAAAAGCAATTTTTCAGACTATGATATAAAAATTTAAGATATGTTTGAATTTCTAAAAAACATTATGAATAATGAAGCTAAAACTTTAGATAATGAAATTAATTCAGTTCATAGAATATTAAAAACAGATATTAAATTAGAACCTAATCCTAATGAAGATGAAATAATTTTTGGGTGTGGTTGTTTCTGGGGAGCGGAAAAATGTTTTTGGAAACTTCCAGGAGTTGTTACAACTTCAGTTGGATATGCTGGTGGGGATAAAAGCAACCCTAGTTATTACGAAGTATGTTCCGGTTTAACTGGTCATTCAGAAGTCGTACGAGTTATCTGGGATAAAAGTGAAATAGATATAAGTGATTTATTAAAAATGTTTTGGGAATGCCATGACCCTACACAAAAAAACAGACAAGGTAATGATATGGGGACTCAATATAGATCAGCAATTTATTATAAAAATGAAGATAATAAAAAAATAATTTACGCCAGTAAAGAACAATATCAAAAAGAACTAAATAAATTTAATCTAGGTTTAATTGAAACAGAAATAAAATTGATTGATAAATATTTTTATGCAGAAAACTACCATCAACAATATCTTGCATCCCCAGGTGCTAGACAATATTGTTCTGCTTCTCCTACAAAAGTTAAGTTAAAAAGTTTTCCTGGAAGTAATTACAAATTAAAAGACTATATTTGGGAAAATTTTGATTGGGATGTTAACAAATGTGTATTGAGATCTGATAACAATCCTATAAAGAATAACTTTTAAATCCTTCTTAATCTTTATAGTAATAAAACGGGGCGTAGCGCAGTTTGGTAGCGCACCACTTTGGGGTAGTGGGGGTCGTGGGTTCAAATCCCGCCGTTCCGATTACTTATCATCTTCATTTATAAGAGATTTATATAGTTTATATGAGCTAATGCCAACTGCTACGAAGGTAAAAGTTGAAAAAAACGCTAACACTACTACTGTAAGGTTTGAAACTTCAACTTCACCAAGCTGGAAAGATAGAAGAATATTCATTAAACAATTTTTTTCAACACTAACACAATTGCAAAATCTTTTTTAAAACTTATCATAAATTTAGAAGAATCAAGATAGCAAAAACAATTCGATAGATTATAAATAATTTCAAACCATTTGCACAAAAATACTTTAATAAAAAATCGATTGCTAATAATGAAGATAAAAATGTCGAAATGAGACCAATAATTAAAGGTAAAAAACTTAACGAATAAAATTCATTGAAAGAATTAATGAATTCAACAAATGAGGCAATAGAGATGGCTGGTATGCCTAAAAGAAAAGAGAATTTAGCAGCATCGCTTCTCTCCCATCCAGATAAAAGAGCGGTAGAAATAGTAACACCAGACCTTGAGAAACCTGGAAATATAGCAAATGCTTGAGAAAAACCTATCAAAAAACTATCAGTGTATCTATGATTCCTTAAATTTATAGATCCTTTCTTCGAACCATCTGCTATGAACATAAAAAAAGCCATTAGGATGGAAACCAAAGCTATTGATAAATGCGAAAGTAGAAAATTTTCAGAAAAATAAGGTACAAATATCTTTATACAAGAACCAAGAAAAACAATTGGGATAGTTCCAATCAAGATTGATATAAATAATCTTTCATGTAAGAAATCATCAAAAAACTTTTTTGAATACTTACTTCTTAATTTAAAAAAATCATTCCTAAAATACCAAATCATAGCCAAAACACTTCCAAATTGAATAATCGCAGAAGTAGAGGGTCCTGGATCATTAATTCCCAAGAGATTAGATATGATTTTCAAATGAGCTGTACTACTTACTGGAATAAACTCTGTTAAACCTTGAATTATGCCATATAAAATAAATTCTAAATATTCCAAAAACTTATATAAATTACTATTTTATTAGTAGCAAATTAGAAAATACAATTTACATTTAATTAAGTAAAACCTAATTTAAATTAATGAAAAATAATTTTTACAATAATATTATCTCTTTTTTTATCTATTCTTTATTCTTTTTCACTAAGGGTTAAATTATTGGTTAGTTAATTGACTTATAGATAAAGAGCAGAAATTATGCCTGAGGTAAGTGGAATAACAGATACAAAGTGAACTTATTACTATTGAATACTTTGATATTTATAAAAAATACAGGTTAGAAATTACAAAAGAAATATATATCAATTCTGCAATTTGATAGTAAATGGAATTGTATTTTTAACAGTAATAATTAATTTAGTTACCTTTTTACATCATGAGCACAGCCATCGCCTTTATAATTTTCACTTTCATAAAAATCATTTTTTGTGCCAAAGTAAACAGTTAAAAGAACGAATGGCAAACTTAATATAAATAAAATGTTTGTTAAATCCATAATTTAATGGTTGAGATAAGGAACTTAAAAAATTAAAAAAGAAATTTATTAATTAAACAAAGTATTAATAATAGGTAGGTCCTTTGATCCCAAGATAAAAGAAGGCTCCTAAACCAACTAAAAGTAAAACTCCTGCAATAGCGGCTGAGGGAACAAAACTTCCTATTGCAAAAGAAGAAAATTGATACATTATTAAAACCAAACTAGTTTGATAATATCAATAAAAATTAGTTATTTGTAAAAGATTGTGACTCGAAGACAATTTCATGATTTTGATTTTAGGCCACTAAACTCGAATCCTCATTATCAGATGAAACTCTTATTCTTTCTTCCAACTTAGGGCCATATAATTCATTTCCCCAGATTTCAACTCTAGAGTCGTTTGGGGCCATAAAAGTAAGAATGTCAGTCGGGAACAATACTCTCTCTAAAAAAAAATTTGTTGGACCAATACATCTTAAGACTACCATTCTACAACCTTCATTTTTGTAAGTGAACTCAACCATCTCTGAACAACAAATTAAACACTATTTAACACTAATTGGATACACAAAAAATGTATAAAAAATTACTGAAAAAAAAAATTCAAAAAATACTACAAATTTAATCTAGTCTCAAGTAAATTTCTTTCTTGATCAATTAATAACAACGCATAAGAATTTATAACATCAAAACTTTTATGAGGAATGGAAACATTAAGCATTCTCAAAAAATTATTTAATTTTACATCTTTAAGGGCGTTTCCTTTCTGTAAAAGCATTTCTTTTTCTTGATTTGTTTTCCAAGTATTCATATATTCAAATTTCAAAGGTTTTAAGTGCCAAATATTATCTATTAAACTCCAAACATCTAAATATTTATTTAAATTAGATTGAATATTACCTATATAAGAAGATTCCTGAGGACTCAACTCTGCTGAAATTATATGTTGGTGATTAACATCGCTAGAGGAAGGCTCTATTCCCAAAAACCATCCCTCAATAATTAATAATTCAGGATTATCTAACCTCCAATGGGATCTATCTCCTAATCCATTTCTTAAAGATTTGTCGAAAACAGGTACATTTAATTCTCCATTTTTTTTCCAATTTAATAATTTTTCATGCATTAATTTTATTGAATGACTACCAGGAAAACCTCTTGAAACATTCCAAGGATTATTCTTAATGGCTAATTTCATTTCATCTGAAGGGAGATAAAAATCATCTATTGAAATAACAGAAATTTTGAAATTTAATTTTAACGATATTGCTTCAAGCCATTTACCTAATGTTGTTTTACCTGTACCAGGGAGAGCTGAAATCCCAATTATTTTTCTATCAGAAAATTTCTTTTGAAATATGTAAGCCTGAGATAAAAGAGGCAAAGCCAAACCCCAAATCCAATCATCATTTACTTTATTATTCCAATATTGATCAATTGAAAGAATATTTTTTTGATTATTCCAAAAATTGAACCAATCTTCCGAGGACTCCCAACCAATATCAATAATTAATTTTTCAAATTTATCAAGAGAAAAATTAATATCTAAATCTTCCATGTTTCTAAATTAGTTCTCTCTTATTTATCAATTTATTAATTTCATTTTTCCAACCATATCCATTAGGTTCAGAAGCCAAAGTAAATTCAAAATCTTTTAATTTTTGAAGTAAATTCAAGTTAGGTCCATCTATCCCCGGAATAACAATCCTTATATCTGAATTTAAAAGTAATGGCAAATCATTTGGAGAATCACCCAAACCTATAATTTCAACTTTTTGAATATTTGAATATTTTTTAAGAGCATTAATTGCCTTTCCTTTATTCGAATTTGTAGATAATAAATGACTCATTCTGTTTCCTTTGTAAATATCAACTTCAAACTTTTTACAACAGATATTAATTTTTTCTTCTAAACAACTGGGAGGATTTAGAAAAGGCATACTCCAATGCCTATCACGCATTAAGTTCAATGAATTGCCTTTTAAGCCTGTAAGCTGAGTCGCTTCTTTATCAGTGAGATTATTAAGTGGAATAAGTTTGTAATCAATTTCTTTAGAAATAAAGTTTAAAATTTCTTCAAGTAATTCGTATTTTTTCCCAAGGATAATTTCTCCATTAACCATTTCAAGATATTCACCATATATCGCTGCACCATTTTCAACAATATAAGGATCCTTTAAATTTAGTTGCTTTCTAATAACCTCTACTTCAGATGCTGTCTTGCTTGTACAAAGAATTACAGGAATTGACAATTTTTGTAGTGTTTTTATAGTTTCTTTAGCAGGTGTTAAATCATACGAGTGATCCATTAATGTACCATCTACGTCTGTAACAACCCAAAGTGAAGAATTCTCAATCATTTTAAATAACACCTAGCCAAATAACTTGAAAAGGGTCAAGACTAATATTTTTCCAATTGTATTTAGTGGATGTTAAAAAATCTCGCATATTAAAATGATTATCTTTTATTTCTGGTAAATCAATATCATTCAATTGATAATTAATCTTGTTTTCTGTCATATTATGGATTGCAAAAACAGAATCAGGACCTTTACCTCTTTTTAAGACAACAATATCGCTTCTACCTTTAGACAAACATTTCATTTCTGAACAAGGATGAAATTGCTTTAGTTCTGACCTGAGATCCATAGCATTACGAAGATATTTTAGGTTTTTATTAGCATAAGATTCTGGATTATTTAAAACAGATAAAAGATTGTCTTGTTTAAATTTTTCTCTATTCAGGTCTCTTCTTTGACCTGTCATAGAAAAACTTTTGATATCATTTTCTGAAGCAAGTAATGCTGGCAAATAAAAGGCAGGTATACCTTTCAGGGCCATTACTAATAATTGAGTCAAGATAAATCTCTCAAACTGGAATCTATTAGAATCTCTACTCGAGTCTTCCATTGCGCTCCACCAACTAATATTCAATTCATAAGGTTTATCATCACCATTTGATAAACGTCTATGACTTACTAGTCCTCCTCTTTTCTCACAATTAATTAATAAATTATTAATTCTCTGCTGATTCATTAGACCTTCCAGAGCTCTTAACCCAACACCATCATGTGATGCAGTGAAATTAAAAAGAGTAGTATCGTCAGGTAATTTTGGCCAATCAAAAATCCATGAGTTTAAAATATCAGCTCTTGAAGTGATAATCGCCTCCAAGAGGAGAGGAGGTAACGGAAAATTATAAGCCATATGTGCTTCATCTTCTGGAATAAGATAAGATAAATTTTCTTTCTGAGGAACATTAGTTTCTGTTATTAAAACTCCATCTTCAAGAAGATTATTTAATAATAGTCTTAAAATTTTTACAATTGAATGTGCTTTTGGCAAATGCAAGCATGTTGTTCCAGATTCCTTCCAAATAAAACCTACAGCATCAAGCCTAAACCATTTAATTCCATTAGATAAATAAGTAATAATTAAATTTAAGAACTCAAGAGTCATTTTTGGATTATGCCAATTCAAATCTATTTGATCTGGACCAAAAGTTGTCCAAACTTGTTTAGGACCATCTTCAGTATTTATTAGAGAAAACAATGATGAACTTCTTGGTCTAACAACATTTGACCAGTCAAGATTTTGTTCTGGTGAAAAAACATTTGATATTCCTGGTTCTTTGGATTTAATAAATTGTTGAACCCATGGGTGAGATGATGAAACATGGTTTAGTACTAAATCAGCCATTAAAAAATGATTTTTAGAAATACTTTTGAGATCATCCCAACAGCCAAATTTTTCTTCTAGGGAATCATAACTTGAGACTGCAAAACCCCCATCGCTTGTCGATTTCAAAAAAGGAAGAATATGTACAACTTTCGAAAGGCTGCCAAAATGTTTACTTAACAATTCTCGAAGAGTAATTAATGTTGCCTCCCCATTTTTATAAATACTATCTGCATAAGTTATTAAAACCGAATGAGATTGATTCCACCTTTCTTTTTTACTTATTTCTTCATAAGCATATTTCTCTGAGAAATCATCTAAAATCTGTAATAATTGATTTGAAATAAAATTAATTTCTTCTGTAGTATTATTTGAATAAATTGTTTTCAACAATTTATAAAGTTTTAATCTATCTAATTTTTTCTCTGAATCAATTTGCTTCACTTTGAAAAAATCATTGAAGTATTAACACTATTCTGCACATCAATTAGAAAATGGACTTTCAACAAGGTTTAATCACAACAATACATGAATATGGAGTAACTAGCGATTTACTTATAGAATTAAACAAAAGTCTCAAAAAAAGATCAACTAGCATTCTAATACCTTGCTTATTTGAAGAATTTGAACGCACAGCATTAAAAGATATAAGAGAAGTTTTAAAAAACCTTACAGGCTTAAATGAATTAGTTATAGCTCTCTCTGCAAAAACTGTTGATCAAGTTAAAGCGGCTAAATCATTTTTTGACTCAATGCCATTCCCAGTTCACGTTCAATGGACTAATTCTCCTTACGTAATAGAGCTGTTAAAAAACCAAGAAAAAAATGGGTTGGAACTTTTAGGAACTCCTGGTAAAGGGTGGGCTGTATGGCAAGGCATAGGAGTCGCAACTAGAAAATCAGACGTTGTTGCTCTTTTTGACGCTGATATAAGAACTTTTAGTCCTTTGTATCCTTCAAAAATGATACTTCCACTTCTAGATCAATCGTATGGAATATCTTATGTAAAAGCTTTTTACAGTAGGTTATCTTTAGAAACAAATCAATTACAAGGTAGGGCAACAAGATTATTTGTGGGTCCCTTATTAGCAAGTCTTGAGCAGTTAGTCGGGAAAGGGCCCTTTTTACACTATCTACAATCATTTAGATATCCATTAGCAGGTGAGTTTGCTTTTACTAAAGACCTTGCCATGAATTTAAGAATACCTTGTGACTGGGGTTTAGAAATAGGTTTATTATCAGAGGTTTATAGAAACGTAAGGACCTCCAAAATAGCGCAAGTTGACCTAGGTTTATTTGACCATAAACATAAGAATATTGGTGATTCTTCTAAAGAAGGATTGCAAAAAATGTGTACAGAAATACTTTCAAGTGTTTTAAGAGGTCTTATGGAACATCAGGCCGAGACCTTAACTAGCACTCAACTAGCAACTTTAGAAGTTCTTTACAAAAGAGTTGGAGAAGATCGAGTAAAACAATTTGGATTAGATTCAGCGGTTAATCAACTTCCATACGATAGGCATGAAGAAGAGCTATCAGTACAAAAATTTGCAAAACTATTAAGACCTGCTACAGAAGATTATCTAGCTTCCCCTACTACACAGCAGTTACCAAGTTGGTCAAGAGTTCTATCTTGTGAGAACAAACTCCAGGATGATTTAGCTATTGCTGGTTCAAAAGATATAAAGACAAGCGAAAAAGAATTAATTAAAAACTTCTAAAGCAAAAAGTACCTCTGAGCCATTGGGACTTCATCAAGGGGTTCACAAGTAAGAAGTTCTCCATCGGAAAAAACTTCGTAAGTTTGAGGATCAACTGAAATATTTGGCAGTTTACTATTAAGTTTTAAATGTGATTTATTGATATTTCTTGTATTTTCTACAGCGATACAATTCTTTTGTAATCCTAACTTTTTAGGAATATCTTGATCTATTGAATTTTTACTTAAAAAAGTGAAGGAACTCTTAATGAGGGATTGTCCAAAATTTGCAAACATAGGTCTCCCATGTACAGGACCTGGGGTTGGAATTGAAGCATTTGCATCACCCATTTGGGACCAAACTATCGAACCTCCTTTAACAACTAATTCGGGCTTAACCCCAAAAAATGAAGGTTTCCACAATACCAAATCTGCAATTTTTCCCTTTTCTATAGACCCAACATACTTATTAATACCATGGGCTATTGCAGGATTAATTGTAACCTTGGAAATATATCTTTTTACTCTGTAATTATCGTTCCTATCAGAATCCTGAGCTAACGGACCTCTTTGTACTTTCATTTTATGAGCAGTTTGAAAAGTTCTTGTTATTACTTCACCTACTCTCCCCATAGCTTGAGAGTCACTAGCGATAATTGAGAAGGCACCTAAATCATGTAGGATATCTTCCGCCGCAATAGTCTCTCTTCTGATCCTTGATTCAGCGAATGCAATATCTTCTGGAATTTTAGAATCTAAATGATGACAAACCATTAGCATATCAAGATGTTCCTCTAATGTATTTCTCGTATAGGGTCTTGTTGGATTAGTACTACTTGGAAGAACATTTTTTTCTCCACAAATTTTAATAATATCTGGTGCATGACCTCCACCTGCTCCTTCTGTATGAAAAGTATGAATTGTTCGTCCTGCAATAGCATTGATGGTATCTTCAACAAAGCCTGCCTCATTTAAAGTATCAGTGTGAATACAAACTTGAACATCAAACTTATCTGCAACATTAAGACAAGAATTTATTGTGGATGGAGTCGTTCCCCAATCCTCATGCAGCTTCAATCCGCATGCACCAGCTTCAACTTGATCAATAAGATTCCTCTCGTTTGTTGAATTTCCTTTACCAAAAAATCCTAAATTCATGGGGAATGCTTCTGCAGATTGAAGCATTCGAGAAATATGAAAAGAACCAGGAGTACAGGTAGTTGCATTTGTGCCTGTTGCAGGTCCAGTTCCTCCTCCCAGCATAGTTGTAATTCCTGAAGCTAATGCTGTCTCAATTTGTTGGGGGCATATAAAATGTATATGGGTATCTATTGATCCAGCAGTAAGAATATGCCCCTCTCCTGCTATTACTTCTGTGGAGGCACCAATAACAATATTTACTTTATCTTGAATATCAGGATTACCTGCTTTGCCTATTTCAAAAATCTTTCCATCCTTTAAACCAACATCGGCCTTAATTATTCCCCACCAGTCTACAATCAAAGCATTAGTTATTACAGTATCTACAGCCCCATCTTCTCTAGTCGCTTGAGACTGTCCCATCCCATCTCGAATAACCTTACCTCCGCCAAATTTAACTTCATCTCCGTAAATAGTTAAATCCTTCTCTACTTCTATAAATAGTTCCGTATCAGCAAGCCTTACTCTATCCCCAATTGTGGGTCCATAAGTTTGAGCATAAGTTTTTCTGTCAATTTTATAGGACATAATTTTAAGTATCTAAAGAACCGTTAACTAATGAATTGAAACCATATACTTTTCTTAAACCTAAATATGGAATTAATTTGACATCTGTTGTATCTCCTGGTTCAAATCTAATTGCTGTTCCTGCAGGAATGTCAAGACGCATACCAAGTGTTACTTCTCGGTGAAAAATTAACGCCTTATTAGCTTCAAAAAAGTGATAATGAGATCCAACCTGCACTGGTCTATCTCCAGAATTCGAAACTGTTACTGTTTTGACTTCCTTACCAAGATTTAATTCGATTTCATCTTGTTCAGTAATTATTTCGCCAGGAATTAATTTACTCATAACTAATTAATCGGATTGTGAATAGTAACTAATTTAGTCCCATCAGGAAAAACTGCTTCTATTTGAACCTCATCAACCATTTCAGGAATGCCCTCCATAACTTGTGATTTAGAAAGCCAAGTAGTTCCTTCAGACATTAATTGACTTACACTTTTGCCATCTCTTGCCCCTTCAAGAACTTGAAAACTTAAAAAAGCAATCGTTTCAGGATAATTAAGCTTCAGACCTCGATTAAGTCTTCTTTCAGCTAAAAGTGCAGCTGAAAAAATTAATAATTTATCCTTTTCTTGAGGTGAAAGATGCATAATAAAAAATTAATCTATAAAATCTTAAAAAATGTTCTCTCTGAACATAATTAATAATTCATAGAATCTTGTAAAGGCCATACACCTTGATATCTTGGCTCACAAAATCCACAAATAGACCTAATTTGTTTCCAAATACAAAAAAAACATTTCCTAGCATCTTGAGAAGAACTCCCTAAGAATCGTACAGAAATACCATTTTCAAGAATTCCTATAGATAATTGACTTACACTTTCTTTAAAAATATTTTTTATGTTTTCTACTAAATTATTGATTTTTGATTTGGAAAAATCTTTTTCGCAAATCCAAATTAAGGATCCAAAGACAGGCATATAATCCATGCCAGACTTTGCTTCATAACTCGCTTTAGATAATTCAATTTGATCAACATATTCCCAATCATCATATAAATCGTTGTTTCTTAAAATTTCTAATTTGGATCTAAAAACTCCATTTTCAATGGCTTCTCCAGAAGAAGATCTTCCAAGTCTTATTAAATCAGTAAATAAAAAACTTGAAGTTTCTGAAATACATACTTTAAACTTCTGATCATAAAGACCATTTGCAAAAATAATTGTCTCTTGAGGGAGATATTCCAAATGAGAATTATCATGAATGGTTATATGATTTTTTTGCTTAGAAAAAACTCCCTCTGGATTAATTTTAGATCTGCCTACCGATCCGTATACTTTCTGAGCTGAAGAAGTGGTTAACAAAACCTTAGAGTTTTTCTCAAGATTTGCTTCAAATTCAAGCAAATCTCCTCCAACCAATCCACCTGCTGTATGAAGAATAGGTAAAATGCATCGGCCTTCTTGATCATTAGTAGACTTCAATAATTTATAAGGAGAAGTTGATTTAGATTTAAAGATTGTTTTATCAACATTTCCCAAACTTGCATTATTATTAAAAAAATTTAAGAAACAATTACCTTCCCATGAAGTTTTAATCATAAATTGTTTTCTTTAATTACTAAATTAAAGTAACTAAAAATTTTGATTATGAGAATAAACAAACAAATTGTTGTAACTGATTGGATTAAGGATAAACCTGGATTAGGTTCATTTTTAAAACTTACTTTAAGTGCTGATGAAAGACGAATCTTACGAGGCAAAAGAATAACTGATTGCGATCAAGAAGTATTTTTACAATTACCTAGAAAAGGCAAATTAAATGATGGAGATATACTTTCAACGAATGAGTCCAACTTTTATGTAGAGATAATTGCAAAAAAAGAAAATTTAATCGAAATACGTTCAGATTCTAATTTTGAACTTATTAGAACTGCATATCATTTAGGCAATAGACACGTAGAAGTAGAAATTGATAAAGAAATTCTTTTAACAAAAAGTGATTACGTTATTGAGGATATGCTTAATAATTTTAATGTTGACATAACAAATACAAAGAAAAAATTTTTTCCTGAAACAGGAGCTCATTACCATGAATGAAAGTCACTTATTAAAGTATTTATTAATAAGTCCTAATTTACCCGTTGGAGGATTTTGTTATTCTGAGGGATTTGAAAGTTTTTTTGATAGCAAAAATATAAAAGAACCTGAGTATGTTAAAGATCTTATTACGAATGAATTATTAATTGGCCAGATTAGACTTGATGCAAGACTATTATTAGATTTTTTTGAAATTTTCAATGAAATAAAAAACAAAAAAAATATAAAAAATAATTTGCAAAAGTTATTAAGTTTGGATAAATGGATCCTCTCAAGTAAGGATTCTGCCGAAATAAGAGAACAACAATTTCAAATGTCAGAATCTCTTTTTAATTTAACAAAAGAATTTGGATTTGAATATCTCTTTGAAAAAAACAAAAAAAATTCTTGGTCTTTAGCATGGAGTTGGGCCTGTTATTCTTTTGAAATTACGAAATTGGAGATGGTAGAGAATTTTTTATATGCATGGAGTGCCAATCAACTAAGTGCAACTTTAAGGCTTATTCCTATGGGTTCAACAAAAGCACAATTAATTCAAAAAGATTTACTAGAAATAATTTCTACAGTTTCTAAGGAAATTATGGACAAAGAAATTGATGACATCTATTTTGGCAATGTAGGTTTAGCTATGGCACAACAAAATCATAAAGACCTATATACAAAACTTTTTAGAAATTAATTTATGAGTAGTAAATTGAGAGTAGGAGTTGCTGGGCCTGTCGGTTCAGGGAAAACTGCATTAGTAGAGACTCTATGCTTAAGTCTCAAAAAAAATTATGAGATAGCAGTTGTTACTAATGATATCTACACTAAGGAAGATGCTAACTTTCTTATAAATAAAAAAGTTTTAGAAGAAGGAAGAATTATTGGTGTAGAAACAGGTGGTTGTCCTCATACAGCAATAAGAGAGGATTGTTCCTTGAATAAAAATGCAGTAGTTGATTTAGAAAATAAATATAATCCCTTAGATTTTATTTTTGTAGAAAGTGGAGGCGATAATTTAGCTGCTAGTTTTAGTCCAGAACTTGTAGATTTATCAATTTATGTAATTGATGTATCTGCAGGAGACAAAATCCCTAGGAAAGGTGGACCCGGAATAACTAGATCAGATTTGTTAATAATAAACAAAATTGACTTAGCAAATATGGTTGGTGCAGATTTAAATATTATGAAAAGTGATACAGAATTAATGAGAAAGGGAAAACCCTGGTTTTTTACGAACCTAAGTAACGGCAAAGGCGTTGAAGAAGTAACGCAATTTTTAAAATTGCAAATACCTAATCATCGAGACTAGAAAAATAATAATAAGTTATATATTGGATTCAACAAAAAGTTACGACAGATACAAAAGTAATTGCCACTCGTTAATAACTTTTACTTTATCCCCTTAATGAGGATCATTTACCTAATTTAAACGAATTCATGAGAATTTCAAGGCGTATTTTGGCAGGATTAGCTACTGCCTCACTCGCGGTCACAGCAACTTCGTGTGGTGGAGGTGGAACCTCCGGAAGTTTCGATGACACTGTAACCGTTGGTATTTTGCATTCGTTATCTGGAACAATGGCGATTTCCGAATCAACTCTTGTTGACACTGAAAAAATGGCTATTGAAGAGATAAATGCTGCCGGCGGAGTAACAGTTGGCGGTAAAAGCTACAAGATTGAGTACATAGTTGAAGATGGAGCCTCTGACTGGCCGACTTTTGCTGAAAAATCCAAGAAACTTATAGACCAAGATGGTGTGCCTGTCGTATTTGGTGGTTGGACATCTGCAAGTAGAAAAGCAATGTTACCAGTCTACGAATCAAAGGATGCATTCCTTTACTACCCAATTCAATATGAAGCCCAGGAATGTTCTAACAACATTTTCTACACAGGAGCCACACCAAATCAACAGTCAGAACCTGCTACAGATTTCATGTATAAACGTTCTCCAGCGGCCGGTGGAGATTTCTTCCTTGTAGGTTCAGATTATGTATTCCCAAGAACTTCCAACACAATTACAAAAGCTCAGGTAAAACAGCTAGGCGGTAAAGTTGTTGGAGAAGATTACCTTCCATTAGGAAATACTGAAGTCGCTCCAATTATCTCAAAAATCAAAAAAGCTTTGCCTGAAGGTGGAATTATCATTAACACACTTAATGGTGACCAAAACGTTGCATTCTTTAAACAGATCCAAGACGCAGGAATTACTCCTTCAAGTGGCTACTACGTAATGAATTATTCTATTGCGGAAGAAGAGATTAGTACTATTGGTCCTGAATTCCTTGAAGGTCACTATGGTGCATGGAACTACATGATGTCAATTGATACTCCTGCATCTAAAAAATTTGCTAAAAGTTTCAAGAAAAGATGGGGAGCTGATCGTGTTGTAGCTGACCCTCAAGAATCAGCATATAATATGGTTTATCTATGGAAACAGGCAGTTGAAGATGCTGGAACATTCGACGACAACGCAGTAAGGGAGGCATTAGTTGGACAAACGTTTGATGCCCCACAAGGACCTGTTGAAGTTATGCCAAATCACCACCTCTCTCAAACAGTAAGAATTGGAGAAATCAATGCAGAAGGTGGATTTACAATTCTTGAAGAGACAGGAGTTGTTCTTCCTCAAGCATGGAACCAAAAGCATCCAAGCTCGAAAGGATATGCATGTGATTGGACAGATCCTTCAAAAGGAGAAAAGTATAAGCTTTAATTAAATTTAAACTCATACTTCAAAATAAAAGGAGGTTAACACCTCCTTTTATTTTATATAATCAAATTTTTCTATTTTTAAATTTTAAATTGGAGTTACTTCTAGATAGTCTTTTTAATGGTGTAGCAATCGGATCTGTACTACTTGTTGCTGCTTTAGGACTAGCAATTGTTTTTGGGCTTATGGGTGTAATAAATCTAGCCCATGGTGAACTTATGATGCTTGGAGCCTACACAACATACGTTACACAATTAATTTTCAAATTACCCATCTTAAAACCTTACTATAATTCCTATATCATAGTTTCAATTTTCTTTGCTTTCATAGTTAGTGGTGTAGTAGGTATTCTATTAGAAAAAACAATAATAAGAAAGCTTTATGGAAGTCCATTAGAAACACTTCTTGCTACATGGGGTGTAAGCTTAATTCTTCAACAATTTGTTAGAAGTGTGCCATTAGCCTATGGGACAGGTTTAATTATAAGTTTAATAATTGGTTTATTTTTACCAACAATATTCCCTTCAAAAATAAAAGAATCAATCAATTTCAAATATTTTAAATTTAGTTCTTGGATTTTTGCTGGTTTAAGTGGTGCTCTGACTGGTGGTGTAATCTCATCTTCTATAAGCAAACTTAGTAGAGCAAGTGCTCGTAATGTTGATGTAACAGCACCTGCATGGATGAGAGGTCAAGTAGAAATTATTGGCACTGCATTTCCTAAAACAAGACTAATGATAATTGTGATTACATTAATCTCTGTAATAGCAATTACATTATTTCTAAATCAAAGTGCATGGGGGATGCGTATAAGAGCAGTAACTCAGAATCGTCAAATGAGCGATTGCCTAGGAATATCGACTGAAAAAGTGGATGTAATTACATTTGGAATAGGATCTGGCTTGGCAGGAGTTGCTGGAGTGGCAGTATCACTTTTAGGTTCTGTGGGGCCAAATGTTGGAGGAAATTACATAGTTGGTTGTTTTATGGTTGTAGTGCTTGGAGGAGTAGGTAATTTATTAGGAACTGTACTTGCTTCCTTTGGAATAGGAATCATGACAGATTTAATAGGAGCTGGAAGGCTCTTATCAATATGGCCAGACTTGCCTTTGCCTCTTTCAAACACAATCAACTTTTTTGCGACAACAAGTATGGCAAGAGTAATGATATTTGCATTAATAGTTATATTTTTACAATTTAAACCTACAGGTTTATTTCCTCAAAAAGGGAGGATGGTTGAAAACTAATGACCCTAAGTAAAATTAAATTTAATAAAAAGATCATATTATCAATCTGGATAATATTAATAGCTTTAATCATTGCAGCACCAACTTTACTTCCTGTATTTAGATTAAATCTTCTTGGTAGATATTTATCTTTGTCTATAGTTGCTCTTGGGGTTGATCTTATCTGGGGATATACAGGTTTATTAAGTCTTGGGCAAGGAATATTTTTTGCACTTGGTGGTTATTGTGCAGCAATGTATTTACAAATAACCAGTTCTTCTGAATTCCCAAATAATATTCCTGAATTTTTTGCTTTATATGGCGTAGAAAAATTACCTTTTTTCTGGGAACCATTTAGATCGCCAGTTTTCACATTATTTGCTATCTGGATAATTCCTGCATTGGTTTCTGGTTTAATCGGATTTCTTGTCTTCAGGAATAGAATCAAAGGCGTATATTTTTCTATACTTACTCAAGCATCTCTACTCGTTTTCTTTAACTTTTTTAATGGGCAACAAAAACTTATAAACGGAACAAATGGATTAAAAACAGATGTAACTCAACTATTTGGTCAGATGGTAGGTTCTGAGTCCTTGCAAAGAATGTTCTTTTGGGTGACAGCCATACTAGTAATAGCCGCTTGGTTTTTTGCAAAGTGGGTAGTTAAAGGAAGATTTGGAAATATTCTCATAGGAATTCGTGATGACGAACCAAGAGTTAGGTTCACAGGATACAATCCTGTAATATTCAAGACAATAATATTTTCTATTGCTGGAGGACTTGCTGGAATTTCTGGAGCTTTATACACTGTTCAATCAGGAATAGTTTCACCTCAATTTATGACCGTTCCATTTTCTATAGAAATGGTTATCTGGGTAGCCGTAGGAGGGAGAGGAACTTTATTAGGAGCAATATTAGGAGCAGTATTTATCAACTATGCAAAAAGTCTAATAAGTGAAGCTTTACCTGCTAGTTGGATGTTTATCCAGGGAGGATTATTTATTTTAGTTGTTACAGCATTGCCAGAAGGCGTTTTAGGATGGATTCAAGGAGATGGGCCTAGGAATCTTCTTCAAAAAATTGGATTTAAAAGGAAGATTGAAACCTATCCAAGCTTGGAAGTCAAAAATAAGGAGGTACAATAGTGAATAATAAAGATCTACTAAATTTAATCGATATTACTGTTAGTTTTGAAGGTTTCTTAGCTCTTAACAAACTTAATTTAAATTTAAAGAAAGGAGAATTAAGAGCAGTAATAGGACCCAATGGAGCTGGTAAAACAACATTTCTTGACGTAATAACTGGGAAAGTAAAACCAACTAAAGGTGAAGTAATTTTCAAAGGGAAATCATTAATTGGTCAAAAGGAGCACAAAATCGTTCGACTTGGAATAGGAAGAAAGTTTCAAAGTCCAAGGATCTTTGAGAATTTAACAGTTAAAGAAAATCTTGAAATATCTGTATCAACTCCTAAAAGTCCCTTAAACCTTATAAATAAAAATCTTAAAGATGATCAGCTTGATGAGATTGAACGTCTAACGAAAATTATTAATTTATCTCATAAAGTCAATTCAAAGGCTGGTTCTTTGTCTCATGGCCAAAAACAGTGGCTGGAAATAGCCATGTTAGTAGGACAGAAGCCAGATTTAATGCTTGTAGATGAACCTGTAGCTGGCCTAACGGATGAAGAGACAGATCTTACTGCTGATTTATTGAAATCTTTATCAGGAGAAAATACTGTTGTTGTAATAGACCACGATATGGAATTTATAAGAAGACTGGATAGTAATGTTTCAGTATTAAATCAAGGAACAGTATTATGTGAGGGGACAATGGAAACGATACAAAAGGACAAAAAAGTCATTGACGTCTATTTAGGAAGACCTGAGGATTAGTTATGGAAAATTTACTAGAAATTAAATCATTAAATACATTTTATGGCGAAAGTCATATTCTTAGAGATGTAGATTTAAATGTTAAATCAGGAGAAATGGTTTGTTTAATAGGAAGAAATGGAGTTGGAAAAACAACTTTATTGAAATCACTTATCGGTTTGTTAAAGCATAAAAAAGGTGATATTTTTTTGGCTGGAGAAAATATTAATAGAAAGGCGCCTCATCAGAGAGCGAGAAAAGGCATGGCATATGTTCCTCAAGGGAGAGAAATTATTCCTTACTTATCTGTTGAAGAGAACCTAATGTTAGGAATGGAGTCACTGCCGGGTGGATTATCTAAGAACAAGAAAATAGATCCATTTATTTATGAATTGTTTCCAATTCTAAAAGACTTTCTTCAAAGAAAAGGAGGAGATCTTAGTGGAGGTCAACAACAACAACTTGCTATTGCAAGAGCATTGTTGGGCAAACCTCAACTTCTATTGCTTGACGAACCAACGGAAGGTATTCAACCAAATATAGTTTTAGACATTGAAAATGCAATTAATCAGATAATTAGAGATACAGGGATTGGAGTTTTATTAGTTGAACAACACTTGCATTTTGTAAGACAAGCCAATAGATATTATGCTATGCAACGAGGTGGAATTGTAGCTAGCGGACATACTAGTGAGTTAAGTCAAGCAGTTATTGATAAATTCTTAAGTGTTTAAAGAGATTATTAATTTTAAAAAACTAAAAAGATTTTTTATGTTTCACATCTTATAAGGTCAATACTGTTTGGATGTTCATTTATATACTTATTAAATTCCATCGCTAATGTTCTAGCCTCGTAGGCATCAAAAGCATAAAAGCAATTTTCTAATCTTGTATTTTGAAAATCACGATAATGTACAGTATATGGTCTCAAGGTATTTTTTTTGCTCATTTTAATTTGCTAAAAAGAAATTTCTTTCATAACTCAACAATGAACATTTTTATAAATAAAAAGTATATCTTTTGTTGTTATCAGAATATATTGAATTAAATTATGTATTTATGGATACTTTAAACAAGCCTAAAAGTAATTAATGCCTTACTTTTTTTTTAGAATCTTGCTTTCTACCCTCTATTAAAAAAACAAATTTTGATAAAATTTTTCCAAAAACTGGAACCCAAAACTTTTCATAGAGAAATTTCATAAAAAATTAAGCAACTAACGGTTCATTATCTTCGAATTCAGTTTTATTTATATTCTTTAAATCTATTGAATTAAATAATTGTTGAATAAGAAGTAAATCAAGTTCCCCTTTCAATAAATTATTATCGGAAAGAAGTAGATCATCAACAAAATCATCAAAAGTATCTAATAGAGGATTCACAATAAAAATTTATTTTTGTCATTATCATCTCATCAACAATAAAAGTCAACATAATTTAAATTTTAATCTCAAAATTTGTATAAATTTATGGCAAGACTAGAAATTTATAAAAGAAATATGAAAAACCAAAATAATAGATTTAAGATTAAACTCAGTGATTATTTTTGTGCCAATTCGCATAGAAGATCTTAATAGGTTTTTATTTGCAACAAATTCTTGATATCAATCCAAAAAGATTTTAAAAATAAATTATGAATAAATTATTTATTAATTAGTTCGAAATACCCCTTTTTGTTCAAAAAGTACTTATCGAACCATAGGTTTAAAAGATTATCTAACCCTACTCCATTCATTTTATTTAGTTGAGAACTCTTATAGTCTGAAAGTGCTAGCAGTAAATACGGAAAAATCATATCAGAAACCCCTTTGGGGAGTTTTTCTAGAGGAACCCCATGCGCTCTATCCCATAAAATCTGCATATCCTGAGAAAACAAAGAGCTCCAATAACTAAAGTTGCAATATAACTTTTCCGGAGGCAAAAGATTTATAGACAAAATTGGGGATGATGAATTCATAATAAATAAATAATTTTATGGATTAATTGATTTCATAACTTTGAAA
This sequence comes from Prochlorococcus sp. MIT 1314, assembly GCF_034093315.1. Lineage (GTDB taxonomy): Bacteria > Cyanobacteriota > Cyanobacteriia > PCC-6307 > Cyanobiaceae > Prochlorococcus_A > Prochlorococcus_A marinus_Y. The sequence continues at coordinate 222,031 of NZ_CP139300.1, read as the reverse complement.
TGAGTATAAATAATTTTTAACAAGTAAATCGCCACAAATAAATTCATATTAAATTTATCACACAGTGCTGTACTTTACAACACCTAGCAACTATTAAATTCATCCATAATTTCCTGAAATTTAAGAAATGATATAAACTTTTTATAGGTTTGTAAATCAAAATTCTCCTGATTTATCTGTTTTAAAAGGTTTGTATTATCAGAATGTTTATAATTTCCTGAATTAGTATTAATTGTGGATCTCTTAATATATTTAAAATCAGAAGAATCTTCAGATAAGTTTTGTGAATCATCTTTAATGTCTTGATATAAACGAATTGACTTTCCTGTTTTTTTGTTAAATATACCTCTTACAGCGAGTGCTTCCTCTACTAAAATACTGATTATTTTTGAATTACTTAAATTATTCTCTATGCTAAGTTTATGGATTATTTTCATAACATCTTCTCTTGGAATAAAACCAACTCTTTTTTTCTTTGTAGGCATTGATAACGAATAAAGTTCAGCACTTATCTGTAAATAGTGTTGCACTATATTCATAATAAGTCAATAAAATACTAATAATCATTCCGACAACATTACTATCTGTAGCTATGGGATATCTTTCCTTTAATTCTAAAAAGAAACTTTCAAAGGATGATCGTACTCCTTTAGAAAACACCAAGGGAAACGATGATATATAAAGATTTGGAAGATCTATTTATTTAAAATCACTTTAAAGAACTTCGTTTCTTAACTTAAAGATATACAAATCTGTAACCATAATTAGAATCATAATAAACTCTTAAAATCTATGACTGTTCATCAAGATTACGAAATAAAAATCAATTTAAATGAATTGATTGAAAAGAGAATTCCATGCTGTGATTTACTTCATCCAAATCATTGTTTAACAGAAAAACAAGTCTCTGAAATTGCACATGACATTCGCATGGATTTAAATTTGCATGATCTTTATAAGCAAGTAGATCAACACATCATGAACTATGTAAATGCAGCTGGTATTGATAACAACGATCATTGGGTTGAACCGCATCTTCCAGATTTAGAAAGGGATTTAAAAGAAGAAGTTGGTATAGAATTTGATTAATCATATTTACTTTTAAAAATAAATTATTAATAGATGTATTTTTTTTCTAAATCATCAATTAGTTTATAAATACTTTTAGCTGATCTCTTCCTTTTCTTCAAAATTGAAAAAACTATAAATCCAATTATTACTATAAAAAGAGGACTTAAAATTATAATTTCATGATTCATAGCTAATGAATAATAATCATCTATAATATTTAAATTACTTAGAAAGTATGCATCAATAAAATAGGTACTTTATACAAATAAATTTCACTATAAACAATTAAGAATTTTTATCAAAAAAAGAAAGCGTAAATAATTTTTTATAAATTAAGTACTAAATAAACTTTAATTCTATAAAAGTAATGATGAATTATTTCGCGTTAACAATCAAAGAGATGGGGATTGGTAAATTAGAATTATCCGTGATTGGAGTCGTAATTTTATTATTTCCAATAATGTTTATTTATGCATCTAAAAACCTTGATGCTAAGGGTGTTTTTGAGTGGATGCTTGATAAGCCTAGTGATTGGATAGGGAGAAAATAATACTTTAATAATTTCGATATATCTAATCAAATTTTAATTTTTCTAAACTACTAATAGGAAAATCATAAACATCGCAATTATTTTCTAAACCATTAACTATTGAATCTTTTAGTTGCGAATAATCTATCAATTTATTGAGTTTATTATTTTTAAATTCCTTGTTAGTTTCTCCAATAGCGAATGCCAAAGCACCTTCATAAGAGATACCAAATTTGGAAGTGTTGCAGTAAGTTCTAGTGAATTTATTAGAAATCTTATTAGTATACTTCTCAAGATTTTTAGAAGAAGTATCTAATGAGTAAACTGGAATACTAAATACAAGAAAAAAAGTTAAGATAAAGATAGTTAAAACCCTTTTGATCATGATATTTTATCAATTCAAAATTTAATATAATTTAGAATTTATCTGAGCTGATTATATTTTATTAAAAATTACACAAATTAAAATTTTCAATAGATTAAATAAGCATTCCATATTATGCAAGTCAAAAGCTATCTAATATGAAGATCTTGAAGATTGAACTTTTTAGGTAATTTTTTAAAAGACACCTAATAGTTTTGGGCTAATCTAAATTGGTATCTAAAATTAACAAACACAAAAAAGCCTAGGAATTCAGTAAATAATTAACCAAAAATAAATAAACTAATTATTAAAAAAAATGCCTCAGCTATGGCAATGTATTTGAGCTTGAATTATTGTTTAATTAACAATTAGGAAACAACATATGGCATTACCAGAATTAATATATGCTCCTATTGATGGAGGAACAATACATAGATATGAAATTATTGGTGGTAAAAGAAAGTTCTTAAGATTTATAGGTTGTTATCTCGGCCAGTGCAATTTCCACAAAAATATTGAAGATGCTAATGATTACATAAAAAATTTAAAAGAATTACAAAAGATTCAAAAATTATAAAATAAAGAAAGTTAGATAAAAATACAAGGAGCTCATTGATTTTGTAGAAAGAGATAATTATTGCTACAAATAATAGAGAATTATAGTTTTATTAGAAATTAATTATTTACTTGAGTTATAGTTCCGATAGATAACTTGTCAATAAAAAAGAAATTAATTTATGGAAAACAAACAAATTAATTTTTTTAAATCTAAAGACTTAAATACCGTTCTTAAGCCTTTTGAGAAAGGTTCGGTAGTAAAAATTGACTCGTTTGATATTAGAGAAAATAAAAATGATTTAAATATAGGTTTATTTGGTTGGTATGCAATCTGTCCTTCAAAAGAACTAAAAAAAAATAAGCTTCATTATTTCTCTCTCTATGATGAGCCACTTGTTCTTTACAGAGATGAGAATGAAAATGTAAAGTGCATCAAGAATATTTGTCCTCATAGGGGAGCATCTTTTTTTGGAGGCACAATATCAAATGGAGTATTAACTTGCCCATATCACGGGGCAGAATTCTCATCTGAGGGTAGTTGCCAAAATCTAGATCGAATAACCTGTAGCCACATAATAGATAATAACTATGATAATTACGCCAAAAAAATTCATTTATCTCAATACAAAGCTTTAGAAAAAGATGGATATATTTTTGTACATTTTTCAAAAAAATCTGAAACTGATTTAAATAATCTAATTGAGGATTCGCCTATAACTAACCACGAATTATCTCACAATGGCTTTTTAATTGAAGATTATGTGTCGGAACAGGTTTTAGTTGACTTCAAATGTGATTGGTCAAGGATAATTGAAAATCACTTAGATATTCTTCATCTATTTTGGGTTCATGGGGATACAATTCCTGATAAAGATGTTAATAAAAACGTACTTGTTAGTTTTAAACAAAAAATTAATATTACCCCAAAATACATTGAAAGTATTTACTTCTACAAAAATGACCCTTCAAAAGAATTTATCCGTATAAAATACATTCCACCAGGAAGGATCTTAATTTATAAAGGAAATCCTTCAGCATGTCGATATTTACAAGTTCTAGATCATATTCCACTAGGAGATAATAAAGCAAGAGTAATAGTTAGGCATTACAGGAAATTTTTAAAAAATAAACTACTTAATAACCTCATATTATTTAAAGAGAATCAAAGAAAAATTTTTTATAAGATATTTAATGAGGATTATATGATTTTAAAGACGCAGACATATAATCACAAATTGGAATTAATTAAAAAAGATGAAATAAAATTATTGGGAGAAGACAGAATAATAAATTATTTCTGGAAGTGGTATAAGAAGTCTGAAGAGAGAGATAGGCCTTGGAAAAATATTAATAAAACTGAAAATCATAACGTATATGATAATGTTATATTGAAATATCCTCCAGAGATTAAGAATCTAGAAGTTATAAATAATATGGATATTATAAGAAAAACATTATTAAGATTTGCCGCTCCACTACTGATTTTCATGTTAATCATATAATTTATGAATAAAGTAAATAGACCTCCATGGTTGAATTGGCTTTATCTTTTTATATTTATTTTAAGCTCAATTCAATTAATTATATTTTGGAGCAATAAGTTTAGTGGTTAATAACTATTGGTTTGAGGCAAAAAATATAAATTGTTTTAAGAACGGTTTTAAAGTAATTAAGAATTTAGATTTAAAAATAACATATTCAGAGAATGTAATATTAATCGGACCTAATGGTGCTGGTAAATCCTCATTAATAGAGGTAATTAATAGAAACATATACCCGGTAGTAGCCGATAATTCTATGCTAAAAATATTTGACAAAGAAAATATAAATTTATGGGAACTAAGAAAAAGAATAAGTACAGTAAATAATGATATTAAAAATAGAATAAATCCAAATCTGAAAGTCTATGACTTAATTAAAAGTGGACTATATGGAAAATATTGCTACATATCAATTAAATCTGCAGAAGACCATTATAAAGTAGAAAGTCTTATGAAAGTTATGAATATCTCAAGTTTAGCTAATAAATTTTTTTCCTATTTATCAGATGGAGAAAAACAGATTATACTCATTGCTAGAGCGTTAATTAGAAAACCAGATATATTAATCCTGGATGAACCAATTGCTAATTTAGATTATAAATCAAAGTTTTTTGTAATTGATAAGATTAATGAATTATCAAAATCAAATACAAAGATTTTTTGTGTAACACACGATATTTCAATGATTACAGATATTTATGACCGAGTCATAATGATAAAAAAGGGTGAGCTAATCGCTGATGGAAATCAAAAGAAAGTTATAAATAGTTCAAATCTTAAAAAATTATATGGTATTGATGCAGAAGTAATTAAAAAAAATGGATTATGGTTTTTAAACAGATTGTTTAAATAATAATTAGAAAAATTGCTATTGCAATAATAAGAAAAATTAATTTTTTACTATTAATAAGTGAAGAAGAGCTTTTTCTTGACGAAGAAGATCCACACCTAGAGCAGACTATCCTACCTGCTAAAGAGCGGTCAGAAACGAAAGAAGTACTTCCACAATTAAGACAGATTCTATTAAAAGACATCACTAAATAAAATATTTAAAGAACTCCATTTAAATTATATTGCTTAAAACTTATGTAAAGAAAAGCTTCAAAAAATACGTTGATAATGAGAATCTCTTGCAATAAGTAATTTAGTGCTGCATAATTGATAATAATTCTCATTATCAAATTTAATTTAATGAATTTCCATTCTTATGGAGAATCTCCCTCAAAATCAGTAAGGATAATAACTGGGCAATCCGTTTTAATAGATCCATCATCAAGACCAAAAGGCACATGTCTAGAAGTTGAAAGTGGAATTGCAAGAGTTTATTGCCCCTGTGAAGAAACTGAAGGAATGACACTAGCATTCTTACAATCAGGAGATCAATTAAGAACAGACCTTTTATGTAGTGATGGAGTCTGTGTTGAAGCCTTAACAGATTTATCTTTTCATAGCAATGTAAATATTGATGAAAATATTGGGTACGATGCAGTAAATGAGTGGACTTTGCAACTTCTCAGAATTAGACACTTAGGAAATGCAGAACAAAGATTACAAGCTTTACTTTCAATACTGGTTAATAGATTAGGAAGAAGGTGTGGGCAGTGGTGTGAGTTACCTTTTAGGTTGACTCATGAAAGGATAGGTGAATTAATAGGTTCAACACGAGTAACATCAACTAGATTAATTTCTAAACTAAGATCATCTGAGTTATTAATAGCTCCAATTGGAACCCAAACGGTAAGTGTTGCGCCTTCTTTTATTGAAACATCCCCACTATAGAAAAATGAAAGAATCGCAATCAATAACAAACAACCTATTAATGGAAGTTGATCTATTATCAAATAGGCTCAGAAATATAAAACAATCTTTCAAAACCACCCAAAATAAAGGATTGAAAGAAAGATTATTTTCTGAGAACAAAACTATTTTTAATAGAGTTAATGAGATTAGTAAAATTGCTGAGCTCTTAAATAAAGCAAGCACTGAGAAAATCAATTTTTCGAACTTACTTGTTGAAAAAACAAAAAGGACATTGAATGAAAATAAATTTGAAAGTAATTTATTTTTTCTTTAAATCACTATCTATTAATAAAATTGCAGATGGTTGATTAGACGCAAACTTAACTTTCCCAAGTATATTTGCAAATTCATCCTCTGATTTGGTTTGAGCCTCTACAATTGGATCTAAAAATACATTGGTTCTTGTATCTGAAATTCTTTCTGAAATCGAATAGAGCTGTTGTAGAGATGAAGTTAAATCAGCCTCCATATTAAAAGAATATGAAATCAAATCCTCTATAGAGTCCCATTCCTGAACAGGTGCAGGAAGTTGACTAAGTTTCACACTTTGCCCTCTTGCAATTAAATAATCTGCAAATTTTTGGGCATGTTCCATTTCACTTTGAGATTCACTTAGAAAATGAGAGGCAAATCCATTTAAATCTCTCTCTTGAAACCACATATATATAGAAAAATATTGAACGTTGGCATATCTTTCCATTGTTAAATGTTCAAAAATATTATCCAATAAGCTATTGTCCATTGGTTGTGCAACAGCTCTTCCAGATGGGCCAAAATTAATTAATTTCTTCGTTTTTAAATTATTTTCATTCATTATTCAAAAATAAAGCTAATTAAATAATACAACATTTTGTATAAATAAGTAATAAGTTAATCCTTTAAATTAAATTAAGCAATATGATAATGAATATCAATAGCAATACTATAAATGAATTTAGAATACAGTTTTTCTGAACTGCTATTAACCAACAAAATATATTTAAGTAAAAAAAAGAAATGTAAAAAGAAAAAATGCTCTAATTGGAAGGGAGGAAAGTGTAATTGCCTATAAAAAATCTTAAATATATACCTTATGTGCTCCAGGATATAAAAAACAAAAACTATTCTTATTAATAGAAAGAGAACATTTATCCCCATTATTTAGGAGATTATTAATATTAGTTCTAATCCTCAATATATCCTCATTAATAGATACTTTATAGATAAGAAATTCTCCAAGGAATTCTCTAGATATTACAATCCCATTCCCAGATTCAGATCTTTTAATTGAAATAAATTTAGGAGAAATTGACATACTTTTGATATTTGTATTCTTTGATAACACTGAATTACTTATTTCACCTAAACAAAACATATATGAATTACCATTTTTCTTGAGATTAAGAATATTATTTCCCAAAATAAAACTACTAACAAATTTAGTCTTAGGATTATTTAGAAGATTAATTGGTGTATCAATTTGATGTATTTTACCTTCATGCATGACGGCAACTTTATCGCAAATTGACATAGCTTCTTCAGGATCATGCGTAACCATTAATCCACTAGCATTACAACCTCTTAGAATATTAGGGAGTTCACTTCTCAATTTAAGCTTGACGTGCATATCAAGACTACAAAAGGGTTCATCCAATAAAATAAAATTAGGATCTGGTGCAAGAGCTCTTGCAATTGCGAGTCTTTGTTTTTGCCCTCCAGATAATTCATGAGGGAACCTTCCAACAAAAGTATCAAGGCCAACTACATTTAATAGATAGTCAACTCTAGATCTATCTTTTTTGTTTTTTAAACCAAACATTACATTTTCCATAACAGTTAAGTGAGGGAAAAGTGCATAATCTTGAAAAACCATACCAATATTTCTTTTCTCAGGACTAAGTATTCTTTTTCTACATGAAATTTCCTTATCGTTTAGATAAATTCTTCCCTTAGAAGGATATTCGAACCCTGCGATTAATCTCAAAAGAGTTGTCTTTCCACACCCAGAAGGACCGAGCAATCCTAATAGTTCGCCATTCTCAATTTTTAGGTTAATTTCATTTAATATCCAATTTGAATATTTTTGCTTATGATATTTATGATGCAGATCATCAATTACTAACGCATCATTTTTCACAAAAAACTTCTTCTTTAAATATATTAAATTAGCAGAAAATATTAACCTAAAATATCCCTTGTATAATTTTATACATCAAATAAATCTATCAAATTAATGAGAAAGTCTGAGAGAGCAGAAATAATCCGCAAAGAACTCAAAAAGTTGTATCCATCTCCTCCTATCCCTCTTGATCATACAAATGCCTATACACTTCTAGTCGCAGTAGTTTTAAGTGCTCAATCAACAGATAAGAAAGTTAATGAATTAACAAGAAGCTTGTTTAAAGTTGCAGATAATCCAGAAAAGATGGTAGAGCTAGGTATTAGTGGTATATATGAATATATAAAATATTTAGGTCTATCAAATCAAAAAGCCAAGAATATCTATAACCTATCAAAACTCCTAATTGAGAAACATAAAAATAGAGTTCCAGATACCTTTGAAAAGCTTGAATCTCTTCCAGGAGTAGGTCATAAAACAGCGTCAGTTGTAATGTCCCAAGTATTTAAAATCCCCTCATTTCCAGTTGATACTCACATACACAGGTTGTCACAAAGGTGGGGTTTATCTAATGGAGATAGTGTGATTCAAACAGAAAAAGACCTAAAAAAATTATTTCCTATTAATGAATGGAATACTTTACATTTGCAAATAATCTTTTATGGCAGAGAATACTGCACGGCAAGAGGTTGTGATGGAACAAAATGTTATTTATGTCGTACTCTTTTTCCAAAAAGAAAAAAGAAATTTATATCTAAAAAACCTTAAAAAATCAATATAATGATTAAATTAATTCTTAAATTATGAAAATAGCAATTACAGGTGCATCGGGTAAAACAGGTTATAGAATTACTGAAGAGGCCGTTAAAAAAGGATATAAAGTAAGGCAAATTATTAGAAAGAATTCAAAAGTTTCAGAAGGACTAGAGAGTTTAGAAACAATTAGAGTTTCATTAGATAATAAGAAAGAACTTGATAAAGCGTTAAAAGATATTGATGCTTTGGTAATTGCTACTGGTGCAAGAGCTTCATTAGATTTAACGGGTCCTGCGAAGGTTGATGCTTTAGGCGTATACAGGCAATTGGAGAGTTGCAAAAGAGTTGGTATTAAGAGAGTTATTTTAGTAAGTTCTCTTTGTACTGGCAAATTATTTCACCCATTAAACCTATTTGGTTTAATTCTTATTTGGAAGAAAATAGGTGAAAACTTTCTACGAAATTCAAATTTCGAATGGACTATTATTAGACCTGGAGGATTAAAAGAAAATGAAGATATTAAATCAGAAAATATAAATTATTCAAAGGAGGATACTCAAATTAATGGATCAATCCCAAGAAGATTAGTAGCACAATGTTGTATAGATTCTTTAAAAAACAAAGAATCCATAAATAAATTAATAGAAGTAACAAGTTCGCATGATAATAAAAAGATATCTTTTAAAAAAGCTATGCAAATGATTTAAAAGATGTAAATATATAGATTAAAACTATGAAAATAAATCCAAAAGTTGACGCATTACAATTAATGCTTACTGATTTAAGAACTAGAAATGAGCCAATAAGACATAAAGCTGCATTTAAAGGCTGTCAACCAGAATTTCAAAGTCTTGTATCAAGATTAATAAAGCAGTTAGAGGAAGAATTAGTTGCTGAAAAACTTACTAATCGTGATAGTTAAAAAATTTAGATTACTTAAATGAACTTAAGTTATCGAATTTTGCTTGTTCTGAAAGTTCATCATATCCTCCAAAAAATTTATTATCCAAGAAAATTTGCGGAAAAGTATTATGGCTACTTTGAGCCATTATTTTTTGAAAGATCTCATCATTGTCTATTAAAGTAACTTCATGAGGGATAGATAAAGAATTAAGCAACCTAATTGCTCTTTTAGACCAAGGACAATCCTTTAAAATATATGCTTTTACACGTGATTCATTTTTTAATAAATCATTATTTGAGATATTAATAATTTTTTGTTCGAAAGAAATTAATAATATATCAGTACCTTTTTTTACAATACATCCCTCCTCAAGATGCCCGCCAAAGACATTACATCCCTCATCTGCAAAACTTAAGTGTAAATGAACATCTCCTTTATTAAAATGTCCATTTAAAGAAACTATCTCTAGGTTTCCCTCAAATTTATTTATCTCTTGATTTCCTGGGCATTGAATACAAACTGTTCTAAGATTACCAACCACTCCAGAAACATACCCGTATAAATTATTCGATAAAGAATATTCTTTAATTGAATTTATCAAATCAGATTCTGGAGATAGCTTTAGGCTATGAGGCTGCATTAGAGATAAGGAATAATTTTGTAATATAAAACATCATCAATCATAAAGAGAAGTTGAGTTTATAATCTTTATGATTCAGATTTAAATTAAATTTTAGAATCTAGCTTTAAAAAACCATTTAAAATTTTTACTAAAAATTTAAGCTTGTTGAGAGTGTAATATATTTTTTACATACAATAACTAATTTGATATTAAGAAAAGATCTTAAAAATTTGGCATTGAATATTCCCAACTTATTATCGATATCTCGCCTTTTTCTTGTATTTCCCTTAATACTTTTTTTAGAAATTAACAGACCTTTTTATGTCTTTATATTAATTATTATTGGTGGTTTAACTGATTATTTTGACGGGTTTATTGCAAGGAAATTTAATCTTAAAACCAGATTAGGAGCTATCATTGATCCCTTAAGCGATAAAGTATTCTATTTAATTCCTTTAACCTTCCTTTGTAAAAATAATTTAATACCTTTCTGGTCTTTGTCATTAATTTTATTTAGAGAATTAATTATCTCTAGCCTGAGGAACTCTACAAAAGACGGTTTACCAGCATCTATGTTGGGTAAATTTAAAACATTTTTCTTTTTTATTTCACTAATAACCTTCTTTACACCATTAAAAATAAGCTTATTGAATAATTTGGCTTTAATTTTTTATTGGTTAGGATTCATCCTGACTTTTGTGACTTTATTAGGCTATTTAAGAATTAAAAAGAATATGATCTGAATTTTCATCAAACTCCTCACTCTTTTTATTTTTAAAATCTTTCACAAAACTATCCTTTAAACCATTAAGCAAATCAAAATTTGGCACCCACTCTAAATCACGTTTAATCTTAGAAATATCAGTCTGATAATGATTTAGTCTAATTGGAAATCCCTTTCGAGATTTAGGATCTAATTTTTGATAATCAAATGTTCTCAAAGAAATCTCATTTTGTTTTAATCCAAGAACATTCGCACAGTAATAAATTAAACCCTTTATTGTTACTCCTTTTTCACCTGAACAGTTGTAAATATTATTTTTAGAATTTTCAAAATTCATGCACTTAATCATTACATCAGTTAGATCAGAAACATGGCCTAGCTGAGTAATTAAAGACCCGTCACCAGGGATTGGTATGGATTTTTTAGTGAATAACCTTTCAAAAAACCAATTTTCGATTTTATTATAATTTCCTGGTCCATAAATATAAGTAGGTCTAAAACTTGTAAAAGGAATTTTTTGTTTTTTTAACCAATTTTCTGTCTCAAACTTTCCTTTGTGCCTACTATCTGGATCAATTGGATCAACTTCGGATAAGGGTAGTTCACAATTATCTTTATAAACACCTGCAGAGCTGACATATATATATCTCTGGAAAGAGTTATCTAAATTTTCTATAAGAAGTTTGGTTTGTTCTAACTCTCGTCCAGAAATATCATAAACAACATCATACTTTTTATTTCTTAGCCTAACGATATCTTCTGAACTATTTCTATCACCCTTAATTAAATTTGTTTTTTCAGGATTACTTTTATTACCTCTCGTGAAAATATCAATATCATAATTTTTACTTAATAACTTTCCAACCAAAGACTTTCCAACAAATCTAGTGCCACCCATTACAAGAATTTTCATATTCAAAAAATATTTAACTGAAGTAGTAATCTTAAATAGAATTACATATTGAATAGTACTACTAATAAGTAATTAATGAAAAGGATGATTCTATGGACCTAATACCAGCAATTGATTTAATGAATGGTAAGTGTGTAAGGCTTTTTAAAGGCGACTTTAATAAAAGAAAAGACTTCACCAAAGAGCCTCATGAGCAAGCTAAATTTTGGGAAAGCGAAGGGGCAAAACATTTACATATAGTTGATTTGGATGCTGCAAAAACTGGATCCCCAACAAACGATAAATCAATAAAAAAGATTGCAAAAACAGTTAACATACCTATACAAATAGGTGGGGGGATAAGGTCTCAAGAAAGGATAGAACAATTATTTTCTTATGGTATTGAAAAAGTTATCATGGGAACCTCTGCAATAGAAAATAAAGAATTAGTTAAAGACTTATCAAATAAATTCCCTGGAAGGATAATTGTTGGTATAGATGCAAAAGATGGAAAAGTTAGTACAAGGGGTTGGCTTGAGCAATCTAATATTTTCGCCACAGATCTAGTAAAGGAGTTTTCTTCATTTAAAATTGCTAGTTTTATCATTACAGATATAAATACAGACGGGACTTTAGAAGGAACAAATGAAGAATTCATAAAAAGCATACTTGAAATTACAGATATTCCAGTAATAGCATCAGGGGGTGTTGGTTCAATTTCTGATTTATTATCGTTAGTGAAATTTGAAAATTCTGGACTCTTTGGAGTAATTGTAGGTAAAGCTCTATATGAAAATAAATTCACGATAAACGAAGCGAATAATATATTGTCATCAGAGAGATTAAATGACTTTGATTTAAACAGAAATTACTACGCTTAAAAGAGTATAAAAATTGATTTAAGGCTGGTATTTGCAGTAATTGTTAGTTAATTTTGTATAAGAGATAAGAAATCTAGTCTTGGAATTAATTTCAAAAAAATCGATATTGATTATTGCTCCAAGCTTAATAGCAGAATCTTTATCACTTAAGTTAACATCACTAGACCAAAATTTAGACATTAATTTTAATAATGGAACAGGTGATAAAACTCCTGATTTAGTTATATGGAATGTTCTTAATTTCAAATCAGAAGATCTTATAAGGTTAGAATTATTAAAATTAAGAGAAAGATATGATGAGTCAAAGTTTCTTATAATTCTCTCTGGCGAATTTGTTTATGAAGCAAATACCCCTCCATCTTTAAATGCTGAAGGTTTTCTTTTAAATCCCAGTGCAGAAAAAGTTCTTGAATCTATTGATACCATTTTAAATGGAGGAAGGGTATTTGATATTGAAAATAATTCCCGAGTTCAATTAAATAAAGATAAGCCTCTATCTTTTAGTCAAAAAATTCTAACTTCAGGTCTTAAACAAATAGATTCTGAAATTAATTATATTTTCAAATATGTCAACTCTGATTCAACACCAGAATTTTATAAATTCATTTTAAAAGGAAGATTAAGAGAACTTATTACTGCAAAATCTTTTCTAATTTTCTTATGGGGTAATTCACTAGAACTTTATACAGAGGCAGTTTACACTGAAAATAAAATTAATCTTGAAAATAAGAACACTGTATTCATTAAAGATAAAAACACTACAGAAATATGGAATTTAATTATAGATAGACTAAAAGAAAGGTATAGTTCAACTAACTTAGAGGTTGAATTTAATAATTCATCTATAATTCTTTCAGGGATAAAGAAAGAGTTCATATCTCGTCTAATATGTAAAATGTTAGACGAATTAAATAATTTAGTAAAAAAAATTAAAGCAAACTATAAAGAAAATGATTTCAAGGATGATTTAAGTTCTCTTATAAAAGAACTTAAAGTTAATACAATTTCAAACATTACAGACAACTATTTTAGATTAAGAAAAGGAAGCGAATCTATTTCAATAAAAGATTTTATTTATAGTCAAGTAAGTTGTGAAGAGAAAGATAGAGAATGTCATCAAACAATAATGTTTATCGACCCCATTATTAAAAATGAAGCTCTTGATTATGACGGCAAATTACTCCCTTTATATGAAACAGAATCATTTATAATCCTTGAAAATATAATTTCAAATTGGACAATAAGGAACTGTAATTTATTAGCTTCTGAAATCTTTAATATTTGTTCTTCTTGGCCTGAATTAAGAACTTTACTTATAAATCCTGAATTACAATCAACAAGGAATTTTGAAAGATTTAGAAATAATATTAATAACTATAATCGCTGGCATGACTACATTTACATGCCTATCTACTTATATGAGAGTAAACGAGAATACATTGATATTATCGATAAAAAATTCACCAGATACTTTAAAAATGAAAATAGGGAGAAAGAACTAGAGAATCTCGAATGGATTCAAAAACAAGTTACATTATTAGTTGAGATAAGAGATGCAGTAGCACCCCAGTTAGAAGTTGCTGTAAAGTATATCGGTAATCTTTTCGTAACTTTCCTAACAAAAGTCGTTGGCAAAGCTATCGGTTTAGTGGGGAAAGGAATCCTTCAAGGATTAGGAAGATCAAGTTCCAAGTAAGTTTTTAATCTTTAATGAAAATATTTCAATGGTTTTTAATAGCATTAATTTTATTAAGTCCATATAAAGCAAATGCGTACAGAGATACTAACAGTTATGATGGCAACATTTTTCCTATATATGCAGGTAATGGAGCAATAGTTCCTCCTAAGACAACACTCAAGGATTCATTAAAAAATAAAAGGGTATCAATTCTATTTTTCTACCTTGATGATAGTTCTGATAGCAAAGCAATGGCTCCGGTGATATCAGGTCTAGATTTGATATGGAGGGAAAATATAGATATTATTGCTTTAACCACAGATGAATTACAAAATGAAGAGAAATCTGATCAACCAACTGAACCCAATTTTTATTGGAATGGATTAATTCCTCAAACCATCATTCTGGATCGCAATGGCCAAATTAAATTTGATAGCAATGGGATGGTTGACTTTGGAGATTTGAATAACATTATTAGTGAATCAACAGGGCTCGAAACAGATAAAAACTCCTCATTCTCAGTGGAAGCCTTTAACGAATACAATAGTACAATTTCAGAAACAAAAGAAAATAAAAATAATTAAATATTTCATAAAAAATGTTATTTTTACATATCCTTTTATTTTTACTAATTTTCTTAATTATTTCTGATTTATGCATTAAAAACATACCCAAATCAAAGTTGGCTCTTTTACCTATCAATTATAAAATCAAAAAAAAAGATGGTATAAACGAAATTACTATTGACTTCAAAATAATTAATAAAAGTAAAACCAAGGAGACAATGGTAACTAATTTGAATTTCGAATTGGATTTTTTCAAAAGCAAAGGAAACGAATATTACCAAAATTTCAATTATCAAGAAGATATTTATTTATATGATAAAAATAAAGAAAAGAATTTAAATAATTATTGGCCAACAACAATTATTAAGTCAAATTCAGAATTATTCATAAGAGTCATCTATAAATTTAGCAATGATAATTTTAGAAAAAAAATAAAATATATATGGTTAAAAGTATATTGGGAGAATTATGGTCATTTTGGTATTTCAAAAAAAAAGGATTGTTTTTTAATTAATTTAGATGGTCAAAAACAAAAACCGAAAGAAGTTTTCGAAATTCCAATAAATAATAAATATAATGCTTTTGCTATTAAAACTGATTTACTTGGATGCTTTGATAGCCCAGTAAATACAGTTATCGAATACTGCAAAGAAATTGCAGAAAAAAATGACATTTTAACAATCGGAGAAACACCACTTGCGATTATGCAAAGTAGATATATTTCTCCTCAAAATTTAGAATATAATTTTTTTGCGAAAGCTTTATGTTATTTTTTTCATCCCACAAGCAGTCTCGCAACTGCTTGCGGCATGCAATTATTAATAAATAAAATTGGGGTTACAAGAATAACCGTTGCATTAATTGTTGGATTTCTCTTTAAATTAGTTGGCATTAAGGGGATATTTTATAGATTAACTGGTTCGGAATCATCTCTAATTGATGATATAAGTGGTACAGTCACACCCTACGATAAAAGTATAGTTATGGGTCCTTTGAATGCGGATTTGTTTTGTAAGGAGGTCTCAAAGTATTTAAATATAGATGTTGCTGTAGTCGATGTTAACGATCTTGGAGGAGTAAAAGTATTAGCTAGTTCAAATAAAGCAGTGAATGAAATACTCAAAATAAACTTAATATCTAATCCGGCTGGCAATGGTGATGAAAAAACTCCTATAGTGTTAATAAGAGAAAAAAGTAAATGAAAAAAGATACATCTAATTCTTTTAAGACTGAAAAAGGAATTGAAGTAACTTTTGAAGAACTCCATATACGTCACATTAACCTTTTAATAGATATCAAAAATAGGAAATTGAATAATTGGTTTTTAAAGATGGCAATTATTAATACCTTTGATGACTTAAAAATATTTTTAAATAATCTTAAAAAAAACAAGAATAAATGCATAATAGCCATTTGTGGAAACGAAATAATTGGTTATTTGAATATTTTCCCTTTGAATAAAAAAGAGACTTGCCTAAAAATATCTAAGCCAAAGTTAATTAACAAAAACTGTTCTTTAACAGACAAACAATTAACTTTAGGTTTGATAAAAAAATCAATCTCAATATCAGACATCAAGACTTCAAGTTGCATCATTAACTCGGATATAAACAATATTGACCTTATATCAACCTCAAGAGAATTAGGCTTTCAACCGTTTGGAGAGATAATACTTTGGCATGGTTGTGATCTCAAAAAATCTATAAAGCAAAATACCCAAGGTTATTCATCAATTAATGAATTCCAAAACATTAGTAAACAAAATATATTGAAAATAGTAAATTTCATAAGATCAAATCAATCACCTTTAATAAGAAATATTTTAGATTTTGATCAAGACGATATTCTTAAAAGAAACAACTCTAAAAGTGGTACCTTAATATATGAAAATTCTGTTTTATGTACAATTTTAAAAGATCTTAATTATCAAGACGAGGAAATTTATACTTTAACTATAAGTAAATATTGGGATAGTAGATTCAATAATATTTTAAAAGAATTTATAAAAAGATTTTTTGCAAATGCTCCCAATTCTAATCTAAAAACATATAAAGAGAATACTCAACTTAATACATTTTTCGAAGAATGTAATCTAAAAGAAAAAAATCAAGAAATTATTCTTATCAGAAACACAATAGTTAAGAATGAAGCCAAACAAGTCAATAAAATCAATCAATCTTTGGAATCAATCTTTGAAAAATTAAATCCACAAGGTAATCCATATCCATCTCCTTTTCCACTAAAAACAAAGTGAAATTTTGTAAACCTAAACCCAAGCCAATTTTAAGTTTGGATGTAGGAATCAAAAGAATAGGATTGGCTTATTGTGATCCCCTATGCATAACGTCGAATATACTCCCAGCGGTAAAAAGGTTTGAAAATAATAAAGAGCTTAAAATTATTAGAAATCATATATATGAATTTAATTTGACCGGTTTTATTGTTGGCCTTCCACTTGATGAGGAAGGTAAAATGACCTCTCAAGCAATTGACTGTAAAAATTACGGTCAATTGCTTTCAAATGAATTAAGGCTTCCTTTTTCTTACGTCAACGAACATAGTTCAACATGGGAATCTTCAAACAAATTTGGAATTAAAAAAGACAAATCTGGATTAATTGATAGTTTTTCAGCAAAAATAATACTTGAACAATGGATCGAAGAAGGTCCTGAATTAGAAGAATTAGCTGGTCAAGGTGAGATAAAATATTAGTATTAAAAAGAATTAGATTATTTTAAATGAAAGAGACTAACTCAAATGATAATTATTCGGCGCAGACACTAATATTAAATGACTCAAATGGAAACGAGCTCTTTTGTTATCTTGAACAATTAGTAAGTGTTGAAGGGGAGGAATATGCTTTGCTAACACCAGTTGACACTCCAGTAAGTCTTTTCAAGATAAATGATGAAGATGAACCTGAACTAATTGAAAAAGTAGATAAAAATGAACAAATACTAAAAAATGCTGAAGCGGTTCTTCAAGAACATGATTTAAGACTTATCAGATCAGCGGTCACATTGACAGTATCAGGAGAACTTGAAGAACCAATTTACGATGAATTAGAAGAAGATTACATCGATGATGATAGCGAGAGTTATGAATTGCTTGTTAACTTTAATCTTTTTGATCAAGAATATGGCTTATATATTCCACTAGATCCTTTTTTTATTGTGGGTAAATTAAAAGGAAAAGGAGCCTTATTAATTGAAGATGATGAGTTTGATAAAATTCAACCTTTGATTGAATCTGAACTTGAAAAAAGTAGTTCTTAAAATTAATGAGATCTATCCTAAAAGTGAATTGGGATTCAAATTTACCAATATATGAGATATCTCAATCTGAATTACAAAAAAAAGGAATTCATTGTTTATTACTAGACGTTGATGGCACTCTAGTAAATAGAAACTCAACTATAATTCCAAAAGCGGTAAAAAATTGGATCAGTGAATCTAAAAAACTGTTCTCCTTATATCTAATAAGTAATAATCCATCAAAAAAACGAATCGCGAAAATAGCAAAAGAATTAAATTTAAGATACAAATACAATGCCTCAAAACCAAGAAAAAAAATGATTTTGAATGCAATCAAAGAAGTTAATTACGAAAGAAAAAAAATAGCCATTATTGGCGATAGGATTTTTACAGATATTATTGTTGGAAATAGATGTAATATAAAAACAATATTAGTTAAGCGATTAAAGAGAGATGGCTTGCCTATTAAATTTAATTTAACTTTGACAATAGAAAAATTAATTTCTCTTTTTATAAAATGAAAATTTGGGTCATAAAAATTGGTACTAGTATTTTAAGAGGAACAGAGGAAATATCTACTGAAGAAGTAATTGAAACCCTTTGTAGATCCTTTAAAAGTTTTCTTTCAAAAGGGAATAAATTGATTTTAGTAACTAGTGGAGCCGTTGGATTAGGTTGCCAAAAATTAAATATTAAAACGAGACCAAATGATTTAAGTACACTTCAAGCTACTGCTGCAGTAGGTCAAGTCAACTTAATGTCTTTGTACGATAAAGTATTTGATAAATTAGGTCACAATATTGCTCAAATTTTAATTACTAAAGCTGACTTTAATTCTCGAGAATCTTTTAATAACGCTTCTAAAACTTTAAAAAGATTAATCGATTTGAATGTTATTCCAATAGTAAATGAGAATGATACCGTAGCAAATGAAGAGCTTAAATATGGAGACAATGACACCCTTTCTGCTTTAGTTGCCTTAGCAATAAATGCTAATAAGCTTATTTTATTAACAGATATTGAAAATTTATATTCAAAAGATCCACGGAAGAATAAGGATGCGCATCCTATTAAAGAGGTTTATAACAGTGAATTAAAAGAAATTAAAGATAGAAACACTCAAAACCCTAATAATGAGTGGGGAACAGGAGGAATTTCTACAAAACTAATTTCTGCAGAAATAGCAACAAAAGGTGGGGTTGAAGTTCAACTGGTCGATGGAACGAATAAAAAAAATTTAATTGAAATTTTTAATGATAATAAAATTGGAACTTTATTTTATCCAGTGGAAAAACCAATAGGAAACAAAAAAAGTTGGCTTTCTCATGCAATTCACACAGTAGGAAAAATCACTTTAGATGATGGCGCTTTTTTTGCAATTAAAAAAAAAGGTGCCTCACTTTTAGCGGTTGGTGTTAAGAATGTAGAAGGTAACTTTACTGTTAATCAGGCAGTTAAAATCGTAAATACAGATAATAAAGAAGTTGCAAAAGGTTTAGTATCAATAAGTAGTGACAAATTAAGAAGTATCTTAATTAATACAGAAAATAACAACTCTTCGATAATCGTCGTACACAGAGATGTTCTAGCTCTCTCTTAGAAAAAAATTAAACCTGAAAATGCTCTTAAGTGACTTAGTTGATCTTCTTAAAAAAGAAAATTCAAATTTCATTAGTGCCAATATTGTTGAAGATTTAAATATAGAGGATGCTGCCTCTTTAGATGAAGCAAGTGATCATCAAATATCTTTTTTAGAAGAAAATAATATCCTTAAAGGAAAATTAGATCAAACCAAAGCATCAGCAATAATAACTTCCAACAATAATGAAATAGTTAATGCATTAAAGAAACTCAATATTTCTAACATAATCGTTAAAAATCCAAGAATTGCATTTGCAGAAGTATTGAATTGTTTATATAAAACTATCAACATTCAACCAGGAATTAACTCTTCAGCGGTTATAGATAAAACGGCAATAATTGGAGCAGGTTGCCATATTGGACCTAATGTCTACATAGGAGAAAATACTGTAATTGGTCAAAACAACCAAATTCTTGCTGGAGCATCAATTTTAGGAAATGTTCGGATAGGAAATAATAATATAATTCATCCAAATTGTGTTATTTACGAAAACACCACTATAAAAAATAATATTGTAATCAATTCAAATTCTGTTATTGGATCAGAGGGATTTGGTTTTATTCCTAAAGATGGCAAATGGGTAAAGATGCCTCAAAAAGGTGGTGTAAAAATAATGAGTTTTGTTGAAATTGGAACGAATTGTTGCATTGATAGGCCCGCAGTGGGGTTTACTTTCATTGATGAGGGAACCAAGTTAGATAATTTAGTCCAAATAGGTCATGGAGTTAAAATTGGCAAAAATTGCGCATTTGCTGCTCAAGTTGGTATCGCTGGAGGAGCAAAAATTGGAGATGGAGTTATACTGGCAGGCCAAGTAGGAGTTAATAATAGAGTAAAAGTTGGAAATAATGTCATAGCGAGTTCAAAATGCGGGATCCATTGTGACATAGATGATGGCAAGGTAATTAGTGGTTTCCCCGCGATGGATAATAAATCATGGCTAAGGAGTTCAAGTATTTTTAAAAAATTACCAGAATTAGCAAAAAAGTTTAGACAATTAGACAAGCAATAATTTATTGTTTTATTAAACAAAAATTTAAATGAAGAAATATAAGACTGTTTTATTGTCAGGTGACGGAATTGGACCAGAGATTTCAGAAGTTTCAAAAAAAATTTTAATAAAGCTCTCAAAAATACATAATTTTGATATTGAAATTATTGAAAAATCATTTGGAGGGATAGCTTATGAAAAATATGGAACTCCTGCTCCAGATGAGACACTAGATCAATGCAAGAAAAGTGATGCAGTACTTTTAGCATGTGTTGGAGATCTTAAATATGACTCTCTTACAAGAGAATTAAGGCCAGAAAGTGGTTTACTTAAGTTAAGATCTGCCCTAAACCTTTTCGCGAATATTAGGCCTGTCAAAATAAGAAAATCTCTTGTAGATGCAAGTACATTAAAAAAAGAAATCGTTGAGAATGTAGATCTTATTGTTGTAAGAGAATTAATAGGCGGTATTTATTTCGGAAACCCAAGAGGAAATATAACAAATACAAAAATCCCAAAAGCTTTCAACACCATGGTTTATGATTCTGCCGAAATAGAGAGAATAACCGAAATAGCAATAAAAATTGCTAATCAAAGAAATAAAAAAATATGTTCTGTGGATAAATCAAACGTTCTTGAGGTTAGTCAATTATGGAGAGATACAGTTTTTGATATCACCTCAAAAGATAAAAATATATCTTTAAGCAATATGTACGTTGATAATGCTGCAATGCAATTAGTCAGAGATCCTGGCCAATTTGATGTAATTTTAACTAGTAATTTATTTGGTGATATTTTAAGTGATTTAGCAGCAATGTTAACTGGTTCTATTGGTATGCTTCCATCTGCATCTCTAAACAATAATGGTCCGGGGGTTTTTGAACCTGTTCACGGTTCAGCACCTGATATAGCTGGCAAAAACATCGCAAATCCTATTGCAATGCTTTTATCGGCTTCAATGATGTTGAAAATTGGATTAAATGAAGAAGAAGCCTCAGAGAATTTAGAAACTGCTATTGATAAAGTTTTATCAAAAGGATTTAGAACAGCGGATTTAGGAGATGGGTCATCAGAAGTATTATCTTGCAGTGAAATCGGAGATAAAATATTAGATGAAATTTAAAAAAAAATTAATAAATAAAAAAATATTTTTAAGTTAAACATAAAGTTGGCATATGACCTGTCAGAATCATTAGATATTGTTTTTAAAAAATGTCAAAACGCCATCCAGTAGTCGCTGTAACAGGATCTTCAGGAGCAGGAACAAGTACAGTAAAAAGAGCCTTCGAGCATATTTTTGCCAGAGAAGATATTGTTCCCGCAGTTGTAGAAGGTGATAGTTACCACCGGTTTGAAAGAATGCCTATGAAAAAAGCTATGGCAGAGGCTCTTTCAAAAGGTGAAAATTTTTCTCACTTTGGTCCAGAGGCTAATCTTTTTGACAAGCTAGAAGAACTTTTTAAAATCTATGGTGAAACTGGAGGAGGGAAGAAAAGATATTATTTACATAGTCCTGAAGAAGCGGAAGAACATAATACAAGACTTGGTACAACTCTAGAACCAGGGCAATTTACTCCATGGGAAGATATTCCTGAGGGAACTGACGTACTTTTTTATGAAGGTTTACATGGCGGGGTAGAAGGTGATGGATACAATGTGGCATCATATGCTGATTTACTTGTTGGCGTTGTACCAATAACTAATTTAGAATGGATTCAGAAAATCCATAGAGATAACGCAGAAAGAGGTTACTCAGCTGAAACCATTGTGGATACTATATTGAGAAGAATGCCTGATTATATAAATCATATTTGTCCACAATTCAGTAAAACCGATATTAATTTCCAAAGAATACCCACAATTGACACTTCCAATCCTTTCATATGTAGGAATATTCCAACTCCTGATGAGAGCTTTGTGATCATACATTTCAGAAAAGGGGCAAGAGAAAAATGGGGAATTGATTTTCAATACTTGCTTGGAATGATTCACGATTCATTCATGTCAAGTCCAACCAGTATCGTTGTCAATGGTGGAAAAATGGGTTTCGCAATGGAACTTATTCTCACTCCAATAATTCATAAAATGATCGAGGAAAAAAATAAAGGATAATTAATTATCAATAATCAAATCAAAACATTATGTTCTTTAAACTTTAAGGAGTTTCTAATCTACTAAATCTCAAATTTTTATATATCTTTCTTGATAAAAGTACCTTACTTAGATTTAAATAGAAAAAACAGTTAAAGTTGTGTCATTAATCGACTGGTTTGCCGCAAGGCGTAAAGATCAATTTGTTGGGAAAGTTTCTCAAGATACTGACGAGGGTGATGGTTTGTGGGTTAAATGCTCAGAATGTTCGCAAGTAGCCTATAGAAAAGACCTAATTTCAAATTTCAATGTTTGTAGTAATTGTGGACACCACAATAGGATTAATAGCGATGAAAGGATAAATATAATTTCTGATAAAAATTCATTCAAAGAGTTTGACAGTTCACTAAGTCCTACAGATCCTTTAGGTTTTAAAGATAGAAGGGCATATGCTGATCGAATTAAGGAAAGTCAAGAAGGTACAGGTTTAAGAGATGGAGTCATAACAGGTTTCTGTTCTGTAAATTCAATGCCTTTAGCATTAGCTGTTATGGATTTTAGATTTATGGGAGGATCCATGGGTTCAGTAGTTGGTGAAAAAATTACAAGGATAATTGAGAGAGCAACTACAGAAAATTACCCAATTCTTATTGTTTGCGCATCAGGTGGGGCAAGGATGCAGGAAGGTATGTTAAGTCTCATGCAAATGGCAAAAATATCTGGAGCACTAAAAAAACATAAAGAAAGAAATCTTCTATATATGCCCTTATTAACTCATCCAACCACTGGAGGGGTTACAGCTAGCTTTGCAATGTTAGGAGATTTAATCTTGGCGGAACCAAAAGCTCTTATTGGATTTGCTGGTAGAAGGGTTATTGAACAAACATTAAGAGAAAAATTACCCGATAATTTTCAGACAGCTGAGTATCTTCTTGAGCATGGTTTTGTTGATGTAATAGTGAAAAGGAAAGATCTCAAAGATACTTTGACCAAAATTTTAAAAATTCATGGTGTAAAAGAAATTGCAGAAGCTAACATATAAAATGAAAATTATTTCTAATTTTATTTATTTTTCATTAACTCTTTTATTTTTCATTTTAAATTTTGCTGACTATTCAAATGCAATAGGAAATGTTGATTGGGTTCTCCTAAAAGAGAATAATGATGGCAAAGAATGGCTTGATAAAGGAAGTATCAAGCAACTTCAAAATGGTGAAATAAGTGTCCTGACAAAGTTCTTTAAAAATCCAACCAATTCTGATGGTGATGGAGAGTTATCACTTTATGTAATGAGAATTAATTGCGATGAAAAAAAGTTCAAAGATACTTCCATAAATGGAATTCCTCAATTTAATTCAAAATGGCAAACTTCTAATAATGATGAACTGATAGATATTGTTATTGAAAATAGTTGTTCAGATTTTATTAATGGATAAGAATGAATACTAAAAATAAAAAATTAAAAATAGCCATCGCTGGACTAGGTTTTGGGAAAAAAGTTCATTTAGAGGCATTAAAAGAGTCTGATTATTTAGCACCTGTAGCTATTTATCACTATGAGAAAAAGCAAAAATCAATTTTAGAAAAAGAGACGGGTTTAGATTTTTTTCATAATTGGGAAGACTTAGTTAAATCTCCTGAAATTGATGGAATTATTATTGCTACCCCTCCTGAATCAAGATTTAAATTAGCAAAACAGGCTCTTGAGAATAATAAAAATTTGCTATTAGAAAAACCCGTTTCAATATCGACCTCTGAAATTGAAGAGCTTCAGAGAATATCTTTGATTAACAACTTAAGCGTATGTGTTGATTTCGAATATAGAGCAGTACCCCTTTTCCTTCAGACAAAAAAACTTATTGATGAAAATATCTTAGGAGATATATATTTAGTCAAATTAGATTGGTTAATGGGCAGTAGATCTGATCCTAAAAGAGCTTGGAATTGGTATTCTTTGGAAGAAAAAGGTGGAGGAGTGATTGGCGCATTAGGTACTCACGCATTCGATATGTTGAATTGGTTTTTTGGAGAATCAATAAAAGTACATGGCAAGTTAGCAACATCAATTAAAAAAAGACCTTTACCAAATTCCTCTGATTCACTTAATGTTACGAGCGAAGATATTTGTCTAGCCAATATAGAAATATCAAACTACAAATCGAATCTTATTCCATGTCAGGTATCTTTATCATCAATTTCTAAAAATGGTAGAGGATTTAGTTTAGAAATATATGGAAGCGAAGGTTCACTTATTCTTAAAAGCGAGAACCAAAAAGATTATGTACATGGTTTTAATTTGAAATATTCAAACAACGAAAATAAAATACAAAATCTAACTTCAGATTCAAGTTTTAATTTTGAAAAAACATGGACTGACGGAAGGATAGCTCCAGTTTTGAGGATTCAAAATTTATGGGCTGAGAGTATTTTTAATCAAACTCCCATCATTCCAGGATTATGCGAGGGACTTGCCAGTCATAAAGTTTGCGAAGCCATAAGAGAATCCTCGAGAAGTGGATTAAGTATCAAAATTTAAGGCTATACATTTATAAGTAGCAATTATCACCCGATAAAGTATTGGATTGATTTTATTTTTTTTTCATATTCTGGAAAAATCAATTGAACTGAATTATTAAAGAATGGCTTTAAATTATTACAAAAATGAGCTTAAAGAAAATGCTCAATTACTAGCTTCTAAAGGAAAAGGGATATTAGCGGTAGATGAATCCACTAAAACAGTAGGTAAAAGACTCGCTGGAATTGGTGTTGAGAATACTGAAGACAATAGGAAGGCATATAGAGGAATGCTTTTTACTACAGAAGGTCTTGGCAAATATATAAGTGGAGCAATCCTCTTCGAAGAAACTCTTTATCAGAATCACCAAGATGGTGAGTCAATGGTTAAGAAACTGAATGATTTAGGTATTATTCCAGGTATAAAGGTCGATAAAGGCCTAAATCCACTTCCAGGAGGAGGAGATGTAGAAACTTTTTGCTCTGGCCTAGATGGGTTAGTTGAAAGAGCAGCAAAATATTATGAACAAGGGGCAAGATTTGCAAAGTGGAGAGCAGTTCTGCAAATTACAAATGATGGTTGTCCTTCAAAACTATCAATTCAAGAGAATGCTTGGGGATTAGCAAGGTATGCAAGATCTGTTCAAGAATCTGGGTTGGTACCAATTATTGAACCTGAAATCTTAATGGACGGCGACCATACTATTGAAAAAACTGCTGAAGTCCAAGAAGAAGTAATAAAGCAGGTTTATATTGCCTGTCAAACAAATGGAGTATTTCTAGAAGGGACGCTATTAAAACCTTCTATGACCGTTAATGGAGCAGATTGTCCAACAAAGGCTGATCCAATGAAAGTTGCTGAAATGACAATTAGAACTATGGAAAGATGCGTTCCAGCATCTGTTCCTGGAATAGTTTTCTTATCAGGAGGATTAAGCGAAGAGGCTGCTTCTGTTTATTTAAATAACATGAACACTCTTTACAGGAAAGCTTTATGGAATGTTTCATTCTCCTATGGAAGAGCATTACAGCACTCATGCTTAAAGGCCTGGAAGGGAAGTGATGTAGAAGGAGGTCAGAAGGCGTTAATAGCAAGAGCGCAAGCAAACTCTGAAGCTTCTAAAGGGGCCTATGTAGCAGGATCTCAACCTTCATCTGATGAGCAATTATTTGTAGCAGGCTACACTTACTAATTTAAAAATTCTTAAGAATATACCCTGGGTCATAAAATTAGTTTCTTTAATTTAGTATTTTGTATATCTAATGACGTGACATTTGATACCTATTTATACTAAACTCTCTGAAACAATTGCTTTATATAGCATCTAACTTATTTTAATTATGGCCCTCGTTCCACTAAGACTACTTTTAGATCACGCCGCTGAGAATGGTTACGGTATTCCAGCTTTCAATGTTAATAATCTTGAGCAAGTTCAAGCAATCATGGAAGCAGCATATGAAACTGATAGTCCTGTAATCCTTCAAGCTTCAAGAGGGGCAAGAAGTTATGCAGGAGAAATTTTCCTACGTCATCTAATTCTTGCTGCGACAGAAACATATCCTAATATTCCAGTAGTAATGCACCAAGACCATGGTAACGAGCCATCAACATGCTATTCAGCGGCAATAAATGGTTTCACATCAGTAATGATGGATGGTTCTCTAGAGGCAGATGCAAAAACACCTGCTAGTTACGAATATAATGTTGCAGTTACTAAAAAAGTAGTGGATTTTGCTCATTCAGTTGGAGTTAGTGTTGAAGGAGAATTGGGTTGCTTAGGTTCATTAGAGACAGGAAAAGGTGAGGCAGAAGATGGTCATGGATTTGAAGGTGAACTTTCTACCGATATGCTTTTAACTGATCCTGAAGAAGCTGCAGATTTTGTTGCCAAAACAAAAGTTGATGCTTTAGCTATTGCTATAGGTACAAGTCATGGTGCTTATAAATTCACAAGAAAACCTACAGGAGAAGTTCTTGCAATAAGCAGAATTGCTGAAATCCATAAAGCACTTCCAAATACACATCTTGTAATGCATGGATCTAGTTCAGTTCCTCAGGAATGGTTAGATATCATTAACAAATATGGTGGTGAAATCCCTCAAACATATGGTGTTCCTGTTGAAGAAATTCAAGAGGGTATAAGAAATGGAGTCAGAAAAGTTAACATTGATACCGATAACAGGCTTGCATTCACTGCCGCAGTTAGAGAGGCAGCATTTGCTGACAAGGCAAATTTCGACCCTAGACATTTCAACAAACCTGCCAGAAAATACATGAAGCAGGTTTGTCTTGATAGATACAAGCAGTTCTGGTGCGAAGGTCAAGCAAGTAAGATCAAGCAAAACAGCACCAATTACTTTGCTGATCTTTACGCTAAAGGTGATTTAGATCCTAAGGTAAAAGCTACTGTTTAATTAATAACAGAATCAAACAAAAAAAGACCTCCAAAATTGGGGGTCTTTTTTTATTTCAATATTAATGATTTTAATGTAAAGAGACCATCAGTCCCACCAATTGTCTCGTCACATGCACGCTCTGGATGAGGCATTAAACCTAGAACATTTCCCTTTTCATTAGTTATGCCTGCGATATCGAATGAGGACCCATTAGGATTATTTTTATATCTCAAGGCGATCAATTCATTATCTACAAGTTTTTTTAAAGTATCAGAATCACAATGATATCTTCCTTCACCATGCGCTATTGGCAAATTAATAGTTTGTTTTTCACCTCCATTATTAAACCAATCTCCTTTTGAAGAAACAATATCAAGTTCAACATCATCACAGATGAAATTAAGGTTTTTATTTGCAGTAAGGGCACCAGGCAAAAAGCCTGATTCTGTCAAAATTTGAAACCCATTACAAATTCCTAAAACTCTTTTTCCGCTTTTAACAAACTCATCCAAGGCATTTATTAATGGAGAGAATCTAGCAATTGCACCGCATCTTAAATAATCACCATAGCTAAATCCTCCAGGTAAAACTATTGCATCTAAATCGCTTAAATCTGAAGACTCATGCCATAAGTATTTTGTTCTTATGTCTAAACAACCTTCCAGTGCCCATGAAACATCACGATCACAATTAGATCCAGGGAAGACAACGACTCCTACAGTAAAATTATCCATCTTATAATTTTTCTAGTAAATACTCATAATCTTCAATAACAGTATTTGCGAATAACCTATCACACAATAAATCAATTTTTTCTCTTACTTCATTTTCACCATTACCTTCTATTTTTACTTCAATCAATTTTCCTATACGTAATGATTTTATCCCCTCGGCTCCAAGTTTTATAGAAGCAGATTTGGTAGCTTCCCCTGCCGGATCTAAAACTGAAGGTCTTAGTCTTACAAAAACTTTTACAGCAAATTGGTCCAATTAAAAAATAATTTCTACTAGAAGATTAGTTTAAATTCTAATAAAAAGTACTATTGATTAATAAACAAATATTTTTACCTCAAGGTTTTCTGAATTTTTAAATGTTTATGTAGCCTTTACCAAAACAAACTAAGCAAGTTCTTCTTGAATTTTCAGGTGTTTTAAAATTTCCTGCCCCTCCACATTTTGAACATTTGATTTTATCAATTGATATTACATCGTCAGAGATTATTGGTTTTAAAGCAATTTTTGGATTTTCCATTTAGGGCTGTCTACTGTGGTAAGTATCCCGAAAGCTAACTATAAAGTCAAATTGCTATATTTGGGTAACTTAAAATCTTAAATTTCTCTTTAATTTTTTTATTCAAAATTTTTATCGATTTCTCATCAAAGGAAATTATTACTAATTCAAGTCCAGCATTATCATTTGGTCTCCAACAATTGTCTGGAGCTTCTTCAAACCAAGTATTAATTTTTTTTCCAACTATTTGGATTTGTAAAGGCAATGATTTGTTTGGTATCCAAATACGTCCTTTTATTCGAAGAATGTCTAATTCATCCAAGATCTTTGACATCTCTTTTTCAAAGTCATTTTTTTCAAGGAAATAATTTAATTTAATTGAATCTGATACAAGCTCAACATGATTATGGTCATGTTCTTCGGTTAAAAATTCTTTATAAGTATCTTTTTTAAAATTAAAATCAAATAGATAATTTAAATCAATTTTGCCATTCTTGGATTTAAGGACTGGTGTGGATGAGTTTAGACTTCCTTGGATTTTATTTTTTACAACATCAAACTGATGATCATTTAAGATATCTGATCTAGAGACTAAAACGATATCAGAGACTTCAAGTTGTTCCTCAAAAAGTTCTTCAATAGAGGCGTTGTGATCAATTTTATCTGTATCATTATATTGTTTTGCTATTTTATTTAGATCATTAATTGGTGAACCATTAAGCATTGACTCTCCATTAACGATACCAACTACAACATCAAGGTAGATGGAAGACCTGATTTCAGGCCAGTTAAGTGCTTGAATTAAGGGAATTGGTAGTGCTAATCCACTTGTTTCGATAATTATTGATTCAATAGGAGGATTAAATTCGAGAAGAGCTTTTATTGATGGAACAAAATCATCTTGAACAGTACAACATAAACATCCATTATTTAATTCGATTACGCATTCTTCTTCAGTTTCATCACATTTATCGCAACTTTTAATCAAATCACCATCAATTCCAACATCACCAAATTCATTGATTATTAAACCGAATTTTATATTACTCTCCCTTAACAAATATCTAAGAAAAGTTGTTTTACCTGAACCAAGAAAACCGGAAACAACTATTACTGGTATTTTTTTTTTCATCTTTAATGATTAACAACCTAGGCTATATTCTGTACTCTCTCCTGTAGAACTATTTGTGCCATTAGCAATCGAACATAATTGTTTTTGTTGTGTACGACTAAGAACAGCGTCAGTAAAATCTGCACCATCTATTTTTGCTCCTTCAAAATTACTCTCCATTAATAAAGCATTTGTAAAATTAACATCCGAAAGATCTGCATCTGTAAAGTCTGTTGCATAAGCTAGTGCATCTCTTAAATTGGCTCCAGTAAACTTTGAGTTTTGCAATTTACTATTATTGAATACCGCGCCTTCTAAATTACTTTCACTGAAATCAAACCCATTCAAATCAAACTTAACGTATTCGTTACCGCTTAAATCTTGACCATGCATATCTGGCTCTAAATTAAGGTCTTGTTGGTTTCTAATCTCAGGAGGTCTTTTAGCCCATGCAGAATTTGCAGAATTAAAAAATAAAATCCCAACTAATAACAAAGTAATAAATGCATTCTTTAGTGAGGGGTAAACAATTGATTTAATCATAATAAGACTGTATTTTAGAACTTAAGTATTTAAAGTTTGTAAGAGTATCTTAAAGGAAAATATATGGCAATGTCACTAAAGGTTATTGTTCCTCCTCATCCATTAATAAAACATTGGCTTTCAATATTGCGAGAAAAAAATACTCCAAATATTTTGTACTCAACAGGATATGAACAATTAGGAAAATGGCTTACATATGAAGCATTACGTAATTGGCTGCCATATAAAAAAGAAATAGTAAATACTGATAATGGTGACGTAGATGGATTCTTTATTAATAATGATTATCCAATAAAAGTGCTCGCAATGTTGCCCGAAGGGTTATCTCTTTGGTTTGGATCTAAAGAAGTAATTCCTAATTCGACACTTTCATTGGGAGAACTACCTAAGAGTATTGACTCAAATGAAGGAGTTATATTTTATTCTGAACAAATAACGAAAACATCAGCGACATTAGAAACTTTAATTAAATTAAAGAAATTAGGTGTTGATTCCAATAGGATTTTGTTAATAACTGCTATTTGCTCAAATAAAGGGTTAAATGAAATTGCGAGGTTATTCCCTAATCAGGTAATCTACACCTCTTGCATAGATGAGGAAGATGAAAACACAAAATTATTGGTACCTGGTATTGGGAATCCTTTATTGCGTTTGAGTACTATATTTCAAGATAAGAACTAATATAGGAAATAGGAATAAATATTTTACCAATGTCTGAATACAGAGATTCGTCTTCAAATAATCTTTTATCATTAATAAGCGGTGCTTTTATTGGAGCAGCGGGTCTAGCTTGGTGGTTAATATCCGAAGCAGACAAAAGAAAGGAGGAAAAAAAACAAAAAGCAATGATGTATTCCTCCAGAATTCAAGACGGCTCTGAAGCGATTGATTCAAATGAAAATATAAATGAAGTTGAAGGAGAGAATCTGGAGAAGAAAGTTGAGCAACTTAATTCTGCAATTGCTGATGTGAGGAAGCAACTTGAAGAGTTGGGGCAATAGAATAAAAAAGGTTCTCAAATAATATGAATAAACTCAGATCATCTGCAATAACCCAAGGTGTGCAAAGATCCCCTAACAGATCGATGTTAAGAGCTGTTGGATTTAATGATGAAGATTTTAATAAACCTATTATTGGAGTTGCAAATGGATACAGCACCATAACGCCATGCAATATAGGTTTAAATAAGTTAGCTCTCAAAGCTGAAGAGTCAATAAAAAGATCAGGGGGGATGCCTCAGATGTTTGGAACGATAACAGTAAGTGATGGCATTTCTATGGGAACAGAGGGCATGAAATATTCCCTAGTTTCAAGAGAAGTTATTGCTGATTCAATTGAAACAGCATGCAATGCTCAGAGTATGGATGGAGTGCTTGCTATAGGTGGATGTGACAAAAATATGCCGGGTGCCATGATAGCGATTGCAAGAATGAATATTCCCTCAATTTTTATTTATGGAGGGACAATAAAACCTGGAAAGTTGCATGGAGAAGATCTTACTGTTGTTAGTGCATTTGAAGCTGTTGGACAATTAACATCAGGCAAAATTAATGAAGAAAGGCTAATCCAAGTTGAGAAAAATTGTATTCCTGGTGCTGGTAGCTGTGGAGGAATGTTTACAGCTAATACAATGTCTGCAGTTATTGAAGTATTAGGGTTAAGTCTTCCTCACAGTTCCACTATGGCTGCTGAAGATCTTGAAAAAGAACTAAGTGCAGATAAAAGTGCTGAGATATTAGTCTCTGCAATAGAAAAAGATATAAGACCTCTAGACCTAATGACTAAGAAAGCATTTGAAAATGCAATATCAGTAATTATGGCAATTGGAGGATCAACAAATGCGGTATTGCACATCTTAGCTATTGCAAATACTGCAGGAATAGATATCAACATTAATGATTTTGAGAGAATCAGACAAAAAGTACCCGTTATTTGTGACCTTAAACCGAGTGGTAAATATGTGACGGTGGATCTTCATAAATCAGGTGGGATTCCACAAGTAATGAAAATACTTTTGAATGCAGGATTAATTCATGGCGATTGCAAAAATATTGAAGGTAAAACCATCTCAGAATACTTACAGAATATTCCAGATAAGCCTCCAACAAATCAAAATGTCATAAGAGACATAGATAACCCTCTTTATAAAAAAGGACACCTAGCGATATTAAAAGGTAACTTAGCGAGCGAAGGTTCTGTAGCCAAAATTAGCGGAGTAAAAAACCCAGTATTAACAGGTCCAGCAAAGATTTTTGAAAGTGAAGAGGATTGTTTAAAATCGATATTGAACAATGATATCAAAGCTGGTGATGTTGTTGTTATTAGAAACGAAGGGCCTGTAGGAGGACCAGGTATGAGAGAGATGTTAGCTCCAACATCTGCAATTGTTGGTCAAGGCCTCGGAGAGAAGGTAGCTTTAATTACCGATGGTAGATTTAGCGGGGGTACTTATGGTCTGGTTGTGGGGCATATAGCCCCAGAGGCCGCTGTTGGCGGAAATATTGCTCTAATAAAACAAGGTGATTTAATTACAGTAGATGCTGTAAAGCAACTAATTGAAGTTAATTTATCTGACGAAGAATTAGAAAAAAGAAAAAAAAATTGGGTAAAACCTACACCAAAATACAAAAGAGGGATTCTTTCAAAATATTCAAAAATCGTAAGCACATCAAGTTTAGGAGCTGTTACTGATTTATAGATCAGCTCAAAGTTTATTTTATTAATCAATAAAGCTTTTTATCCTATTTGCTAGGTTTTCCAATCTGGCGCTGTATTTTGGAGAGTTGCATTTTTTTCCATTATTGCTATTCATCCACAATGTTTTAACTCCGCACCATAATATTGGTTCATCAGGAAAATTAAGCTTAGAGATAACTAAAACTAACTCTTTATTTGATTTAAAAAGTTCTAATTCAAGATCATAAATTTCTAATCTTTTACCTTCTTTATCTCGACATAAGATATTAACCGTCAAATCAATATCTTCTTCTTCTAATTCGTATTCACCATTTATTTTTACGACAGAATGAACAAAAGGTTTATTCGTTAAATCCGCTGACTTAGCAATTAAGTTCTCTATATTTTTAGGTGAATTTTTAAATAACACTTATTGATTTAATTAAAACTTTTATTGATCCCTGTTTAAAATCATTATTAAGTAATCCATCATCACCGAACTTAGAGTGTAGAAGTTGCAATCTTTTAATTTTAGAAGGCTTGAATTTAAATGGAAAACGTACTTTATTTGCTCTTACTGAAGGTTTTAGCTCACTGAAAGGAATTTGAACATTTGTGGTTCCGAATTTTTTTGTTGGGAATGATTTAATCCACCTTAGACCACCTGGAATAAATTCCGTTATTCCTAGTAAGGCATCTTCACAAGCGACAGCAAATTTAAAGGTTCTTCCTTGTCCATCAATACTTAACTCAAAGGATGAATACTCAGACACATTTAAACAAGGTTTATAAATAGACGATCTACAACTAACAAATCCTCCTGCTTTCTCGACAATATTACCCTTTAATAACAACCCAGAATTTGTAATTTCACAAAAAGCTGAACTTGACCCGCCCATAACAGTATCATTTAATGTTTTCCAACCATCGAACTCCTTTTTCTGAAACAAAAATTTTTTCTTACTCATTGAATAATCTAAATTATTTTTAGACTTTAACTAAATTTTTAATTCTTTTGCTGATTCTTGATCACAAAATATTGAAATTTGATTAATAGATTTTATTAATTTTGATGGTGTTCTATCGAGAGACTCTTTTTCATCTAATAACCTCTCAAGGGCAATTCTTTTATTGGCTCCACTAACCAAAAATACTATCTTTGATGAAGCTGAAAGGACCTTTGGAGTCAATGAAATTCTTTTTAATCCTTTACCTTCATTAAAAATCACAAAATCATCTACATTATTATTTTTTTGATAAGGAAATAGTGAAGCTGTATGACCATCGTCTCCAAGACCTAATAAAGTTAAATCAAAGGAGGGAGGGTTTGATCCGCATTTTTCAAATAATTTAGAAATAAATTGATTTTTTATAGCTTCATCATCAGCCTTTAAATCATTGAAAATTTCATAAAAAAAAGCTTTAGATCCAAAATTAGTTAACAAAGAATTTTTCAACATTAACGAGTTACTTAATTCTGAATTTGGATCAACACATCTTTCATCTCCTAAAAAGACATCAACCATATCCCATCTAAGATCACTATTTGATAAAAGCTGATATACAGATTTAGGCGTTGAACCTCCACTTACACAAAATTTGAACCTGTCTTTCTTTTTTAAAGAATGAATAATATGACTTTCAATAAACTTAAAAACCGCTGTTGATAGTTCTAACTTGTCTTTGTATATATTTATGGTGTATCCATTTTTGACCTTTTCAATCATTTCATCCATTCAGTATGAAAACTACCTTCCTTATCAATTCTTTCATATGTATGAGAGCCAAAACAGTCTCTCATTGCCTGAACAAGATTCTGAGGAAGTCTATTGGTTCTATAACTGTTCAAGTAATCTAAAGTACTGGATAGGCATGGGACTGGTATACCAGCTTTTGTGGATAAAGAAACTACTTTAGCTAAGTTATCTAATCTTGTCGCGATTTCATTATTGAACCAATCATCAAAAATTAAATTTTTTAGATTAGGGTCTTTGTTATAAGCATCTTGAATTTTACTTAATAATTTTGATCTGATTATGCAACCACCTTTCCATATTTGAGCTATTGATGGCATATTTAAATCATAATTATATACAGAAGACGCTTCTCTTAAAATATCCATACCTTGGGCATAGCTAGCAATTGTGGCAAGGACTACAGCATCAAATAATGGTTTCATTCGATCTGAAATATCTCCTAAATCAAAATCTTCTATCTCTTTGGCTGGAATTTGTTTTTCAATCTGACTACGTTGATCTTTTAAAGAACTCATTACTCTTGCATTTAAAGAAGCATAAATAGTTGGGACTGACACTCCAAGTTCTAAAGCACTTACAACAGTCCATAATCCTGTACCTTTTTGACCAGCTTTATCCAATATTTTCTCCACAACGTAATCCCCAGTAATTTCATCTTTGGTATTAAGACAAATCTCTGTTATCTCAACAAGATAAGAAGCTAACTCATCAGTTTTATTCCAAATACCAAAAACTTCTGAAATCTGCTTCCCGTCCATACCTTTGACTCTCTTCATGAGGTCATAAGCTTCTGCAAGTATTTGTTCAATTCCGTATTCAATTCCGTTATGAACAGTTTTCACAAAATGACCTGAGCCTCCTGGCCCTACATATGCCACACATGGACCGTCTTCAACTTTGGCAGCCATTTTTGTTAATAAGCTTTCGATTGCATCGTAGGAAGCCTTAGTACCTCCTGGCATCATACTTGGCCCTTCAAGAGCTCCCTTAGCCCCCCCTGAGACTCCCATTCCAATATATCCAAAACTTTTACTTTCAAGAGTATTTACCCTTCTTTCTGTATCTTTAAATTGAGAGTTACCGCCGTCTATTAATAAATCACCTTCCTCAAGGTATCGAGAAATATTATCTATAACAGCATCTGTAGCCGGTCCAGCTTTTACCATCATTAAAATTCTTCTAGGTCTCTCAAGCTTATTAACAAATTCTTGAAGAGTTTCAGCTCCCTCTATATTCTTCCCAAAGCCTCGACCTTTTAAAAATTCTTCAGTTTTTGAATAAGTTCTATTAAAAACTACACTAGAAAATCCATTTCTTTCTGCGTTAAGAACTAAATTTTCTCCCATAACACCAAGACCTATTAAACCAAAATGCGCCTTGGACATAAAAAATTAAAAAACTCAATAAACATAGTGTGCCTGCAACTCAAGAAAATTGCTCAAAAAAAATACTTATGTCAGCGAAAAATGATCGAAACGAATTAAATAACAGTTCCGTTTGCAATAGTTGCATTTTTAACTACTACAACAATTCCATTTCTTATATAAAAGCCTAATTCTGGTTTATCTGCCTCTTCTACTCGATCTTTATTAATAATCACGACATTATCTCCTATCCTAGTGTTCTTATCAAGAATTGCTCTTTTTACAGTAGTTCCTTCACCTACGCCAAGAGGTGTTCCACCTCCTTTTCTTAATTCAATTCTTTCTTCAGGTGATTCAAAGAAATCTGCACCCATTACTAAAGTATCTTCAAGAACAGAATCACTTTCAATTCTGCTTCTTACACCTAAAACGCAATGTAAAATGCTACATGACTTCAAGATTGTACCTTCACATACTATTGAATCAGTAATCTGAGCATCTACAAGTTTAGAAGGGGGGAGGAATCTAGGTCTTGTATAAATTGGAAATTTTTCATCATAAAAACTGAATGGAGGCTTTGGTTGCTCTGTTAAGGCCAAGTTTGATTCAAAGAATGCCCCAATCGTTCCAATATCTTCCCAATAATCATCGAATACATAACTCTTAAGAGTATCCCCTCTTTTAAGAGCTTCAGGAATTATGTCCTTTCCAAAATCTGTATAATTGGGAAATTTATTTAAAAGATCAAAAAGAGTATTTCTACTAAAAACGTAAATCCCCATTGAGGCAAGATATGGTTTTTCTGTAGCCGATTCCTTAGTTAATCCAAATTTTGAAGTATCCACTGCCATTGCCTTCAACTTCTCTCCAGTAGGCTTCTCACTAAATTCTTTTATATTCCCTAGATCATCTGTTCTCATAAGGCCAAAACCTTCTGCTTGAGCTTCATCAACAGGTAATGCTGCAACAGTTAAATCAGCTCCATTGTCTCTATGATGCTGAACAAATAAACTGTAGTCCATTCTATAAAGTTGATCACCTGACAATATTAAATACTCATCAACATCCCATTCTTGAAATAACCATTGGTATTTTCTTACAGCATCAGCAGTACCTTCAAACCATTTAGGACTATCAGGGGTCTGTTGCGCGGCTAAAACCTCCACGAATCCTTGGCCAAAAGGACCATTTAAATTATAGGTTCTTCCTATATGTCTATTTAGAGATGCACTATTGAACTGAGTCAATACGTACATTTTTTCAATGCCTGAATTAATACAATTACTAATTGGGATATCTATTAAACGATACTTACCTGCCAATGGGACGGCAGGTTTTGCCCTCATTTTTGTTAAAGGGTAAAGTCTAGAACCTTTTCCTCCTCCGAGGATGATGGCCAACACACGCTTCATTCAATCTAATGGAGGTATAGATACAACTATTTAAAGTAACTGATTATGGACAGATTTAGAAACAGGAATGGTCAGTTTATAAAGGTATTTCGATAAATCACTAGAAAAACTTAATATAAAAAAGAAAATTTAGCTATTTTTATCCTCTTCTACCAAAGAAAACAATTTTTCTACGATTTTTAAAGATGCCTGTCTTTCTTCTCTTGATTGAGGACTTCTCAACTTGGTAACAGGTGTGTGAAGTATTTTATTGATAATTCCTTTAGTCAGAGCTTCCACAACTTTTCTTTCTCTAGCAGAAAAATCTGGTCCCATTCTACTAAGTGCTTTTTGCAATTCTTCTTTTCTAATTAACTCCAAATCTGATCTTAGTTTATTAATTACTGGAACAGCCTCTAAACTTGCCCACCATTCTAAAAAAATGATTCTTTCTTCTTCTACTAAAGATTCTGCTTCCTTTGCAATTTTCTGTCTAAATTCTTGATTTCTTGAAACTACTTCTTGTAAGTCATCTACATCAAATGATTTTACAAATTCATGTTGCTTAACATCATTAGATATATTTCTCGGTACACCAATATCAATAAATTTAATTCTATTACTCAAATTTAATTTTTCAATTTTAGCGAGATCAATTATTGGCTCTTCAGATGCTGTACTAGTGAAAACAAGAGAGGATATTGATATATTTTCATCTAATTCGTGTAACCCTTTACAAACGATCTCTAATCCAGGGAAGTCTACCGCAAGATTTAATGCTCTATTAATATTTCTATTAACAAGAATAAGTTTTTGACATCCTTTTGACTTTAGATGAGTTATCAAAAGCCTACTCATTCTTCCAGCTCCAACTACAAGAACCTTCTCTGATTCCAAACTTACTAGAGTATCAAACCCATTTTCTTGTCCAATTTTCAATTGAGCAAGTTCTACCGCCGCTGAACTGATTGATACAGCACCAGTTCCTAAATTTGTTTCGGATCTAACTTTTTTACCTGTACTAACTGATTGAGTTAATAATCTATTAAGAATAGGACCAGTCGATTGATTCTCTTGGCCTAATCTCATCATTTTTTTTACCTGCGAAAGTATTTGTCCTTCTCCTAAAACGAGGCTATCGAGTCCTGCCGAAACTTTCATCAAATGCAAAACTGCGTCTTCTTGTTTAAAGCAAAAAAGATGAGGATTTAAATCTTCAAAAATAATTCCTGAATAATCTGATATGAATTCTTTAATAGATGAAATTCCAGTATTTTTATCCTTTACTAGAGCATATATTTCCAATCTATTACAAGTACTTAAAATTGACACCTCTAAAACATCATTGAAAGCTTTTAATGCTTTCAATGATTCTGTTATAGATTGGTCAGGGATACTTAACTTCTCACGCACTTCGACAGGTGCCGTGCGATGACTCAGTCCGACGACAACAATATGCATAAAATCAAAAGTGAATTTTTAAAGGCTGATACTCTTAGCACCATCTTTTATATGGACAGTATTTGTGAATCTTGCAGTACTATCTAATGTACTAATTACTAGACTGCTTGTTCTAACACAATCCCTTTCAAATTTAACTCCGTCAAATAATAACCCATCGGTTATTCCACTTCCAGCGAACACAACGTTTTCTCCCGATGCCAGTTCGTTAGCTTCATAGATTTTATCTATATCGGTTATACCCATTTCATTTAGACGTTTTATATTTCCTTCTTTTGTGTAGTCAGCCCATTCAGAAGTTTGAGCAATTGCAGGATCATAAACAAGTTGTCCTTGAAAGTGTCCACCTAGAGCTCTCATTGCGGCAGCCGAAATAACACCTTCTGGAGCTGCACCTATACCCATCAAGCAATGCGTTCCAGTACCTGCAAAACCACATGCAATCGCAGCTTGAACATCACCATCAGAAATCGGCTGTACTTTTGCTCCACATCCTCGAATCTCTTTAATTAAATCCTTATGTCTAGTTCTATCCATTACAACAACAGTAAGTTCATCAATAGAAAGATCCAAACAATCACTAAGTATCTTCAAGTTTTCAGTAGCCGAATTTCTAATATCTACTTTCCCTTTGGCCGCAGGAGGAGCTGCCAATTTGTTCATGTAAAAATCAGGAGCATTAAAAAGGCCCCCGGTATCAGAAGCAGCTAAAACTGCCATAGAGCCTCTTTGATTATTCGCACAAAGGTTAGTTCCTTCACAAGGATCTACTGCAAAGTCAACCCCTGGTCCTCTTCCACTACCTACCTCTTCACCTATATAAAGCATAGGTGCTTCATCTCTTTCACCTTCTCCAATAACAATTTTCCCTTTCATTTCAATTTTGCCCATTCGCAATCTCATTGCTTCAACAGCTGCGGCATCAGCTTCATCTTTTTGACCAAGTCCTGTTAATTTTGCTGAGGCAATTGCTGCTTGCTCGACAACTTCGAGAATTTCTTGAATTAAAGTTTGATTCACAATTAAATTTTTGAGGATTTTCTAAAAGGTTTTGAGTATGATCTCATAAAAAATATCCTTTTTTATGAGAATTATTATGCTAATAAGCTTTTTTTAACTCTTTACAGCTGTTACTTTATCAGGCCGTGACTTTAAATTAGGAATAAACAACTAAATATAGTATCTTTATTAAATATTTTAAAAATTAAATGACTGAGTCCAATCAACCAAATTTAACTGGTGTTAATAGACCAATTCAAATAATTCCTTCAGTTTTACCGGCTGATTGGGCGAATATGGGTGCATGCGTGAAAGAGCTCGAGGAAGCTGGGGTAGATAGAATTCAATTTGATGTAATGGATGGAAATTTCGTGCCAAATCTTACTTTTGGTCCTGAGATGATTGCAGCATGCAGGAAATATTGCAATGTCCCTTTTGAAACTCAATTAATGGTGAGCCAATACAATTGTGAAACCATGCTTGATTCTTATGTAAAGGCTACAAAAGGAGCGAATGGAGAACCAGGAGTAGTAATAGCTCATGCCGAAGCAAATATTCATTTGCATAGAGTTCTTGGAAGAATCAGAGACCTAGGAGGTTCTCCTTCAGTGGCATTAAATCCTCATACTCCATTTGAAATGATTGAAAACATAATGGATATGGTTGATCATGTTTTGGTTATGACAGTTAATCCAGGCTTTGGTGGACAAGCTTATATACCAACAATGCTTAACAAAATTAGAAAAATAAGAAACTTTATTATCGAAAAAAACCTAAATGTAGACATAGAAGTTGATGGAGGCATAAAAGCAAATTGGACTATTTCACAATGTGCCGATGCTGGGGCTAATTGTTTTATTGCAGGCAGCGGAATGTTTGCTTACCCAACATTAAAAGAGGGATGTGATGACTTGAGAAAAGTTGCTCAAGAAGCACAAAAAGGGAATGTGCTTTCAGAACCTCAATAAATATCCGAGAGAATAACAAATCACCCGAATATCCAACCATAACTATGTAAACCTATACCTAAGAAATTTACTCCTAAATAACATACTAAAACAACTACAAAGCCTGTAGTTGCTAATAATGCTGGTCTCCTTCCTTGCCAACCTTTACTTATTCTCATGTGCAAATAAGCAGCATAAAACAACCATGAGATAAATGCCCATGTTTCTTTTGGATCCCAACTCCACCATGTGCCCCAAGCTTCATTAGCCCAAACAGCACCTGAAATTAAACCGAGAGTCAAAAGAACAAAACCTATTAATATAGAACGATAACTTAATGTATCTAATTCCTCTGAATGGGAAAATTCAATAGTATCAACTAAACCATTTAAATTATAGTTATTAGAAATTTTGAACCCTCCTGTTCCTGAAGAGCTACTTCTAATTTGAAGAGGTTTATTTTTATTAATGAACAAAACAGAAGCTGATAGTAAAGAACCTACAATTAATGCCGCATAACTAAGCATTACGACACTAACATGCATTACTAGCCAACTAGATCGTAAAGCTGGTACCAAGTTGGATGACAATTTCAAATCATCAGGTAAAACAAAACAAGCAAAAGCAACACTCAGTAACTCAATAGGTATAGCAATTGAAGGGATTATTGGAGATTGGTATTCGCTTTCAATCAATAGTTGCCCCATTGTGATCCCCCAAGTAAGGAAATAAAGAGATTCATACAAATTACTAATAGGAAAGTGTCCAGAAATTGACCACCTACAAAGTAGTTGTAGTGTTATAAATAAATTAACTAGAATTGTAAGAAGTCTTACGGTAAAAGAAGACTTTTTTTTAAAAACTGCACCTAGAGATATTGGTAAATTAACTAATAAAATATAAAATACTAAAAGACCTAACACTGAAACGGGATCATATATTAAATTTTTAAACAGATTATCTAATATCATTTCTAGAAATTTATCCAGTTTTTATATTCAATGTCAAACAAATAATAAATTAAATCTTTCTTATATGAGTAAATCTTTAATAATAAAGTTTTAATTTATCTTGTAAAAGGATTTCAAAGTTTGAAATCATCACCCAGATAATACTTCTTGACTATTGGATTATCTGCCAATTCACTTGATGACCCGTAAGCTAAAATTTTTCCTTCACTTAATACATATGA
The DNA here is from genome assembly GCF_034093315.1 of Prochlorococcus sp. MIT 1314. GTDB lineage: Bacteria > Cyanobacteriota > Cyanobacteriia > PCC-6307 > Cyanobiaceae > Prochlorococcus_A > Prochlorococcus_A marinus_Y. The sequence goes on along the minus strand of NZ_CP139300.1, from coordinate 179,486 downwards.
CTTGTTGGTAATTAAAAGGGTTTCCCTCACATTATGGTCTGTAATAAGAATTCCTACCCCGTCACCACTTAATTTAAGAATTAGTTTCTTTAAATCATTAACAGCTAGAGGATCGATTCCAGCAAAGGGTTCGTCTAGTAATAAATACTTAGGTCCTTTTTTGCCTACAGTGAGCGCTCTAGCTATCTCACACCTCCTTCTCTCTCCCCCTGAAAGCTGATAGCCATAATTATCTACAAAATTATTCAAATTAAATTCATTAATTAATTGTTCTCTTCTATTTCTAATTACCGCTCGACTATAAGATGAATTCGCCAAAGCTAAATCTATATTTTCCTTAACAGTTAGGTCTCTAAATATACTCGCCTCCTGAGTCAAATAACCCAAACCAAGTCTTGATCTAATTGGGAGAGAAAGATTAGTTATATTTTTACCATTCATGAAAACTTCACCCTTATCAGGTTTTATATTCCCAACTGCAAGATTAAAAGTGGTAGTTTTACCTGCACCATTAGGTCCCATCAAACCTACAACTTCTCCTGGATTTACAGTTATGGAAACATCATTTACGATTAATCTTCCCTTAATTGAAAGTGATACATTTTGAATTTTTAAGTTCATCTTCCTTGAAATCGTTTAGCTATCTTGTTTTCATGAAAAGAAATTGAGATAAAAAATAATAATTCAAATAAAGAGAAAGATATATTCATATTCATCAAAGAGGTTTCAAAAAAGGCTTATCGTCCTCATTTAAGATCTCTTTATATTGTAATTTCCTCAATAAATCTTCCAAACATCTGCAGAAAGATTCAAGATCAATACCTAAATTAATCTTGGTTCTAGTTTTTATCCTACCTAAACCTTCTCCAAGCAAAATAGTAGCTCCATTTAAATTACCCTTACTTAAGTGAAACTGCGATACGGATACTTGCAAAATTCCTTGGATGACTTGTCTTTCGTCACCTTGAACAGAATTCCAAATTTCTTCAAAAGCGTCATGAGCCTCATACCATTCATGATTGTTAAAAAGATTTAAAGCAGTAAAAAGGGAATCATTAAAACTTTTTGTACTTTCTTCATTCATCAAATTAATTATTAATATTTTTTCTTCTTATTTATTTTTCTCATTCTTATTGAATCAGGTGTTACCTCTAGCATTTCATCAGGACCGATATATTCAAGTGCTCTCTCAAGGGTAATATCAACAGGTGACTGCAAAGTATCAAGTTCCTCTGCCCCTGCAGACCTCATATTAGTCAACTGCTTAGTTTTACATATATTCAACTCAAGATCTTGAGGTCGATTATTCTCTCCAATTATCATTCCCTTATAAACTTTAACTCCTGGTTTAATAAAATAAACCCCCCTATCTTCAGCATTCTTTAATGCATAAAATGTGGCCACACCTTCCTCAAAAGCTATAAGAACTCCATTTCTCCTTGTTTCAAAATCTCCTGTCTTAGGTTTATATTCATAAAAAGAGTGACTCATGATACCTTCACCTCTAGTTATCCTAACAAATTCACCACGAAATCCAATTAGTCCTCTAGATGGCACAAGGAATTCTAATTGGGTTCTCCCATCTGAACTTGTCTGCATGTTTTTCATCTCTGCCTTTCTCGATCCAAGTTTCTCTATGCATGAACCAACAGACACTTCAGGTACATCTAGAACCAAAGTCTCTATAGGCTCACATTCAACATTATCAATTTCTCTAAAAATTACTTGAGGTTGTGAGATTTGGAACTCAAACCCCTCTCTTCTCATGGTTTCAATCAAAATACCTAAATGTAATTCACCTCTTCCTGAAACTGAGAACCTGTCGGGAGATTCAGTTTCTTCGACCCTTAGGGCAACATTTGTTAAAAGTTCCCTCTCCAATCTATTTTTTAATTGTCTACTAGTAACAAATTTCCCTTCTTTACCAGCAAATGGGGAATCATTGACAACAAAAGTCATATTTAAAGTAGGTTCATCAACTTTGATTAATGGAAGAGGATGAGGAGAATCGGGACATGCGATGGTCTCACCAATATTGACGTCATCGAAACCAGAAACAGCAACAATATCACCTGCGAATGCTTCATTTATGTCAATTCTTTGTAATCCTTCGAATCCTAATAGTTTACTAACCTTGCCCTTAATAGTTTTTCCATTTTCTTTAATCAAACAAGTTTGTTGACCATTTTTTATGGTTCCATTATGAATCTTTCCTATTACAATCCTACCCAAGAAATCAGAATAGTCCAAAGTAGTAATTTGTAGTTGAAGAGGTTTATTTGAGTCGCCTACTGGAGGTGGAACATGTCTGAGAATAGCTTCAAATAGGGGCATCATATTGTCACTATTAGATTCCATATCTTCTTTCGCGAAACCAGATAGGCCGCTTCCAAAAAGATAAGGAAAATCACATTGATCATCATCAGCTCCCAATTCTAAAAACAAATCAAGAACCTTATCAATTGCTATTTCTGGTACTACTCTTGGTCTATCAATTTTGTTTACAAAAACTATAGGCCTTAGGCCTTTTTCTAATGCTTTTTTTAAGACAAATCTTGTTTGTGGCATTGGGCCCTCATTTGCATCAACAATAAGTAAACAACCATCAACCATTCCCAAAACCCTCTCGACTTCGCCTCCAAAATCAGCATGACCAGGTGTATCTATAATGTTAATTCTGGTGTTTTTATAGTTAACTGCAGTATTTTTTGAGAGTATGGTTATTCCTCTTTCTCTTTCTAAATCATTTGAATCCATTACACATGTAGGAATAACTTCATTATCTCTAAATATTCCTGATTGCGATAACAAGGCATCCACTAGAGTTGTCTTACCATGATCTACGTGGGCTATAATTGCAACATTCCTAATTTCTTTTATTGAAGATGACATTTACAAAATTTATATAAATAATAGATTTACTACATTAAGGCTAACTCAAAGAATGCTTATTATGAGAATTTTCTCTTTAAGATTTTGGAAAACATAATCATATTGAATAATTTAATTAGAAATTTAATTTATAATTTTCTATTTGAACTTTCAAAAACTTTTAAAGCTTCAATAGAGCCCTCATATCTCCAATGCCAAGGTTCGTAATCTATATATTGATTATTTTTGTTAAAAGATAACTTAAAGTGGTACTTAGCTGCATTTTTGATTAACCATCTAAAGGCATCAGTATTTTCGAATTCAGTCTCAAAGTCTGTTTCTCTTCGAGTAGCATCACCAATATCAATTGCAAAACCAGTACTATGCTCAGAATATCCAGGTGGGGCTGAAACTCTAGCTCTTTCTGCCGCTTCTTGATTTCTAATAGATTTTAAAGAATAAAAAATATCGTTTTGCAAATTTATTGATCTATACCCACTCAAGAAGACCAAATATATCCCATTCTTTCTAGCTTCTTCTCTCATATTTAATAAAGAATCACGCATGTCAACATGAACTTCAATATTTGGCTCAATTAAAACTAATTTATCTTTACTAATTTCTTTATAGGGTAGATGACCCAAAATTCTATGTTCGTGATTTCTCTCAATCTTAAAATTGAGATTGATCAGAGGTTCTAATTCTATGTCTCTAATCAATCGCAATAAAGTAAGGGAAAAAAGGAGAAAAAGAAATGGAGAAAATATAATAAATTTTTTTAATAATGTTGAATTAGAAGTATTTAAGTAAGTTCTTTTGGCGAAAGGTATATCAAATTGATTTAAATCTTTTTTTTGTTCCAATTATTAAGAGGTGAATTTGGAAAACATATTTCGATATTAACTATTTTTTTAAGAAATGCACTTTTATAAGCAAAAAAGATGTAGTTTTTATATACAGTATTATTTTTTTCGTATGTTGAGGGTAGCTGTTATTGGAGGAGGTCCAAGTGGTTCATGTGCTGCAGAAATACTTGCCAAATCTGGAATACAAACTTGGCTTTTCGAAAGAAAATTAGACAATGCCAAACCTTGTGGTGGAGCTATACCTCTATGCATGGTAGAAGAATTTGACTTGCCCGAATCAATTATCGATAGAAAAGTAAGGCATATGCGAATGATCTCTCCTTCAAATAGAGAAGTTGATATAAGTTTAGATAAGGTTTATGGCAAAAGTGATAATGAATTTATAGGAATGTGCAGAAGAGAAGTAATGGATGCCTTCATGCGAAACAGGGCCGCTGATCTAGGAGCTACATTAATTAATGGATTAGTTACTTCAATTGATACAGGCAATAACAACCAAGGTCCATATAAACTTATATATTCTGACTATTCTTCTGGAGATAAAAAAGGAGAGCTGAAAGAACTTACAGTCGACCTTTTAATTGGGGCAGACGGAGCCAATAGTAGAGTTGCAAAAGCGATGGACGCAGGAGATTACAAAGTAGCTATAGCATTTCAGGAAAGAATTAAATTGCCCAAAGAAGAAATGAGTTACTATGAAGATCTTGCCGAAATGTATGTAGGAACTGACGTTTCTCCTGACTTTTATGGTTGGGTATTTCCTAAATATGATCATGTTGCTGTAGGAACAGGTACAATGCAGGAGAATCAATCATTAATAAAGGGTCTACAAGAAGGAGTAAGGAATAGGGCAAAAAAAAGACTCGTAAATGGTGAGGTTATAAAAGTAGAGGCACATCCTATTCCTGAGCATCCTAGGCCTCGAAGAGTTGTTGGGAGAATGGCTTTAGTAGGAGATGCTGCTGGTTATGTTACGAAGAGTTCTGGAGAGGGAATATATTTTGCTGCAAAGAGTGGAAGAATGTGTGCAGAAGAAATTGTTGAAGCTTCAAAAAATGGAGAAATTATACCCTCAGAAAATGATTTAAAAAATTACTTAAAGAAATGGGATAAAAAGTATGGAGCAACATATAAGGTACTAGAAATTCTGCAAAATATTTTTTATAGGAACGATTCTGCTAGAGAAGCTTTTGTGGAAATGTGTGATGATATGGACGTTCAAAGACTCACTTTCGATAGTTATTTATATAAAAAAGTTGTTGCAATGAAACCAATACAGCAAATTAAACTTACCTTGCTTACTCTTGGATCAATTTTAAGAGGAAAGGCACTTGCACCATTAAATTACAAACCTGTTGATAGTGCAGTAAGAGAAGAGAAAGAAGTTGAAAAAATGCTTAAAAATTATTCAATTAAAGGGGGTATTAAAGTTAAACGTTCAAAAGTGTAAAGTCAGCGATCTTTAGAGAATAATTTCTAATTAGACTCAATAAGTTAAGTCTATTATTTCTTATTTTTGTATCTTCTGACATTACCAGAACACCCTTTTCATTATCAAAAAAATCCTCAATAGTATTTATATTAATCTCGAACAAATTTAGAAGTTTCAAATAATTGCAATAATCTTTCGAAAAAAGTTTTTCTAATTCTCTAATAAATTCAAATAATTTTAATTCACAATCTTTTTCAAAAAGTTTAGTGTCTATATAGTCTCCTATTGAGAAAACATCTGATGGCAGATTACTGCTATTCGATAATTTACTTACCCTAGTAATTACCCTCTGGATTTCAACAAAAGTTTCTTTTTCTTTAAAAATGACAAGAGCTTTAATCCTATTTTTCAAATCAACAAGATTCAATATTCTTTTTTTAGAAAATTCACCCGAGTAGCATACGGCTTTTATTAATTCTTTACTTAAAGATAATTCTTCGAGATGACTGCCAATTCTTTGAAATAAAAATTCATTTAAATCATTTAAAACTTCCTCTTTTGAGAAGTTCAAGTTCGGGAATGAGATTCCCCAAAACTCAATAAGCTCGTTAAACAAATTATCTAAAGGCAAATAAAGTTCGTAATCCCAAATTATTTTAATGACTCCATTTAAATTTCTTCTCAGAGCATAAGGATCAGATGATCCACTTGGACGCTTACCAGAAATAAATATACTTATTAAAGTTTCAATCTTGTCTGCTATGGAAACTATTGCACCGTATTTTGTAGAGGGCAAAGCATCTTTATAAAAAGAAGGTAAATAATGTTCAGCTACAGCCAAACAAACATCATCATTAAATCCTTCATTTTTGAGATATTTACCACCCATTATTCCCTGCAACTCTGGGAATTCGTATACAATTTCGCTAGACAAGTCGTTTTTACAGTATTTGGCAGCTTCTATTATTTTGATCTCTTCTAAAGATTTATCATTTAAAAATAAAAGAATCTTTTTAGTAACTTCCACTATTCTTTCTACTCTCTGAAGAATATTGCCAAGTCCTTTCAAATAAGAAACAGATTTAAGTTTTTCATTCCTTTCAATTGAAGAAACCTTTTTATCACTAGCCACAAAAAACTTTGCATCTGAAAACCTTGCCCTTAATACTTTCTCATTACCCTTAGCAATATTATCATTTGATTCTTCAAGACCATTTGAAATCACGAAAAAATTTGTACTTATGTTTTTTTCAGAGCTTAAATCTAGCTTGGAAAAAGTATTATTTTTTAATAAAAGAGGCACATATCTCTGATGACTTTTCATAACTGTTGACAGAACTTCTACAGGAAGCTCAAGAAATTCTTCACTAAACTTACCAACAATTAATTCTGGCCATTCAACTAAATCAGTTAGTTCATTAAGCAATTCTTCAGAAAGGTCAGGATTAACATTTAGGAATTTAGCTTCATTATTTATAAGACTTGAAATTTTTTCTTTCCTTTCGTTTCGCTTAACTAATACCCTATATTGTTTCATTAATTCAAAATAATTATAAGGGTTTCTAACTTCAAAAACTTCATTTATTAGTCTATGGCTTTTTGATTTATTACTTATTTGAATCTTTGGATCACATTCATCAAATACAAAATCAAGAATTTCATCATTGTAAAGAGAGGCAATCCACCTAATAGGTCTTGAAAATTTTATGTTCCCCTCTCCCCATTTCATAAATCGAGGACCTTGAAGACTCTTAATTACTTTAGGAATAATTGAAGACAACGAAGTTCTTGTTGATTCTCCCTTCTCAATTTTCATTCCAAAAACAAAATCACCCTTTTCCGTATTTTTTATTTCTAGCTCACCTACTTCTATACCTAAACTATTAGCAAAACCTAAAGCTGCATTAGTAGGAGATCCGTTAAAAAAAGCTGAATCTGCTTTAGGTCCTTTTCTCACTATCGTTTTGTCTTCAGCGTAATCGATTAAGCCTTCTATAAGTAGAACTATCCTCCTTGGTGTAGAGGAAACAACAACATTGTTGTATTTAATAAGCTTTTTATCCAATTCAAATTCTATTAGAGATTTAAATTGATCAAGAACAGAATGAGAAAATTTAGCGGGCAACTCTTCGGTTCCTATCTCAAGTAAATATTTAGACAAGAAAAAAATATGATTTCTATTACTATAATTTACTACCGGTTAAATAAGCTTTTCGCTAATGTATAAAAAGAGATATGTTTTGGTCCTTTGATCAAGGTTGAGAAAGTAAAAAAGAAAAAAAATTCTACTAAAGAAGAAACTGTTTGCTTGGCAAATGGATTAGAAGTTTCTAAATTTGAAAAATTCAAAGAAAGCAGCAAATTTCTTAAGGAACCACTTGCTACGGAATTAGTTAACAAGAACGATCATTTTACTAATGATGCAGTTCAGTTATTGAAATTCCATGGTAGCTATCAACAAGATAACAGGGAGAATAGAAAGCCTGGCAAAAGTAAAGATTGGCAAATGATGCTTAGGTTGAGAAGTCCAGGAGGGGAGATCCCTGGGAAATTATTTTTAGCATTAGATGAATTATCTGACAAACTGGGTAATGGATCACTTAGGGCAACAACAAGGCAAGCCTTTCAAATGCATGGAATTAGAAAGGAGAATTTAAAAGAAGTAATTCAAACAATTATAAATTCAATGGGCTCAACATTAGCTGCATGTGGGGACATAAATAGAAATGTAATGGCTCCAGCGGCTCCATTTGATTCGCCGGATTACATTATTGCAAGAGCATTGGCTAAAAAAGTTGCAGACCTTCTCACACCATTAGCTGGACAAGGTACTTTTTTAGAGCTTTGGGCTGATGGGGATTTAGAATACACAATAAAGCCTGACAAAGAAATTGAAGCCATTAGGAGGCTTCAATTTAAAGATAATGTTTTTAGTGGAATAAAAGATGAGCCTCTATATGGTTCAACTTATTTACCAAGAAAATTCAAATGCGCTGTTACAGTCCCTGGAGATAATTCAGTTGATCTTCTTACTAATGACATCGGAATAGTTGCCTTTACTTCAAAAGATGGAAACTTAGAGGGTTGCAACTTCTATGTTGGCGGTGGCATGGGTCGCACACATAATAATGAAGAAACTTTCGCAAGAATTGCAGATCCGCTGGGATATGTTAAAGAACAAGATATTTATGAATTAATACAAAGTATTGTTGCTATTCAAAGAGATTATGGTGACAGAAAATCAAGAAAAAATTCTAGAATGAAATACCTTCTTCATAGAAAAGGTATTAAATGGTTTAAAAAGTTACTCATAGAAAAGTACTTTAAAAAAGAAATAAAAAAAATCAGAAAAGAACCGAATCAAATCCTTGTTGATTATCTAGGTTGGCACAAACAAAATAAAAGCTCTTATTTCGTAGGGTTACCTTTACTATCAGGGAGATTATCAGGAGAGAAAAAAAATACCATTACTACTATCGTAAAAAAATATAATCTTGATTTAAGACTTACTCCTAATCAAGATATTTTACTTTGTAATATTCCTAATAAAAACAAAAGTGAAATCAAAAAAATTCTATCAAAAATTGGATACAACAATTTAGATAAAATTAATGAAATACAAAGACATGCGTTGGCATGTCCAGCTTTACCACTTTGTGGTCTTGCGATGACTGAGGCAGAAAGAATTTTACCTGATGTCCTCAAAAGGATTGAAAAATTACTAGTAGATCTAAAAATAGAAAAGACAATATTATTTAGAATGACAGGGTGTCCAAATGGATGTACAAGGCCTTACATGGCGGAATTAGCACTTGTAGGAAGTGGACAAAACAAATACCAATTATGGTTGGGGGGAAGTAAAAATCTACAAAGATTGGCTAAACCATACTTACAAAGAATGGAACTAAACGATTTAGAAAAAACTCTTCAACCACTATTTAATCATTGGAAAAGTAGTTTAGATTTAGATTTCGGCGATTTTATAAATACGCAAGATGAAAATTCTATTTTGAATTTACTAAATAAAATTAATTAGAATTTAAATTTTCCCATAAATAGCATTTGCTTTTTTATTTTTCCAAGCCCATAATTGGTCACCATAACTAAAATGCCACCATTCATTTGGATGTTGTGCAAACCCAAATTTAGTCATAATTTCCCTCAATAAATTTCTTCTAGCATTCCAAATAACTGCTTTTTCATTTTTTTTGTTTTCATAGAAATAAGGATTTGAAGTTAAATCCATTTGATCAACTTTGCTTCCCATCTCAACAGGATTTCCAAATTTATCAGACAAACAGACATCCAGTGCTCCACCAGTTGAATGAGGTGGAGGACACATAGGGTCGCAGGAAGGATATGCCCAAAATTTTTCAACTTTCTTTAAAATAGATGGATAAGATTTCATATTTTTTATGGAAGCATCAATATCTAATTTTTTGCACTCTAATAAAAATGATCTTTTAAACATAAATTCTTGTACTTCTAAAGGTCGCCAACTGTCATAAATTAAAAGGTAAAAACTAGTCTTTAATTTCAAATAATCATTTACTTTTACTAATCTATTTACAACCTCCTTTCTTAATTTCCAAATAGAAGTTTTATCTTTATAAGGTGCTCCCAAATGAGAGTAAGGGTGCGGATCAAAAAAGTTTAAGTAGCTTGGTATAGCAATTAATTTATCTCCATTCTCTTTAATTGGTATTTCATTCCAAATCTTCAATTAAAATTTGCAGTTGATTTTATACTTGCATATATTTAAAAAATAACAATAATAGTTTTTAATTTAAGAAATCATGAATAAATTTATTTTCAGAATTATCAATTAGTATATTCCTTAAAACTATATTTTCTTCTAGAAAGGGATCATTACTAACAATCTTAATAGCCTCTTCTCGAGCCTTTTCAATTAGAAATTTATTGTTTGGTAAATTGTCCAATACAAAATCAGGCAATCCAGATTGCCTATATCCTAAAATCTGGCCTGGACCTCTAAGCTCTAAGTCTTTTTCGGCAATATAAAACCCATCATTAGATTTTTGCAAAACACATAGTCGCTTATTTTCTAATCCATTTTTATTAGAGGTTACTAGATAACAAAAAGATTTAGTTGATCCCCTACCAACTCTCCCTCTTAATTGATGTAACTGAGACAATCCAAATCTTTCCGAATTATAAATAATCATAATAGTGGCATTAGGTACATCAATTCCAACCTCAATTACAGTAGTTGAAACTAATATATTAATTTCATTTTTTAAAAAAGAATTAATCACTGCGTTCTTTTCTTCTGAAGTTAATTTGCCATGTAATAATCCAACTTTGTTCTTTAAAAATACCTTTTCTGATAAATATTTGAATGTTTTCTTTGCAGAACTTAAATTCATTTTTTCTGAATCTTCTATAAGTGGCAAAATCACATAAGCTTGCCTTCCCTTAGTTATCTCATCTTCAACAATCTTGAATAAGGTAGTTAAATCATCTTCTGAAATTATTTTTGTAGTTATAGGAACTCTCCCAGGAGGGAGTTCTGTAATTTGACTTACATCTAAATCTCCATAAATTGAAAGAGCAAGAGTTCTTGGAATTGGTGTTGCTGTCATTGATAACAAGTTAGTATTTTCTCCTTTATTAAGTAATCTATTTCTTTGAGTAACTCCAAACCTATGTTGTTCATCAATTACGACCATCCCTAATGAATTAAAGATGACTTTATCCTCAAATAATGCATGAGTACCTACGAGAATATCAACTAATCCATTGTTCAAATTCGAGAGAATTTCTTTTCTCTTTTTTTGGGGAGTATTCCCAGTAAGAAGTTCAACAGAAACCAAAAGGGGATTCAAATATTTTAATAAATTTTTATAATGTTGTTCTGCTAATACCTCAGTTGGGACCATAAATGCACCTTGCAGGTTTTTTTCAATAACAATTAAAAGAGATGCTATTGCAATTATAGTTTTACCACTTCCTACATCTCCCTGAAGCAATCTAGACATTGGAACGGGATTAGATAAATCTTTCTTAATTTCATTTAAAACATTTACTTGAGATTTTGTTAATTCAAAAGGAAAACTATTTAAAAATTCTTTTAGTAAAGATTTCTTTTGAGTTAATTGTTGGACACTTACATTTTTTTTCGTCTTTCTTTTTCTAAGTAGAAACTTTATTTGCAATAGGAACAACTCATCAAAAACCAAACGTTTTTTTGACTCAATAAGTGCCTGTTGATTTGGTGGGAAATGAATATTAATCAAAGACTCTCCTTTTGATAATAAAGATAATGAATCAAGTTGCTTTTTATTTAAAATTTCCGGATATTGCTTTGCATAAATTAGTACCTTTTTCATAAGTTTTATAAAACTCATATTTGATAATGCCTCACCTAATGAATACAAGGGCAATATTTTTCCTGAAAAATTAAAATTTTCATTATTATCCTTAAGAATTTCAATCTGCGGATCTACAAAAGTTTTGCCATAATCTGTCAATTTAACTCTACCGGAAATTGCCAATTTGGTTCCAGTCTTATACAAAGATTTTTGAGATTCGAAGAAGGAGTAAGATCTAAATCTTCTTCCTAGAAAAAATTTTGTAACCTTTATTGAAGACGTTTCATCAGAAACTACAAAATTCATTATTGATAAATTACTATTCTTTTTACTCTTATGAATATAGAATCTTTTAATATTTGCGATGCACGTATATAAATTATCTGGTTTTAAATTTATTATCTTAACTCTATTCGTATAGTCTAGATATGTTCGCGGGAAATAATTAATTAGATCCTTTATATGAAAAATCCCTAATTCATTAAGCTTGTTTTTATAAACTTTTCCCACATTTTTTATTAATGAAATATCTGAATCAAAAGACAAATTTGAATCAGCCTTATTCAGAAAAACTTTATTAGAAATATTATTAGAACTTTCTATTTCTAAAGTTTTACCAAGTTTATAAAGATTTTTTCTTGTATCTATAATTAATCTTTTCCTTTGATTCTCATCTAATTTATTATATTCATTATATTTTATAGAAAATTCATTAAATATCCTCAAATATTCGTCTGAGAGATTTAGATTATCCAGTTTTTTCAATGATTCATGCAAATAATCATTAAAATATTTTTCTCTTCCTAGGGTATTAATAAATTTGTTTTCAGTTTCAATAGTTAGAGACTTTTGAAGAGGTCTTATCCAATCTTTAATTAATTTATTATTATTATTTCCGCTAATAGTCACATTTGAAAAAGAGTTATTTTTTCAATGTATCTTATTCAAAGTTATTTCTTTTTGCCTCCAGTATGTCTCTTTTTTAATCAAACGCTGAAATTGATTTTTTAGCTCATTTATTTTAATCCTTTGAATAGAAAGATTTAAATTATTAAACTCTAATTCAACAGTAGATATACTAAAGAAAATAATACTTGTAAGATTATTGACGTTTAATGATGACCGGTTTAAGTTGAATTCGAAATTAATAACAAAAGGATATGGATGTTTTATCATCAAATTTTTGCTTACTAAGTAATCAAAGGAATCTTTAGATATCATCTTTTTTATTAGATTGGCCTTAAATAATTCTTGGTTAATCTTATATGAAAGATTCAATAGTAAATTTTCCAATGACTTTTCTATTAAATCAAAATTTTTAAGAATCTGATTTTTGGGTGAAATATCCATTTGATTGATATTATCTTTTTCTGGATGTCTTGGTTTTTCAACATTTACTTCCCCTATTAATTCAAGTAGGGAGGAAATAAATTGTTTTTCAACTCCTAAATTTTCAATAATATTGTTATTTGATAAATAATTATTATGGTCATTATTATCTAAATTAAGTGATACGAATTTCTCATAATTATTAGCTTGATAATATTCAGAAGTATTTGAAATGTCTTTACTAACCTGGAACTGAATGGGTTCATCTAATTGAAAACCATCTTCATATTGAAATTTTTCTTTTTGGTCATCCTTTGCTTTTGTGGAAATATCTAACCTATTAAAATTAATTTCCTTATTTATGTTTTTTTCAATTTCATTTATTTTTAATTGCTCTACTGTTAATAAGGGCAAATTCGTATAAACAAGTTTACTTATTTTTTTCTCAAAGAGACCAAAAAATTCATTTTCATTTATAAAATTATCATTAATTGTTGGATAACTATATATTTGGTTAAGCCCTTTTTCTACGGAGATATAAAGTAAATCTCTTACTAGATTAAGATAAAGTTCATATTCCCTATACATATTTCTAATTAATATACTTTTTTGTATATCTGCTCTCTCTAATTGAGAGTTAATTTTATCTATATCTACGTAATTATTGAAATTATTCAAATCATTCAAGTGACTAGTTTGATTGCATTGATGCAACCTCTTCAGCGAAGTCCATTTGATTTTTTTCAATACCTTCACCCAATGTATATCTTGTAAAGCGTCTTACTTTTATATTTTCCCCAATTTTTGCAGCTGCTTGTTTAACAAGATCCTCAACAGTAATAGAACTATCTTTAATGTAAGGTTGTGAAAGTAAAACTAGCTCATTAAGTCTTTTCGCTATTCTCCCTTCAACTATTTTTTCTTTAATTTTTTCTGGTTTTCCAGATAAATCATCTCTCCCCATCTCGATCTGCTTTTCTTTTTCCACAACATCCTCTGGTATTTCATCAATTGAGACATACTCAACATTTGGGCAAGCTGCTACTTGCATTGAGACATCCTTCAACAGAGATTGAAAAATATCGCCTCTAGCAACAAAATCAGTTTCACAATTTAACTCTAGTAGAACCCCCACTCTTGATCCAGTATGAATATAACTAGCAATTGAACCTTCAGCCGCAACTCTTCCCGATTTCTTTTCAGCACTAGCTATACCTTTCTTTCTTAACCATTCCAAAGCTTTATCAACATTTCCATCAGTTTCGTTAAGTGCTTTTTTGCAATCCATCATTCCTGCGCCAGTCTTGTCTCTAAGATCTTTTACAAGTTTTGCTGTAATGTTTCCCATTTGAAGTAATAAAAAAGTAATTAATAAGTTTTAAATTGGAATTTAATTTTTCCTTTCGGCATTAGAACCCTTTCTGCCCTCATTTATAGCATCTGCAAGTCTTCCTAAAATAAGTTGCACAGATCTAACGGCATCATCATTACATGGAATAGGAACCTCACACAAATCCGGATCGCAGTTTGTATCCAACATTGACACTAATGAGATATCTAATTTCCTAGCTTCTAATACTGCATTAGATTCTCTTCTCTGATCAACTAAAACAACTACGTCTGGTAATCTTCTCATACCCTTGAGTCCGCCTAAGTATTTTTGTAATCTTTCAAGTTCTCTCCTTAAAACTGCAGCTTCCTTTTTGGGTCTCATTGCTATTGAACCACTACTTTCCATTCTTTCTAGATCCTTTAATCTTTCAATCCTAGCTTTCATTGTTGTCCAATTAGTCAACATCCCTCCTAGCCATCTTTGATTTACATATGCAGCTCCGCATCTAGTAGCTTCCTGAGCTACTACATCTGATGCTTGTTTTTTTGTACCGACGAACAGGAAACGTTTACCACTTTTTGCTGCGTTTCTTGTCCATTTATACGCATTGTTCATACACAATGCTGTTTTCACTAGATCAATAATATGAACTCCATTTCTAGCGCAATATATATACTTAGACATCTTTGGATTCCAACGTCTAGTTTGATGCCCAAAATGAGCACCAGCTTCCATCATTTCAGATAGTGATACAACAGCCATAATTTAAAAGGGTTTCGGGTTAGCCTCCATCTGACGGGGATTTATATTGGTAAATCACCCGAAACTGTCAGATGTGTGGATTTTATTTCATTAATTCTAGCAAGTGATGTGTATTTCTAAAAGTTTTTTATCTTGATTTGGTTAACTGTTTAATGTAAATCATATTCAGAGGAATTCTAAGTATCTCAAGTGCAAGTCTATTTCTTCTTATCTTTATTAGAAATTTTAATAAAGGGAGGATTCTATCAATACTAATTAGTCCTCCCAAGCAAAGAATTTGCCAAAGTAAATTATGAATAGGAGTTAATTGAATCATAAATCTAACCCTTAAATTTGGATGTTTCTTAAAAAACACTAAAGCCATTTTCGCCCTTTCTTTTTCTTGAACTATTAATGAATCTATTTGCTCGCAATTAAATGGTGGATGCCAATGAAAACCTACTGCATTTGGACATTTAATTAATTTTGTCCCAATTTTTTTTAATCTTTCTCCAAGTTCTAAATCCTCCCAACCGTAGAGACTAAAAGAGGTATCAAATAAGCCGATGCTTAAAATTAATTCTTTTGATATCGCAACATTTCCAGTAGCGAAGTAAGCAAAAGAAGTGTCCATTATTTTATGTTTTTCACTCTGAGGATTTAGAAAATTAGATGTATTGACCACCGAACCATAGGTAAAACATTTTTTATCATTTTCTCCCCAAGAGGCAAGTAATTTTTCTACGTGGCAATTTATAAAATTATCTAAAACAATAAGATCACTATCAATAAATATAATTATTTCATATTTTGATTTAATTACCCCAAGATTTCTTCCCAGTGCAGGTCCTCCATGTTCTTGCTGAAATAGAACCACGTGTGGGAGATTATCTTTATTTTTATTTATCCATGAGCTTGTTCCATCAGTGGATCCATCATCAACTACTATTACTTCATAATTACTGATATTTCTATTTAATTTTTGATTCTCAAGCGCAACAAGACATTTCTCTAATATAGGTAATCTATTGTAAGTCGGTATAACAATACTTACATTCATGATCTCGCCTTAAATATGCATAATATATAGGACTCCAACAAGATAAAAATAAAAGATATTCCCTAATCAGCTGCACCGCCATTATTTGCCGTACCTGTAACGTTTCCACCGTCAGGTCTTCCATCAGTTCTTAATTTCCTTTTTTTGAATTTTCTAGCATAGGCTCGATTACGTTCCTGCTTCTCTTTTTTTAGATTCCTTCTCTTAGACATGAAATTTTTAGCTTTTTAATTATATTAGCTCACTATGAGCACTATATATTTTACCATCTTCCATATTTAATATCCTATCCGCCATATCAGAAATTCTTGGATCATGAGTGACCATAAGTACAGAACAATTTTGCTCTTTTGCTAATTTTCTTAAAAGGGTTACTATTTCTCTTCCTGTGACACTATCTAAAGCAGAAGTGGGCTCATCAGCCAATAAAAGTTTTGGGTTAGCAGATAAAGCCCGAGCAATTGCTACTCTCTGTTTCTGCCCACCAGATAAGTCATTTGGCAACTTCTTATGATGTTCTTCTAATCCAACTGCTGACAACCAATTCTGCGCTATTTCACGTCTTTGCAAATATGTTAATCCTTTTATTAAATCGGCGCCCATCTGAACATTTTGTTCCGCTGTCAAACATCTCAGAAGATTGTGACCTTGAAAAATCATTCCAATACTTCTTCTAAGAATCTGACGCGTTTTCCTTGATGCTCCATTTAACTGATTATTTAATACAGTTAAATCACCACTCTGACAGGTTCTCAAGGCACCAATTAAGGTTAAAAGAGTAGTTTTACCGCATCCAGAAGGTCCTTTTAAAAGAACCAACTCTCCTTTATCAATATTTAAATTAACGTCATTAAGAACTTGTTTCTTATTCTCATTTTTTCCATAAAAGTGACTCAAATTATTTATTGAAACTGTTTTAAAGTTTTTAACATTGTTTTTTGATTTATTAGCTTTAACCATTTAGATTTAATTATTAAAATATTTCGGCAGGATCAGCGTCAACTAATTTACGCATCGCAACAGCGGCGGAACCCATACACATTACTAAAACTAATACGAAAATTAAAATAGTTTTATCTGCATCCATAATTATTGGGAGTTTGGTAGATTTCCTTATTACTGAGTAAAGTACTTGACCAGAAAAATAAGCAGGTAAATAACCAAATAATGCCAACAAAAACCCCTCTCTAGCTACGACAAAAAATAGGGATTTAAGTCTATAACCCATTGCCAATAGGGTGGCGTATTCGGGGAGGTGGTCTGTAACGTCACTATAAAGAATTTGATAAACGACCACACACCCTACAACGAAACCCATCAATGCTCCCAAACTAAATATAAAACCTATTGCAGTACTATTCTTCCAATAATTCTTCTCAAATTCTATAAATTGATTTTTTGTAAGAACACGAACATCATTTGGGAGTGAGTTATTTAATATTCTTGAAATAAATTCAGGATCAGATCCTTTTTTTAGCTTTACCAAACCAATTTCTATACTTCCAGGAGGATTAGCAGGGAAAAGTCTTAAGAAGGTTTCACGGCTAGTTATCAAATTACCATCTGCACCAAAAGATGGTCCCAACTCCACAAGGCCTTCAACCATCACCCTTTTCCCAGCAACCTCAGTCTCAACTTTTTTTTCTGATAAAAACCATTCTTCAATTGGTCCAAATTCAGGTCTAGATAGTTTGTCAAAAAGAACTCTTGAGGGATTTCTCAATTTATAGGCTTTCCTTGAGAATCCATCATCTAAAAGGAGTGAATCAGAGGGATTAAAACCTAATGCAAGTATCGATCTGGTTTTAAGATTCTCGGGATTTCTCCAAAGTAAATAATTTAGATTGACGGGAGCCGTTTTTTCAACATCTTCTATTGCGAGAGTTTGAATAAGCCTTCTTTTTGGGAATCCACTCATGCTTATAGAACTTTTTGATCTGGGACTTATCAAAACAAGATCAGCATCTAAAAGTTTATGAATAGTTACACTCGTGTCAAATAAACCATCTCTGAATCCTAATTGCATAAACATCAAAATCCCTGCAAAACTTATTCCAGCTATGGCAACTGCGAGCCTTAATGGTTGCCTAGTTAATAACAACCAAGCTAATGGTATTTTTCTGAATTTTAAAAAAGAAAAACTCATTAGGGAATAAATTTTGCAATCACTTTCATTCCTGCATAATTTTGCACGATATCTATAGAATCTTGATCTAGTTTTACAAGAACCTCAATAATTCGCGAATCAGCATCTCCTGTGGGATCAGTCGACAAAACTTTTCTTTGCTTTACCTGAGGACTAATCCTAATTACCTTTCCTTTAAGATTTTCTTGGAAACCACCATTCTCACTGCTCAATTCAACATTCTGAGAGATAAAGACTCTATCGATATCAGATTCATAAACCTCTATCAAAGCTTCCATTTTTTGACTAGAGCCAATATCCAAGATCCCTTCATTCTTGGGCCTCTCACCAACTCTCGTATTTATTCCAAGGATAAAACCATCAATTGGACTTCTTAGTTTTGAATTAAATAGATCTATCTTGATATTTTTTTGATCTCCGATAAGGTTGATTTTCTGTTTTTGCAATTTTAATAATTCATCTTTTCTCTGCGAAAACTGTACGAAAGAATATGCATCTTTGCTCAAAGCTAACTCATACCTTTGAATTTGATCTTTCTTGAGAGCAATTTCATCGTTAATAGTATTAATTAGATTTTCATTTCTTTCAAGATCAGAAATTAACTTTTCTCCATTTTCAAAAATTGCGAGAATATCACCTTTTTTCACAAAATCTCCTTCATTGACTAAAATTTCGACAACTCTAGGAGATGAGCCAAATTGACTTATCGGAGCTGCCAATTGCCTAATCTCTCCGGAAGGAGAAAGTTGACCTAGTGCGGCAACAGCTGTAATAGGCGGAATAATATCTACACTTATTTCCTTTCTAAATTTTGGATTAGATTTATTATTGCCAGAACAGGAAATCATCCCAA
Source organism: Prochlorococcus sp. MIT 1314 (assembly GCF_034093315.1). Lineage (GTDB taxonomy): Bacteria > Cyanobacteriota > Cyanobacteriia > PCC-6307 > Cyanobiaceae > Prochlorococcus_A > Prochlorococcus_A marinus_Y. The sequence goes on along the minus strand of NZ_CP139300.1, from coordinate 160,523 downwards.
GAGATAATGGAGTAAATAAAATTAAATAAATAAATAAATTTTTAAATGTTTGTAATTTCATTAAAAATCGAAGAGCACCGTTTTTATATATTTATTGACCCATTTTTCATCAAAATATTTTAAAAGAACCATACTAGTCTTCTCATTTTTCATTTGTTGCATACAATAATTTTTTTGATAATTTATTCTCTCTTGAATAATTTCCTCCTTAAATTCAGGTTTAGCTTCCTTACTTAATTTGATCAAAATAGAAAGATATTGATTAACAACTCTGCAAAAATCATTTTTTTCAGATTTATTTTTTAAAGAAGCGAAAAATACATTTTTAGAAAAAATCCCCCCCCAGTTAGGAAGTTCTCTCAATGAAGTGAAAGAACTTTTATCAACTACAGAAAGAGATTTTTCATATTTAATACCTTGATTTCGAGATGCTGGTGATAAATCAACAATGGCAGCAGATACAATATCATTTATTTTTACTAAATCCATCCCAAAAATTGGAATATCAAACTTTGGATCAGGGAAAAAAACGCAATGTAAAATCTTAAGATTCTTTGAAAATTCTGCCACCTCAATATGTAACTTTCTAAACCCTTTTGCTTTATGAAATTCATTTTCTATATAAAATTCTTTCCCTACTTCGTTAGATATTATATTAGTAAGATTAGGATCGACTTTTATACTCTCAAGATCCTCAAGCATGGATCTATACTCTCTGATATTTTGTAACAGGTCCAAAATAAGAGGGTCTTTTAATTTTGTTTTAGTAAAAGATTCAGACAACAAGGGGAAAAAGTACCAAAATAGGGTTTAAAGAGAGGCTTTAAATGAATGTAGGAGACGTTAACTACTATACCCATTCAAGCAAAACTAAATGTGTTTTTGTGGATAATAAAGAATTACCGCTTATAAGCATTGATATTTGGTGCAAAGCAGGTTCTTCATTTGAGGAGGTTGATAAAAACGGCACTGCTCATTTTCTAGAGCATATGATTTTTAAAGGATCTAACAAAATAATGCCAGGTGAATTTGACTATAAAATTGAATCACTTGGCGGATTAAGCAACGCTTCAACAGGTTACGATGATGTACATTTCCACGTTCTTGTTCCACCAACTAACTTTAGAGAATCACTTGCTCTTTTGACAAATATTGTCTTTTCTCCCAATTTTAATCCTGATGAATTCATAAAAGAAAAAGGAGTTGTTATTGATGAAATAAAGCAACAAAATGATCAGCCTGAAGAGAGATTATTTAATTATTTTTTGAAAAGGGTTTGGCTAAGTCCTAATTATGCCAATTCGATTCTAGGAACTGAACATAGTATTAAAAACTTAGAGATAAATGACCTTAAGAAATTTCATAGCAAACATTACAATACCGAAAAAATTTGTATTGCAATTGCTGGGAATCTCTCTGAAGAAATTTATAAAATTCTTGAAAAAAGTGATTTATCTGAGATTAATAAAAATAGAATCGACAGAGATTCAAATCTAATAAATCTAAAACAAAATAAACCTTCATTAAAAATAAGGAATGGGAGAGAGCTAATTAAGTTTGATAATTTAGAGTTTTCAAGAATTTTTATGGCTTGGTTTATCCCAAACCTCAATGATCAAAAAAATATTATTGGACTAGAGATATTAGCATCAATACTCTCTGTAGGAAGAAATAGCAGGTTGGTAAAAATTTTAAAAGAAGATAGTAATCTTGTTGAATCAGTATATGTAGATGTAAACGCTGGTGAATTAGGTGGATTATTAATAGTGGAAGCAAGTTGTGAATCCAAAGATATTTTTTTAGTAGAAAAGGAAATTAATAAAACAATAGATGAAATTTCAAATTTTAAGTCTTTAACTATGGATGAAATAAATAAAGCTATAAATATTGTTAAAAGTAATTATATCTTTAATTTAGAGACATCCACACAACTTTCTTCATTCTTTGGTAATGAATTGCTTTGGGGTAGGAAATCTTCAATCAATAATCTAGAAAGTCATTTAAAATATTGGAATGACTTGGATAACTTCAAAGAGATCACGGAATATATAGATGGAGATAAATTTACTTTAGTTGCATCCCCTAATAAATGTTAAAAAGATATTTTTTAAATAACAAAAAAAGAAATTTTTCAATTGCTTCAATTTGGATTAAAGGGGGTAGTGATATGGATAGTGCCAGCAAAAAAGGGGTAAACAAGATCCTTTGTTCATTGCTTACCAGAGGATGTGAAGGATTTAATAATTTCACTCTCTCTGAATATATTGAGTCCTATGGAGCAGAATTAAATCAAGAAGTATTTGAAGATGGTATTTTAATAAGCATTAAATCCCTAAATGAACATTTCAGCAAATTATTCCCCTTATTAGATTTAATAATTAATAAGCCAATTCTCTCGGAAACTGAATTTAAAAAAGTAAAAAAATCTTCTATTGATTATCTTAAAAAAGATAAAGAGAATCCATTTAATATCTGTTTTGAAAAATGGAGAAAAATTGTTTACTCAAATCATCCTTATGCTTCAAACACAATTGGTAATGCAAATGATGTTTCAAAGATTACCTATAAAGATATTTTGCTTGAGTTTAAAAATTTCAAAAATAGAGAAAAGTATTTAATTTCAAATAATCCCGAAATAAATGGAGAAGATTTTGGAACATTAGAAAAAAAAATACTAAAAGAAAAATCAGGACGTTTAAATTATAATTTAGATCCTACGAATAGATTTGATTACATTAATAATGATTCAAATCAAACAATAATAATGATAGGCGACCAAACCTGCTCGCGAAGAAGTAGTGATTATTTGCCTCTTAAGGTTTTGGAGTCATATTTATCTTATGGCATGAGCGCTGCTTTATTTAAACTTTTTAGAGAGAAGCATGGTATCACTTACGATTTAGGTGTTTATTATCCTATCAGGAGTGGGAATTCCCCATTTTTAATTTATTTATCAGTATCCAATAAACAAGCACTTTTTGCTTTTGAACTTTTATCAACACTATGGGAAAATTTTCTTTTTCATCCATTGACTGATTCTGAAATATTTTTAGCAAAAGAAAAACTAAAAGGTTCTTTTCTATTAAGAAATCAATCCCTAGATGAAATTTTACAGAGAAAGATACAATTAATTAGTTATGGTATTCCACCAATTTCTGAGCTCGATTTAAATTCAAAAATAGAGGAAATATCTTCGTTAGATATTCTTAAATTAACTAATAAGTATTTTTCAAAACCTTTTCTGAGTATTGCTGGCAATAAAAAAATATGTTTAGAAATTTCTAATAGGTGGAAGAAAACCTTTTAAGTTATTTTTTTTTCAATCTTATCAATATCGATTAAAAAAGAACCTCTTCTAAATTTAACTTCAACAGTATCTGGGGACTTGATTGATAGGATTTCTCCAATTTCATCAATTGCCACCAGATCAGGCGGTCTTAACATCGGCATATTATCTGAAGTCTTCAAGTAAGAGACTGGCGCAATCAACTTAACCTTATCTTTGATATCAAATTTCATTTATAAATTGGATACACCTAAGATTAGTATAAGCATAAAGTTAGAGAAAATATCAACGAAATGCACTGATTCATTCTAGAATCGTAGAATTAACTTTATACAAATTAATGAATCAGAAATTTAAAACATTAATTTTATGGGCTTTACCTATACTTTTAGTAATAGCGCTTTCCTACCAATTTTTATCTTCAAGCAATGTAGATTCACTCAAATCTAATGGAACTACTATTGCACCAAGAAATTCTGCGGTAGCAAGAGTTAGTTATGGAAGATTCTTAGACTACATTAATTCAGGAAGGGTTACATCTGTTGATATTTTTGAGGGAGGCAGAAATGCGGTTATAGAGACAATAGATTCGGATTTAGATAATAAAGTTCAAAGATTGCGTGTAGATCTTCCAGGCTTAACCCCAGAACTTATAAACATTTTAAAAAATGAGGGAATAAGTTTTGATGTGCATCCAATTAAAACAGCTCCACCAGCACTAGGGATTTTAGGTAATTTACTATTCCCAGCAATTTTAATTGGAGGTTTAATCCTTTTAGCCAGAAGATCTAATGGAATGCCTGGGGGGCCAGGTCAGGCGATGCAATTTGGTAAGACAAAGGCAAGATTCGCGATGGAAGCTGAAACAGGGGTTGTTTTCGATGATGTGGCAGGTGTCAATGAAGCTAAACAAGATTTAGAAGAAGTTGTTACGTTTCTAAAAACACCAGAAAAATTTACTTCTGTTGGAGCAAGGATTCCTAAAGGTGTTTTATTGGTTGGACCTCCTGGTACTGGTAAAACCCTTTTAGCGAAAGCCATTGCAGGAGAAGCTGGTGTGCCATTTTTTTCATTATCAGGTTCTGAATTTGTTGAAATGTTTGTCGGTGTAGGTGCGAGTAGAGTAAGAGATCTTTTTAAAAGAGCCAAAGAAAATAGTCCTTGTTTAATTTTTATCGATGAAATTGATGCCGTTGGCAGACAAAGAGGTGCCGGTATTGGAGGTGGTAATGATGAGAGAGAACAAACTCTTAACCAATTGCTTACTGAAATGGATGGTTTCGAAGGTAATAGTGGCATAATTATCATTGCAGCCACAAACAGACCCGACGTCTTAGACTCAGCTCTTATGAGACCTGGTAGATTTGACAGGCAAGTAACTGTTGACGCTCCGGACATTAAGGGTAGATTATCAATACTAGAAGTTCATGCGAGGAATAAAAAGCTACAAAAAGATTTAACACTAGAAAGCATCGCAAGAAGAACTCCAGGTTTTACTGGTGCAGACTTAGCAAATTTACTAAATGAAGCAGCTATCTTAACTGCCAGAAGAAGAAAAGATTCTATTAGTATTTCAGAGATTGATGACTCTGTGGATAGGATTATTGCTGGGATGGAAGGCTCTCCTCTAACAGATGGGAGAAGTAAAAGACTAATTGCCTACCATGAAGTTGGTCATGCTCTTATCGGTTCACTAGTAAAAGCTCATGATCCAGTTCAAAAAGTAACTGTCATTCCCAGAGGGCAAGCTAAAGGATTAACTTGGTTTACTCCAGATGATGAACAAACCCTTGTTAGCAGAGCTCAACTAAAGGCTAGAATAATGGGGGCATTAGGAGGAAGAGCGGCTGAGGATGTTGTTTTTGGGAAAGGTGAAATCACAACAGGAGCAGGTGGTGATTTCCAACAAGTAGCATCTATGGCTCGTCAAATGGTAACAAGATTTGGCATGAGTAATTTAGGTCCAATAGCTCTAGAAAGCGGAAATCAAGAAGTTTTTGTAGGTAGAGATTTGATGACTAGAAGTGAAGTTTCTGATTCTATATCAAAACAAATTGATGAAAGTGTAAGAGTAATGGTTAAAGAATGTTATAAAGAAACTCTCTCTATAGTCAGCAAAAACAGAGAAGCAATGGATAAAATAGTGGATTTATTAATAGAAAAAGAGACATTAGATGGTGAAGAGTTTGTTAGTATTTTATCCAAATACACTTCTATTCCTGAAAAAGAAAGAACTCCTCAGTTATTAAATTAACTTCCTCTAACAGGCTTCTTATCTAGGACTAAATCTATTAATCCATATTCTACTGCTTCTTTTGGAGACATATAAAAATCTCTATCAGTATCTTCTTTAATAGTTTCATAATCCTTACCAGTTCTCTCTGATAATTCTGTATTAAGTCTTTCTTTTAAAAACAAAATTTCATCTGCTTGGATTCTTATATCACTGGCTTGTCCCCGAGCGCCGCCGAGTGGTTGATGTATCATTATTCTGGAATGTCTAAGACTACTTCTTTTCCCTTTAGTACCTGCCGCCAACAAAAAAGCACCCATACTAGCTGCTAAACCTACACAAACCGTATGAATATCGGGCTTAACATGTTGCATGGTATCAAAGATACCTAAACCATCATATACAGATCCGCCAGGTGAATTTATGTACATGTAGATATCTTTCTCAGGGTCTTCTGCTTCAAGGAACAATAATTGAGCAACAATTCTATTAGCAGTTTCACTAGTAACTTGTTCTCCCAAAAAGATTATTCTCTCTCTTAACAATCTCGAATAAATATCAAAGACTCTTTCACTTCCACCGGATTCTTCTAAAACTAAAGGGATCATAAGAATATTTATTTGTTTATTAGATACTAACGATATTGAGACTATATACGCTAACCTTATTAAGGTTTACATATAAAAAATTGAGAGAAAAATTAACTGTTTCAGATAGCAAAAAGTTATTTCATGAACAATTTCCTTACGTTATTCCAGGTTTATATAAAAGAATAGTTGATGAAATGCTTGTAGAACTGAATCTTCTAAATCATCAAAATGAATTTACACAGGATTATCTCTTTTGTATTGGCCTCACTGAAACATTCAAAGAATTAATGAAGGGATACAAACCTGAGAACCATTTAGATCTTCTTTTTGAATCTTTATGCAGTTCTAGCAATTTTGAAGCGAAAGAAATTAAAGAAATTTCTCTAAAGTCTCAAAAAGAATTTAAGGATAAATCATCAAAAGATTTATTGAAGTTATTTAAAGAAAAAAGCAATTCAAAACTTTATCCATCAAGGATATTGAACTTAGGAATTTATATTTTACTTTCAAAATCCCAAGAATATAAAGGAGAAAATGAATCTGAGAGGAATAAGATTATTTCTGATGTTTTTGAGAAGTTAAACTTACCTATTAATAAGGCAGATAAAGATATTGGTATTTACAAAAGCACTATTTCAAGAATGGAACAAGCAAAAGAATTAATTGAAGAACTAAGAATAAAGGATAAGAAAAAAGAACAAAAAAAATAGTATCTATTTTTTTAACCTTTTTTTATCTTTCCAAGAGACATAAGATATGTAAATTACAGCGAATGTTATAAAAATGAGTAAAACGAATGAAGTAAAGATAAGAAATTTACTTAGATATACATCATAAGTTAAAAATAAAATCATATGTCAATTGAGCCATCCCCATTTCTACCCCAAACAACCATGGCAATTGAAAAAGTAAAAATTGCGGCTAATGAAGCCCAACCAATCTGAAAAATCATTAGATTTATATCACTTACATAAATATAACAGAACTTCAAGATATTTAATTATTTCTAAGCTAAATTTAATTTCTCAGAAATACAATTTTCTAAATAGAATACTACAAAAATCAAAATTGGGAAGGTTAGTATTAAACCATAGTTCAAATATCGAGGGTCTAATTCCAGTACTAAGAAAGTTAGCCCTTAACATTAATATCAAGACAATAACTCCCGCTGCGATATCAAGAGTAAGAGGAAGATCTTCTAAATTGATAATAAGACTATCAGTTAAAACCATAAACGGATATAAAGCTATTGCAAGAAAGGGTAAAACAGCCCAGGAAGTTTTTATTTCAACTGACTTAAGTAAAGATGAATTAAAACAAATGATAAATATTTATAATGACAAGTAATTTAATAAATGATAAGTAAAATTTATTTAGAAAAAATCAATGAAATTAGCATTAAGTTTATTTTTATTAGCTTCGGTAGTACTAGGGGAAAAGTCATTAGCACTTACTGATTACAAAATAAAAAAAATTTGTAAAAAGGAGAAAAGGGAATTAACTTGTATAAAAAATTTAGAAGAGAAAAGATCTAATCTGCAAAAAGGTAATTTTATTGAAATACCAGTAATACCTTATAAAAGGTAATTTAAATTTCGAATTCTGATTCGAAAAGATTAAAAGCAATATTATATTTTGACAGAAGTTCTTCGGAATTATCATTAAATCCTTGTTGTTCATAATCTTTTTTTAATTCATCAAATAAGTAGACAACTCTATTAAATGCACTGATATATTCTTTTTGTATATCCTCATCATCAATATCATAGATTTTGGCCAAAACTAATTCGACATTTTTTTTTGATGAATATATTTTCTTCTCGAAATCTTTATTTAATTTCCTTCTTTTTTTTGGCATCTATAAATTTTATTTGAATACAAATTTACAATACCCAAATTCATAGATAAATTAAATTAAAACTTATAAAATAAAAATATAATCACCAAATGAAAATAAACCACTAAATTCCAAGTAAATTATTCGATGATATGAATAAAAAAGAAACAATTAAATCTAAAGTGTTTAAAAACCAAAATTATGAAGCTAAAAAAATGAATCCTTCTGAAAACTCAAGAAAAAAGAAAAAGAAAGATCTACCATGGTGGGTAGAGTTATTATTTGTTCAAATAGGTTTGCCAGATAGTTTACTGATAAAACTATTAAGAGCAAAAAAGAAATCTAAAGAAATCTTAAAAAAAGATAAGAAGCCATTTATAACATTTTTTTTTGTGATAGCTATATTGACTTATTTTTATCCAGTTATTAAACATGCAAAAAACAAATTAGATTGTGAAGCTATTGCCAAAAGTTATATTATTAAAAATAAAAATACAACCCTAATTAATAAGAGGGAGTTAAAAATGTTGTCAACTAATTTTTGTTATGGTGGTGAAGAAATATATGAAATTGAAAATTCAAAAAATTAAAACTTTAATTATTACCAATGAATTTCCTCCCTTTATTATAATTATTTTTTAACTTTTATTAAATTTAAATTTTAATCCTATGACAGATATAAGACAAAAAAAGGAAAATGTGAAAAATCATTTAAAAGATTTAAGGCATGACTTAAAAAAAATGCATTTATCAGTTAATGAAGAATTAATTTTGCCTCATCCAGATGAATTAAAAACATTGATGAATAAAATGGATCAACTATTAAAATTAATAGAATCAAAATAAACTATAATTTAAATAACTTTTGTTATAAAGAATCTGAAATAACATGAAAAGAATTAAACAATTTTCGCAAATATTTTTAGTTGTAATTTTCTTAACTTCCTGCAGATCATCAATCAATAAAAATTACCCAAGCATAAATTCTGAAGAAAATATTCATGAGAATACAAATTCAGAAACGAAAAGGATGGAAATAAAGTTTTCCTGCGGTGACGATGGGATTTCAGAATATTTAGATGATGGATGGATTATCTTAAAAGAAGATTCTAAGGAAAAAATTTGTACATGGAAGTCTGTTCCTGCAACAAAAGATTGCGACATGGAAAAAGATAAAGGATGTAAAATTACAAAACCAGATAAAATTGGAGAAGAGAAACTTTATTTGCTAGAAAAATAATTTTGCATTATGGATCCAAAATCAGAATATATAGTAGAAAAAATTTTTAATAAGCTGAAAAATTACAAGTCTAAAGAAATTTTTTTAGAAAAGAAAAATTTGAATAAATTTATTTTCTCACTTTTTAAAGAAAACTGAATTTAGAGAAAATCATAAGGAAATCTGTTAATATTATTTAGAATTTTATGTGAAATTATGTATAATTTATCTTCTTTAACACTAATTCTAATAATTACTTTTATTTTAAGCCTTTATTTTTTATATAAAATCACTTCTAATGCAAATAATTAAAAATATTTTTAGATAATTGGGTCTTCTCTAATTAGTAAAACTCCATGATTGATTAAACCTTCAGTTATCCATTCCTTATATTCTTCTAAAACACACTTTTTATCTGGTTCGTCTAATATAGAAATTCTTTTTTTTGCATTATCTAGGGCTACATTAATACAGATTTCATAATCTTTGAAATTTTTTTTCATTAGTTTTTTTTTAAATTTTAGTAAAATTAATTACCTCTAATGTATTAGAAATGACAATAATAAGGTTTCATTTAATAAGAGTATCAAACAATACTGAACAATTTTTTATATATTTGTGATAATAGAATTTTTATAGCATTATGTCATACGAAGCTGGTAGTAAAGAATGTAGACATTTGATTGAAGCGAAGGAAAGTCTTCTATCGGCAATGGAAGCTTTAAGCAATATTAATTCAACTGATCTATTACAAATCCAAATTAAAGAGATTTATAATAAACTTGAGCAGATGCATGACAATCGCAAAAAAATAGAATCAGCTACTAATTATTTATAACTTTATTCAAATGATTTAAAAATTACCAAATTGACTTTTAATATTTCTTACTCTTTTTTCTGAAACTAAATCCAGTAAAGCATCGAGTTGTGCATGTACTTGTTTTGCATCATTTAGATCTGGCAACAAATCTTCTTTGATAAGCATTTGATGCATTTCTCTAAGCTCTAACCTAATATATCTAAGGTGAGAACTTACTTCCTCTCTCTTAGCTGCACTCATATTTGCTTTTTATTAACTACATTATACATTATTGTGTTTTTGTGATTCCAATTAAATTAAGCTAAATCATAAAATCTTTGGATATTTAATGACTTCTCAAAATCTTAAAATTTGTAATGTAGTAATATATCTCTCATGAAAAACAAAAAAGCTAAGAAAATCCAATTTAAGTCAAATAAAAAAAGTCAAGAATTAGGTCAAACAAAAAATTCTGCAAAGTTAGTCCTTTTTATATTTGGAATAGGTCCAATTATTGGAATAGCAATATTTTTATATAGCAAGGGATTTTTTAATTCGCCCACTATGTAAATCTTAAGTATTGAACTTTTTACTTAAATAAATTACTCAAAAAAATTTAAAAATAATTATTGAAACTTCTTTAATGAAAATATCCTAAATTCAGCCAATTTTCTTGCATTCTCTGGATTAGAAACTAAAAAAGGATGTTCAGATAAAAGTTCAAATACTTTATCTATTTTTAATCGTGAATCATTACAATCAATATTTTCCCATTCTTCGTCAAATGACATCGCAAAGCTATCAGCATTATCAAATAGTTTATCTTTCATAATATTTGGAATTTGAATTAGAAGATTTTGAAATTTTGAACATACATGAAAAAGTAATTAGATGAAGCATATAAAAATTTCCTAATCAATAATTCAGAAATAACTTTCTAAAAAGCTCTTTCAATTATACTTTGTTTAATAACTTAAGTTTACAAATAGTACTATAAATTAAAATCCGATTCAATTTGACAGAAGTGTTACAATATCGACAAATGGTGTTTTTATGGAAAATAAAGTTAAAAGGATAGGTTATCTTCCTAGAAAAAGGGTACTTGAAATTATTGATGAAATATCAAAAAGCGAATCAATAAGTAGATCTAAAGTTGTAGGAATATTAGTGGAGGAAGCATTAGATGCCAGAGGAATTGCGAATTTTGGCTATAGCAATACTAATAAATCAAATTCATACAAGCCGGATATTTTTAAAGAAACACAAAATGAGAATATGCATTTAAAAGATGCAGAAGATGAATTTGTCGATGACAGTGGTTATACTGTTTCTTCCAACAAAAAATTAGATCGATCAATATCATCTGCAGATATTGAATTAGCAAATAAGATTAATATTCTTAAAGAATCTGGATTAATATAACCTCCATTAAGTATTTATTTTATTTTTTAATGCATAAAATTGAATCATTGTTTATTCTTAGTCAAGAATAATATTCTTTTTACATAATTCGAATATTAAAACCTTTCTAATATTAATTTTCTCAATTAAAAATGAAAGATATTAAATGTCCCTCATGCGGCAAAACATTCCGAATTGATCCCAGCGGCTTTGAAGAAATACTTCTTCAAATAAAGGACGAAGAATTTAATAAACAAATAAAAGAAAGGCTTCTATTAGCTGAAGAAGATAATAAAAAAGCTTTGGAAATTTTAAAGCGAGAATTGAAAATACAGTTAATAGAGCAAAACCGCATTAAAGAAAATGAAATACAAGCTCTTGAATCTAAATTAAATATCGCTGAAGAAAAGAAAATAAATGCTTTAAATGATTTAAGAAACCAAGCAACAAATAAAATTAATTTACTGAATAATGAACTAAACAAATTAAAGGATGAAATTAAAAACCAGTCTTTAATTTCAGAATTATCTTTAAAAAATAAAGTCAATGAAGCTGTTATTAATTTAGAGAAGGAAAACTCATCTTTAGCAAGTTCCATTGAAAAAATGAGGCTTGAACAATCAATAAATGAAAAATTAATTGAAGAAAAGTTCAAGCACAAAATTAGTGAAAGAGATCTTACTATTAAGGAGCTAAGAGAAATGAAATCTAGATTATCTACAAAGATGGTAGGCGAAACATTAGAAATTCATTGCGAGACCCAATTCAATCTTAATCGCGCTACAGCATTTAAAAACTCATATTTCGAAAAAGATAATGATGTCACTTTAGGAAGTAAAGGTGACTATATTTTTAGAGAATTTGATAATAATAAAATTGAAATAGTATCCATAATGTTTGAAATGAAGAACGAAAGTGAAAATGGATCATATAAGAAAAAAAATGAAGATTTTCTAAGAGAATTAGATAAAGATAGAAGACAAAAATCATGTGAGTATGCTGTACTCGTTTCGCTTCTAGAACCAGATAGTGAATTATATAATGCAGGAATAGTAGATGTTTCTCATAGATTTCCAAAGATGTATGTTATTAGACCACAATTCTTTTTGCCAATTATTTCTCTACTAAGAAATGCATCAATGGAAACTTTAAAATACAAATCACAAATAGACTTAATGAAACGCGAGAATTTCGATGTAACTAATTTTGAAGCTACTCTTGAGCAATTTAAGAATGCATTTGGTAAAAATGTAACACTAGCCCAAGATAGATTTAATGATGCAATTTCAGAAATTGACAAATCAATAACCCATTTAAAAAAAACCAAGGAAGCTTTGATTCTATCAAAAAAGCATCTTTTATCAGCTGACAGTAAATCTCAAGATTTAACAGTAAAGAAATTAACTAGAAATAACCCAACCATGAAAAAAAAGTTTGATGATTTAAATAATTTTGAAGAGGAAGTAGCTTAATACAGAAAAAAATATATGAAATTAATAATAGTTAAAAATGCCTTTAAATAATAATTTATAAATATATTATTAATAATAAATTCTATAGAAAAGAAAATAATGTCTATCAACACTCCAATTTTCACTATTGCTAAAGATCTTAATGTAGAGAGTAATAGAATATTATTAGCTTGCAACAAACTTGGAATCAATGCCAAAGGAGCTACAAAAAGATTAAATAAAGAAGAATTAGAAAAAATTAAAAGTTATTTTGATACGGGGAAAAACGTTTCAGATGAAATAGTTAATTTAAATAATAATAAATTGAAAGAAAAAAGTATTTCAAGAAAAGCTGAAAAAAAAGTTAAGATAAATTATTTTACAAACAGGCTAATTCGCAAATCTTAAATAAAACTTATTTTTTAACCTGACTAGGAAATTAAACCACAGAAGAAAAATCAAATAATTTATCATAAGTAAAAATACTTACAAATGAGCATAAGCAAAGTTTTAAATTCCCTAGATAATTCTTGGGATAGAGATCAAATTCTCTTAAAATTAAAGAATGGGTTAGGCACAGATGAGATAGTTAATGAATTTCTTAAAGATAACCAAGTTCAAGTTAAAGAATTAAATACTTTATTAAGACCAGAAGATATTGATTTATTAAATCAAGTAGAACAACTCTCAACTTGCGAATCTAAATTAATCAATGAGATTAAAAATTTAAATTACTTAAAAAATAATGAAAATCGTCACATTCTGAATCAGAAAAATATTGTGTCATCTAATAGAGTTTCTTATAAGAAAATTAGTTCATTCATGATTAATTGGAGTAACAAATTTGTAGTTATTGCTTTACTAACAATTTCAGCCATAGCTTTATCAAAACAAGCGTGGGCATAATTAGCTAAATTAACTTCATTCTAAGAGATGTAGTTTTGAGAACTCAACAAGAATATTTAATTAGATATAAAGATGGAAATCTTTATTGTGAACTTGCTGATATTTGGATTGATCCAAGCAAGCCAGTAAAAAAGGCATTAATAACTCATGCTCATTTTGATCACTTTACATTTGGCTGTGAAGAATACATTTCTACTAAGGAAACTGCGATACTTCTTAAAGAAAGAGTTAAAGATAATATCAAAATTAAGACTTTTGAATATGGAGAAGAATTTAAGATAAATGGCATTAATATTTCTTTTCATCCATCCGGTCACATCCTTGGATCTAGTCAAATAAGATTTATTTTTGCTGAAAAAATGGCTAATTTCAGGTGACTTTAAGCTTCAAAAAGATGAGACTTGCAAAGAATATGAAATAGTAAAAACTGATTATTTAATAAGCGAATGTACTTTTGGTTTGCCAATATTTAAGTGGGATGAGTCAAATAAAATAGCAAATGATATCTCAAAATGGATAACTAATTCACCAGAAAAAACTTCTTTACTTTTCTGCTATTCACTTGGAAAAGCTCAGAGATTGTTAAACGAAATTAGTCAAACAAATTTCAAAGGCAATATTTGTGGACATTATCATCCAAAAATCTATTTAAAAAGCAATGGAGATAAATTATCCTTTAGGTGTTTTGCAATGGATATGAATAAAAATGTTCTATATCTTCCTGCATTTGGAGACTTAACAGGAGGATATCCCTGCAAAAAATCATTCAAAAAATGGGCAATTGTTTCTGAAGAAGAAATTATCGAAATAAAATCCTAAGAAAAACCTATAGAAGTGAATTAATTTTTCATTTAAATATACAAATTTATACTTTAAAGTCTCGTTTAGTTTTTTTATCAATTAGTATCACAAGTAATTTATTTTACAGATAAAAATAGATAACCAAACATTTATACAGCTAATGACCCTTCCTTTAGCAGAAAATCCACGTTATAAAAAAAATAAACACAATTTATAGAAATGAAAAAATTAATATCCTTGATGTTATTTCCATTTCTTATCATTCCATTTGGGACAAGAGCAAATGAGAACTTTTCCGTCGAGATAGAGGCCCTTACACTTGTAATGGAGAAATATAAGGAAGATTCCGAATCTCGTGTTGAATTAGATATGGAAGAAAAAAAGTCAAGTTATATGGCTCTTAAACAAGACGAATGCAATGCCACTGTTGAAGTTACAGAAAAAACAGGATTAGAGGTTGTAAATACTGAATCTTTCGATGTGAATGTCTGTTTGAAAGAAATCTATAAAGTAATCAACTAAAAAAACAGGCTAAAAAATGTAATAAAGACAAATAAATCAAAGAGGTCTTTTACTTAAAGAAGGTAAGACCTCGAGACCTAACAGAAAACTTTGGAACGGGTTCTGCATATACAATTGATAACTACAATAGAATTGTAGAGGTGTAATTAAAAGTACAAAAACTAAAATTATTTTTTAAATGACTATTTTTTCTTTGATAATGTTTGTGATTCTTCTCTAGACATTAATGCTTCGATTTGAGCAAGAACTTTTTGAAGTTCATCCGTTTTTGTAAGAGATGCTTCTGCTACTTCTCTTAATTTTTCTAACTGTTCTTTAGTTTTATCCATGATAAATAAATTAGAAATTAACCAATTTTAAAAATGGTTTTAATACAGATTTTTCACTCCCACACAAATTCATATTCTCTCTTTTTTTTATAAAGTCAAATAAATTTCCCTTTATTAGGGTTTTATGAGGACTTCCAATTAATTCTTTATTTATTATTGAAACCATAAAATTACCTGTAATTGAAATACTCTTTAACTATGAAGTAAATACAGGCAATCCTATTGTTGCAGTTGTTATGAGAGCCCCTGCAAAAAACAAGAAAGGTAGAAAAGGGTAGTTTTTCAAGGATAAACTTACTAATTCGAAATTACTATATAGGTATTTATACTGTTTGTCTACCCCTTTGAGGTATTAAAGGTAAAAATTTTCTTTCAAAAGTAAAACTTAAACATCAACCAAATTTACCTGATATGTATTCCTGAGTAGTTTTTTCTTTGGGAGAATTAAAAATTTTCTTAGTGGAATTAAATTCTGCAAGATAACCAACTTTTCCTCCGTCTCCATCTTCATATTCGATAGCATTAAAAAATGCAGTCATATCACTTACTCTTAAAGCCTGCTGCATATTATGAGTAACGATTATTATTGTGTAATTCTTCTTAAGTTCATGCATCGTTTCTTCTATTTTTAAAGTAGAAATTGGATCTAAAGCTGAGCATGGTTCATCCATAAGTATTATTTCAGGCTCAATAGCAATGGTTCTAGCGATACATAATCTTTGTTGTTGTCCACCAGATAAAGAATAACCACTATCATTCAATTTATCCTTACATTCGTCCCATAATGCAGCCTTTCTTAGTGAACTTTCGACTAATTCATCCATATCTCCCGTAAAGCCATTAATTCTTGCCCCAAATGCAATATTTTCATAGATAGATTTAGGAAAAGGATTAGGTTGTTGAAAAACCATCCCAATTCTTCTTCTCACTTCAACTGGATCTACTCTTTTATCGTAAATATTAGTTCCATGAAACAGGACAGTTCCTTTTAACGAACAATTAGGAATCAAATCGTTCATTCTATTTAATGATCTAAGAACAGTTGATTTACCACAACCTGAAGGGCCAATAAGGGAGGTTATATTTCCTTTTTTAAAGTTACAAAAAACATTTCTTACTGCTTCAAAAGTTCCATAGCTAATAGAGACATTCTCAAGAGATAAAATGATATTCTTTGGTATTTTTTTATTAGTTTTGATCATTTATGCTCTCTTAGTTTTCTCAGTAAAAGCGGCTAATATCCTTGAAAATATATTTACTGATAGTATCGATAAAACAAGAATAAAGGAAGCTGCCCAGGCTAGTTTATTCTGTGCATCATATGGTTCAAGGGCAAAGTTATATATTAAAACAGCCAAGGAACCCATCTCATAAAACAAATCTCCAAAACCAGTTATGTAGTAGTAAGAAAATAAAGCAGTAAATATCAAAGGTGCTGTTTCACCTGCAGCTCTTGCGATTCCAAGTACAACGCCAGTAGCAATAGACCTAAAGGCAGAGGGCAAAGTAACTTTCAATATGGTGGTATACATACTTGCGCCAACACCAAGAGAGGCATATCTCAATTCATTTGGCACTAACTTTAAACCTTCATCAGTCGTCTTTATCACAGTAGGTAACATCAATATTGAGAGCGCCATTCCTCCAGCCAAACCACTGTACATACTTCCAAATAAGATCTTTGTAGAAACTATTAAGGCATAAATAAATACACCTGCAATTATTGAAGGAACTCCAGCTAAAACATTTACCCCAAATCTTATAAACCTTGAAAAAGCACCACCTTTAGAATATTCAGCTAAATATATTCCACCGCCGACACCTACTGGTATGGCAATAATTGAAGCAATGGTAGTTATTATTAATGTACCGATCAATGCAGGGTTAATACCTCCTGCGTCTAAATCATCTCCAGGTGGATTTGGTTCTAAAGTAAATAGTTCTGGAGTGATTTGAGATCCACCTTTGATAAGAATATAAGTGACTAGAAAAATTAAAGGTAGTATTGCTATCAGTGCACAAATTACTGATAGAGAAGTAAAGAATTTATCTCCTATATTTCTTGATAATCTTTTCTGATAATAAAGTGAATTCATAATTATCTAATATTTGAGACTAAATTTCTTAACTAGCCACTGCGCAAAGATATTTACCACTAAAGATAGAATCATCAGTACAAAAGCCGCATAAAAGAGTGATGAAACTTGACTTCCATCAGCTTCACCGAACTGGTTTGCGAGCATGGAGGAAATGGTATATCCAGGAGATAATAGAGACCAACTAAATGCATTGGAATTACCAATAATCATTGTGACAGCCATGGTTTCACCCATTGCCCTACCTAAAGCCAATAGAACACCTGCCATAATTCCTGATAAAGCTGCCGGCAAAATCACTGAAAATATTGTTTTCCATCTACTTGCTCCAATTCCATATGCTGCATTTCTTAACTTTTTAGGAACTTGATTGAGAGAATCTCTAGCTATAGAAGTCACTATTGGCAAAAGCATTACTACTAAAATCAATATTGCTAACAAAGAATTCCTACCTGTAGGTTCTGTACTGAATAAAGGTATCCAACCAAAGAAATTATGTAAAAAGACAAAAAAGGCTCTAAAAAAAGGTTCCATAACAAATATTGCCCAAAGTCCCAATACAACTGATGGTATAGCTGCTAATAATTCAACAAAAGAACCTATTATTTCTCTAACAACTTTCGGCACAAAGTCTTCGGTAATAAATATTGCAGTTCCAACGCCCAGAGGAATAGTTATTAATAACGAAAGAAATGACGTTACTAATGTGCCATATATTGCAGTAAAAGCTCCGTATTCATCTTTAACTGGATTCCATTCAGAGGTTACAAGAAACTTCAAGCCATACCTTGAAAAGGATTCAAATGACTGAAAAAAGACTACTAAAATAATTCCTAAAAGTATTATTGCTACGAAACTAGACAAGACTAGGGCAGTATTCTTGAAGATAATATCTATATTTTTTTCGATACCGAATCTTTTACGATTCTTGAAAAGAGTTAATTTCTCTTCCATTAAAAAAAGAATATCTCTATAAATCTACTACTAAATGCTGTAAAAGACTTTAAGAGCCGTTAAAGGTATATGAAAGTCATGATAATTTGACATGGTTTGATAAATTTATCTACCTATTTTTTTAACGGAGGCTCTTGATTTATTTAAAATTTCTCCTTTCAAGGGAACAAAACCTAAGGCAGAAGCTTTATCTTGGTATTCATCACTGAGCAATTTATAGAATGTATCTTGAATTGCCTTAGTATTCCTACCATTACCTTTTTCATAAGCGAGTATCCAAGTTAAGGTTGCTATTGGATAAGCTCCTTTAGCAGTAGGGTTTGGATTTTTACCCGCCAAGTTCTTATCAAGATTTATTCCGTTTAAAGCTATTGCTCCTGCTTCAGTATTCGGAGTAACGAATTCGCCAGAAAGATTTTGTAAAGCTGCAGCTCTTACCTTCCCTTTTATATATGATTGATTGACATAACCAATTGCTCCGGGAGTATTTTGTATAACACCTGCAACACCAGAATTTCCTTTTGCTCCAACTCCCGAAGGCCATTTAACAGATTTACCAGTACCTAAATTCCAAGTTTTAGAGAAAGCCTCCATAGAATTTGTAAAAGCTTTAGTCGTGCCTGAACCGTCGGAACGATGCGCCCAGGTTAATTTACCTGACTTACATCCTAATTCCTTCCAGTTTTTTATCATTCCCATTGCTACTTGTACAGCTTGTTCTTGTGTTAGTTTCAGGTCGCAATCATAGTTATATCCAAACGCAATTGTTCCACCTACCATCGGTATTTGCACAAGTCCTCTAGTAACTTTTTTTATATCAGCTTCTTTCATAGGATCATCTGATGCACCAAAATTTACAGTTTCGTCTATGAAAGCTTTTCTTCCAGATCCAGAACCTACTGCTTGATAATTAACTCTAGGGCCTCCAGATTTAGCTAAGTCAAAAAACCACCTGGTATAAATTTTCGAAGGAAATGATGCACCAGCTCCACTCAATCTTTTTGAAGCCATTACAGATGGAGAAAGTATTAATGAAATTGCAGAAGATAAAATGAGAGTTTTTTTTAAAATGCCCACTATGTAATGAGAACTAAGTTTGTTGTATACAAAGATAATTTACAGCATTTAAGAAATTAAAAAATTGAAAGATTTATATATCAAATTATTTTGATATATCTATTTTAATAGCTCCACTGCTACAACAAGATTACCCAACAAACCATTCAAAATATTTAGTTGTTCTTTACTACCAAATGCTATTAATACCTGACCTGGTTGAAGTATGAAATTACCTCCAGGATTGGTCACCAACTTCTCGTTTTCCTTAATGGCTAATATTTTTGCTCCACTCTTTTTACCTATTCCAAGTTCAGAGAGTGATCTTTTCTCCGCTGTTTCAAAAAGACTAATATCATTACTTAATTCAAATTCTTCAATCTCACATTCACTTCCGGCGAGAAGATCTAGAAAGTCAATAGCTATTGGTCTTAATGCCATTGATGCCATTGCTCTTCCTGCCGCAATATAAGGGCTTACAACTATACTTGCACCAGCTAATCTCAACTTACTTGCAGCTTCTTCAGTTCCAGCTCTTGCAATTACTCTTATAGAACTTCTTATCCCTTTAGCACTTAAAACCACATATAAATTTGCAGCATCATTGGGCAAAGTAACAACCAAGCTTTTGCATTTTTCTAATCCTGCCAGTTTTAACGTCTCATCAAGAGTTGCATCAGCACAAAGCACTTCTAAACCATTTTCTTCCGCAATCTTTTTTCTATCTTCATCACTCTCAACAACAATAATTGGAATATTTTGCGTTTTTATTTGGTTTGATATTTCCTGACCTACCCTCCCATATCCGCACAAAATTACATGATTTTCCATTTTTCTAAGAAGTCTTTTAAAACGTAATTCGTTTACTCTTTGAAAATAGCCGGATTCGAATAATCTAACAGCTTTTTGAAAGGTAAATTGAATAAAGATTAATCCGCCAACGATTACTAAAACAGTTACTATCCTGCCTTCAGGACTTAAAGGTTGAACTTCTCCAAAACCAATAGTGGTTATTGTGATTAGAACCATCCATAAGCAATCACTCCATTCCCATCCCTCTGTTATTCGATAGCCAATTGCACCTAAAAAAAACAGAAAGAATAAAGAATAAATAAGACCAAACCAAGGCCTTAAATAGTCTTTTATAAAATAGAACTCAAATAATCTAAGCTTCATATCCCTTATTATCGTTAACTTTTCAAAAATTTCAAAAAAATTTTCTATTATGTTCCTAAAACTATTTATTTGTTTAAGTGAAATACATACTAAGCAGAATATTAATATTTATTTTCGTAGCTCTATGCATTAAACAAATGATTACTGTCTCAGGTCTTATTTGATGCTTCATTAAAAGTTAATTTAAGGTTTTACTTGTACTGATTCAATAAGAAAATCAGAAGCTGCTTTTAACCAATCCGCGACTGTAAGACGGAGATCAGGTTGAGAATATACAAGCGCGACAATGATTCCAACTAAGATTATCTTTACCATGGCAAATCAAATATTCTTATGAATTAAAGCACAACTATTTAGTAAAAAGAACCTTAAATCTATAAAAAACAGATTAATTAAAACTTCTCTAATTGATTAAACAGGTATTCAACTCTTCTAAGATTAACGCCCAAATCAGATTGCCCTAATCTTGCTGCAGATCTTATCTGAATAATTCCTTTTGATCTATCTACATAACTTCTTACATCAAGCTTTAAAATTTCAAGGTCATCAGGAAATCTAAAAATTAAGCTTCTACAAACGCCTCTCCAATAATTCCTTCCACTTTCGATGACTTCTGTACGAGGTAATCCTTCTGCTAGAGAGACAAGTTGAATGAACTTTTGATCAACATTTATTAGTTTCTTTTCTATTAAGACACTATTTAATGGATTAGTTATTGGAGCAAGACCTTGAATGGAGGAAACCATATTTTTAAAAACGATATAGATGTTCTAACTGATTTCATACACAAAGTGAGAGGAAAAAAGTAAAGAATTTTCCCATAAATTTGATCTCTTTATAAAGATTCCTTATTTTGTGATCAAAATTCTAAAATTTGAGATTTTTAATTGTTTTTTTTGATAGAGATGGTTGCCTACCTTCTTTACTAGTTAGTTTCCTAACCCATAAAAAAACCCCCACAAACAAAAATATTTCAACAATAATTCCAACCGATATTAGACTCATTTTTTATCCTCTTTTTTCTTGTTGGTGCCCTCAATGTATGGCACGAGAATATTTAATAACCACTTTTTAAATGAATTTAACGATTTCATAATCTATTTACTTGCCTTTTCTCCACAAACTCTTACCTTTAATGAGATCCTCTATATTTGGCCAAGCTGCTATTAATTCTTTAAGTGCCTTTCTATTAGGAGTATAGAAAACACATGACAATGCACTTATTACATAAAGTATGAACCATAACTTACTTTCTGAATAAGCTAAAAACAAAGAGAAAAGAAAACTTCCAATAAAGAAAAAGAAAAATGACCTATTTAATATTTCTAATGGAGTTCTTTTGAGTCTGTAGAATTTAATCTTTTTAATATCTTCTTCACTATCTTTCTGAAATTTACTTTCGCACGAATTAATTATTTCTTCTTCTAGAACTTTTTCATACTCTAAATTATCAATTGGATCGTTTTGATCCTTTTTATTTATCATTGGTATCTATACAGTACAAATATGGTAACTAATTTAAGGTATTTTAAAAAGTATCAAATTTTAAATTTTAACTGGAGCTATACGAACAGATCATGGTTTTGAAAATACTTCAAGATTGTCCTATTTATAAAAGATAAATTAGTCAAAATATTCTTTTTGATTTTCCCAAATCTTTCAGACATTTAAAACAATCACTTCTATAAACTTGATAGCATTAATTAAATTAGGAGGCAATATCTAAATCTAGAGTTAAAATAGTTTAAAGATTTTAATAATAATCTATATGCAAAGGTATTTGATTTCCTACGAATTTACAGATGGCGAGGATCAAGAAGAAGGAGCAGAAATGCTAATTAATTGGTACGAATCAGGTGGTCCCCAAAACAGACCTGAAAACTATGAGGTTCATTCTTGGATTTTTATGGTTCAAAATGGGATTGGACATTCTGTAGTGAGTGCAGATTCTCTTGAGACAATTTGGAAGCAATGGCATCCCTGGAGAAGGTTAATGGATATAAGTATTCAGCCTTGTATGGATCTTGATGAAACAGTCGGATTATTCAAAAAACAAAAAATGAATACACGGATAGTCTAAAAAAATTTCTAACTTCTAAATATAAATTTCTTTTTAGTAGCACCTAATACTACATACATATTTCACTGCGTTAGAAAGGATAAGATTAATTTTCCATGATGAATGATTCTTATCACATTTACTTCAAAGGAGAAATTCTTTTCAAGAATTTAAGTAAAGATGAATTTGAATTTGTTTGGGGAAAACTTTATACATCTTATATAAATGCCCTAAATAAAGAGCTAACCTACGAATTAATTAGCGAAAACAACATTATGGAGCCGGCCTTTAACCTTGAGCCCTCTTACTAAATCAAGAAAGATCTTAACTTACGAATAAAACAAGAAAAGCTGTCTCTCTTTTATTTTGAGGTACTCTTTCTCTTCTTTAGTTATATCCAAAGCAATTTTATTGGCCTCAATTTCGACATTCGAACTATAAGTTTCAAGATTCTCTTCTCTTTTAAACAAGGCAACAATGCCAATATCTGTTATGAACCAAATAAAATGATTAGTTTCTCCAATTGGCTCCTCTTTCAAAGAATCAATAATCAAGTCACAGGTTGAATTCATTTATTTATTCTGTGAGGAGATTTTAATTACCCCCATTGCAATACCTTACTGCCTCAGAACTGGTACCACCATCTTCAATAATTTCGGCAACACATTTATTGAAAAGTTTAGATTCTTTTTTTACTGAGCAGAATCCAAAAGCAATAGCTGCTAAGGCTATTGCAGATACAAAACTAGAACCAAGTTGTATAAAACCGTAGGCAAACATAACGTTTTTCTTTCCGGAACATTTTTTTGAGTCTTTTTTTTCTTCTGACATTTTGAGTAATTATTCACTTTAAAATTATCTTATTAATTTTAACTTTGAGAAATATTTCCATAGAGATAACCGAATTAAATATTTAAAGACCAACTAAGACAAAAACTAAAAAATTCAAGTTAAGGTTTATTTTTCTTTACTTTAATTGTTAAATTGATACATCATCAAGAAAAAACTTTTTAAATTTTTTTCAACATTAGCATCTAGAAAAGAATCTTTTTTAAATTTAAAAAGTAATGATCCCATAGTCATAACATATGATTATGGTACTTTTTAAACTTCATTTTAGTTTTTATTGATGAAGTATTAATACTCAAAAATTATTTGATAAAAGCTTGTTTTGATAATGATCCCCGAGAGTTATCCACTTTTTAAGTGTTTTTCAACAGGGTTTTCCACAATATGTTGATTAAATTCGTTTTCTATGAGCAAAATAAAATATTATTTTTTTTTTTTTTAACTATCCACAATTTTCTTTTGGGATCAGTAGGATTCGATTGTTTTTTTAATTTCATTTAGAATAATTTCAATTCCTATGAATCTGAACAAGACTAAAAAAGACTTAACTCCTGAATTAAAAAAAGAGTTAAAAAAATCAAAGTTTGATGATCTTACAAATGAAAATGATTTTCTAGTAAAAAATTTAAAAAAGGCTGGATAATAATCTAGAGCTTGAAGATGATATTTTTCCCATATAAAAATATATAAAATCAGTTTTAAGTTAACCAAACATTAATTTTATATTAAATATCCAATTTTCTACAATTACCATTAAAAATAAAAAATAGCTATATTTATTTAATCTCAAGAAGAGATCTGATTAGAAATATAAACGGAAAATTCATAGTTTTATTAAGTATTTAAACCTTGAATTTACCTAATATTTGTACACTAAGTCCCTATAAAAAATGAAAATTCAAGAACTTAAAATCAAATACAAAAAACTTTTAAACAAAGCTGCTAAAGCAAACGGTCGTAAAGAAACTGTTTCCTACTTAAACCGTGCTGCTAAAATCAAGTCAAAACTCTACTCAACTACTAAGGTGACTTGCCTCAGATGTAATGGAGCAGGTTTTCTAAGAATTTCATTAGATGAGACTAAAACGTGTCTATCTTGCTATGGAAAGGGTTTTTTAGTTCGAGAAATTCAGCAGTTTTAAAACATTTTTATTTATTAATGAAAGATCTCATTAAAGCTCATAAAAAATTACTCAAAACCGTCAAAGAACAAATGGGGTTTTCTGATTATGGTATGTACTGGCTAGCTTTCCTGGAAGGGGGGTTAACTATTTGGTTGCTAGATAGAATTTTTTTTCACTGGTTAAAGTTTTAATTTTGATTTAACAACAAAAAATTCAATAAGTATTAAATAAATTAATTTATCGAAACCAATAAAAAGGTTGTAGCATAGTAAAAAACTAATATGCAATTACTGGGATTAATTCTTCTTCTAGCTAGTAGCTGGTATTTATGGAAATTGACATCAAACTTTCTTGATGAACCAACAAAGAAAGAGCTTTCGAATAGTTTTAATAATCTCAAAAATAAATTCTCTGAGGGGAAACAAAATTTTTCTAAAGCAAAACTAAGTGAAGCTTGGGAAAAATACAAAGAAGAGGGTGGGGCCTTATCTAATAAAGACAAAAGCTAGTGGAATTTTTTATTATTACAAGTTTCACCAAAGATATTTCTAGAATTGATCTAGTTGGCATTTTGATTGGTCATTTAATATTTGGTGTCGCTCTGACACAGCTATTAGATTGGACTTGGTTGAAGAACCTTATGAGTGAGGAAGATAAAACAAGGATGCTTAAAAGTTATACATGGAAAGACTTATTAGTTGACGGATCAATTGTTACGGTAGTTCTAGGAATAATATTTTTGATAATAAGCATTTTTTTATAAATGAACGTAACTTACATCCTTTTATTTTTTTTAATGATATCAATTGTGATTTTCTCTCAAATAATAAATTCCTCAGACAAAAATCAAAATAAATGAGTGAAGTAACTAGCAACTCATCAATTGGATAGTATTTAATCGCTTTGGTAAGCACATTATCTTTTTTTAGCCTTAATTTATTTCGGCCAAAAAAGATAGAGTACATTTTGAAAGACTATTTAAATTGATAAAAAAAAGCTCTGCAACTAACTAAGATGCAGAGCTTTTGATTATTAAGGTTTGATTTATATGAATCTATTGATAATAAAACCTTTTTTCTTAATTAAAGAAAAAGAGACCGATGAATGTGATGAAGATACTGAATTCACGGTCCCTTTGGTAACCGCATTTTTCGGTAGATACGACAATGAATCACCTCCTTTACTAATGTTTTTTTTTAACATAACTAAAAGAATTAAACAAGGAAAGAAATTCGTTAAAAATTTAAAAGTTTTTTAACAAATTAAAGATATAAATCTCTGCAATACAAAGGTAAAGATATTACCAGGGCAAAACTTCTCCATTGGCATGCCAAAATGTACCTGAGTTTTTTTTGTTTAGAGAATCAATACGTTTTAAAAGTCCATTTGCTGATTCTTCAGGACTAATTCCATTTTGAGTAAAACCAGTCATTCTTGTACTCACTAACCCGGGATGCAAAATAGCTACATAAATATTTTCTTTTGATAAGTCTATAGAAAGTGATTTTGCTGCCATAGACAAGGCGACTTTAGACATCCTATAACCATAAGAAGTTCCAGATGTATTATCTTCAATAGATCCCATTCTACTTGTGATAAAAGCAACTTTAGAAGATCTTTTTAAAAGATGCTTAAGTGATTGAGTCATCCATATTGGACTCAATGCATTGACTTCAAATTGACGCATAATACTTTTTTTATCTAAGTTTTCGAAAGAATTAAATTCATAAATGCCTGCATTATGAATTAAACAATCTAAATTAACTCCAGATAGTTTTTTACACAAATTTGTTATCGACTCATCAGAAGAAATTTCTATATTCTCTTCAATTCTCACTCCTAAATCTCTAAGTTCTTTTGAAGCTTTTCTACACGTTGCAATTACATTATCTCCCCTCTTTTGAACTTGCTTACATAATTCTAATCCAATACCCCTATTTGATCCTGTAATTAGATAAGTAGGCATCTTTAAACTAAAAAATAAAAAATCAATCTAAATCCAAATATAAAAAAACACAAACCAGAAAAAGAAAAAAGTTATAAAATTTCTGATAAGAATTTTTTAAGGTTATAATATTTTTAGTGTTCAATAATTTTTAAAAGAAAGCGAAGATATTTTTATCATCCAATATTTAGTTTATGGAAATTCTAAATCAAGAATTTATACAAGAAATTATTAGGTTAACCTGGAGAAATCCCGTTTTCATGGCTATAGCTATTGCATTAGTTTGGCTTATCCCACAATTATTTATCAGAAAAATAATGTCAAAAAAATATGAACAAAGAAAAATACAAATTCAGCAAAATAAAATTCAAAAGCTTTACCCAACCAATACTCCTAAATAAGATTTTTATTTATAAGATGTTCTAATGAATCAAAAAATACTTTTGCATCTGTGTTAAATGTAACCTACAAAATAATTAGAATTGATGGGAAAGATGACAAATTAACCGCCCAAAGTTTTGACAAGTATTCAGATGCCTACGAGTTGTTAGAGGAATTATATGGTGATTTATGTTGCTCAGATGCTGATTATGAAAATATAACCTATTACGATATTGTGGAAAACAGTTCATATCGTGATAATGGAGAATAAAAAATGGGCTCCCTCCCAAGAAGAAAACTTAGGTGTAATAACGAGTGTATATTATTCCATTAAAGAAGAGCTTTCAAAACTTCAAAAAGAAACAGGATGTCCCGATTCTTTTATTTATGACTTCATTGAAAATATTCAGAATGAATGGCATCCAGAATCATGCCACTCTATAGTTAGAAATAAAAAAAGAAAAAATTAGAAAATTTAAATCTTAAATTCAAATATATTAAAATTTAAAGAATATTTTTTAAATAAAAATTCTTGAATATAATCTAAAATTAAAAATATTAAAACATTATTATTAGATTACTAGGTATTGTGCTTATTATTGGTACGATTGTTGACCATGGTTTGGTGTTGACAAGGCAAAGCAACCTTTGGTTTTTTTAAGTTTTAAAATTTCTCATGAAATGGCCTCCCGCTCTTTGTTGGACAGCACCAAAGACTATTAATGGTAATAGGCATTTTATGGTTAAAGCTTATGGTGGTAAAAATGAAAATAGATGGGTTGATATTTTTCCTACTAAAAATAAAAAAGTTATTAAAAGGATCTTATGGACAAAACTAAAATCCGAATGGACTTCAGGTTGGTTAAGACTTCCAAAAGATGAGGATTAATTTATTATGTAAATAAATATTATTAACCAGAAAATTGTAAAAATTCATACTTAATACAAAAACAATATCTTCTAATATCTTTAAAAAGCTATTAAATATGAATCCAGAACCGAAAAAAAAACTTCCTAATAAAAAAGTTATAAGTTCAGCAAAATTTGAGGCTAAAGAGCAATTCACAAAGTCTGCATTAGAAAATTTAAAAACAGAAAATGAAAGACTTGTTCATTCACTAAAAAAATCTGGTGAAATTAAAGAATCATAAAAAAGTAAATTTACAGAATTAAATTTTTTTTATTATCATGATCTTTTAAGGAGTAAGAAATGCTTGAAAAAATCTCTATTGCAAATTCACATTTACCACAACTTATTGGATTTGTTCTTATGTCAATAGGCTATACATTAGGAAATAAATTTTATCTTCCCGAAATCAAACAAAAATAATTTTACTTATTAATTGTAATTTTATTTTTGAATCAATATTTATTGAAAAGATGTTATCCTAAAATCTAGTTTTTAAATATTCTTTATTATAAGAATACATTAACAAGTTAAAAGTAATACAATATGCCCTTGAAGTTAATCTTGGAATCCAGAGGGAACGTAATTTAAAACAGGACTCTTTTTATAATTTGAAATCTAAAAATAAATAAAATGTTTACTGTTTTTTAAAAATGAAGTCACATTTGTTACTAATTCCAGTTAAAGTTTTGTTATTAATAAATCTGTAAAAGAAAAAGTTTGATTCTTACAACTATCAATTATTCTTTGTTTATTCATATATCTATAGATGAAATATAAAAATGGATGATCTTACTATTTTTATAATTGTAATCACTGCAATTACAATCCAATTCTCTCTATATACAATCAAAAGGTTAAAAGAACCTTTAGAACCAAATTATTTGTTAGATAAAAATTCAAAAAAAATTCAAAACTATATGGGTAAATATTGGAAAAATGCCGAGATAACAAATGGTAGATTAGCGATGATTGGTTTTTTAGCTTTAATAATAAACTACGGCTTTTTTGGGTGGATAATTCCTGGATTTATTTGAGAGATAAATATAGTCCCAATTTTAAGAAATACAATTTCTCATGCAAGGAAACTCTCATTTTTTAAAAAAGATTTTTATCATAAATAAAAAAAACTTGAATAACTCTGATTTTGATAAAAATGGTTTAGATATCTATGGTATACATTGGCTACAATATGCTGCTTTTGCTATTTCTTGTTTTGCTATATATGCGACTTGGGCGTTTTTTTATGATTATAAATTCCATAATTTCGTAGTGAATATTATCAGGGTTATTAATTGCAGCGGATTTAACTGTAACGGAGCTTTTTAAAATTCTATGGATAATCCAGATAAAAAAATAATATTAATTAATTACAATTAGGAAATAAAAATTCTGTATAAATCTTCAAAAAGATACTAGTGTTTCGAATTTAGAAGTTAAAAGTTTAACAAAACTAATTATGAGCGAATTGAAAAAAAATAAAGAACAAAAAACTGGTTTTGATTCAGGTAAAATTAGCCACTCTCTAGAAGTGCCCTTCAATTGTATAAAGTAAAAATAAAAATATATTTTTGGCTTTTATAATTTAATATTCATAAATTTACGTGTTTTTTTTTAAACAAATTAAAAAGGAATGAATCTCGAATAAGAGAAACATTCCTTACTTAGCATTAGTTTTATCTAGATTTATTTTTTAAAAACTATCTTCTCTGGTGGACTGTCAATCATTAGATCCCTCCTATTCAACAAATTTAACTTACTTCTTACTTATACAGAAAGTAAATCAGTAAAAATGCTGGTTTTATTATAAACTCTAAAAATAAATTTATTATTTATTGATAATCTTAAAGAAGTTTTTGGTAATTTAAAAAAATTGGAACCTAATTTAATGCATCCTAAAATGTTTGAATTAAAGAAGCCAATTCTGGGGCATCTAACAAAAGTGCAAAAAAAGTAAGCACTACTAATAAAAATATGGAAAAATAAAATTGAATCATAATTTATAAATTACCTAAAAAGTTTTTTTGAAGTTGTATAAAATAATGCTTTGTTTACATAATTAAATATCTCTACCTAGAGAAGGTTAATTAAAGAATAATTAAGATACTTCAGGAGAAAATATCATCCTATTTTTTTGCCAATACTCACAACCTTTAAGTAAATGATCGCCCTGAGGTATGCGTTTTTCGTATCTTGGACAGATCAAGATAGTAGCAAAAGTTTCTGTAGTGCTGTAGCGAAAGTGATTGCAAGTAATATAAATCTTTGTTCGTTTTAGTATTAGGGTAAATTCTTTTAGATATTCCCATTTTTACGGATTTAACATGATCATGATTACTGGAATTTATTAGTAACAATTTGCCAACCTCGTGAAATTAATTCATTCCATGTTTCACAAGCACACTCAGTAGAAAGAAGTCTTGAATTTTTAATTTTGGCTGGTTCACCTAATTCATTTGCATAGAAAAGATGAGTGTATACTTTTAAGTTATTAGATACGGATTTCTTATAATTCTCAAAAGAAATTAATAAACCACTTTTTTTGTTAAACAACCAGCCAGTTGGGGGGTCAATAAGGCTGCCACGATAAAAATAAGTCCGAACATCAGCAACTCCAGAAGCCATAAACATAATACAGTTGTACTATTAATATAAATGTACTACTCCTGGGCGTCAAGTATTCCTCCAAATAATTATTTAAATACTAAAATTACTTTCCAAAATTAATCATCCGTAAACTTCTTATTTGGTAATAGTGTATACAAGTAACTCCTTGAAAAGGAAAATATCATTAAAAGAGTATATCCAAAAGAAGCAAATGTATCGAAATCCCTTCTATTTAGGATGGAACAAAGGTTGGTCTTTTTTATTTTTTTTAGAGGGGGGCATTGCAAAAATTGAAGCAAAAGGTTTTGGTATATCTATTACAACAAAAGTTGAGAAAGGAGAATCACCCCTAGAATCCGCTGATAGATTAGTCTCGAAAGAGCAAAGGATTAGAAAATCAAGATATTATTCTTGGGTTAAATCTATTAATGAAAAAACAATAAATTAAGCAATCCTTCAAATACCAAAGTAATTGTTGACAATCAATTTAAAATGGAAATTAGTTATTTATTTTTCGTGTCCAATAAATTTTATGAATGGTGGAAAAACCATAGAAAAGTTTTAACTTATGGAGCTTTTATTATTTTGTTTGGTTTTTATTTATCTCCTATTGTCAAAGTAGAAAAATATAAAAACCAATGTATTAAGTATTCTACTAAGGGAGCATTAACCAAATTTAATAAAGACGATATAGGCGAAACTTTATTAGAAGAAACAGGTTTAAATATTGATGAACTAGCGAAGATTGAAGGTTATAAGAATTGCATTAATTAAAAGGTTTGCAAAAATTACGGTGAATTATGAAATGATTAAGGGTATATTTAAACTTATTTTATTAATATTGTTAATTGGATTTATAATAATTAGTCCAAAAACAAGATATATGGTTGGCATATCTCTAAAACAAATTTCTTCATTTCTTTTATGGACTGTTAAATATGAAGATAGAGAAAAATGGATCATAGATAAGCCAAGTTGGATACCTAACCAAAAAATCAAGCCATCATATTAAATGAAGACTTATTTAGAAGAACGAATTGAATGGTATGACGATAATTATAGAAATGGTAATGCTTTAATTTCTGATAAGCAGTTCGACCAACTTGAAAAGAATTTATTAAGAACAAACCCTAATTGTGATTACTTTAAAAAGAAAAATAAACTAATTTTACCTTCATTAGAAAAGGATTCATTAGATGAATTTTTGAAAGGATTATTAGTAGATACCAGATTATTAATTGAGCCGAAAATTGATGGTTGTGCTGTTGCTTTGCAATATAGAGATGGAACCTTGGAGAAAGCAATTTCAAGAAAAGGGAAAGACGTTACTAGTAAACTTATTAAAGTCCAAGACATTCCCAATAATTTTCCTTTACTAGGAGTTCTTCAAGTTAGAGGTGAATTATATGCACCCAACCAAAGTCCAAATATCTCCCAGATAATCGCTTCTGGATTTCTAAGAGCTAAAGAAGGATTTTCTGAAAATCTTAGCTTCTGCTCATTTCAAATACTTAATTCAACACTTAACCAATATGAGTCCAAAAAGAGTCTTTCAAAGCTTGGCTTCACGATCCCTGAGGATATTTCATGCAACTTTACGAGCCAAGTTGAAGTATTTAGAAAACAATGGCTAGAAGGGAAGCTTTTTAGTAAATATCCAACAGATGGAATAGTAGTAAAAATAAATTCTAGAAAATTACAATTAATTAGAGAAAAATCAAATTTAGATTATCCTTATTGGCAAGTGGCAATAAAACGTTAATGGAATTAATACATCAGATTTTTCCTACTTGGCATATTTACTTGGATATGTTTTTGGTTGGCTTTGCAACTTACGGTTTTCTGAGAATTAAGAAAAAAATAAAAACCAAATAAAGTTTTTAAATCATCCGTGGTCTTTAAGCATGGATTTAAGTTGTTCGGTATCTAATTGTTCAAGATAATTTCTCATTGCCAACCAAGATCTTCTGCTTTCTAACTTTCCACTTTGTTTAAATAAATTTGCGGAAACTTGATCTATCAATTCTTTATGAGTCATATTTATATTCTTCATCAAGTTCAATGACAACACCATTAAAAAATTCTGCTAATAATTTTGATGGGTCTTGCATAGATATCTTTCTATCTACTTTTGATAATTTCTTTTTGATTGGATTTAAGTTAGTCATACAGATTCAGGTAATTCAAGTTCTTCAAAAGTCCAACCTTCTAATTGAAGGTCATGCCATTTATCCCAAGCATTATCCAAATACATTTGGGTGGTTGATTTAATTGCAATTGGCTCACCAAGATCATTTGCATAATATGTATGAGCAAAAATTCTCATACTATTTCTTGGAGATTTTTTATTCCTCATAAATAAAATTAATCTGCTGCGGTCTGGGCTAAGCAACCAACCACTTGGGGACTCATTACGATAACCGTAAGAAAAATTAGTCCAAACATTAGCTCCTCCTAAAGTCATTACTTAGTAATACATGTGTACTACTAATATAAATACATTAGAGATGGATCGTCAAGTGTTTGGCAAATAAATTATTTACGCTGATAGAGAATAAAAACAGCTCAGTTATTCCATAAAATAAAATACCCATCAAAAGCCTGTTATAGCAAGCATTTGATAGGTAAAACCGGATCCCCGTCAGTTCTCTGCTGCATCGACCTGGAAATGCCAGAAGAGGATTCAAAGTGGGCTTTCGTTTCCGATTACAAGATCGGTTTACTACCGCATCACGACAGTCTCCTCATGTCGAAAGAGAGTCAGATCAGAGCACATAAAGAAGAACTTAACCAAAGATCCAGTAATATAACTCTAACTTATTTTTTTATGCATTTGGAAATGGCCAAATGTCTCTCACCATAGTTAATAAAATTTGAGCTTCATCATATCTTTCTAAATGCGTTTTACCATTTAATAAAAATGTGATGTGGGCCATTTTTCTTCCAAGAATTTCGCGAGATTTGCCATAATAATGAATATTAGAACCCTCAATTTCAGATAACATTTTAATTCTGGATTCCATTGAGATTGGGAAATTCTTTTTTAACCCCAGTAGATTTATCATAATTGCGCCTTCACAGTTCATTTTAATTTCAGGTGGCATTATCCCAGAAGAAATGCAAACATATTGATCAAACTGACTTGAAGTGCAAGCTTCAATAGAGAAATGAGCTGAGTTATGTGTTCTAGGAGCTATTTCATTAATTAAAAGACCATTATCTCCATAGAAGAATTCAATAGCTAAAACTCCAACGTAATTAAGTTCATTGACTATTGAAGAGAAAATATTTATTGCAAATAAGTTCAAATCATATTCATTTATTCCAGGGGCAAGAACCCAATCACAAACATGGTTTGATTGGAACGTCTCAACTATTGGAAAGAATCTTATCTTACCGGTCCCATCTCTCGAACCAACAAGAGCCAGTTCTTTTTCATACTCTATCCATTCTTCTATTAACCATTCATTAGAACTATTCTCTGTTAAAAAAGAATCTAAATCTTCTTTTGTCTTTATTTTTCTGTTCCCTTTGCCGTCATATCCACCTTTATTTGATTTTGCCATTAGAGGAAAAGTCCAATTATTGATTTCCTCATCCGAGAGATTTTTAAAATCTTCAATACTTATCCATTTTGGGCAGGGAATATTCATTCTATCTATTAATTTTTTTTGAGAAAACCTATCTACTAAAGGCTTAATTGCATTAAGGCTTGGAACAAAAATATCTTTATTGTCAATTAAATTTAATTTATCAATTTTTATCCATTCATTTTCAAAAATTATTTTTTCACACTCATTAATTAATGATTTATTACCTCTTATCTTTAAAGGATCAGCTTCTATGACATGATCTGCTTTTAAACCAGCAGGATCATCACAAGATTTTGTTTGCACACATACTTCTAGATCTCTTTTTTTTGCTGCCTCGGTTAACATCAAAGCCAGTTGACCACCTCCAATTATTCCTAGGGAATAATTTTTCTTAATATCGTTTATATTTTTTTTAAAACTCATAGCATGATTTTATTACCATTTGCAATTCTTAACAACTGAATTTTTAAGGATCTGGAGCTTAGATTTTGCTAATATATAAAGTATTTAATACCAAATATTTATAAATTTTAAATAGGTAATCAATTGTGAATAAGAGAAAAATATTAGTCCCATTAGGTAATAAGTCATACGAAGTAACTCTAGAAGCAGGGATACTGAATAATATCAGCGAAGAACTTTTAAAAATTGGAATAACAAATAATAGAAAAATACTTGTGATTTCAAATGAAGAAATATCAAATTTGTATGGAGAAAAATTTTTAAATAATTTAAAAGAAAATAAATTTCAGGCCAAAATGTTCCTTATCAAGGCTGGAGAATCATATAAAAACTTAAAAACCTTAAGTGAAATATATGATGTAGCATTTGAATTTGGCTTAGATAGAAATTCAATAATTATTGCCCTTGGAGGAGGAATTGTTGGAGATGTAAGTGGTTTTGCAGCTGCGACTTGGCTGAGAGGTATCGAATATATTCAGATTCCAACAACATTATTATCAATGGTTGATTCATCTGTGGGAGGAAAAACAGGAGTAAATCATCCAAAAGGTAAGAATTTAATTGGAGCTTTCAATCAACCTAAAGCAGTTTTTATTGATCCAGAAACTTTAAAAAGTTTGCCCAAAAGAGAATTTAGTGCAGGCATGGCCGAAGTAATAAAATACGGTGTAATAAGAGATAAAGAACTTTTCGAATACTTAGAAATTGAAAAAAACAAAAATGAACTTATAAATCTTAAAAATGAATATCTAATTACTATAATTAATAGATCTATTAAAACAAAGTCTCATATTGTTTCACAAGACGAACATGAGAATGGTGTTAGAGCAATATTGAATTATGGTCATTCTTTTGGTCACGTTATTGAAAATTTATGTGGATACGGCAAATTTCTACATGGAGAGGCAATATCAATTGGTATGAATATTGCGGGAAAAATAGCAATTGAGAAAGGGTTATGGTCTAAAGAAGAATTAGAGAGACAGAAGAATCTTTTGAAGAGTTACGATCTTCCTACCGAGATCCCCAAAATAAATAAAAAAGAGGTTCTAACAATACTTATGGGCGATAAAAAAGTTCGTGATGGCAAAATGAGATTTATATTACCGAAAGAAATTGGAGCTGTTGATATATATGATGACGTAGAAGATTCATTATTTTTAAAGTTTTTTTGTTAACGCAAACAGGTTGAATTTATATTCATTTCCTTCTTATTAAACTTTTTAAAAACAAACCACTTAAAATCACCTAAACAAATAGGATCAACGAGTCTAAGTAATGCCTCTCTTCTTAGAAGGGCATTTGATAAATCCTCTTTAATTTCTTTCTGAATCCCATAAAGTCTCTCTGCCAATCCAAGTGCCAACAAAGCCTCTCCTTGTTTAGTTATTCCAACAGTATCAAATCCAAGAGTCTCAGCATCATTAATTAAAGTTTCTATGCACACATGAGATGTTAAATCGCAATTCCCAGGAGAATCTAGGACATTATTCGTCATTTTTTGATTTTCATAAGAAACTATCGTCCCATCAGAATTCTTGGAGGTGTAGTATTTTTGGGCTTCTTTAGCGTAATCAATTATCAATAAAATACCATTATTAATTTTTTGATAAATAGCTTTTAACCATTTTGAGTTATCTATATGCCATTCTGTCGTCCATCCTTCAGGAGCATCTTCAGGCGGAATAGTAATTCCCAACTCACTTTTAGCAAGTTCAATACTTTTTCTCAATTCACTTATAATTGGCATTTCATCAAAATATAATTTATGAGATTTTTTGTCTATGGAAACTGCTTGTCGAAGTAATTTTCCTTTTGAGAAGGTTATTCTCTCTACTGGCAAAGCATCTAAAACCTCATTTGCAAGAACTATTCCATTTATATTATTTTCCTCTACTTCTTCCAAACCTTTCCATAAAATATCAATGCCTAAGTTTAAAAAATCTTCCAATTTATTTTTTTGTTTTTCTACCATCCCTTCATTAGGTTCAATAATTACAAAAGAAACTCCTTTCAAAAAATTCTTGTTATTTTCTAAAAAATATTTAATTAATCCACTCATAAAGCTTCCATCTCCTGCTCCAAATTCAATTACAGCTAATTTATGATTAGATAAAAAACTATTTTTGAACTGAATCAACCAATCTTCTATTTGTTTAGCCACCAAAAAAGCAAAATCATCAGATAAAGAGGGTGATGTGACAAAATCTCCTCGAACGCCTAACTGAGCTTTACCGCTGCCGTAATAACCATTAATAGGATCATTTAATGCGAAATTCATAAAGTCATAAAAACTTATAGTCCCACCCATTTTTATTATTTTTTTTACTAACCAATCTGGATTATTCGCGGGTAAGCTATTCATCGGCGAAAATATAAAAAGAAAGAACTTATTTATGCCTTCAAAGATTAACTATTTATTAGGAATATTTCTATCTATATTAGTTTTAATTTCACATAAACCCGTTTTCGCTATAAATAATCCAAATCTCTTACCAGAAGAAAAAACACCAGTAATTGATTTAGCTAAAACATTAAGCCCTAATCAGAAAAAATCTTTAGAGGAAAAGCTCAATAATCTAGAAATTGAAAGTGGGTGGAAAATTAAATATTTATCTCAGTTTGAAAGTTCTCCTGGTAGCGCTATAAAGGACTATTGGGATTTAGATGAAACAAGTTTGTTGATAGTTGCGGATCCTAGAGGGGGAAATTTGCTGAACTTTAACGTCGGAGAGGCTTATTTTAATTTTATGCCAAGGTTATTTTGGGTTGAACTTCAAACAAGATTTGGCAACCAATACTATGTTAAAGATCACGGTGAGGATGGTGCAGTATTAGATGCAATTGATTCAGTAAAGATTTGCCTCGAAAGAGGAGGATGCCAAGTTGTCCCTGGCCTACCCAAAGAGCAATATATTTGGACTTTATGTACATCTATTCTTGGAGGTTTAGTAGCAGGTTTTGCATCTGCTCCAAGAAAAGAAGGTCAAGTCATATCAATTGGATTTTTAGCTCTTCTTTCTCCTTTATGGGGAATGTTATTTGGAATTTTTGGTTTAGCACCGATAATATCCAGAACAAATGATTTATTACCTTTATTTAAAAATGGTTTAGCTTTTACAGCCGCAGGAATTGCGGGTTACATCTTGTCTCAAACATTATTTTCAAGATATGAAAAGCCAAAAAATACTTAAAATATAAACAAAAATATCAAATCCTAAAAAAATTTATCTTCTTCACAAATTTCACCAGACTCTGAATACCATCGGTGAGAGACATTTCTTAATTCCTTTTTTTCAAACTCAATCCATGAAAAGTTAATTAGTAATTTCCCATCTTCATCAGTTTTATATCTTGGCACTACAGCAGTATTGAAATAAATTGTCCCTTTGCTATCAATTTTAAACATCTCTCTTAAACCAAGATTTCTTTTAAGTCGATTGTGCATATGACCAAAAATTACAAGATCAACTTTTCTTCTCTTTTGTATTTGAGAGATAGCAACAGACAAATCTCTATCTCCCCAATCCAAAGAGGGTAATTTCCAGTCTTTCCCACAAATGCTTTTAGCTTGTGAACCTAAACCCGAAGGGCCAGCATGAGACATCATTATTAAAGGAATATCTTCAACAGTCTTTTCCGAACATTCGATAATTTTATTTATTGAATCTTGTTCGGTGATAGGTCCATAAACACTTTTAACTTCTTTTGAAAGATAATAGCCTCCGCCAGAACTACATGGTCTCGCAGACAATAAATTGATTTGATTATTAAAAATTTTCAAATCCCATGCACAATATTTTTCACCTAGAACACGTATCTGCTTTGAGAGAGTTTCGCCATTAGAATCTTTCCCTCTATCATGATTTCCTAAAATCACAAAAGTAGGAATTTTGATCTCATTGATTTTTTTAATTATTTTGACACTTCCATCAGAAATATCACCAACAAATAAAACAATATTTGGTTTGATAATCGATAAAACCTTCAAGTCTAATTCAGACCATTGACCATGACAGTCACCAACAATAGCAATTTTTAAATTTGTCAGAATTTTTTCTGTTTAAAGGCATATAATCTATTTAGAGATATTCTAAATCCTGACCAGTATAACTTCTACTGCAAAACAGAAATCCGTCCAAAATGAAGAGGATTTGATTTCTGAAATAAAGAAGCGTTGCAGAAAAGCTAATGCCATTATTCTGGCGCACTATTATCAAGCTCCAGAGATTCAAGAAATTGCAGATTTTATTGGAGATTCATTAGATCTATCTAGGAAAGCTGCAAATAATGATGCAGATATAATAATTTTTTGCGGGGTACACTTTATGGCTGAAACCGCAAAAATACTTAGCCCAAACAAGAAAGTCTTACTTCCAGATATTGACGCAGGATGCTCGTTAGCAGACGATTGTCCTTCAGACAAATTTCAAAAGTTTAGAGAACAGAATCCAGACCACTATGTCGTAAGTTACATAAACTGCACTGCGGAAGTAAAAGCGCAAAGTGATCTTATATGTACAAGCAGTAATGCAGTCTCATTAGTTAAAAAAATACCTGAAGATAAAAAGATAATTTTTGCGCCCGATCAGAATCTTGGCAGATGGGTTCAGAAAAATTCAGGTAGGGATCTCAAATTATGGCCCGGCAGCTGCATTGTTCATGAATCATTTAGTGAAGAAGCCCTACTAAAATTAAAATACCAAAATCCAGGAGCAAAAGTCATTGCTCATCCTGAATGTAGTCAAAATTTACTACTTCTCTCAGACTTCATTGGATCAACCAGTAAATTACTTGATTTCGTCAGCAAAGATCCATCTAAAACTTTCATGGTATTAACTGAACCTGGAATAATACACCAGATGAAGAAGAAAGAACCTAATAAAATCTTTATTGAAGTTCCAGACATAGAGGGTTGCAAATGTAACGAGTGTCCATATATGAAATTAAATACTTTGGAAAAGATTCTTGATTGTTTGAAAAACAATTCACCATCCATAGAACTTGACCCAGAAATAATAAGAAAAGCATCTGTCCCAATAAAAAGAATGTTGGATATGAGTAATTAATTTAATAAAAATACTGTATTTCTTTTATTAATTTTTAAGAATGCATTAAGGTTTGTAGTGGAAGGGTTAAACTGACTTATCTCATTTTTTCTTTTAATTATATTTATTAGCTCTTTTTCACCTGCCTTATATTGCTTATCTTTTCTAGTTCCAATCTCTCTTTGAAGAATAGGGTTGATATTCATTCTTACTTCTATATCTGGGGCGATTCCAGATTTATTTATATCAGTGCCGTTTGGAGTTAAATACTTAGCGACTGTAACAGTTAGCCCTGAACCATCAACTAAAGTTCTCATAGATTGAACTAGGCCTTTCCCAAAAGTTTTCTTCCCAACCAACTTACCTCTTTTGTTATCTTTTATCGCACCAGAAACTATTTCACTAGCACTTGCAGAACCCTCATTAACTAAAACTACTAAAGGTTTTTTTGTTAGAGCTTGACCGTTCCCTCTTTTAACTTCTTTTAAACCATCTTTAGTTAATGTGCTTACTATTATTCCCTTATTAATAAAATGTCTAGAGATATCAATGCTTGACTCTAATAAACCTCCAGGATTACTTCTCAAGTCAAGAACATATCCTGCGACTTTTTTTATTTCTAAATCCTTAATAGCATCTCTCACCTCTCTTGATGCATTTGCATTAAATTGTTTAATTCTTACGTAGCCAATTAATAAACCGTTTTTGGTTTGATTGACCTTGCTCGAAACTGATTTTATTTCAATCTTTTCTCTTAATAATACCTTAAAAAAGGATTGAGAACCTCTAAGAATCTCAAGTTTAACTTTGGTACCTCTTTGTCCTCTTATTAATTTCACGGCATCCTCAATATTCATACCTTCAGTAGAAATATCATCTATAGATAATATTTTATCTCTAGCTTTAATTCCAGCATCAAAAGCAGGTGTGTCCTCTATAGGAGAAATAATTATTAAATCATCAGATTCTTTATCTTTAACTATTTGGATACCAACTCCAGTTAATTCACCAGAGGTGTCAATTCTCATTTGATTAAATTCCTTAGGCTCTAGAAATCTTGTATAAGAATCATCTAAGTTAGATAGCATATCTCTAATCGCATCATAGGCTTCATTGCTGTCTGAATATGTTTTTGATAAAAATTCTTTTCTTAGCTTAATCCAATTAGACTTTTGAAATTTACCACTTGAATCAAGAAAATCTCTATATACAATTTGCCAAACATGATCAATTACTTCTTTATAACTATTATTTAAAACTGTTGCTTCTGCAAAATTACTAAAAAATATCCCAGAAAAGGTTGTCGCAAACAAAAATATAAAATTTTTTTTAAGCAATTTCTTTATCTTCAAAGAATCAATTTTTCCATATTATAAAAAAAAAATTTATTTATAGTTTCTAAATTTGATAAATCCTTAAGGATCGATCCACTTCCCATCATCCTTAATAAGTTGGATTAAAGCATTAACCCCCTCGTCTTCAGGGACTCTTTTTATCTCTTCTTTCCTTCTATAGAGGGCAATAGTTCCTTTGCCTTTCCCAACATAACCATAATCAGCATCTGCCATTTCACCTGGCCCATTTACTATACATCCCATTATTGCTATATCTAAACCAGTCAAATGGGAAGTAGCATTCCTAACTTTATCTACGACTTCTTCTAGATTGAAAAGTGTTCTACCACAACTAGGGCAACTTATGTATTCAACCATCGTTTTTCTTAATCCTAAAGATTGCAAAATTGAATAGCACACTGGAATTTCCTTTTCTGGGGCTTCTGTTAAAGAAACCCTAATGGTATCTCCTAATCCTTCTGCTAGAAGCGTTCCGATTCCGGCAGTACTTTTAATTCTTCCATAATCGCCATCTCCAGCTTCCGTCACTCCTAAATGCAATGGATAATTATATCCTTCTAAGTCAAGCCTATCTGCGATCATCCTGTAAGCCGCCATCATGACCGGGGCCCTAGAAGCTTTCATGGAAATAATTATGTTATGAAAATCAAGCTCATCACAAATTTTCACGAACTCCATCGCAGACTCTGTCATTCCCAATGGAGTATCTCCATAAGTAAAAAGCATTCTCTCTGATAGAGACCCATGATTAACTCCAATCCTGAGAGCTTTGTTTTTAGCCTTTAAAACTTCCACTAAAGGAGTAAATCTTTTAAGTATTGTTTGTTTAATAGTTTCAAATTCTTCATCTGTATATTCAGTTCTTGTTGGGTCTGATTTTTCAAATACAAACAACCCAGGATTAATTCTTACTTTATCAACATGCTTTGCAACCTCCATTGCAATTTTCATACCGTTATGATGAACATCAGCAACCAAGGGAGTGTTGATATTATTTTCTAATAATTTTTCTTTTATATCTCCTACTGCCTTTGCATGTGCTAAGGAAGGGACTGTTAATCTTACTATTTCACAACCCACATCATGAAGTCTTTTGATCGCAAAGTAAGCATTTTCAACATCCATAGTATCTTCATTGATCATAGATTGAACTCTTACTGGGTAATCACTTCCAATAGCTATATCACCAACCATTACTGTTCTAGTTATCCTCCTTTGAATATGAGTTGAATATCTTTTGGAGAGACTATTAACCTCTTTTGATTGAGTTAATGACATTAAAATTCTTGATATTCAAAAAGGATTTATTAAATTATAAGGCATATAGTTTACCACTTACATTCTCTAGGTCTTTTAAAGTTAGATAATAAGGTTTATTGATTTCTTTTGAAGGAAATCTCAACAAATAAGATGGATGAAAAATTACCATAATTTCTCTTCCATCTTTTTTAATCCATTGACCTCTTAAATTACTTATAGGATCTTTAACTTCTAAAATAGCTTTCATAGCAGTCGAACCAGTAAGTAATATAAATTTAGGATCAATTAGTTTTATTTGCTGGAATAACCAAGGTTTATGAATATTAATCTCTCTGGTAGTAGGTTTTCTATTATTTGGTGGACGACATTTAATTACATTACAAAAATAAACATCCTCCTTGTAATCAATCCCAGCTTTTATCAATAATTCATTTAATAATTTACCAGATTTACCTACATAAGGTTTTCCCTCTAAGTCTTCCTGTGCGCCAGGTGCTTCACCAATTATTAACAAATCTGCAAATACACTTCCTCTCCCAACAACTAAGCTTTTCACCGACAATAAAAATTAAAATATTTTTTATCTTAAGAACTCAAGACATGAAAATAAAATAAATTAAGAAAATGAACCAAAATTAACCATTCTGTGATAGTTTTACTTATTCTTAATTTATGCATTTGTCATTATTAAAAGTCATATTTGAAAAGCTATAAAATCAATGAGTAAAGTTAATTTATCTGAAAGGGCACTTTCAATTCAGCCTTCACTTACATTACAGATAAGTGCCAAAGCAAATCAATTGGCTGCAGAAGGAGTAGATATTTGCAATTTAAGTGCTGGAGAACCTGATTTCAATGCCCCAAAAGAAGTTATAGAGGCTACAAGTAAAGCTATATTTGATGGATTCACAAAGTACGGACCTGCAGCGGGCAATTTAGATCTTCGAAAAGCAATTGCAAATAAATTTCAAATTCAAAACAACTTAAATATTGAATTTGAAAATGTAATAGTCACCAATGGAGCCAAACAAGCAATATACAATCTTTTCCAAGTTTTATTAAATGAAGGAGACGAAGTTATCATACCTGCTCCATATTGGTTAAGTTATCCCCAGATGGTTAGGTTGGCTGGTGGAAATCCAATCTTTACAAATTCTTCTGCTGAAGATGGATTTAAAATAAATATAAAAGATTTGAAGTCTAAAATCTCCTCTAAAACTAAATTTATAGTTATCAATTCTCCCAATAACCCTACTGGAAGAGTAATGTCAAAGGACGAATTATTGCAAATTGCTGATATAGCCAGAGAAAATCCAAATATCAATATTCTTTCTGATGAGATCTACGAACTAATCCTTAGAAAGGATTTTAATCACTACAGTTTATCTTCATTAGCAAATGACTTAAAAGAGAGAATTTTTATAATTAATGGATTTGCAAAAGGATGGGCTATGACTGGCTGGAGAATAGGTTATTTAGTGGGTCCCAAAGATGTGATCAAAGCATCCTCAGCATTACAAAGTCAAAGTACAAGTAATGTTTGTTCTTTTGTTCAAAAAGGTGCTTTGGAGGCTTTAAAAATAAATAATGAGTTTTTCTCAATGATTAACAGCCATTATGATCAAAGAAGAAGTCTTCTCTATGAGGGCCTTAAAAATATAAATGGGATTCATATTCAAGAACCTAATGGAGCATTTTACGCATTTCCAAGATTACCTAACTCCTCAATTACTTCTGTTGATTTCTGCAAAAAAGCACTTCAAGATTACGGATTAGTTGTTGTACCTGGAAAAGCTTTTGGGGTTGATGAATGTATTAGAATTTCATGTGCAACTTCCGAGGTTAAAATAAAAGATGGTCTTTGTAGACTTCAGAAAGCAATTTCTAAATATTATTAATTGCTGTCTTCATTATGATTAATATAAAAAAAATTTTAATTAACTCATCTATTTTTTTATCTTTTTTATCGTCGCCTGTATTGTCAAATTCCATAGTTCTAAGGGTTGGAGCAATACCTGACCAAAATCAAGATATTTTAGACAAAAGATTTAATTTATTTTCAAAAGAATTATCCAAACAACTTGATGTAGAAGTAAAGTATATTCCTGTTATTAATTATGTTGCAGCAGTAACTGGATTTAGAACAAAAGATTTAGATTTGGTTTGGTTTGGTGGTTTATCAGGAGTTCAAGCAAGATTACAAACTCCAAATTCAATTGTCATAGCTCAAAGAGATATTGATAAGAAATTCAAAAGTGTTTTCATAGTAAATAAAAATTTAGAACTTAACTCAATTTCAGATATTAAAGATCTTAGAAAACTCAAAAATTTAAGATTTACTTTTGGCTCTGAAAACTCAACGTCTGGAAGATTAATGCCAGAATATTTCTTAAATCAAGCAGGAGTAGAAATTGAACATTTTAAAGGAAAGAAAGCGAGTTTTAGTGGTAGTCATGATGCCACAATAGCTTTGGTTAATAACGGAGCATTCGATGCTGGAGCTTTAAATAAACAAGTTTGGGAAAAAAACCTTAAAAATAATCCCACAAGAACAAGGAATTTAGAATTATTCTGGGTTACTCCAGAATATGTTGACTATCATTGGCTTGCTCAAGGTGATCTAGACAATAGATTCATGAAAGGATTCACAAAAAAACTTAAATCAGCAATTCTAAATTTAGATATCAAGAAAGAATCACATAAAAAAATATTAGATATGTTCAATGCAAAA
Organism: Prochlorococcus sp. MIT 1314; assembly: GCF_034093315.1. Classification (GTDB taxonomy): domain Bacteria; phylum Cyanobacteriota; class Cyanobacteriia; order PCC-6307; family Cyanobiaceae; genus Prochlorococcus_A; species Prochlorococcus_A marinus_Y. The sequence continues at coordinate 115,546 of NZ_CP139300.1, read as the reverse complement.
AGATTTGTTAATGCAGAAGCAAAACAATATAAAAATATAGAAGATATTGGGAGGAAATTAAAAAAAATTAGATGAATAAAACTCTCTTAGAATTAAAAAACATATCTTATAAATACGAAAATAGACTAATAATAAATAAAGTAAATTTAAAAATAAATTCAGGGGAGAAAATTGCACTTTTAGGTAAAAGTGGTTCTGGGAAAACTACTCTTATATCTTTACTTAATGGCACTATAAAGCCAACTAAAGGTGAGGTTAAATTATTCAATAAAACTTTCGAGGAATTAGATATAAAGCAAAAACGTAAGATAACAACTATTTGGCAAGATTTAAGACTAATAGAAGATCTCTCAGCTGAACAAAATGTTAATTGTGGACTGCTCGCAAAAGAAAATTTTTTTTTCGCTTTTAAAAATTTGCTAAATATAAGTTCATTTAAGAAGGCTCATAAATATATGCAACACTGTAAACTTAATCACTCTATTTACTCCAAAAAAATCAGAAACCTATCTGGAGGACAAAAACAAAGGGTAGCTATAGCTAGATCATTAATTCAAGGATCAGATATATTACTTGCAGATGAGCCTTTTAATAATTTAGATCCCAAATTGATAAGAACCATTAAAAACCTACTCCTGCAAAATGTCGATAAAAACAAAACAAAATCCCCAAAGACAACATTAATTGCATTACATAGATTAGATTTGTTGAATGATTTCGATAAAGTTATTGGGATAAGGGATGGTGAAATTTTTTTCAATCTTAAAAGAACTGACTTAAAGAAGTTTCATTTAGACAAAGTATATTAATTAATTGTATAAATTAAAATTTAACTATACCTCAATATCTTTTCTTCCAATTTTGGTTTTCATACCTTTAGGGTATGAATTAATAAATAATTTACATTTTGGAGGACTTAATTTATTCCAAGAATTCTTAGTTTCTGCATTAAATCCCAAGATCGATAATGAAATCATAATTAAAGTTATTAACAGATTAAATGAAACAATCTTAATTGGTTTTTTTAGTTGGTTGGTGAGTATTATTTTTGGAATAATTTTTGGAATATTATCATCAAATATTTTTTATAAAATCTTTAATATTCCAATTGTTTTTTATGGCGTAATAAAGTCTATTTTAACCATATTGAGATCTATTCATGAAGTAGTTTGGGGACTATTATTAATGCAAATATATGGCATCAATTTTTCAATAGGAATAATAGCTATATGTATTCCTTATATTGCTGTAAATTCAAAAGTTATTGCCGAACAATTAGAAACCATTGACTACAAAACAATTGAATCTATAAACCAAATCCATGGGCCTAAACTTTCTTCTTTATTAACTTTAATATGGAATCCAATAATAATTACCTTTAAAAATTTTGGTTTATATAGATTAGAATGTTCAATAAGAAGTACTGTGATGTTGGGACTTTTTGGGATTGGAGGAATAGGTACTAGTATTTTTTTATCTTTTCAAACTTTAAATTTCAGAGAGTTATGGAGCTATTTGTGGTCATTAGCAATTTTGATAATTATTTCAAGAGAAATATTTAAAAAGATTAAATTTAACAAACCAAATAAAAATCTATCTATTTTTATAATTGCAGTTTTTTTTACAACAATTTTATTTACTTTTTCATATTCCTTGTATTTTATTTTTAATAATAATTTTGAAGATTTAAATTCTCTATTAAAATCAAGCTCATATTTAGAATTTTTTTATTTCTTAAAACTTATATTAGATACAATAATTTTAAGTCTTTTATCAACAGGGATTGCAATAAGTTTACCTCCAATAGTTATAGGAATTTTTAACAACAATTCTTCTAAGATTCTTATAAGATTTTTTGCATTTTTTTTACGCCTAATACCAACACCTGTAATACTTCTAATTCTATTAACTTTTAATAATCCTTCTTTATCTTTAGCAGCTTTAACATTAGGTCTTCATAACGCTGGCATTACAAGCAAATTACTTTTTACAAATCTAGAGAGTCAAGACAAGAGTCATTATGTCGCCATGAGATCTTTAGGAATCTCAAAAAAGACTAGTTGGCTTTTTGGTTTATTTTCTCAACAAGCTAAAAGTTACTTAGCATATTGCGCTTATAGATCTGACATAATTATTAGAGAAACTGCCATCGTTGGGGTTATTGGAAGTGTTGGTCTAGGTTGGCAATTACAGGAATCACTAAGTTCATTCGCATGGCAAGAAGTTACCACAGTTTTGATAGCTTATAGCTCAATCGCAATAGTTGGCGAATTAATAAATGGTAAAATCAAAAATGGTTTAACTTGATCTCTAAGAATATTTTGTTGAATCAAGTAATTGTTTTTTTCCTTTTATAGTGATTAGTTTACCAAAACAGTTAGTTGTAATTGGAGATAGCTCAGTTTATGGATGGGGTGATCATGAAGGTGGGGGATGGTGCGAGAGGCTAAGAAAAGAATGGTCCAAGAATCAAAATGGGCCAGTTATTTATCAACTTGGAGTAAGAGGAGATGGGATAGAAAAAGTTTCATCTAGATGGGAAAAAGAATGGTCTTCTAGGGGAGAAACAAGAAGAAATAAACCTAAAGCAATACTACTTAATGTAGGTCTTAACGACACTGCCGCGATTGGTCAAAAAAATGGAAGGCATCAATTAGATATCGATGGATTTGAATATGGATTAGAGAGATTAATTAATGAAATGCGATCGCAAACCACGGTCTTTGTTCTTGGTCTGACACCTGTTAATGAGAACGAAATGCCGTTCGCAGGATGTCTATGGTACTCAAATGATTTTTGTAATTCTTATGAAAGAAGAATAGAGGAAGTATGTCTGAATCAGAATGTTCCATTTCTGCCTACTTTTAGAGAAATGTACTCTGATCAAAGGAGTAAGAATTGGATTACTAGTGATGGGATTCATTTAAATTCTGAAGGTCATTTCTGGATTTTTCAAAGACTAAAGAGCTGGGAAATTCTTACAAAATGGAAGGATTCATAAATCTTTCCAAACATTTTTAATTTAAAAAATATGGGAAAAAGATAAGGGAAAAGATAGCAAAAATAGAAGCAATACTTGTCTGAATAGCATTTACCATCTCATTACTTAATTTATACTTATTTTGAAATTTAGCCCCAATAATACTTTCAGAAAGTGTTGCCAAAAATCCTGAGACAGCAACAATTATGAAGTGAGATATTGTAGAAATAATTGATAGACGAAGCATTACAAAAGTCATAAAAATTGATCCCAAGAAACTAGCTAATGTTCCTTCTATACTTATTCCTCCTTCAGTGCCTCTATCAACCTTTTTTAGTGAAGTTATTAAATATGTATCTTTGCCAAACCTTTTTCCAATTTCACTACCAAAAGTATCCGCCAACTTTGCAGCAAAACTTGCTGCAAAGCCTATTTTAAAGAAAAGCACATTCGCAGGATTAAATTTGGTCATCATTGCAAGAAATAATCCTGTAGCTGCGGAACCCCAAACATTTTCAGGGCCTCTTCTTCCACCTCTTTTTTCGGCTATTCCTCGTTCTTTTTTAAATTTAAAACCTATTTTGGTAACAAGAGCGCCAAATAATAAATAAATCACAACTGACATCCATCCCTGCCAAGACAAACATCCCCACAAAATTGTTCCTAAAATACCTGCACTTATCCAGCCACCTTTAGTCATCAAAGGGATCTTGCAAAATATATAAATCAAAATAAAATTAATGCAAAAACCTATAAAAAATTGATTTGTAATTAAATCCATTTTTATCTAATTCCTTAATTTGAAATCATTTCTCCATTGGTTAAGAATTGATGATGCATTAATACTAGCTGTTGAAGTTCTCAAGATAGTGTCAGAGAGTTTAACAAAGGTATTATTATTGTTTTTAAAAAAATCAATTTCTCTTGAAGACCAACCTCCTTCAGGGCCTATTACATTCCAAAAAATGGCACCTTTTTTATTTATAAATTCTTGCTGTTTTTTCAACCATTGATTTAAGTCATAACAATTATCTTCTCTAGTAATAGAAATTGAAACTCTTTCTTGATTATCTCTACTTTTCATCCATTCAATAATATCCATACCATTCAAAATAGATGGTTTCCATAATCTCTCACTTTGCTCAACTGCTTCTTTGATAATTGTATTCCATCTCAAAATTTTTCTCGTAAAGTTTAGACTTTTGTTGACCTGTCTTTCTGAAAATAATGGTTGTATAAAATCAATTCCTATTTCAGTACACATTTTTAAAATATCCTCAAAACCCCTTTTGGGTACAACAACAGCTATTCCCAATAAGTAAATTTCTTGTTCTTGAAATAAGTAAGGTTTTTTAAATTGACTTATGTTTAAACAATCATTTTTAACTTTTTTAGCTCTCCATAATGAACCCTTTCCATTAGCTATAAATATTTCCTTACCAGTTTTTATCCTCATTACTTTATTTAAGTAATGAGCCTCATCATTAGTCAGCTCTAAATTATTATTCTTAATATTAATAATTCTTTCATTGGAAATAAATAATCTTGTTAAGTCTTCCATCTAAAACACTTAATCTTTAAAAACCAAATCTTCATGTTCTTGAATAGCCCAATCATTATTTTCACCTCCAATAATTAACTCTTCAATTTTTACATAATTATTTGATATTTCATTCAAAGAATTAATTAAGATATCTATTGAAATCGAATCTGAAGTCCCAAAATCAACCCAACATCTGGCCCAAAGGTTTTGATATTCCATAATTCCTAAATTATGCATTAGAGCTGGAAGAGATGCGTTTTTTTGGTTATTATCATAAGACATCCAACTGAGATCTGAACCCTCATCATGCGTTTGCAAATTTTCAGAGTTAAATCCCCCTAACCTTCCTATAACGTACCAACTATCAAACACGCCATCTAAATATTTTTTTTCATCTTGAGTTGGTGACTCTGAAAACCTTATCCATATCCAACAGTTAAAAGGATCAACTTCTCTAAAAACAATATTCATATTGACTAATAGCTTTTTAAATCTATATCCATTATAAGTAAGTTATTACTAGATTAAAATTCATACCTATAACTTAATTAATAATGCTTTATTTAAAAGAAATATCTTATCAACCTCAAACTAGTGAAAGAAAAATAATAGATAATCTTAATTTAAAAGTTCATGAAAATGAAATCATCTTGATTTGCGGCAATAGTGGTTCTGGGAAAACAACCTTGCTCGAAATAATAAGCGGGTTAACAAATCCACAAAAAGGAAAAATTACTTGGAAAAATAAAATTTTATCTTCTAGGCAAAGAAGATGGTTTTGTGGAGTTGTATTCCAATTCCCCGAAAGATACTTTATTGGTAGCACCATTGGAAAAGAATTAAAAATAGGCCATAAATCTATAAGAGAAAGAAATATAGAAATAGTTTTAAATAAGGTCGGTCTAAAAAAACTAAATCTGACTCAACCACCAGAACAACTTAGTGGAGGACAACAAAGGAGATTGGCTGTAGCAGTTCAGCTACTCAGAAACCCTTCAATTCTTTTACTTGATGAACCAACCGCTGGCTTAGATTGTTCAATGAGAAATGATGTGAAGAATTTAATTCTTGATCTTAAAAATAAAAATACAATTATTATCGTTACTCATGAACCCGCCCTATTTGAGGGGATTCCCACTAGGATGTTAATCCTAGAAAAAGGAAAAATCAAAAATTTTATGAAAGAAAATCATGAATGATAGGATAGTTCGGGCTACTGCAGCAAATGGAGGGATAAGATTAGTTGCAGTCTTAACAACAGAATCTTCCTTAGAAGCAAAAAAAAGACACGGTCTTTCTTATTTAACTACCTGTATCTTGGGAAGAGCATTTAGTGCATCACTGCTTTTAGCAAGTTCCATGAAAATAATGCATGGCAGGGTTACTTTAAGAGTTAGATCTGACGGACCTTTAAAGGGATTGTTAGTTGATGCGGGTAGAGATGGGAAAGTTAGGGGTTATGTAGGAAATCCTGATTTAGAGTTAGATTTAGTCAAAATAGACTCTAATAAATATTCTTTTAATTTTACAAAAGCATTAGGTACAGGCTATTTAAATGTTATTCGAGATAGCGGCATTGGAGAGCCTTTTACCAGTACTGTTGAATTAGTAAAAGGGAATATTGCCGAAGACTTGGCTTCATATTTATATCATTCAGAACAAACCCCTTCCGCTGTTTTCATTGGAGAGAAAATTAAAAATAAGAGTGTTATTTGTAGTGGTGGCTTATTAGCCCAAGTTTTACCTAAAAAAGATACTGACCCTTTACTAGTATCACTTCTTGAAGAAAGATGTAAAGAAATTAATTCTTTCAGCGAAACCCTTTTTCAGTCAAAAGATAATCTTCTTTCGTTAATTAGAAATATATTTCCCGATATTGACGATAAATCAATATCCGAAAAAGCTCGTTCACAAGAAGTTCTTTTTAAATGCAAGTGTTCCAAACAAAGAAGTTTAAATGCCATGAAAATGCTAGATAAGAGCGATTTAGAAGATATTTTAAAAGAAGATGGTAAAGCAGAATTGATATGTGAATTTTGTAAGAACAAATATTTGATAAATTATGAAGAAATTAGATCGATGATAGATAATCAATCACAATAAGATTACGCCCAGCCACAAAATTATCATGGCGGGAACACTTTGAATCTTTTGTATTGTTAAAGAATTGTTCGATATTTCTTGAATGAAAGAATTAGTTTCAAGAAATCCACCAAATATTAATCCTATTGAAAGAAAGGTAACACTCCATCCTAAAGAACCAATAAATCTTTTCCCCGATTTAATTTGGGTATAGGTAAGTATTAATGTTGAGATAGAGAGTAAAAGTCTATTATTCGAATCTGGGCTAATAAGTAGCAAAATTAAAAATAAAAGTCCGACAGATATTTTTATTGAAAGGTTTTCAAATGAAGGGGGCGTTATTTTAGGAAGACTATACTGATTTGAGTTTTTAGAGTTATTACTTAGATTTTTTAACTGGGAAATTAGTGGGAAATTATTATTGGTAAATTGATTAATTTGTTTTTCTTTTTTCGAAGCGTTTACTGCTTCATAACTTACATTTCCTGATTGTCTTGCTTTCAAACTCCCCATAAGTAATTGATCAAAGGAGGATTCTATTTTTGCTTTTAAAATTAAATCTTCACCAGCCTCTTCAACTTTAATATCTCTAGCCTTCTGAATATCCTCAAAAGCAGCACCTTCTTTTACACCCAAAATTTCATAAGGTGATTTTTCACTATTGTTTTTACTACTGTTTGAATCCAAAATTTTTTTTCAATAATAACAGATTAACCAATTATATAATCCATTAAGGCTTTATAACACAATTGGTTCGACCCCACTAACCACAGGCGCAACTTTTTTTAAAGTTAAGTGCATATTATCTTCTACAAATTGATTTAGATTCCACTCGTTTTTAAAAAGAATAACTGGTCTATTCCAACAATCTTTAACTATTTTACAATTGAATATTCTGCCTAGTTTTTCAATAGCTGGCCATCCATCAGAAACCCATCTAGCCAATTGATATGGCATTGATTCAAGATTTGCATCTACACCATATTCACTTTTTAACCTGTGAGTTACTACTTCCAACTGCAATTGACCAACAGCTGCGAGTATAGGGTCTCTTTTACTCTCATCAAAGTCATAAAGAATCTGAACAGCACCTTCTTCACGAAGTTCATTCACACCCTTTCTAAAGTTTTTAAAAGCTGAAGGATTTGGATTTCTTAGCCAGCTGAATATTTCAGGACTAAAGGATGGTATACCTTCGTACTCCAGATGAGTACCAGTATAAAGAGTATCTCCAATAGAAAACATTCCTGGATTATTCAAGCCAATAACATCTCCAGGATAGGCATCATCAACTACTTCTCTATCTTGCCCAAATATTTTTTGTGGTCTTGATAATCTGATTGTTTTCCCAGTTCTGGAATGTTTAACTGACATGTCTTTTTCAAATTTCCCACTACAAACTCTTATAAAAGCAACCCTATCTCTATGCTTTGGATCCATATTTGCCTGAAGCTTAAAAACAAACCCACTAAATTCATCGCTTGCAGGTTCAATATCCCCTTGATTACTATTTCTTGAAGTTGGCTTTTGAGCCATTTGTAAAAAACTATCTAAAAATGGTCTTACGCCAAAATTAGTCATTGCAGATCCAAAGAAAACAGGGGTTAAAGAGCCATTAAAAACTTTTTCTTTTTCAAATCTTGATCCTGCCTCATCAAGAACCTCCAATTCTTCAAGTGAGTTTTCAAGTAAATCTCTCTCTACATATTTTGATATCTCTTGATCCTCAAGACTTAACCTTTTCTCATTCGATTGTCTCCCTCTCACGGCTTTATCAAATAAAATCACCTCTCTCGAAAATCTATCAATAACTCCTCTAAATTCCTCGCCACTCCCAATTGGCCAGTTAATAGGTAAAGTATTTAATCCAAGTTCTGATTCAATTTCATCAAGTAATGAAAATGGCTCTCTTCCGGGTCTATCCATCTTATTTATGAAAGTAAATATTGGTATTTTTCGCATCTTGCAAACTTCAAACAATTTTCTAGTTTGAGGTTCTAGTCCTTTAGCAGCATCTTCCAACATAACTGCATTATCAGCGGCAGCTAATGTTCTATAAGTATCTTCGGAGAAATCTTGGTGTCCTGGTGTATCTAAAAGATTGATTACTGAATTTTCATATTTAAATTGCAATACAGTCGATGTAATAGAAATCCCTCTTTGTTTCTCAAGTTCCATCCAGTCTGATGTAGCTTTTCTCTGATTACCCCTGGCTTTTACTGCTCCTGCTTGTTGAATGGCACCTCCATATAAAAGAAGCTTCTCAGTAAGAGTCGTTTTCCCAGCATCTGGATGTGAAATAATGGCGAAATTTCTTCTTTTATTTACCGCATCCAGTATTTGTTTATTATTTAGAATTTTAGTACCTAAGCTCATCTATATAATATAAGGGCCTTTCACTTCGTTCTTAAACATTACCATAGACTATTAAATAATTATCACCTTCTTCAAACACATCTAAAGAGGATAGATCATTCTCTAAAATGAAATTTTTTAACTCTTTAAAAGTATATGAAGCCCTTAAAGAAGCATAATAATCATTAGTCAAAATCTCATTATATTTAGTTGAGCATTGTGCCTTAAGTTCTAGAGCAGACTTTTCATCTAATGGCCTTTTTAAGTCCTTATGAAAATTCAAAGTGATATTTTTACTAGACAAACTTCTTATGGTGTTGAAGAAATCTTTAAGATGGGTAATATGATGGATTAAACTATTACTTACAAGTAAACTTATATCTCTATTAAGTAAAAAATTAGTCAATTTAATTTCCTTGATATCAGAACAGATATAGCGTAAATTGTCTAATTTCTTTTGATTGTTATGAATCTTTTTGTTGTGTTCTGCTCTCAAAATCATCTCTTCAGAACCATCTATTCCAACCACTTCAGTATTAGGCCATTTTATTGCTAACTTCTCAGAAATATTTCCTGGGCCACATCCTAAATCAACTATTAAATCTTTTTCACCTAAAGAAATATTTTTTCTAAAAAGATAATTATTTATTTGATTAATTAGATTAACTTCCCCTTCTGAAAAATCAGCTTCGTCATAAGAAATGACTTGCTCTTTTTTTTTCATTAATTCAGGTTCAGGTATTCTTTCCATATACTTTCTTAAAAAAAGATTTCATATTAAACATAATTTTACACAAACCGTTAAATAGTGGTAAGAATAGTTGCAGACGCCACTGGTAGAGTTATTCTTCCAATACGGGTATTTACATACATTATTTTTTATCGTGACTGTTGCACCAAATAAGGCTTCTTCAGAGAGCAATTTCAATAATCTTAAAAAAGATGATTTTCCAAACACAGCACCAGCTGCTTATCCTGTTTTTTTCAGATCTTACAGTAGGAAAACATCCTCAGGCAAAAGAGAGAACTGGAGCGAAGTAGGTGAAAGAAATTTATCGGGATTAAAAGAATTAGGAAAACTTTCTGATAAAGAAATGATCTTAATGAGAGAAATGCAAAGTAACCAAAAAGCCCAACCTTCGGGGAGGTGGTTATGGATTGGTGGAACTCCTTGGATTAATAAGAATCAAAATTTCTCAGGAGCATACAACTGTACTTCAACAAACTTAATTGATTGGGAAGCCTTCGCATTAATGATGGATTTAGCAATGATGGGATGTGGAACAGGTGCAATAATTGAGCCCCATTTTATAAATAATCTCCCTAAGGTAATAAACAAAATAAATATTAAATCAGTTAGTGAAGTTGGAATAACTCCTAAAGATCAAAGAAAAGAAAAATCATCTCTTGAAGTTAAAGGAAAAGATCTTCACATTAAAGTAGGAGATAGCAGAAGAGGTTGGGTAGATAGCTATAAATATCTTCTTGAGGCATCAAGTAACGAAACTCTTGAGAGAGAAATTGATGTATACATTAACTTGGAAGATATTAGACCGGCTGGAGAATCCTTAAAGGGTTTTGGTGGGATGGCAAATCCTATTAAATTAAAAGATCTCTACTCCAGAGTTGCGTCACTTCTTGGAAAGGCAATTGGAAGGAAATTAAGTACCGTAGAGTGTTGTTTGTTAATTGATGAAGCGGCAGTAACCATAGTTGCTGGGAATATAAGAAGAAGTGCTGGAATGAGACAATTTGCCTCAGATGATAATGAAGCGGCATCGGCAAAAGAAAATCTATGGAGTCAAGATGAGAATGGTAATTGGAGAATAGATCCTGAAAAAGATGCCCTAAGGATGGCAAACCACACAAGGGTTTACCATACAAAACCTTCTTACAAAACTGTTTTGGATGCTGTAACAAAACAATTTCATTCAGGTGAGGGGGCTATTCAATTTGCTCCAGAAGCAATCGCAAGGTCAAATGCAGATATTCTCAAAGATGATGAATTGAGAAAGGAATTTATTGAAATTTACTCAGAACAAGGTAAGGATGAAGCGAGAGATTGGATAAATAGAAGTTATGGTCCATTTTCTGAAGAAGAGCTAAATCACAGAATGAGCAGATATGGACTCAACCCTTGTGGGGAGATCTTGGGAAATGATTTTCATTGTAATTTGGCTGAGGTTCATTTAAATCAGATTGATCCAGAAAATCTTGAAGAACAAAAAAAGGCTTTTAAAGCAGCGGCTCTTTCTGTAGCATGCTTACTTAATCATGAATTTGAAGTTGAGCGTTACAGAAAAAGTAGAGAATATGATCCTATTGTAGGGGTAAGTTTCACTGGATTATTTGATTTCTGCGTTCATGCATTTGGGACACCATGGTTGAAGTGGTGGGAAGCAGGAAGACCAAATAGCGAGGAAGGTAAGAATTTCAAAGAGAAGGAAGCTAAATTCTTAGATTCTTGGAGAAAGATAGTAAAAGAAACTGTCTGGGAATATTGTGATAAACATAATCTAAGAAGACCAAATCGATGCACAACAGTTCAACCAGCGGGGACTAAAAGTCTTCTTACTGGAGCAGCTCCAGGATGGCATCCTCCAAAGGCGCAAAGATTCATAAGAAGAATAACTTTCAGAAAAAATGATCCAATCGCTTTAGCTTGCATGGATTATGGTTACTCAGTTGTTCCATCTCAATCTGATAAAGATGAAAATGGCTGCTTACTTGATAATCCATTTGATCCAAGATGTACAGAATGGTTAGTTGAAATCCCCACAGAAGTTAGCTGGGCAAATATAGATGGTGCAGACCAGATAGATATCAATAATTTTTCAGCATTAGCTCAATTTGATTTTTACATGCAAGTGCAGAAATTTTACACCGAGCATAATACCTCTGCAACAGTAGAATTTAGAGAAAATGAAATCGAAGATTTAGCTAAGGCTATTCATAATGCAATAGAAAATAATGAGGGATATATTTCAGCGGCATTACTAGCTCGATTTAGTGCCAACGCTACTTTCCCTAGATTACCTTTTGAACCAATAAGTAAAGAGGAATATATATCATTGCAAAACAAAGTAATAGAAAGAAAAGTTAACAACGATTTCTTTGACGCTCTGAATAAATATGATGTCGGAGAACTATCTGAAGCAGGACCAGCAGGTTGTGATTCAGATAAGTGCCTGCTTCCTCTGGCTAAACCAAAAGATTAAATATTAGATTATTTGTAAATAAAAAATATAAATTAGTTTTTTAAAATTTAATTTATGGCTACCTCTTAAATAGGGACATAAATTATTTATGACATTAAGCTTAAATATTGGGAACTTATTTAATGATTCCTCCAGCCATGCCTTAGTTGATGAGCTAAGAAAGAGAACATCAGAAGAAGATATATTAGACTTTGAAGAAAAATTTAACTCCAAAAATGAAAAAAATCTACACATATATATATGTAGATTTCTAAAAAACAGGTCAATATCTAGGGCTCTCGCCTCTAAATGGCTAATAACCATAATTAAAAACAAAGAATCAAAAATTGATGCTTTGCAAAGAATTAAATAATTAGGTTATAGCAGAAAGTCTCCATAGAGCAATTCCAAAAATTGAGAACCCCATAATAAAAGTAAACGCCAAAGCATTTACCAATTGAACTTTATCATTCATTCTGTCTGCGAATGGTAGTAATTCAGCAAATAATGGAGTCCATTGAGTATTGGCAGAGTTAGATCTTTGTCTTGTAGGTTTTTTGCTTTGAGAAAACATAAAACAAATTTTATAATATTCAGAATTTTACATTTAAAAAGTGTTTAAATAAAAAATTCTTCTTAAAAACGAACAAAATGTAACCTGCAAGAAACGGCATAAGGTTTAAAGGCAAATATTTTCTTTACTAGGATCCTCCTAATTGAATCATTAAGATATTTAAGTTTATTTATTAAAAACCTGGACAAATAATTTTCTTGGATGTTACTATTTATTTGTAGCAACCGCTACCAAAACGTTCAACTTGCGTTTAGCAAGCCGCAAATCGACTTAAGCCATGGAACGGGGACTTAAGCGAAACCGGAGCTTAAAAACATGACTCTAATTTACAGAGGACAAAAGTACGTCCAGAACAAAGAAGTTGCAAAGAAGCAGCACAACGAACTAACTTACAGAGGCAAAGCTTATACAAGCTAGTTAATTTATCCAATAAATAAAAGAGCCACTTTTAGTGGCTTTTTTATTGTCAATTCATAGACTAAAAAAATACTTAAATACTTCACACAATGATTAAAATAATATGATTTAATTGCATTTATAGATTTAATAAACATGGCAGACCAGAAACCTTTATTTAAAACACCTTATGACATAAAAGATGTAAGTGCTCTTTTTGCAATAGTTGCCTTCGTTTTAATAATTGCCGCCATAGTTGGCAACAACTTATTTGGTTTATTTCAACAAAATATTAACTTTGGGTAATTTTCTAATGCCAAACTAGTTTTTCGTGGATTTAATTTCACTTGTATATACAAAAATCAATAAGAGTTAACCTTTTTTTTTTCAAACTCAAACTAATAAATTTATTTATTTAGATATTTAGTTCAGAAATTTTCAAGCCTACCACTGACATACCATTTTTAGCATGACAAGTGCAACACAACTGAATAACCCTCTTGAGGGGTGGTCAAGTGGTTTAAGGCTCTAGTCTTGAAAATTAGTTTGCGTTGTAGTTATATCAGCAATTTAGAGAATAACTTGTCATACAGTTCCGAATCAGTTCCAAAAAAATGAGTAACTCTTTTAAATTAAGTTTTAAACCTAAATTTTGATATTTTTGATTATGCATTTTTAGAAAGTTAATATATAACTTGTTTCTGTTAAAAGGCAATAATAAAATAATTAAAGAAATGAACAAATTCACTAGTTGATGAACTTTCACAAAAAACTCTTTACAATTTTTGGAGTTTTACTTTTTTACTTTTTAAATTTCCCTGAAAAATTATTCGCCGACCCAAAAAGTTTTGAGTGGCAACCCGTGGGAGTTGATGATTATGGGAATATTACGCAATGGATAAATCTTTTAAGTTATGAGCCGCTGAACAATGATTCATTCAGAATGCAGATGAAGCTGGTAGAGGGGAATAAACAAATACTTGGACGTTTAGACATTAATTGTCGAAATAAGGATTACTATTTACGAAAAAGAAAACAAATGTCTCAAAGAGGTACTTGGAACAGCCTTGTAAAAGGAAGCAGCTTTGAAGAAATAGCACAGTTCCATTGCAAGAAAACAGATGCAGCACCGCTCTGGGGATATACATCAGCAACTAAATATTTATGGAATATCGATAACCCTTCATATCCAGCTTCCAATCATAAAGGTAATTGGCTTACTTTATATAAAAACAGATCTCGTGAATTTAAATACAATTCAAATACACTAAAGATATCCGATTATATATTAGCTGCATATTTCTATCAAAAAAAGCAGTCCTATCAATATAATCCATACATTTCACGAAAATCAGATTACGGCTGGATTGCTGTTAGTTGCAAAGAAAATCTTAGCTCCGTCTTTAGAAAATTAAGCAACTCTTCGAAAGGAGAATGGATGGCTCCAAAACCGGGGCCAATTGGTGGAGGGGCAAGCTTGATTAGAAAAGCAAAATGTTATGAATAATAAATTAATTTTTTAAAATCATAATTAAACAAATAGTTAATACTCAAATATTATTTATTTGTCAGAAATAATTAAATTAAACCTATGATGCGAAATTCTCAGTCTCATCACCTTTTATTTCTTCAGGTGCTAGCAATTCTGCTGGGATAGGATCTGTAATTCCACAATATAATGTTTCTCTCAAATCAGAAACTTTTTCTATAAGATCCTGTTTATTAATTGCTACTACAATTTTTTGTGCTTTTAATAGTTTATCGCATGCCCATTTTTGTTTTGATGCAACAATTTTTCCTCCTCTAAATGCAATTTTGCCAACATCCTTCAAAATCTTATTGGCAGCTTTTGTTTTTGCCTTATCAGTAATAGAATCTGTACCACCGCCTCCTCCTCCGAGTCCAGGGACTTTAGGAACACCAAAAGCATAAACTTGCCCAATACCAAATGTACCTGCAAGAAACAAGGCTGATGTAGTTGCTAATAATGAACGTTTCATTAACCTTACATAAATTATTAAATTATGATTGCTTATTTTATGACTCTTGGTCAAGTTAATATAAAACATCCCTAAACAAAAAGTAATTTTCCTAAGATAAGATTTGTTTTTAAATCCCTTCTCAACAACCTAAAGCATCTGTGAATGGTTTCATCCGTTTTTTTTGCTGCTTATAATCATTTGCGAATGCGCCTTGACTTCCTTGCTTAGACAGACCTTCTTTTATAAGATTATTTGCCCTATTAAAATCTTGGCATGCTCTTTTATACTCTTTATTTTCAACTAGGATGAATGCCATATCAATAAAAATACTCGGGTCTTTGGGAGCTAATTTTGAAGCCCTTATAAGAGATGCATATGCATTTCCTAATTCCTTTGCATAAAAATGGTAATTAGCTTTATCTTTCCAGGACGTCACATCATCAGGTTTTAAGGATAACCTTTCATCAATATTTTTTATTGCATAACGATATGAAAGGATGGAATCTTGATTATTTATATGTTGACCATATAAAAAATGGACATAAGCTCTTATCTTTTGGAATGTTCCATCATACGAATCTTTTGAAGACAAAAAAGCAGGTTTTTGAAGTCTGATTGCTCTATTAATATTTTCAAGAGCTTCAGATAAATATGTTTTATCTTTGGTTCCATCTTCATATCTACGAATATAAATCTGAGCTATTAGTGCTGGAATCAAAGGCCGATTACTTTCCATTTTTTCTGCTCTTTTTAAACCTTCTAATACAGGAGTTGATGCCTCTTCTACTATGAAATTAGGATTATTATTTATTTTTTCAGTCCTTGCAATATTTATAAATGACTTAGCTCTACTTATTAATGCTGAGGCATCAACTTTTTCATTATTTTTCCCAAGATCTTCTGGAAATCCTTTAGAGGGATCAAATGGATCAATTAATTGTTTCCAATATGGAATATGAATCCCGATACCATGGCTTCCTCGACTTAATAATAAGTTTTCTTCTCTACTAACTTCACGATAACCATGAATACCTACTAATTTTCCTTTCTTTGACCATACGCCCCCTCCATCCATACCAATCTCTGTTTGGGCGAGATATCTTAAACCATATCCTTTGCAGGTTTCATTAATCGACGATGCTGGTATATCGACAGTCCCCTGACTTTCCCGGATAACAAATTTTCCATTTTCAGATTTAGGATATCCTGAAACATAAATATCCTTTCCATATCTTTTGATAGAACTTGACCTTTTCGCAACAATATATTCTTTATCTGAGGTGAATTCTAAAACAGCTATATCTATTGGCCAAGGATAGGCTTTACTTATTGGCGCACTACAAAATGTACTACTCATTTTTTCCTGACCCTTCAAAATTGGAGGGCAATTAACCTTGAGATTTGAGTAATTATTAGAATCATGCCAAGAACCATCAAATGTTTTTAAAGCATATTCTTCAGCATCAACAAATTGATTTCGCAAACTACAAACAACATGCGCAGATGTCAAAACACTATAAGCATTATCTTCTTTTTTTATAAGAACCCCTGAGCCTGGTTGTTCATCTCCATTTATTCCAATTATAGAAACAGTTACTTTTTCAATTAATTCTTTGGGATCAATTTTAGGTTCATCATCTGATTTATATCTACATATTGCTTTATTTTTGTGAACTGGCGATGAACAATTTATTGCAAATGTCTTTAAAGAATTAACATTAAGAAAACCAAAAAATAATATTATGAATGTTCTTACTAAAAGTTTCATTTCCTTATTGGATTTTAGGACTTAAGATTTCCAAAAAAGGGTTTAACAACCTTCCTTTTATTTTTATCCATTGTCTTGGCTTCATTAAATTTATAGGAAAAGTCTTTGTAGTTATTAATATTTATCCTTATGCTATTTTGCTTTAACTCCATAAAACAATATTTTCACTTAAATAATGCTGGAAAATTAAATAAAACAGATAATTTTATTCATATTAAATAAAGAATTTAATCCCTTTTTAACTTTTTTTTAATGAAATTCCTTGATTTTTGAAGAAAATCTAAACCCTTTAATCTACCAACTCTTTGACCATAGGAAATCTTATAAGTACCTTTATTATTTAAGCAAGAATATATCTTATAGATTCCAATATCATTAGCCTTCAAATTTGGAAAATTTAGCTTGATGTGTCTATATAAAGAGGATGAAGCATTTAAATCTGTTTTTTCTTTGATAAAATCTATCATCTCGATATTTTTACTTTTAATAGATACTGTTTGAGTATAAATTAACTGTCTTTGTCTCATAAATTTTTTTTTCAAAAAGATCCCCTCTGGATAGGGATAGGATAAACAATTTCTTTGTTCACTAAAAACTGAAGTGCTAAATAAATTAATTATCATCACAATTAGAAAATATTTTCTAAAAAATAAAAAACTATTCATAGTTAATCTTCCTTACATTAACTCTAGAAATTTCACTTAATTGATTTTCATTAATATCAATAATTAAATAAAAATTTCTGCTTAAAAATATTTTTTTTAAACTACCGTAGTCTTCTATTAGTGAATGGGGAGGAAATAATTTACCAGTTAAATAACCCCAATTTTTATCGTTAATAATTTCAGGAGAATTTTTTTGATAATGGTATTCCAATAAATGAATACTGTTTATAAGGCAGTTTTTTGAATGATTAGCACAATTTTTTTTATTCTTTCCAAATGAAACACCCCCATACATTTGGCCTTTTTTGTTAATCAAATCAATTGCCAAATCATATGAGCTATTTCTTTCAAAGAATTTATCAAACTGATTATTTCTATAAATTCCTACCTCACTTATTTCATATAACTTCATTAAGTTCTGCTTATCATTTATTATCCCAAACAATTGATCTTGGCCAAACTTAAAATTTGGACCTGCAAGTATCTGGGGATTATGTTTATGTCCTCTTATAACAGCAATATCATCAGCCTGAAGTCCATCTTTCAATGTATCTATAAGATTTACCTTAAATCCAGAATTCAATTCAAGTGTTAGAGGAATAATAACGACACTATTTGGATTTCTAAATATACTAAAAGGACCGTCATCTCTATTGCACCACGTAGGGTATGCTACTGTTCCAACAATTGAAAATTGTCCAATTTCTTTACAAAAATCATCCTCAAAAAAACTTCTTACACCATAAAAAGCCTTCCCCATCTTTTCTTCTACTGACCTACCTTGCTTGATTTTATTAATAATTTCTTTTTCGTACATTTCTTTTCGATCTTTCAAATTTTTAATATTTCCCTTTACCTGTATAGAGTCTCCAAAGTTAATATTTATCCCAGTACTATCTGATGCAAAAATTTGGATATTTGGATTTACATTTTTAAAATAATCTAAAAATGACATGGTAATTAATATTAAAATTAGCTTTTTAATTATGAAATCCATAGATTTAGTTTTTTATTTATCATCCTTGATTTTTATGCCTGTAATATCTAATTTCTCATCAATATAAGATGAAAAAGTTTTTATTCTAACTACTACATCTGCCTCTACTTTAAATAAACCATCCTCTTCAAAAGAATTTAGTATATTTAATGATTCAATGTAACCTTCACTATATCCACTAGTTAACTTACCTATAGTTTCTTTAATATAAAGATCTTTTTTTTCAATTTCATTTTCTATAAAATAAGTAAGTTTCTTTACACTATCTAAATAATCATCACTATAAATTCTTTCTCCCACTACAAATAGTAGTGCCTGTTTTATCGCATCATTTATAGCATCATCTTCTGAAGAACCGGTACCTATTTTAAATATTTTTTTTAAACCAATTTCTTTTGTACTTACTTCTGAAGGTTTAAATAAAGGGTGATATTCTTGTTCATTTAGTCCATAACCTATTTTTGCAATTGCAACTACTTTGTGCAAATTATTATTTGCAGAACTTTTAATTAATTTAAATGATAATATTGAACCCTGATTAAAGCCGAAACTAGTACTTCTAAAACTATCTAAACTATCATTTTTAACGATATTATTATTTACTACTGTCTTTTTATAAAGATCAACCCTTCTTTTCTTTACATATCTTGGAGATGCCATCAATAATGCATTTTGAGCTGCATTCATTGCCGCTTTTTCCTTTGAATTTCCTGTCCCATTAACTATGATAGTCTTTATATTATTACCTTGAACTAGTAAATTATTATTCAAGATATAGTTGTTTTTATTCGATAAATTATAAAAATTATTTTTATTAGTAAATGAGGCTACAAAATCATTATTATTAACTATAAGAAAAAGCAAAAAATATAAAAATTTATAAAAATTCTTTTTTAATAAATAGTTTTTTTTAAAATTAATTTTCTTGTCCTCTAGTAAAATATGAAAGAGTTTAAAATTATTATATTAGAAGGAGATAATTTTTAAATAATGAGAAATCTTATAATAGCCAGTATGGTTTTCTTTCTACTCTATTCAAATGCTTCATTCAGATCAAACACAATAAAAGCACTTCAATCAATTACTAACTTTATAAAAGAACTTCCTAAAGAGGAAAAATTTGAAAAAAATGTTCAACCAAAATTAAAACAGGGTTCTTCAACTTACTAATAATTTAGATTAAAATCAAAAATCTTCCCAATTTTGATATCCGTTATAGCCTTGGTCTATATCGTTTCTATAAAAGTTTCCTCTTTGAGAATCATTTCCAGTGTTGTTAGAATTTGGAGAATTTATATTAGATGCTGTAGATATATTTTCTGAATTAATACCATAAGTCAACATAATTTGTACTCCTGGTTCATGACAACGACCAATTTCCTGAGATGCCACAAGGAGCGCATCTGAACTTGCATTAATTTGATCTACAATTTCTTGCACACCTGATAAAGAAGTTGATTGTTCATCATCTAATACTACAAATTCCTTTTTCTTATTTTCATCAAGATTATTGAAATTTTTAATTTCTCGATTAACAAACCTAGCTAGTGCTTTTTGAGCCTTAAGCTCTAATCTTTCGAATTCGAATTCAACCATTTCTTCATTTTTAGATTTCACAGATTTTCTAACAGTTGCATAAACCCGCCATGAATTTGGTCCAGTCCTTTGGAGTTTCTCTCCTCGAGGAGCATTATCACAAGCTCCTGATGCATTAACAGAATTCGTAGTTCCTATTGTTAAAAGGGTGCTTCCTGCGATAATGCTAGATATTAGTACTTTAAAGTTCACATTATTAATCAAAATTATTATAATTTTCTATTTTTTAATCGAATTTGTCAAATCTTTTGTTATGGACTAAAAAGTTTTGGTACTTTCTAAATAGGTTATTGTAAAATCATGAAATTAATATAATAATTTGATCTGCCACTAATTTACTTTAAATATGAAAAATAAATTTCTTTTAAAAATTTTCGTTATTATAAGTTGCTTCAATATTTCATCCTCTTTTGCTCACAAATTACCTTCCCACTTTGCTGATCATAATCATGAAAGTGACCCGAAGTTTGAGAGGCCATATATAAGAGTAAAGAATAAAAAATGAAATTTGATTTTAATAAAGTTGCCAAAATATATTTTCACAAAAAATTTAAAAATCTTCAGCAATATGGCTTATTGTAGGCTGTCACTTCCCTTTGCTATACTGTTTAGGTGGCTAAAACTGAATAGTCCCTTTGGAGGGGTGGTCGAGTGGTTTAAGGCTCTAGTCTTGAAAACTAGCGTGTCTGCAAGGGCACCGTGGGTTCGAATCCCACCCCCTCCGTTCTAAAAATTAATTACTTAAATCTTAAAAATTAACTTAAGAACTTTTCATAACTTATCTCTCCAATTCAAATTCTTGAATAATATTTCCTACGTTAAAGAAAATGTCAAATAAAGGTGAGATAATTACAGAGGATAGAATTGGTTTCGAAAAATCGAATACAGCATTAGGTTTTCTTTATGAGGAGTGGTATGAAATTATTTCAAAGTTTATTTCTGAAATAGATGGCATTAATATTGAATTAGGATGCGGTGCAAGTTTTATAGATCAGATAAATAAAACCATTAAAAAAACAGATGTTTTTTTAAATTCAAATACTGATTTCAAACTTAATGCAATGGATATAGGAAAAAACTTTGAAAACAAAATATCAAATATAATCTTGGTTAATGTTTTTCATCATATAAGCGACCCGGAATTGTTTTTGAAATCAGCAGAAAAGTCCCTTTTGGTTGGAGGAAGAATAATTATGATTGAGCCAAGCAATAATTACTGGAGTAGATTGGTCTATAAACTTATAGGTCACGAACCTTTTGATCCAAAACAAATTGAATGGAAATTTGAATCCAAAGATCCTCTATTAGACTCAAATCAAGCACTCTCATGGATAATTTTTGAGAGAGATTATGAAAAATTCAGAAATTTATTCCCTATGTTCTCTCTAATTCAAAAAAAGAATATGATGCCATTTTCTTATTTATTAAGCGGAGGGCACTCTTTTAATACAAGAATTGGTAAGTTGATTAAAGTAACAAGAAGTTTTGAGAAACTCTTCTTTGATAAAAATTTGGGGATGTTTAATTTAATATGTCTAGAAAAAATTTAAATTTTAAATCAACAATATTTAAGATTTTTATTTTTTATATAATAATTTATTTATTTGCTCTTTTTCTTAGATATAACAATGGCTTTGAGAATTTAATAATAGAAATTAAATATAGATATTTGGCATTAATAAATATTTTTTCTATATTTCTAGGCCTACCTTTATCCATCTTATTTGACTTTATATTGATAAAGTTTTTTGGTTTTAAATATATTATTTTTTTTGCACCAATTTTAACTATTTTAGGTGTTGCTCAAATCATATTAATCAGAACAACAAATTTAAGATTTTCAAAAAACATCCTTTTCATAAAAAACATAAGAAATCATCGATTAAAACATATATTTGAAAATATTACTTTTAAACCAATTTTCATATTGCTAATACGTACTTTCCCAATATTACCTTTCTCTCTAGGAAGCTATTTGATTGCATCATCGAAAATAAATAAAAGATTGATAATAGTTTATTCACTTTTTGGAGCATACTTGTACTATTTTTCTCTTTTCTTTATCATCCAAAGTGCATAGTAAAAAAGATATTCTTTTATTATTATTAATTATTTCTGTTTTTAGAAAGATGTTTTTTATTTTCTCCTTCCAGGATTGTTATAGAATGTTTTTATAAAATATTTAATTAAATTTTGAAATTAATTAGAACCCCCTGGGGTGATATATCTCCGGAAGTTAATTTATTCCCAATTTATTACATTCTTTTTATTTATGGATTTGTATATATTTTTCCTTATGGGGAAAATATTATTGGTTTAACATGGTTTGATTTATTAAAACTTGAAGACGGACCTTTAGAGTGGCTTCAGTTTTCTGAATACTTTATATCATCAATATTTGGTATTTTTATCTATTTCAAAAGCAAAAATAAAAAAACAATAAATTCATTTATTTGGTTAATTCTCAGCGCTTTCTGCTTCTTCGTTGCAGCTGAGGAAATAAGTTGGGGAGAGAGAATAACAGGTTTCTCTCTTAATTCTTTAACAGAAATAAGTATTCAAAGTGAAACTAATTTACATAATCTTCCTTTTTTTCATGATTTCTTTCTTGATCCTATTTTAATTGCAATTTGTATTTTATTTGGTTGGATAGGTTGGAGAAAATGGCCATATTTGAATTCAATCCCCGACAAAAAATTAAGCTTATTTTTCTTGATAACAGCTCTATATATTTTCTATTACGAGATATCATGGGCTTCTACAGTTGAACACATAAGAAATGATTTAGAAATTTATGAATTTTTACTTTCAACTGGGATATTTTTACATTTTTGGAACAACTTCAAATTATTTAGTAAAGGAAATTCTCAATAATTTCAAGTAAACTTAAATGGTTTAATTCAAAATTACTTCTTTAAAAACCAAGCTTCGACTACGCAATCTTGTCATTAATAATTGGCAGTATTAAAGACCTAATAAAAAAAAATTATCAGCAATTTTTACACTCTTCTTTTTTATTCTTGTTATTATTTGGTTTTAATAAAAAAAGATAATGAGTAAAGGATTCGCAGATAATTCCAATACCTCTAAGTCCTTAAAAACAAAAAAGTTGGCTTATTCTAACGAACCTAAAGTAAGATTAATATCTTGGTCTCCTTGGCCGCCTGCAAATTTTCAAACAAGATATCCTGCTTTTCCTTTTGTTCTTACAGTACTAATTATAGTAATTGGTCAATGGTATTTTTCTCTACTCAGGTAACTTGGGAAAGGTTTTTTATCTAAATTTAAGATGAACTTATTTTAAAAATTATTTTGTTTTTTTCAATTTTATTATTAGCTCATTTTCAAGCAGCAGTTATTCCAATAGTCTTAGGAATTAAATCAATAAATAAATTCAAACACATAAGTAAATACAAATTGATACCTTTTGGTTTTATTTTTTTAGGATTAGCCTCAATTTGTGAAATGATCGATCATATCAAAACATCTTGGATTTATATAGATCATTCATCTTTATATAATTGGTTATTTTATTCTTTCCTATCTCTAGGACTAACATTATTATCAATATCAGTTATAAAAAATAAATTTATTCAAACCACTAACTTGTGCATTTCTTTGTGTTCAATAATCTCATATTTTTTATTTAATAAAACAATTGCTCTTATTTTTCAGGTTATTATAAGTATTTTTCTATTAATAAATTGGCAAAAAACTTTTAAAAATTGGCTTTTAATTCTTTATCCAATATTTGGTATTTTGTTTACAACATTCTTTGGAATAAACCTCTCAATTAGTGGTGATCAATTTTGGCATATTTTAATAGGCCCATCTGGAACGATAAGCGTCATTGTCTTTTATTTAATATTGAAAAGATCAGCCAAAAATATTATTTAAAATTTTTATGAGAAAGTTTATATTTAATAGTTTTGTAGTTTGTTTAATTACAATCATCTCTCCAATTCAAATTTTTGCTGATACAGCACTTGATGTTTATATGGATGATTTTTATTCTAAATCCAATGAAGCCAGCCAAATTCTCAAGGAAATTGAAAATAGCCTAAAAGAGGGGTCAAGAACAAAAGTATGTTCTAGGCAAAGAGAGGCCGCAAGACTAGGTTTATTAGCTAATAAATCATTGATTAAAGCCTTTGAAATAGAGGGGGCCCATCCACCAATGCGAGCAATAAATGCCAGTCGAGAGAGATGGGAATCTATTCTGAATGAGTGCTAAGGAATATCATTAAATCTATAAATGTTTTTTAAATTTGCATTCTTACAGATTTACTAATTAATGGTATCTCAGGTTCAATTCCATAAATACATTGAACGACAGAAAAAATAAATATAGAAAAAAATGCAATAAATATAAATGATATTAATGAGGGAAGAGACAATGAAAATATCCCTAAAATATAAGTTATTATTATGAGAGAAATATTAAGTAGCAATGCTTGGCAAGCGTTGAACCTTACAAAATAAGGGACCTTTGGATTTCTAACAACGCCCGCAAAGAGGGCAATAAATATCACTAAACTGCTAAAACCTCCCAGGCCTCCATATTTAAGAATTCCTTCTATTAGATTTATTGGTAGAGTTAAATAAAATATTATTACTTTTAGAAAGTAATATTGTGCAAACAAATAATCTCCAAAAGAAATTGAAGCCTTAAGCATGTAAGTGTATAAACAAACTGAAGTAACTCGTTGAAATATTTGATTCAATATATTATTTAAGTCATTTATTCATATTTTAACCTAATTTTTCTGAACTTAATAAACCCTTAGCCTCTACAGTATCATCTCTAGCAGTTGGTTGTTAGATATTAGATAATAGAATTAGGTTCATAATTCAAAATGCGTATCCTTCATACAATGTTGAGAGTTGGAGATTTAAATAAATCCATTGATTTCTATGTGAATAAATTAGGAATGAATTTATTAAGAAAAAAGGATTACCCTCATGGTAAATTTACTTTGGCATTTGTTGGGTATGGTTCAGAAAAAGAAAACACAGTAATTGAATTAACTTATAACTGGGGCAAAAAGTCAGAAGACTATGAGCTTGGAGATAAGTATGGTCATATAGCTATTGGAGTAAAAGATATTCATCTTATTTGCCAAGGATTAGAAAATAATGGTTGTAAAGTAACCACCAAACCTAAAACAATGAAAAATAGTGCAACTCTCTTGGCTTTTGTTGAGGATCCTGATGGATATAAAATTGAACTTATTGAAAGAGATTAAAAGCTCGGAAGTTTTTAATTTATAAACAAATAACTAAAAATAACATAAAAAATTTAATTATCTATCATATGCCATTACCGAAAAAAATCCCAATAAACCCATATTGGATAGATTCTAAAGTTTTAAGTATTAAATAAAATTATTTTGAAGATGCCAGATCCCAATAAAAACGAAATCTTAAACTATCTATAATCTATATTAAATCTAATTAGATTATATAGACAATCTATATAGATTTAATTAGTATAGAGTTATCGCATAAAGCTTATGCCTAGTAATTGGTCAAAAATAAGAGATGAATGGCTTGATAGAACCGCCATTGCTAAAGATGATGCTAAATGGGCATTAGAAGCTTTAATTAATTCTGAAGAAGAGTTATTTAAAATAGAACAAAAAATCAAGAATAAAGAGGACGCTATAAGCCATGTAAAAATTTTAAAGAAAAAGGTTAAAGAAACTATTTCCTCTAAAGAAATTAGTCTCGATGATATTGCATTAAATACTTCAAATTCAAACAAAGTACAGATCTCAGTACCATCAAATCTTACTTATCTTTTGAAAGTGTGGGCTGCTGCAGAAGGTAGGGATCTTTCGAGTGTTGCTTTTCAGTGTTTAGAAACTGGTATAAGGGAAATGAAAAGCAAAGGTTCAATACCTTCAGTAGCAGTAAATAGATATGACTCGGCCTGTCAAAAGAGGATTGCACTTGCAGAAGTAAACAATCTATTGGAGAAATTCGAAATAGCTCAGAATGAAATCAAATAATTATGAATAACAGAAAAATCATAAAAGGATACAAAACATTAATATCATCAAGGTTTAATGTAGATACTTCTAAAGATCAATTCAAAGATGGAATAATTTATACTCTTTATTCTGATGAATTTAATTTACTTAAAGTTGGTTTTGCTGAAAATGATAAGGTTCTAGAAAAAAAATTATCAAGTCAATCCCTAATATTATTGGATATGAAGAAAGGCAACAAGAAAGATCTACTTTTGTTATTAGCCACTCTAAAAGAACTTGGTATCAAATATTCAGACAAACTTTATTTCAAATACTCAGGTTCTTTAATGAGACATTTATCTACTTTAGGTTGGCCTATTGGAAGATCACTTTATAAACAAAGAAAAATTAAAAAAGAACTTGTATGTGCATAAATCTAAATATAATCGCAATCTAAAGTTTCTCTGGTATCTCTATTTGTGATTGGATTAGTGCCAGAGGCACTTTCACAAAATTCCCTAACAATATCTTTTGGCAAAAAAACATTTGTGAAGTCTGCACCTTTGATTTTTACATTTTCAAACTGTGTACTATAAGCAAAAGAATCCTCTAAGTTAGTATTTGATAAATCAGTTCCATCTAAAACAGCTGAATCTAAAGTTACTTCCCTTAAATTGGAGTTACTTAAATTAGTATCTTTCAATTTTGCTCCATAAAGAGTCGCATTTTGGAGTTCACAACCTGATAAATTTGCGTCTTGTAAATCAGTCAAATAGAAAGTTGCTCCTTTTAAATCAGACCCAGAAAAATCAGCTCCTACCAAGGATTGTTTACCATAATCCAACGCGGCGAAGCTTCTAACAGGGAGGGTTAAAACAATTATTATTACGGGTAAAATTATAAATCTCATTTTTTTAAGTAGTTTTTCAATAAATTCTAACTTCTTAAGCTGAAATCTAAAAATTAATTATTTACTGAATGCTATATTTATTGAAATAATAAATCACGAACTAGGTTTTGGATATAAGTCCTTATGATGCAATTGTTGTTGGTTCTGGAGCTACAGGAGGAATAGCAGCACTTACATTGGCAGAACAGGGGATTAAAGTTTTAGTAATAGAAGCAGGGCCTCAATTGAAAAGACATGAAGCTAGTAATCACGAGCCAAAAAGTACATTTAAAAGATTATCAGGAGTTTTAACAAAAAAACATGCCAATCAATGCCAACATCCTGGTTATTGGAAAAATAATCCTGATTTATATTCAAATGAATTGAGGCATCCTTATGAATTCCCCAAAGACAAGCCCTTCCTTTGGACTCAAGGTAAACAATATGGGGGGAGAACATTAACTTGGGGAGGCATAACATTAAGATTTTCCTCAGAAGATTTTCATCCAGCCAAAAAAGACGGATTCGGACCGAACTGGCCTATTTCATACGATGAACTATCCCCTCACTATGACTTCATTGAAAGTTTCTGCGGAATCTATGGACGAAAAGACGATATTAAGGAAGTCCCAAATGGTAAATATATTAGTGAGATCCCTCTTACAGAAAATGAAAATGTTTTTGGCAGAAAAGTTAAATCAAAATTAAACTATCCATTTATCCAATCAAGAGGATTTGACCGTAATTCATCAGTAAAAGACAAAAGATGGCCGAAGTCCTCCAGTTTAGGAAGCACTTTAAAAAAAGCTTTAGATACTGGAAATGTTCAAATAATCTCAAATCACCTAGTGGAGTCTTTTGAGATTAACAAGATAACAGAGCTTGCATCAAAACTAACGATCGTAAACCTAGAAAATGGATGCAAAGAAGAATTAAATTGTGATTTAATCCTTCTTTGCGCATCAACAATTTCAACTCTCAGAATACTACTGAACTCAGAATGCAAATCAAATTCCTCAGGTTTTAAAGATAATTCTGGAAAATTAGGTAAATACCTCATGGACCATATATCTATCTGTAGATTTTTTTCAGTCCCAAAAACAAAGAACTCAGTAAAACCATTAGATAATCCTCCCGATCTTTCTGGAGCAGGCAGCTTCTTTATTCCATTTGGTTCAAATTTACCAAAGATTGACGAAATAAATTTCAATAGAGGTTATGGAATCTGGGGAGCAATTGATAGATTAGGGATACCTAAATTTTTGCAAAAAGACACAAACTCATCCATTGGCTTTCTTATCGCCCATGGAGAAGTCCTTCCTAGAGAGAAAAACTCAGTTTCTCTCTCAAATAAAACAGATGAATGGGGTATCCCAATTCCCTACATTGAATTCGAATGGAGCGAAAATGAATTAAATATGGCAAAACATATGGAAAAGACAATACAAAAATCAATAAAAGCTGCAAATGGAGAAATAAAAAATATTGATGAACTAATTAATATCCCATTAGGTAGCTTACTAACAAAAAACTTGATCGCACTTTCAGATAGTCCCCCACCTCCAGGATATTACATACATGAAGTTGGAGGGGCACCAATGGGAACCAATGAAGAAAATAGCGTAGTTGATAGATTCAATAGAATATGGAGATGCAAGAATGTACTTGTTTTAGATGGAGCCTGCTGGCCAACTTCATCTTGGCAAAGCCCTACGCTTACAATGATGGCCTTGTGTAGGAGAGCCTGCCTAAATATTAAAAAGATTTAGAAGGAGTAAATAGTTGATTTAAATAAATCTCTGAAACAGTATTATCAGTACATCCGTTTTGAATCAGAAAAGTAGCTAATGCTGAATTTATAAGCTTATATTGATCCCAAGTTGGGTTACTTAATACGAAATCTTTCATAGTGTTATAGAGAGTTTCTGAAAGCTCTGTTTCTAAAGAGACTTTATTTAAAGAGCATTCCTCGTTATTCACGTCGGATAAATTTGTTTGGCTGATTTGATCCATAAACTTATTTTTCTACACAACTATAATTATGTTTTTTTTTCTAAATGTCAAAAAAGATTTACCAGATAACTTTTAAAATTATCATATGAGACTCATGTTATAAATTAAATTCTTAAAAATATACTTTTTAAATAAAAAAATTGATAAGGGCAAAAAAAAAAGTCAACAATAATGTTGAAGTCCTGTTTTTTGTGAAAAATACTGGCATTTCTAATCCAATGTGGATTTGGACGTGGAAAACGACCTAGAAATTGTGGAAAATCCAGTTCAAAATACTTTCAAGATTTTATATTAAGATTTCTTATATATACTGAGTCTATTAAGACTTAGTCGAGAAAGAGACAGATGATTCAGTCGTTTTCAATGGATTTTCTTAAGATTTGATCTTCATTAGGCAAGCGAAGCGTGACAGGTCCTAAAGGGTGTTTTGAATTTGGATAAATACTATGGTGGTGGTGGTGGTCATGTTGATATGCATCCACATTTTCATGTTCCAAGTATCCACCTTCTGGTAAATTTGATTTCTCTTGGTTATGAGTTGGGATTTGATTTTGTATTTCACAAGCACCATTACATTCAGGATCACATAAATCACAGCTGACACCCAAACCTTCTACGTGATCATGATGACTTTCTTGTACCATTCCAACTTCTTTTTCAAAGCCAAATAAATTTGATCTATATTTACAAGTGGAGCAATTCATAAAATTCTTACCCTCGTTATTAAGAATCTCTTGAATCCTTTCTACAAAAGTATCGACCACATAAGACTGTGATGAAAGATATTTTGCATGTATAAATGAAATATGTGGATTATCAATTGCAACTAAATCACTTTGTCTTTTTATTCTTGTGACAAGCACACCTGAGAAAAGGAAATAAGGGAAAATAATTATATTTTTATAACCAAGTCTTACAACATTTTTCAAGCCAGGTTCAACAAGAGGGAAAGTTACTCCAGAAAAAACTGTTTCACCCCACCCTAAACCAATACCCTCTACGATCATTCTCGTAATTTTCGAAACATTGGAATTCGCATCTGGGTCAGAAGAGCCTCTACCAACAACAACTAATAATGATTGTTCAGGTTTGAGAGTATTATTTTTTTTAAATACATCTTTTACTCTTTCACAAGCTGCACTAATCATTAAATTATTAATACCTAATTCTCTTCCATAAATTATTTCAATGCCTGTTTTAATTGAATAATTCATAAGCAAGCTAGGTATATCATTTTTCACATGGCCAGCGGCGAAAAGCATTGCGGGTATTGCAATTACTTTTTTTATAGAATGATCTTTTAACTTGTCTAGAGCATCAACAAGTGAAGGTTTTGCAAATTCCAAGAAACCATATTCAACTAAAATGTTCGGATATCTTTTTTGGATAAGTTTAGTTAATGCTTGAAATTCAGTAATGGCTAGTTTATTTCTACTTCCGTGTCCACAGATAAGAATCGCGACTTGATTATTTAACTTCGAATCTAAATTATCCAATATTAAAATATTACTTATACCATAATAGTAAAGAACAATATTATGTAGTGAAAAAAAATAATAACCTGCTTGAAATTCCAAATATTAACTCAAAGGACGCAAAGTTAAAGAAATTAATTTATGACGTGGATGATTCCTTATTTAATGGGAATAATTATTCTAAGGAAAAATTCGAGCACATTTGCGTATGTAGTGGAGGGACAACCTCTAGCTGTGCAAAAAATGGTTTTACAACTCTTGATCTAAGAAAAAATTACAGCAAAATTCACCTAGATAGAGAAAGTAATTTAGTAACAATTGGAGGTGGAGTAATAATGGGGGATCTATTAAATCATTTACAAAAATATAATCAAAGTTTTCCAATCGGACTTTCTAAACTTCCTGGGGCAGGCTATATACTTACTGGTGGAGTAAGCCCACTTAGTAGAGCCTACGGATTAGCCATTGATAATATTGAATCAATAAAAGGTTTCTTGGGTAATGGCACATTTATCTCTTTAAAGAAAAATCAAATAAATCCAGAAAAACAATTGATTTGGGAAGCAGTTAAAGGCGCAGCACCCTTCTTCTCAATCATTACCGAAATAGAACTTAAGACTATCCAATCTAATCCAATTAAGGTTATTGAAGGATTTGTAGATATCAATGAACTTACAGAAATAATAAAAATATCAGAGAAATTTCCAGAAAATATTAGTCTTCAATGGATTTATGCCCAAAAAATTTACATATATGTTTTTGCTGAACTAAAAAATAATTTAAATGATAAAAGAACAGAAGAATACTTAATGCTTCTAGAAAAATTTCCTGCTCTAGAAAAAAATTTTTATAAGAACTTTAACAATATAAATTTCTTCCCAAAGGAATTGAATTTATACGAGCTGAATGCAAATAACCATTCTGAGGTAATTAGTCTTCTTGGGGAAGATTTAAAAAATGATATACCAATTTTCATAAAATGTTTAAATGAAATAATGGACAATAAACCTAATAATTCCTGTTATGTTGCTTCTCAACAATTAGGTTGCAAAACCAAAAAGTTAAATCATGGCTCAAGCTTTTTTGTTCATAGAAAAAGCACTTGGAAACCATGGATATATGCATCATGGAAAAAAAATGATCTTAAAGAAAGAGAAGTCGCTTTGGACTGGATTTATAAATCATGGAGTAACCTAAAAAGGTTTTATCCAAATATTCACTTAGCCCAATTGCATAATCATTTAAATACTCATGATGAAGAACTTACATTAGCATTTGGAAATAGAATGAATGAATTAAAAATTTTAAAGAATATTTTTGACCCACAAGGTATTTTGCCTCCTTTATGAGGTAACTTCTTAATTATGAAAAAACTTACAATGTCAAATTTCTCAAGATATTTATCTAAAAATTGGTTAGATGATCCAAAGTCAAATATTCTCTCTGGCTTAGTTGTTGCTTTTGCCATGATCCCAGAAGCAATTGCTTTTTCAGGTATAGCTGGTGTAGATCCTAAAGTTGGCCTTTTTGGTGCATTTTGCTTATCTATAACAATTGCGATTGTTGGAGGAAGAAGGGGAATGATCACTTCAGCCACAGGTTCAACAGCTCTTTTGATGACTGGACTTGTTGCTTATGGAGAATCAAAAGCTCCAGGATTAGGAGTCCCATATCTTATTGCAGCTGGAATATTAACTGGAGTTTTCCAGATTCTTTGGGGATATTTAAGACTTGCTTACCAAATGCGATTCGTCCCAACAGGAGTATTAAGTGGATTTGTAAATGCACTGGCACTTTTAATATTTCAAGCACAACTACCTCAATTAGGGATAGGTATTAAAGAATCAAAAGGATTAGTTGAACAAACTTTAAGTCAATACCCAGTCAACTCTCAGATCCCAGTGGTTTGGATCCTTGTAATCCTAGGATTAGTAATTATATATGGGCTTCCAAAAATCACGAAAGTAATACCATCTCAACTTATCGCAATAGTAATAATTACTCTTATAAGCATATTCTTTAATCTAGACGTACCAACAGTTAGCGATTTAGGTAAATTACCTGATGGATTACCAAGTATTTCTTTGCCTTTTGGATCAATAGAAAATGGAAAAGTACCTTTTAGTCTCGAAACATTAGGGATAATTTTACCGACCTCACTTGCAATATCACTTGTGGGTTTAATGGAAACTTTTTTAACTCAAGATATTTTAGACGATGTAACTGATACAAGTTCTAATAAAAATAAGGAAGCAAGAGGCCAGGGAATCGCAAATATTATGGCATCTTTATTTGGTGGAATGGCAGGATGTGCCTTAGTTGGGCAATCTGTAATGAATACTGAAAATGGCGGCAAATCTAGATTATCAACCCTCTCCTCAGGTATCTCTCTACTAATTATGATCATCCTCTTGAAGTCTTGGATTGGAGCAATACCAATGGCTGCTTTAGTAGCAATCATGATAACGATCGCAATAAGTACAGCAGATATAAATGGATTAAAAAATATTAGAAAGATACCCAAAAGCGATACCTTAGTCATGCTTATGACTTTTGCAGTTACTATGCTTACAAAACCTCATAATCTTGCACTTGGAGTTATTGCAGGAGTTGCATTAGCTGCAATTCTTTTCAGCAGAAAAGTCGCAAAAGTTATAACTGTATTAAGATCAAAAGAAAATAATTTGACTACTTACAAAGTAAAAGGACAATTATTTTTTGTAAGTAAAATTTATTTTTTACAAGGATTTGATATTCATGAACATCCAGAAAAAATTGTAATTGATATGTCTTTAGCTCATATTTGGGATCAAAGTGGCGTTGTTGCTCTTGAGCAAATTATTAGAAAATTCCAGAATGGCGGTTCTAAAGTTGAAATTATAGGATTAAATAAAGAAAGTCTTAACTTATTTGAAAGACTAGGTGGGATGGAAAGCGCCCATTAAAAAAATTAATTAAGACTAACTTGCTGATAACAAAACCAAAGCCATTGCTGAAAAAGCAAATTCCTATGAGATCTCCAAGCGGTTTTTGAACTTTTTAGATCAAAATTTTCAGGAGCTGGAACATCTCCCTTTTCTTTGTCTCTTTCAATTTCACTAATAATTCTATGCACCGTATATTCAGGATGACCTAAATGCATAAGTTGTTTTTGATCTTTTGATTCAAATATTGTATATCCCACGTTTTCTCCATAAGCTAACAAATTCAATTTCCCTTCTTTTTGGGCCTTCTCCATCTCTAAATCTGGTAATCCTGCAAATCTACTTTGAGGACAAATAAATTCATCATCTTGTGTCCCCATCAAAGGATGTCCAGGAACAAGACTTTTTAAAGGGAATACCCCAAATAATTTCTTATCAAAAACTTTCTTATCAACACCTGCCAAATAAGCCAGCGCAAAGCCAGCCCAACATAATCCAAGAGTACTTGCACAAGAATTTCTAGCTTCATATACAATTTTCACAAATTCATCCCAATACTTAACATCCTCAAAGGCTAGGTGCTCAATAGGTGCTCCAGTAATAATTATTCCATCTAAAGGTTCTGGATTATTTGCTTCTTCCCAAGTTATATATAGATTATTTAGATGATTAAGATCCCATGTTTTATAAGAGTGAGTTTTAAGCTTTATCCAAACTGGCTCAATCTGAAGTGGAGATAAACCAAGTGGATGGAGTAAATTAAATTCATACTGCTTGCCAAGAGGCATGATATTTAAAATACCAATCCTTAGAGGACGTATATCCTGTCTTTTTGCCAATTCTGGTTCGATCCAAGATATATGATTTTTTTCAACATCACTAATCTTGTGATAGTTACTAGGAATTATTAAAGCCAATAAATCTCCTTTCCTACGTGATTTGTGAAAGTGCTTGTTCGAAATCTGCTTTTATATCATCAATATGCTCAATTCCTACAGAAACTCTTACCATAGTTGGAGTAACTCCTGCAGATAATTGTTCTTCTTCAGATAATTGCTGATGAGTTGTTGAGGCGGGATGAATTACTAAAGTTTTTGAATCACCAACATTAGCAAGGTGACTCGCTAATTTTAAGGAATCAATAAATTTTACTGCATTTTCATAACCTCCATTAAGAGAGAACATAAGCATGCAACCCATTCCCCTTCCAGTAGTATATTTTTTGGCACTTGAATAATATGGATCAGATTCTAGGCCAGGATAATTAACACTACTTACATTAGAATTAGAATCTAACCATTTTGCTAATTCAAGAGCATTAGAAGTTTGTCTTTCTATCCTTAAACTTAGAGTTTCCAAACCCTGCAATAACAAGAAAGAATTAAAAGGACTTTGAGCTGATCCCCAGTCTCTTAGGCATTCAAGTCTTGCTCTTAATGCAAAAGCTATATTTCTGTTATCAGGAACTCCCAAAGATTTGCAAATTTCACTACCGAAACCAAAAGCGTCCCAATGAACGAGACCATGATAAGCAGCACTTGGCTCACTCATTAGTGGGAATTTACCATTTCCCCAATCAAAGGTTCCGGCATCAACTATAACCCCGCCGATACTTGTTCCATGTCCTCCGATCCATTTCGTTGCACTTTCCACAACTACATCGGCTCCAAAATCAATTGGTCTTATTAAAGCACCCCCAGCACCAAGGGTATTATCCACTATTAAAGGAATTCCATTTTCCTTAGCCAAAGCAGAAAGCCCCTCAAAATCTGGAATATTGAACCTAGGATTTCCCATTGATTCGACATATATTGCTTTGGTTTTATCGTCAATTTTATTTCTAAAACTATCGATACTATCGCCATCAGCAAATTTAACTTCTATTCCTAATCTTGGAAATTGTACTTTAAATTGATTGTAGGTCCCACCATAAAGAAAAGATGTAGAGACAAAATTATCTCCCGCTGTCATGCAGTTCACGATTGCTAAGAATTGCGCAGCTTGACCTGAGGATGTTGCAAGTGCCGCCATACCTCCCTCTAAAGCTGCCATCCTTTTTTCGAAGACATCTGTTGTGGGGTTCATAAGTCGAGTATAAATATTTCCAAATTCTTTTAATCCAAAAAGATTCGCTCCATGCTCTGCGTTATCAAAAACATAAGAGCTAGTTTGATAAATAGGTACTGCTCTAGAATTTGTAGTTGGATCAGGAACTTGGCCTGCATGTAACTGAAGAGTCTCGAACTTTTGGTTGCTCAAAATTTTTAAATAATCCTATATCTATTTAACTTAAAAAAGTCCAAAAAAAAAACAAAAAAAAGATAAATATTTATAAATCCTTTTTTAATGAAGGGTAATTATCTTTCATATATAAACTCAAATCCTCTTTTATCACAGATCTGAGTTTTTCAATATTTGCAGAATCAATTATTGGGAAAGTTTTATTAGCCTCAAGATCTTTTTCAGTAATTGATTTCCAATTCTTACCAACATCTTTTTCAGAGTTATTTAAAACCTCATCAAAATTGAAAACCTTATCATTGTTTTTAGCTTCAAATTCTCTAAAAGCTTTATTTATGACTTCTTTTCTAATTTCGAATATATTCTTAGCTTTTAAGGTATCTGGGAGACCCATAACTGGTTGTAATTCTTTAAGAAGTTTTATTTCCTCTTCAATTAAGAGTGTCCAAACACCATGTTTATTTTTTGGAAGATTAGAATTACTAAAAATATTAATTTCATCGAGGTAAAATTTTAACCATAAATAATATGATTTTTCTTCAATAGTTTTTTTAACGGATATCTTTTTATTTTGGATCTTTGGTAGCAACTTTTCTGCTTTCTTCAAAAACTGTCTGTCTTCTCTTTCTAAATTTATTAATCCCCATCTTTGACTGTAGTCCCATAAATCTTCGTATCTTGTTAAGTCTTCTTGATTCCATCCAAGAGCTTTCAGTTCATGAGAACGATGTGTTAATTCCTTTTTCAAAAAAAACCTTTTAAAACCATAATAATTCTAACCCCGCAATCAAAATTAGTAAATAAATGAAGAACTTAGCTTTTTAATAAATTAAATAAATAATCAATTATTAAAGTAATTATTAATAATTTTCAAAACATTGATATAACTTGGATTTTTCTCTGAAATTTGATTACTATATTCATTTTTTTCAAGTTCGTTTTCCGCTTTGTCAATAAACAATTTCTTGTAAAGGATTTCAATATCATTAAAAAGATAATCTCCTTTTAATTTTTCATTTAATTCTAAAGATAATTCAGATTTCACAGATTCTTGGCAAAAATTAGTGATTTCTTCTGAACTAATTAAAACCTTATAAATTTCTTTCTTTTCTTCTGAATTAGCATAAAAGCATAAATAAATCAGATTAATCATTGAACAATTATTATTTTTGATTTTGAATTCTTTATAAATTTCCGGCCAAAATTTTAAGGATTTTAGACCTTCTAAACCTCCTTGACTAAGAGAATATTGATTACACCAAATTACAAATTCCGAGACATCTTTTGGACATCTGTTGAGTTTCAAAAGCATATCTGATAAAACTTGTCCTGCCTGAAAATTCCTTGTTGGTTTTCCTTCCGTTGGTAGAGTCATACTCCCTAAGACATCAGCCTTGACAGCATTTAATTGAGAAAAAGTATAATCTCCTTTTTCACAAAATTTATCATTAATTATTTCCTTTGCACTAATTATTTCTTCACCATAACCAAGTTCTTTTAATGAAAGATATTTATTTTCTAATTTATTTTCTTTTCTTACTTGTAATGATACTGATGCGGCTTGATCTAAACATTGAGTTAACAAAATCGTATTAATGGTAGGTAGCATTCCTGGCTTATCGGAATGAAAGTTATTTACAAAACCTGCAAATATGGATGAGATATTTTTTATTGATTTTATATATTGACACTCAATATTATGAACTCCAGGAGAAACTTGAATTTTCGGTGACAATTGATTCAAAATGCGAGCTCCTATTAAAGAAGTTAGGGCATCAGGATGGCAGAAATTTGCAGTAAAACTATCATTAGGATTTCGTAAAGCTCCATGACGATGAAATCCTGTAAAAAAAGCTAAATTTGGATATTTATTACAGAGAATAAAAGGTTTTTTATTTTTATTATCAATACAAAAAGAACCGACGAGACAACCAAGAACCACATTTTCTCTTTTTAAATTTTTTCTGAGTTCTAAAGCATTTTTAACATCATCTTGTATATGATTACTGTTTGAAGCAAGAATAACTATCTCACATTCCAAGAGAAGATCTTTCAGATCAAAAGACTTTCTTATTCCCTCTGAAGAATAATGTCCCATTCTCTTAATCTTTTCAATAGTTTTATTATCCATCTCAGAAAGAACTTCATTTGAGAACGCACCTAACAAATCTCTATCTTCCCTAGGAGCTAAGAGAATATTATTTGATTTTCCATGCATAGCACAGTTGTATGCAAGTGATGCCGGATATAAACCTACACTGTAAAATCCAACTTTGCTGTTCTCTATATCTTCAATAAATGAATAAAAATATTTTTCATCATTTATGTTTTCTATGAAATTATTATTCATTTTTGGAAATTCTTGATAATTTTTTTTAATTTCTTACCCATACCAATATTTTTCTACATTAAAGCAATTCTTGACCATAGCAAATTATTTATTGTAAATATTGAATTTTTTAATTTATAATTTCTATTAAAAATGGAAATTAAATTTAAAAAGAAATAATTATAAATATGGAATATATGGCAAGTAATTTAAAGGTACAAAAACAATTAATTTCTTCTGAAAATATCTTAATTATTCAAGACATTGACGGAGTTTGTATCCCTTTAGTTAAAGACCCAATGACTAGAAAATTAGAATCAAGATATATCTATGCAGTAAAAGAATTTGCCGAGGAATTCTTTGTATTAACTTGCGGGGAACATGAAGGTCCAAGAGGGGTTAACAGAATAATTGAAAGGAGTTTAAAGAGCACTAATGAGCCTAAAAACAAAAAACTATATTTGCGAGGTTTAGCAGCCTGTGGAGTAGAGTATCAAGACAACAATGGTGAAATAAGTTTCGAAGGAGTCTCAGAAAAAGAACTAAATTTTTTATCTAAAGTACCTAGTTTAATAAGACCTAAATTTAATTTCATAGTTAAGAATATTTTCCCTGAACTTAGCCAAGAAGATATCAATTTTCACGCAGTAAAATCAATATGTGAAACACGCTTCTCGCCAACGATTAATTTCAATAGTCTATTTGATTTAGTTCACAAAGATTCTGATAAAAGAAAGCTTATTCAAATTAGTTTTGAAAAAATGATGAATGAAATCATCTTAAAAGCTGAGTCGGAAGGCCTCAATAACTCATTTTTCCTTCATATTTCGCCAAATTTAGGAAAAAAAAATGGTATAGAAACAATTAAACTTTCTTCTAAATATGATATTGGATCAACAGACATACAACTACTTATAAAAGGAGCAGTTAAAGATTCTGGAGTTTTATTTCTTTTAAATAAATTTATTGCGAATAAAACTGGTAAAGCTCCTTTTGGAAGTAATTTTAATTTTAGAGACTCTCCAAATTCTATTAAGGAAAAAATTGATTTATGCAAAAGAACTATTCAAATAGAAGATATGCCTATAATTATAGGAGTTGGTGACACAGTAACCTCCAAAAAACATAATGGTGAAAAAAGTTATTTAAGAGGAGGAAGTGACAGGTCTTTTCTGGAATTTATACAAATATTAGGTAATGAATTTGGGATTAATAATAAAATAATTTTTGTAGATAGTAGTTCTGGTGAAGTTGAAAGGCCCTCTACAAAAAAAACTGGTTTAATAGGGATCAGTGATGATTTTGACAACTTAAAGTTTGACATAGTTTTTAAAGATGGTCCCAAAGAATATATAAGTTGGTTTATTGAACTTGCTAGTAAGAGATCAAACTTTAGAAAAGATAGTTGAATTTTTAATTTTCAAATGACAATAGATTTATGAAAGAAAAATTCCCCCCAATATATAAAGAACCTATAGAAACATTGCAAATTAACATAGGTTATAAATGCAATCAGGCTTGTAAGCATTGTCATGTCAATTCGAGTCCCCTAAGGACTGAAAAGATGTCTAATGAAATAATATCTCTTATTCCAAAAATAATTGAAAAATATAAAATCAAGACTTTAGATATTACAGGTGGTGCGCCAGAACTTCACCCAGAGTTTAGAAACCTAATAACCAGTTTGAGCACAAAACAAGTTGATATTATTGATAGGTGCAATTTGACAATTTTCTTTGAAGAAGGTTATGAAGATCTTCCTCAATTTCTTGCAAAGAACAAAGTGATAATTACTGCTTCGCTACCGTGTTACGAAAAAAATAATGTTGAGTTTCAAAGGGGAATTGGGGTTTTTGAAAAAAGTATTAAAGCTATAAAAATTCTTAATGATTTAGGATATGGAAAGAAAGAAAATGTATTAAAATTAAATCTTGTTTACAATCCTGTAAGCCCAATTCTTCCTCCTTCTCAGGAAATATTAGAAAAGGATTATAAAAGAATACTATTCGAAAAATATAATATTGTTTTCAATAGCTTATACACAATTACTAATATGCCAATAAATAGATATGAAGAATCTCTAAGAAGAGAAGGGAAACTAGATACTTATTACAAATTACTAAAAGAAAATTTTAATGAAAATAATTTAGAAAATCTTATGTGCAAAAAGACTATTAGTGTAAATTGGCTTGGAGAAATTTATGATTGTGACTTTAATCAACAGATTAATTTCCGAGAGAACAAAGGTCCAAAGACACTTCTTGATTTATTGGATGAATCATTTACTTTTGACTACGGAGTGGCTGTAAAAGAACATTGTTTTGCCTGCACTGCAGGTGCAGGATCAAGTTGCGGAGGGACTTTAACTTAAAATCTACTAAATGCAATTAGGACATATAGCTCTTACATTTAAAGAAGATTCAATTAATTTAAACCCATTAACTTTTGCTGCAACTTTGCCAGCTTTTAATACCTCTTCATTTTCAAATTCTTCTGTTCTTCCACACCTAATACAAATCAAATGATGATGATCAGGAGTGTCATTACTAAGCAATTCATATCTATGTCCGCCCTCACTGAGTTCTAATTCATGAAGCAAACCCATTTGAACTAAAAGTCTTAAAGTTCTATAAATTGTTGCAAGTGAAACTTTGGAACTTGATTTAACTAACTTTTCATGAACCTCTTCAGCACTAAGATGCTTTCCAGAACCTATATTTTCAAACAAATTAAGAACCTTAAGTCTCTGAGGAGTTAACCTCTTCCCATCTTTATGTAAACCATCGCCAAGAGGAGATGTAATAACATTGAATTGAGAGGATAATGACAACGATTAACCCATGGCTATTCTCAATAATAACTCTAGATGAGAGCAAAACAACTTTTTGATTTAAAATGTTTACTAAAGTTCTCCAAAATATTATGTTGAATATATCTTTATTTTGAAATAATGAAGGATAATGAAAACTCTTCTGATAAACCATCACCGAAAGTAAACGCTTTATTAATTATTGATATTCAGGAAAAGATAATAAGACCAATTTTTAATAAGGATTCAATAATTAAAAACATTAAAAAGGTAATAGATGCTTACCAAATTTTAGAAGAAAACATATTTATATCTGAACAGAACCCACTAAAATTAGGTTCAACGATCCCTAAATTATTGCCCAAAGCCGAATTTAATAAAATTGAAAAGATGGAATTCAGCCTAGCTAATAAACAAGAATTTACTAAAGAACTTAAAAATAAGCAAATTACAGATTTGATAGTTTGTGGTATCGAAACGCATATTTGTATTCAACAAACAGTCTTAGATTGTTTACAAAAAGGATATGATGTTATTCTCATTTCAGATGCTATGAGCAGTCGAAATAGAGTCGATCATGAAATAGCCTTAAAGAGAATGATTCAGAGGGGAGCTACCTTAACAACTACTGAATCAATAATTTTCGAATTATGTAAAACCGCTGATAGAAAAGAATTTAAAGAAATTAGAAATATAATAATGAGTTAAAAAAAATTAAGACTGGTTTGTTGTTTAGAGATAATTTAAGATTTTATTAGAGATTAATTTTTAGAGTTTATTTGAACATGAAATTAGTGACTGAAAACCTCCTTCTGGCAATATCCATTTTTTTTATTGCAATTTTATTGTCGATAATAATTTCTAAACTTTCAAAAATATTTTTTAAAAAGATCTCCAAAAGGACCAAAACAAATTTCGATGATTTTATTTTTGAGGTAATCTCTGGAATTATAAAACCTATAGGTTTCCTACTCTCATTTTATTTTTCAATTGACTATTTTTTTGCTGATGAAATAACTTTCATCTCTGTCTTATTGAATATTCTGAAATTGTTTATATTGATAATTATTATAAAAGCTCTAAACAAAGTTTTAATCAGATCTTTAACAGAATCGACATCAAAAATTAATGATTCCTCAATAAGTTCAATGATATCTTCACTAACTCCGTTGATAAAAGCATTAACTTGGACTATTGGTTCAATATTTTTCTTACAAAATATAGGAGTTCAAATGACTGCTATTTGGGCTCTACTAAGTGCAGGTGGTATTGGAGCAGGATTAGCCTTGAAAGATCCAGTTCAGGAGTTTTTTGAATATATCACAATTTTGCTTGATAAACCTTTTCAAAAAGGGGAGTTTATAAAATCTGATGGAGTCCTTGGAATGGTTGAGAGGGTGGGG
The DNA here is from genome assembly GCF_034093315.1 of Prochlorococcus sp. MIT 1314. Taxonomy (GTDB): domain Bacteria; phylum Cyanobacteriota; class Cyanobacteriia; order PCC-6307; family Cyanobiaceae; genus Prochlorococcus_A; species Prochlorococcus_A marinus_Y. The sequence continues at coordinate 73,356 of NZ_CP139300.1, read as the reverse complement.
GTAAGATCCTCAAGGATAAGAAGTATTAATGGAGAAGTAATAGTAATGAGCAACAGCGCCCTAACAAATGGAATAATTTCAAATTATGCTCAAATGGAAAAAAGGAGGTTAGTGCATAAATTAGGAGTTATTTATGAAACCTCTCCAAAACTTATGAAATTGATTCCTACAATAATTAAAAAAATAGTCGACGAGACAAAAGATGCGTCTTTTGATAGGTGTCATTTTACAGATTTTGGTGACTTCAGTCTTAATTTCGAACTTGTTTATTACATACCAACAAATAATTATATTGCGGCAATGGAAGCTCAACAATCTATAAATTTAAAAATAATTGAGGAATTCGCAGTTAATAATATAGAGTTTGCATTCCCAACACAAACCTTAAATATTGAAAGTAACAAAGCCAAATGATCTGCAAATCTCTTCACTTAAAATCCAGAGCTTTGAAGCTAACTCGGAACTATTTGCTTCATCACTAACATTACTTTCAACTAATTTATGTTTTTTAAAAGATATAAGTTTATTACTTAAATGTATATAACCAATATTATTGAAATCTGAATCAAGGACAATTTCAGAAAGAATCTTTCCAGCATTTTCTATACTTTCAGAAATTCCCAAAATATTTCTTGCAACTGTAGAAAAAATCAAATATCCAAAGAGGTTAAAACGTTTACTATATCTAAAAAAACCTGAATCATCATTTGGTATGACGAGACCAGGAGCCCAAGTAACTACAGAAATTTTACTAGAGGTCATTTTTAATTTTCTTATAAGTTCTTTAGCAAATAAAATATTACATAACTTACTATTTTTATAAGATTCATCAGCATTAAAATTTAAAAATTGCCCAGTAACTTTTTTCCTGAAATCAACTAGATTATTAAGTCCTGCTTTCTTTCCTATACTTCCACCTGAGCTTTTGGGATCGTGAACATCTGATGATGTAATAATGATTCTAGATTCTTCTTTATCTCTAACAAAAACTTTTAAGAGATTTACCAAGTAAAAATGTGCAAGATGATTAACTGCAAAAGTTAGTTCTAAGCCTTGTTTTGATACTTTAGGGTAAAAAGAACCTGTATATTGCAATCCTGCATTTAAAACAACTACATCTAAAAAAATCTTTTTACAAATAAAGTAATCCTTAATTTTTTTAATATTCTCTAGATCTGAAAGATCACAATTATCAATAATATTTAAATATTTACTAAGGTAATTTTTCTCAAAATATTTCTCAAGTATTTTTAGAAATTCATTTTTCCTTAATTCAGATTTTATTACAACGTATAAATTATTTTTCTTCTTTAGTAAATTAATAGTAGCAAAAAAACCTATACCAGAATTACCTCCAGTAATTAAAATATTTTTATTTTTTATCATTTAAAAACATATACATTTTTATATGATAAAAAAATATATATGTTTTTTTTTTTTTTGTAATCTTATAAATTATTGTTAAAACACTGAAAACTTAGTCACTAGAAATTGAGTAATTTGATTATTATTAATCTACTCTCATTACTAAGTATTGGATGAAATATAAAAAATTAATTTCAGAAATAATACCTTCTTTCATAAATTTCTCTAATCATAAGATTTATATTTAATGTCAAAAGAAAGCATGCCAGATGTTCTTGTTTTGGGCGCTGGGCCTGCAGGCATGGCAATTGCATCAGCTTTAGGAAAAGAAAAATTAGATGTTGAAGTCCTTTCTCCAAATGGCCCAGATGAACCTTGGCCAAACACTTATGGTATTTGGGGGAAAGAAGTTGATCAACTTGGTCTTCAGGATTTACTTGAATATAGATGGAAGAATACTGTAAGTTTTTTTGGGCATGGCGCTTTAGAAGAGCAGCACGATGAGAATAAAGCTACGGAGCATTCATTAGATTACGGACTGTTTGATAAGAAGAAACTTCATAATTTTTGGCTTAATGAATGCAATAAGTCTTTTATTAAATGGCATCAAGGCTATGCAGATAAAATACATTTTGAAAAATATAAAAGTACTGTAACAACAAATGATGGCAAGACATACTCTGCAAGATTAGTAGTAGATGCGACAGGATATGATCCTGTTTTTCTTAAATTAAAATCATGCGGTCCTTTAGCAGTCCAAACTTGTTACGGGATAGTCGGTAATTTTAGTAAACCCCCCCTTAAAGAAGGTCAGTTTGTCTTAATGGATTATAGAAATGACCATCTTAATGAAGAGCAAAAAAAAGAACCACCCACTTTTCTGTATGCAATGGATATGGGAAATGGAAAATATTTTCTTGAAGAAACATCACTAGGTTTAGTAAATCCTTTAACAATGGAAAATTTAAAAGAGAGATTGGAAAAAAGGCTATCTTATCGAAATATATCTATCACAAGTATGCAACACGAAGAACTTGGTTTGTTTCTCCCAATGAATATGCCAATACCAGATTTCAAACAACAATTACTTGGATATGGAGGCGCTGCTTCAATGGTGCATCCTGCATCTGGATACTTAATTGGTAATGTTTTAAGACGAGCTCCACTTGTTGCAAAAGCAGTATCAGAAGCTATTAAAAACAAAAATCTTAGTACCTATCATATTGCTAGAAGGGGTTGGGAAACTTTATGGTCAAAAGAATTAATTAGAAAGAAATCACTTTACCAATTTGGATTGGAAAAACTCATGAGATTTGACGAAAAACTATTGAGAGAATTTTTTGGCAGTTTTTTCAAACTACCCAAAAATCAATGGTATGGTTTTCTAACTGATACTTTATCCTTAAGAGAGATTGTATATGCAATGTGCATAATGTTTATAAAGGCCCCATGGAGCGTAAAGAAAGGTCTGATGATTATGCATGGTAGAGAGTTTAAAATGTTGCTTAGGATAATATTCCCAAATATATAGTTTCAAAATGAGAACCATTCTAATAAGTGGAGCTAATAGAGGTATTGGACTAAATATTGCACATAAAGAATTAAAAGAAGGTAACAGAATTAGTGTTGGCATTAGAGATTTAGAATCATTAAAAGGAAGTGTGATTGATCCAAACAAATGGCCAGAAGGGAAAATTATAATTAACAAATATGATGCATTAAAAAAAATTTCAGCCGAAAATTGGATAAAAAATACCTTAGATCAATATGGAGGATTTGATTCAGTAATAAATTGTTCTGGAATATTATCAAAAGTTCCTTTCTTATTTAAAGACGGCGATGAAGAAAAAATTTTAAATACACTAAATATCAACTTTTTAGCAATTTGGAATTTATGTAGGCTTTCTTGGGAACATTTATGTGCTTCAGAAAGAGGAAGAATAATTGTTTTAGTTTCAATGAGTGGTAAAAGATCCAAAGGAGATTTAGCCGCTTATTCTTCTTCAAAATTTGCTTTGATGGGATTATGCCAAACAATGAAAAATAAAGGTTGGGATAAAAATATAAGAATTTCAGCAATTTGCCCAAGTTGGGTTAATACAGAAATGGCTCAAAACATCTCCTCACTAGACAAATCAAGAATGACTCAACCTGAGGATATTGCTGAGATATGTTCAACTATTCTGAAGCTTCCAACACAATCAGTTCCATTTGAAATCGCCTTAAATTGTAATTATGAAATTTAGCCTAAATTAAAAATTAAATAGGCCATAGTTAACATTGCAATTGCAATAAATAAGCCTTTTATTCGATTAGTAAACAATGAAAAAAGAGAGAAATCCTCAGAGAAATATCCCCCAAAACTACCTGTAACAAATAACACAACCATTGGTAGAGATGCCGCTCCAAACGCATAAGAAATGGATTTCAAAAATCCAAAATTTAAATAATTTAAAGTCAAGGAGCTTAATGAAAACAATAAAAAAGAGGCAAACAAAGTAATGGAAACTTCAGCATCTAAAGTGTGAGGTAAGCTTCCCTTTAATTCAAATTGCTTTTTACATTCTCTAATCTGTCTTTTAGAAAGCTTTAAATAACCAGTTTCAGGAATTCTTTGGGATTTATATTTTCTTAGTAACCTGGCTTCAAGAGTCTCTGGCTCCTTTGTCATAATTGATGTTAATAATTCATCTGGATTTAATTTCTTAATTTTCTTATCAAGATTATCCGTTTTTCCAATTCTATAAAGATCTCCGACTCTTATGAGGTAAACATATCCCGACATTTGCGTTGTACAATTAAATCTATTCCTAATTAAATAATACTAAAAGAATTTAGGAAATTAAAAGTTTTTACAAAATGACAAATGATATTTTATATTCATTTCGGAGATGTCCATATGCAATTCGTGTTAGATGGGCCCTGTTGATTTGTGAAATCAACGTAGAAATTAGAGAAATTGATTTAAAAAATAAACCTCCTGATTTCCTAAATAAATCAAGAACAAAAACGGTTCCAATCCTAATAAAAAAAAATAGTGAAGTTATTGAAGAAAGTCTTGAAATCATCCTATGGGCACTTTCAGAGTCAAAAAAGGAAAACATTAAAGTTATCTATTTCCCTGATAATAAGAAAAAAGATATTCTTGAAATAATTAATGAAAACGATAATGAATTCAAATATCATTTAGATCGATTTAAATATGCCCCAAGATATCAGAATAGTAATGAAGAACTTCATTTCTCAAAGGCGATTAAATTTATTAAGAGATGGAACGCACTTCTTGAAGAAAGCAAATACTTGTTTGGAGATAACCCCACAATCGCTGATTGGTCTATTTGGCCTTTTGTAAGACAATTTAAAATCGCTTGTGAAAGTCAAAAAATAACAAATTATTTGGAGCCCTCAATAAAAAACTGGTTAGATTCTTTTGAAAATGATAGAAAATTTAAATCCTTAATGTATAAGTATGAATTATGGGGCCCAAATTCTAGAAAGAATTATTTCCCTTATAATTAGCTTTCTAACAACTTTCTTTTCTCAATTATCCGTGCTAACTCCAAGAAATATCCTGCGGTCCTAAATTTACCAATATTCTTTTCCTTAAAATCAAGGTCGCTTCTTATTTCTGCAGTCTCAGCCATAAGCAAATCCAAATCATTTGGTCCAAGGCTATACAATTCACCAAGTTCTATTTCCCTACCAAGTAAATGACTCCTAAACCACTTCCCTTTATTTTCTTGAGGTGGAATATCGTAGGGACTCAATGACATGAAAAACGAAATCAAAACTTAAAACCATTCTAGAGTTATTATTGAATTTTTTTCAATTCCCTTTTTTTTAAAATCAAGGCAATAAGAAGAATTGTGAATGTAATTACTGCACAAATTTCTGTCCAATAATCTATTCCAATTTTAGAAATCATTAATGGTGCCAAAACTGTAAATAATCCTCCTGATAGAATTAATTGTGCGAATAGCTGTTTTGATGTAAAAATTGGTAGAGTTCTAGAAATATTTTTGGGATCTGCAAGCCTTAAAAGAAGTAATCCAGATGCGACTACTCCTGTAGAGTTACCAAACTCTATCAAACTTTTTTCGAACCAGTAATCGTCAAATATAAAGTATGCAAAATAAGCAATACAAATTAAATTCCAAAATAAACCGAAAATAGTAAAAACTAAAATTATTAGCCAATTTTCAAAAACAACCGCAATATCTAAGCTTGCCATAGCTGTAAAAATCAATAGATCTGTAGATAAAATCCCAATCTCTCTTTGTAAAAGATTTGAAATAAATTCCGTATTTTTGGTTTTTTCTAAAACATATCTAATAAGAAGTGAACCTATAAGAATAAAAGGGAATACTGGGAGTGAAAAAATTATTTCTTTAGAAAATTCGCCAAAAGAGCTTGAGACAAATCTTAAAAATTTAAGTAACAACACACCAAAAGAAATTGCCAGCCCAGAGAATCCAAGATTTATTATCAAAATTTTTAGATCCGCAAAAATACCTGTTTTAGAGTTCTCCTTTAGATTATCTTTTTTTTCGGGAATTTCCTCAGTATCTGAAAGACCGAAATTTCTCCCAAGGAAAATAAATATGCTGCCCAATAATGAAGATGATAAAAGACCCATTGTTGCCATAGCCAAACCAAGCTCCAAGCCATTTGAGAAACCTAATCTATTAAAACTCTCACCAATGATAGTTGCAGCTCCATGACCGCCCTCAAAACCAACCTCGATCAAACATCCCATTAAAGGATTAGTATCCATAGATGGAGGCAAAAAATATTTAACAACTAGACCCCCAACGAAAAACTGTCCAAAACCTAGTGAAAGAGCAAGCAAAAACTGATTAAAGATTGGTTTAACTAAACCATTTATATTTGGGATTGGTCTCCCCATCATTAAAGTTGCGAAGACCAATGATAAAAGAGGAGTAGGGAACTTACTCCAAACATTTATTGTTTCTTTTGGCAAAAAGTGTATCGCCCCAAATGGACCTATAGATATACCTACAATTCCAGATATTACTGCTATCGGTAGTCCAAACCTCTCTAGCTGAACAGCCAGTTTAAATCTCCTTCCAAAAATTAAGAAAAAAAATATAATTAAAAATCCAAAACAACTTATTAATATAGAATTCGGAAAAACATCTTTATTCTGTAGAGAAAAATTCAATGATTTCAAAAACATATAATTATAAATCTAAATTAATAAACAAAATTATTCAAATAAAAAAGGCCCCAACAATTTGGGGCCCTTTAAAACTAAATATTGATTATATTTAGTCTTTTAATGTAACAGTAGCATTATCAATGTTACCAATAGCATTAGTTACCCTCTTGAAGTCAAAGCCTAGAGCCCTTAAAGCGTGCCATAAATGACCTTGAATAAAGAAGAAACCAAAATAATAGTGAACGTTTGCCAACCAAGCTCTTGAAGTATATTCACCAGCAGGAAGGTCAGCAGTATCTACCCAGTAAGGAGAAATACTAAATTTCAATTGAAGAGGTTCTCCAAAGAAATCAGTTGGATAAACTGTTGTATTTGTAGCACTCCAGAAGGCAGCTATGATAGCCATCCAACCAATTCCAGCTAGAGACCAAGACAGTACAGCTTCAGCGGAAAGTAGTCCTTTACCTTTGAATTTGGTATATTCGCCTACTTGCTTGGTAGCAATATGGAAAGCACCACCAGTGATTTCAACAAAAGCCAAGAAAGCATGACCACCCATAACATCTTCAAGACTATCAATAGTCAAGAAATCAGCCTGATGATTCCATATTTTTGACAAATTCAAATCATATTCAACTTGTCTAACTGCACCAATAGCTGGATCATAGATTCCATGAACTCTTGCCCATTCTACGAACCAAATTACTGCTACACCAAAGAAAATAAGATGATGACCAAGGATAAATGTTAATTTATCTGGATCATCCCACTTGAGGCTGAATTTCCTTGCTTTTGCTATATCTGATTCTTCTAAATCTCCTGGCAAAAGGATTGAATGTAATAGTCCACCAGCGGCAAAAACCATTGATGCTATTAAGTGAACAATAGCAATTGCTACAACAGGTTTTGTATCTCCCATTAACACTCCATCAGCATCAAACCCTATTCCAAGGGTTGCCAAATGAGGAAGTGCGATAAGAGGTTGATGCCCCATAGGGACAGAGGGGTCAAATCGTGAAAGTTCAAAAAGGGTGAAAGCACCAGCCCAGAAAACAATTAATCCTGTATGCGCTATGTGCGCAGCAATGAATTTTCCTGTGCGATTCGTTACACCTGAATTACCAGCCCACCATCCGTAGGTGACATCTGGATTTCCATAGGTTTGCATTTAGGAATTGATTAGCTTAAACGTTTCGACAATACTTGAAATTTAAACAAACAGTTGGATTCACAACAAAATTGTAAAGGTTATTAATTCTAGTAATAAATAACTAAAACAATTTCCCTAAAAATCCAACCCCAAAGAAGTTAGATTTAAGCAGTAAAGTTATAGATTTCGCAAGGGTTGAAGATAAAGAAACAAGTATTGTTAGATCCAATTCTTTTTAATAAATTTCTTTTTGCTGACATAAATAATTTTTTGTTTCATAAAAGCATGTTCTTTCTTGCCTCATTCTCAAACAATTACTAAAAAGGGGTTAAGAAATCAAATAACATGAAAACTTCTCAAGAATCTTCTAGAAAAATTTCACTAGAAATGAAATCGGAAGTTCATTACAAAAATGCTGCAGAATCTTACAGAAAATCACCACAATATATAAAAATGATTAATCTATATCCAACGTTGCAAAACACGCTTATTGATTGTAAGGATGAGAATTTAATTGAATAAACATTATAAATCTTCCCAAATTGATTATCAGGAAATATTTAAAATTTAGGCGGCAATACTATCATTTTCTTCAAAATCAAATTTGTTAATAATTTTTCTGCACATTTCTAAATTATAAAGAGCTTTGGGCTTCCAAGGCTTTTTCTGACCAAGAGGAGAGCTTTTCCAATGAATGCCGGGCTTGAATATCCCATTTTCACGTAAAAAAGAAAGTTTGATTTCAGTAATTCCTAAATTTTTAGCAGTAAACTCTGAAGAGCTCCATATATCCCCTAACATTTAATTAAGTAAATATAGTTAATCCTTGATAACGTTAATTTTATTTTTTTGAAAGGGGTAAAACTTTTAAAAAATTATTAAGGAACAAAAAACCTAGTATTTGTAATGAAAAACTTTTAAAAAATTTATATCAAATTAAGAAATATTAAACAAAGAGTCATCATTTAAAAAAACCTTATTAATCCCCTTTTTTTTATTTAAAGATTTGAATCGAACATAATCTTCAGTAATTGATTCAGTCTTAGGGAGATTGAGTAATCCCTTTTCCCAATTACCACTATTTAATAATTCTTTATGAGTAATTTTCAGATTAATTTCACAATCAACAACTGAAACCATTAAAAAAAAATTTTCTCCTTCTTCTTTCGTCTTATTAACTAAAACAAAATGTCTTAAGCCAATTATAGGTTTTTTCGAAGTCCAGAAATTTTCCATTGTTATTTTTCCTTTATATTTTTCTCACAATTTCCTCTAGATATTTTCTTATATTCTTTTCTAATTTCTTCTAATAAAAGTTTTCTTTTATCCAGATAGTTAAAAGATTCTTTTTTTGATAAGTTATATCTTTCTTTTTTAGTTAAGTTCATCCAATTATCTAGATTCTTCTTATTGAAAATCATTAACTCTTTAGCTTTGAAAACTTTTTTTTTCCTATTTAACTTTAGTGAATTTCTCAAATAAAAGAAAAATAGTAAAGTAAGAAGAATAATCATTAGCTTCAAAAGAATCACTTTAGAATTAAGTTATTCTTTAGCCACTTTTCCAATTTAATATCATCCCCAAAAGATATAACCTCTTCTTTATTTCCAGAACTTGCTTTATCAAATAGCCTTATAACAAATTTTTTATTTGCTGCCTCATCATCACCAATAACAATAATACTTTTGGATTTTAGTTTGTTTGCCTTTTTAAACTGTTTAGAGAAAGAGGATCCAGTTAAATCCAATTCAACTAATAAATCATAATTTCTTAATTTCCTTGATAAATCCATTGCTAACGTTTCAGCAATTAAGCCTTGATTAATAATATAAATATCAGTATTTCTTGGGACTTCAAGCTCTTTTCCCGCTAGTAAAATTAATCTTTCTAAACCAATAGCAAATCCTATTGCAGGGGTGCTTGGCCCTCCCATTTGTTTTATTAAATTATCATATCTACCTCCTCCACAAACTGTAGCTTGGGAACCTAGAGCCCCGCTAGTAATTTCAAAAGCTGTATGAGTGTAGTAATCCAAACCTCTCACTAGATTAAAGTTTTCCACAAAAGGTATTTTTAAAACCTCTAATTGACTTTTTAAGTCTAAATATCTGTTATGACTTTTTTCAGATAAAAAATTAAATAATCTTGGGGCATTTTCAAGAACTTTTTTTGTTTGAATATTCTTTGAGTCCAAAATCCTCAAAGGGTTTTTAGAAATTCTATTCTGAGAATCTAAATCTAGAGAATCTTTATTTGTTTCTAACCATTTTAAAAAAGATTTTTGAAAATTTGATCTGTCATTAGGATCACCTAACGTATTTATTTCAAGATTGAGTTCTTTTATTCCTAATTTACCTAAGATATCCCAAGCTAAAGCAATAATTTCAACATCACTTCTAACTGAATCATGTCCTATAAACTCAACACCTAATTGATGAAACTGTCTTTGCCTGCCTGCTTGAGGTCTTTCGTATCGAAACATAGGACCCATGTACCAAAGTTTTTGAAGAGGATTAGACGATATTCCATTTTGTATTAACGCTCGTGCGACTGAGGCTGTTCCTTCAGGTCTAAGAGTGCAAGATCTCTCCCCCCTATCAAGAAATGTATACATTTCCTTACTGACAACATCTGTTCCTTCGCCAATTCCTCTTATAAATAATTCGGTCATTTCCAATATTGGTGTTCTTATTTCTTTGATGGATGCTCTAGAAAGCTGTTCTAATAAAATTTTTTCAACGTTTTGCCACTTTATTAATTGATCAGGAAATAGGTCAACTGTTCCTCTTAGGTTTTTTAAGTTATTCAAAGTTCTAAAAAATAATTCAAAATTTTTAATTCATCTAGAAATTAATCTTTGATTGGTTATTTTGTGAGACAATTTTAATTTAACATTTAGAAAAACTATTGGGAATTAGTAAAAGTAAAGAGAATCAACATTGCGGTACAAAACCAAAAAAAATTGCTTTTGGAATAGCACCCCTTGGTATAGTTTCAATAGGAATAGTGCCAATGGGAGTAATAAGTATAGGGGTAGTCCCTATGGGTGTATTTTCTTTTGGTGCAGTCGCAATGGGAATAGTCAATTTATCAGTAGTCGGGATGGGAATTATCTCTGCCGGTGTTACTACTATGGGGATATGGGAGTATTCACCTAATTCTCATAAAAATCATCATAATCATTCCAAACAAATTTCAAATTCAAATAAGGAAAATATGATGTCAGATCTATTTAACACTAAACAAGAAGCTGAAAAGGCTGCTTCAAAATACGGATGTATTGGAGCACATAAAATGGGTAATAGATGGATGCCTTGTAAGATGCACTAAATATTTTCTTAGTCAAAACTTAAATAAATATTAATTCAAAATCTCAACTCTAAAATCAAGATTATTTGCCTCATCAGTAGTTAATTTTCTTGACCAAGCTCCTTGCACAGGACTATTCCATCTGAACCCAGCATTTTTAGCTAAAGACCTATCTTCATAACTAACCAAAGCCTTGTATAAAAACCTCGGTTCAGTAGCTTTAAGTAAAAGTTCCTCTAAGTTGTCGCATTTTTTGAAGACCTCAGATATATAAAAACAATCAGATAAAGCTCTATGTAAATTCCAAACTGGTATTGAGAAAGATAAGGCTAGATCAGTTACTGAAGGTCTTGTTTTTAGCGATTTTTGAAAAGACCAATTAATATCCTCTAAACTACATATCCATTTCTTATTAAGCTTAGGCAATCTTCCTTTTCCAAACCATTTCTTATCAAACTCCACATTATGAGCAACGATGAAATCTGAAGCATCAACAAGTTTTAGAAAGAAATTCAATCCATCTTCCCATGGTTGAGAGATATTAGTTACTTCTGCAGATATACCATTTACATGTTCGGCTTCATTATCATTAACTGGAAATAAAAAAGAAACTTGTGAAAGTACACATTTAAAAGATACATCAAATAAGATACAACCTATTTCCATCACTTCATTTTTATTTTCATCTAAACCTGTTGTTTCAGTATCAAGAATTAAAATTTTTTCAATTTTTTTATTTTTATTCGTTACTCTCTCTTCAGAGGGATTGGTGTTAATTTGATCATGAAGAAAATCCAATTGATTTAATTCTTTTTTGTTTAATAGTTCCAATTAACTCAAAATACTTTCATTTATCTTGACGCATTTAATAACTATTTCTTTTAAATTAATATAAATTTAAAAAACAGGCTAGAAAATATTTTTTGAAACATTTTTAGTTTATGAAAGATGACTTTTACAAAATTTCAATTTAACAATTTCTGTTATTGGCCTTCAAATCCAAAAAAAATTGTTGAATTTATTGGTGGAAGTTATTTAGCTTCTAAGCCAGATTTAACTTATAGAAGATTCATAGAGAGTTTAATTAATAAAAATTATGCAGTACATGCATATAAATACACACCACAATTTGATCACCAACAACTTGCTATCAAAGCATGGAAAGATTTTAAGAATTGCCGAATATCTTTATCCAAGAGAATAGGGGCATCAATTCCTTCAATAAGAATTGGTCATAGCCTAGGCTGTAAACTTCATTTAATTTCTCCCGATGGCGGAAGAAATTGCGAAAAATTCATATCTATTAGTTTTAATAATTTTAGTGCTAACAAATCAATTCCATTATTGAAACAAATTTCTAAAAAATTAGAATTCAACAGTGAATTTAGCCCAAGTCCCGAAAGAACTTTGCGATTAATTGAAAAAACATATAGTCAAAAAAATAACTTCCTAATAAAATTCAACTCAGACGAATTAGATCAAACAGATAAATTATTTTCTTGTCTAAAAGCAAGAAAAGAAGATAATTCTAAAGGGGTAATGTTAAAAGGTACTCACACTATAATTGCAAGCGCAGGACTAAGAGAAAATTTTTTGGGAGACTGGGCCGATGATGAATTCAAAAGAAATACTATAAAAAATATTTCCAATTTAATTGATCAATCTGATTAGGATAATTCTTTCAGCTTCTCCAAAACAGAACTATCTTCAAGAGTACTTATATCACCGCTAATTTTTTCTCCAGCGGCCAAAGATCTTAAAATTCTCCTCATAATTTTTCCACTACGTGTTTTCGGAAGAGAGTCAGAAATTATAATCTTTTCAGGCTTTGCGATAATTCCAATTTCATTAACAACATGTTTCTTTAGATCCTCTACTAATTCTGAAGAACCGTTCACGTCTTTCTCTAGAGATACAAAAGCGACTATAACTTCACCTTTTAAGTCATCTTTCTTGCCAACGACTGCAGACTCTGCAACTGATTTATGACTGACCAAAGCAGATTCAATTTCCATTGTTCCTAACCTATGTCCTGAAACACTTATGACATCATCAACTCTTCCCATAATCCATATATATCCATCTTCATCAATGCGTGCTCCATCTCCAGCAAAATAAACATTTTTTTCGCCTTTAAAGGAAATATATTCCCAATAACTCTCCAAATATCTCTCTGAGTTTCCGTGAATTGTTCTCATCATTCCTGGCCAAGGTTTCTTAATAATTAAATAGCCACCCTCATTCTCCTTAACCTTATCTCCATTCTTATCGACAATTTCAACTTCGATTCCTGGCAGAGGGAAAGTAGCTGAACCTGGCTTTGTAGCAACGACACCAGGCAAGGGACTTATCATTACACCACCAGTCTCAGTTTGCCACCAAGTATCAACAATAGGGCATTTATCTTTACCAATAACATCCTTGTACCACATCCATGCTTCAGGATTAATTGGTTCTCCAACTGTGCCCAAAAGTCTAAGACTTTCCAAATTATATTTATCAGGTATTTCACGCCCAGACTTCATAAATGCTCTTATTGCAGTTGGTGCAGTATAAAAAATAGAAACCTTATATTTTTGAACAATTTCCCAAAAAGCCCCTAAATTTGAGGGCCTTGGCACTCCCTCATACATTAAGGTTGTAGCACCATTAGATAAAGGCCCATAAACTATGTAACTATGACCGGTAATCCAACCAACATCAGCGGTACACCAGTAAATATCGTCATCTTTTAAGTCAAAAATCCATTTAAATGTCAAATGGGACCAAAGATTGTAACCACCTGTAGTGTGAACTACACCTTTTGGCTTTCCAGTAGAGCCTGAAGTATAAAGAATAAAAAGTCTATCTTCGCTATTCATTATTTCTGGTTCACAATGATCTTTTTGATCTTTTAATAATTCGTGCCACCAAAAATCTCTATCATCAACCATCGAAATATTTTTTTTGGTTCGTTGAACAACAACTACTTTTTCAACAACTTTATCTGCTCCACTTTCAATAGCCGCATCAACTGCTTTCTTAAGTTCAATCACCTTATCTTTTCTAAAACCACCATCAGCAGTAATAACAAATCTGGCGTTCCCATCAATTAACCTATCTTTTAAAGCTTCTGAAGAAAATCCTCCGAAGACAACTGAATGAGGAGCGCCAATTCTTGCACAAGCTAACATCGCAAACATCGCTTCAGGAATCATTGGCATATAAATACATACCAAATCTCCTTTTTTTACACCAATCGCTTTTAATGCATTAGCTGCTTTACATACCTCTTTTAGAAGTTCTTCGTAAGTATATTTTTTGCTATCTCCGGGTTCGCCTTCCCATATAAGTGCTGTCTTTCCTCCAAGCCCTCTCTTAATGTGTCTATCTAAGCAGTTATATGTAATATTGAGTTTCCCTTCTTTGAACCATTTAAAAAAGGGCGCATTTTCGTTATCTAATACAGTTTGAAATGGCTCAAACCAATCTAATTCAGATTTTGCAAAAGATTCCCAAAATTGAATAGGATTATCTGATGCTTGTTTTTTTAGACTTAGTAATTCTTCTTGAGTACTAATATTTGAGTTTTCTGCAAATTTTTTTGATGGAGGGAAAATTCTCTTTTCTTCGAGAATATTATTGATTGAATTTTTTTTATCTAATGACATTAAATAAATCTATGCTTAATAAACTTAGTCGAAAAAATTATGGTTTTCAGAATTTTTAATATTAATTTAGCTGAAAAGATTTTTCAATAAATTTAATAAAGACGACTGAGAACGAATTCTGGTAGAGCCATTAATGCCCTTTTGTAATCTGAATCAGGAAGCCAAACTATTGCCTCTTTAGAAAGCATTGCAAAGTCCTCAGCTAGTTTCCTAGAGTTTTTTATAGCTTTAGAACTCATAATGATGCTTAGAGCTTCATCTAAATCATTTTTTTCGGCAAGTTCTCTGTTTATAAGAACAGATAATTTCTTGTTTTCTTCTAAAGCATATAAAACTGGTGCTGTAAGATAGCCACTAGCAAGATCACTTACAGCAGGTTTTCCAAGTTGTTTATCGTTTCCAGTAAAGTCCAGTATGTCATCTACAACTTGGAAAGCTAAACCAATATTTTTGCCAAAATCGTACAATGAGGTTAATTTTTGATCATTAAGATCACTCAAAACTCCCGCTGCTTTGCAACTATTAGCTATTAATGATGCAGTTTTACAATAGCTTTTATTAATGTATTTGGAAAAGGATTGAGCTGAATCGAATCTATTTAAATTTTGTTTAATTTCACCTTCTGCTAAATCCATTATTACTCTACTTAATAATTTAACTACATTTACATTATCAAGATTTGCCAAGTGCCAACTTGCTTGTGCGAATAAGAAATCACCTGCCAAAACAGCCACTCTGGTATTAAATCTGCTATGAACTGTATCTACCCCTCTTCTTGTAGAGGCCTCGTCAACAACATCATCGTGGACTAATGAAGCGGTATGAATCATTTCAGTGATTTCAGCAAGCCTTTTATGTTTACTGGTTAATCTAAATCCAGGAGATATTGCTTTTGAGATTAATAAAACGATGCCTGGCCTAAGTCTTTTCCCCCCAGCGCTAAAAAGATGTTCTGCTGCGGCTTGAAGAATTGGATGACCTGCTCCTATTAAATTTTTCAGTTCAAGAATAAGATCATCAAGATCATTTTCAACTGGTTGTAGTAGTTCTGTTACTGTGTTCATGATTGACCTCTTATATATATTAAAGAATCAAACATTGCTTCGGAGGTTAACTAACCTAATTTCTTTATTAATTTCAAGCCAAATTTTTACTTTTTTGGAAAATTCATCTTTTTTTGAAGTAACGAAAAATTTTACATTTTCGTAAGAAAGACTCTCATAGCTAACAGTCTTTGGAATAGCAAAAGATTCATTAAATTTTTTTATTAACGCTTCTGATGGATCAATAATTCTTATGTTTGAATCAATTTTTTTTCTTAAAAAGTCATAAATTAAAGGATAATGGCTACATCCAAGTATTAATTCTTCAATATTTTTATTTAATAGTGGTCTTAAATACAAGTCCGAAAGATGATTTAACTTATTAAAATTTAACTCTTCTTTTTCAATTTCGGATACAAATTCTGGACAATCTTGTTGAAAAATGGTCAAATTCTCATTTTTAGAACCTATAGCATTTTTATAATATGATGATCTAACTGTTGTTTGTGTTGCTAAGACACCAATTATTTGTTTGTCAACTATTTCTGATACTGAGTTTATAAGGTCAAAACAAGGAATCCTTAAGTTGTTTTCTAAAATATCAAGCGCACATGCATTTGTAGTGTTACATGCTATTAAAAGTGCATCCAAATTCTTATATTCAAAAAAGGTGCAAATCTCTTTTGCGATTAACCTTATCTCTTTAAAATTTTTATTTCCAAAAGGAATCCTTTTTGTATCAGCCAAATAAAAAACTTCAACATCACTACGTTTCTTTAGTAAAGAATTAAGGATAGTAAAACCACCTATACCACTGTCAAATATACCTATTTTAAGTTTCACCCTACTTTATAAAGATATTCAAGAATGCCTTTAGCAATTGCATAAGCTATTCTTTTACGATGTGATGGTTTCTCTAATCTTCTTGCATCTAATCTTCCTGTTAAAAATCCAATTTCTACAAGTACTGCGGGCATCCTAGTATTTTTAATTACGTAGAATCTACCCTGTTTAACTCCTCGATCGGGACTCCCAGGGGAAACTCTTAAAATTTGTTTTTGAATTCTTTTGGCGAGTAATCTTCCTCTCCACCCTCTAAAGTAAAACGTTTCTAACCCATTAATATCTCGCCTTTTACCTCTTGAGGCATTTGCATGAATACTTACAAAGATATCCGCATCTGTATTGTTAGCAAAGGAAACTCTTGGAGGTAAATCCAAATCAACTTCATTTTTTCTAGTTAACCTTACTTTTACACCTTTCTCGGAGAGCAACTTTTCAACTATTTTGGAAACCTCGAGTACAACATCTGTTTCCCTTAACCCACCAATACCTATTGCTCCCGGATCAGGCCCTCCATGCCCTGGATCGAGAACAACCGAAAATTTGTTTTGTTTTACGTTTGGTAATTGGTTGTAATTATGAACACTTTTCTTAATATAACTTGAGCCTTGATTTGCTCTAATATTTTTTATTCTCTTTTCAACTAAACCTTCACCAATGCTCTTAAATGAATATTTTGGTGTGAATAGTTTAATTCTCCACCTATTTTGATTTAATCCAACCATTCTCCACATCAAAGGGTTCAAATAGGCTTCTTCATTAAATTCAATTACTAGTCTTGTTTTGCCCTTATTTGGTTTACCTAATCTAATTTCTTTTATTGGACCATTACCTTTTATTGTTCTGGGATTTTTTAATTCCCCAGGGAAATCCACCCAGAATCTATCTCCATATATTTGGTTAGCCCGCTGAAAGTATGCTTTTAAATTTGTATTTGGTTTAGTTCTTAATTCTAAAAACCCATTATTTTTTAAGGCCCATGCCGCTAAAGCACTTGAGGATTTTACTGGGAGGAACTGAGTATTTAAAAATAAAAAAACTGATAAATAACGAAAAAGTTTATTATTTAAAAACTTTGACATTATTTTGAAAACAATTTGTTTTTTCTATGTTTAAGGCTTGGCATCTGTTCCCTAATTTTCTTTACTCTTTCTTTATCAGCTGGTGCTATTGCAGCGCCCTGAGTTTTTCCAGCATCAGACAAAACAGTGCCCCAGGGGTCAATTACCATTGCATGGCCATGACTTTGCCTTCTACCATAATGAATCCCAGTTTGAGCTGGTGCAACTATATATGCTGTATTCTCTATCGCTCTTGCTTGTAATAGGATTTGCCAGTGATCCTTCCCAGTAAATGCTGTAAAAGCTGCGGGAATCATAATTAGCTCTGCACCATTAGCAGACAAATATCTATAAAGTTCAGGAAATCTAACATCATAACAAATTGATAATCCTACTTTGCATAAACCAGGAACATCAACAACTGGGGGATATTCCTCTCCAGATAAAATAGTAGATGATTCCTTATATAAATTTCCGTCTGGCAAATCAACATCAAACAAGTGAATTTTGTCATATTTTGCCAATACCTGTCCATCTCTTCCAAAGAGTGCTGACCTATTTAGGGTATGACTATCATCACCAGCAGGTACAGGATACCCTCCACCCAAAAGAAATACTTGATACCTTTGTGACATGGTTTTAAGGAAGTTTGTACACTTCATTGACAATTCAGAAGATAATCTAAGCTTTTCATCATCTTCTCCTAAAAAAGCAAAATTCTCAGGCAATCCGATTAATTCAGCACCTCTTCTAGCAGCCAATTCAATCTGTTCTTCTGCTTCAGCAAAATTTGCTTCAACATTTGAAGTGCTCGTTATTTGCAATGCAGCTACCAAAAAATCAGTCAAGACTTTACTCCTAGTGAACTAATTCGTAAATTATGAGGCACGAATTACACCTCTTTCAACTTGCGCAGGAACAATATCTAAGCAATCAAGTTCAGAACAACAATTAAAATCTTCCTCATAATCTCCAAGACTTGTCAATCTTTTGCCATGGGTTGCTGTTTTTAAACATTTCAAAATATCATTTTTCCATAAATTCCAGAGTGCCAAAGCAGCCTGTAATTCGTCATTAAGAATATTGACTTCAAAATCACAGTTTGCTTCCAAGTATGAAGCCAAAGCACCAGCGGCCAAAGAATCCTCAAGTGAATATGAGCCTTCCCAGCCACTACCAAGTATTAAAACGCTTTCACTGCGTAGTGAAATAATTCTTTCTGCAACTGCTCTCCTATTTGGGAGTCCCATAGCAAATAAATGCTTTGCATGTTGAACTTTTTGCAAGGATTTAGTGCCATTTGTAGTACTCATAAATAGTCTTTTACCATTAACAACCTTTTTTGTGACTGATAAAGGAGAATTTCCCAAATCAAAACCGTCAATTTTCTTTCCGCCTCTTTCTCCAAGCATTATTCTCTCATCTGCTTGCCACTTAAATGCAGCTTCTTTCAACAAATCTAAATCTGCAAAAACTTGTATTGAATCAGCTCCATTTTTTAAAGCCCAAGAGATTGTAGTTGTGGCTCTTAAAACATCAATAACCACTGCAATATCGGGGTTTATTTCTGGAACATCATTTGCAACGTGATAATAAGTAAGATTAATGATCAATTCCTTTTCTTTTTTTATTATAGAAAACAGTTACTTACTTTGAATATTTTTTTTTTAAAAACAAACTTATTGATAATATATATCTAATTTGTATATATAAAAACTTTATCAAGTTTTAATTTAAAAATGAATAATATCCGCGAAATAAAAGGTGGAAGTAATTTAAAAGGAAAAATAAAAGTACCGGGAGACAAATCTATTTCTCATAGAGCCTTAATAATCGGAAGTATTGCTCAGGGGGAAACTACTATTGAGGGGTTTTTACATTCTGAAGACCCACTATCAACCGCTGATTGTCTCAGGAAATTAGGAGTAAATATTCCGACAATAAAAAAAGATGAGCCTTTTACAATTTCAGGCCTAGGTCTTGATGGATTAAAAGAGCCAAAAGAAATTCTCAATTGTGGAAATTCGGGAACCACTATGAGGCTATTAATGGGATTATTGGCGGGTCTAGAAGGTAAGAATTTTATTTTGATGGGGGACAATTCTCTTAATGAGAGGCCAATGGCGAGAGTGGGGAAACCATTATCTTTGATGGGTGGCAAAATTTTTGGCAGAGAAAGGGGTAACAAAGCTCCAATCTCAATCAATGGGAATAAACTTAAAGGATGTGTTATTGGAACTCCGGTAGCAAGTGCTCAAGTAAAATCCGCAATATTATTAGCGGGCCTCAATTCTGCTGGCACCACTACTGTTATTGAGCCAGCATCTTCAAGAGATCATACCGAAAGAATGTTAAAAGCATTTGGGGCAGATATAAGTATTAGAGGGGAATTAGGAAGGAATGTAGTAATCAGATCAGGGGCAACCTTAATTGGTCAGAAAATATTAATACCTGGAGACATAAGTTCTGCATCTTTCTGGATGATTGCTGCATCCATTGTTCCAAATTCAGAAGTTTATATTCAGAATGTTGGATTAAACCCCACTAGAACCGGAATATTAAACATAATGGATCTGATGGGATGCAATTATGAGATTCTAGACAAATCAACAATTGCAGGAGAACCTATTGGATCTATTAAAGTAAAGACTGCAAATAACCTAAGATCATTTACTATTGAAGGAGATGTTCTCCCAAAACTTATAGATGAAATTCCTATACTTACAGTAGCTGCTTGTTTTTGTAATGGGGTTTCTGAAATTAAGGATGCACGGGAATTAAGAGTTAAGGAAACAGACCGGTTAAAAGTTATGGCGAGACAGTTGCGAAAATTCGGTGCAGAAATAATAGAAAAAGAGGATGGCTTAATCATTAACGGTCAATCAAACTTTAATTCTGCGGAAGTAGACAGTGAAACGGATCATCGAGTATCAATGAGTCTTGCTATCGCTTCACTTCTAGCCAAAGGTACCTCAAAAATAACGAGAGCAGATGCATCTAATGTCTCTTATCCCTCTTTTTGGGAAGACCTTGAAAAACTAACTAACTAACTCAAAAAGTTTTTGTCTAAATTAATAGAAGTTTTAACGAAAGACGGGAGTTACTCTTTAAAAAGTATCTCTTTTCAAGAAAATTTCCATAGCTTACTGGGAGCATTGGAAGAAACAAAAATAAAGTTTACTGCTCCTTCTGATTTGCAAAGATTTAAGGGCAAATCTCTCAATGTTTTGGATATATGTTTTGGTTTAGGATACAATTCCGCTTCTTTATTAGATGAATTAATTAAACAAAAATCGTATTTAAATTTGTTTGCATTAGAGATTGATAAAAAGCCTCTTGAATATTCAATCAAAAATAAATCTTTCCTGAAATTATGGGCTCCAAAAATCAAAAAAATATTTGAATCATTGCACCAAAACAATTACTTTGAGGATCCATTTTTTAAGTGTAAGATTTTGTGGGGTGATGCTAGAGAAAAAATTAATATTATTCCTGCAGCTAATAAATTCGATCTGATTTATTTAGATGGTTTTTCTCCCCAAAAATGCCCTCAAGTTTGGACAATTGAATTTTTATCTAAGGTTACAGAAAAGCTCAATCCTCAAGGTTATTTAATAACTTACTCTTCTTCAGCGGCAGTAAGAAAGACCTTAAGAAATCTTGGTTTAGAGATTTTCAGTATTAAACCAGGCATTAATGACTGTGGTTTTTGGAGTCAGGGAACTGTCGCGATAGCAAAATTTGACAAGAATAAATTGAAACTCAATTTAAATTTTGAAAAGTTATCTGTCATGGAAGAGGAACACCTTTTAACTAAAGCTAGTATTCCTTACAGAGACCATAATTTAAACTCAAGGCGAGACGATATCATTAAGAAAAGATTAGATGAGCAATTATTATCAAATCTAGTATCTACAAAGAAATGGAGAAAGAAGTGGGGAATGACGAAGTCGGCCTTCAAGAGTTAGATTTATATATATGTATTCAAAAAACATGTTAAGTGTTGCAATATTGGCGGCAGGTAAGGGCACTAGGATGGAAAGCTCGATACCTAAGGTTTTACACAAAATTTCTGGCAAAAGTCTTTTGCAAAGGGTAATTAATTCTTGTGATAAATTGAATCCTGACCAAATTTTTGTAATTACTGGACACAAATCAAAAGAAGTACAAGATTCAATTCCACATAATAAAAAGATCCATTTTGTCATTCAAGAGCCTCAACTAGGTACCGGTCATGCCATACAGACACTTTGTAATCAAGTAAAGACAAATGAAGGGAAACTTTTGGTGCTAAACGGAGATGTCCCTCTTATCAAGCCTGAGACTCTAAAAAGGCTTTTAAATTTACATGATTCAAATAATGCAGATGTTTCTTTAATAACGACAAAGAAGAAAAATCCTTATGGGTATGGCAGAGTCTTTTTGAAAGGGAATTTTATTGAGAGAATTGTTGAAGAAAAAGATTGTAATAATCAAGAACAACTTAATTTATTAATAAATGCAGGTATTTACTGTTTTAACTGGGGAAATTTGTCAAAAATAATAAGTAACTTACAAAACAACAATAAACAAAAAGAAATTTACTTAACTGATACAGTAGCTCTGCTAGAGAATTCCTTAAGCTTAGAGATAGAGGATAATGGAGAACTTCAAGGCATTAACAATAGAATTCAACTATCAAAATGCGAAGAACTTTTTCAGAATTTAATTAAAGAAAAGCATATGCTTAATGGCGTAACATTTATAAATAAAACAAGTTGTTCAATAAGTGAAGAAGCGGAGATTGGCAAAGATGTGATCATAGAAGCTAATACTCACATAAGAGGATGTACCAAAATATTTAATAATTGCATTATTGGACCAAATACTTTTATTGAAAATTCAAATGTTGGATTCCATTGTGAAATTTCAAATTCAACTGTTTATGATTCTCAGATAATGGATCATATAAAAATTGGTCCCTACAGTCATATTAGACCTAAATCCAAAATATCTTCTTACAGTAAGATAGGTAATTTTGTTGAAATAAAAAATAGTCAACTAGAGGAAGAATCCAAAGTAAACCATCTAAGTTATATTGGTGATTCGATTATTGGAAGATCTACAAATATAGGTGCAGGTACTATTACTGCAAATTTTGATGGTCAGAAAAAATATCAAACAAAAATTGGTAGAAATTCCAGTATAGGTGCAAATACAGTTTTTGTTGCGCCTATAAATCTTGGGGAATCAGTTACAACAGGAGCTGGTTCGGTGATCACAAAAGACTCCAAAGATAATTCATTAGCAATTTCAAGAACTAAGCAAGTAAATATAGATAATTGGAAAAAAAAGAAGCCTCTATCTAATTAATTAATTCAATAATTTTTTCTAGCTGCCAATATCTGCTCCCTTTAATCAAAATAGAATCGCCTCTTTTTGTAGATTTATTTATCTCTTTTGGTACATCTTTAATATCATTTAAAACGAAAAATTTTTTCTTGTCTTTTAGATAATTAGAGTAAAATTTTTCATCTTTTTCATCACAAATAAATAAACATTTTTCTATGTCTGAATGATTTACCAAGTCGAATATTTCTTTGTGATATTTTTCTGATTCTTTTCCCAATTCTTGCATACTTCCAAATATAAAAAAATGATTTCGCGGCTTTTCTAAGAGATTTTCTATACATGCTTTTACAGATTCTGGCGAAGCATTATACGATTCATCATAAATTGTTGTTTTAACTGATTTAAGAATTTTATTCCTTCCTTCTAAACTTGCAAAATCAAATTTATTAAACCTTGGGAAATCCATACCTAGCTCTTTAGCAACTGCATAAGCAAATAAGAAATTTGAAGAGTTGTGAAATCCATCAAATGAAATTTCGAAGGTATTTCCTTCTATTAAAATTGTTTTATTAGAGGGATTAAAAACTCCCCGTAAATTATCATCTTTTTTAAAACTCCCCTTTTGATTTTTAATATTTAATAGCTCTACTTTTATTACTCTACCTTTCCAGTATTTTTTTAAAGTTTCCTCTAGAAATGCATCATTTGCTGGAATTATTACAACCCCATGCGGATTTAAGAACTTAGTAATTTCACACTTTGCATAAGTAATATTTTTTTTTGAGCCTAACAATCCAATATGAGCTGTCCCAATGTTAGTAATAACTGCAATATCGGGTTCACTATATTTAGACAAATTTTCGATCTGTCCAAGACCTCTCATTCCCATCTCAAGAACTAAAACTTTATCTTCAATATCTGTCGCAAGAATTGTAAGACCAACCCCAATCTCATTATTAAAATTTGAGTAAGACAGTTTAATTCTTCCAAGTTTCTTTAAAACTTGCCCAATCATTTCTTTTGTAGTTGTTTTACCTACTGAACCAGTAATTGCAACTACAGGGATATTTAATTTTTTTCTTTTGAGCAATGTTAATTTTTGGAATGCATCTAAAGTGTCATTCACAACCCAACAAGGGAAATCACAAGGAAGTAATTTCTGCATCCCTTTTTTAATTATGACTGCCTTCACTCCTTTCTTTAATACATCTGGAAGAAAACTATGTCCGTCGTGATTTTTACCCTTAATAGCTATAAAAAGATCATTTTTTAATAAAGTCCTACTATCAATACTTATATTTTTAAAATTTAAATAATCTTTTTCCCCCTCACCTAGATTTTTAATATGACCCAAAACATTGTTTAATTCTTTTAAAGAGAATTCCATTAAAATATTAAGTCATCCCTTTTTTTAAAGATGGATCAGCGGATTGTCCGTAAGAAAATTTCTCAACTTCAGCAACGTCTGGTGATGGTTCCTTTATTCCGCAAACATCTTTATACATAATTTCGTATTCGAGAGCTGATCTTTGCCAACTGAACTCTTCTCTCATGGCTCTTTTTTGCAGTAATTCCCAACTATCTTTATGCCTGAACGCCTCCCAAGATCTTACTAAAGAAGTATAGAAATCTATAGGCTCAAAGCGATCAAAGCAAAAACCTGTACCAGTATTATTTTCTGGGTCATGAGGTAAAACCGTATCTACTAAACCTCCAACTCGCCTTACTATTGGGATAGAACCATACCTCATAGCAAGAAGTTGACTAATACCACAAGGTTCGAATCTACTTGGCATCAAGAATGCATCAGAGCCGCCATATATAAGCCTTGACAAAGAATCATCATAGGTAAGAAATACTGAAAATCTTCCCGGGTAATCTAATGCTAATTGCCATAATCCTGACTCTAAATATCTATCTCCAGTTCCTAAAACAGCTATTTGCGAATCTGTATAGGCTAAAAGTCTTCTTGAAACTTGTAGAAGTAAATCAACTCCTTTTTGATCAACCAACCTACTAACCATACCTAAAAGATATTTCTTAGGATTAACTTCAAGGCCCATTTCTCGCTGAAGTATTTTCTTATTTTCTCTCCTCTTTTCTAAATTGTTAAAACTAAATTTTGCGGGCAAAACTGGATCTTTGGCGGGATTCCATTCATCTAGATCTATACCATTAAGAATACCTCGTAATTTACCTGATATGTAATTAAGTAATCCTTCAAGGCTTTCCCCATATTCATGGGTTTTAATTTCATCAGCATAAGTTGGAGAAACAGCATTTACTCTATCTGCGTACAACATAGCTGCTGCCATTGTGTGGTCTCCGTGCATATACCAAGGACACCAAGTCATTTTTTCTAGTTTCCATCTCCAGGGTCCTTGATATTTTAAATTATGAATTGTGAAAACAGTACTAATTTCAGGGTCCTGATGCATCCAAACTGGAATCATCCCAGTATGCCAATCATGGCAATGAAGAACTTGAGGTTTCCAACAATTCCAGGCAAATTCTGCAGTAGCACTAGCAAAAAAAGTAAAGCGCCAATCCTCATTCTCACCTCCATATATTTGGTCAGAGTCGAATGTTGGATGACCAACTAGGTAAATCACATAATTATGTATTGGATGTTTGGCTTCATAAACAGCGAAATCAGTCTCCATAGTATTTGCTCTGAAGACTGGTTCATTAGATACCTCTAAAAGACTCCACAACTTACCATAGCCTGGAATTATTACCCTTACATCGTGACCAAGTTTGATCAAAGATGGAGGTAACGAACCAACCACATCTCCCATTCCTCCAACTTTGATCATTGGAGCACATTCGGCAGCGGCAAGAAGAATTCTCATTGATAATTATTTAAAAAGTCTTTTTGAATAAATAAACTAGGGAGTCCACTTATAGTCAGAAAAATCAGGTGAACGTTTTTCAAGAAAGGCATCTCTACCTTCTTGAGCTTCTTTAGTCGAATAAAATAATTGAGTTGTGTATCCAGATAATTCTTGAATACCCGCAATCCCATCATTCTCGGCATTAAATGAAGCTTTAAGAATACGAATAGCTGTTGGACTATTTCGTAAAATCTCTCTTGCCCAGATTACACCCTCAGCTTCTAATTCTTCAATCTTTGTAATTGCATTTATCAGGCCCATCTCAAGAGCCTCCTTAGAATTATATTTTCTACATAAAAACCAAATTTCTTTCGCCTTTCTCTGACCAACAAGTCTTGCCAAATAACTAGATCCAAATCCGGCATCAAAACTGCCAACTCTTGGACCTGTTTGACCAAAAATTGCATTTTCTGAAGCGATACTGAGATCACAAATTAAATGAAGAACCTGTCCTCCTCCTATTGCGAAACCAGGAACTAAGGCGATAACCACCTTAGGCAAAGTTCTTATTAATCTTTGAAGTTCAAGTACATTTAATCTCTGCTTTCCCTCATCATTTGCATATCCATTTTCGCCTCTAACACTCTGATCACCTCCTGAGCAAAAAGAATAAATACCTTTTTTATCAGGTCCTGCCCCTGTAAAAAGAACTACTCCTATAGTTTCATCATTTCTTACGATATTAAATGCACTAATAAGTTCATCTATAGTTTGTGGCCTAAATGCATTTCTTTTTTCAGGGCGATTAATTGCAATTCTCGCAATTCCCTCATCTGATTTATGAAACAATATATCCTCATAAGAATTACATTGTGACCAATTTAAAGTTGTTTTCCCAGGTAAGACTTTCATGAATCCTAAATTATTCAAAAATAGAAAATAATAAAATTTAACTGCCAATTATTTTTTCTAGCAGGGCATTTCTTTCAATAATTTCATTTTCCGGATCAACATCAACTTTAATTATTACAGATTTCCTGATAGAAATGCTCCATTCGAATGTCTCTCGTAATTTTTTAAAATTTGTAACGGTTTTAAGGTTTACTTTATAGCTTTCTGCGAGTTTTGACCAGTTTATTTCTTTAGGCATAAGAAATAGTTTTTTAAATTCATCTTCTTTTAGATTATTTTTATAAATATGATTAAATATATTTCCACCCATATTGTTTATAAGAAGGATTGTTAAATTTAAGTCGATTGAATTTTCAACAAGCCATCCATTTATATCATGAAGAAAAGCCAAATCTCCTGTGACAAGAAGAAGGGGACTTTTAATTCTAGAAATGCCTAATGCAAGAGATAAAGTACCGTCTATTCCAGATGCTCCCCTGAAGCTAAAACAATTTCTCGTTAAAGTACCATTCTCAGAGAATGTAAGCCAATCTCTAATTGGGCTACTCGCAGAGAGCATAATAGGATTTTCAGCTGGCCATATGTTTGGTACAAGATTTGCAAGCTTATACTCGGTAATTTGATCATTATTAGAGATTTTCTCTTTTAAAATTTTCTTAATTTGCTGTCCTGCCGTTATTAGATCAAGAGCTAAAGGAGTTAGAGACTTTTTGTTTTTTTGGTTAATTGATAATTCTGCTAAAAAATGATTAACAAATTTTGTTAATCCAAAATCATATTCAAATGATTTTTTTATAGGGTCCAATTTTCTATGGTTATTTTCTTTGATAAGAATTTGTACCCCTTCAAAGGTTGTTAAAAACTTCTCCAAATCAATTGAAGATGACATTGGACCAAGCCTCAAAAGTTGATGGCAATTGATGAAATTCTTATTTTTTCTTAAGACCAATTCCCAATTCACAACTAATCCTCTCAAGCCAGAATAAACTCCTGAAATAGGATCTGAAAAAACTGGCCAACCAGTAATTTCTTGTAATTTTTCTAAAGATTTATTAAAAGAAAATAAGTCATTTATGGAACCTTGGTATGGACCTACCAAAATAATGCCTGATTCTTCTAAATTTAAAATTTTAGAAATTTCTAAGAATTTGTTTTCATAAGACTCTATTTCAACTTTTTGAAAGACATATTTTTTCTTTAAATAAATTTTCTCAAAAACTTCCAAAACATTTCTTTTATTAAAAAAAGAAATATCTAGAGGCTTGTCGATAGGAATATTTAAATGGATAGGGCCAGGGAAGTTTGATATTTGTTCCTCAATAATTCGCACCAAATCTAAAATTTCATTATCTTCTGTTTTATGGAGTCCATTAGGGTTTGTACTTAAAACTTTTCTGCAGGCTGGACTTAAAAAATCCTCTTGATTTACTGTTTGATTAGCACCGCAATCTTTTAACCTTAAGGGTCTGTCAGCTGTGATAAATATAATACCTTTACAAGATCGATCAGCCTCAACTGCTGCGGGCAATAAATTACTTACGGCCGTTCCAGAAGTGGTAATAACCAAAGAAAGATGACCAGATGCAGTAGAAATCCCAAGAGAGTGGAATCCTGCAGATCTCTCATCTATTGAATTAAATATATTTATCAATCCTAATTTATTTAATTCTCCAGCGGCTATTGCCAGAGGTGCTGATCTACTACCGGGACATAGTATTAAATTTTGAACTCCTATTTTTATAAGAAGATTTAAAAGTTGTAAACTTCTAAGAAAATTTTTGCATTCAATAGATGATGTCATAATTTATATAAATGCCTTGGGATTTTTCCTTATAACTGAATTGAATAAAACATGTCCGCAAGTAAAGAAAAAAGAAATGCAATAATAAAGGATTTAAAAAATCTTTTAATTTGGATATCTATTGCTTTAATTATACGATGGCAGGTCATAGAGCCAAGATGGATTCCATCCGGTTCAATGCTTCCCACTCTTCAAATACAAGACAAAATTCTTATTGAGAAAGTAACTCCTAAAATTACATCCAAAACAAATCTTTCAAAATTAAAAAATGAAATAGTTGTTTTTAATGTTCCGGAGCAATTAATTAATGCTGGTTATAAATCAGATACTGCATTAATAAAAAGAGTAGTTGGAATACCCGGGGACAAGGTAGAAGTAAGAGAAGGCAACCTTTACTTAAATGATATCGCTCAAGATAACTACTTTTTTGACAAGAATATTAATTATTCCATAGGTCCTTTTATTGTTCCAGAAGAGTCATTATGGGTGATGGGAGATAATAGAAATAATAGTATGGACTCACATATTTGGGGATTTTTACCCTACGACAAGATAATTGGTAAAGCAATATTTAGATACTGGCCTTTTAATAAAATGGGACCTATTCGGTTCCCTGTCCTTAATAATTTAGATTAATGGGTACGTAATGTTGTAGGGTTTTTATATCTTGAAGTTGTAGAAATGTTTAATCCAGAATTTCTTGCTACTGAAAATAATGATCCAAATGATGATAATGATTTAATCCAATATTTACAAAAACAGTCGCCGGAAGTTTTGCAAAGAGTAGCAAAATCAGCTAGTGAAGATATTCAAGAAATTATTAGGCATAATGTTCAAGGTCTTCTTGGAATGCTCCCTTCTGATCAATTTGATGTAAAAATAACATCTTCAAAAGAAAACATTGCTAATTTATTATCTTCGGCAATGATGACTGGATATTTCTTAAGACAAATGGAGCAACGAAAAGAGCTGGAACAAACTCTTAAAAATGATGAGAACATGTCTATTGACGAATAATTAATTTTAAAGATTAACTTCTTGAGGAATTATTCCTATTTCAAACAACTTTTTATATAAACTCATCAGAAACTTATTATCCTCTGGTAATTTGTCCCATTTTTGGGAATTAATTTCATTAATTAATTCTTGACAATCCTCTATTGTAAATTTTATGGGTGCAGTGTAATGGGCTGGAATTAAATATTCCATATCTTTAAAAGTCTTGATGTTTTCTAACCACTTAATTAAAACCTCTTTTGAACGCGGAAAAATTAATTTTTGTAATACTGGTGCTATTTGAATCTTTGGAATATCGTTCCCCATAATTTCAACAAGAGATGCTTCCCAATCTTCATCCCATAAAAAAGGATAAATACCAAAATGTGATCTCCAATTTCGGAGATCTTTTTTGAATGAATTCCGAAAAATTTCTTTTAGAGGGGGAATGTTTAATTTCCCTGGTTTCAAAAAAGATGAAAATAAGACTAATCTTTTCCACCCTTTTTTTCTTTGTTCAATGGAGTCAATCAAAGGTTCATCTCCTCTCTCTCTTGAGTGAAAAAGCAGTGGAGTTGGATCAAAATCAAATATCTCAGGAGGAGTGGAGTCTATCCCAACTATTGCATCCGTTACATGAAGAGTTTTCGTTGAATAATGAAAACAGCTTATCTCCTGATATCTTCCAAGGCCTAAATTCAGAGGTCCCAATGAAGACCATTTAAAGGCATCTTTATATGGAGTACCTTCCTCAAAAAGTATTCTGGTTCTTTTTGATGGAATTCCTAAAAAATCTAGTGGAAGGTTTATAGGAAAACTCCAATTTCCAGGACACAGCCAAATGTCTGCATCTTTAAAAATTCTTGAAAGAGCAGGAAGTCCTATCTTATGTTCTAGTCCAGAAGCACTTGGAAGAACTATTGTTTTTACTTTACCGTGAATCGCAATTAATGTTTCTAACTCATCTATTAATTCTTTCGTCGGAGGTAAGGGATTTAATAGCATTAAACCATTATCAACCTTTATTACCGTCATTCTTATTGGAACCGCAACATAATAAAGACCCTGTATTTGTTCCAAAGACCATATTTGATCAGGAATTAATTCTTTTAAAAACGTTTTCTTTTGCCCATAGGGATATAAAGGAAATAAAGGCCACCAATACCAATTTTTATTTCTACTTTCTTTAACCATGATTATTTGTAATTAGAAAAGAATTTTTTAAACTTAAATATTCCATATCTTGGAGCGAATAAAAAAGCAAATAAAAATATCAAAGTTTGGGCTAATACTATAGAACCTCCGGTTTCAAGATCGAACCAAAAACTACAATAGATACCTATTACACTTGAGATAATGGCGCTTAATACTGAAATAATAGTCATATTATCAAATTGATCAGTAAGTAAGTATGCAGTAGCCCCTGGAGTAATCAACATTGCTACTACCAATATTATTCCAACCGTCTGTAACCCAACCACGGCAGCCAAAGATAAGCATGTTAGAAGCAAATAATGTAGGAAAAGGACATTAATTCCAACAGTTTTTGCATGTCTAGGATCAAAACAGTAAAGCATTAAATCTTTCCTGAAAACGGATAAAAGTATTACTACCAACAAAGAAATCAATACCGTTTGCTTCACATCAGAAAGTGATATGCCTAATGGACTTCCAAAAAGAATAGAGTGGAGATCAATATTACTTTTAATCTTAGAAACCAAAACTATTCCAAGGGCAAAAAAGCCTGTAAAGACTAATCCAATAACTGTATCTTCCTTAACTCTCGATTTTTGTTTAACAAATCCTATAAGTGCTACAGAACCTACGCCGAATATAAATGCACCTAATGAGAATGGGAGTCCTAAAGCATAAGCCACGACAACTCCAGGCATTACAGAGTGAGATACCGCATCCCCCATTAAAGCCCAACCTTTGAGAGTTAAATAACTAGATAAAAAGCCACAAACAGCGGCCACTAAAGAGCTCATAAATAGAGCTTTTCTCATAAACTCATGAGTTAAAGGATCAGTTACGAAATTATTTATACTAGAGAATAAACTGGGCTCCATAAATATTTTTTTTATGACTCAGGCCCAAACAAAACGTCAAGTGAGATTCCACCAAAGGTACTTGTTATATTTTCAGGTGTAAACACCTCAGACGTCTCACCATATGCAACAACTGTTTTGTTTATTAAAAGTACCAAATCACAAAATTCGCGAACATGAATCATATCATGAGTAGATAATAAAATTGTTTTACCCTCATTTTTAAACTGAATAAATAATTCTGAAATTAGTTTCTCAGTTCTTATATCAACACCCGTAAAGGGTTCATCTAGCAATAATATTGAAGCTCTTTGTGCAATTGCTCTGGCTAAAAAAGTTCTTTTCCTTTGACCTCCAGACAAATTCCCAATTGGTGTAGATAAAAAAGCAGTCAGGTCAACCCTTTCAATAGCATCTTTAACAGCCTGAACATCAGACTCTCTTGGACACCTGAGAACATTCATCGAACCATATCTTCCCATCATTACAACATCCCAAACATTTACAGGGAATTGACTATCAATTCCTTCACTTTGAGGAACATAAGCTATTGTCTGATCTTTCTGAGCAGACCTCAAAGACTCTCCGTTTATTCTTATTTTTCCCTTAGAAATGTTAACAAAACCAGTCAATGCATTGAAAAAGGTTGTTTTCCCTGCACCATTCATTCCTACCAATCCACAAATTTGGCCAGGCTTTAATCTTAAGTTGGCATCATATAATGCAACTTTTCCATTGTAGTCTACACATATATTTTCTGCATCAATCCTATAGTTTTGATAATTAGGTTTTTCCATATTTTATTCAAGACCTCTTTTAATAATTTCCAAATTATGTTTCAGCATTTCCAAGTAAGAATTAGCTGGGCCATTATCACTTGACAACGAATCAACATAAAGATTTCCTCCAAATTTAGTTCCAGTTTCATTTACAACAACCATTTGAGATTCATTACTTACAGTACTTTCACAAAATACAGCTGGGACATTTTTCTTCTTGACTAAGGATATTGTCCTAGCCATCCTTTTTGGAGTAATTTGACTCTCGGCATTAACTGGCCATAAGTAAACTTCATTTAACCCATAATCATTAGCGAGATAAGAAAATGCTCCTTCACAACTTACTAGATACCTTTTATCTTTTTCTAAGTTATTAATAAAAAGTGAGAAATCTTGATCAATTTTAGAGAGTTTTTGTTTATAAGTTTCTCCATTTTTTTCAAATAATCCCTTTTGGGAGGGTCTCAATTCTGATAAAGATTTTACAATAATATCTACATAAAGGATTCCTCTTTTTGGTGAAATCCAAGCATGGGGATTTGGTTTCCCTTTGTAAGAGTCTTCGGTTATAAATATGGGTTGTAAATCATCTGCAATAGTTTTTCTTTGGATTTTCAAATTAGAAACAAATTTTTCTGACCATATTTCAAATCCAAATCCATTATCAATAAAAACAAATGCTTCAGAGGCATTTATTAGGTCGCTTGGAGTTGGTTTATAACCATGAACTTCTATTCCTGGTTTAGTGATTGATTTAACTTCGAAGTCATCATTGTTAGCAATGTTTTGAATTATATCTGCCAAAACAGTAAAGCTTGCTAAAATCAACTCTTTTTTAGTTTCATTTTTAGTTGAAATTCTCTTACATCCAGTAATTGAAAAGAAGCAAAATAAACATCCAAAAATTAAAAGCAAAAACTTTTTAGACATTATTTTAATACTTCCAAAGATTATGAACTATATCTGAGCCTAATTAAAGGATTTTTTAAATCAGATATTAAAGATTGCCAATTTATTTTCTCTTTTTCGAAAGCTTTTTCAACAATTTTTTCAGAGTTTTCTTTTATAAATTCCAAGTCAGGCTCTGATACCCCTTTTGTTATAGCCATAAAATCCGCTAAGGAACTAGATACGACTCTTGTTAAATATGCTGCACTTATTGCCTGATAAGTTCCTGACAACAACCAGTTTGGCCCATGCAATTTTGTTAATCCAATTAAAGTCTGACCACTCCATTCAATTACTCCCTGAGCTATTGCAGTCTTTATTATTTGTTTTGATACTTTATCCAAGATTTCTGGAGACCAGTTACATCCCCATATTGATTTTATCTCTTTAATCATTAGAGAATTTAACACTGTCATAGACAACACATCTATTGAAGGAAGTGGTGACAAGAAAACAGTTGTGGCAACAAGAATTTGATTCTTCCTCTGTAAAACTTTCAATTGTGTTCTTCTTATTCCCTCAATCTCAGACTGCCATTTAGTATGCAATTGCTTCAAAAGCCTTTTCTTTGTATTTTCTATATTTTTACTTGAACTTAGAAAAAACTTTCTTAAAGAAAAAGGGATATGAGTTAATTCATTTTTATTTGTATTAACTCTAATTATTCTATTTATAAATTCTCCTGAAATTTGATCCCTCAATTCATCTATTTCATTTTGAGATTCAAATCCATTTGAAGACTCGGCTACTAACCAAATGGGCATATCCTTAGGAAGCTTTTCTAACCATAAAAAATCATTGGCAGATAAAGGGAAACTTAGAAAATATAAAATAGCATCAGTATTTATTACGTTATCAGGAACAATCTCCGAAGAATTATATTTTGGTAGTTTTTCAATAAAATTAAAATCAAACTTATCTTCTTTGAAAAAATCTCTAAATAAAGATTGAGTTGAGTCATAATCTTTCTTCCCAATAAAACAAATTTTCTCTTTTGCAAATCTATTAAGTATCGAGTCAAGGGATTGTTGTCTTTTGAGATTTTGTTTTTCTAAATTATTATTCTCCTCAAGTTCCTCATAGAAGTTTAAATCTTCATTACAGAGATTTACCCAGCCATCTAAGTCCTTTGGCTCATTAAATTTTGGTTGGTCATTCTTAAGGAAAAAATATCCTCCAAAGCATAAAATAAAAAATCCTATTGATCCACCTGTTAAATGTATTACATCACTTGCAATCCATTCTCCAAAGCCTAGTAAAAGTAAAATTATAAAGATATTTTTCTTAGGAAACTTTATTAAATCCTTTAAAAGATTCTCTTTAGTAATATCAGGCACAATACTTAGATTTCTCTTATTATATATTAGTGCAAGTTTGGAATGAGAAAAGCAAAATTACATAACTCGTTAATTAATAGATAAAAATTTAAGGCTTTTAAAGAGACTTTTTGCATAAGTAGATGCTAAATTAATAGACTATTTAAACAAATCAAGAAACATTAAGATGTCTAATTCAAATTTCAGCAATAATTCTGAACAAGAAAATTACAGAAATCGTTCTAATAATGAAAGATTTAATATAAGAGATAGATCTGGAGGAAGAAGAGATGGAGGTGGATTTAGAATAAGATTAAGTGATAACGAAATGAGAGCGGTTAAATCAATACAAGAAACCTTTCAACTGAGATCTACTGTCGCAGTTCTTGGTTTCTCAGTTAGAACACTTAGCGAAATGATCAAAGATGAAAAATTCATAGAATCAATAACAGAATATGCAAAAAACAACAAAAACTCTTCTTCGAATAGACAAACACGAAATCCCTATGAAGAACAGACAAAAAAAACTCCTGACCCTTTTGCAAGACCTGTTAAAAGCAAAACAAATGAAGATATCCAATCTAGTGAAGTAGAAGAGGATGGTAAATAAAAAAAGGATTCTTTCAGGAGTTCAACCAACTGGTGATTTACATATAGGCAATTGGCTTGGGGCAATTAATAATTGGGTAACACTTCAAGAGCAATATGAAACATTTCTTTGTGTAGTTGATTTGCACGCAATAACTGCAGCATATAATCCCAAAGAATTATCAAAAAATACTCTTTCTACCGCTGCTTTGTACGTTGCTTGTGGGATAGATCCTGAAATATGCTCGATTTTTGTCCAAAGTCAGATTTCTGCACATTCAGAACTATGTTGGATATTAAATTGCATGACCCCAATAAATTGGATGGAAAGAATGATCCAATTTAAAGAAAAATCCATACAACAGGGCAATAATGTATCTATTGGATTATTTGACTATCCAATACTGATGGCTGCAGACATCCTTCTATATGATGCTGACTTCGTACCAGTGGGGGAAGATCAAAAACAACATCTTGAACTTGCCAGAGATATTGCACAACAAAGAATTAATGCCAAATTTAGTAAGGATAAAAATATTTTAAAAATCCCCAAGCCAATAATTATGAAGAATGGATCAAAAATAATGAGTTTAATTGATGGTTCAAAAAAGATGAGCAAAAGTGACCCTAATGAAGGTAGTCGTATTAACTTATTAGATGCTCCTGAAATAATCACGAGAAAAATAAAAAGAGCAAAAAGTGACAGTTATATTGGAATAGAATTTAACAACCCTGAAAGGCCAGAATCTAAAAATCTTTTAATGATTTATTCAATATTATCAGGCAAAGAAATTTCTCAATGTGAAAATGAATTCTCCGAAACTGGATGGGGAACATTTAAAAAATTAATTACTGAACAACTTATAGAATCACTTGAACCTATTCAAGAAAAATATAAATCATTAATAAATGATCCCTATCAATTAAATAAAATCCTTTATGACGGGAAAGAAAAAGCTGAAGATTTAGCAAATAAAACTTTAAAAAGAGTTAAATCAAAATTGGGATTCTTTGAAATGGAGAAATAAATTATGCCAATAATTACCTTGCCAGATGGCTCAAAAAAGGTTTTCGAAAAATCTGTAACTATTTTAGAAATTGCACAAAGTATAGGCGCGGGATTAGCTAAAGCAACAATTGCGGGAAAAGTAAATGACATCCTTCTTGATGCAACTATTCCTATAAATAAAGATTCCAAAGTTGTAATCATCACATCAAAAGATAAAGAAGGAATTGAAATAATAAGACATTCCTTCGCTCACCTTATTGGTCATGCAGTTAAACAAATCTACCCTAATATTAAAATGGCAATTGGGCCTGTAATTGAAGATGGCTTTTATTACGATATTTTTTCTGAATACAGCTTTACTCCTGAAGATTTAATAAAAATTGAAGATAGAATTAACAAACTAATAAAAACAAATTATGACGTTGAGATTTTACAGGTTTCTAAAGAAGAAGCAATTAAAACTTTTAAAGAAAGAGATGAGACTTTTAAATTACGTATAATTGAAGAAATTCCTCAAGAAGGTCTCATAAATTTATACAAGCACGAAGAATATATTGACATGTGTAGAGGGCCTCACGTACCCAACACAAGACATTTGAGACACTTTAAGTTACTTAAGTTATCCGGTTCATATTGGAGAGGTAATAGTGAGAATGAATCATTACAGAGAATATATGGAACTGCATGGGCTAAAGAAAAAGAACTAAATGACTACTTAAAAAGAATTGAAGAGGCGGAAAAAAGAGATCATCGAAAACTTGGAAAAAAACATTCACTATTTCACATTCAAGAAGAATCTCCAGGTATGATTTTTTGGCATCCAAATGGATGGACAATTTACCAGGTACTGGAAAAATACATCAGAGAGATACTAAAAAAAAATGATTATTTAGAAATTAAAACCCCACAAGCTGTTGATAAATCTCTTTGGGAAAAATCCGGTCATTGGGAAAAATTTAGAGACGATATGTTCACTACCGCATCAGAAAATAGAACATATGCAATTAAACCAATGAATTGTCCATGCCATATTCAAGTATTTAATCAAGGTTTAAAAAGTTATAAGGATTTACCTATTCGTCTTGCTGAATTTGGTTCTTGTCACAGAAATGAGCCCTCTGGTGCACTACACGGCTTAATGAGAGTAAGAAACTTTACTCAAGATGATGCACATATATTCTGTACAGAAGAGCAAATTCAAGAAGAAGTATCTACTTTTATCGATCTTGTTTTCGAGGTTTATAAAACTTTTGGTTTTGATGAAATCATTATCAAATTATCAACTCGTCCTGAAAAAAGGGTAGGTAGTGAAGAGATTTGGAATAAATCAGAAGAGGCTCTTACCAAAGCTCTCGATAATAAGAATCTAAAATGGGAACTACAACCTGGGGAAGGGGCTTTTTATGGTCCAAAAATAGAATTCTCATTAAAAGATTGTCTTAATAGAGTCTGGCAATGCGGTACTATTCAGGTTGATTTTTCAATGCCTATCAGATTGGATGCAACTTATGTGGATATTAATAATGAAAAAAGAAATCCAGTTATGCTTCACAGAGCAATTTTAGGATCCTTTGAGAGATTTATCGGAATCCTAATTGAACAATATGAGGCAAAATTCCCAATTTGGCTTGCTCCTTATCAAATAATTTTATTGAGCATTACCGATAGAAATATTGAAAAGTGTTTAAAGTTTAATGAATTAATAAATAATAATGGTTACCGATCAAAAGTTGATATTAGGAATGAAAAAATAGGATATAAAATAAGGGAAGCAACTCTCGGGAGAGTTCCTTTGATTGCAGTTGTTGGGGATAAAGAAGAAGAAATTGATTCGGTTGCCTTAAGAGCCTTGGACGGAAGAAATTTAGGAATTTTCAAATTACCTAGTCTTTACAAATTAATGGATGAATTAATAGAAAAAAAAGGGAGAACAGAATAACTTCTCAAATATGAATTTTCTTGCTTGTGATTTAGGGGGTACAAAGGTTCTTTTGGGAATATTCGAAAAACTAATAAATGATAATTCGCCTAAGTTGATTTTCAAAAAGAAATATATATCTTCCGAATGGATTTCTTTTGATTTAATACTGGAAGATTTTCTCAAAAATGAATGCAAAAATATTACTTATCCTTCATCTGCATGTTTCGCCGTAGCTGGTCCTTTATCTAACAACAACGCAAAAATCATCAACTTGTCATGGAATATTTCTGGAAATGAATTACAGAACAAATTTAATTTTAAAAGCTGCGAGCTAATAAATGATTTCGCAGTTCAAATCTATGGATTACCTTATTTAAAAAAAAATCAATATTCTACTATCCAAAATGGAACGCATTCTGAAGATTTCAATAATGATTTGCATGCCATTGTTGGCGCAGGGACTGGTTTGGGCATTGCAAGAGGCATAATATCAGGAAAAAAGGTAAAAGTTTTAGCTAGTGAAGGTGGTCATGTTGAATACTCTCCAAAGTCAAAATTAGAATGGGAATTAAAAATTTGGCTTAAGAATCACCTAAAAGTTGAGAGAATATCTTGTGAAAGAATTGTTAGCGGTAATGGTTTATCAAGAATTGCAGAATGGAGACTAAGCAAACCTGATGCCCAAAACCATCCTCTACAAAAATATCTAAAAGAAATTAAAAAAAATGATGCTGCAAGAAAAGAACTACCTGAAATAATTTGCAATCTTTCGAGAGAAGGGGATCAGCTAATGATTGAAGTTGAGAGGATATGGTTAGGCGCTTATGCCTCTTTATTGGGAGATGTTGCTCTTCAAGAATTATGCCTTGGCGGGTTATGGATTTCTGGCGGGACCGCTCCAAAACATTTCAAAAATTTTAAATCAAATTTATTTATGAAACATTTTTTTGATAAAGGAAGATTAAAAGATATTCTTAAAGCAATACCTCTGAAAGTAATTTTAGATGAAGATTTTGGACTATTTAGTGCAGCCTGCAGAGCAAAAATGCTTTTAAAAACTTAGTAACAAAAAATGTCTATTCCTGAAGTAGGTAAAAAAATAAGAGTAACAGTACCTTCAACAACTGCTAATTTGGGGCCTGGATTTGACTGTCTTGGTGCAGCTTTAGATTTAAATAATGAATTTATTTTTACAAGAATTGAAGGTGGTGGAGATAGGTTTGATTTAATAATGGAAAGTACAGATGGTAATCACCTAAGAGGGGGACCAGAAAACTTGGTTTTTAGAGCGGCTCAGAAAGTATGGGAGAGTGCAAATATGGATCCTTTTGCACTAGAAGCAAGAGTTAAGTTAGCCGTACCACCAGCACGCGGTCTTGGAAGTAGTGCTACAGCAATAGTTGCTGGCCTAATCGGAGCAAATGCAATAATGAACTCCCCACTTTCGAAAGAAAAACTCCTAGAACTTGCCATTGATATTGAAGGTCATCCTGATAATGTAGTTCCTTCTCTCTTGGGGGGGCTTTGCTTGACGGCCCGGTCTTCTTCTCAAAGATGGAGAATAATAAGATGTGATTGGCACAATTCCATTAAAGCTGTTGTAGCAATACCTGCCATTCGTTTAAGCACAAGTGAAGCAAGGAAAGCAATGCCAAAAAATGTGCCTATATCTGATGCCGTTACAAACATGGGGGCACTTACTTTGTTGCTAAATGGATTAAAAGCAGGAAATGACGAATTAATAAAAGAGGGAATGTTTGATAAGCTACATGAACCATACCGATGGAAACTTATTAAAGGTGGGCTGGAAGTTAAAGATGCTGCACTAGAAGCAGGTGCTTTAGGCTGCGCAATTAGTGGGGCTGGGCCAAGTATATTAGCCTTGTGTAAAAAGGAAAATGGTAGAATCGTTAGTCAAGCCATGGTAAAAGCCTGGGAGAAATTAGGCGTTGCAAGTAGAGCTCCATTTTTAAACCTTCAAACAACAGGCAGTCAATTCAGCACAGTCTCTGATAAGTAGTTTTACTTAGGCATCTTTAATGTTATAGTCTCAAGCTAGTACAACTTCAACTAGAATAAAAAAATCATTCATTACAAAATGAATTTAGAATCTTTCCCTTGGCTATCATCTATTGTTTTACTACCTTTAATAGGGGCATTAATAATGCCTTTCTTGAGTTCGAAGGAAGGGGAAGATA
The DNA here is from genome assembly GCF_034093315.1 of Prochlorococcus sp. MIT 1314. Lineage (GTDB taxonomy): Bacteria > Cyanobacteriota > Cyanobacteriia > PCC-6307 > Cyanobiaceae > Prochlorococcus_A > Prochlorococcus_A marinus_Y. The sequence continues at coordinate 33,075 of NZ_CP139300.1, read as the reverse complement.
ATACATTCCCTAGAAATATTTCATTAAGTTTTTTATTTATAGATTTTTTACTGATAATTGGAGTACTTTTACAAAAATTTGATACTACGATAAGCTCCTTGCAACTTGTGGAAAGAGCTACTTGGTTACCCTCGATAGGCCTAGAGTGGTCTCTTGGTGTAGATGGGTTATCTGCTCCTTTACTAGCTTTGAGTGGGTTAATTACATTTTTATCAGCGGCAGCAAGTTGGAAAATAAAGAAAAAATCTAATTTATATTTTGCTCTTTTATTGATCCAAGCATCAGCTCAGTCATTAGTTTTTCTTTCTCAAGATTTCCTTTTATTTTTCTTGGCTTGGGAACTTGAGTTGGTTCCGGTATATCTTCTTATTGCTATTTGGGGAGGGGAAAAGAAATTATATGCTGCTACTAAATTTATTCTTTATACTGCTTTAGCTTCTTTACTAATACTCATAAGTGGTTTAGCACTTGCCTTGAGTGGTGATACTTTTACTTTAAATATTACAGACTTAACCAATAAACATGTAGCGGGTAGCCTTGCATTACTATCTTATCTTGGCTTTTTAATAGGTTTTGGAGTAAAACTACCTATCTTTCCATTACATACATGGCTTCCAGATGCGCATGGAGAGGCTAATGCTCCTGTATCAATGTTACTTGCAGGGATACTTTTAAAAATGGGAGGCTACGCACTCTTAAGATTCAACGTTCAAATATTACCTGAAGTCCATATGCAAATTGCGCCTGCTTTAATTATTCTTGGAATAATTAATATAATTTACGGAGCACTAAATGCATTTGCACAGGATAATGTCAAAAGAAGAATTGCATGTAGCTCAGTAAGTCATATGGGCTTTGTTCTCTTGGGAATTGGAGCGGTAGATTCTTTAGGGATTAGCGGAGCAATGCTCCAGATGATAAGTCACGGGCTTATTGCAGCGGCAATGTTTTTCGTTACAGGTTCATTCTATGAAAGAACAAATACTCTTTCAATTCCAAATATGGGCGGATTAGCAAAGGTCCTGCCAATAACTTTTGCTTTTTTCTTGGCAAGTTCATTAGCTTCCCTAGCATTACCGGGGATGAGCGGTTTTATTAGTGAAATAACTGTATTCCTAGGTATCACTAGTCAAGAAGGGTTCAGCTCAATCTTTAGATCAATTACAATTCTTATCGCAGCTATCGGTCTAGTATTAACACCAATATATCTACTATCGATGTGTAGAAGAGTGTTTTTTGGTCCTAGAATTCCTGCGCTAGCGACTGTTAAAGAAATGAATGGTAGAGAATTGACAATTGGGTTCAGTTTATTATTGCCTACTTTAGTGATAGGTTTCTGGCCAAAAGTTGCCATAAATTTATATGAAGCTTCAACCAATGCTCTCAGTCAGCAGCTAACTTTAGCTAAATTGGTAGGGCTAATTTCAAATATCAGTTAACTTAAATTTTCTTTAATAAATGGAAACTTCAATTTTTCAATTTGGGAAATTACCGGAATTTAAGAAATTCACTCCAGAGAGTATCAATAAACAATTTCCAGTAGTGATAGAAAAAATTGCCAAAGATTTTGAAAAAATAGAGAAAAATTTATCTATTTATTTAAATCAAAATGATTTGAATTGGGATTTAGTTATTAATCCATTAAATGAAGTTAATGAAGTGCTCAGATGGAGTTGGGGAGTAATAAGTCATCTAAATGCAGTAAAAAACTCTGAAAGTATGAGAGATATTTATTCAAAATTTCTCCCCAAAATTATTAGCTTGAGTAACAAATTTGGACAAAGTAAAATAATTTACAATTCTTTAGTCAAGCTTAAAGAGACGAATAACTTTGATCAAATAAAAACCAGAATTTTAGATAAAGAAATTCTTGATATGCAACATCGAGGAATTTCACTAAAAATAAAGGATCAGGAAGAATTTAACAAAATTTCAGAAAAACTTGGAAAGTTATCGACAGACTTTAGTAATAATGTTCTTGATGCTACTAACAAATGGTTCTTAATTCTAAATAAAAAATCTGAAGTTGATGGTCTTCCTGAGCGAGTGCTTGAATTAATGGCAATATCCGCTCACAATCACTTAAAGAAAGATGGCGAAGTTAATGTTAAAAATGGTCCTTGGAAATTAAGTCTCGATATTCCAAGTTATACATCGTTTATGACATATGCTAACGACCGTAATCTTAGAGAAAAACTATATAAGGCATACGTGGGTAGAGCTTCTGAAGGAGAAAAAAATAATTCTCTAATAATCGAAGAGATATTATCTCTAAGAACCAAACAGGCTAATCTTCTTGGTTATAAAAGTTGGGCAGAATTAAGTTTATCAACAAAAATGGCGAAAGAAATTAAAAATGTTGAAAACCTTTTAGAGGAATTAAGAGAACCAGCATTTAAAACAGCAAAAATTGAATTAGAAACCCTCGATAATTTTTCTAAAGCCAATGGGGTGCCTCAATCCCAGAATATCGAGCCATGGGATATAAGTTATTGGTCTGAACTTCTTAGGAAGGAAAAGCTTAATTTAGATCAAGAGTCTTTGCGACCCTGGTTCCCACTAAATGATGTTTTGAAAGGTTTATTTAAACTAAGCGAGAAGCTATTTCAAATTAAAGTAGTTGAAGCAACTAATGATGCACCTTTGTGGAATGATGACGTTTTATTTTTTAATATCCTTGATAAAGGAAATCAAAGAATAGCATCTTTTTACCTCGATCCATATTCTCGACCGGAGACAAAGAGAGGAGGGGCTTGGATGGATGAATGTTTGAATAAAAGTAATGTAGGGAAGAATACTCTCCCAGTTGCTTATCTTGTTTGTAATCAGACCCCACCATCAAAAGATAAACCTAGTTTGATGAGTTTTGATGAAGTTCAGACACTTTTCCATGAATTTGGGCATGGTCTTCAACATATGCTTACTACTGTAAATCTCCCGCAAGCAGCAGGTATCAACAATGTAGAATGGGATGCAGTCGAACTTCCAAGTCAATTTATGGAAAACTGGTGTTTCCATAAAAATACACTTTTAAATATAGCTAAACATTATAAAACGGGAGAAAAATTATCCGAAGAGAATTTCGAAAAACTACTAAAGAATAGAACTTTTAATTGCGGCATGGCTACACTTAGACAATTACATTTTGCAATTACAGATCTAAGATTACACAGCAATATTGATAAAAACAAAGGGAAATCCGCAGACGCCATTAGAAGAGAAATTGCAGAACAGACAACTGTAATTTATCCAATCCAAGAAGACCAATTTCTTTGTTGCTTTAGTCATATATTCGCAGGAGGGTATTCTGCAGGATATTACTCCTACAAATGGGCTGAGGTTCTAAGTGCTGATGCTTTTTCAATGTTCGAGGAAGCTGATCTGGAAAATACAGAAAATTTAAAGTTAATAGGAAAAAAATTTAAAGACACAATACTTAGTTTAGGAGGAAGCTTATCTCCATTAGAAATATTCAAACTATTTAGGGGAAGGGAACCAAAAACAGATTCCTTAATAAGACATCTAGGGCTTTCTGGAGCTACATTATAATTTTCTCAATTATTTTCTCAACAGAGAAGTTATCTCTTACTAAATTTCTATGTTTATATACTTTCACTGATATTTTTTCTCCTAAACTCAAATTGGTCCACCATCCAGGGAAAACCATTAAATCCCAGTAAGTAAAGAAACTTATACAATCGACATCATCAAGAAAAAAATCATTTTTTGCAATTTCTTTCAAGAACTTACTATTTATTTTCATTTCTGATATTCCTCTAAAAGGGTATTTAGGTACTAACTGCGCCATCAATGTTCCTTTGTGAGGTGATCCAATAGATATAAATCTTCTCGTCCTTTTATAACCGTTAAATTTTTGAATCCAATACCTACCAATTATTCCGCCCATAGAGAATCCCAAAACATCTATTTCTTTTTCTAAACCATATTTATCTAAAATTAATTCGTTTAGCATATAAGTTAAATCAATAATTGAAGTCATTCCATATGAGTGCTTAAGAGTTGGAGCGAAATATTCAATTCCAATATCATCAAGTTTTGAAGTGATAAAGGAAAAAATACTTGCAGTATTCCAAAGACCATGAATCAATATAATAGGATTTCTTTTTGCCAAAACTTTTAATTATTTTCAAGAATTCTTACGATTGACACTTTCCCATCAAAACCAGTGATTGGAGGATTGCATTTTGTCAAAATAATTTTAATTTTAGAAAGCTTAAATTCCTGATCAATGATTTCTAAAATTGCTTTTGAGTATTTTTCGATTGTAAAACAATATATTTTCTTTGATTGATCTTTTAAAACTTGAACTAATTTTGAATAGTCAACTGTCTTTTTTATATCATCATTTAAGGTACACTTTTCAAAATCAGTCCACAAAAATATATCCAAACTAAATAATTGTCCTAATTTCCTTTCTTCATCAAGAACACCAACCCGAGCCCACAGTTTAATATTCTCAATTTTTAAAAACGTTTCCATCTTAAAAGTTTTGAAGATCTTTATGTGTATAGATAGCCTTACCAGATGAGAAATCATCAACTATATTCCCATCGCCTTTTAAGAAATATTTATAAGTTACCAAACCTTCTAGTCCTACAGGTCCTCTTGGTGGAAGAGTTTGAGTAGATATCCCAACTTCAGCTCCAAATCCATATCTAAACCCATCAGCAAACCTTGTTGAGCAATTATGAAAAACACCTGCACTATCAACTATATTCATAAATTTTTCGGCATTACTTAAATTTTCAGTAATTATTCCATCTGTGTGTTTTGAACTGAATTTTTGAATATGAGTGATTGCCTCATCAAGATCGTTAACAATTTTTATCGATAAGGTTAAATCCAAATATTCAGTTTGCCAATCTTCTAGAGTAGCCTCATACTTTAAACCTAATTCAACAGATCTTTTATCTCCGATTAACTTAACATCATTAGAATTAAATAAAGGTATCGCCTTCTCAAGAAAAACTGATGCAATATCTTTATGAACTAATAAAGTTTCAATAGCATTACATGCTGCAGGATATTGAATTTTACTATCTAGAGCGACTGATAAAGCCATCTCAAGATTTGCCTCTTTATCTATAAACAGGTGACAAATTCCATCAGCATGACCTAGCACAGGAATTCTTGTATTCTCTTGAATAAATTTAACTAATTCATTACTTCCTCTTGGAATTATTAAATTTATACAGTTCTCGAGATTTAACATAGACATACTATCTTTTCTACTTGTAAGTAAGCATATTGCATTTTCATCAAGACCTGATTCATATAACCCCTGTTGCAAGGCATTGACTATTGCCGTGTTTGTTAAATTAGCTTCACTACCACCCTTTAGCATTACTCCATTACCTGATCTTATTGCTAAAGAACTAATCTGCATAACAGCATCAGGTCTTGATTCAAAAATAACCCCAATAACTCCTATAGGCACAGTTTTTCTTTCTAGGATCAGTCCTTTAGAAAGCTCTCTTTTTATTTGAACTTGATTTACAGGGTCAGCCAAGTCTCCGACTTTTCTTACCCCATATATTCCTGCATTTAATTTTTCTCTTGATAACTTTAATCTAGAGAGTAAAGCCTTTGAAATCCCTTTATTTTCAGCCTTTTTATAATCCTCACTATTAGCCTCTAAAATTTCTTTAGTATTTTTCTGAAGATAATCGGCCATAGAATTTAAGGCTTTAATTCTATTCTGATTTTCAGTCTGACTTATTTTTATTGATGCCAAACGAACTTGTTCAGCTTTTTCTAAAAGATCATTACCTGGTTGAGGAACTTGAAAGATATTAGCCATAATTTTTTTTTATTAATTTAATAATAATTCAAATTAACGATTCTATAAACTAACTTTCTTTCTGACTTAATATCTAAAAAATAATTGAACTTGACTTTTCCAATCCCCGTTGGAATCATAAGAACCTAGTAATTCTAAGTTTGGATTGGCCTGAAAAGTTAAAATTCCTAGAGGTGAAAGGTCATCTCTTCCTGGAACAGTTTGAAAGGCAAAATTTATAGCATCAGTTATATCAAGTCCGATTTCAGCTACCCAAGCTTGAGAAGAAAATTCCTCATTAGAAGTTGCTTGTTCTTCATTTTCTATATCTAAATTTTCATTAGAAAAAATGTTATTTAAAGAATCATTATTTTCTATTAAGGCTGGATATAAAGAGAACTGAAATCTTTCACTAAAAGCATCTGCATTATTAATTTGAGAAATAAATGCTCTATTTATTAAATTTGCAGAGTTACCTCCAATTAAACCAATTATTTGTGACCTGTTATAACTTGGAATACTTCTTAATTGAATTCTTTTATTTTCATCTTCAAAAGATAATTGATCTAAAAACCCTTCATAAGAAGCTTCAATTTTGATAAGCCTAGTATTACCAATTCCAAATGCTCCGAAACCTTTTGAAGTCTCATCTGCATTAAGATCACCAGCGATATTTGAATCTTGATTACTTTCACTTATCGGTATTATAGAATCTGGAACTTTACTGACTAGAGAAAAATTAATAAATGGAACCACACCACTTCTTGATGCAAATAAAATATAGTTATCTTTATTTTTATCAAGTTTAAACGGAGTAGTATATAAATTTGCTCTACCTTTTTCAAGATAAATCAGACCCCTAGCATTTAAATCTTTTCCTACCTCTCCGTTTATATTAAGATCTAATTTGGTATTTAAATAAGCTTGAATTATCTCTGAGTATTGAAGTTTAAAATCTGGTCCAAGTTTTAATTTAAGATTATTAAAACTTAAATTATCCAAATAATTTGGCAAAGTTTCTCCTAAAAGAACAGAATTCAAAATTGTTTCATTTGAAATTATTTCAATATTTTCTTTTTTATTCCAATAAATTTCTCGCCAATCTTTTTTATCCTCTTTAAGTATAAAATTATTTTCTTTTTTATTATTTTGATTAGTGCTATTAAAATTAATAAATCCATTATTAAAAGATAGAGAACCACCCAAAACAGGACTTTCAAATGATCCACTTAAATCTATATCTGAATCAATTAAGAAATTAAAATTATCTTTCTTTAAAGTAAATCTATTCGTTTTCAAGTTAATTTCTGCCTTCTCGGAATCATTCTGACTATAAAAAGGTAAAGACCCTTTTATAAAAATTTCTCCAGAATCTTCAGCCTTTGCTTGTAAATTATTGATCTCTAAAGAATCAAAATCAAAAATTATTATGCTATTAATTTCTTTTATTATATTTTTGAAAAAATCAATTTCAGAATCTTGAATTACGACAAATCCATTTAAAATAGGTTTATTTAGGGTTCCTTTTAGTATCATTCTAATATTCACATCACCTTCCTTAAAGGTAAAGTATTCATCAGCAAAAATATCTATTAATTCAATAAATTTTCCATTCCCAATTAATCTTAGATCTACGTTATCTGATTTTTTTATAGGTATTGAGCCTTCAATATTAATTGGGATTTCAGAATCATTTATTAGAAGGGAAAAATCAACATCAAAAATATAATTATTAAATTCAACTAGTCCTTTATCAAATATTATTTTGTTATTTTTTATCGATGAATTATTGGAAGAAATTTTACTAGAGAAAGATTTTGTATCAAGATCATAAAATAAATTCATATCTAACCCTCCAAGAAAATCTTTTGGTTTATTTAAAAAGATATTCGCTGCACTTAATGGTAATTTTTTAATTATTAAGGAACCTTTACCAGTTAACAATCCTCCTTCCAAATCAATAGAAAATTCCTCTTTATTATTCTTATATTCACCTCTAGACACATCAAGAAAGCCATTTAATTTTGCATTCAATTTGTAATTGACTGGTCTATCGCCCTTAATAGTAATTTTTCCACTGTATCTACTTCTAAATTTATTTAAATATTTTTGCAAATTAAATTTGTCCTCTAGCAAATTGCTATTTTCAATAAAGTTATTTATAAAATCTATTTTCTCTTTAAATGATTTATTATCTTTATTTATTTCCAAATCATCCAAAATATTCGATTTACTTATTGGAATAACTTTTTGATTATCAAAATTAAAAATATCAACAGCGGTCAGGATAGTCCAACTAGTGCTTATATTTGTAAATTCTGAATTAATTAAATTATTTCTATTTGAATCATATTCGACTTCAATTATTCCTCCATCAATTGGATACAATGAAAAGTTTATATAAAAAGAATCATCTTGGAAGCTAAAGTCAAATAATGAATTTGCTAACTTGATATTCCTATATTTACCTAAACTCCAAGCAAGTCGTCCATCAAAATAAGATTGACCAGAAGATATTGATCCAGCACCATTTATAATTCCGTTAACTCGATCGAATTGGTTGTTGCTTAAAGATAATTCAAGTTCATCAAGTGGGAAATTATCAGCGCTCCACAAATAACTATCACTATCTTTAATTATGCTTATACTCCCTTTATTAGAATTAAACACTCTAGAAAAAGCTATTTTATCTAATTTAAGCTTAGAATCAAACTTTATAGATAGAAACGAAGGTATTGGAGAGTATCTATTTTTCATATTTAGCTGAAATCCATTATTTTCTTTTTTAATATCTCCCTCCCATATTTCTCTAATGCGAATTCCCTTATAGTGCGGATAATCAACATTAAAGTTTATCGAAATATCCGGATCACTAATTTTTCCTTTTAATTCTCCTTTAGCAGTAATGAAACCCCTTATATCATTTTTTCGGAAGATATTTAAATTAGATAATTGAGTTCTATTTATTTTAAAACTAGTATCTATATTTCCAAAATTTAAGCCTCTTCTATCAAACCAATATGGAATATTACCTGATAATTTGATATCTGGATTGAGGCTATTAATGTATCCAATACTTCCTTTTAGATCAATATTATTAGAACTTTTATTAAATGGGACATTTATATTAAAATTGGAAGTCAAAGTTCCATAATTTAAGTTTTCTGAATTACCAATTAAATTATTATCTTTACAAAAAAAACTAGTTTTATCAAAATTTATATTCTCTGAAAAAGATTCCGGTATTATTTCTAAATTAGTGAAAGAAAATCTCCCTCTGCAAAATGTTTCAGTCGGTAATTTATTTAATTTAAAGTTAGATTTAAAGTTTCCTTTATTAAAACTAATTTTTCTATTCCCAATAAAATATTCAGAATTCTCAAGATTTAAACCCCTAGAAAATAATTCCAGTTTTAGAAAGTCTTGATTTAACTTTGTATTAAATTTCAATTTTAAAAAACCTTTCTCATCAAAATTTGATTTTACATTTGCAATGATTTGTCTATTACTTGACTTGTAGATAACATTACCTTTTACTTTTGTTTTTAATCCTGCTTTATTAAAATTCAGGATTGAATATTTATTTAAGTTAAAGTTCAATTCATATTTTGATTTTGATTTTCTTATACTTCGAGCATTTTTATAAGATCGATCCCTTTTAAGAAAATCTCTATCTATATTTATGGCTGCTTCCTTAGGACTTATTTTTACTATCCATTTTTGTTTTAAAAAAGATCTTAAAGGCATAATACCTACATAGACATTTTTAGTTTGTATTCCAGAATCTATATTTTTTTTATCAACAATTTTGGAATGCCCCAAAGAAAATCCTAGAAATCTAATTCCAGAATAATCACCTAAAGAAACCTTCTTATTTATTAAATTCTCAATACTATCTTCAATTTCGGATTTCCTAGAATTATAATTTTTTCGTAAAAAATTATTTAATAAAAATGCGCCTATAAGTCCTAAGGATAAAATCATCCCTAAGAATAGAAATTTTGTATTTAAATTTAGAGATCTAATTTTTTTCAAGTTAGAACCCAAAAATAGAGTAGGCTTACAAAATATAAGAAATTAATTAGGTCAAAGCCACTAAATGTCTTTTTTTGAACTATTAGAGAACACACCCAAAATCTTTGGATTTCTTGGAATATTCCTATTATGCGTTACTGTAATAGCCTTTATATTTAATTTTGGTTTTAAATTTCGAATAATAGGAGCAACCATTTTCTCATTATTACTTTCTTTAAGCAGTTGGGCATTTATACAAAGTTATACTGAAAAAGTAGTAATAAAAGATGCAAAATATGTCCCAATTGTTTATGACAATGGGTTTGATTTGATTATTGCCAAAGCAGATGATAACTTCCCAGAAGAGTCTATTGAACCAACTTTAGAACAATTATCGGAAAACTTAAGGAAAGGTAGCAGATCTGGTGCGAATGTAAAAATAAAGATAAGGAAACTTGAAAAAATTTCAGATGGTGTAAGTAAACCAGTTGTTATTGGAGAAGTTCAGAAAAATGTCAAAATGAATTAATCTATTAAAAAAATGGGAAGCGAAACCTTTTTAGATTTTTTGCCAACTAACTTTAGACATGAGAAATCTTTTTTTATTCACAATAATTTAATTGAATTTGAAAAATTAAGTAATCTTTCAGACCAAGATATAAATGAGATTCAAAGAAAATCTTCACTATGTACATTGAATAATCTAAAGAAAATTAGAGCTATAGCTATTTTTAAAAAAGAAATTGGGATTTCTCCACCGCAAGCATATCTACTTTTACATTGCGGTATATCTTCTATTAAATCATTATCTCTATCTACTCCTTTCGAATTAGAGCGAAAAATTGGTAGATTAGAAAGAACTCTTAGAGTAAAAACTGAGACAAATACAACTTTTACTCTCTTAAAAGCATGGATTAAAAAAGCTAATCAAATCTATAAATCGATTTAAAATCTTGGTTAAAAAAATTTTTTAATGTAGAATTTAGAAAAAGTGAGAAATAGTGAAACCTTTTTTATTTTTGTTATTTTTGTTTGCCAACTCTTTATACCCTGTTTTTAGTCAATCTAACTTATTAGAAAGTGTAAAAAAGAATCCAAACGAAGCTAGGAATTTATGTAATAAGTTTAGAGATTTCAATTCAAAAGGTATTTCAGCTAGTTCAGATAAAGCTATTGAATATGTATCAAACAAAAAAAAGTTAACTCCCGTTAACGCAGAGATCTTTTCCATTTATGTCATTGGGCTGCACTGTCCAGATATTATCTAAAGCCTAAATGTTTGGTTCAAGATGGTTTGACAAGTCTCTAGTACTTAGAGATGGAGTAAGACTTATATCAAGGATTTGGTTACCTAATAGTAATGGGCCATGGCCTGCATTATTAATGAGACAACCTTATGGCAGGGAAATAGCTTCAACTATTACATATTCTCACCCTGAATGGTGGGCTTCCAAAGGGTATATGGTAATAATTCAAGATGTTAGAGGTATGGGTTCTTCTGAAGGAGTTTTTAATGGTTTCAAACAAGAAGCTAGCGATACTTCAGAAACACATGAATGGGTAAGGTCTCTAAAAGAATGCAATGGAAAACTTGGCTTATATGGTTTTTCATATCAAGGATTTACTCAACTAACTGGTGAATTAAATTCAAAGCCGCCCGATTGTTTATCTCCAGCGATGACTGGGATTAATATTAAAGATCATTGGTGCTCAGATGGAGGAGCATATTGGTGGCATAACAATATTGCATGGGGACTTCAAATCGCAGCAATAAAAATGAAAAGAGAAAATAATTTATTTGAGTGGGAAAAGATAAGATTAGCCTTAGAAAATAAAAGTTATTTAAGGGAAGGAATTGATATTTTAAAAAAATATGATCCTAATAGCTTTGTTTTGGAATGGCTTGAAAATTTAAATAATGGTGTTCACTTTGAAGAATTTAATCCAATTTCAACATGGATTAAACAACCTATGTTAATTATTGGAGGGCTTTGGGATCCACATTTAAAAGGTGCCTGTGATCTTTATAAAAAATCTAAAGAAGCTGGAGGTAGTCCAGAGATTATTATTGGGAATGCGACACATCTAAATTGGTGGGAAGGATCACAAGAATCTTTATTAAAATTCTTTGATAAACATTTAAAGTCAGATGAAAAGTTTAATGTTAAAAATTCAAAAAGCGAGAAAAAAATATGGAATATTTCATTAAATAAATGGGAAGAATTAGATAATAAATTTCACCCTGAATTTATTTTTGGGCTCAAAAGCGATGGCACAGCCAATGTAAATGTCAAAAATGGAAGTCTAATAATAAATTCAAAAGGATCAGGATGGTTCACAATTGTTAATGACCCCTGGAGACCTACTCCATCTGACGGTGGTCATTTAGGTCCAAATCCAGGAAAGTTTAATAGAAATATTATTGATGAACGCCTTGATGTAGGTATTTTTCAAACCAATTTTTTTGAAGAAGATCAATATTTCAAAGGAGTCCCCACATTAGAAATTGCTGTGAAAAGTGATCAGCCCAATTTCGATATCTGCCTTGCTTTATCTCTAGTTGAAAAAGGTGATAAAAAGGTTAATCAATTTTCAACTGGCTTTTTAAGGGTTAAAAACTCCAAAATAAGTGAAGAATGCATATATCAAATAACAATGCAGCCAACAAATATTTGTTTGATTAAAGGTAGCAAGCTTCGCCTTTCTATATCTGCAGCAGCTTATCCAGCTATTGGAGTTAATCCTGGATTTGGGAAGGGAAATATTGGGGCCCCTTCAGCAAATCATAGAATTATTACTCTAAGTTTCAGTCTTAATAAAACATTTATGAAAATGACCCCTTTTTTTTAATAAATAATTATTTTTTTGGTTAATCATTTGATATTATTAATCCTTAATATCTACCAGTCATGATCGAGACAATTCAAGCAGACTGGATTAAATCAGAAGCTATCAACCTAGAAAATTGTTGCAATGATAATCCATTAAAAATATTAGGCCCTCATTTTTATAAAGAGCAATGGGTAATAAGGGTATGGATGCCTGAAGCGGACGAAGTTATAATAACTTTCAAAAACAATACCTACAAGGCGGAAAGCATAAACCATAAATGGCTTTTTGAAGCAATCCTGCCTGAAAATCCAAATTCTAATTACGAAATAAATATTTTAAGAGGAGGGATCAAACATACACAACATGACCCTTGGTCATATAGAGAAGAGTGGATGGGAGAAGTTGATAGGCATCTTTTTGCTGAAGGTAATCATCATCATATTTGGAAAAAAATGGGAGCACATCTCATTGAAGAAAAGAATCAAAAAGGAGTCATGTTTTGCATTTGGGCTCCAAATGCAAAATCAATCTCGATAATCGGAGATATAAATTCTTGGGATGGAAGACATCATCCAATGCAAAAAAGATTAGGGGGAATTTGGGAAATATTCATGCCAACAATGGAAGAGGGAGCCACATATAAATACGAAATAAGAACGCAACAAGGTCATATTTATGAGAAAGCTGATCCATATGGTTTCCTTCATGAAATCAGGCCTCAAAATGGTTCAATAGTTTCTAAATTGAACAATTTTAATTGGAATGATAGTACTTGGATTTCTAATAGAGATTCTTCTAGTCAAATTAACAAGCCCATTTCAGTTTACGAAATGCATTTAGGAAGTTGGCTCCATGAATCAACAGATAATAAATATCTTGAAGACAATGGTGAACCAAGAGACCCAGTTCCTGCAGCGGATTTAAAACCTGGAACAAGATTATTAACTTATCCAGAACTAACCAAAAAACTCATCCCTTACGTAAAAAAGAGAGGATTTACTCATATTGAACTAATGCCAATATCTGAACATCCTTTCGATGGTTCATGGGGATACCAAGTTACAGGCTGGTATGCACCAACAAGTAGATTTGGTACCCCAAATGAATTTAGAGAGTTTGTCAATAAATGTCACGAAGAAGGCATAGGGGTAATTCTTGATTGGGTACCTGGTCATTTCCCAAAAGATAAGCATGGTTTAGCATTTTTTGATGGTTGCCATCTTTATGAACATGGAGATTCACGCATAGGTGAACACAAAGAATGGGGAACCCTAATATTCAATTACAGCAGAAACGAAGTAAGAAATTTCTTAGTAGCCAACCTCGTTTATTGGTTTGAAGAGTTTCATATTGATGGCATAAGAGTAGATGCTGTAGCTTCAATGCTATACAGAGACTATCTACGCCCAGATGGAGAATGGATACCCAATGAAAATGGTGGGAATGAAAATATAGAGGCTGTTAAATTTCTTCAACAGGCTAATCATGTACTCTTCCAACATTTCCCAGGTGCGCTTTCTATAGCTGAAGAATCAACAACTTGGCCAATGGTAACCAAACCTACCGATATGGGAGGGTTAGGGTTTAATTTGAAATGGAATATGGGCTGGATGCACGATATGCTCGATTATTTTGAGATAGATCCTTGGTTTAGGCAATTTCATCAAAATAGTGTAACTTTCTCAATAACATATAACTATACAGAGAACTTTATGCTTGCCCTTAGTCATGATGAGGTTGTCCATGGGAAAAGTCATCTTTTGCACAAAATGCCCGGCGATGACTGGAAGAAATACGCAAATACTCGAGCTTTATTAACTTATATGTGGACCCACCCTGGTAAAAAAACGATATTTATGGGGATGGAATTTGGGCAAAGACAGGAATGGAATGTTTGGGATGATCTGCAATGGGAGTTACTAGAATTTGAGCCTCATAAAGGTATCAGAAACTTGATTGATGACCTAAACGTACTTTATAAAAATGAACCAGCGTTATGGAAAAACGACTTTGATCCTTATGGATTCCAATGGATTGATTGTAATGACAAATCTAATTCGGTAATAAGTTTTATGAGAAGAGAAAACGATACCAATGAGTGGCTTGTTGTAGTTGCAAACTTTACACCTAATACTCATGGATCATATAAAGTAGGTGTTCCTGTAGAAGGATTCTACAAGGAGATATTTAATTCAGATGGGTCTAGATATGGAGGCAGTAATAAAGGAAATATGGGAGGTAAAGAAACTATAAATTACAATATTCATGATTATCAAAATGCTCTAGAACTTGCTTTGCCCCCATTAAGCGTAAGTATCTTCAAACATCAATCAAAAAAATAATAAGGCTTATTTAACTTAGTACTTCATATAAATGTTCATATAACGCTTTTGATATGCTTTGCATTGTAAGATTTTTAAGTTGGAAATTTAAAAATTTTTTTAAAAAACATATCGAATTAAAAAATGGGTGAAAATTTACCGCTACTACTTTCTGCCGCATTAGGTAAAAAAGTAAATAGACCTCCTGTATGGATGATGAGGCAAGCAGGAAGATATATGAAAATTTATAGAGATTTAAGGGAGCGTTACCCAAGTTTTAGAGAAAGGTCTGAAAATCCAGAATTATCATATGAGATATCAATGCAGCCATTTCATGCTTTCAAACCAGATGGTGTGATCCTTTTTTCAGATATTCTCACACCTCTGCCAGGAATGGGCATAAATTTCGAAATAATAGAAAGTAAAGGTCCAATAATTGAGGACCCAATAAGAACTCTTAGCCAGATAGAAAATTTAAAAGAATTAAACCCAAGTGAGAGTTTAAGTTTTGTTGGGCAAGTTCTTTCTTCATTAAAAAAAGATGTGAATAATGAGGCAACTGTGCTGGGTTTTGTTGGAGCACCTTGGACTCTTGCTGCATATGTAGTTGAAGGTAAAAGCAGTAAAAATTATTCTTTAATAAAATCAATGGCTTTTAAAGAACCAGATTTACTGCATAAACTTCTTGATCATTTTGCAAAGTCTATTGGTGAATATCTTAAATATCAAATAAAATCTGGAGCGCAAGTAGTACAAATTTTTGATTCATGGGCAGGTCAACTAAGCCCACAAGATTACGATATCTTTGCTGGACCGTATCAAAAAAAAGTTGTTGACATTGTAAAAGCGGAATACCCTGAAACACCAGTAATTCTTTACATCTCAGGAAGTGCTGGCGTAATAGAAAGAATGGCCAAAACTGGCGTAGATATAATTTCATTAGACTGGACAGTTGATATTGAAGAGGCTTGTAAAAGAATCCCTAACGGGATAGGAATTCAAGGTAATATTGACCCTGGCATCTTATTCGGAGACAAAGAATCAATTAAAGAAAGGATAAATAATACTTTTAATAAAATTAAAGACAGGAAATATATTCTTAATTTAGGTCATGGGATTTTACCAGGGACTCCAGAAGAAAATGCTCAAACATTTTTTGAACATGGAAAGAAACTCACTTACTAGTTAAAAACTTGGCATATAAAAACTTATTAATAACAGGTGCTAATGGATGTGTTGGCCAATATTTAGTCGATTGGTTTTTAAAAAACACAAAGTACAGGCTTTATCTCATGGTCCGAGATAAAAGTAAATTACCAATTTCTATTCAAGAAAATAAAAAAGTCAAGTTATTAGTTTGCGATATCAGGGAATCAAATAGATATAAAAAAGAAATTAGTCAAATTAATTATCTAATACATACCGCTACGGCTTGGGGAGATCCCATAAGAGCTTATGAGGTGAATATTAAAGCTTTTGAAGCATTACTTGAAATGCTTGATATTAAAAAGTTAGAAAAGATTATTTATTTTTCAACAGCTAGCATTCTTGATACAAAAACAGAATTAATGAGGGAATCATTGATTTATGGAACAGAGTACATACAAACAAAATATGAATGTTACCAGAGACTTAGAGAAAGCACATTTGCAGAAAAAACATTCGCTGTTTTCCCTACCCTGGTTTTTGGCGGAAATCTTGGCAAAAAAAGTAAATATCCTGTGAGTTATTTAACTAGTGGATTGAAAGAAATAGAGAAATGGCTTTGGTTAGCAAGATTTTTAAAACTAAATTCTAAATTTCACTTTATACACGCAAATGATATTGCTCAAATTTGCGGGTTTCTAATTAAAAATCATAAAGAAGAGCAATATATAGGCTTCAGAAAATTTGTACTAGGTCAGAAATTTATTTCAATTGACGAAGCTATAATTACACTTTTAAAAAGGAAAAAAATGAAGAGATATTTTTCGATAACCCTTACAAAAAAAATCCTAAAAATATTATTAAGAATTCTTCCTATCCAAACCACTCCGTGGGATAGCTTCAGCATAAAAAAATATGACTTTAATCATGTCCCCATCACTAATCCCGAGACTTTCAATCTTAAAAGTTATGCCAAATCACTCAATGATATTTTAAGGGTATCAAAGTTACCAAGCTGTAATATCAATTAAAAATCTCGCAGTAAGGTTACCAAAGCCTTGTAATATATATATAAAGCAAATTTTAATTATGTTACGTTCAATTTTTGCGGGATTATTCGCAGTAGTCTTAACTTTAGGTCTAGGTATTTCATCCGTTTCAGCAAAGACCGTTGAGGTTAAATTGGGTACAGATGCGGGAATGCTTGCATTTGAGCCAAGTACTGTAACCATTGCTGCTGGCGATACAGTTAAATTCGTTAATAACAAACTAGCTCCTCATAATGCTGTTTTTGATGGGCATGAGGAATTAAGTCATGCTGACTTAGCTTTTGCGCCAGGAGAATCTTGGGAAGAAACATTTAGTACTGCAGGAACTTATGACTACTATTGTGAACCACATAGAGGAGCTGGAATGGTAGGAAAAGTAATTGTTGAATAAAAAATATTTTTTTCAATAATCTCTTTATTATTTAATAATCTTCATAGTCATACTTAAACTTTGATTCATGAAAATAGTTCCAAGCGAATTTTCAAATTCTGCTTGGAACTATTTTATTTTTGCAAAGGAAATAGCTTACAACAATTATCAACAAAATGTAGAATCTGATCATTTATTATTAGCCCTTATAAAACAAGATAAATTCACAAAAAAGATTTTAGAAAAAAATAATGTAAATACTAAAGAGGTAGAGAAATTAATAATGTCTTCATTAAATTCGAAGGCAAAAATGAAAAATAAACAATCTAATTTATATATTGGAGATACCCTTCATAAAATATTTTTAAAAGCAAATGACCTTAAAAACACTTTATATGATGTAGTGATATCAACAGAGCACTTAATTTATGGTTTCATTTATGATGATCAGTATGGATTTCAAATTTTAAATCGAAAAGGTATTCCAGAATTTCTTGAAACTATAAATGAAATGAAGTCAGATCCAACAGCAAAATATGAGTTTGATAATTCAAATGAGTCTTTAGATAAATATGGTATTGATCTCACTCAATCAGCGAGGGATGGGATTTTAGACCCAGTTATTGGTAGAGATGAAGAAATCAGAAGAACAATTCAAATATTAAGTAGAAGAACAAAAAATAATCCTGTTCTTATTGGAGAACCTGGGGTTGGTAAAACAGCCATAGTCGAGGGGTTGGCTCAAAGAATTGTTAATGGAGATGTACCTTCTTTACTACAAAATAGGCAACTAATCTCATTAGATATGGGTTCGCTTTTGGCTGGAGCCAAATATCGTGGAGAGTTTGAAGAAAGAATAAAAAATGTGCTTAAGAGAGTTAAAGAATCTGAAGGGAAGATCATTCTTTTTATTGATGAAATTCATACAGTAGTTGGTGCAGGTGCCAGCGGAGGTTCTTTAGATGCAAGCAACCTCTTAAAACCCATGCTTGCAAGAGGAGAACTTAGATGTATTGGCGCTACAACCATTAATGAACATAAACAAAATATAGAGAAAGATCCTGCTTTAGAAAGAAGATTTCAGAAAATAAAAATTGATGCTCCTTCAATTGATGATACTGTCTCAATATTAAGAGGATTGAGAGAAAGATATGAAGTTCATCATAGTGTAAGAATTTCTGATAATGCTTTGGTTGCTGCCGCTGCCCTAAGCGAAAGATATATTAATGATAGATTTCTTCCCGATAAAGCAATAGATCTTATAGATGAAGCAGCTTCAAGATTAAATATGGTTATAACTTCCAAACCTGAAGAAATTGATGAGATTGATCGAAAAGTTCTACAATTTGAGATGGAAAAATTATCTTTAAAAAGAGAAACAGATGATTTTTCTTTAGAAAGATTAAGAAAAATCAATAACGAACTTATATCACTTAAAGATAAACAAGCCGAATTGACTGCTCAATGGAAAAAAGAAAAAGATGAAATTGATGAGATTAGCACTATAAAAGAAGAAATTGAATCTATTCAACTAAAAATAGATCAAGCAAAAAGGAGTTTTGATCTCAACAAAGCAGCAGAATTGGAATTTGGGACTTTAAATACGTTACAACAAAAATTGGCAGTAAAAAGTGATTCCTTGATTAATTCACAAAAAAAAGGAGAGTCTAATCTTTTAAGACAAGAGGTTACATTTGATGATATTGCAGAAGTTGTCTCTAAGTGGACTTCTATTCCTGTACAAAGCTTAAACCAATCAGAAAAAGATAAGCTTTTGATCCTAGAGTCTATCCTTAAAGAAAAAATTATTGGTCAAAATAGTGCAATTAGAGCAGTTGCAGACTCTATAAAGAGATCAAGGACAGGCCTAAACGACCCTGGCAAGCCCTTAGCAAGTTTCCTCTTTTTAGGTCCAACTGGAGTTGGGAAAACAGAGCTAAGTAAAGTAACAGCAAAAATTATATTCGACTCAGATTCTTCAATTACGAGACTGGATATGTCTGAATATATGGAAAAGCATTCGGTTAGTAAAATCATAGGTGCACCTCCTGGCTATTTAGGTTTCGAATCAGGAGGTCAATTAACTGAAGCAGTGCGTAAAAATCCCTATTCATTGATACTTCTAGATGAAATAGAGAAGGCACACAAAGATATACTGGATATTCTTTTACAGGTTCTTGATGATGGAATTATAACGGATGGACAGGGTCGTACAATTAATTTTAAAAATTCAATCATTGTTCTAACTAGTAATTTAGGAAGTCAATCAATAAATGATTTATCCGTTAGGAAAGAAGATACAAATGAAATTAAAAAAGTTGTAGATTCTGAACTTAAAAAATTTTTCAAACCTGAGTTTTTAAATAGACTTGATGAAATTGTGATTTTTAATAATTTAGAGTTAAATGATATAAAAGAAATTGCAAAAATCCAGCTTCGAAATTTAGAAAATAGACTTATCAAAAAGAATTTGAAATTTAAAATTACTGATGAGGCAATTAATCAATTAGTCCAAAATAGTTTCGATAATGCCTATGGTGCAAGGCCTCTAAAAAGAATTATTCAGAAACAAATTGAGACAAAAATTTCTAATAATATACTGAATAATCATTATCTTAATAAAGACGAGGTTAATATTTATCTAGTTAATGGAGAAATAATTGTTGATTAAAGATCTAAATCAAAGAAAATAACAATACTTGAATTTCAATGATTTTATTCTAAGATTTAAACCACTCAGGAATTTTCTCAAAACTTGCTTTATTAGACCTATTTTCTTTTGATTCTGTTTTCCAACAACAAGTTCTTCCCTTATCCTTATCCTGTAAGTATTCATTAGCCCATCTCCAAATTAATTCAGAAGTAAACTCCATTCCCACATTATCCATAATTCTCAAATCTAAAGCTTCTAAATTATGTAATTTTTCCCAGTAACTCAGTAAGGGATCATCTTTATTTATCAAAAATGTATGGTCAAATTGCTCCTTTAGTTTACTTTCAAGGGGCCTTAGACTTGAAAAATCCACAACAAAACCATTAGGGTCTAACTTTTTTGCAGTAAACCAAAAGGTGAATGATCTTGAATATCCATGTACAAACCTGCAGTGGCCTTCATGGCGCCATTGCCTGTGTGAACAGGGAAAATCATCATAACTTTTACTGCATGAAAATTTCAGAGAATGAATATACATCAATTAACTGTTAGGATAATTTTTAATAAAACATACTGAGTAGGATTTAACATACCAAACATAATGAATTATTCAACTAATTTTTCCATAGAAGATCTACACTTTGATAATTATGGATTAATCCCTGCAATAGCACAAGATTGGTTAGACGGATCAATTCTTATGCTTGCTTGGATGAATAAAGAATCATTAACAAAGACTCTTGAGACCAAAAACGTTCATTACTGGAGTAGATCAAGATCCGAAATTTGGAGAAAGGGAGCCACAAGTGGAAGTACCCAAATACTTAAAAAGATAAGATTCGATTGCGATAATGATGCACTAATACTTTTAATTGAACAAAATGGTTCAGGGGCTTGTCACACTGGCGAAAAAAGTTGTTTTTTCAACGAAATCCAGATTAACCAAAATGATAAAAAAGAGAAACGAACAACTCCCTTCTCAAATATTTGCTCTGAATTATTCAATACTATTAACGATAGATCAATAAATCCTTCAGAGAAAAGTTACACAAATTATTTATTAACAAAAGGAAGTAATACTATTTTGAAAAAAATAGGAGAGGAATCTGCAGAATTTATAATGGCTTGCAAAGATAATAATAAAAATTCAATCTCAAGTGAAGCTGCCGATTTAATTTATCATCTGCAAGTAGCCCTTATGTACAAAGGTGTCGAGTGGAGAGATGTTCTTGCTGAACTAGAATCAAGAAAAAAAATTAAATAATTAAATTTAGGATTATTTCATTAAAAAATTGAGTTAATAGTAAATAGTTATTAATTAATAATTAACTAATCAATAATTATTAATTAATTATTAATTAATTATTACATGTATAGCTTATTTAGAAATTGACTATAAGTTAAATATATTACTAATGGAATAAATTTTGAGTTCATTAAGCGATTATCTCGTAGAAATTGGACGTAGAAAGCTTTTGTCGCCTGAGGAAGAACTCACACTGGGCAAAAAAGTGCAGGCGATGGTTGCTCTAAAAGATAGGTGTCAATTATCAGGAGGCACAGGACCAGCCTGTATATTTTCCGAAGAAGAAAATCAAGCTATTAAAAGTGGAATGAAAGCTAAAGAAGACATGGTAGAGGCCAATCTTAGGTTAGTAGTGAATCTAGCAAAAAAATATCAGGGTAAAGGATTAGATTTATTGGATTTAATTCAGGAAGGAACTCAGGGCCTTATAAGGGCAGTCGAGAAATTTGACCCCAAAAGAGGTCATCGCTTTTCAACATATGCCTATTGGTGGATTAGGCAAGGGCTAAATAGAGCATTATCAACCCAAAGTAGGACAATTAGGATACCTGTAAATATTAATGAAAAACTTACAAAATTAAGATCAGCCAAATCAAAACTTATGCAGATTAAGGGAACCTCCCCTACATGCAATGAGCTGGCTGAAGAAATGAAAATAACCAAGGAGGAAGTTGAAGAACTTCTATCTTGTGAATTGAGAAGTATTACTGTAAGTCTTCAAGGCACTGTTAAATCAAAATCAGATCCATCTGAGTTAGTTGACATTCTTCCAAGTGATCAAACTCCTCCAATGGAATTAGCAGAATTAGCCGAAAGGACAGCCTCTGCTTGGAAGTTATTAGATAAAGCAAATTTAACTGATAAAGAAAGAAAGATAGTAAGCCTAAGATTTGGCTTAGACGGTTCAAATGAGTGGAGAACTTTAGCTGAAGTGGCAAGACATATGAGTTGTAGTAGGGAATATTGCCGACAAGTAGTTCAACGTGCCTTAAGAAAACTTAGAAAAGCAGGCATACAGAATGGATTAGTTGATAGTATTAGCTAAAAATTCCATTAAAAATTCTTAAATTTCATTTACAAGGATGAAAGATAATTACAAAAGCCAAGAAAAAATTTATGATGCTGAAGTTTTAGAAAGTTCAACAATTGATGAGAATATCATTATAAAGATTCTTATTAAAGCAGGAAGAACAATTGCCAAGCCTGCCTTAGAAGTTTTGGAAATGTCTATAGATCCTTATACTCCGGCAAAAGTAAGAGTTTCCTTAATGGCTGCTCTAGCCTATTTAGTTATGCCATTTGACCTTTTCCCTGACTTTATGCCATTAGTTGGTTTTAGTGATGATTTTGTGGCCCTTACAGCGGTACTTAGTATATGGAGTAAATATATGACTCCCTCAATAAGAGCAAGAGCAGAGAACAAGCTTAATAAATTATTCCCTTTTTATTGAATGAGTAGATTATCTCAACAGGAAGAGAAAGAACTTGTCTCATTCATTAAAGATTGGTTGAAATCTCTTGGATTAAGCCAAAAAGATTTAGCAAATGAATTAAATATTAAATCGAGCAGGACTTCTGAAATAATTATAAAAATTAAAGAATTACATAAAAAAGGCGGTATGTTCAACATTGCAAAAAATCTCATAAAGATTGAACAAAATTGGTTAAACAATATCAAGAATGATTATAGAGAGACAAAACAAGCACCTCCATATAATCAATTAGATATCGACTCTTTAGTAAACAAGATAAATCAAGATATAAGTAAATAAATTTTTTCAGAACCTTATATTTTAACTAGAAATAATCTTCAGACTTAACAACGAGATTTCAAACAAATAGATCACACTTAAAAAAATAGCCTATGAATAAATAATTATCACGTTAATTCCTTTACATAAAAAATATTTAATTATTAATGTAAAAATAATTAAATATTTTCTTTAAATAAATTTTACTTTAATAAATACTATATATTACTTGAATATATTATGTATTATATTCAAAAAGCCTGAAGCCACGGATAAACATCATAATTAATCCATATACCTTTCTCCCAATATATATCTTCTTCAATAAAATCTCTTAATTGATTTTCATCATTAGCATTAAAAATTCCAAACAAATATTTAGTACATTTTGTTGGCCCTAAAGTAACTAAAATATTGCGATCTTTTAAGTTTTTAAGTCTATTAAGATGTTGTTTACGAAAAGGTTCCCTTTTAATAATTGCATCTTCACAGTACTTCCCAAACACAACAAACTTTTCCATTTTTAAAGATAACTAATACAATAAATATATACTAAAATAATTGCATATATTACACACAAATTGCTATCTTATTTAAGAAGAACATTCTTTATAATTAATCATGCTCACTGGTACTGATCTTCTTGCAAAAGTCAAAGAACTTGGTGATGCTAGCAAGTCCGACCTTGTTCGCGCATGTGGATACGTTTCCACTAAGAAAAATGGTAGTGAGCGCTTAAATTTCACCGCATTTTATGAAGCACTTTTAGAAGCAAAAGGAGTTAATCTTGGAGATGCTGGAGTTGCAGGTATTGGTAAAGGAGGAAGGAAACTAAGTTACATCGCTACAGTTCAAGGTAATGGTAACCTTTTGATTGGGAAAGCATATACAGCACTTTTAGATTTAAAAGCAGGGGATGAATTTGAAATTAAGCTTGGAAGAAAACAAATAAGATTATTACCTACTGAAGAATCTTAAAGATAACAAACATAAATTTGATAATTAATTTTTCAAATCCCTATTTAGTTAATTTTTTCAAGAAAATACTCTCTTAATATTTATATTTTTTGATCAGCGGCTAAACGCATATCTTTACAAAATTGACCAACATTATCAACGACATCTTTTTCACTTGAACTAGAAATTCGTTTTACAAATGCACTACCAATTATTACTCCATCTGCTCCCCACTCACGAACTTTATTAACATGTTCAGGGGTGGATATTCCAAACCCAACAGCAATTGGATTAGTATTTACCTCTTTTAATTTGGCAATAAGATTTTCTACTCTATTTTCCATCTTGTTTCTCTCACCAGTGACACCTGTAACACTTACTAAATAAGTAAATCCTTTTGTATGATTTGATATTTGTTTCATTCTCTCAAAAGGAGTAGTTGGAGCAACCAATAAAATCAAGTCCATAGAATGTTTACTAACTATTTTAGAAAATTTATAAGCTTCCTCTAAAGGGAGATCAGGAATTATTAGTCCAGAAACTCCTGCATTAGATGCCATCTCACAAAACTGCTTAAAGCCAAAACATAGTAAAGGATTTAAGTAAGAAAAAAGTATGATGGGAATATTTAATTTACCTTTTAAATCCTCTAAAATTGTAATTACTTTTCTTGGGTTAATACCTGACTTTAAGGCTCGAGAGGCCGCCAATTGAATAACTGGTCCGTCTGCAAGTGGATCACTGTATGGGATGCCTAATTCAATAAGATCAGCTCCATTTTCTTGTAACTTTAATAAGATCTCAGAGGTTATTTCAATATTGGGATCCCCAGCCATAATAAAAGGCATCAAAGCTAATTTTTTATTATTTTTTAACTCATAAAACTTCTTATCTACCTTTGATAAAGATTCATTTTTAGTAATTTGCATTTTGTTATCTTTCATGAATTTTAGATTCTTTCCTATGAAAAGTTTAGAGATTTTTTTCTAAATCTTTCATTAGTTTTTCCTGCTCTTCCTTTGACAACGAATTAAACTTAGTCTCTAGTTTATCATTAACAACTTTTTCATACTTTTTTCTATAACGCTTCCTTTGTTCCATAAACGTCATTTTTCCATTTACAACTCTATAAACATAAGATGTTACCCAGGTAATAACAATCAGAATTAAGATACAACTCGAGATGGTAGTGGCTGTAAAATTGTCGATGCCAATTTGAGGTGCAAGTTCAAAACTAATTAATCCTATTAATGAGACGAATATTCCTATTTGTATAACTTTACCTTTAGTCAATTATTTACCCTTTACCACTTCCTTTTAATCTGAGATTTAAAAATGGAGAAAATAAAATTAAACCTGGGAAGAATAGAAATACAAGTCCATAAATTCCTAATCTTTCAAATTTGCCCATAACATTCCATCTATTATTCATCCAGTAAAATAGAAATAATGGAATAACCAATAAATAGATGGAAATAACTCCGATATATGCAATTAAAGTAGCTAATGAATTATTGAAAAAACTTTCCATATTTGATTTATGGTTGCTTAGTTAGAACATAACAATTATTGGAAGTTATTGTCAGAACTAAAAAGAAATAATTAAATAATGGGAGTGGGGGGACTTGAACCCCCACGAGCTAAATCGCTCGACGGATTTTAAGTCCGGCGCGTCTACCAATTCCGCCACACTCCCAAAGGAATTTGCGCTTTCTAATCGTAGCTGAAAGTAACCCATTTAACCAAGAAAAATGCGAATATTTACATTTTTTGGAGACCAATGGACGTGCTAGAACTATTTAAAAGTTGATAGATTAAGATCCTCGCTATAACTTAATTCTCGAAATATAAGGGGCAATTAGCTCCTTTTTTAATGGTTATGTTCATGAATACTGCATGGCATCCATTTATCTCCCATTTGATGAGCGCCTTCACAGTCAAATTTATAAGCTTCTTTTTCAGCCTGTTCTTTTGTATCAAATAACATTGGCATTTTCATTTCTTTTTCGACGGGTTTATTTGAACAACTTAACGAAAGAATTGACATAAAGAAAAAAGGAAGGAAAGAAATAAAGTGTTTCAAAATTTATTTAAAAATCAATGCAGCTTAGTATTAAATATCTTTCGAAATATTTAAAAAATTGATTTCTTTACATATATATATTGATTGACAGTCGATCTAAAATAAGTGGTAATTAGCTTCTTTTTTTAATGCCATACGCTCAAAAAAAGAAGCATGGATCGCGCTAGATCAAGTTGTTGAGATTTGTCCTTAAGTGGACAGGCCCAGAAGTATGAGTGCGACTGGCTTTTTACAAATCACGAAAGGTTTATGTACTTAAGTGAATTAAAATCGTTCTGGTTTTTAAGTCAGGCGCGTCTACCAATTACGCCACACACATAAAGGAATTTGCCCTTTCTAGTCGTAGCCGAAAGTAATCCATTTAGGAAAGAAAAATTGTATTATTTACACTTTTGTTGAATGATCAGATTAAATCTAATTTTTTAATTTGTTATACCTTCTACTTGCCATTTTAAAGTTTCACCAGCATGAAATGGTTTTATTTGTCCGACAATATTTTTTTCTTCAACAACATCAATAAATTCTGGAATTTTATTAGATCTAGAAACTAATTTTAATTTTTCTTTGTTTGGGGGAACATTATAAAAACTAGGGCCATTCAAGCTTGCAAATTTCTCAAAATTATCTAGAGCATTTTCCTCTTCAAAAACTGTTAAATAGCTTTCTATTGCTACTGGCGAATTAAAAATACCAGCACAACCGCAAAAAGCTTTCCACTTTCTAAGGTGTGGAGCAGAGTCACTTCCCAAGAAAAAACACTCTTTCCCACTTGTTGCAGCGCTCCTTAAAGCAAGTCTATTTTTCTCTCTCTTAGCGACTGGTAAACAGTAAAAATCACTATTTAAGCCTCCAAAAAACATTGCATTTCTATTTATGTGTAAATGATGAGGAGTTATAGTTGCTCCAATATTTTTTTCTTGAACAAAATCCACTGCATAGGAGGTTGTTATATGTTCTAAAACAATTTTTAATTTTGGAAATCTTTCAGCTATTGGAGAAAGTTCTCTATCTATAAAAACTTCCTCTCGATCGAATATATCCACTTCAGGATCAGTCACTTCCCCGTGAATTAAAAGAGGCATGCCAGAATCTTGCATTGATTCAAAAATCTTATATAGATTTTCTATTTTCTTAACTCCATGACTGGAATTTGTTGTAGCATTAGCTGGATATAATTTTGCTGCAAAAAAGACATTATCTTTGAAACCATTTATTAGTTCTTCTTTGTCAGTATCATCTGTAAGATACATTGTCATTAATGGTTCAAATTTAGAACTTTCAGGTAAAGCTTCAAGAATAGATTTTTTATAAGAAATAGCGCTATCTATAGATGTTATGGGATTTTTAGTATTCGGCATGACGATAGCTCTTCCAAACAACTCTGAAGTAAAATGAATAATATTTTTTAATACAAGACCTTCTCTTAAATGTAAATGCCAATCATCAGGTTTTATTATGGTTAATGTCTTCAAAACTTTTACTATTTAATCAATTTTAACAGCAAATTAAAATTGACAATAAATTATAGATATTCGAGGATAGTTATTAATCAATTATTAAAAATTTAATTATCTAAATAAAAGCTTAAATATGAGTGATTTTTTTTTCCCAATAATAGAAATAATTTTAGGAGTGGTTTTACTTTTTGCAGGTGGGGAGTTCTTTATTCAAGGAGCCATATATTTATCTTTAATTTTAGGAATACCTCAAATAGTTATTGGATTAACAGTTGTTTCACTAGGTACAAGCTCTCCTGAGTTACTGGTAAGTTTAAGTTCAATTTTAAAGGGCAGTGATTCGCTGGCGGCTAGCAATGTAATAGGAAGCAATATTTTCAATGTTCTTGTGGTTTTAGGTATAAGCTCGTTGATAACACCTCTTAAGGTAAAAAGCAGAATAGTCAGAAGAGATGTTCCTCTATTGATGGCCATTTCTTGTGCGGTTTGGGCAATGTCATCAACAGGCCTATTAACATTGCAAGCAGGCATTTTTCTAATATTTTGTTTAGCCTTAAATACGATATGGGAAATTAATACCATCAATGAGAAAGGAGAGGATACAAAAGATGCTGAACCAGAGATAGCAGAATTCAAAGATGACTATAAAGGTAAGCCAGAAATTTTACTAAAGTTGATATTTGGAATATTTCTTTTAAGCTTTGGTTCAAATATTTTAGTAAACGGTTCTCAAACCCTTGCTACTCTTTTGGGTGTAAATGAAATTGTTATTGGTTTAACTATTGTCGCCACTGGGACATCGTTACCAGAATTAGTAACCTCAATAATTGCAGCATTCAAAGGCAAAACAGATCTTGCGATTGGTAATGTGATAGGAAGCAATTTGCTCAATCAACTTCTAATTCTTGGAAGTTGTAGTATTTTTTCAGGATTTAAAGGTTTAGTAATAGAACAAAGTCTAATAAAAGTTGACTTGCCCTTTATGGTTTTAACTACCTTTGCATGTCTACCAATTTTTTGGAGCAAGGGAAAAATCACCAGAATCGAAGGATTTATTTTGCTTAATCTTTATATTTTTTACATTCTCGATAAAATACTCTTCTTGAATGGATTTAATTATCTTTCTGAATTAAGAATAGGTCTAATAATTTACTTTTCATTACTTATAGGAATTCTATTTACTCAAGAAAAATTAAAATTTTCTGAATCATAATTTCAGCCATACATTGTCACGAACTCTTCTGAGATAGTTGGGTGCAAAGCCATAGTTTTATCAAAGTCTTTTTTGGTTATGCCTGCAGTTAATGCAATTGATACCATTTGAATAATTTCAGATGATGTTTCTCCAAACATATGGCATCCCAATACTTTGTCAGTTAGTGTATGAACCACAATCTTTAACATACATTTTGATTTTTTGTCTTTAAAAGTGTTGGACATAGGTGTAAATTTACATTTAAAAATTTTTATATTTTTCTCAGAGTAGACCTCTTTCGCTCTTTTCTCACTTAAACCAACGGTGGAAATTTCTGGAATAGTGAAAACGGCTTTAGGGACATTTTCATAATTTACTTTTCTTTTTTGGTTATTAAAAAAATTATCCGAAAAGACTCTACCTTGTTCAATTGCTACTGGAGTTAAGTTTGGTCTGTTTGTGATATCACCAACTGCAAAAATATTAGCGTTGCTTGTTTGATTAAGTTGATCAACGTCTAAATATTGGCCATCCATCTTTAGATTTAAAAAATCTAAATTTAAAGGGAAAAGATTTGGCTCTCTACCTGTAGCAATAAGGATACCATTAGTGAAGACTTTATCACCCGAATCCAAGGTAGATTCCAAATTCCCATTTTCTCTCTTAATAGACTTTAATTGAGTATTGGAGATTATATTTATTCCAGTAAAAGTAGGTGATTCTTCTAAGCATGAAGACAGATCCTCATCAAAACCATTAAGTAAATGTTGACCTCTAATTAATTGAGTGACTTCAGTACCTAAATTACTAAAAATAGAAGCAAATTCGCAAGCAATATATCCTCCTCCAACTATTAATATTGATTTAGGAAACTTTTCTAATTCAAAAATATCATCACTAGTCCACGCAAACTCTATCCCAGGAATATTCAATTTCTTTGGTTTACCTCCAACTGAAATAAGAATTTTTTTTGAACTTACTTTATTTAAGATTTTCTTTGTTCTCGGACAAATTATCTCTAATTCATTTTGAGTTATGAATCTTCCTAAGCCCTGAAAGATAGTGACATTTAATTTATTTAAAGAATTTCTATGTAAATCACTTAATCTGGAAACCTCTTCTCTAACATTCTTCAACAAAATATTTGAATTAAAACTTATGTCCTCACTTTTTATTCCATATCCTTCAGAAGAATCCATATTATTTTTGCTTTTAGCTGCGTACACCATCAATTTTTTTGGAACACATCCCCTTATTACGCACGTTCCTCCTATTTTATTTACTTCTATGATTGCAACTTTTGCTCCATAACTAGCAGCACGTTTAGCTGCCGCCAGTCCCCCAGAACCAGCGCCAACAACAATTAAATCAAATTGAAATTCCAAGACTTTTTTTAATCAATTAGTATAACGTTAGTTTATAGCTTTAATTCAAAGAATGAATGGGATTTTGACATGGGAAGATTTAAATAAATATAAATTTGAAGATCTTGATAGAGTCAATGGTATTAATAATTCCTACTCAAATTTAAGATTATTTGGTCATACCAAAAATGATGTAATAGTTACCCTATATAGGGATAGGCATTCTTGGTGTCCTTACTGTCAAAAAATATGGTTATGGCTCGAATATAAAAGAATTCCTTACAGAGTAATAAAAATAAATATGTTTTGCTATGGTCAAAAAGAAAGTTGGTTCCTTGATAAAGTCCGATCTGGCAAATTACCTGCAATTGAATTTAAAGGTCAAGTTATAACTGAAAGCGATGATATCATAGCTTTTTTAGAAAACAAGTTTGGATCACTTGGGTCTTTTATAACATCGAGTCACCTTATTAAAACTCGAGAATTAGAAAGAGAAATTTTCAGATCTTGGTGTAATTGGCTTTGCCGAGAAAGCTTTAATTTTATTGATAACTCTTTTAGAAAAAAAAGATTTAAAGAATCCATTTCTAAATTTGATGAAATGTTGAAAAGATCAAAATCAGGGTTTGTTGATCCATCTGTATCTAATACAGGTAAGATAGAGCCTGGTGTTGGAGATATAATTTTCATTCCTTATATGGAGAGAATGAATGCTTCTTTAACCTATTATAAAGGGTTTAATTTAAGGTCTAATTACCGCTACATCGATAACTGGCTAACACTTTTTGAAGGGACAAGTGCATATAGAGGAACTCAAGGAGATTTTCATACTCACTCTCATGATTTACCTCCACAAATGGGTGGCTGTTACAAAGAAAGTAATGAAAAACAGATGGATTTCTCTAAGTCAATAGATAGTGGTCAGGGTCTTGGTAATTTTGAATTCAATAAAAATTATGATTCAGCTTATTACGCTAAACTTGCTCTTAAAAGAGTAATAAAGCATAAAGATAATTTAATAAAAGTAAATCCATACGATAAGGAATCCTTTGACGAATCATTGAGATCAGCATTGACACATATGCTCACGGGTAAAGTAAACATCCCTGAGAAACTTTCAGGAAAATCACTGAGATATTTAAAAAATAGAATCTCAGTTCCAAGAGATATGCCAATTATTTCAGCAAGGTTATTAAGACAATCATTAAATAAAATCGAATTACTAAGTAATAACAATGTAATAGAAAAGATACCTCTAAACCATAGATATGATCAAGATCCTAGTAATTTTATTTCTAATTACCTATAAATTTTTTCTTGAATCTATTTGAAGTAAATCTCTTATTTTTTGAACTTGGCTTGCAATATTAGGATCAATAGACAATTTTTTTTCAACTTGTTCAATAGCATACATAACCGTTGTATGGTCTTTCCCCCCAAATTCATCTCCAATTCTTGGTAAACTTAAATCGGTTCCATGTCTCATAAGATACATACCTATTTGCCTAGCCTGACTCACTGGTTTTCTTCTGCTTGAACTAATCAATTCATCAGTAGAAACTTTAAAGAATTCTGACACTTTGTTAATAACTTGTTTTGGAGTTACAACTACGCCGACACTATTCGGATCAAGCATTGGAGCAATTGATTGGACTGTCATTGGCAATCCTGTTATTGAAGCGAATGCAACAGCTCTAGTAAATGCCCCTTCTAATTCTCGAATATTCGAAGTGAATCTCCCAGCTATAAATTGAATTAAATCTCTTGGAAGACTCATCCTCTCTTGTTCTGCCTTTTTTTGAAGAATAGCCGTTCTGGTCTCAAGGTCAGGAGGCTGGATATCTGCAGTCATACCCATTGAGAACCTAGAAATTAATCTCTCTTGAATCCCCGACAATTGATTTGGAGGTCTATCGCTTGCAATAACTATTTGACTTCCTGATTCGTGAAGAGCGTTAAAAGTATGAAAGAATTCTTCCTGTGTATACTCTTTACCTTCTAAGAACTGTATATCGTCTATTAAAATTAAATCTACTTTTCTATATTTATCTCGAATAGCTGTCATTCCATCTCTCCTAATACCACTAATAACATCGTTAGTAAAAGTCTCTGTAGAAACATATTTAACTTTTGCTTCTGGATCTATTTCTACTCGATAGTGACCTATTGCTTGCATTAAATGAGTTTTACCAAGACCTACTCCACCACAAATAAACAAGGGATTAAATTCTCTACCAGGAGATTCGGCAACTGCCAAAGCTGCGGCATGAGCCAACCTACTATTTGGACCTACAACAAATCTTTTAAAGACGTAGCGCAAATTTAAACCATTAGGATTTTTGAATTGATTTTTTGAAGAATTATCTTGGAAATTATTAGAAAAAGATTTTGTTTTATGATTAACATTCAGTTGATTTAGGTTCTCTTTATTTGTTAAATCGGTACTGGTATTTGTTTCGGATTTAAAAACAACTTTTACATCATGGCCGCAAATTTCTTTTGCAGTTTTTTCGATAGTTTCACAATAATTCTTTCTTAACCAATCACTGGAAAATGTATTTGGAGCAATTAAGGTCAATAAGCCATTCTCAAAGCAATTAAATTTAGCAGGCCTTATCCATGTCTCGAAGGAAGGCTTACTTAAAGTTTTTTGAAGTTGTTGTTGAACTTCCGCCCAAATAGGATTAGTTGCTTGCAAAATTTTATTCTCTAGATATTTAATCTAGTTGGAATTTAATAATTGGCCATTATCAAATCACAAGATCACGACAAATTTA